>NZ_JAFUAG010000004.1 GCF_017464355.1 Ruminococcus sp. | reverse complement strand
ATTTTCAATGACTGGTACGCTCGTGATACAAGTAAGAAAATTCGTGCCGTCCAGAAAGCAAAGGCTCAGGCAGGCAAGCCGCTTGCAACGCACCCGCCCTACGGCTACAAGAAGTCCGACACCGATAAAAACCAATGGGTCATTGACGAAGAAGCTGCCGCTGTGGTAAGGAGAATATTTCAGCTCTGTATTGAGGGGAACGGTCCGACAGTGATTGCCAATATCCTGACTGCGGACGGCATACCGACACCGACGGCATATTACCGTTCCAAAGGTATGAACGTATGCAATCAGAACGCCAAAACAAAACGCTGGGGTATGGCAACGGTCATTCATATTCTTGAGCGTATGGATTATCTCGGTCACACAGTCAACTTCAAGACCTACCGCAAGTCCTACAAAAACAAGAAGCTGTATGAAAATCCGAAAGAGAACTGGCTTATCATCGAGAACACCCATGAGCCTATTATTTCTCAGCACGATTTTGACCTTGTGCAGGAGATACGCAGCCACAAGAAAAGAAGGCAGAAAAGCGGTACGGTAAGTCCCTTTGCAGGAATGGTCTACTGTGCAGACTGCGGTAACACTCTCTATGTCGGCAGGGCGCAGACCTTATCGCCTAATCAGGAGCATATGATGTGTTCCACCTACGCACACGATTCGGACGAATGCACTGCCCATTATATCAGGACTTGTGTGCTGACCGAAATTATCCTCGGTGAACTGAACAAGCTCTCGCAGTTTGTAAGGGACAGTGAGGACGAATTTGTCCGCAGGGCAATGGAAAGCTCCGCAGCAACACAGGACAATGAGATGCAGACCGCCAGAAAAGCACTGAGGATCGCTGAAAAGCGTATCAATGAGCTTGATGACCTGTTCGAGCGTCTGTATGAGGACAATGTATCGGGTAAGATCTCCGATGAGCGTTTCGCTACGATGTCGGCAAGATATGAAGCGGAGCAAAGCAAGCTGAAAGCCGATGCCGCAAAGCTCTCCGAAACGATCAGCCGCAAGGAGCAGAAGAAAAACGATGTGATGAACTTTGTAGGTATCGTCAAGAAGTATGAGGAGTTCACGGAGCTTACCCCTGAGATCATGCACGAGCTTATTGACAAGATCGTTGTTCACGCTCCCGAAGGCGGCAGGGCTAACCGCACTCAGCAGGTGGATATTCACTTCCGCTTCAACGTCGTGACAGCAA
The DNA here is from genome assembly GCF_017464355.1 of Ruminococcus sp. GTDB lineage: Bacteria > Bacillota > Clostridia > Oscillospirales > Ruminococcaceae > Hominimerdicola. The sequence continues at coordinate 253,417 of NZ_JAFUAG010000004.1, read as the reverse complement.
CCGCAACGGCTGATTTCAGGCAGTATTATGTAAGAAGAAAGGCTGTGTAGAGCCAAACTCTACACAACCTTTAAATTAAGACCTGAGATAGTTCTTTATGTGTACTCGCCTTTTTCGGGCGGAGTTTTTTAGGAGGTGATGAGATGCTGGCAACGGATCCAAGGTATAAATATCTGATGGATATCATCATGCCCAACAGCTGTGCGGTCTGCGGAAAAGTGATCGTCTGGGATAAGCTGGTGTGTGATGAATGCGCAGCAGATATGCCTGATATGTTCGATGGTCTTATTCTTGCAGAAAACACTGAGGGCGCTGTAGGGGTGTTCTATTATGAGGGTGCTGTCATCGGCCTCATCTACCGTTCAAAACATGGCGGAGCTGTAAATAATTTTGCTGAGCTGTGCGCTGAGAAGCTTGCTGAAAGGCTTAGAGATCGTGGTATAGCTGAAAATATCGACCTTGTCACGGCTGTTCCCATGCACCGCCGAAAAAGGCTTGCCCGCGGACAAAACCACGCTGAAAGAGCCGCCCGCTTTGTGGCCGATAAGCTGTCACGTCCCGTTGATCTTTCTTTGCTTGAACGTTCGGGGGATACCACCGAACAGCACAAGCTGGAGAAAGAGGAAAGAAGATCGCACGCTGAAAATGTCTATAAAGCGGCAAAGCACCACAGCGATATAAAGGGGAAGACCATTCTCATCTGCGATGATGTCATCACCACAGGTTCGACAATTTCTGCCTGTGCGGAAAGGCTGAAAGAAATGGGTGCTGCAAAAGTATATGCCTGCAGTGCTGCGGTGTCAGATGTTTATAGGGACAGCAAAGACATGGATCATATCATACCCTAAGCAATACATATATGTCATCAGCAAAAAAGTATATCACATAATTAAGATCACAGGCTGCGAAGACCATAGTTTTCGCAGCCTGTTTTGTTTTTTGGGGACAAGATTTGTCTGAACAATACCGTGCCAGAAAATAAACCTTGAGCCTTAAGTACAAAATAATGAATACAAAAATGATACGGTATAGTATTCTATGACGCAGGTGGCGGTACTAATATTGGTGATGTGTTAGACGGTCAGGACTATGCGATAGCCTGGTTTGACGGTAATGAAAGCACCGAAGGCACAGGTGATACAGTAGCTGTACTTATGTCTTCCTATGTATCAGGCAGAACAGATCGCCTTGCCTCTTCACAGAAGACTTTCTTTAGCGAGGACTACATCTCAGATGAAAAGTATATATCTGAGGGAAGTGACGCTGAGCTGTATACCCAGTATTTTTTCTCAGATGATGATGTGCCGATCTGGCATTTTTCCTATCAGACGGGAGGTTATTACTACATCACCACTGAGGTCGACGGTATGTTGAAGTACCTTACTATAACCAATTCTGCCCTGCAACTGCTGGATACTCCAACCACTAATTCCCACATTATTATCGACAACAACGGCGCTTCAGGTACAAACCGTGAAAACAAGCTGCGCTTTCGTAATGCAAGCGGCTATGCCATTTCCCGCACAAACAGCAGCTACACGGCAGGTTTTGGTCCAAACCGTTCTTTTATTATCCAGAACAACAATGACTGGTTCGTACTTGCTTCACCATCAGCTGACACAAAGCTTAAGTCCATAGTAAATACAGCAGAAAAAGTGAGCGTATCAGACACTGTCAGCCTGCATGACGGAGTTAACGTAGTGGTTTATGCCAAGGTCTATGAAAACGGCAGCTATTTTAGCTATGCCATTAACGGCAATGGCGACCTTGTAAAGGTGTGGGAAAGTGGCGATGTCATACAGTGGAAGGACGGCGCCGCGGGAGCTGATAGCCTCTACTGGCAGTTCATACAGTACGGTGACTCAGGTTACTATGAGTTCTATAATCCCGTAACAGGAATGTACCTGGCACCCTCTGAGGGACAGCTGCTGCAGAACAGCACCATTGGTGTTACTCTGTCAGGCAGAGAGAACGGCGATTACAGATCGACTATAGAAGCCTGGGACGAAAGTGTCTGGAGCTGGTACGGTTATCTTTACACCGATGACCTCAGGTTGATGCCTGTTCCTGATACACAGGCCCTGCAGATGTGCTTTGCAGTGGAAAGGCCTGAGGAAAAGTTCATTCCTGTTGAAACGGTTGACAGCAAGGCTGCGGGCATAACGATAAAGATGTATGATTACAACACGTCCTATCAGCGCAGTATTATGGGAAATTACAGCTACACCGCAGGCGGCGGTGCGACCGCTTTGGTAAATAGTATGCTTGGCAGCGACGGATTTCCTGTAATGAATAACGGAACATCTCTTGCACCGCTGTTTACAGCAAGCACAAATGTTCCCGAATACGAAGCAAATCACCTTTTTATAAAAAGCACCTACGATGAAACAGGGTATTTTGAATACAGCTGTTTTGAAAACTCAGCTTTCCTCATGAATGCCAACGGCACAGGTGCAACCGCGTCAGAGGAAGGTTATGGAGGAGTTTATGACTTTACTGTCTATCAGGAACTTGCTTCCCCAAACAGCTTGTCATCAGCTGAATACTTCAGAGGGAATTTTCTGCCCTTTGACCAGGTCAGCAAAACTGACGACACTGCTGTGAACAGCTATGACAGCGATTCAAACGAATTATCTTCCGATGACCCCAGAAAGGGCGAAACTATCTATGTACAGAATAGTGCTGATTTTTACTTCGGTATGTCCATAGAAGCAACATTCATGATACCCGAGAACGGCTGTGATGAAAACGGAAATCCGCTGATATTTGAATTCACGGGCGATGACGATTTCTGGCTGTTCATCGATGATGTGCTTGTGCTTGACCTGGGCGGTGTGCATGATGCGCTGACAGGTTCGGTAGATTTCAGCACAGGCCGTGTAATGACTTACGACGGCTACACCAAAGATACCTACACCGTCACATCGCTTATGGACAGCTTCAGAGAGGCAGGCGTGTTCCCCGACGGTTCTCCCTGGGACGAAAGCAAGGTAAACACGTACTTCAAGGACGACGGCAGTTTCCAAAGCGGTGAGGGCATCTTCAAGGATTACAGTTCTCATACCATGAAGATATTTTACATGGAACGCGGTGCAGGTGCTTCAAACCTGAAGCTTCGCTTTAATCTTGCTACAGTTTCAGAAAACAGCGTTTTTCTTGAAAAGCGGCTGACAGGCACAAAGACCACAGATTACTGCAACAACAGATATGCTTACCAGCTTTACTACAGAACCGAGGGAACAGATGAGTTCGTACTTTACGAAAACCCTGACGACCCTCAAATGAAAGCGCACTATGAGGGTCAGAATGGACTGATAGATTATTCGCCAACAGCTGTTATAAACGGCACAGCGTATGAAAATGTCTTTTATCTGCGTGCTGATGAAAAGGCAGAATTCACTATGCCCGACCATGATACCGAGTATTACTTCGTTGAACTTGCTGTGCTGAATGAGCAGTATGACTATGTCAATATCAACTCTCAGAGGGCATTTACCAGTGATCATGATGAAAGCGGGTCACTGACATATTATGACATTCCCTCTGAGACAGATACTATAACCAACCGCAAGCGTGTTATCTACGAAAATCATGTTGACCCTGATTACCTGACAAAGCTTGTCATAACCAAGCAGGTAGTCGATAAGGATGGCCATACTGTGGATAACGATAAGACTGGATTTGAGTTCCAGATAGGATTTTTAGATGAAAACGGAAACGTTGTACCCTATCAGAAAGGCGAATACTATGTCGTTGACGATGACTGGAACTACTATGCCTATATAAACGGCAAGCTTTCAAAGATAGGTAAAGAGAAGACAGTTTGCAGTATATCGGGCAACAACGGTTCGGTGGCTGGTATATCCAACGGTCTTTCTGTGGTGATAGAAGATCTGCTGCCGAAGACAGTATTCCATGTCGAAGAACTGCCTTCAAAAATGCCGCCCGGTTATCAGTGGAAAAGCTATGAGCGTGTGACAAATGAGGGCGGTGCAACTTATAATCTGGTAGAAGACGGAGTCATCAATACAGGTGAGATACGTGAAAACAACGACGCCCACATGATAGTTGTCAATCAGAAAGGCTTTGGTATCACCGTCAATAAAGAATGGTCAGACAGTGAATACACTACTTCACACGATACTATCTGCATAGCGCTGTTCCATAAGGAAAATGGCGAACTTAGATATGTGGCAGATACGTTCAGGGAACTTGTTTCGCCAAACACCTCCATTTACTATTTCAATGATGAGGAGGAGGCAGCCGAATATGTCGCCATGGAAGTCATACCCGACTCAGTACAGCCTGCTGACTGGAACGGGGATACATCGGTTGTGACCGATTGTCAGCCTTACCCGCCAGGAGGCAGAGTATCTCTTAATGCTGAGGACCTTAATGGTGAGGCCTGTATCTACGATTACACTGTAGGCTATGAACAGGGCGAGATAGGCGGAACAGGACACAATGTCAGAACCGATACCATTTCCAATTCAAGGGATCATCTAGAGATAAGAAAGCTGTCCATTGAAGGTACACCGTTAAGCGGGGCGGTATTTACCCTGACAGATATAACTGAGGGCGATGTTATCCTCAAGAAATTCACCTCTGATAAAGAGGGTCATGTAACAGACGGTTATCTCAATTCGGGGCACAGCTATAAGCTGACAGAGGTATCAGCCCCTAAGGGGTATACAGTGCTGTCAGCACCCGTAGTTATAAATGTTGATGAAAGCGAAAAGCTGGATATCAACGTTTCGCCAGAAGATGCTGAAAATATCACCACGGTTTTGTCTGCCGACAAAAAAAGAGGCACACTGACCATAAAAGACAGACCTGAAGGCATAATATTCCGAAAGACAGACACAGAGGGCATTCCGCTTAAAGGCGGTACATTTACCATATACAAGACAGACAGCGCAATTGTCAGCAAGAACCTTCTGGCAGGTCATCAGAATGATATCTCTGATGAAAACGGTGTGTTCTTCAGCGGTGGTCTTGCAGGCGGATATTACCTCATCGAGGAGACCAAAGCACCCAACGGATATGTAAAGCCTGAAATAAGCACATTTATACATATAAGTGCTGATGACCATAAACCTGACAGCATTTATACAGTAAAGTATGAAAGCAGGACAGGGAAATATGTGAAACTGGAAAACGTTCTGGATAAGTGGTTGTATAAAAATGATGACGTGGTCAGGATAGATATCCCTAATGAAAAAGCTGCGGGAGATATCATCATAAGAAAGACCATAGACGGCATTGATGTGTCAAAAGGATATCCCACATTCATGTTCAAGGCAACGCAGACAAGAGATGAAAACGGGAATATCATCAGAAACGGGCCTGAATACATTTGTGCTGTAAACTTTGATAGTTCCGATGTTGAAGCTTCCAAGGAAACACAGCTTAGCGGGCTTCCCATAGGTACCTATATGGTGGAGGAATTATCTGTCATAAATTACACATCTGTAAGCCTGACAGTTGAGGGCGACGACCATGCTATAATAAGCAGTGCTTCCAGAGCAACGGTCACTATTACCCCTGAGGACATTGTCACAGTGTCGTTTTTGGATCACCTTGAAGAAAACCTACCTAACGACTATACTGCCTTTGCTGACAACAAGATAAGCTACACGGACGAGGAATGAGGTGTGCGCCATGAAATTCAGGTTAAAAAAGAAGTACATCATTCTGGCAGCATCATCATTCGTTCTGGTGCTGGTGTTCTACACCCTTGCATTTTTTATGAGCACCGATCATGTGACCAACAGCTTTACGGGAGAAAACGAGGAAACTCAGGATAAAAGGGTGATGATATCCGTTACGGAAAACTTTGATCCGCCTCCTGAGAAAAATGACGAGCCTTTCCAGAAAAGCGTTTGTATCAGCAATACCGGTGAAGAAGACTGCTACATCAGGGTAAGGCTGGAGTTTTCTTCTTCACAGATAAGGGATATCTCGTGGTTTTCTAATGATGACGACAAAGATAACGACAGCGCTTATATAAATGCCGCAGACTACCCTGAGTCTGTATTGCCCGAGGGCTGGGTCTATAGAGAGGCTGACGGCTTCTATTACTACACAAAAGCGGTACCTGCGGGGCAGGCTACAGCTTCGCTGATAAAATGGGTAAAAACGGTGTTCCCCGATGATGATACAGTTAATGCAGATGAGTATGATATTTTCGTGTATTCGGAAGCTGTATCTGCAAACGGCGAAAGCGGCGGGCGAATGACCTATGAAGAAGCCTGGAGATAGTGCTGTAAAAAAACACCTGAGATTTCTGCTGAATACTGTCATCACGCTATGCGCTGCTGCTGCTTTGGCTGCAGTTGTAATGGTATTGTCAGGGTTACGGGCCTACATCGTCAGAACAGCTTCCATGGCACCGCAAATTAAGGCTGATAGTGTTATCCTGGTGTACGAAAAGGCAGATCTTTACAGTATAGTTTCAGGTGATATCATAACATTCCGCACTTCGGGCGGTGCTTTTGTGACCCACAGGGTAGTCAGGGAAGACAGTTCGGGCTTTGTTACCAAGGGGGACGGTAACTATGAGGAAGACCCAGAGCTTGTTACAGAAGAAAACTTCATAGGCAAATGTGTTTTCGTTCTGCCTGAGGCAGGGAAGCTTGTGCGTTTTCTGAAAAGCCCTTACGGCACGATAACTGCAGTGCTTGTCATACTGTTGCTGATAGCTGCCGATCATTTGCTTGAAAAACAGATCTCGGATATAAGGGGAGGAAATAGCAATGAACAACATCAATAAGGGGCCGCCATCTACGAAAGCTGCCCTCATTTACAACGTCGTAAGAAAGGTGATCATCTGTATACTGTGCGCAGGTATGATCGTCGCGGCGATATTATTTGTAGTAAACAATTCTCCTGAAAAAAACATATTCGGTTTCAGGCACTATACCGTGCTGACACCTTCAATGGAGCCTGCATACAAAGTGGGTGACATGGTAGTTGTCAGGATAGAGGGTGCTGATAAGATATGTGTGGGTGATGTTATCACCTTTGTTCCCTCAGCTGACAGCAAAGCATACCTTACCCACAGGGTAACGCAGAAGCTCACTGACTATCAGAACACAGGTATCACCTGTTTCAGGACAAAGGGTGACGCAAATAACACTGAGGACAGCTTTCTTGTCGATGAGGACAGGGTCATCGGGAAAGTCAGTTTCAGTATACCAAAGCTTGGATATATCATAAGATTTGTTCAGCTTCGCTGGTACTATCTGTTGCCGCTTGCATTTATGCTATGGTTGGCATTCAGGCTGATGAGCAAATATTTTGACTTGAAAAATGACAGTTCCTCAGAAGAAAGCACAGTACCCGATGAAAGGGAGAATAATGTAAAGGAGTAGATCTTATGAACAGACCTGAAAATAATAAAAAGAACGAAAATAAACTGCTTGCAGGTTCTATAGGTATTGCAGCATTTGTAGTGGCGGGGGCAACTTTTGCCTGGTTCACTTCTCAGGATGAAGTTACCAACAGACTTTCAGCCGAGGCCGATTACAACGTGGCCATAACCGAGAGCTTTACTCCTCCCGAGTCCTGGACTCCGGGACAGGAGGTAAACAAGGATGTCAGCGCTGTAAATACAGGCAATATAGATTCGTTGGTAAATCTGTCTTTGGGACATTCATTCACTGTTACAGGCAAGGGTGTACCTGTTACTGCTTCAGCTGCTGCGTCTGCTGACCTTGCTGCAAAGAATGCGGCCGAGATAACTGAAGATGAGGCAAAGGCAGCCCAGGCAGGCGGATCTGTCATCTACAACAAAAACAAGGTCGCTGAGGAGGCAAGGGAAGCTTCCGAGGATCCTTTTACAGAGGACGGACTTTATCTTTTCCGCAGAGAAGTTAAAAAGACCGTTGATGATGACAACAAACTCACATCGGTGGAATACGGATATGACGGCTATTATGTTAAGGGTGGAAAGTATTATCGTGTCGAACTTGAGGACGATGCTGTTGCATTCAAGGCTGACAGCGGCGAGACAGACTCTGTTGACCTTGCAAAGGTAAATATACCCACCACAGGGGAAGCCTATGTATTCACTTACGGTGAAGATGACAGCGTGACCTGGACTTTCGTAAAGGAACTTGAAGCTGATGATCCCACAGCTGAGCCCGCTGTAGATAACAAGACGACCTCTTTCGCCGAGGCTAAGGGTATCAGGATAACATACGCAGGTCAGGACGCCGCTTCTTCTGAGGACGATATCGTGGTCTATGTGGCCTTTGATGAAAATGCAAAGGACAATTATACTTATAGTGCCGATGATGACAAATACTATTACAACTATGTACTTCCCGCAGGTGAAGAAACAAAGGGCACACTCATCAACAGCGTCACCCTGGGCAGCGAAGTACAGAACAGCGCTTATACCAAACTGGATTATGACCTTGATGTAATTCTCGAAAGCATCCAGGCATCTGTCGATGAGGACAAGAACTACACCAATGAAACGGCTGCTTCATGGAAAAATGGCAGTACCGTCAACGGTAAGCAGGGCACGGCTGTAAGCGATACAAATGGCAAGGTCACCTGGGCTGATTGATATAATGCTAATGACAGGAGGAATGTAGCATGAGAATAAAAGCCTTGTTCATCGTTTTATGCAGTACATTCCTCTTCTTATCCTTCCAATTAACGGCATATGCCGTGGTCATGCTGCCGGAAGGCGCTGTAAAGGGCCTTCCGGAAAGGCTGACCGCTATGGACAGCGAGGGCAATGCAGTAAGCTCTGATACGGGAGAATATTTTTTCCGTGTAGAGAATATGGACTACAATGTTACTTACCAAAAAGATATCCAGCTTATAAATCTTCGTGATGACAAAGCCTACAATATCTATTTCTACGTTGAGCCTCTTTGGAAAGATGGACAGATAGATCTTGAAGAAGGCTGTGAATGCAGATTTTCCCTTGACGGCGAGGAGTTCTACCACGGCACTATAACAGGGGACGGCAGCTTTGACATGACTAATGAAGTCAAAGACTGCGGGTATTATGCCCCCGGGGAGAGCCATACCCTGACCTGTACCATTATATGGAATGACCTTGACGTTCTGCATGATGTCAACAACGGACACCGCCTTATCGACAAAGACGGTGAACACGTTCTGGTGGGTCCTGACGGTTCAGGCCATGTGGAGGGAGAAGTTGAATTCAAGTGGATCTTCTATGCGGCGGTTGATGAAAACTATGCTCCGCCAAATACCGGCATACTTGCAGTAAACGGGAAATTCTGGCTAATATGCATGGCTTTGGCAGGTGTAGCAGTTTTGGTCATGGCAGCGCTTCTGACAGCGAAACTGAAAAAGGAAAAGCACAGGGCATGAAAAAATACATTATCGCAGTGGTTTTGTCTGCCATGTTCATAGCCTTTGGTTATGCTGCCTTCCGCTATTGTGAAGATGTATATCTCCCTGAACAGGAGCTTCAGAAGGACAGTGACAGCTTAAATGAAATGGTCAGGCAGATACGTCCTGAGATAAATGAAGACGAAGTAAAGGCCGAAGCAGGCGAAGAATATCTTGAAAAAGCCGAAGACCTGAACGATGATGTCGTGGGCTGGGTATATATTCCCGATACCGGGATAGACTACCCCATAGTGCAGTGCGATGACAACAACTATTATCTTTCCCATTCCATAGACGGCACCGCTGATATCCTTGGCGTACCTTTTCTTGACTATCGCTGTGCGGGAGATTTTTCAGATCTTGTTTCTATTGTTTACGGTCATCATTATACTGATAGTCCCCTTATGTTTTCACGGATAAACTCCTTCAAGGACAAAGCTTATTTTGATTCACACAGCACAGGGCAACTTATTGTCAGCGATAGTATTTACACCGTGCATTTCTTCGCATATCTGAACGTTAAAAGCAGATCACCCGTTTACAATACAATTCTGATGACAGAAAGCGATAAGCAGGATTATCTCGATACACTTTTTTCGCTTGCTGACTTCACAGAAAACTACGAAAAAGAACAGCTGTTTGACAAGCATCTTTTACTGCTGTCCACCTGTACTTATGAATTTGACAACGCAAGGGGAGTACTTGTGGGCGTCATAGATCAAAACTGACATTACGATAAAAGGACAGATATCTGAACGATACCTGTCCTTTTTCAAATTGATTTTTAAAGCACTGCTATCAGTATTCTATCCTTTCGACATTATAGCCGTCTTTTTCGAGCAGTGCTATGATACCTTTATCTCCTCCGTAGTGGGCAGCGCCTACCATGAAGAAAACATTCTTGTCACCTTTGATGAATTCCTCCGCTGAGTCAGCCATGACACGGTTTCTGTTGTATAGGAAAAGGTCGTAGTATTCATCAAGGGTGGCTTTGTAGTCGTCGGGGATCTCTGCTGTATCGTCGCTGAGTTCTTCAAGGGCGTCCATATCGCCTTTTCTCCAGGCGTTGTGGGTATCGATAAGCAGCTGCACCTGATTTTGCTTGGTCTTGTTTTTGCAGGTCAGGAACATCATCTCGTAGATATCATCAGAAAAGTTCATCAGCAGGTCGATCTGGAATTCCTGCCCCTCAACCTCATAAACTTCTTTGCCGCTGTCCTTGGCTTTTTCTGTCAGATATCGGTCTATGCCCATATCCGCAGAAAGTCCGCTGAACTGCAAAGGCAGGTTGTCTGCAATGTTGCTGACAGCCCAGGGCATCATGTTGTCATACTGGCTCAGCGAAATTGAATATTCGCCCATGTAGCGATCCAGTTCGTCGTAAGCTTCCTGTGAGATGTGGTCATGAAGAGTTTCCGTGGGGTCATCATAATACATACTAGCCAGCAGGGAAGACTGGAAGTTTATATCATCTCCCTTGGAAAGGTCAGCTTCAACGGCCAGTATCTCAGAGGACTCAAAGGCATTCATCATTTCCTCGGGCAGGGGATAGTCGCTTTCGTTCAGTGCGTGCATCGAACCTGCAAGTGTTATCACAGCGCCATTATCGCCCTCAACTCTCCACATAGCAGGGGTCATCTCAGAACTGTCAGTAGTTTCAACGTCGATGATAGTTTCATCATCAGAGGAGATATCAACGCTTTCCGTCGTTTTATCGCTGCCTGAACTGTCAGCCTTTTTTGCTTTATTATCTCTGCTGTCGCCGCAGGCAGATAAAAGCCCCATTGTCATCATAATAGCGCAAAGCGCTGATATCATTTGTTTTTTCATTTTTTTGACATCTGCTCCATTCTCTTTTTCTTTGAATATGTGTCATCGTTGTAATAGCCGAAGCATTTTCCAAGTATACAGCCGGTGTTATCCAATGCAAATATGATTGGCGGGTAATACTGCCTGAACTCTCCTGGTATATATTTTCCGGGGTCCTTAAATATCATTTTAACAGTGGTATATTTGCCGACCTCACTCTCTATCTCAAGTCTTCCGCCGAAACGCTGGCAGTAAAGCATGGCCACGGTAAGTCCCAGGGATTCATTCAGATCGTTATTGCTGTTGTACACAAGTGGTTCTTTCAGTTTCTTCAGCTTCTCTTCGGGAATACCGTCGCCGTTATCGGTGACCGCAAGTATAACTTCACCGTCTTTGCGTATAAGATTCAATCTGCATATTTTTTCGGGTTTATGGTTATACATATATGCATTTACTATGAGGTTTGAAAGCGCGGCTTCAAGTCGGGCGGTGTTCATTTTCATGTGTACCATTTCTTTGACATCGCTCTCAAAGATATAGCCCTTTTGCTCTGCACGTATCCGAACTCTTTCAGAAAGGTCAGCCAGCACAGCGGATATGAACTTTTCCTCGACCCTTATGCTGTCACCGAGGTAAACGCTTATCTCCTCATAATTGGCAGTAGCCGCCATTACTTTTATAACACCCGAATAGGCATCTTTATTTAATTGTTCAATGTCATCGATGTTTCTTTCTGCCCAGTGTTCTTTGTGGTTACTCAGCAGGCCAAGTATGCTGCCTGTCTGGAAACGTATGGCATCAAGGCAGTTCCTTAGACGGTCTTTAAGAGTTGATTGCATGGCAAGAGTATCAACTTCCTTTTCATTCAGGCAGTGTATCAGGTAGCCTACCTGTTCACCGTCCTCGGACATAGGGGTGATGCTCATGGTCATCTCGCAGTTATCCCCGAAATATCTGCACACAAGCTTCTCAGTTATGGGAAGATGTACATATTCGTGAGCAGCAGGCCGCATTTTTTCGGTATCCAGCCAATCGGGAAGGTCATCACTGCTCCTCCAGCGCACCATGAGGCTGGTGTCAGTAAAGATCACCTTTTCATCACTATCTGCATAAAGAACTTTCAGCGCTTCGATGATCTTCATATCCAGCCCTCCTCTCGCCGTGTTCTGTCAGATTTAATTATACATCATTTAATACTTCAAGTCAACCATAATGAAGAAACTGTCATAATTTACCTGTAAAATTGCCAATATGTCAATAAGATTTCATGCTGTTGACAGCGAATATGAGGTGTGCTATAATCGATTTTGTAGCAGTTAGGTATATAGTGAGGTGTTTAATATGAAATATACGATCAGATACAATGAGTTGACTGCTGAAGAGTTTATATTATTATGGGAGAATGTATGGGGCAAGGACCCTCATTAGAACAGACAAGACTTGCTATGCAGCACACTTTGTTCAGAGTTTCTGTATATGATGATGACAAGGTCATAGCAATGGCAAGAATGATAGGTGACATGGGTTTGTGTTACTACATCAAAGATGTTATCGTCAGACCTGAATATCAGGGCAAAGGTATTGGCAGGCTGCTTATAAACGAATTGTTGAAATTTGTCAATGATAACGGCATCGATGAAACTCATGTTTTTGTTGAATTATGTGCAATGCCTGATAAGATACCGTTTTATGAAAAATTCGGATTTGATGCCAATGAGGCTCAGCGACTCAAAATGATGTATCATGTAAGATAAATAATGCCCCTGAGCGTTCTGTAACACTCAGGGGCAAAACTTCTATTCGGGGATCTGCATAACACAGCGGGCTACTGCTTATCTATACTTCGCTTATCTTATCAAAATGCCCTATATCAGAGCTTTGTTTCAACGAAAATATCGTAGATTGCCTTTACAGCTGTTGCGAAATCACTTTCGCTCACACCGATGATGATGTTCAGCTCGCTGGAGCCCTGGTCGATCATCTTAACGTTAACGTGTGCGTGAGCCAGTGCAGAGAAGATCCTGCCTGCTGTACCTCTGTTGGACTTCATAGCTCTGCCCACCACAGCGATGAGTGCCAGGTCTGTCTCGATGTCGATAGAATCGGGGTGGCAGTTGCGGTGGATACCTGCAAGTATCTCCTGCTCCTTATCAGCGAAAACTTCCTGCTGAACAACGATGGACATGGTGTCGATACCTGAAGGCATATGCTCGAAGCTTACGCCGTTCTTCTCGAAAACTTCCAGCACCTTTCTGCCGAAGCCCAGCTCAGCATTCATCATATCCTTTTCAATGTTTACAACAGTGAAGCCCTTCTTGCCTGCGATACCTGTGATGGTATATGCGGGCTTCTGGGAAGTGGACTCAACTATCAGTGTGCCAACGTCCTCAGGCTTGTTGGTGTTCTTGATGTTTATCGGGATACCTGCCTTTCTTACAGGGAAGATAGCGTCCTCATGCAGAACACCTGCGCCCATGTAAGAAAGCTCTCTCAGCTCCTTATAAGTGATAGTGGTGATAGGTGCGGGGTCCTTTACGATCCTGGGATCGGTGGTCAGGAAGCCTGAAACATCTGTCCAGTTCTCATACAGGTCAGCGTTTACTGCGGCAGCAACGATAGAACCTGTAACGTCAGAACCGCCTCTTGAGAAGGTCTTGATAGTGTCGTTGGGCATAGAGCCGTAGAAACCGGGGATAACTGCATTGTCCAGACCCTCAAGCTTTTCAGCCATAGCCTTGTTTGTTCTTACGGAATCGAACTGTCCTCTGTCATCAAAGTAGATAACGTCGGCAGCATCTATGAAATTGTAACCCAGATACTTAGCAAGTACCATACCGTTGAGGAACTCACCTCTGGAAGCAGCATAATCTCTGCCTGCCTTACCGATGAAGCAAGCCTTGATGACCTCAAACTCGCTGTCCAGGCTCATATCCAGACCCAGCTCGCTGATGATACCGTTGTATCTTTCCTTGATAGCCTCAAATTCCTTGGTGAAGTCCTTGCCCTTTACTGCCAGATCATAGCAGCCGTAGAGCATATCTGTTACCTTTGTATCGGCAGAAAATCTCTTGCCTGGTGCAGAGGGAACAACAAATCTTCTTGAATCCTCAGCAGCGATGATATCCTTAACTTTTCTGAACTGTTCAGCGCTTGCCAGTGAGCTTCCGCCGAATTTTACAACCTTTGTCATAATCGTGTAGACCCCTTTTGATTTATAGTACGCCGAACATCGGTTAATTTACCCTGATTTCAGCACCTTAAAAAGTATACCTAATTTCTCAAAATTAGTCAATAGTCAAATGTACAAACTTTACTAACTAATTTAGTGTGCGTTTGTGGAATACGCTTGTATTTCTGCGGCGGACAAGCTTGTGAAATACCCTAGTTACCGATATTTCATAAATAGAAGATCCCGCAGAGCATCTCTGCGGGAACCCTATCAATCGTAATGCAGTACCTCAGTTTCCCCCGAGGCAAGGGTCTTTTTCAGGTCGATTATACGCTGGTTATCCGAGCCCCGAAAGGCCAGCGAGATATTCCGCCTTTCCAGAACGAACTCGCCGTCCACAAGTATATCTATCATCGAGAGCATCTCATCAGTGACCTCACAGTGCCATTTACTTTCGCAGAGCAGCTGGGTCTCCAGTACACAGCCTGTGTAGCACCATATGTCCTTGTTGGGAAAAGCCTCCCTTACCCTGCGGAGAAAAGGCACCAGCACCCTCTGGTTCTCAGGCTCCATAGGCTCTCCGCCGAGAAGTGTAAAGCCGTCGATGTAGTCAGGCTTCAGCATATCGAGTATCTGCTCCTCGGTCGCAGAGGTAAAGGGCTGACCGTAGCTGAAATCCCAGGTCATCTCATTAAAGCAGCCTTTGCAGCAATGCCTGCACCCCGAAACGAACAGGCTTACTCTCACTCCCAGACCATCAGCGATATCGTTGTTTTTTATCTCACCGTAAAACATATTGCCGAACCTCTTTTCCTATAGCAAATATCCCCCGAAATGGGGGATATCTTTAAAGTGTATCTAGCTTATCTTACAGCACATTTCTTCCATGCCGTTCTCTGTAAGGCCTGTGTACCTGAAACCGACAGAACTGTACAGCGCTTTTGCTGCCATATTATCGGGAATAACACCTGTGTATACCTCATGTACGTCAAATTTTTCTTTAAGAAATCCTATGCCGAGCAGCAGTGCCTGTCTGCCGAAGCCTTTGCGCTGATATTTCTTGTCTATGAGAAATTTCCATAGAGTATAGTAATGCTTTAGTTCGTAATAGCCCATCATAATGAAACCGACCATGACATCATCATCATACACTGCAAAGGGAAATGCATTTTCAGGATATACATATGCCTGAGCCAATGACTCCGCAGCAGTGGAAACAAATGTCTTCTGGTCATCACGCACCTGCAAAGCAAGCACATCATCAATATTGTTCCTGTCAACAGGCCTTAGCTTTATCATACGACCTCCCGTGTCTTACAGGTGCAGCACTCTGTCCCGTATCTCCTGAGTCCTGCCCTGGTTCCAGTACTGGGTACCTATATATCCGCAGGTACGTCTTGCAACGTTCATCTTGTTCTGGTCACGGTTGTGGCACTGGGGGCATTCCCAGATGAGTTTTCCGTCGTCCTCGACTATCTGTATCTCGCCGTCAAATCCGCAGCACTGACAGTAGTCGCTCTTTGTGTTCAGTTCTGCATACATGATGTTATCGTAGATGAAGCGTATAACTTTCAGTACTGCGGGTATATTTTTCTGCATATTGGGAACTTCCACATAGCTTATGGCACCGCCGGGAGAAAGGTGCTGGAACTCACTCTCGAATTTCAGCTTGGTGAAAGCGTCTATCTCCTCGGTAACGTGAACGTGGTAGCTGTTTGTTATATAACTCTTGTCGGTAATACCCTCTATTATGCCGAAACGTTTCTGCAGGCATTTAGCGAACTTGTATGTGGTGGACTCCAGGGGAGTGCCGTAAATGGAGAAGTCTATGTTCTCCTTGGCTTTCCATTTCTTGCAGGCATCGTTCATGTGCTGCATTACCTCAATGGCGAAAGGCTTTGCCTCAGCATCGGTGTGGCTCTTGCCTGTCATGTATTTAACGCATTCGTAAAGTCCCGCATAGCCAAGAGATATGGTGGAGTAACCGCCGTAAAGCAGTTTATCTATGGGCTCCCCCTTTTTCAGCCTTGCCAGCGCACCGTACTGCCAGAGGATAGGTGCTGCATCTGAAAGCGTGCCTTTAAGTCTTTCGTGTCTGCACATGAGCGCCCTGTAGCAAAGTTCAAGTCTTTCATCGAAAACCTGCCAGAATGTCTCCATGTTCCTGCCGCTGGAAAGTGCCACATCGACCAGATTTATAGTAACAACGCCCTGGTTGAATCTGCCGTAATACTTGGGCTTGCCGTTCTCATCAACATAGGGTGTCAGGAAGCTTCTGCAGCCCATGCAGGTGTAGCAGTGACCTTCACCGTTCTTGTCAACTTTCAGCTTCAGCATGACTTTTTCTGAGATGTAATCGGGCACCATTCTCTTGGCGGTACACTTGGCGGCAAGCTTGGTCAGGTAGAAGTAGGGGGTGCCCTCCTCGATATTATCTTCCTCCAGCACATATATAAGCTTCGGAAAGGCCGGTGTCACCCATACGCCCGATTCGTTCTTTACACCCTCGGTGCGCTGCTTAAGGGTCTCCTCGATTATCATTGCCAGGTCTTTTTTCTCCTGCTCGTTCTTGGCCTCATTAAGGTACATGAATACGGTCACAAAGGGTGCCTGACCGTTGGTTGTGAGCAGTGTGACTACCTGATACTGTATGGTCTGTACACCTCTGGTAATTTCCTTGCGGAGCCTTTCCTCGGTTATCTGGTCAAGCTTGTCCTGAGTAGGTGTCACACCCAGCTTGGCCATTTCAACTTCCAGCTCTTTCCTTATCTTAACCCTTGATACCTGAACAAAGGGTGCCAGGTGTGCAAGGCTTATGCTCTGTCCGCCGTACTGGTTCGATGCTACCTGTGCGATTATCTGAGTAGCGATGTTGCAGGCTGTGGAGAAACTGTGAGGCTTCTCGATAAGGGTCTCACTGATGACAGTGCCGTTCTGCAGCATATCCTCCAGATTTACCAGATCACAGTTGTGCATATGCTGCGCATAGTAATCGGTATCGTGGAAATGTATTATGCCGTTCTCGTGGGCCTCAACGATATCGGGGGGGAGCAGCAGCCTCTTGGTCAGGTCGCGGCTTACCTCGCCCGCCATGTAGTCACGCTGTACGCTGTTGACGGTGGGGTTCTTGTTGGAATTCTCCTGCTTTACCTCCTCGTTTGCACATTCTATAAGGCTGAGTATCTTGTCGTCTGTAGTGTTTGATTTTCTTACCAGTGATCTGGAAAAACGATATCTCACATAGCGTCTTGCCAGTTCAAAGGCACCCTTTGCCATAAGCTGGTTTTCTACCAGGTCCTGTATCTCTTCAACTGATACGGCTCTGCCCAGCTTGTTGCACTTGTATTCTACATAATCAGCGATATCAGCTATCTCATCATCGCTGATACGTCCTTTCTCTCCTGCGATGTTTGCCTTGCGTACCGCATTGAAGATCTTTTCGCTGTCAAAGATCTCTTCTGCACCATTTCTCTTGATGATCTTCATTTCAAATTCCTCCGAAGTATAGTATGCTTTGTCAAAAATAATATCCAATTTGTCGGTAATTTTGATTATACTACAAAAGTTTTTCTATGTCTGTTGCAAAAGGCACATTTTTGTGATATAATACAAGATGTAGTATTTCTTAATAAATTTCAACACATTATAAGGTGAGTTAATATGAATAAACTTTTGCTTGAAAATGGCTTTTCCATAGAACCCAACGGCAGCGCGGATACCTGCTATATGGCTCATACGCATACATATTCAAAAGGTGAGATGATACTGCGACACCTGAGGGATACCATGGAAACGGCCATTGTGCTGGAAGGCACTGTCCTGTTGATCAATGTCAACAGCGACGGCCAGAAGAGCATACTTGATATCTGCCGTGAGGGTGATGCATTCGGCGGAGGTATCTTTCCCGAACAGGGTCTGGGCGGCTGCTATGCTATCGCCAAAACAAAGTGTATGATATCTTATGTCGATTACGGCAGACTTATCCACTGCTGCGGCAAAAGCTGTGACAAGCACGCTGACCTCATAGATTTTCTGCTGGGGACCGCTGCAAGGCGCAGTGTTGCCCACATCGATATCCTCAGCCGCAGGACTATCCGTGAAAAGCTGCTGACAGTTTTTGACTATTTTCTTGACAAGGACAAGCGCACCGAACAGACCCTGCCCGTATCTCTTTCTGAACTGGCAGACTATCTCTGCTGTGACCGAAGTGCCATGATGAGAGAGATAAAGCGCCTGAACGATGCGGGCATAATATCCTCACGGGGAAATAAGATAACACTGAAAACAAAGCTGAACGATGTGGTGTGAACGAATATAATATATCCATAGTCAGAGTGAAGCCTTCTCATTTTTAAAAATTTGTTGTCAACCCTTGACTTATTCGGACAAATGTAGTATAATGTATTGGTTAAAGTCTGTTTTGATATAAAAAGCAGGAAAGGATCTGAATTAAATGAATAAATTGAAGAAAGCAGTTGCAGCTCTTGCAGCTTCTGCGATGATGTTTAGTATGACAGGCTGCTCGGATACGAGATATGCCATGACATATAATAACGGTGAAAAGGTAAATGCAGGTGTTTACATCTATAATCTGTATAACGAGATGTCTTACCAGATGACCATGGCTTACTATTCTTCAGGTTCAGCCGAACTTGACCTTGACGGCGATATCGAAGGCCAGAAGATGCGCGACTATCTCGTTGAGCAGGCAAGAAAAGCGACCAGGGAATATGCAGCTATATCCTATGAGTTCGAGAAGCTGGGTCTTACACTGACAGAGGATGAAACAAAGGCTATAAGCGATAATGTTGCAGGTGTCTGGGAAGCTAACAGCGAACTGATGGAATCCGAGGGCATCTCCAAGGAGTCTATAAAGCAGGTATACAGGGCACAGACCATGCGTACCAGACTGTTCGATTATTTCTATGGCGCAGAGGGCACCGAGGCAGTCAGCGATGATGAGCTTAAGAAATATGTTGAGGATAATTTCATAAAATATAAGGCTGTAAGGATAACCAAGTCCGATGCGGAAGATGAGGCAGAGGCTAAGGCTGAGAATGAAGAGAATGCAGCTGTAAGAGATGAATATCTGGCTATGGCAGAGGGTCTTTCTTATGACGAATTTGATGAAGTCATAGATGCATACAGCGAGTACGCACAGGCTAAGCTTGAGGCTGAAACTTCCGATGCTGAGGATACTTCCGATGAGATAGCTGCTCCCGTTCTGGGTGATGAGACTGATACTTCAGTTGATGCTCCCGCTGATGAGGAGGGTCTTGAAGAGGCAGAAGTTCTTGATGAAGCAGCTGAGGCTGTTGATCTCGACGAGGCACTCACCGATGATGAAACAGCAGATGCTGATGCAGAAGAGAGCAATCCCAACGAGAGTATGTACAACTACGGTGCTATGGACGATGATGCCAAGGAGTCTATCACCGGCAAACTGGCTGAGTTCATTCACGGACTTGATTATGACAAGGCAGCAGCTTATGAGGACGACAGCTTCTACTACATCGTTATCAGGGGCGACGTTACCGAGAACAGCGCCAAGTACGCTGAGAACAACCGCGATAACCTTGTACAGACCATGAAGGGCGACGAGTTCCAGGCTAAGATCGACAGCTGGGTAGATGAGATAGGCATATCTGAGAATAAGGAAGCTATCAAGAGATACACGGCACAGGCAGTTCTTGACAAGCAGAACGATTATTACGCTAAGATCCAGTAATTCAATAATGAGATAATTCCCCGCAGCATGAGACAAGCTGCGGGGTTTTTATTTTGTTTAAAACTTTTTTCCTTTAAGGTATTGACATAGCAGGGAAGTTGTGATAAAATACTATTATGGTTAGAATAGACTAACCGAATGTCGGCAGAGTTGATTCTGCTTTTTGAATAGATATCGGTTAGTATATGCTAACTGAATGACGATAAGACGGAAAGGTATTCTTTCTTAGAAATGAGGTACTATAATGAGTGTGGTTATCATAGGCGGCAATGACCGTATGTGTACCAGATATAAGGATATTTGCAAATCATTCGATATCAAGGCAAAGGTGTTTATCAAGTATGCCACCGACCTTGACAAGAAGATAGGTTCCCCGGATTTTGCTGTGGTGTTTACCGATACGGTCTCTCATAAAATGCTGGGAAGTCTGAAAGTACGGGCAGAAAAGCTCAATTTTCCCATTGAACTCTGTCATAGCTCCAGCGTATCTGCACTGAAAAAAGTGCTTTGCAAATATTGCAACGGCAACTGTGAAAACTGCAGATTATCAAAGTAACGGACGGTGAGACGAATGTCATCAACAGAAAAGTTTGAGCGTGAGCTGGCGCTGCATACAGCACCGACAATGCTGGGAATAAAGCCTGCGAACCTCCTGACGGTAGAGGGTAATGACAAGCTTATACGCAGAAATATTGATAGATTTAATAGCAAGGCTTCGGCTAAGGGGCTTCATATCAGGGAGATAAAGCGCCTGGGCGGCAGGACACTTATGCTTCTCTATAACGAAAAACTGCTTAACAAGCGACTTTGTGAGGAAGATGTATGCAGAATGTTCAGCAAGTTCGGCTATGCGGGGTGCAGCACCTGCCCCCAGTATCTTGAAAAGCTTTGCGACCGCATGGAGAGCAGTGAGGATTTTCCCCATGAGATAGGACTTTTCCTCGGTTATCCCGTTGATGATATCAAAGGCTTTATCCGCAACAAGGGGCAGAACTGTCTGCTGTGCGGCTACTGGAAGGTCTACTGCGATGCCGACGGCGCAAGAAGGACATTCAGCAGGTACACCAAGTGTACCAGATACATGGTTGAATGCCTTGATAAAGGCAAGGATATCTACAGTGCCCTGCGCATAAGCTGAAATTGTACAAAATAAATCACGGCCATCAAAGCGAGTTTGTTTAAACTAACGAAATATTGTCCGAACGACAAAAATCGGTTGACAAATCGTTTTATGATTGATAAAATAGTAATGGTTAGAATTATCTAACTAGGTATATCCGCGGAAATGTCCGCATAGCAAAGTGAGGAAAAAACAATGCCCTTAACACTTGCAGCAGCAGGAGAAACAAATGTCATAAAAGGGATCGACGGCACTGCCGAGACCAGGAGATTTCTTGAAAATCTCGGGTTTAAAGAGGGCAGCAGCGTCAAGGTCATAAACAGTATGTGCGGCAGTCTTATCGTTGATATTGTCGGCAGTATGGTCGCAGTTTCACACGATATGGCTTCCCGTGTTATTGTCTGAGCTTACATTTTATTTACGGAGGAATTTATCTTGCTGACCAAGTCACAGAAAAAATATTTGTTTGCTATATATCTTCTGGGTCAGGACGGTGGTTCTGTTAAATCGACCGCAGTTTCTGATTTTCTGAACGTGTCCAAAGCAAGCACTGTAAAAATGACACAGAAGCTAATAGAAGAAAGCTACATAATCAAAGAGCCTTACCGTGAGATAAGGCTGACACAAAAAGGTATCCGTGAAGCTAACAAGCTGTTTACCCCCAGTGTTATCCTGCAGAATTTTCTATCTACAGCAGTGGGTGTATCGGCAGAAAAGGCACGGGAGGCCAGCGTTGTCATCGCCTCGGAGCTTGATGAAGATACCTTGCAGAAATTGGTAGAATACAGCCTTTCACTTGCCAAGTAGAAGTACTTTATAAGCCATAGCAGTATCCCCGTTAACACTTGTTGTTTTCGGGGATATTTGTTTTTTAGGCAAGCTCTTGTCAATGACAAATCATTGACATATATTGCAAAGTATGTTAAAATATGATATGATTATTTAATAAATAGTTGTTAATTTGTTTCTATCTCAGGAGGTGGCTCTATGCTGTGTCCCGTTTGTAACAGACAGATCAATGGTAATGATACCTTTTGCAGCAACTGCGGAAATCGTTTAACTGCGGGCATTCCGCAGAACAACTATCGATCCGCTGTACCGCCCCTGCAAGCGCAGCAGCCTTATCAGAATGCTTATCAGCAGCCGCAGCCTGCAGCCAAAACCAAGGAGCCCAACCCAGTTGTTATTTTCAGCCTGACAATGCTTATAGGCCTTGTGCTTATGGCTGGATTTATGCTGTTCATAAAACCAGGGTATCTTCTGAATAAAGACGGTGACAGCGCTGTAAGCACACAAAAGTCTGAAAGCAGAAGTTCTTCAAAGTCAGAAAAAACAACTTCCTCAAGGACAAAGAAAACTAAAAGGGAAGAACCTGCTGTTGAAAGCGAAGCAGAAAGTTCTTCCGAGGCTGTGACGACCAAGATACCCGATGAAAGTTCTGACTCTGAGAAAAAGTCCAGAGAAGAAAAGACTACTACAAAGCTTTCAGGAGCTGAGAGACCCAAAGAGACTACCACCACAACAACTGCTGCTGCCGAAACAAAGGCGCCCGAGACTACAACAAAGTCAGCCGTGGAAGAGGATACCGAGCGCAAAATGGCCGCCTATGCCGAGGCTATGTCTTACGATACAGCTGACAGACCTACATTTGACGAATTTGAGTGGTGCTACGGACAGTTCGGGCTGATATATACCCCTCCCGAGGACGCAGATATGATAACAGAACCCCTGGGGTTCAGCGGCGGCTGGAAGTGTATGATAATCTATAATCCCACCAACTATGAGGGAACTTATATGCGGGAGATAGATAATGTCATCATCAGTGTAAACGGTGATGCGGTGGATATGACATTCGATTGGTACTATATGGAAGAACCCAATTCCGAGCCTACTTACCTGACAGACCTTGATGACAGGACTTTCTTTGGTGATGTGGTAGGCAGCGGAATATCTGCGTATAATGATGTTACCGTTACAGTTGACTATTTCTGGATAGAAGACGGCCGTGAGTTTGCCCTCGGTACTGTCAATATGGACGACGGCATACCTGCATATCTTGCATTGGTAAGGCCGTGATAACGTTGTCAGAACGGACTGCCTTATGCAGTCCGTTTTTGTTGTTTCATTGAGATTTTACATTAATTTTAACGAATTTATGGAAAACTATTGACAAATTGACGAAAATTGTTTATAATAAAGTTAATATTAAGTTATAGAACTTAGAGGAGTGATAACAATGAAAAAAACTGTTACCCTGATAGATATAGCAAAGGCTTGTAACACCAGTAATGTTACCGTGTCAAAGGCTCTTGCAGACAAAAGCGGTGTCAGCGATGAACTGCGAGCCAAGATAAAGCAGGTCGCTGAAGAAATGGGCTATGTGCCCTCCAAGACAGTTACTTCAAGAAAGAAAAGCAATATAGGCGTGCTTATCCCCGAAAAGTATGTAGGCCTCAGCGGTTCTTTCTACTGGACGCTGTACAACAGCCTTGTGCAGAGATTGAAGCGTGAGAACCTGTATTGTGTTATCGAAAATCTTGAGTACAAGGACGAGGAAAATCTTGTGCTGCCCAATATCGTTACTGACAGAAAGATATCTGCCCTTATTTCCCTGGGTGAGATCTCTCATGTCTATGCCCAGAAGCTTTCTGAGAACGTAGAGCATCTTATCCTGCTGGATTACTATGTCCCCGGGCTGAAAGTTGACTCTATCGTCACCAACGGCTATAACGGCGGCTATAAGCTGGCAAATTACCTCATAAGCCTGGGTCACAGGCGCATAGGATTTATCGGCTCTAAGAAAGCTACCTCCAGTATATTTGACAGATATATGGGCTACATGAAAGCCCTTATCGAGCATGACCTGGAGATAAGGGAAGATTGGATAATCGAGGACAGAGATAAGTATTCCGACCCCATTGATTTTGTATTCCCAAAGGATATGCCTACTGCTTTTGTGTGCAACTGTGATGAGGTCGCTTTCCAGGCTATCAAGCAGCTGCGTGAGCATGGCTATTCCGTTCCCGAGGACGTTTCGGTGGTGGGCTATGATAACTACCTGATCTCTGAGGTCAGCGACCCCACTATAACCACCATAAGCATTGATGCTGAGTATATGGCCGAGCTTACGGTCAACACCCTTATCCAGCGCCTTAACGACCCCAGCACTGTTTACCGTATGCGTACTATCGAGGGCGACCTTGTTATCAAGAACTCGGTGCTGCCCCTGAACAGATGATTTTATAAAAGAAAGACCGCAGTCCCAGGGCTGCGGTTTTTGATAGGAGATATGTTATGCCTGATAAAACCAATAAAGCTGTTGAATTCCACAAAAGCGGTTATCCATGCTCTGCTGCGGTCATGTGTGCCTTTGCCGATGATGCAGGCATATCGGAGGAACAGGCTTTTACAGAAGCCCGTCCTTTTGCAGGAGGACGTATGGTCACCTGCGGCGCCGTGCTTGCTGCTGAACAGGTACTGAAAGACAAGCTTGGCGAAGAAGCTTCCGCTGAACTGAGAGCTGAGCTGGAACGCAGGTTCATTGAGAAGAACACCTCGGTGGTCTGCCGTGAGTTAAAGGGGTTCGGCACAGGCAAAGTCCTGCGGCCCTGCCGCGGCTGTGTCACCGATGCCGCCGAGATACTGGAGGAACTGCTCGCTGAGAACAAATAAACAATGCCAATACAAAAGCCGAAGAACATGGTGTCCTTCGGCTTTTGCGTTATTTACCATTGATTTTATGAAACTGAATTAGATATCATTTTACAGCCTCAGCAATCTCTTCGGCGACTCTCGCCCTTACCTCGGGAGGCAGCCAGTGTCCCAGCCCGCTGAAAACAGTAAGCTCACATTTTTCGTAACCCTTTACCAGTTTCAGTGAGTATTCGGGGTCTACCACTGGGTCAGCGCTGCCGTGCCAGATCTTTACAGGCTTTTTGAATTCCGTCGCCTTAGCGATAACATCGTATCTGGGCACACCGTCATAATAAGCACGGGTAAGGGTGACACCCATGAAATCAAATTCGCCCTGCATGGTGCTTTCGTCCCGTCCCAGCCAGTCGTGGGGTATTACAAAGGCAGGGTACACAAGGAAAAGCCCCTCAATGTCGTCATACTCGGGAGCTGTCAGTGCCGAAACAAAACCTCCCTGACTTTCACCGTAGAGATACAGTCTGCCGAAAGCGGGCTGTGCCTTGGCAAAAGTTATCATGTCCCCGAGGTCAGCCTGCTCCGTCTGAACGCTCATTTTTCTGGTATCGCCTGTGCTTCTGCCCTTGTTTCCTCCGCCGTTGAAATCATAGCAAATGGCATATACGCCCTTGTCTGCCAGCATGGCAGCAACATCTGCCATTTCATCCGTGCAGCCGTTGAAGCCGTGGCTCATGAGTACACAGGGAAATTTTCCCTCAGTATCGGGTATGAATTCTGTTATTGCTATAGTACCCCTTTCAGTATCAAGGGTAGAAGTTCTGATATTGTGACCTGCCATATAAGTACCTCCGTTGCAAGTTATTACACATATAATTATACCAGAGAGAAATCTTTCTGTCAAGAAAAAAGCCGCACCCTCTCACAAGTGCGGCTCTGCCATTCGGCCAGAAAAAACAGTATCATTTTGGAGATATTACTATCGGAATTGGAGATGTCTCCGATAACATAAATCATTATATCACAGCTGAAAAGATTTGTGGGGAATTTTTCTGTACAGTACATATAAATATTTTACTGCGATATAAAAATATTCATATGATGTAATACCATGTCTCCTCTGGATCAAGCTCTTTGCATTCTACGGGGTGACCGCTGTCGTAGTTGAAGCGGAGTTCCTGGGATTTTACGCTGACCTTTGCGCCGTCGGGCACTGAGGTCGTGATGAAAGCGTTGCCCCCGATAACAACGTTTTTCCCGACCACAGTATCTCCGCCCAGAATGGAAGCTCCTGAATAAATGGTAACATTATCCTTGATAGTAGGGTGGCGCTTCTTGTTGCGCAGACTTTGTCCCCCGCGGGTGGAAAGGGCACCCAGGGTAACACCCTGATATATCTTGACATTGTCGCCTATCACCGTAGTTTCACCGATAACTATGCCCGTGCCGTGGTCAATGAAAAAGTATTTTCCAATGGTAGTGCCCGGGTGGATATCTATACCTGTAACGCTGTGGGCGTGTTCTGTCATTATTCTTGGGATAAGTGGCACGCCCAGCAGGAAAAGTTCGTGGGCTATGCGGTTGGTGAGTATGGCATAAATACCCGGATAAGAGAATATTATCTCATCAGTGTTGTATGCCGCAGGGTCGCCGTCAAAGAAAGCCTGCACATCTGTTTCGATGTATTCTCTTATCTTCGGTATCTTTTCCAGAAAAGCAAAGGTCAGTTCCTCGGCCTTGGCAGAAGTTTCCTCAGCGGAAAAATCAGTGTACTCAGGCACATATTTCAGCACCAGTGCAATCTGCTTGGTCAGGTTGTATATGACATCTTCCAGCATCATGGAGATGTTGTTGCGCACCGTGTATATCTTGAAATTCTTGTTCCTGAAATACCCCGGGTATACTATCCTTCTCAGCTTTTCAAGTATATCCACCACAGCATCTTTATCAGGGTGTTCAAACATTTTTATCTCATCTATCACCCGACCCTTGCTGTAATCTTCCATAAGATCGTCCACAAGGCCGTGTATCTTCGATTCTATCTCATTCATAAGCTATCCTCCGTAACTTTAATAAACATATAGAATTAATATGATTTATTATAGCATATTTTTATATCATTGTCAACAGCGCTTGCATCAGGGAAGATTGTGTGTTATAATAGTATGCAGAAATGAGGTGTTCTTATGTCTGATATGCAGCTTCTCGGCTATTATATCGTTTATCCCGAACCAAAGCCCGAGTATTGCACCCTGGCAGCATCGCATATACTCACCGTCAGCGAATATGAGTTTGACGGCAAATTCCCCGATCTTACAAAATGCTGGTTCACAAACTATCCAAAATCAGAGAGGGAAGCCTATGCAGCAAGGCTGGGTCTTGATGAAAAAGAGTTCTCAGAGTTCTGCTTTCTTGTCAATGAGCTTATCGCACAGAAAAGAATGTCTGTTGATACGCGCTTCGGTTCATTGGAAGATGCAAGAAAAATGCTGTCCTTTGCCCGTAATATCAGCGGATGCATGATAGTGGGTATTTACACCCGCAGTGATATAGCTGCCGAGTTCGGCAGTGAATTTTTTGAGGAGGTACCCGTTGCCGAGAGCGAAGAAGAAGGCTTTTTTATGGGGCATGAGATACTTGGTTGTGAAAATATGAACGGTGAGTTCCAGTTTTGCAGTTATCTGGTAAACGGTCTTGAAAAAGACATCTCGGAAAAATATGAGCTTAAGCCTGCCCCTGACACAGGCTTTCTGCAAAACAGCTTTGATGAAGTGCTTAGTTTTGCTGACCTCATTCTGGGCAAAGGCGAACCTGTTGTGTGGACACCCTTTGAGATACGAAAATTTGAAAGCTGACATGAAAGGACGGTAAATTAGTTTGCCGTCCTCTTGCATTTTTTTGCATGATATGTTATAATAGAAAACGATTAAGTAAGTAGAAAAGGGGAGTTATAATGAAACTGATATCATGGAACGTCAATGGCTTCAGGGCTTGTCTGCAAAAGGGCTTCGGTGATTTTTTCGGCGATATCGACGCTGATATATTCTGCATTCAGGAAACCAAAATGCAGCCCGACCAGGCAGACTTTTCTCCCGAGGGTTACAATAAATATTTCCACAGCGCCATAAAAAAAGGCTATTCGGGAACAGCTGTCTACACTAAGCAGGAGCCTTTGAATGTCACCTATGGCTTGAACGGCGCCCACACCGATGAGGGCAGGGTCATTACCTGTGAGTTTGAGAAATTCTATTTTGTGTGCTGCTATGTGCCCAATGCCCAGAACGAACTTAAGCGTATTGATTACCGCTTGGAATTTGAAGATGATATGCGTGCTTATCTTTCAGAGCTTGATAAAAAAAAGCCTGTCATCTACTGCGGCGACCTTAATGTTGCCCACGAGGAGATAGACCTGAAAAATCCCAAGTCAAATGTGGGCAACGCAGGATTCTCCGACCAGGAGCGAGGAAAGTTCACCGAATTGCTGGCCGCAGGCTTTGCCGATACTTTCAGGCGCCTCTATCCCGATGTCACAGGGGTATACTCCTGGTGGTCATACCGTTTCAATGCACGAAAGAACAACGCAGGCTGGCGTATCGACTATTTTGTCGTATCCGAAAGACTTATGGACAAGGTTGAAGACTCTAAGATACTCACCGATATCACAGGCAGTGACCACTGTCCCGTAGAACTAGATATCACTCTCTGACATAAGAAGGTTATACTATGATACTTGTAACAGGAGATATACACGGCTGTGCCGATATAGGCAAGCTTTCTGTAAAAGCAAACCCGATACAAAAGCAGATGACCAAGGAAGATTTCCTCATAATAGCAGGGGACTTCGGCCTTGTATGGAACAACGATGCAGAGGACCTCTGGTGGAGGAAATGGCTGGATAAAAAGCCATATACCACCCTGTTCATTGACGGCAATCACGAGAACTTCGACCTGCTGAATGAGTTTGAAGAGGTAGACTTTCACGGCGGCAGGGCGCACAGGATAGGTGAGTCCATATATCATCTTATGCGGGGCGAGATGTTTGAACTGCAGGGCAGACGTTTCTTTACCATGGGCGGCGCTGAGTCACACGACAAGGAGTACCGAACTCTGGGGGAATCTATCTGGGAACAGGAGCTGCCCAGCGATGAAGAATATGCCCATGCGCTTGAAACACTGGAAAAATATGACTATAAGACAGATTTTGTCATAACCCACTGCGCACCTACCTCCATACAGCATGAGATAGCAGCAGCCATAGGTCTTGAAAACGAATATCCCGGAAACAGGCTCACTGACTTTCTGCAGGAGATCCACGATAAGCTGGAATTTCAGGGTTGGTTCCACGGACACTATCACACCGACCTGACCAGCAATATTGATAACAGAGTAAATCTGCTGTTCAACCACATACTGCAGATAGTCTGACCATATGAAGAATTCTTTAAAAGAAAAGCTGAGGCGCCTGGCAGGATATCTCAGCAATACAGGCAGCTATCCTGCGCAGGTGGCTGAGAAAGCAGCTGAACGCCGAAAAAAGCGGGTCAGGAAAACTCCGCAGGACAATGATAAAAGCAAATGAAAAAGCCCCGAAGTACTTGCTTCGGGGCTTGAACTTTTATACTATGGATTAAGTCTGTTAGGACCGCGGAAGATAAACATAGCCTCCTTGATGTGCAGACCCAGCAGCAGCATGGTAAGTCTGTCAACACCCAGACCAAAACCGCCGTGAGGAGGGCAGCCGTATTTGAAGAATTCAAGATAGAACTTAACGTCCTCGTCCAGACCCTTCTCCTGTGCCTGCTTTTTCAGTACATCGTATCTGTGTTCACGCTGGGCACCTGTGGTTATCTCAACGCCTCTCCAGATAAGGTCGTAGCCCATAGGCACGCCGTTTTCATCTCTCATGTGGTAGAATGCTCTCTTCTCGGCATCGTAGTCTGTGATGAACAGGAACTCGTGGCCGTAGTGCTTCTGTACCCACTCATAGCTCAGCTTCTCAGCCTCGGTGGTCAGGTCGCCCTTTTCCTCTTCGGGAACAGTGTAGCCGAACTCTTCTTCAAGCGCCTTGTACAGGTCAGCCAGCTTAACAACAGGGAAAGGAGTTTCAGGAACGATAACTTCCTGCCCGAACAGTTCCTTTATCTCATCGCCGTGCTTTTCCTTTACAGCAGCAAGACCTGCCCTGAGCAGCTGTTCTTCCATAGCCATAACATCTTTGTAGCTTTCGATGTAGCTGAACTCCAGGTCAAAGCCTGTGAACTCAGTGGTGTGCTTGCTGGTGTAGCTCTTTTCAGCTCTGAATACAGGGCCTACTTCAAATATCCTCTCAAAGCCGCTGGCCATAGCCATCTGCTTGTAGAACTGGGGAGACTGTGCCAGATAAGCCTTTCTGTCAAAATACTCTACCTCAAACACGCTTGCGCCGCTTTCGCTGGCAGCACCGATAAGCTTGGGGGTGTGTATCTCAATGAAGTTCTCGCCCAGCAGGAAGTTCCTCATGGCATTTACAAAAGTTGTCTGAACCTTGAACATCAGCTGGTTCTCGTCAGTTCTCAGGTCTATCCAGCGGTAGTCTATCCTCTGGTCGATGCTGGAGCGCTCAACAGCCTTCTTCTTCTTGGTAGCGGGAATTTCCTTGCGTGCTATCGGGATAGCGTCCGCAATGCTCTCGTTGATGATCTCATCAGGTATCATTTCAAGACCGCCCAGCTTAACATAGTCGTTCTCAAATACCTTGCCGATAATGGTAACTACAGAGTCACCTGTCAGTTCATCGAGCTTCTCGTTGAGCTGGGGCAGCTTCTCCTTTTCAACAGTTACCTGAAGCTTGCCTGTTATGTCCTTAACGACGATAAAAGCCATGGCGCGGCTGTTTCTGAAATTCTCAACAAAGCCCTGTACCTTAATGGTCTCGCCAAGATGCTCCTTTACGTCTTTGATGTATGTCCTGTTCATGTTACTTCCTCCGTTCGGGACTGACCCCTAAGATTTTACATACATCTAATATTATAGCGCTTTTTTGCTCGATTGTCAACAGAAAAACTGCAAATCTGAGGACAGAACAATAATTTATTTTTTTGTTCACAGGAAATATCCTTGTTTTCCTACCTATACTTAGACAACCGGGTCAAATAATTATATCCTATTCCGTAAGCGGTATGGGTGAAACTTTCATGCTCAGACCCTTTGATACAAGAATGAACCGAAATAAGATCAGGGTCGGAAGTATTGTAATATTTATTGACAATGCAGCTGCGTAATGCTATAATTATATCTGAAAAAACGGGCTGGGCCTTCGTAACGGGAGATTTATTATGATAGTAGATTACAGTAAATTTGAACGAGGAATAAACTTTTGTGCAGATGTGATCATTGAAGATGGAGGTTCTGATAAAACAATAGAAGCTCAGATACAACCTGACAATAATCATGAAATTCCGGAATCGGGAAAGGAAACACTGGAATTCTTTTTAGTCAATTACTCAAAATATAAACAGTTCTTATTAGATCATATTTTTGAATATTATCAAAAGCAAAGAAAATCATGGGGAACTGTAGAGCCGAACGACCCAAAATTTCCTGAAGTCAAAGATAAGAATAAAATGTATGAGATGGTATCATTAAATACAGTCACTGTTTATGATGAAACATATTCTGATAAAAGAACAATAGGTCTTTTTTATGATTGTACATGGGATGAAGAAGAAGGAATGGGTATAGCTATAGCGTTAGGAAATACTGTTTCAGAGACTAAAGTTGTTAAGATCGGCAATATAGGCGATGTTTATTAAACAATAAATAATGGTGGTTAATTATGAAAGTAGATTACAGTAAATTTGAACTCGGAGTACATTTACATGGAAAAGTAGTAATAGATGATGGCGGTTACAATAAATAGATAACAGCACAGCTTGAACCAGATGATAATGGTGAAATACCTGATGTAGAGAAGAAAACACTGGAATTCTTTTTGGACAACTACTCAGAATATACACAGTTCTTATTAGAGCATATTTTTGAATACTATAAAGAATGCAGAGATGAGTGGGGAGCTACTGAACCGGATGACAAATTGTTTCCGGAAGTCAAGGATAAGAATAAAATGTATGAGATGGCGTCATTACATGGATTCTTAGTTCGTGATGAAGCATATTCCGGAAAACGAACAATAAGTCTGTTTTATAACTGCACCTGGAATGAAGAAGAAGGAATGGGTATAGATATATCTTTAGGAAATACTGTTTCAGAAACTAAAGTTGTTAAGATCGGCAATATAGGCGATGTTTATTAAGCAATAAATAATGGAGGTTAATTATGAAAGTAGATTACAGTAAATTTGAACATGGAGTAAATCTACATGGAAAAATAGTAATAGAGGAAGATTCCAATAAAGAAATTACTGCACAGCTTCAACCAGATGATAATGGTGAAATACCTGATGTAGAGAAGAAAACACTGGAATTCTTTTTGGACAACTACTCAGAATATAAACAGTTCTTATTAGATCATATTTTTGAATACTATAAAGACTGCAGAGATGAGTGGGGAATTACTGAACCTGATGACGAACTATTTCCTGAAGTCAAGGATAAGAATAAAATGTATGAGATGGCATCATTACGTGGACTCATGGTTTTTGATGAAGCATATTCCGGAAAACAAACAATAACTCTTTTTTATGATTGTACATGGGATGAAGAAGAAGGAATGGGTATAAGAATTGCATTGGGTAATAATGTCTCCGAAGTTAAAGTAGTTAAGATAGCTACAATCGGTGGTGTATATTGAATCATCGTTCTTTGCTGCTGATATGTGATTTGATGTCACTGTAACTTCTGATCTTTCTTATCGACATAAATCAACACTATGCCCCTGCGTATCGTGTGACACGCAGGGGCATAAATTTTGTATGTGTGAAGTTATTATATACCCCTTGGCATATAATGTCATCTATCTATTTTGCTTCCGCATACAGGGCATACGCTTACAAAGCCTTCAAGCCTGTTTCCGCATTCGTTGCAGAAATGTACAGCAGGTGTCGTTGGGGGTTCCATGGTCTGTACAGCGGAAGGTGCCCTCTGTGGTACGGGTGCGTTCATGGGTGCGCCGTAGCCGGGGGCGGGCGGTCTGTATCCGCCTGGCATATTCCTGTTGGCGGCCATGGCTGCGTTCATGTTGAACTGTGGAGCAGGCTGACCGAAATTCTGCGGCGGCATATTAGGTGCAGAGTATACAGGCGGCCTGTAAACAGGGTTCATGTTCTGTCTGGGCATTGGCTGACCGTAGGGCTGTGCCATAGGTGCGCCCATTGGTGCGCCATAGGGTGCGTTCACAGGAGGCGCCATCGTGGGATTCATGGGAATGTCGCCCTCCATTTTCTCACTGGTGGTGCCGCGCATATCCTGATAAGCACCGTTGAGATGCTGATAGTAGTACCAGTTGTAGATAGGCTGGTCTTCACGCTTGGCTTTCTTGATAGTGATTATCATGAGGGTATAAACGATTATCATTATGACCAGTATACCTACCAGTGTTACAACGAAGAAATCCTTGGGCGCATCTACCGCATTGCTGCCCATGGCGAAAAAGTCATAAAGCGCATGGATAACTACTGCAACAACGTAGGCTAACCTCTGGGGGTTTTTATTCTCCCGGATATCGTTATACTTATTGTACTTTGATATACCGAATTTGTAGCCCATGTAGATACCCGTGCAGGCATGAAGAGGAACTGACAGCACCGCACGCAGTATGCCTGTGCCGAAACCTGTCTGGAAAACATAGAGTATATTTTCCAGTGTAGCAAATCCCAGAGCAGAAGCTGCGCCGTAGATCACACCGTCATATGTATTGTCAAAGGCCCGGTCCTGGAATATCATCAGCTTGAAAGAGAAGTATTTGCAGCCTTCCTCCACCAGCGCTATAACGAAAAAGCATTCTGCCAGTATCCACAGCACCGAATGAGACTGCAGACCCATGCTCTTAAAAACTGCGTCCAGCAGAGCATCGCCCAGGGCTTCAAGTATAATGGCAACGATGGTCGAAGCCACACTTATACCGAAGACCTTTGCTATCTTCTTAAAGGGCTCTTTCGCCGCCCTGGCATTTTTAATGACGATCGCAAATATGACAAATGTCGGCAGTACCGCGATCATCAACAGATTTTTTGACATCTCCTGACCTCCGTTTTATATTTTTTCAGACTTCGATACCCGATGTTCTTATATAATGGAAGAGGTATTGCTGGGCAATGCCCTCCACTCCTTTTACACATTCGGGAAGTCCGTTGGGGTACCAGTTTTCCATTACACGCTTCACCCATACGTCCTTCGGGAAAGCTTCTGTTCTGTAAAAGCCAAAAAGCAGCGCACATTCAGCGACCTTGGGTCCTACGCCCTTTATGGTCATAAGGGTCTTTCTGGCTTCATCTATTTCCATTTCTGATATCTTATTCAGATCAATGCTGCCGCCCTTTATCTTGTCAACGGCGTCCACCAGATATTTCGCCCTGAAGCCCGCCCGCAGGAAACCAAGGCTTTCCGCAGTTTCTTCCGTCATATCTTTCCAATCGGGATAGCCGCCGTAATGCTCGCACAATCTGCCGATAATTCCCTTTATCCTGGGGATATTGTTGTTCTGGCTGATTATGAAAGATGAGAGTGCTTCCCACTTGTCCTGCCTGAGAATGCGTATGCCGCCTGCATAGGCACAGGCCTTTGAAAGGGTTTCGTCCTCCGAGAACTGCTTTTTCAGCTCACCGTAATCAGTGCCAAGGTCAAAGTAATCAGCCCAGACATTCAGCAAGTCCTCCTCAGACGTATCATGCAGCCTGAACAGGTCGCTGCCGTTCTCACAGCTGATGACCAGCTTTTTATTCAGGAAAGCGCCGCTGTATGTATTCTCGGCAGTCTTCTCCCACCTGAAAGCCTGACCGCAGTCAAGGGTGTCATCAAGCCCGAAGTCCGCCTGCTTGAGCAGTATGTCCTTTCCGTCTGTCTTATAGTCCATTATATTCACACTCCGTCCTGCCACAGCATACAGGCAGGTAGATCTAAGTTTTTGAAAAATCCTTCTGCGCAGGCAACAGCTTCGTCAAGGCTTATCACCGCATTTTCAGGGGAAAGCCACTCAACTCCGCCCGCTTTGAAGATCACACTTTTATCACTGCTGCCAAGGGACATTTTCATATCAGCCTCGTCAGTGCCAAAATAATTCACGCAGGCATATACGCCGTTTATCAGCAGTGCGAGCGCAGGGTAGGGGGAGTCTCCGCTGAGCCATATCTCAGCAAAGCCATTTGCCGCATTCTGCCTTATGAGTTTTTCTATCTTATAAAAACTATCAATGCTGAAAGTTCCGCTTTCGGTGCTGACCTGCATCATTTCCTCCTCAGCATAATTATCCCGCTGAAACGGATCAAGAATGCCGTTTTGCATTATTCGGGTATATGAAGCTTTTTCGGATGTTATTTTGTAAAATAAAAAAGCTTGCAAATTCTTTCAGAATACATTATACTATATATTGAAACATTTTTCAAGTATTTTTTTGCTATTCCATGAAAGGACAGATCATATGAGAGAAAGCATACTTACCATACCTGTAACAGAGATATTCGAGCCGAAATGCGGCTGCCCTATCTGCCGCCTGAGGGATACCCTTGAACAGCGCACAGTCGATTACATAATGGGTGCCGCCATGATGGAACCTGATGTCCGCATAGAGACCAACAAACAGGGTTTCTGCAAGGTGCATTTTGAACAGATGCGTGCCTGCAAGAACCGCCTTTCTCTGGCACTGATGCTGTCAACGCACCTGCAGTCCCTGCAGAAGAACGTGCTGAAACGTCAGAGCATATTCGAGGGCAAAAGTGCCAGGCAGAAGAGAGTATCGGCTGTAAATAATGACTGCTTCGTCTGCAACAAGGTGGAATGGGGTATGTCCAGGATAATGGTGACGCTGTTTGAACTCTATGAGCAGCAGAGCGAGTTCCGTGAGCTTTTTGCCGAGCAGGAAATGCTCTGCCTGCCCCACTATGATATGCTGGTATCTGCCTGCACTGACAAAATGGACAAGAAGCTGCAGAACGGTTTCAAGGAAGCTTGTGCTGCCCTGACCGAGAAATATCTGGCTGAACTGGAAAAAGACGTTACCCACTACTGCAATATGTACGACTACCGCAACAATGGTTCTGATGCGGATTGGGGAAATTCCAAGGATTCCATCGAGCGCGCTATAAAATTTTTGACAACCAGATAATTTCGTTACAAACTGTAACTATTTTGTAATATTCAAATTGAATAAAAATACATTTTTCTGTACAGAATTTTACTGATGAATATTATTTCGTCAGCTGAGATTTAGCTGTACAATATTTTGTACAAAAACAGAAGATCATCACAGAACAAATTAACAGTTGTCACTATCCCCGATATAAGTTCAAAAGAGGCTAAGTACCTTTGGAAACTATTCTCTTGTTCACAAAATAGAAATATATTACAAGCGAAATTCATTTAGTTTTCCTTTCATTTTTTCGCCTTTTGTACATATTTTTGACCATTAGAAGTATTTTCAACAAAAGTTTCCAATGTTGAAAACCCCGAAAATCCACAGGCTTTTCAACTGTTTCAACAGACTTTTCAACATTTTTGCACAGTGATGATGTTGATGAATACCAAGTTTTCAACTTTTCAACAGCGTTTTGTTGAGAAGTACATTCAAATGGACTTAAATGTGAAAACAGCATACAAGGGAGATGTCGAAACAGTGATAAAAGGGGTAAACAAACGAATTATTGACATTAAATGTACAAATAATGAATATTTTGATAGAGCACTTCTGTTCGTAAACCGCAGCCGGGATCTCTTTTCTGAGGTGCCCATAGATGCCGCCGCAGAAGACCTTATCAGTGAACTGACAGAAGATATCTCAGACGATAAAGTTAACAGAAATATCTTGTGTAACAGTTATCTGAAGATCGTGCTTGCCGTCTTTTCGGGTATGCTTGTTTCAGCCTTGATGTTTGCGGCCTATCTTATTTGTAAGTAAATGCATATTCAATAAAAATAATATGCTATATTTGTCTAATCTGCAAAAAATCCTCATGGGCTATTGGCTTTTGAGGATTTTTGTGTTATAATTTAAAATAATTGCTTTTTAAAGGAAAACTGATATGAAAGATAATAACAGAAATAACGATAATAAACGCGAAGAAGAACTTATCCTTGGCAGGAACCCCGTTATCGAAGCCCTTAAGGCGGATAAGCTGATAGATACTATATTTGTCAACCCCGATGCAAAAGGTTCGGTGTCGCTGATACTGAAGCTGGCTAAGGAAAGGGACATACCCGTAAAGCAGGTGCGTGAGGTCAAGCTTGATAACATGGCTAACGGTGCATCGCATCAGGGTGTTATAGCTATAGGCGCCTGTGCTGAGTATGTTGAGGTCGAGGATATACTTGCTGTCGCTCAGGAAAAGGGCGAAGACCCTTTCATAATCATCTGCGATGAGATTGAGGATCCTCATAATCTCGGCGCTATCATTCGTACAGCCGAGGCTGCAGGTGCTCATGGTATCATCATACCAAAGCGCAGAAGTGCCTCGCTCAACCACACGGTCTTCAAGACCTCGGCGGGAGCTGCAAGCTGGCTGCCTGTGGCCAGGGTGCCTAATCTTCCTGCGGCAGTTGATGAACTGAAGAAACAAGGTATTTGGATATATGGCACAGACGGTGCAGGAGAAAGCTATTCTGGCGTTGACCTGCGGGGGCCTATCGGGCTGGTAGTAGGTTCTGAGGGTTTCGGCATGGGCAGGCTGATGAAAGAGAAGTGTGACTTTCTGCTGAGTCTTCCCATGGCAGGAAAGATAACCTCGCTGAATGCCTCTGTGGCGGCAGGTATCTTTATGTATGAGGTAGTGCGACAGCGCGCCAATAAGTAGATATGGAGTGATATGGATTGGCTGATAAATATTCCATCGACGATTTCATGTCGGAATTCAGCGAAAATTACAATAAAAAAGATGATAAGACGGCGGAAGGTGCCGATGATTTTGATATAAGCTTTTCAAGACCCGAAACTTCCAAGTCCGCAGATGACGCCGAAGATGTCAGAGTTGAAGCCCCTGTTATTTCAGAGGCAGAAGCTGTGATAAATGAAACGGCCGAAACTGTTGAGGTCGAGCCTGTTATCGTGGAAGCTGCCCGGGCTACTGAGGCAGAGAATACAGATGCTGAGGAAGACAAAGCAGTTTTCAGTGAGGCTGCCGAAGAGCTTGAAAGTGTTCTTGATGAAGCTAGTGCAGTTGATACTGCTAAGAAGATCAGCGAGCTTTCTAAGGAAAGCGGCAAGGACAAGGTCAAGGGCGAGCCTGTGGACGAACCTGTCAAGCGCACCAGTATCAAGGACCTTAAGCTGGGTCTTACCAACAAGATAATACAGGATACCGGCGAGATAGATGTTACCGAAGACAGGGAAGAGAGCAGTGACGAGGAGTATTTCCGCAAATCTTCCCAGGTAAAAGCCCGAAGGAGCAAGAAGGTCAAGGACTTCGTGCTTGATAGCATGGACGATGATACTGACAGCGAAAATGCCAAGCCCAAGCGTAAAAAGACCATTTACGGCCAAAAGGAATTTGAAAGCTACGATGAAGCTTCCAAGGTGCTGAGCGATATCCTGCAGGTCAAGAGTAATCTGTTTTTGCGTATGTGCGTGCTGCTTTTCACGGGACTTTCCAGCCTGCTGATAACTATCGCCAATGACCTTGAAATGTCGGTCATCAGGGTGTTTGACAGGTCGGTGTCACCATCGGCATACCTGTTTTCCAATACGATAATGGGTCTGCTGGCGCTGGGTGTTTCCTATTCTGTCATGACAGCGGGGCTTAAAAATATGTTCCTTCGTAGACCCGATAATGATTCGATCGCCGCTGTTGGCATATTTGTTTCGGTCATTGCGGGCATTGCCACTTTGTTTGAGCCTGATTCTGTCCGTGACTGCTACTATCACGTTTATATTTCTGCGGCCATTGTGGGACTTATCTTTAATACCCTCGGCAAGATGATGATAGTCCAGCGCACCGAGAAGAATTTCAGGTATATTGCAGGTGAGTTCGACAGATACGCTGTCAAGAGCGTTGACAGCAGTACGGCGGTCAACTTCGGCAGGGGAGCTGTTCCCATAAACGCAAACATGGCGGCTATGCGCAAGACCGAGTTTGTCGATGACTTTATCAAGAACAGCTATGCACCCGATATTTCCGACAGATTTGCAAAGTTCTCCGCGCCTATAATACTGGTGGCAGGATTGCTGACAGGTCTGCTCTCATTTGTGTGTGACAAGAACGCTTCTTCAAGCGTTGAAAAGATATATGTTGCACTGGCAGCATTTTCGGGCACAGTTACCATGTGCTCCTCACTTTCGCTCATACTTGCAGTGAATATCCCCATAAACAGGGCGACGAACAAGTATCTGCAGTATTCTTCCGTTATACTGGGCTACAGCGCAGTGGAGGAGTATGCTGAAACAAATTCTGTTCTTGTGGACGCAGCGCAGCTTTTCCCGAAGGAAAGCATTGAACTGGTAAACCTCAAGCTGCTCTCCACCGACCCCCTTGATGAGTGCATTCTCATGGCTGCAAGCCTGGTGTTCAGGTCTGACAGCGTGCTGAAAAATTCCTTCTACAAGATACTCAAAGGCAAGGTCGATATGCTATACTCCGTGGAAAGCTACATCTTTGAAGATGACCGCGGTATCTCGGGCTGGATAGATAACAAGCGTGTGCTGCTGGGCACCCGCAGACATATGGAAGACCATTCTATCGACGGCCTGCCGCCTATCTCCAAAGAAGATGAATACGGCAAGGGCAACGTGATACTTTACCTGTCTATCTCAGGTGTTGTGTCAACTATGTACGTCATCAAGGTCAATCCCTCGGTATCTGTATGCAAGTGGATGAAATCCCTGGAGAGAGAGGGTATCGTCACCGTTATCAGGAACGTTGACGGTTTCCTCAACGAAGCTTTCCTTGAAAGCCTGTTTGACCTTGACCACGGCTCCATAAAGCTTCTGCCTTTCAGATATCATAAGGAGTATGAGGAAGAAGTTGGTTATAAGGAACGGGAGTCATCTTCAATGCTGTGCAGCGGAAATTTCCCAGCATTTGCCATGCTCATCACAGGTGTCAAGCGGATAAAGGCTGCGGCACATCTTGGCATTGCTATCCAGGTGGGTTCTGTGGCACTGGCCGCAGCGATATGCATTATCTCCATGCTGCTGGGATCTTTCTCCCAGATAACCCCCACGCTGGTAATTGTTTATCATCTGGTCTTTGCAGGAGCGACACTGCTTATGCTGAGCAGCAGAAAAGTCTGAATATAAAGCCGTCGGTTTCCCGACGGCTTTTTGTCATATGCAGAAAGCCTTTGTAATAGAATTTACAGGGGGCTGATGATATATGAAACTTATTTCGATAACTGCGGCCGCAGCTGTGCTGCTGACAGGCTGTACATATCAAGCCGCAAAGACGGGCATTACTGATGTAAGGGTACAATCTCCGCCTGTTGTCGGGGAAAATGTGTGCAGTGAAGAAGATACAGGCTATGAGCCGCTGAATTACCCGATACAGAAAGGTATGTGGCTCTCTTATATTGACCTTGCGCCAATGCTTTCAGCGGAGGACACAGGTGAATTCAGCGGCCGCTTTGAAGAAGCCTGCAACAATATATCGGAACTTGGCTGTAATACTATATACGTCCATGTGCGGCCTTTTGGCGACGCATTGTATGAGTCGCAGTTATTTCCGCCCTCGGAATATATCTGCGGAGAATACGACCCTCTGGAAATCATCTGTGATATCGCCCATGAAAAAGGGCTTTCTGTTCATGCCTGGATAAACCCTCTGCGCTTGCAGACAGCGGACAAGCTTTCGCAGATTGAAGGTTTCAGCACTGCTGAGTGGTATCTGGAAGACAACGGCATGGTGCAGGCGGTCGATGACGACAGCCACCTGTGGCTTGACCCCGCTTATCCCGAGGTAAGAAAGCTTATAGCTGATGGCGCAGCTGAGATAGTGAAGAATTATCAGGTAGACGGCATACATTATGACGACTATTTCTATCCCACCACAGATGAAGATTTCGACGCTGAGTGCTTTGCTGTTTCAGGGGGCGGCAGTACCCTTGAAGAGTGGCGCACAGAGAATATCTCGCAGATGTGCAGAGAAATTTATGAAAGCGTGAAAAACATAAATGAAAAGGTGGAGGTGGAGATATCCCCCCAGGGCAACATTGAAAACAATTACGAATATCTTTATGCCGATGTAAGAAAATGGTGTTCTGAGGAAGGCTTTTGCGACAGGATAATACCCCAGATATACTTTGGTTATGAAAACCCTGTCAAGCCTTTTATAAGTACACTCGAAGAATGGCAGGATATGTGCAGCGACGGGCAAGTCAGCCTGAGTATAGGGCTTGCTGTTTACAAAATAGGCGAAGAAAGCGAGTATGTCGATGATGTAGGCATTATAGGCCGACAAATAGGGAATTGCGCTGGCTGTAAAGGTGTATCACTTTACACATATAACAGCCTTTTCGGTGAAGATACCGGTGAACGCGCCTGCGCCGAAAGAAAAGCTGTCAGAGAAGCACTGGCTCTATATTAAAATTCTTATAATATTGTTATGCAATAAAATTCATTATTTAGCCACTTGTAATTTTTACAAAAATGTTGTATAATAAATGAAATATGTATAGTGGAGGGATATTGATTGTTTAAGATCGTCAGAAGAAAACAGCTCAACGAAAATGTTGTGCTTATGGATATCGACGCCCCTTTTATAGCTAAGAAGGCTGACGCAGGTCAGTTCGTTATAGTAAGGGCGGACGAGTTCAGTGAGCGTATACCGCTTACTATCGCGGATTTTGACAGAGAAAAGGGTATTGTTACTATTATTTTCCAGACTATCGGCGGTTCTACCATGACACTGGCTGCTCTCAAAGAGGGGGAGGCTATCCTTGATGTGGTAGGCCCTCTCGGTACGGCTACAGGATATGAGCAGGGTATAAAGAAAGTCGCTGTTATCGGCGGCGGTGTAGGCTGCGCTATAGCATATCCCCAGGCAAAGAAGCTCTACAATATGGGCGTTGATGTACAGCTCATCGCAGGTTTCAGGAGCAGGGATATAATCATTCTCGAAGACGAGATGAAAGCTGAGTCTACTGCACTGCATATCTGCACAGATGACGGTTCCTACGGTTATCACGGTTTCGTTACCGACAAGCTCAAGGAGCTTATCGAAGCAGGTAATGATTTCGATGAAGTTATAGCTATAGGACCTGTGCCCATGATGAAGTTCGTGTGTAAAGTAACTGAGCCTTACGGCATAAAGACCATAGTTTCCCTTAACCCTATCATGATAGACGGTACGGGAATGTGCGGCGGCTGCCGTGTAAGGGTCGGCGGACAGATAAAGTATGCCTGCGTTGACGGCCCCGACTTTGACGGTCATCAGGTGGATTTCAATGAGCTGGTAAGGAGAAATTCTACCTACAGCGTGGCTGAAAAACAGCACGTATGCAGATTGATGGGAGGTGCGGCAAATGGCTGATATGAGACAGGATAAGATACCCGTTGCCGAACAGGAGCCCGAGATAAGGGCAAAGAACTTTGATGAGGTAACACTGGGATATTCGCTGGAAAAAGCTGTAAGAGAAGCCCGCCGCTGCCTTAACTGCAAGACCAGGCCCTGCATGAACGGATGTCCCGTTGGTGTCAGGATACCTGAGTTTATCGCTAAAGTTGCCGAGGGTGATTTTGCTTCGGCATATGATATCATAAAGACCACTAACTCTCTGCCCGCTGTCTGCGGACGTGTCTGTCCCCAGGAAAATCAGTGTGAGGGTCAGTGCGTAAGGGGCAAGAGGGGCGAGCCTGTTGCCATAGGAAGACTGGAACGCTTTGTTGCAGATTATATGCGTGATAAGGAACCCGAGATAGTTATACCCGAGCCCAACGGCCATAAGGTGGCTATCGTTGGCGCAGGTCCCAGCGGACTTACTGCCGCAGGCGATCTGGCTAAGCTTGGCTACGAGGTAACGGTTTTTGAAGCCTTCCATACCGCAGGCGGTGTGCTTATGTACGGTATACCCGAGTTCAGACTTCCCAAGACCATTGTTCAGCATGAGATAGATAACCTGACAAAGATGGGTGTCAAGGTCATGACAAACATGGTCATCGGAAAAGTGCTGTCTGTCGATGAGCTTTTTGAAATGGGTTACGAAGCTGTGTTCGTAGGTTCTGGCGCAGGTCTTCCTAGATTTATGGGTATCGACGGCGAGGGCCTTATCGGTGTTTATTCCGCTAATGAGTACCTTACCAGGATAAACCTGATGAAGGCTTACAAGAAAGAATATGCCACTCCTATCATGAAATCCCAGAAGGTGGCAGTTGTCGGCGGCGGCAACGTTGCTATGGACGCTGCCCGTTCTGCACTGCGTATAGGTGCGAAAAAGGTATATGTAGTTTACAGGCGTTCCATGGACGAGCTTCCCGCACGTAAGGAAGAAGTTCATCATGCCATGGAAGAGGGCGTTGAGTTCCTGACGCTGAATAACCCTGTTGAACTGCTGGGCGATGACAACGGCAGAGTGCGTGCAATGGTCTGCAAAAAAATGGAGCTTGGCGAGCCTGACGAAAGCGGCAGAAGAAGCCCTGTGGCAGTTGAGGGCTCTGACTATGAGCTTGACGTTGATACTGTTATCATGGCGATAGGTACTTCGCCCAATCCTCTTATCCGCAACAC
Source organism: Ruminococcus sp. (assembly GCF_017464355.1). Classification (GTDB taxonomy): domain Bacteria; phylum Bacillota; class Clostridia; order Oscillospirales; family Ruminococcaceae; genus Hominimerdicola. The sequence continues at coordinate 209,769 of NZ_JAFUAG010000004.1, read as the reverse complement.
TACTCCCGGGCTTGACGTCAACAAGAGGGGCTGCCTTATCGTTGATGATACCGAGGCTACCACCAAAGAGGGCGTTTATGCAGGCGGCGATGCCGTAACAGGCGCTGCAACGGTTATCCTGGCCATGGGTGCAGGTAAGAAGGCTGCTGCTGCCATTGATGCTTACATAAAAAATAAGTCCGCAGAAGAGTAAACATTCTGTTAAAATACTTGAATAATTATTCCGTTTTTGATATAATCATATTATCATAATATTTGTTCAGGAGGCAGTAAAATGAATTTTTCTCAGTTTTTAACGCTCATGACCGCTAACGGCTCTACCTCTGCCAGCGGTTATCTGCTCACCTTTGCACCCCTGGTGCTGATCGTAGTTTTCTTCTATTTCTTTATCCTCAAGCCCCAGAAGAAGCAGGAAAAGCAGGATAAGGAGATGAGAGATAAACTCGATGTAGGCGACGAGATAATCACCAACGGCGGTATCGTAGGTATCGTTACCCAGGTCAAGGACGACACTGTTGTCATCGAAACAGGCGGCGACAGGAGCAAGATACGTGTCATGAAGTGGGCTATCGCAAAGGTAGTTACCGATGACGATGATGACGACGACAAGAAGTAAATAATACTTAAAGCCTGCCTTATGCAGGCTTTTGTCATACGTTCGCCCCGCTGCGAATATGTATAGTATAAAATACTATGCATATGGGGGCGGCTGATATGAGAAGACAAAGATCGTGCAGGATAAGGGGCATAGGCCTGGCAGCTGAACAGTTTGTAGCACTGGCTGCTGCGGCAGGGATCATGCTGCTGGTGCTGTGTGCTATGGCTTTTCTGGTGACTAAGATAGATGCGGGAAAGTCAGTGCTTTCCGCCATGTCCACAGGGGCACTGGCAGTAGGTGCCTATTTCGGCGGATATGTGGGCGGCAGACGGCGGAAACGCAATGGCCTTGCCATGGGCGCCCTGACAGGTCTGCTGATATTTGTGGTCATACTGGTGCTGGGGGGTATATTTGTAAAGACTACGGAAAATTTTTCTCCGCTGGCGAAGCTATTTCTCTCCGTGATAGCTGCTGCAGTGGGCGGAGCAGTGGGTGTAAACACCAAAAGGGTGCCGTAAACTTAATATTTTGATTTATAGCGAGAAATGTTTATTTATAGTTAATTGTATGTTCATAAATAACCTGTCGATATATGTTATAATACTTTTAAATCAGTATATGGAGGTATGACGTTATGAAACATATCAAGACTATCAACAAGGCAAATCTGAAGCAGACTGCTGCTAAGGGTGGCTGCGGCAAGTGCCAGGCTTCATGTCAGTCAGCTTGCAAGACTTCCTGCACAGTTGCTAACCAGAAGTGCGAGAAGGAAGCATAATTATTGCAGACCGTTTGCGGGGGCTGTGAGACAGCTCCCCGATACAGCGGGCGAGCACAGGTCAACTCTATCGGTCTTGGCTGACCCGTAGGGCTGGGCTTTGGTCGCCCGTTATCATTTTATATGTTTGTTAATATCTGTATTGTGAGGGAAGAATATGATCCACAAGTTTAAACTGTCAGGCTACAATGTCCTGCTGGACGTTAACAGCGGCGGTGTGCATATAGTTGACGATCTTACTTATGATCTGCTGGATAGGGTAGAGCCTCCTTTTGCTGAGGTATGTCCCGCCGATGTCATGAAAAGACTTTCGCGCACCTATCCCGCGGAAGATGTTGAAGAGTGCTATCAGGAGATAGTATCTCTTTATAATGATAAGATACTGTTCTCAGAGGACGATTACGAGAAGTTCGCCCTGGCTTCGGTGGCTTCACCTATAAAGGCTATGTGCCTGCACGTTTCTCATGACTGTAACCTCAGGTGCAAATACTGCTTTGCTTCCACAGGCGATTTCGGTGTGGGAAGAAAGCTCATGGACCTGGAAACTGCCAAGCGAGCTATAGATTTTCTCATTGAGAAGTCCTATGACAGAAAGTTCCTGGAAGTTGATTTCTTCGGCGGTGAGCCTTCAATGAACTTTGATGTTGTTATGAAGACCGTTGAGTATGCCCGTTCAAGAGAGGCTGAAACTGGCAAGGTATTCAGGTTCACTACCACTACCAATGGTATGCACCTCACCGATGATATGATAGATTTCATCAACAGAGAAATGTATAATGTTGTGCTTTCTATCGACGGCAGAAAAGAAGTCAATGACAGAATGCGTGTTCGTGTGGACGGCACAGGGTGTTACGACCTTATAACCAAGAATTTCAAGCGCCTTGTGGACAAGCGCGGCGATGATAAGGATTGGTATGTCCGCGGAACTTACACCAAGTACAACCTTGATTTCTCCGATGACGTTATGCACCTGTATGACCTGGGATTTGAGCAGATCTCTGTTGAGCCCGTTATGACAGATGCTTCAGAGCCCTATGCTATTACTGAGGCCGACCTGCCCCGCATTTTCAAGGAGTATGAGGTTCTGGCTGACAAGATAGCCAAAATAAGAGAGAATGGAAAGTTCATCAATTTCTTCCACTTTATGCTGGACCTTGACCAGGGTCCCTGCGCTATCAAGAGACTCAGGGGCTGCGGCTGCGGCAATGAGTACGTGGCTATCACACCTGACGGAGATATTTTCCCTTGTCATCAGTTCGTTGGTGTGGATGAGTACAAAATGGGTAACCTGTATGACGGTTCATTCAACATGGAGATGAAGAATGATTTTGCCAGAGCCCATGTTTACACCAAGCCCGAATGCAAGAAGTGCTGGGCGAAGTTCTACTGCAGCGGCGGCTGCAATGCTAACAACTACATCTATCAGGGTGATATCCGTGCTGCACACAAGCTGTCCTGCCAGATACAGAAGAAGCGCCTTGAGGTGGCTATACTCATGAAGGCTGTACAGCTTCTGGGTGAAGCTGAGTAATATGTTCGGCTACGAGGAGAATGACGATGAAGAATATTGTTGATTATTATCCCGATAAATACTGCGCTGACGGCGTGAACTGTGTGGCGGCAGGCATATATGAATTTGAGGGGCTGTATTTTACCAGCCTGTCCTTTGAGCAGGAGCCTGAATTTGGTGAGCATGATGATGCCAGCGATATCTCACAGCACCCGCTGGAGGATATCCTGCACAAGTTCAATGTTTATGTACAGGATTACTACGAGTATGATGTTTACTACGGCTCGACCGTCTGTCACCTTGAATTTGCTTCCCAGGATATAGATAATATCAAAGCACTGCGCACTATCCTCGGCAAGCACGTGTACTGTAATAATGACGGTGAACTTGTGATAGAATGATCTTGCAGATACCTCTGCCTGTGGCGGGGGTATCTTTTTTATGTTGCTCTGAGTGTACCTTGATGCTTTCCCGCCGTGAGGGTTACACTTGACAAAAACTGCGAATTGTAGTATTATATATATGTTTTTTATAACTACGAACGGAGATATTGATATGATCTATAATAATGTACTTGAAGCTCTTGGACACACCCCCATGATAAGACTCAACCGTATGAACAAGCCGGGCAATGCAGAGGTGCTGGTAAAGTTCGAGGGGCTGAATGTGGGCGGTTCCATAAAGACCAGAACAGCATATAATATGATAAAGGACGCTGAAAAGCAGGGGCTCATCAAGGAGAACACCATTATCGTTGAGCCTACCAGCGGCAATCAAGGCATAGGCCTTGCACTTGTGGGTGCGGTAAGAGGTTATAAGACCATTATCATCATGCCTGACTCTGTCAGCGAAGAAAGACGCAAGCTGGTCGAGCATTACGGTGCTAAGGTAATGCTCATACACGATGACGGCGATATAGGCGCCTGCATTCAGGAATGCCTTGATACTGCACTGCGCATGGCGGAGGAAGACCCCAATGTCTTCGTGCCCCAGCAGTTTGCAAATCCCAATAATGTATATGCGCATAAGTACCACACTGCTCTTGAGATAATGGAGCAGACGGCAGGAAAGATAGACGGCTTCTGCTCGGGTATCGGCACTGGCGGAACTATCACAGGTATCGGCGAGGCTCTTCGAGCTCAGTACCCCGATCTGGAAATATGGGCAGTTGAACCTGAGAATGCGGCTATCCTCGCAGGCGGCACCATTGGCACACATCTGCAGATGGGTATCGGCGACGGCATCATTCCCGACATACTCAACCGGAACATCTATGATGAGATATACATAGTCAGCGATGAGGAAGCTATACAGACTGCCAAGGATCTGGCTTCCAAGGAAGGCATCATGTGCGGCATATCCAGCGGTACCAACGTGGCTGCTGCGCTTAAGCTGGCTGAAAAGCTGGGCGAGGGCAAGACGGTAGTAACTATACTTCCCGATACTGCTGAAAGATATTTCTCAACACCTTTGTTTGAATAATTCCAGATCCAGATGTGTATTGCCGATGATACAGAATGGCTGTTCCTGAGAAATTGCAGTTTTAAAAATATATCCTCCGGTACTTGACAAATAAGGCATTTTCGTATATAATGAATATATATGCAAATGCTGTGACGGAATTATCCGCATGGGGAGGACTCAGAGAGAGGGCGGTCGGTGAAAGCCCTTGTCCGAACGGCGGTGGCTGACCTGAGCTTGCGCTGTGAAAACAGTGACGTATGTCTGCGTTAAAGATGTCGAGTGGGCTGTGTTATGATCTCATATCACGGTCAATTTGGGTGGTATCACGGAGTTTTCGGCTTCGTCCCATTTTTCGGGGCGGGGCTGTTTTTATTTGAGGAAGGTGTTCTCTTTGAGTGTACGGCTTTCAAAGGAAGAGTCGGAAAAGCGCCTTGACCTGAGAAAAGAAACTATCAAGAAGGTCTGCCTGAAAAAAACAGAAAAGTCTGATCTTGTCAGCCGTGTTGCTGTGGTGCTTGATGTGTCAAGTTCAATGGCTGAGGCTTTTCGTTCGGGAATGGTGCAGGCAACGCTTGAAAGGCTGCTGCCCCTTGCCATGGCCTTTGATGATGACGGTACTATGGAGGTCTGGACCTTCAACAAGGAATTCCAAAGACACCCGCCACTTACCCGTGGAAATTTTTATAACTACATAAAAGACAACGGCCTGACCTACGGCGGAGGGACGAATTATTCTCCTGTCATGCGGGACGTGTGCAATTACTTCATTTCGGAGGAACCTGCCTGTCTTCCGACGTATGTTATTTTTATCACCGACGGTGATAATTATGATGAGGGTGAAACTGATGTTGTTATAAAGAATATTTCCCATTTCCCTATATTTTTCCAGTTCGTGGGCATAGGCCGACAGCATGGGGATTCATTCAGGTATCTGCGTAAGCTTGATGATATGGAAGGCAGATATGTGGACAACGCAAACTTCTTTATGATACCCGATCTTTCGGATATAAATATCATGGACGACACGGAGCTTTATACAAAACTGCTGGACGAATACCCGAAATGGCTCAGCTATCCCCGAGTGCGTGAAATGATAGAAATGGGCGATACGCTCCATGATGTAAAAAGCATACAGCTCAAAAAAATGAATAAAGTCAGGTATGAAGACCGCAGCGTAAGTGGCACGGGTCAGAAAAAGGGCAGGAACGTCGGAGGTGTGATACTGGATATCCTGCTGGAGATACTTGACGCATTCACCTAGTATATGAAACTTATTTTTGAAAGGAAAGATAAATAATGGAATGGACAAGTCTTAACGACCTGAGAGAGTCGTATCTGAAATTCTTTGAGAGCAAGGGCTGCCTCAGGCATAAGAGCTACCCCCTCGTTCCCCAGAACGACAAGAGCCTGCTGCTGATAGTTGCAGGTATGGCACCACTGAAGCCCTACTTCACAGGACAGGAAGTTCCCCCCAGGGTAAGGATGACCACCTGCCAGAAGTGCATAAGAACAGGTGATATCGAGAACGTTGGTAAGACCGCACGTCACGGTACTTACTTTGAGATGCTGGGCAACTTTTCATTCGGCGATTATTTTAAGAAGGAAGCTATCGCCTGGGCTTGGGAATATGTCACCGAGGTCCTCAAGCTGCCCCTGGACAGACTGCACGTTTCTGTTTATGAAGACGATGACGAAGCTGAAAAGATCTGGCATGAAGAGATCGGTGTGCCTATGGATCACATCGTCCGCATGGGCAAGGAAGACAATTTCTGGGAGGCAGGTACTGACGGTCCCTGCGGCCCCTGCTCTGAGATATATTTTGACCGCGGCGAGAAGTACGGCTGCGGCAAGCCCACCTGTGGCGTAGGCTGTGACTGTGACAGATACATGGAGTTCTGGAACCTTGTATTTACCCAGTTTGAAAGACATGAGGACGGCACCTATACTCCTCTTGCACAGAAGAACATAGACACAGGTATGGGTCTGGAAAGACTTGCTGCTCTTATGCAGGGCGTTGACTCTATATTTGATGTTGATACTGTCAAGGCTATCAGAGATCACATTTGCAAGATAGCAGGCTGTGAATACGGCAAGGAGTATAAGAAGGACGTTTCTATCCGTGTCATCACCGATCATATCCGTGCAGTTACTTTCCTTGCTTCTGATGGTGTTCTGCCTTCCAACGAGGGCAGAGGCTATGTTATGAGAAGACTTCTCAGACGTGCTGTCCGTCACGGCAAGCTGCTTGGTATCAACGGACTGTTCCTGAAAGACCTGGTAAAGACCGTTGTTGACTGCAATAAGTGCGAGTACAATGAGCTGGAAGAAAAGTTCGATTACATCGTTAAGGTGCTGACCACTGAGGAGCAGAACTTCAATTCTACCATTGACCGCGGCATGAAGATACTTGATGAGTATATCGAAAAGCTGCAGAGCGATGGCAAGACTGTCCTTGACGGTGAGAGCTGCTTCAAGCTTTCCGATACCTACGGCTTCCCCCTTGACCTGACCAGAGAGATACTGGAAGAAAAGGGTCTATCTGCTGACGAAGAGGGCTATGCTGCCTGCATGGAGAAGCAGAGAGAAACTGCCCGCGGCGCCAGAGAGACCCAGGGCTACATGGGCGCTGAGGAAACTGTTTTCCATAAGATAGACAAGAATGTTTCCACAAAGTTCACAGGTTATGACAAGACCGAGGATACAGGCGTTATCTCTTATCTTGCCAACGATGAAGACCTCATCGAGAATGCAGGTGTTGAAGATGTCGTATACATCGTTCCCGACCAGACTTGCTTCTACGCTGAAAGCGGCGGACAGGCAGGCGACACAGGTGTCATCGAAACTGCTACAGGCAAGGCAGAGGTTCTTGATACACAGAAGGCCGTCGGCGGAAAGTTTGCTCTTAAGGTAAAAGTTACCGAGGGTGCCCTCACCAAGGGTCAGCAGGTGACATTCAAGGTGGATAAGGCTAAGCGTCTTGCTACCATGAGAAACCACAGCTGCGCACATCTGCTGCAGTCTGCTTTGAGAACTGTTCTGGGTGAGCACGTTCATCAGGCAGGACAGCTGGTAGACAGCCAGAGGCTGAGATTTGACTTCTCTCATTTTGAGGCTATGACAGCTGAGGAAAAGGCAAAGGTCGAGGCACTGGTAAATAAGTACATTTTCGATGCACTGGATATCACCATGGAAGAAATGCCTATCGCCGAAGCACAGAAGCTGGGTGCTATGGCACTGTTCGGTGAGAAGTACGGCGAAACTGTAAGAGTAGTTACTATGGGCGACAAGGCAGATGCTGCATCCATCGAGTTCTGCGGCGGTACTCACCTTGATAATACCTCTAAGATAGGTCTGTTCAAGATAATCTCCGAGAACTCTGTAGCATCGGGCGTAAGAAGAGTTGAGGCCGTTACAGGCACAGGTGTTCTTGAACTGCTCAACAGTAATATCGAAACTATCAACAAGGCTGCCGAAACTCTCAAACTCAACAACCCCGCTGAACTGGTTGCACGCTGTGGCGCTGTTATGCAGGAGATAAAGGGCCTGGAGAAGGAGAGAGATTCTTTGGAGACTTCCGTGGCCAACATGAGGGCTAAGTCAGTTCTTGACAATGCAGTTGACGTCAAGGGTGTTGCAGTTGCTACTGCTCAGTTTGACGGTGTAAAGCCCGATGTCCTCAGGAAAATGGCTGATGAGCTTAAGGCTTCTAACGAGAATGCCATAGTTATACTGACCACCGTTAATGACGGCAAGGGCAATATCGCAGCTGCCGCAGGCAAGGAAGCTGTTGCCAAGGGCGCACACGCAGGCAAGATAGCAGGCAAGATAGCTGCACTGACCAACGGCAAGGGCGGCGGACGTCCCGATTCTGCTATGGCAGGCGTGGGCGATGTATCACTGATAGCTTCTGCCCTGGAAAAGGCTGCTGAGGTAGCAGGTGAATTCATCAAGTAATAATTTATCGGTCCTGGGGCTGAAGGCTCGGCCTTGGCCCCTGACCACTATATTTTCGGAGGATACATGGGCGTCAAGAGAGTAGTTGTATGTCCCTATGATGAAAGCTGGCACTGTCATTTTGAGAAGATATGCTGCGAACTGAAAGCTGCCCTGGGCGGTCTTTACCTGCGTATCGAGCACGTAGGCAGTACCTCGGTAAAGGGGCTTTCGGCTAAGCCCGTCATTGACATTGATGTGGTCATTGAGGATTACGCTGTTTTCAGCGAGATCGTTTCGGCGCTGGAAAGCATAGGCTATCATCATGAGGGCGACCTGGGGATATCAGGTCGTGAAGCTTTCAAATATGAGAACAAGGAACATCTGATGAAGCACCATTTGTATGTTTGCAGGGAAAATACCCGTGAACTTAAAAGGCATCTTATGTTTCGTGACTATCTGCGTTCTCACCCCGAAGCCGTATACGAGTACAGCCGCATCAAAGAAGAGGGGGCTGCCCTTTATCCCGAAGATATTGATAGTTATATAAAACATAAAGCTCCTTTTATCGAGAGGATATATAAGGAGATAGGGATATGATATCTAATAGAAAACGGAGGTAAGAAAAATGTCTGATTGCTTATTCTGTAAGATCGTAGCAGGGGAGATACCCTCAAAGAAGATCTACGAGGACGAAACTGTATATGTGTTTGAGGATATAGCACCCACAGCACCTGTACATTATTTGGTCATACCCAAGGCTCATATTTCGAGGCTTGATGAGGTAACTGCCGATAACAGCGCAGTTATAGCTCATATCTATGAGGTCATCGCAAAGCTTTCCAAGGAAAATGAAGCTATGAAGGACGGCTTCCGCGTAGTATCAAACTGCGGTGAAAGTGCAGGACAGAGCGTGTTCCACATTCACTTCCACCTGCTTGCGGGCAGACCTCTTACCTGGCCTGCGGGTTAGTCGATAAATTCTCAGGCTGCCGTAAAGTGATTTGCGGCAGCCGTATGTATATATACCGTTATTATTTATGACAGGCGGTGACACTATGACCAGAAAGGCAGCATGGGCAGGCTTTTCTTTCTGGGCAGCGCTTATGCTGGCAGCTGCTTTCAGAAGTGAGATGAACATGGTATTTCTGCTGACAGCTTTCGGGCTTGCGGCAGTGGGTCTTGCTGCGCTGAAAAAGCACCGCTGCCATGTGATAGTGTGCCTGGTATTCTTCACGGTGGGAATACTTCTTAACGGCGCATATACCCGTTTGGTCTATAACAGACTTGTTGCACTTGACGGTCAGGTAGTTACTGTCAAAGGTCATATAAATGACTATTCCCAGATAGACGGTAAATACGACCGCGTAGTAGTTGACGGCAAAGTTAATGGCATAAGTTGTGAGATAAGCTTTGTGCTGCCATATGATGATTTCCGCTATTATGACGAGATAGAAGTCACCGATGAAGTCAGCCTTATCGAGGACGGTGTAAAGTTCGACAGCGGAACATATAATTACTCAAAAGGCGTGTTCCTGCAAGGGGGCTACAGCACGGGAAGCTATGTGCTGACGGGCAGATCGGTGAACGCTGTTTTCCGTTCTGTCAAGCTTTACCGTGACAAGCTGTTCAGCCTGATAACAGATACCTGTCAGGGGCGGGAAGGTGCCTTTCTCGGGGCAATGCTCTGCGGTGACAAAAGCGAGATGTCCTCCGCCATGAAGACCGAACTCTACAGAAGCGGACTTGGGCATATATTTGCAGTTTCGGGTATACACCTTGTTATCGCGGTAAGATTTTTCAGCTTTATCGCCCAAAAGCTGATAAAATCAAAAAGGCTGGTATATGCCCTCACACTGATCGAGATATGGGGCTTTGCTGTTTTTGCGGGATTATCCGTCAGCGTTGTCAGGGCGGCAGTCATGCTCACCCTTACCCGCAGCAGTTTCTGGTTCGGCAGAAAAAGCGACGGCCTTAATTCCCTCGGCCTTTGTGCTATACTGCTTACAGCCTTTGAACCCTATGCCGCTATATCGCCCTCTTTTGTGCTTTCGTTTGCCGCGGTGCTAGCCATTGAGATAGTTAGCTTGTCACACCGTGAAGCTGAAGGATCCAAAGCCGAAGTTTCCCTGCGCACATCGTCCGCTGTGCTATTTGCCACAGCACCTGCCTCTGCAGGTTTTTTCGGCGGAGTTTCGGTAATGTCCATAGTATCAAATCTGCTGCTGGTGCCTGTGTGTACCTTGTCCTTGCAGTTATGCTTTGCCGTTCTGCTGACAGGTGGTATCCCTGTCATAGCTAAGCCCTTGCTGCGGCTGTCAGCCCTGCCTGTAAGAGGTGTGCTTTTCTGTGCAGACGCTCTTTCTCTGCTGGACTACTGCTATGTTTTCACCGCCCATAGGGCTTTGTACATCATCGTTATACTGAGCTCGCTTATCATGCTGTATCTAGCCTACAGACAGAAGAACGGAAGACGTTATCTGCTGCTTACCCTTACGGTGCTGGCGGTGTGGTGTGCGGCGGCAAATATATGCAGGGCTGCTGATAATGATATCAGGATAACAGTGCTGCCAAGCGGAAGAAAGACCGCATACATAGTTTCATGTCAGGGTAAGGCTGTGCTTTTTGATGTGGGCGCTAAAGGCAGACTTGACGGCGCCGCCCAGCGTCAGCTGGATAAGCTTGGCATAAGTCAAATGCCCTACGCTTTTATCTCAGAGCAAGGTGCGCTGACTGCCGCGGCCTATGAAGAGGACTTCTTCCTGCGGCTCGATGTCGTGTTCATCGGTGATGACCCTCTTGCAGACGGCGATGACAAGCTGATGATCCTGAAAGAGGGAGATACCGCGGATATGGGCTTTATCTCGGTAACACCCACTGCAGGCGGGTATGAAGTCAGCTTCGGCGGCGAGAAGTATTTGCTTGGAAAAGGGAAGATAGTCATCAGCAGTCATGAGGTGGATATCTCTAAGGAAAAAACTGTGCTGGTGCTGGAAGGAACAACATTAAGGAGAACTTGAAATGCCTGTTACCAATTCAACCAATATAACTAAAGACATCAAGAATGGCGATATCGCCAGCCTTTACTATTTTTACGGACATGATACAGCTTCCATTGAAAGCTTTGTCAGGTGGATGATAAACAAGCTTTGTCCGAAGGACGCCCAGTTTATGAATTTCCATAAATTTGAGGGCAAAGGGCTGACTATACCTGCCCTCCTTGATGCCTGCGAAGCACTGCCCATGTTCGCAGACAGGGTGGTCATCGCTATCAATGACCTTAAAATGGAAGACCTTGTAAAAGAGGACGGCGATGCCCTCAGGAAGATACTTTCCAAGCTTTCCGATACCACCACTGTGATTATCTATTCCACCGGTGTTGACCTCTATAAGAACAAGCGCAGCCTGACCGACAAGAACAAGCGCTTCAGTGACCACTGCGCCAAGTATGGTGTAGTCTGCGAGTTTGCATATAAGACATCTTCCGAGCTTGGCAGGTCTATCGTTTCAGCTTTGCAGAAACAGGGCTGTTATATCGACAAACGCAACTCCGAATACCTCGCAGAGATATGCGGCTGTGATTCTGCCTATATCAAGCAGGAGATAGAAAAGCTTTCCGCCTACGTGCAGGGCAGGGAAGTCACCAGAGAGGATATCGACCTGCTTTGCATAAAGCATATCGAGTCTGACGGCTATGAGCTGGCTGTCAATATCCTCAACAATAACGCAAAGTACGTTTACAATCGCCTGTTTGAACTGGCCAAGCAGGACTATGATGCCTATGAGATCGTAAGTATCATTGGTTTTTCGCTGACTGATATCTACAGGGCCAAGCTTGCCCGTTCTTCGGGGCTGAGCTATAAGGACGCCTTTGAGGATTTTAATTATCCCAAAAACAGAGAGTTCGCCATAAAGAAAGCTTACCAGATCTGCGGCAGCATACCCCTTTTCAAAATAAAGGAAGTGCTGAAAATAATGTCCGCTACAGACCTTACCATGAAGACTACATCTCTTGATAAGAAGGCCGCTATGCTTGTGCTTGAACAGCGTGCGGCAGAATGCTTTATGGTCGGCAGCGGCAGGTGATCAAGCATGGATAAGATAAAGGTAAAACAGGCTGTAGTGGTGGAGGGCAAGTATGATAAGATAGCCCTTTCCAAGGTCATCGACGGTGTTATCATCACCACCGACGGCTTTGGCATTTACAGTAACAAGGATACTATCAAACTCATACAGCTGTATGCTAAAAGCGTCGGACTTATCATACTGACCGATTCTGACACCGCAGGCCAGCAGATACGCGGCAGGATAAAAAGCATCGTGGGCGATGCTGAGATTATCAATGTTTACTGCCCCGTCATCTATGGCAAGGAGCGCCGCAAGCTTCATGCCTCCAAGGAAGGCAAACTTGGTGTTGAGGGCATGAGCATTGCCGTGCTTAAAGAAGCTTTTAAAAAAGCTGGTCTGACAGGCGATAAAGATATTGTACGTGAACCTGTGACCAGGCAGGATATGATATTTCTGGGTCTCAACGGCGCCCCTGACAGTTCTCATCTCAGGGAAAAGATAGCGCTGTCATTGGGTCTGCCCGAAAAACTTTCTTCTAACGCCTTGCGTGATGCAGTAAGCACCCTTATGGGGCGGGAGGCTTTTATTGAATATGTAAATGATCTGAAAGGGGAGAAAAAATGATAAGTCTTAGCTTTTTATACTTTTTCCTGCCCGTTTTTATGGCGCTTTATCTGCTCCTGCCCAAGTCATTAAAAAGCAGACTTCTGCTGCTGGGCGGCATAGGTCTTGTCTGCTGGGAGGAACCATCGGGTATTATACCCGTGTCGGTATGTATCCTCAGCGGATATCTGTTTGGCATTTTTATACATAACTTCCGTGACCGAAAGATAAGCAGTGTCCTGCTTGCGCTGGAGGTTATGCTGAATGCTGGGGTGCTGCTGCTTTTCCACAGAACAGCTTATGACAATTCCGACCTGCTTTCTGTTCTGGGTCAGCGTTCGCTGGTAAAAAGCATATCTGCTATCGGCGCTTCTGTCATGCCGCTGCATTCTATATCTTACTGTGTTGATGTGTACAGAAAAAAGTACGTTTGTGAGCATAAGTTCATTAATGTGGCGGAATATATAGCCTTTTTCCCTGCCTTTGCAGCAGGTCCCATACTCAGGTATGACAAGATGAAACCCATGCTTGAGGAACCTGAGATAACCGCAGATAAGTGCGCCTCTGGAATAAGGCTGCTGGTGCTGGGGCTTTTCACCAAGCTTTTTATCTCAAACACCATGCTTGAATTGTGGAACGATGTCCGTGATATCCCTGCCAATACCCTGCCTGTTATCTCTGCCTGGATAGGTATGCTGGCCTTTGCATTCTTCCTGTATTTTGAGCTGAATGCGTTTTCCACGATCGCCTGCGGCCTGGCCTCGATGATGGGCTTTACACTTCCGCGCAATTCCCGCGAACCTTATAAATCCCACAGCTTTCTTGCCTTTTGCAGAAAGTTTAACTGTTCATTATACCGTTGGTGCATGGAGTATGTTTTCCACAGTATAAAAAAACAAGGCAAGCATGGTGTAAGTGAGTTTTTGGCTGTTATCATCACGGTGGTGGTGGGTTCTTTGTGGTACAGCACAAGCCTGCATTCACTGCTGTTTGGTGCAGCACTGATACTTATGCTTGGTTTGGAGAAAATTCTTGCTGTCCCGCTGAAAAAACTGTACAAGCCCCTGAGGACCATGTTCTTTGTCTTATGCCTGCTGATAATAATGCCTTTCATGGCTTTCAATGAACCTGCTTCGGCGCTTAATTACATAGGTGCTATGTTTGGCGGAAATCATGTTGCGGTGGATATGACCTCAGAGTATCTTATAAGCACCTATCTTATCCTTTTTGTGCTTTGTCTTCTTGTGTCCAGTGGAGTTTTCGGCTATTTCTTCCGCAAGAAAGTCTTCAATAACGAGTATATCCAGACTATCATGCAGCCCGTGTGGGTCATAGCACTGCTGATATTCTGCACGGCTTTTCTTGTTTCTGGAAATAACAGCCTGTACACATATATGTTCTAGGGGGTGCTTTAGTGAAGAAATTTTCAGATGCCATAACTGTGGCGGCTTTCTTTCTTATACTGCTGATGTTTGCTGTAAGCACCCTGTTTTTCCAGGGAGGTTTTTCCATAAGCGAGCTGACATCTGACAACAAGGGCGTACAGCGTGCTGTGTCAGAATATGTGGCTGAAAACTTTCCCATGAATAAAAACTGGCGCTCTATGTACACGAACATAATGGTCTTTGCAGGTAAAAAGCGTTTCGGCAATACCTACCTTACAGATGACAGACTGATAAAGCTGGGCAGCAGAAATACCGGCGACCACACTATAGAAAACATAGCCTATGTCAACGAACTTGCCGCCAATACCGACAGCCAGATATATGTAATGCTTACACCGACAGCTGAGGGTGTTTACAGCGCTGATGTTCCTGATATGTTCAGCGACAAAAGCCAGCGGGAAAAGATAAACGATGCCTATATGCAGCTGGACCGACGTATAGCTTCTATAGATGCTTTCTATCCACTCTACTCCGCCAGAGATGAATATGTGTTTTACCGCACCGAGAACCTCTGGACAAGCTTCGGCGCCTACTATGCTTATTCCGAGTCCACCAGACAACTTGGCCTTAATGCGGTAAAGCTTGATAACTATGACCAGGAATATGCTGTATCGGATTATTACGGCCCGCTGTATAACAATGTCATGCTTGAAAGCATAAAACCCGACCGCATAAATATCTTCCGTTCAAAGTACCAAAGCCCCGTCACTGAGGTGGATCTCTTTGACGGTGAAACCATAAAGCAGGCAGACTCAGTATACTTCCGTTCTGCAGCAAAGGGCAGTAAAAAGACAGATATTTTCCTCTACGGCGACAGATATCTCAAAACGGATATCTACACCAACATCAAAAAAGGCCCCAGCCTGCTGCTTATAAAGGGAAGCTTTGCCAATTCCATAGTGCCTTTCTATACCGCACATTACAGCCGCATAACAATGGTCGATCCCGACAAGCTGAAGGACGAGGGCATGACCCTTTCAGATGTGGCTGATGCTGATGATTATGACCAGATATTGGTACTTTTTGACATAGATAGTTTTTCAGACGCAAGATATTTCGATACGCTGAAATAATGCTTGCATTATGTCAGAAAGTGTGTTATAATATATCAGTATGTGATTAGTTTTAAGATCAGTGGAAAGGAAGTTTCTTATGGCGAATATCTACAATAACCTTAATTTGATCGATCTTAATGATTTCCCTGTAAAGTGGTGGGAGGGGCTGCTGGATAAAGCCCACGCTATCATGGCTGACCCGCAGGCTTATGCCGAAAGCTGCAAGGGTAAGATAATGGGTACCCTTTTCTATGAACCCTCTACCAGGACACAGATGTCTTTCCAGACAGCTATGCTCAGGCTGGGCGGAACTATCATCGGTTTTGATAATCCTGCCACCTCCTCTGTGGCCAAGGGCGAGAACATAAAGGATACCACCAAGATCGTTTCGGGTTATGCGGATATAATGGTCATGAGACACCCTGTTGCAGGTTCTGTAAAGGCGGCAGCACTGACAGCCGACTGCCCTGTGATAAATGCAGGCGACGGCGGACATCTCCACCCCACCCAGACCCTCACAGACCTCCTTACACTGAAAGAGGAAAAGGGCACCCTTGAAAACCTCTGCATAGGCCTGTGCGGCGACCTTAAAAACGGCAGAACAGTTCATTCGCTGATAAAGGCAATGTCCTGCTTCAAGGGTACAAGCTTTGTGCTTATATCCACCCCTGAACTTGCACTGCCCGCATATATCAAGGCTGTGCTTTCCGCAGGCGGTCATCCTTATAAAGAGGTATCAAGCCTTGACGAGGCTGTGGGTATGCTGGACGTTCTGTACATGACCCGCATACAGCGTGAACGTTTTTCAAGTCCCGAGGAATACGAAAAGCAGAAAGGATGCTATATCCTTGATAAAAAGAAAATGGCCAAGGCAAGGGATAACATGATAGTGCTGCACCCTCTGCCCCGTGTGGACGAGATAGCTATCGAGGTCGATGATGATCCCAGGGCTATGTACTTCAAGCAGGCCAAGTACGGTATGTATGTTAGAATGGCACTCATACTCACAATGCTTGAAGAAAGCACCATGAAGATACCGCTGATGACAGGAAAGATATACAAGCACCAGACTTGTGCGAACCCCCTGTGCATCACCCATAAAGAAACTTATCTGCCCCACTATTTCAGGGGCGACAGCACTATGCTCGAATGTGAGTATTGTGATGAAAGGACGCTGGTCGAATAAAATGTCACCTATGATTTTAGGGAGTTGTGCCCATGTATAAGATGACAGATGAGGAGTTCTACGAGGTATACGGCCGTATGCCGAGGAGGGCTCAGCCCAGGAAGAAAAAAGTCAAGGTCTACTGGGGCAGGATAATCATTGCCCTTATAATACTTGCCCTTATCATCTTTGGCATAGTTAAGCTTATATTGTTCATCGTCGGTAAGGTCAAGGGCGGAAAAGAGGAGCCGAACAAGGTAACTGTTTCCTCCGCTGTTGACAGCGATGATGACTATTATGCCGAGCCTGAGAATAAGGAGAAACACACTGAATACAACGGTATTGAGCTTACTGTCTGCATTGATGCTGCTCACGGCGGTTTTGACAAGGGGACTGAGGACGGCAGCGGAAGAGCCGAAAAGGACGATACGCTGAAAATTGCCCAGGCGCTGAAAGAACATCTTGAGGGCTGCGGGGTCAAGGTCGTTATGACAAGAGAGGACGACAGCTACCTTACAGTTGAGCAGCGCAGCTCTATAGCGAATTCTCAGGGGGCTGACCTGACAATTTCTATCCACCGCAGCAGCAGTGAGGTGCCCGGAAGTGACCTGCACGGCTTTGAGGCCTGGATACACAGCGCTCAGCCGGAAATGGACAAGGCATTCGCAGGAAAGATAATGAGTAAGCTGCAGGAAATGGGTATCTCCGAGAACAAGGGTGTCCATGTAGGATATCCCGAGGACAAGACGGCAGATTATCCTATAAACGAAAAGACCTCTATGCCCAGTATTTTGCTGGATATGGGCTATGTCACCAGTGATATAGATAACCAGCTGCTTGATGCAAATCTGGAAGCCTATGCCCGCGCTATAGGCAACGGTATCATCGAAACAGCCGTTGATCTTGGTATCGTTGATGAAAATGGCGCAAGGCTGAAGGAAGGTCAGCTACGTTCAGATAAGCCTGCAGCTGAGGCGGAGCTTGTTGTTGCCAAAACTGATGACAGCACTGGCAGCAGTGAAAGCATCGCAGAAGAAAGTTCCTTTGCAGAAGAAACTGATGACAGCACCTACAATGAGTGGGGCTATGAAGAACCTGCCGATTCCTCACAGTATGAAGAACAGACCGAAGACGAATATGTCTACACCGCTGACGGTATGGGTTATTACACCGAACCTATGATGACCGAATGATAATGCTCCGATAGCTGCAAAGCTGTCGGAGTTATTTTTATGTATTGAAATATGATGGAAAACGTGCTATAATGTCTATATATAATAGTATACAGGAGGTATTTTTATGGAAGAACTTATAACTCAGTTTCTTGAAGATGAGGTTACAAGTATCACCTACAGCGAACTGTGGAGTTTTGTAAGGTCAAATTCGATCCTCCGCGGCACCTTTGAGGGTCAGCGTCATATCGTCATGAAAATATCCTCAGGGCAGTTTATAATTTACAAGATAAATATAGGCATGGAAAATACCAAGTATCAGCCTGCGGTGGTGGTGGCGAAGAATTATCTTCTCAAAAAGATAAACAGCCGTGCCTACGACCTGAAACTTCCCGATATACAGAATATTTTTGACTAGGAGAATGTAAAATGAGTATCCCACTTGCGGAGCGAATAAGGCCTAAAACACTGGAAGAAATAGTCGGTCAGCCCCACCTTATGGGCGAGGGTAAACCTCTGCGCCGTATCATAGAAAGCGGAACCATACCGAACCTTATCTTTTATGGGCCGTCAGGTGTGGGCAAGACCACTATCGCCCGCTTCATAGCTGAAAATGCCAACATGACCATGTATAAGCTCAACGGCACATCTGCTTCGGTGGCAGATATAAAGAATATCATTGCCGAAACCGAAATGCTGGGCGGTGTCAACGGCATATTGCTCTACCTCGATGAGATACAGTATCTCAATAAAAAACAGCAGCAGTCTTTGCTTGAATACATAGAAAACGGCAAGATAACCCTGATATCTTCCACCACGGAAAACCCTTATTTTTATGTGTATAATGCCATAATCAGCCGTTCGACAGTCTTTGAGTTCAAGCCTGTCACCCCTGAGCAGATACAGCCTGCCATAAAGCGTGCCTTTGACCTTATGGCCAAAGACCTCGATACTACTGTGGAACTTGAAGAGGGCGTAGTCGAACACATTGCCCGCGGCTGCGGCGGAGATGTGAGAAAGTCGATCAATACAGTGGAACTTTGTGTGCTTTCGGCTGACAGTGGTATGGGCGGCGAACTTCATGTGCGCATGGAGGTTGTCCGTGAACTGACACAGCGGAGCAATATGCGCTATGATAGGGAGGGAGACGAACATTACGATATCCTTTCGGCCCTGCAGAAATCCATACGCGGCTCAGATGAAAATGCCGCCCTGCACTATGCTGCAAGGCTTATCGAAGCGGGGGACATTATTTCCCTTTGCAGAAGACTGCTCGTCATAGCCAGTGAAGATATCGGTCTTGCTTATCCGCT
Organism: Ruminococcus sp.; assembly: GCF_017464355.1. Taxonomy (GTDB): domain Bacteria; phylum Bacillota; class Clostridia; order Oscillospirales; family Ruminococcaceae; genus Hominimerdicola. Next base: position 190,665 of record NZ_JAFUAG010000004.1, on the reverse strand, counting down.
GGCGGCTGTAGTGACCAAGTCCTGCGTTGACTCAGCTTTGCAGCTTGGTCTGCCGGAAGCAAGGATACCCCTGGCAGAGGCTGTTATAATGCTTGCGACCTCGCCTAAATCCAACAGCGCAGAGTCCGCCATAGATGCTGCACTGGCCGATGTTAAAAGCAGCGGTGCCCTTGATTTTCCGAGACATCTGCAAAACAAGCATTTTGACGGCGAAGACGCAGCTGTCAAAGGACAGCATTATCTCTATCCTCACGATTTCCCCAACCATTGGGTGCAGCAGCAGTATCTTCCCGATGCGCTGAAAGGCAGGGTCTACTACACCTATGGTGAGAACAAAGCCGAACAGGCGGCAAAGGCCTACTGGCAGAAGATAAAAGGCGGGAAATAACCTAACTGAAGGAGAACAACTGTGAAGAATAAAAAATTGAAGAATTTCATAATGATTGCTGCAGGTATGCTGATAGGGGGAGTGCTTGGCTTGCTGTTGATGCAAAAGCTAAACACCGACACGGGTACTGACAGATCCGCTAAGATACTTCGCGTCGCAGTACTGTTGATATCTCTGGTAGTATCATATTTCGCCGGGATCATCATTCACGAGGGCGGTCATCTTGTAATGGGTCTGCTGACGGGATATAAGTTCGTGTCATTCCGTATCGGCAGCTTTATCCTTGTTAAACAGAACGGCAAATTTGTTATCAGACGTTTTTCACTTTCAGGCACAGCAGGGCAGTGCCTTATGACCCATGATATGGTCGAAAAAGACGAAGACATACCCTACTTCTGGTATAATGCAGGGGGCGGTCTGTTCAATCTTCTGACATTTTTTATATGTGGTTTAGTTTGTCTGTACTCTGATAACGGCTATGTTCACGAAGGCTTTGCACTGGCTGCTATCATATCTGCATGGCTGGGTGTGGTAAATCTCATTCCTCTGGGGGCACTGGGGCTTGCCAATGACGGTGCCAATATACTTGATCAGTACCGTTCAATAAAGCTCAGAAGGCTGATACTGAATATCCTCATAATAAACAGTGAACAGAGTCAAGGTAAATTACTTGTCGAACTTCCCGAGGAACTGTTTGAATATGACGGTACGTACCAAAGCAACATAAGCATGAATTTAAAACTCATGAAAGTATCAAGACTTCTCGAAGAACACAGGTTTGAAGAAGCAAAGACGCTAGCAGGGGAAATTGCAGATAACAGTAAAATAATGGCTGTGCTTATCAATGAAGCCAAGTGTGAATTATTGTTCTGCAAAATAGTCACAGGCTGTCCTCCTCATGAGATAGACGAGCTTTATGACGATGACCTCAAGAAGTATATCACCCTTTCCGGCAAGACCATGATAAGCAGGCGCCGTCTGATGTATGCATACTATTATATATACAGGCAGGACAAGATGAATGCTGACAAGGAATATAACTTGGCAGTGAAAGTCTCCGAGAATTACAGCAATACAGGGGTAGCTAAGAGCGAAATGTCGGTCATAGAGTATATCAAGGAAAATTACTGACAGTAAAAGTCGGGGAAACACAGCGTTTCTCCGACTTGTTTTTATTATTGTTCAGAAAATCGAAATCATAGTTTTACCGCTGTTTTTAGTTGAATATTCCCATCTGTTAAGCCTTCCGGAATTGATAAAATAATTTATCTTTCCAGGAAAACACAGGTTTTCAAACACATCAACTATTATCAGCTTGACTTTCATTTTTTCGGGGATAAGTGCCTTTATGTATACGCTTGCGGCCTGCCCAGGGTGTACGCCCTCCTTGGGTTCTGCCAGGCCTGCAAGGTTGGGCGAAAGCTCAATGAATATCCCGTAGGGTTCCACTGAGCGTATGACCCCGCCTACAGTTTCTCCCGCGGAAAACAGCGATGCATTCTGCTGCCATGTGCCCAGAAGCTCCTTATGGGTAAGGCATATCCTGCCATTCTCGATGTTCCTGATAACAGCATAGATATCCTGCCCGTTGAAGAAACGGTCGTTCGGGTGGGATATCCGTGATACTGAGATAGCATCTATGGGTATCAGCGAGGGTATGCCGCAGCCTATGTCCACAAAGGCTCCGAAGGGTTCAAGGTGAGTTACCTTGGCAGGTATCACATCGCCGCATTTCAGGGTGGAGATGTAGTTCTCTGCACATTCTTTCTGGGCAAGCCTGCGGGATAACCTGAATTCAATGCCATTTTCGTTCTCTGACATTTCAGTGACCTTGAAGCAGACAGTTTTGTTTACTCTTGAAAGCAGTGCTATATCCCGCGTCGTGCCCTCGGTTATCCCAAGCGCACCTTCTTCACGAGGTATAATGCCCCTGCCAAAGGGAAGTTCAACTATCAGGTCATGCTCAGCGGTACACATAACTGCGTGGCCCTCAAGTATCAGCCCGTTTCTCATGGCCTCTTCCATGCGCTCAGGCTTTTGCAGATAATATTTGTTCTCTGGCGAGTTGAAGAGCTTTCCCTCGGGTAAATAGTTTTTCATTGCTTTGCACCTCTTTCTTGCAGGGCAGGTAAATGTGCCATGCTAAATCGTTTTCGGTTTCGTTGTTTTTGTGCGAATTTGAATTCGTTGTAATATGTTATGCAAAACCCACCAATAATATTCTGATATGGTGGTAAAATTTGTGCAGAAATACATTATTTTCTGTCAATACCTTGACAAAAATAAAACAATGTGTTACACTATTCACGTTGTTTGTAATCGTATTGTAATCTTTTGGCTGATACCAAGCTTTTCTGATTACAAAATGGTACAGAAAATAAGACAGTTATTTTGGAGACATAAATATATCATTCAGGACGATAGTCCGCAGATAGGAAAGGGTGTGAAACGGCAGGTTTTCCGTTCGGATAAAAAAGAGAACCAGCGGTGAGCCGTGTCAGATTTTAATGGGTTTTACTAACAGAAAAGGGGTCGCAGCCAAATTGAATAAGATCATAGTGCTTATCATGACACTGGCTGTAGTTTTTGTAATGACAGATATTTCGGGTATCAAGGCTTCTGCCCTGGTATCATCAAGGGTAGCAGTTCCAAAGTTCTCAGCGGAGCAGACTTTTGATACTCCCTATACTCATCCGTACAACAGGCAGATAGATACCATTGTTCTCCACTGGAACAAGACTTCGGGTGCTAACAGGTATCAGGTCTATATCCAGGGCGGTAATTACAAGAACTGGACCAGATACTGCACGACCACACTTAACACTGTTACAGTAAAAAATCTTACCAGAGCAACTGCCTATCAGTTCAAGATCAGGGCTATCTATTCAGGCAACACCTATTCTTCTTTCTCGCCTGTGCAGAAGATAAGCACTGCAAGAATGAACTACGATAAAGGCGGCTGGGAGGCTATGTGCCGTATAGTATACCACGAAGTCGGCAGGATAAATGACGATATGTGGGATAAGCCTATCGTTTATGTGGCTGACTGTGTAGCAAACCGCTATGTTTGCGCAAAGTATACCAACGACCCCCTGTGGGCGCCTTATTACAAGAATTACAGCAATATCCAGTCTATCATTTACCAGAGCGGCGGATTTATGTCTGACGCAGGACTTTCCAGAGACGGCTGCAACTACGTCAATGTTCCCCAGAAAGTAAAGCTGGCCGTATGGGGTGCAGTATACGCTCTGCCTTCCTACAAGGGCATTGCTAACGACTACGATGTCTTTTACTGGTGCAACAGAAGCTACTACACCAGCAGCAGCAAGATCGCATATTCCTTCAAGATCCCGTGGGGCTACTTCTCTATCTGGAGAAGCTACTGGGGCTGATGAAAAATAATAATGCCATAGTATTTATGATTTTCATAAGTACTATGGCATTTCTTTTTATTCGTCTTCCAGAAGTATGAATTCTTTCATCTCTGCCAGCATATCTTTGCTTATGCCCTTGACATACAGCAGCTGCAGATAACTCTCATATTCACCGCCAAGCTCTTCTCGAACAGCTATTATCTCCTCAGCAAGTTCTTCGTCGATGAGCAGCTTTTCCATAAGCTCCTCGCTGTCAGCCTCGTTTATGTTGACAGGCTGCCGTTCAGGCTCAGCCTGTTCGGGAGGCTCGGTCTCCTCGGTGGTCATGACCGTTTCTTCGGGAGGGGATGTTTCTGTTATGGTCACAGTTTCTGTGGGTGCCACCGTCGGCGGATCGGTTTCAACAGGTGCGGCTGTCTGCTTTTCGGATATCGTTTCTATCGGCCGATAGTAGTCTTCTTCCGAAACATAGAGATATCTTTCCAGCAGTTCAAGTTTGCTTCGCCCTATGCCAGTTACTTCCAGCAGCTCTTCCATGTAGGTTATCTTTCCCCTGCGTTCTCTGAAAGCCAGTATGGCATCAGCAGTGATTTCGCCTACACCGTCAATGGCGGTAAGTTCCTCAAACGTCACCTGATTGATATCGATAGGGAAGTCTATCACTATTTCCTCTTCATCATCTGTCCTGCCTGTCCTTGTGGATTTTGTAGTAGTCGTTTTTTCCTTTGTCGTTTTAGAGGTCGTGGTCTTGCTTTCCTTAGGCTTTTTAGTTGTTGTGACTTTCGTGGTATCCGCCTTAGAGGTTTTCTCTGCTTTTGATGTTTTCTCAGCCTTTGATGATCTCTTTTCCTTATCAGAGGATACTGTTTCTAATTCACCCATAGTTTCATCGGCAGAAGAATTTGAGTATATGACTACCGTCCTGTCATCGGAGTTTCTCAGGTAGGCAGCCACAACGGCAGATATCAGCAGTGCTGCTGCCAGCACCGCAAATATCCCGTAGTTTTTAGCCTTTACCCTGAGCTCATCTTTCATAGCTTACCCCTCTATCATCGAATTAAGTCTGTCCAGCATATCTTGCAGCCATACTCTGTTTATCTCGGGTCTTTCATCGTAGCACAGCACCCCTCGCATGGGTGAGTCTTTCAGCATAGCCATTGCCATTTCCATGCTGACAGCACCGTCGCCGCTGTCTGTCATATTGCGGCAGAATTTGTCTATCAGTCCGCCGAAGACCTCTCTGCCCTCGCTGCAGGAAAGCACATCGCCCACAGTGCTGTTGAAAGTGAACTGCACAGGCAGCTTGGCCTTGCTGTTCACATATACCGAGCCTTTCAGCCTTATATCCCTTGAAGAAGCCCCGATGAGTATCTCATACTCGCCGTACTCCACGAACCAGTCGCTGATAGCAGTTTCATAGTAAGCGAAAGCTCGCTTGTCAAGGCTGAATGCTACTCTCTTGCTCTCGCCGGGAGCAAGGCTGACTTTCTCAAAGCCCTTAAGCTCTTTAACTGGCCTTGCCACCGATGACTCCTTATCTCTCACATAAAGCTGAACGACTTCCATGCCCGCACGGCTGCCTGTGTTCTTTACAGTACAGCTGACTGTCAGCGTCTGTTCGTCGCTTATCTCATTTTCCGAGATAACTATGTCGCTGTATTCAAATTCGGTGTACGAAAGCCCGAAACCGAAGGGGAAGCGGACTTCCATGTTCTTCTTGTCGTAGTATCTGTATCCAACAAATATGCCTTCGTTGTAGTTGACTTCATCGCCTACCCCCGGGAAGTTCAGGTATGAGGGATTGTCCTCCAGCTTCATGCACCAGCTTTCCGCCAGCTTGCCGCTGGGGTTTTCCCTGCCGAAGAGCAGGTCGCAGACCGCTTTGCCCACAGCTTGTCCGCCCAAGTAAACTTCTAACAGACCCTTTATCTTATCGATGAAAGGCAGCTCAACAGGTGCGCCGTTGTGAAGCACCACAACGATATTCTTGTTGAACTTGTAAACTTCATTTATCAGTTCTATCTGGCACTCGGGCATTCTCATGTGTGTCCTGTCATAGCCCTCAGATTCAAAGTTGTCGGGCAGTCCTGCGAAGATAACTACCTTGTCGTTGTACTTTGCGCATTCCACAGCCTGTTCAAGGAGGGCAGGGTCTGTTCTGTCTTCGGTGGTGATATAACCCTGTGCATACTCTACTTTGCAGATATCCTTTACAGCCTCCAGCGCAGACTCCACTTTGAAAGAGTTTATATGCGAACTTCCGCCGCCCTGATATCTGGGGTTGTCAGCGAACTCGCCGATAAAGCAGATCTTGTCATTACTGTCAAGAGGAAGTATGTTATCCTCATTTTTCAGCAGCACCGAGCATTGGGCTGATATCTTAGCTGCAAGCCGGTGGTGTGCCTCCATATCCCACTTTGTTGGTGTACGGCTCTCCTCAGCCTTGTCCACCAGACGAAGCACTCTCTCGACACATCTGTCCACCTGCTTCATGCTGAGTTTTCCGTTGTTCACTGCATCAACTATCAGCTTGTCATTTTTGCCGAAGCTTGCAGGCATCTCCAGGTCTAGCCCCGCCTTGACGCCTGCAACTCTGTCGTCCACTGCGCCCCAGTCGCTCATAACAAGGCCTTCGTAGCCCCATTCATTTCTCAGCACATCAGTGAGCAGCCACTTGTTCTGGGAAGAATGGTGGCCGTTTATGCGGTTGTAGGAGCACATTACCGTCCAGGGCGAGGAATTCTTCACTGCATCCTCAAAGGCCGCAAGATAGATCTCCCTAAGTGCTCTTTCGTCTATGCGCTCATTTACCGTAAGTCTTCTGGTCTCCTGATTATTTGCTGCAAAGTGCTTAAGCGATGTGCCCACGCCCTTGCTCTGTACACCCTTGATGTGGGCAGCAGCCATTTCAGAGGCAAGATAGGGGTCTTCGGAAAAATACTCAAAGTTCCTTCCGCAAAGGGGCGAACGCTTGATGTTGCAGCCGGGACCCAGTATGACAGAAACGTTCTCAGCCTGGCATTCTTCACCCAGCGTTTTGCCCAGGGTATTCAGCAGACTTCTGTCAAAGGAGCAGGCCAGCGCGCTGGCAGTTGGGAAGCACACAGCCTTTATCGCTTCATTGGGATTTGATGACTCCTCAGCATTCTTGCGCAGGCCGTGAGGACCGTCTGACACCATTATCTGCGGTATTGCCAGCCGTTCAACTGCTTTGGTGTGCCAGAAATCCGCCCCCGACAGAAGGCTAGCTTTTTCTTCAAGGGTAAGTTCTTTCAGTATTTTCTTGATGTTCAATGTCATTACCTCCATTCATCTAAAAGCTTAGTGTAAAAATCTTTAAGAGCGCTGATAGTTTTAAAGTATTTCTCTGCGGGAAGTTCAAGCCTGTCGTGCAGCTTAACATCCGGGTATCGGTCACGCCTGTCGTATACAAACAGCTTGATATTTTCACCGTCCGAAATAATAAAAATGCTCCAACCCTCATCGTTTATTTCGTGAAATGGTATCAGATAAGAATAGTCGTTATCTTTGTCATCATCTTCGGGATAGGTGGCTTTTGCAAGTATATCAAAAAGCTCAGCATCATCAAGCTGATACATTTTTTTATCAACCACAGGTCTTATCAGCGGGGAATCATCGTCCAGCAGTTCATCAGGTTCACAGTTGAATGTGGTCGTTCTCACATATTTGGGGTAAAGTTCATCGTTTATCATTAAGAACATCAGACCGTTCAAAAAAGACTTGTCTTCCCACCCCATACGTTCTATGATGAAGCCAAAGTTGTTGGGATATGATGTATCACCTATAAACATTATGTCATACCGCCCTTTCTTAGCTTATCCAGCAGGGAAGACAGCGCCGTTTCAAACTGTCGGTCCTGTTCAGATGTACGTTTTTTAGGACCTTTTAAATGCTTGCCGCTGCGTTTCAGCTTCTGGTTCATGTGCCTGCTCATGAGCAGTGACCCGATATTGTCATCGCTGTAGATCAGGCCGTTCTGGTTTATGGCATGGGCTTTCTTTGCAAGACACATGGCGGCCAGCCCGTAGTCCTGGGTGACAGCCACATCTCCTGCTCTCATCAGGTTTACAAGAGCATAGTCAGCACTGTCAGCCCCTTTGCCTACAGTTACCACCTCTGCGCCACGGCCCTCGAATTCATGGGCAGTATCGCAGACTATGGTGACTTCAAGACCGTATCTTGCGGCTATCTCCATAGTCAGCCTTACAACAGGGCAGCCGTCGGCATCAATGAATATCCTCATCAGCTGTCTTCCTCGCCCTCGATGTAGAAAGTAGCTTCCATATCTGCGATATGAGTTGCCAGCGCCAGCGGGTACATACCCAGCGCACGGCCGATAGTGTTCACGTTCTCCTCCCCCGAGAAGCCCATGTGCCAGCGTATAGCCATGGCTTCCTCACGGGTAAGACGCATATAGCTGCTGACTATGTAGACCGATTTCTCCCCATGACCGTAGGGAAGTGTATCGTGGTACTCATAATAGGGGACCTTCTCCCAGACTCCCGTAACATCGTTTTTCTTGTTGCGGAAGCTTGTCCTGTAAAGATTTACCTTGCATATATCATGCAGCAGTGCAACAACAGCTATGCTTTCATCGGGGTAGCTGAGGCCGTATTCGTCCTTGACCCTGTTACGCTCAAGGTAATCCTTAAGGCAGTAGTAAACGTGCAGGCTGTGGTCGCACAACCCGCCCTCGTAAGCGCAGTGATATCTTGTTGAAGCAGGGGCTGTGAAGAAGTCGCTGTTCTCGCTCAGCAGGTAGTTCAGCAGCTTGTCAGAGCCCGGGCGGGTCACGTTTGCTTTGAATATCTCTACGAATTTATCTCTGTTTTCTTCAATGCTTGGCATAGTTGAACCTCCGTTGTGAAAAATCTACAATTTGCTGCTTTTATTATATCATATTTTTAGCTGTTTGAAAAGTCTTTTTGCAAATTTTTTCATAACTATTATTGATTTACACCCCCTTAACGTGGTATGATATAAAAGTATTATAATGCAATAATGATATGAGGTGTAAAAATGGCTCGCTACAAGGCATATATTTTCGATTTTGACCTTACCCTGGCAGACTCTTCCGGAGGTATACTTGAATGCTTCAAGCATACCCTTAAGCATTACGGCTGCCCTGTGCCCGATGACAGGACTATCTACAACACTATCGGGCACACTCTGCAGGATTCTTTTGATATCCTCACAGGTATACCTATGAACCCCCTGCGTGAAGAGATGAGAAATGTCTATGTGGAAAAGGCAAATGAGGTCATGTCTGCGCATACATATTTTTACGGGGACACTCTTCCAATGCTTGAAAAACTCCGCAAAAACGGGGCTCAGATAGCAATTGTTTCCACCAAGATGCGCTACCGCATAGTTGAATCCTTCGAGATGCAGCTTCACGTTCATCCCTATGACCTGATAGTCGGCCTTGAAGACGTAAGCGCCCCCAAGCCCGACCCACAGGGTATTATCAAAGCTATGGAAGAACTCGGAGTAACTCCCGATGAGGTGCTTTATGTGGGTGACAGCTATATCGATGCACAGACTGCCGTAAATGCAGGTGTGGAATTTGCTGCCGTTACCACGGGTTCAACTGCCGCAGAGGAGTTTGAAAAGTACCCCCACAAGGCCATAGGCAGCACTCTTTCCCGGGCACTTGTTGATTTGTGAACCAAATGTAAAAACTATCGTAATATATTGTAAAAAAACCTTGCTTATTCGGAGGAAAAATGCTATAATATAATTTGAATATTATGCTTTGATAAAATAGCATTTTGCGGAAAGGAAAGCAGATATATGGTTAAAAGTATGACAGGCTTCGGCAGAGAGCATATCGTTGCCGAAGGCAGAGAGATCATCGTTGAGATACGCTCGGTAAATCACAGATATTATGAGTTCTCTGCAAGAACTCCCCGTGCCTACGGGTATCTTGATGAGAAGCTGAAAGCTTTTCTGAAAAGCGGTATTTCCAGAGGCAAGGTAGAGGTCGCAGTTACCATCTACAATCAGGAAGGCACAGATGCTGAGATAGAGCTGAACAAGTCGGTGGCAAAGGGTTATCTCGATGCACTGAGGAATGCAGCCGATGAACTCAACCTCAGCGATGACCTGACACTTTCAAATGTTATGAGACTTCCCGATATCTTCACCGTTGTCAAGAAGACAGAAGACGAAGAAGTTATCTGGGAGCAGGTAAAGGGCGTTGCTCAGGTGGCGCTGGACAGATTTGTCGAGATGCGCAAGACTGAGGGTCAGAAGATGTATGAGGATATCAGCTCCAGGCTGGACTTCATTGAGAAGACCGTCGGCGAGATAGAGGAGCATCAGCCAAGTGTGGCCAAGAGCTACAGTGACAGACTTTACGATAAGATAAAAGAGACCCTTAAAGCGGTGGAGCTTGATAAGATAGACCAGCAGAGGATACTTACTGAGGTGGCTATATTCGCTGACAAGGTAGCTATCGACGAGGAGACCGTAAGGCTGAGGAGCCATATCTCACAGTTCCGTGACCTGATAGCCTCCGAGGAACCTGTGGGCAGAAAGCTTGACTTCCTGGTGCAGGAGGTAAACCGTGAGGTGAACACTATCGGCTCCAAGGCAAATGACCTGACCATAACCAAGAAGGTCGTTGACCTTAAGGCTGAGATAGAGAAGATAAGGGAACAGATACAGAATATCGAATAGGGTGATGTAATGCAGCTTATCAATATCGGATACGGAAATATGGTGTCGGCTTCAAGGGTGATAGCCATAGTTTCACCCGAGTCCGCACCTATAAAGCGGCTGATACAGGAATCAAGGGATAAGGGCGCACTTATCGATGCCACCTACGGCAGAAAGACCCGTGCTGTCGTTATTATGGACAGTGACCATGTGGTGCTTTCTGCACTTTCTCCCGAAACTGTATGCAGCAGGGCTGCCGAAGAGGAGGTTGAAGAAGATGAAAAATAAAGGATCAAAACTTATCATCGTTTCCGCACCTTCGGGCTGCGGCAAGGGCACTATCATGAAAGCGGTATTCAATGACAGCGATGTCTTTTATTCCGTTTCATGTACCACCAGACCCCCAAGACCTGAGGATACTGACGGTGTGACCTATCACTTCCTGACAGTGGAGGAGTTTGAGGAGAAGATAGCCGAAGGCGAATTCCTGGAGTATGCAAAGTATTCCGAGAATTACTACGGCACACCAAAAACTCCCGTTGAGAAGAATATGGCAGAGGGCAGGGACGTTATCCTTGAGATAGAGACTCAGGGCGCTTTCCAGGTCAAGGAGTTAAGGCCTGATGCAGTTTCTCTGTTTATTTTGCCACCTTCTGTTGCTGAACTTGACAGACGTCTGCACAAGCGCGGCACAGAAGATGAAAAGACCATCAAAAAACGTGTCAGCCAGGCTGCAGGCGAGATAGCCAAGGCCGACAGATACGATTATGTTATAATGAACGACGATCTTGATGCGGCTATCGCTGATTTCCGTGCTGTTATCGACGGCATAAAGGGCGATACAGAGCCTGCAGTGAGATTCAGTCCCGAAAACGAAGAAGTAAAGAAAATGATAGAAGAGGTGCTTAAAAATGCTTAGACCCGCAGTTTGTCAGATATTAAAGAACAATGAGAGCTATTATTCACTGGTGATCGCTGTTGCAAAGCGTGCAAGAGAGATAACTGATGAAGCCAGCAAGAACGAGAAGGTTCTGGAAGAGAAGCCTGTTAAGACCGCTGTTGATGAGTTCGCAGCAGGCGAATACAAGATAATCGAGGACGCGTCCCTCAAAAACTGATCTCGGAGGCTGAAAAATGGGTGATACAGGTACTGTCGCCTGCGTGGCGCTGAGCCATGCGGCATACAGCTTTGATGCGGAGTACAGTTACCTTGTACCCGAAAAATTCCGTAACAGACTTACCACCGGTATGCGGGTGCTTGTGTCCTTCGGGCGAAGCAATAACCGTGTCATCGGCCTTGTGACCCGACTTTGTCAGGACGACGGCAGCTATAAAAAGCTGAAGCCTGTTCTTGCCATAGTGGACAGCGAGAGCCTTGTAGATGAGGAGATGATGAAGATCATCTTCTGGCTGAAGGAGAATACTTTCTGCACTTACTATGATGCTTTCAAGACGGCTGTACCTACGGGCTTTTCCTATAAGGTCGATCTTCACTACGGGCTGGTCAATACCTATATCGAAAGGGCCGCCCTTACCGAGGATGAACTTGAGATAGTCGATTTTCTTGAAGTAACTGAGGACAGGCAGGAGATAGACAAGTTCTTTGACCTGAAAGAATTTCCTCAGCGCCGCAAACCCCTTGATTCTCTTATAGACAAGGGCTACGTTGAGGAGACCCAGAACTTCAAGCGCAAGATAGGCGATGACAGCGTTAAAATGGCGGAACTTCTGCCTGGGTATGAAGATGTCGAGCTTACACCTAAGCAGAAGAAGGTCGTTGAACTGCTGGAGGAATGCGGTGCCGCTTCCGTCAAGGAGGTATGCTACATGACGGGCTGTACTGCGACGATAATCAACCGCCTGAGCGATAAGAATGCAGTGCGGGTCTATGAACATGAGGTGCTGCGTGATGCGGTAGGCGAGATAACCAACAGGGAAAGCCCCGATGATATCACACTGAATGAGGAGCAGACAGAGGCCTTTGACGGAATAATGTCCCTTATCTCAGCGGGAAAACCTGCGGGTGCGCTCCTTTACGGCGTTACGGGCAGCGGAAAGACCTCGGTGTTCATCAAGGTCATAGATGCTGTGCTGAAATTGGGTAAGACGGCTATAATGCTGGTACCCGAGATATCGCTGACCCCACAAATGGTGGCGAGGTTCAAGGTGCTGTTCGGTGAGAATATCGCTTTGCTCCACTCATCGCTTTCGCTTGGTCAGCGTATGGACGAATTCAAGCGTATAAAGCGCGGTGAAGCGAGGATAGTCATCGGTACAAGAAGTGCAGTGTTTGCACCTGCTTCAAATATCGGTGTCATCATTATGGACGAGGAGGGGGAGCCTTCCTATAAGTCTGATTCAACTCCCCGCTATCATGCCAGAGATGTGGCGATACAGCGCTGCGGCCACAATGGCGGACTGCTGCTAATGGCCTCGGCTACACCGTCGCTGGAAACATTTTACTATGCACAGAACGGCAGATTTCATCTGTTCAAGCTGGAGCACAGGTACAGCGATGCGGCCCTGCCTAAGGTCGAGATAGTTGATATGCAGACCGAGGCCGCTGAGGGAAATGACAGCCTGCTCAGCCGAAAGCTGGCTGATAAGCTGACAGAAACTCTGCAGCGTGACGAACAGGCCATACTCCTGCTAAACAGGAGGGGCTTTACCACTTACTGCAGCTGTGCAAGCTGCCGACAGCCTGTGGTCTGCCGGCGGTGTAATATCCCGCTGACCTATCATAAAAAGAATAACAGATTTATGTGCCACTATTGCGGATATACTATGGATAATCATGCGGTGTGCCCCTCATGCGGCTCTGATAAACTCAGGTCAAGCGGTGTTGGCACCCAGCGTGTGGAGGACGAGGTTGCAAGGATATACCCCGATGCCAGGATACTGCGAATGGACGCAGATACGACGACTTCCCGCTATGCCTATGAGGAAAAGTTCAAGGCCTTTGAGAACCACGAGTATGATATCATGCTCGGTACACAGATGATAGCTAAGGGATTGAATTTCCCGAATGTTACGCTGGTTGGTGTCATATCATTGGATAAGGCGCTGTTCACCGGTGATTTCAGAAGCTATGAAAGAACTTTCTCACTGCTCACTCAGGTGGCAGGCAGAAGCGGCAGGGGCAGCAAGCCAGGGGTCGCGTATATACAGACCTTTGTGCCTGACCATTATGTGCTTAACCTGGCGGCTGACCAGAACTACGATGAGTTCTATGCCGAGGAGATAGCTTTGCGCCAGTCGCTTATCTATCCGCCATGCTGCGACATCTGTGTCATAGGCTTTGCGGCTGCCATGGAGAGCAAGGCTATCCATGCAGCTGACCATGTTACAGCATATATTGCTGAATACCTCAGGGCCAACAAGGTGGATTTCCCTATGCGGGCCATAGGTCCTGCGCCATGTACCCTTGAGGTCATAAACGGAAAATTCCGCTACAGGCTCATACTTAAATCAAAAAATACAAGGCTTTTCAGGGAGATGATCAGGTCTGTCCTGAAAGACTTCAATGATAATAAGGACTTCAAAGATGTCCGAATCTATGCCGATATAAATGGAGATATCGGACTTTAGAAAGGAAAGTGTAAGATGGCGATTAGAAATATTCTGAACAAGAGCGATGAAACGCTCCATAAGGTTTGCCGTCCCGTGGAAAAGTTTGATGAGAAACTGTGGACATGGCTCGATGATATGAGGGAAACTCTTGCACAGGCAAACGGTGTTGGCCTGGCTGCACCTCAGGTTGCTATTTTAAGACGTTTCTGCATTATTGATGTAGGTGACGGCAATGTTTATGAACTTATAAATCCCGAGATAACCTGGAGGTCCGAGGAGACCCAGCGTGTGCTGGAAGGCTGCTTGTCCTGCCCTGGAGAATGGGGTTATGTCACCAGACCTATGACTGTCAGATTTAAAGCTCAGGACAGACATGGTGAGTGGTATGAAATGGAAGTCACCGAACTTTTCGCCCAGGCTGTCTGCCACGAAACAGCCCACCTGGACGGCCAGCTGTTCACCGAGATAGTTGAAGAATTTGTTGAGGTAGACGAGAAATGAAAATAGTTTTCATGGGTACCCCCGATTTTGCTGTGCCTTCACTTAAGGCACTGTACGAAGCGGGACATGATATACAGGCAGTGTTCTGCCAGCCCGATAAACCCAAGGGCAGGGGACTTAAGCTTGTCCCTCCGCCTGTCAAGGCCTATGCTGTTGAAAAGGATATCCCCGTATATCAGCCCAACAGTCTTAAAAACGGCGGGGAAGAGTTTATAAAGGTACTGGAAGAGCTTGCTCCCGAATGCATAGTTGTGGCGGCTTACGGTAAGATACTCCCGAAAAGCGTGCTTGATATTCCGAAGTATGGCTGTGTCAACGTTCATGGCTCGCTGCTTCCCAAGTACCGCGGGGCAGGGCCTATTCAGTGGGCTGTGCTGAATGACGAGAAGACCACCGGCATAACTACCATGCTTATGGGCGAGGGTCTTGATACAGGCGATATGCTCTTGAAGAGTGAGACCCCCATAGGTGAAAATGAAACTGCGGCTGAGCTTTTTGACAGGCTGGCTGATATTGGCGCCGAGCTTATTATTGAAACTCTTGATAAGCTTGAAAAGGGCGAGGTAACTCCCGTTCCCCAGAATGAGGTTGAGGCTACCTATGCCCCCATGCTGACCAAGGAACTTTCGCCCATAGATTTCAGCAAGACCGCAAGGGAAGTCCACAAGCAGATCTGCGGGCTTTCAGACTGGCCTTGTGCTGTGACAACTATAAACGGCAAGCGTTTAAAGGTGTATCGCTCGGAAATAGTTGACGGAAAAGCAAATAAACCTGCGGGGACAGTTGTCAATGCAAAAGACTTGACAGTTGCCTGCGGCAAAGGTCTTGTAAAATTTACGGAAATACAGGCAGAAGGCTCCAAAAGAATGGCAACTGCTGATTATCTGAGAGGTAAGCCTGTTGCCGAAGGAACTGTACTTGGAGCGTGACAAGTACGATAACTTGTCATCTGGAGGACTATTGATTGGGAAATACTAGAAAGTTTACTGTCAAACTTCTTACAAAGCTGGATGAGAATAGCTCATATTCAAATATCCTGCTTGATGAAGCCCTTGGCAGAAGCGATTTTGATAAGCGAGATAAGAAATTCATATCTGCGCTGTTTTATGGTGTGCTTGAACGTCGGCTGACCCTTGATGCGATCATTGCCGAACTTTCAAAAAATCCGAAGAACAAGCTAAATCACACTTTGCGGAATATCCTGCGGTGCGGTCTGTACCAGCTGAAATATATGGATTCTGTGCCCGATAATGCGGCTGTAGACGAATCTGTGGAACTGGCAAAAAAACTTAGAAATCCCGCTGCAAGCGGATTTGCCAACGGACTTCTGCGGGAGTTCATCAGGCGGGATAAGGCTTTGCCAAAGGCTGAGAATGAGATAAAGCGGCTGTCGCTTGAATATTCCTGCCCCGAATGGCTGGTTAAAAAGTGGCTTGATGAATACGGCAAAGATAAGTTTACAGCTCTGCTGGAAAGTTCCCTGGGGCAGGCACCTACTACTGTAAGGTTAAATAACTTGAAAGGCTCGGCGGAGGAAACTCTGGATATGTTTCTCAAGGAGGGCATGACCTTTGAGAGAAGCAAGTACCTTGATTATGCAGTAAATGTGGCTAATGCAGGTGCCATTGAAAAGACCGAAGCTTTCAGGCAGGGGCGCTTTCATGTGCAGGACCTGGCCAGTCAGCTTTGCTGCAGGAACCTTGACCCTCAGCCGGGTGAGATCATACTTGACCTTTGCTCAGCCCCTGGAGGAAAGACCTTCACTATAGCTGAGATGATGAATAACGAGGGCAGAGTGCTTGCTTTTGATCTTCACCCCAACCGTGTGAAGCTTATTCGGTCAGGCGCCGAAAGGCTTGGTCTTACCTGCGTTACTGCTGATGTCAACAATGCCAAGGTGTTCAACAGCGAGCTTCCGGCTGCTGACAGGGTGCTGGTCGATGCTCCATGTTCGGGACTTGGTGTTATAAGGCGCAAGCCCGAGATAAAGTATAAATCACCTGAGGACTTCGACAGACTTCCCATGGTGCAGTATGATATACTTGACACTGCTTCAAAATATGTAAAGGTCGGAGGCTTGATAGTTTATTCGACCTGTACGGTTTCCCGTGCAGAAAATGATGAAGTTATAAAGCGGTTCCTTTCCGAGCATGAGGCTTTTGAGAGGGACGGTGATGACTTTATGCAGACTATCACCCCTGATATGTACGGCTCGGACGGTTTCTTCATTGCCAGACTCAGGCGTCGGAGGTAGCGTAATGATCTCTTATGATGAAAACGGAAAGATCGATATTTTAGGCTTGCTTCCCGAGGAACTTGAGGAGCAGATACTGCTTATCGGCGAGAAGAAATTTCGTGCAAAACAGATATTTGAATGGCTGCACGTCAAAAGAGCAGATAGTTTTGATAAAATGACTAATCTATCTGTACAATTGAGAGACAAGCTGAAAAAAATATTTTGTTTAAAATCACTATTTATCGTAAAAAGGCTTGAAAGTCATACCGATAATACTGTAAAATATCTATATAGGCTTCCTGACGGCAACCATGTGGAGACTGTCATCATGGAGTACAGCTATGGCAACACCGTCTGTGTGTCAACGCAGGTGGGGTGTAAAATGGGGTGCAGATTCTGCGCTTCCACCATAGCAGGCTACAAGCGTGACCTGACTTCGTCTGAGATACTTCTTCAGATATATGAGGCTGCCAGGGACAGCGGCAGGAAGATAACGGGCGCTGTGCTCATGGGCATCGGCGAACCTATGGATAACTTCGATAATGTCGTAAATTTTCTGAAGGTGCTTTCCTGTGAGCAGGGAACGAATATGTCGTTAAGACACGTTTCCGTTTCCACCTGCGGGATAGTGCCCAGGATATATGAGCTGGCTGAGCTTAAACTTGGCATAACGCTCTCTATCTCGCTGCACGCATCTAACAATGCTAGCAGAAGTGAGATAATGCCTGTGAACAACAAGTATGATATCGGCGAGCTTATGGCCGCCTGCAGATATTACTTCAAGGTCACGGGAAGAAGGATATCATTTGAATATGCGCTTATTGATGGCCACAACGATTCTCAGGCTGACGCTGAGGCGCTGTCAAAACTGCTGAAGAATTTCGTGTGCCATGTGAATATCATACCCGTCAACAAGATCAAGGAAAGGGATTATAAGTCTGATAGAAAGGCTGCTAACCGTTTCCGTGACAGGCTTGAAGCCCTGGGGCTCAATGCAACTGTTCGGCGGACGCTGGGTGCTGATATAGATGCAGCCTGCGGTCAGCTGAGGCGGGAATATGAAATTTGAGGAAAGGCGGTGAGCTGTATGTTTCTGGCATATGGTACGGACATAGGTCAAAAAAGAGAAGAAAATCAGGATAGAGTCAGGGTAGAGTCTCTGGGCGATAATATGTGTATCGCTGCTGTCTGCGACGGCATGGGCGGTGCTGCTTCCGGAGGCGTTGCCAGTCAGCTTGCTGTGGATAGTTTCATTGGCAGGGTGCAGGAGAATTTCCGACCTGACATGAATAGTAATTCTATCAGAAATCTTTTGCTCAATGCCGTTCATTACGCTAATACCTGCGTTTATGAGAAGAGCATTGAAGACATAGATAAGAATGGTATGGGTACCACCTGTGTTGCAGCCCTTGTTCACGGGAAGAACATCTACGTTGTCAACGTGGGCGACAGCAGAGCATATCTGCTGACCAAAAATGGTATCTCGCAGATAACTACCGATCATACTTATGTCGAGACACTTGTGCAAAGCGGCAGGATAACAGCTGAAGTCGCTAAGATCCACCCCATGCGCAATGTCATAACTAAGGCGGTGGGTGTTGAACCCGATGTGGAAGTGGACTATTTTGAGCATTATGAGGCTGAAAATTTTGCCGTTGTGCTGTGTTCTGACGGACTATCGGGCTATTGCAGTGATGAGCTGATATACTGCACTGTTTTCGGGAACAATCTCGATGAGGCAGTGAAGAAGCTTATCGACCATTCCAATGAAAGCGGCGGAAAAGATAACATAACCGCGGCTATTATAGCTAACTGATGAGAGAATAATAATAGTTTAGGAGTTGAATAAAATGGATTCTAATATCGGTAAGAAGCTGGATGGCAGATATGAAATTACCGAGCTTATAGGCGTTGGCGGAATGGCTGACGTTTATAAGGCACAGGACGTAATGGAGAACCGTCCTGTGGCAGTTAAGATCCTTAAGCCTGAGTTTTCGGGCGATGAGGAGTTCCTGAGAAGGTTCAGAAATGAGAGTAAGGCTATCGCAGTGCTTTCTCACCCCAATATCGTCAAGATATATGATGTGGGATTCACTGATGAGATACAGTTTATCGTCATGGAATATATTGACGGTATCACTCTTAAGGAGTTTATCGAGCAGCAGGGTGTTCTCAAATGGAAGGACGCACTGCATTTCATAACCCAGATACTCCGTGCTTTGCAGCACGCCCATGATAAGGGCATCGTTCACAGGGATATCAAACCCCAGAACATCATGCTGTTCACCGATGGCACTATCAAGGTCATGGACTTTGGTATAGCAAGATTTTCCAGGATAGACGGCAAGACCCTCTCAGATAAGGCTATCGGCTCTGTTCATTATATCTCGCCTGAACAGGCGCAGGGCGATATGACTGATGAAAGGTCGGATATCTACTCTGTAGGCGTTATGCTTTATGAGATGCTTACAGGCAGAAAGCCCTTCGACGGTGATACTGCTGTGAATGTTGCTCTTAAACATATGCAGGAAACTGCTGTTCCTCCCAGAGAGATAATGCCTTCTATACCCGAGGCTCTTGAAGAGATAGTTATCCACGCTATGGAAAAGCAGCCTGCTCAGCGCTATCAGTCAGCGGCTGAGATGATAAGGGATATCGATACCTTCAAGCTCAACCAGTCAGTAGTATTCGGCTACAAGAACGGTTCTGCTCCTGTGGTGGATAACGTGGGCTTCTATCCCGTAAACAACAATAGCAACGTCAGCAGAAAGCCCCTCATCGAAGACGATTTTGATGATTATGACGACGATGATGAGTATTACGATGACGATGAAGATTATGATGACGAAGACGATGATGACGATGATGACTACGAGGACGACGGCAAGAAGCGTTCTTATGTAGTGCCCATACTGCTGGCTGTTACTGTGGCGGTCGTTATCGTGGCAGCCTGCATAATAGGCTGGACAGTCATCAAGGCGCTGCAGCCCAAGGACGGCAGCGGTACAGGTATGCATACAAGCACCGTTATGATACCTAACTTTGTTGGTGTAAATATCGTCAAGGTACAGCAGGACTACAAGGATAAGCTCCAGCTCGATATCCAGAACGAGTACAACCTCGAATATGACGAGGGCATAATCTTCTGGCAGAGCCAGTCTGCAGGTAAGACAGTTAAGGAAGGCTACACCCTGACGCTTAAGGTAAGTAAGGGTAAGCAGACAGCTATAATCCCTGATGTTTCAGGTTCTGAGGCTGAGGTCGCAGAGAGTGAGCTGAGAGCAGCTAACTTCACCTGCGTACTGCGAAGCAAGTATGATGATAAGGTGCCTGAGGGTACAGTTATCAGCACCGAACCTGCTGCAGGTACTGAGTTTGCTATTAACGGTTCAGTTACCGTATTTGTCAGCAAGGGTCCCCTGGATACACAGGTAAAGGTTCCTAACGTTGTAGGCCTGACCAAAGAAAAGGCTATCACCATACTGAAGGAGAACAAGCTTGTTGCTGACGTTCAGGAAATGCCTCACGACGGCGATAAGGGCAAGGTAATAGATCAGTCTATCGACCCCGATAAGAGAGTTGAGAGAGATACTTCCGTTACCATTTACGTTTCCACCGGTGAGACAGATCCTATCCCGCTGTCCTTCTATCTGGATATGCCTGAGGGTCTGCACGGTTCTTACTCCGTTGATATCTACAGAAATGGTAATGTTCAGTGGACAATGTCCATTTCTAACGGCGAGACCGTTGCGGGTTCACAGATCAAGATCGATATCTCCGGTAAGAAGACCGAAACACTTACTATCAACATCAGAAATGATGAAACAGGTAAGTCTGTAAACTATGCAGTTGTAAATGTCGATTACGACAACAACAAGGCTACGCTCAAGGGCTCTCTTGATAAGGACGGTCTGCTGGCTATCACACCTACCACTACACCTTCCAGCACCTCTGAGCCTGAGACTTCTGAAGAGCCTCAGACAGAGGAGCCTCAGCAGACTGAACAGCCTGCTGAAAGCGTAACTGAAGCTCCCGTGACCGAGCAGCCTGTTGACAATGGCAACGGCGGCGAATACGTTGCACAGTAAGATCTATGACGGGTATTATAACTAGAGCTATCGGAGGCCTCTACACTGTAGATGCCTCCGTAGGCATATATGAATGTAAAGCGCGGGGCATTTTCCGCAAAAAGAAAATTTCTCCCATGTGCGGAGATAAGGTAGAGTTTACCGAGGAGAAGGACGGCTGTGTCATCGAAGAGATACTTCCAAGAAGATCTGAACTGATAAGGCCGCCTCTTGCAAACCTTGATGTGCTGGTGTTCGTTTCCTCAACTGTTGAGCCGAGACCGAATACTTTGCTGCTGGATAAATTTATAGCTATAGCTGAATTCAAGAAGATAAAGCCTGTGGTGGTTTTCACTAAGGTGGATAAACGTTCGGGGGCTGACCTGGCTGAGATATACCGCAGTGTTGGTATTGATGTTTTTGAATGCGATAATGTTACGGGTGAGGGCAGTGCTGCTGTCAAGAAACTGCTGCAGGGCAAGCTTTCGGCTTTTACAGGAAATACTGGCGTTGGCAAATCATCTCTGCTGAACAATATGTATCCCGAGCTTGGCCTGGCTACCGGCGAGATAAGCAAAAAGCTGGGCCGCGGCAGGCATACCACCCGCCATGTGCAGCTGTATAAGCTTGAGGGCGGGGGATATATCGCAGATACCCCCGGGTTCTCATCTTTTGATACAAACCGATATGATATAATCTTCAAAGACCAGCTGGCTGATTGTTTTGCTGAATTCAGAGAATATACCGACAGCTGCCGCTTCCCCGATTGCAGCCATACCAAAGAAAAGGGCTGTGCTGTCATAGAGGCTGTCAACGCAGGCAGTATTCCCAGGACGAGATTTGACAGCTATCTGCAGATGTACGAAGAAGCCAAACAGCTGAAAGAGTGGGAGTATAAAAATGACTAGGCATTGTGTGATATTTGCAGGCGGCGAACCTGTCAGGTCGGAGAATATAGACTTTGATATCATAGCGAAGTCCTATGTCATATGTGCCGATAAAGGGCTGGCGCTGGCGCAGGAACTGGGCGTGAAGCCTGACCTTATCCTAGGTGATTTTGACTCTCTCGGTCATATGCCCGAAGGTGAGAATGTCTTGACCTACCCCATTGAAAAGGACGACACAGATCTTATGCTCGCTGTAGAAACTGCCTTTGATAAAGGGTTTACAGACTTCTGCATCTACGGTGCCTGCGGCGGACGGCTGGATCATATGATAGGCAACATAAGCTGTCTGGCCATGATAGCTGAAAAAGGCGGTAAGGGTGTCATCATCGGCGATGATGATATCATATCTCTTCATTGCAGCGGTGAACACAGATTTCCTTCAAGGGAAGGCTTTTCGCTTTCGCTGTTCGCCTATTCGCCCGAGGTCACCGGCCTTACTATAACGGGGACAAAGTATACTGCCGAAAACTGCACTCTGACAAATTCGGTGACGCTGGGAGTCTCAAATGAGATAACTGCTGATGAAGCGGTCGTTCGTTTTGACGAAGGCAGACTTCTGGTAATTCAGTCACGGCTGAGATGAGTGTAACATAATTTCGTGGTCTTGAATAGTATGTATTACCAACGGATAGGAGGTAATACTTATGAAGGTCGTAGTTATGAAAAGCCCGAAGGTCTTGTCAGGTCTGCTGAAAATGATATTTGGCATTAATAAAGAGGATTGAAATCATCTCCCTCCGTTCATCGGGGGGAGATTTTCATTTGTGTGTTGCAATTATCATCAGAATATGGTATAATAAAGGATATCACGAATGAGGTGTTATATTATGGAATATAATTTTGATACAGACAGCTGGGGGGCTTCTTTCAGCTTTCCCTGGGCCGCAGCAGGCGGCTTTATAAAAAGCTGTTCTGAGGCTGAGATAAAGATACTGCTCTGCATACTGGCGGGGGCGAGGTTTACAAATTCCGCCGTGCTTTCTGCCATGTCAGGTTATTCTGAGGCAGATGTCGATGCAGCGGTGGAATACTGGAAGAATGCAGGTGTGCTTTCAGTTAACGGCAGTAAGCAGAATATCACTGCAAATACTGATGATAAGCCCCACACTTTCTCGGATAAGAAAGAACCTGTTTCTCTGGTAGAAGCTGTAAAGCCTAAAAGTATGGCAGTTGAAAAGAAAGTAACTGTAAAATATTCTCAGCAGGAAATGAAAGAAAAGGCCGAGAATGATGCTGTGCTAAAAGGGCTTATCAACGAGATACAGTCATTGCAGTTTTCTATCAACGGCAGTGAGATGGCCAAGATCATCGAACTGTATGAACTGTATAAGTTTGATGCGCCATCTATCATGCTGGCAGCTGACCATTGTCGGGCAGCAGGGAAGTGCAGCATAGCTTACTTACATACTGTAATGGTCAACTGGTATGATAAAGGCATTAATTCTTATACTGATGTGGAGAATGAGATAATAAAAGCCCAGGAAAGGCGTACTTTTGAAAACAAGGTGCTTCGTATCTTTGGCATGGAAAACAAGCCTTCGCCAAAGCAGCGGGAATACATGGCTGAATGGAATGACCGCGGTTATAACTTTGAACTTATTGAGATAGCATATAATAAATGCCTTGATGTCAAAAACAAGCTGAATTTCAGCTATATCGACGGCATACTGAAAAACTGGGCAAGCGGCGGTATAACCACTGCCGTTCAGGTCGAGCAGGAAGATAATTCCCGCAGGGCAGCCCGACAGCAGAAGACAGAAACGGAAAAGCCTTCCTTTGATCTTGGTGAGTACGATCGTTATGCCCAGAGCATTGATCTCAGTACCATTGACCCCAGTGGAAGAAAGGACGATGATAAGTGAAATATTCAGAACGCGCATTTGAACTGGCAGAAAATGAACTCCGTGAGCGCAGAGAAAGAGCTGAAGAAGAACACAGGCTCCGCCTTGAAGAGATATCCCTTGAGATGCCCGAGGTATACAGGCTCAACAACGAAGCCCTCAGGCTCAACTATTCTCTTATCGGGAATATAGGCGGCAATTCGGGAAAAGAAAGTGTATCCGAAAGGATAGCTGCTATCAGGGATAAGAACCTTTCTATCCGCCATACCATGCGGGCGCTGCTGAAAGAGAACGGCTATGATGAGGATTATCTGCAGTACCACTATGTCTGCGAAAAGTGCCGTGACACAGGTTATCACGAGGGCGTGCGCTGTGAGTGCATGAAGAAGCTGCTGGAAAAATACACCACGAATGAGCTGAATTCTTTCTGCTCCATAAAGCTTCATGATTTTTCCGAGTTTGATATCAATTTCTACAGCCCCGCACCTCTGCCTGACGGCGAGTCACCACGCAGCAAAATGACTAAGGTCTTTCAGTTCTGCAAGAGTTATACATATCAGTTCAATGAGTATTCGCCGTCTATGATATTCTACGGGCGCACAGGCCTTGGCAAGACCTTTCTGTCCTCCTGCATGGCGAAGGAGCTTATCGCCCAGGGCAGAAATGTGGTCTACGGTTCAGCGACTAATCTTCTGCACCGCATAGAGGAAGAGCGTTTTCGTAAGGCCGAGGGCGATACCACCGCAATTCTTTTGGGGGCTGAACTGCTTATCCTTGATGACCTGGGTGCTGAGTTCAAGACTACCTTTACTGAGTCGGTCATCTATGAGATAATCAACGAGCGCCTCAATAACAGGAAGCCTACGATCATATCTTCAAATCTCTCCTCTAATGAACTTTACCAGAAGTATAACGAGAGGATAGTTTCCCGTATTGTCGGGAATTTCATACCCCACATTTTTGTGGGCAACGACATCAGACAGATAAAGCCCAGCTATAAATAAACTAATATTAAGGAGACTTTAAATTGAGAAGAATAAGATTGTTCATCGACCAGCTTCTCATACTTGCTTTGTGCAATTCCCCTGCTTTATGGAAGCTGATACCCCTGTCCGCAGGCGCCAAGGTCGCCGCTGTTATCCTGCTTGCAGTTTTCTATCTGGGATACCTGATAGTCGCAGGCGGCAAACGTGATAAGAACAGCAAACTCAACCGTATAGCCAAAGGTTCGTTTATTATCGATGGCTCAGTGCTTTCACTGTTTTTGCATACTGTCATAGTTATACTGCTCATCATTTTAAGCGGGCTGAATCCCTGGCGGCAGGTGGCCAATGCCCTTACAGGCTATGCCCTCATTGCTTTCTGTGCCTTTGTGGGTATTGTCAGGTTGGTTATTTCTTCAAGACAGGTCAAACTCATAAAATACGTTGCCCTGTTTTTCACCTGGTATATCCCTGTGGTGAACCTGGTGGTGCTGAGAGCCATATCCCGCGATGCCAAGAAAGAGTTCCGCTTTGAACAGGCAAAGCAGGAAATGGACGATATGCGCAAGGAAAATGAGATCTGCAAGACCAGATACCCTATACTTATGGTACACGGTATTTTCTTCCGTGACTGGCAGAAGTTCAATTACTGGGGCAGGGTACCCAAGGAACTGGTGCGCAACGGCGCTGAGGTCTACTACGGTAATCAGCAGTCTGCCAACCTGATATCCACCAGTGCGGCTGAACTGCGTGATAGGATAGAAGAAGTCATCAGGCAGACAGGTGCGCCCAAGGTCAATATAATAGCCCATTCAAAAGGCGGCCTTGATTCACGCTATGCTATCTCACAGCTTGGCATGGATAAGTATGTGGCTAGTCTTGTAACTATCAATACGCCCCATTACGGCTGTAACTTTGTCGATGATATCCTTGCCAAAGTCCCTGACGGCCTGCTGCAGTTCGTGGCAAAGCGTTATAACAAGCTGTTCACGGTTCTGGGCGATACTGCCCCCAGCTTTGAACTGGGTCTTCGTGAACTTACCCACGCTAACTGCGCTAAGCTTGACGCTGAGCTTCCCGACAAAGCGGGTATTTATTACCTCTCGGTCATGACCGTTATGAAGAACGTGTTCTCCGCAGGTTTCCCCCTTAATCTGGGATATATGTTCAACCGTAAGGACGGCTCGGGCAATGACGGTCTTGTTGTTAAAGAGTCTGCACTCCGCGGCAGCAATACCATGTTTATCGAAAACAAAGGCCGACGCGGTATCTCTCATGGAGATGTCATCGACCTTTTCCGCGAGAATATCGACGGATATGATGTCCGCGAATTCTATGTCGGCATAGTAAAGAATTTGAAGGAAAGAGGATTGTAGAATGAACCCAATGGCTGTAGTTAAGCTAAGACCCCTCCTTGAAAAGTTCAGGGAGAACCACCCGAGGATACCCCAGTTTCTTCACACCGCCGCCAATGGCATGGAGCAGGACGGTTTCATCGACCTGAAAGTCACCAATGCCGCAGGTCAGAAGATAGAGGCCAGCATAAAGCTCACCGCTGATGATATCGAGCTTTTTGACTCTCTGCGGGAACTGCTTGCCCAGGCAGGCGGACAGATGTAAACACAAAAGGACTGCTGCACCCGCAGCAGTCCTTTTGTTATTTAAGCTCTATAACAGTAACACCGTCTTCGCCCTCACCGTAAACACCCGGGCGGTATGATTTTACCGAGGGGTGCCGCCTCAGGTGGTTCCTGACAGCATTTTTCAGCACACCTGTGCCAATGCCGTGAATGACAGTTACCATGCTGATGCCCGACATCACGCAGTTGTCGATGAAGCTGTCCATTTCGTGTATGCCCTCATCGCTGGCATAACCTCTGATATCCAGTTCAGTTGAGAACCGCCTGGTCATACGGCTCTCAACGCCCTTGGTAGATACACCGTTAGGACGTTTTTTCTTCTGCTGAGGTGTCTTCACAGGCTTCTGCTTTTCCACCAGTCTCAGCTTCTTGACATCTATCTTGGTCTTCATGATACCCGCCTGAACAAAGCACATACCCTTGTCATCAGGGGGAGTTACAACTATGCCGTTGCGCTTAGTATCGGTTATGAGCACCGTGTCGCCCTTCTTCAGAGGTCTTGGCAGAACATAATCATCATCAGGCTGTTCCGATACAGGGTTTGCCTCCATATACAGCTTGTTCATGGTTGACTTCTGCTTGTGCTTGGCGTCAATGGCTTTTTGTGTAAATCCTGATTTTTCCTTTTCCTTGCGAAGCTTGTCCAGTTCGTCCACCAGTGCCTGGGATTCCCGCTGAACACGGTTTACAATGTCACTTGCCTGACGTCTGGCTCTTTCAAGCTCGGTTTCCTTTTCATCATAGAATTTCTGTTTCTGCTCCTCAAGCTCCTTTTTGAGCTTCTCAGCTTCCGCACGGTATTTCTCAGCCAGATGATTGTTTTCCTCCAGCTTCATTCTTGTGCGTTCAAGGTTGTCTATGATAGTTTCAAATTTCCTGTTATCCTCTGAGATAAGCGCCTTGGCATAGTTTATTATCTCATCATCTATGCCCAGATTTCTGGATATAGCAAAGGCATTGGATTTTCCGGGTGAACCTATGACCAGCTTGTAGGTGGGCTTCATGGTCTCCACATCAAATTCGCAGGAGGCATTTTCCACACCGTCAGTATCCAGTGCATACATTTTTATCTCCTGATAGTGGGTGGTCGTAACAACAGTTGCTCCCACCTGCCTCAGCCTTTCAATTATAGAAACAGCCAGCGCTGCGCCCTCTACAGGGTCAGTACCCGAGCCCAGCTCATCTATCAGCACAAGGCTCTCATGGTCAGCATTGTCAAGTATATCCTTTACCTTGCCCATGTGTGAGGAGAATGTAGAAAGACTCTGGGCTATGGATTGCCTGTCACCTATATCTGCCAGTATCCTCTTGTAAACAGAAACCTTGCATCCGTCTGAGGCTGGTATCAGCAGACCGCACATAGTCATCAGCGTCAGCAGGCCGACGGTTTTCAGCGTAACGGTTTTACCGCCCGTGTTAGGGCCTGTGATGACCAGCACATTGTAATCAATGCCCGATACGAAGTTTATGGGCACTACCTTGTTTTCATCTATCAGCGGGTGTCTTGCCTTGTTCAGTACTATAACACCGTCATCGGATATCTCAGGGTTGACAGCTCTCATCTTTGCACCCAGGTTAGCCTTGGAAAAGTAAAGGTCAAGCTTTACCGCCGCATCATAGCTTGATTCTATCTGGGGCTGCATCATGGCGCATTCCTTCGAGAACTCGGTCAGTATGCGGTGTATCTCGTCCTGTTCCTTGCCCTGCAGTATCCTGATATCGTTGTTAGCTTCAACAACGGATATAGGCTCAATAAACAGCGTTGAGCCCGTAGCGGAAGTCCCGTGTACAAGACCGCCCACATTTCCCTTGAACTCAGTTTTTACAGGCACAACAAATCTTCCGTCACGCATGGTGACTATAGACTCCTGCAGATACTTCTGAGTTGAGGGCGACTTTATCATCTTGTCCAGGGTCTCTCTTATCTTAAGACCTGCCTTTGCGATCTTGTTCCTGATAGACCTCAGCTCAGGGCTGGCGTCATCGGAAAGATTTTCGCTGTCCAGTATGGCAGTTTCCAGCCTCTGCCAGAGTGACTTGTTCGGGAACAGCTGTTCAAAGAGATAGGAAAGGGGAGTGTCCTTGTTCTCCGCCTGGTCGAACCACCTGCAAAGCTCGTTGGTCTGCCCGAGAGCTTTCTTTATCTCCAGCAGTTCTCCCAAAGAAAGCGTTCCTCCTGCCTTAGCCCTGTTAAGGCTTGCGGAAACGTTGTTTATGCTGTAAAAGGCAGGTGTGCCGTAGCGTATGGACATCTCCAGCGCGCTGGCAGTTTTTCCCACCTCTGTCCTGACAGTGTACAGGTCATCTGAGGGTGTCACCGCCAGCGCAGCCTGTCTGCTGTCCTTACTGCTGCAAAATCCCGCTAACTTCTCAAGAACTTTGTCCAGCTCAAGTATATCGTAATTTGTATTATCCATTATATGTAAGTTTCTCCTGTTTCTTTATTTTAACATTTTGTAAAAATCCAGCGCACCGAACCTGTGCTTAAGATGATAGCTGACATAGCGCTCGGTGAACTCATTGAGTTTTTTCAGATATCTGTCGCTTATTTTGAAATAGAACAGCTTTTCAAAATCCGTTAGGGCAATATACCTTACCACATACAAAAGCATTTTATCCAGTATCATGCTGTGGCCGCTGTCGGGGTTCATGCAGCACTCATCGCATTCCAGTTCGTCTTCAAGAAAATTGAAATGCATCTTCTCATCTTCGTATTTAAAGCAGTGGGTGCAGCCCACAAGCTTTGGCATAAAGCCTATCTCGCACATCAGCCTGAACTCAAAAACGCATTTCAGCAGGTCGGCAGGCATTTTGTCTTCATCAAGAAAATACAGCGTATTCAGCGCAAGCCTCAGCACATCGCCATACTCCTCGCCCTCAGTGCCTGAATAGATGATAAGCTCTGAAAAGTAAGAAGCCAGCGCCACTTTGGCCGCATCGAGCCTGATGTTATAAAACAGCTTGACAGGCTCGCTGCTGTTCAGATAGCGGCTGACCTGTCCCTTGGCATTTTTCTTTTCTTCATAGCATAATGTCGAATAGCTGAATGCCTGGGTGGCAGAGGTCGTCTTCGTGCTTTTTC
Source organism: Ruminococcus sp. (assembly GCF_017464355.1). GTDB lineage: Bacteria > Bacillota > Clostridia > Oscillospirales > Ruminococcaceae > Hominimerdicola. The sequence goes on along the minus strand of NZ_JAFUAG010000004.1, from coordinate 161,355 downwards.
TGCCGCCCCGCACATAGATGTAGATAACGCCCGATTCGGCAGTAAGCACGCAGATAGACTTGCTTGCCTCGCCGCTGTCTATCTCTTTAAGTACAAGACCTTTCAGGGTGGTCATCTTCATCATTCCTTTCAGCCCTTGCATATGCAAGGTAATCCTCTATTTTTCCGCTTTTGCAGAATTTCTCCCACAGTTCCATAATGCTCACCGTCCTCTGCTTTTAGTCTGTGCAGAGGACCCTTTACTATAAGCGGGAATATTTTCCTGTTATGAGAGCCCGAAGTTCTTTATCATGCCCTCACGGTTGCGCCAGCCTTCTTTTACCTTTACCCAGCACTGGAGGTTGACTTTTATCCGGAAGAAATCCTCCAGGTCAGCTCTTGCGTCCTGGCCTATCTTCCTCAGCATAGAACCGCCCTTGCCTATGATTATGCCCTTGTGGGACTCTCTTTCGCAGTAAATGGTCGCGGTGATATCAAGTATAGGCTCGCCGTTGCGGTCGTCCCTCTCGCCCAGCTGTTCAATGGTAACAGCCACACCATGGGGTACTTCATCGCTCAGATTTCTCAGAGCCTTTTCCCTTATCATCTCAGCCATGATGACTTTTTCAGGCTGATCCGTGAACTTGTCATCAGGGAAGAAATGAGGACCCTCAGCGGCATTCTTTTCAAGTATTTCCATGATGATATCAAGCCCGTCATTCTCGGTAACGCTTATGGGCACGACTTCTTCAAAGTCATACAGCGCAGAATATTCCGCCAGCTTAGCAATGACATCTTCCTTGTTCTCCATAAGGTCTATCTTGTTCAGCGCCAGTATGACCTTGCTCCTGCCGCCCTTGAAGCTTGCTATCAGGCTCTTTTCATTATCTGATATCTTCTTGGTGCAGTCGCACATGAGTATTATCATGTCAACGCCAGTAATGGTCTCATTTACGGTGTTGACCATATGCTCGCTCAGCTTGTTTTTAGCCTTGTGCATACCGGGGGTGTCCATGAACACGAACTGTGTATCACCCTTGGTCAGCACCCCTGTTATCTTGGTGCGTGTGGTCTGGGGCTTGTCGCTGACAGCGGCTATCTTTTCCCCAACCAGTGCATTCAGCAGGGAAGATTTTCCCGCATTGGCCCTGCCCGCTATAGTTACAAAAATATTCTTCGTCATTTTACCTATCCTTTACTTTCTTTCTCATTATATCAAAACACAGAAAGTCCCCGTTATCTGTCTTTATGACCTGATAGTGGAACTCCCTGTAGCCTCTTTTCAGATATATGGCCTTTGCCGCCAATGAAGCGTCCAGCACTATCTCATCAAAGTTTTGTCTTATCATATCCTCTGCAAAATCCAGCAGCAGCCTGCCGCAGCCCTGTCCCTGAAATTCAGGCAGAACAAACAGCCTGCCAATATCGTTTTCTTTTACAGATACAGTTCCTGCCGCACACCCGTTCTCATCCACACAGAGAAAAGTCCTGCCGCAGGAAATGTCTTCCATTATATTCTCATCACTGTGGTGCTTAAGAAAAAAATCCACCGCCCCCAAAGGGTAATACTTAGGATAAATGGCATTTATCGTCCTGCAAGTGATATCCTTTACCGTTTCAAAGTCTTTGCATTCAGCCTTAACTATGTTCATCAGTGTCCCTCAATGTTGTCAGCAAATGGTGCGGAAGTCACAAGCCTGAAAGTATAATTGCCGTTATCCTCCGTATCAAGCTCAAAATATTCGTAGTTGTCTGTCATACAGTTCCTGATGTCTTCTTCGCTCATATCGCTTGAAAATGTGATCTCAGAAACACGGTCAACATGGTTCCCGTTGCCTGTATTCCCTGTCCATGAATATTTATTGCTTATGTCGATATCATTTATCTCAGCAGACAGCTGCTTTTCCAGCAGTGCTGTCTGTCTGCCCGTGCTGATATGATTTACGCACATACCAACTATCTCAAAAACTATATACAGACATATCAATATCACAGGCAAAAGGACTATTCCTAAGCCCACTCGTTTTACTATCTTCATTTTAAGACCTCTGACTGTCGTCTTTCGTAAAGCAGATAAACACCCACCAGAACCACACTGCCGCATAGATCGCAGCAGCTGCGATAAGGGCAGGGAATTCCGAAAAACTTTTAATTATCATCGAAAGCTTTGGCAGGAACACTGCGCAGGCCAAACCCACTGCCGCAAAGCAGAAAACCAGCACAGCCCCCGCAGCACTATCTTTAGCGGCCTTGGCATGATCTGATATCTCACCCTTTGCCGCCAGGTCAACAGCGCTTTCGATAGCTGTGTTCACACATTCCAGCGCCATGACACCGCCTATGGTCAGTATTAGCGCCAGCGCCTCGCCGCTGCTCACATGGCACAAAAGCGACAGCCCCAGAACAGCACCTGCCGCCCCCATGTGGAACCTCATGTTCCGTTGGGTGCGGATACATCTGCCTATACCGCAGGCTGCGTAAACAAAGCTTTTGCAGAACTTCTTAAGTTCAGTCCTTATGTTCATGTTCCTCTACGAATGTTTCATCTCTGGAGATGCCCAGCTGAGCGAGGATAGCTTCTTCCTTTTCTCTCATGATACGCTCCTGCAGGCTGCTCTCCTCATGGTCATAGCCCAGCAGGTGCAGCATGGAATGAACTGTCAGGAAGCCTACCTCACGCTCCAGCGAATGGCCGTACACCTGAGCCTGTCTTGTGGCAGTTTCAAGGCTGATGACTATATCACCCAGCAGGCTGGCACCGGTTTCATAGTTGATGTCATACTCGCCGTCCTCGCCCAAAGGGAAACTCAGCACATCGGTAGATCTGTCGATATTCCTGTGCTCTTTGTTCAGCTCATGTATCTGCTTGTCATTAACAAAAGATACCGATACTTCCGCATCGTTTTCAAAGCCCTCATATTCCAGCACTGCATGGCAGCAGCGTCTTACCAGCATCCTTATGCCTACGGGTATCTTTACTTCTGTCTGATTATTTGTGATGAGTACCTTAACCTTGCCCATTGTTCTTACCATTCCTTCCCTGATATTTTTCATAAGCCTGTATAATATCCTGTACCAGTTTGTGACGTACTACGTCCTTGTCCGAAAATCTGTTTATCTTTATGTCGTCAACGTCCCTGAGAACGTGCATTGCCTGTATAAGACCCGACTTCCTGTTATCAGGCAGGTCTATCTGTGTGATATCACCTGTAATGACTATTTTTGAATTGAAGCCCAGCCTTGTCAGGAACATCTTCATCTGCTCGTTGGTGGTGTTCTGCGCCTCATCAAGGATAATGAAAGCGTTGTCAAGAGTCCTTCCTCGCATATAAGCCAGGGGAGCTACTTCTATACAGCCCCGTTCCTGCTGCCTTGCAAAGGACTCAGGTCCCAGCATCTCAAAAAGCGCATCATACAGCGGCCTCAGATAAGGGTCTACCTTGTTCTGCAGATCACCGGGGAGAAAGCCCAGCTTTTCGCCAGCTTCCACCGCAGGTCTGGTAAGTATTATCTTTTCCACCTCATGAGCCTTGAAAGCCTTTACCGCCATGGCCACCGCAAGATAGGTCTTGCCCGTGCCAGCAGGGCCTATGCCCAGCACTATGGTGTTCTTTCTGATAAAGTCCACATACCGCTTCTGTCCCAGGGTCTTTGGCTTGATGATCTTGCCCGTTATGGTCACGCATATGCCGTCATCACTGAGATTATTCAGCTCATACTGTCTGCCCTCACGCACCAGCGCGAACACATATCGTATGGTCTGTTCGTTCAGGCGCTCGCCTTTGTTTATCATGGTTATCAATCCGCTGATAGCCTCGCAGGCATTGAACACACCCTGTTCATCGCCCGTTACCTTTATATCTTCGCCCCGCCCGAGGACTACAACGTTGTATTCTCTCTGAATGAGATTTACGTTTTCGTCATAGCTCCCGAAAAGGCTGACCATAGTTTCCATGCTGTCAACGGTGATCGTTTTTTCTGCCATTTATCTACGCTCCACTCAATTTTACATTCTCAGAATATTATATCACATTTTTTAAGTAAATGCAACAAAAAAAATCAATTATTTTCACTATGTTGCACATTTTTTTCTTTCTGTTCATCTTCTTGACGGATAATGTTTTTCGGAATGAAAAAGTCCGATTCCTTGCAGAGGTCGCCGTACAGTTCATAGGTCACAGTAAGCCTTACACCGTTATCATCTGTCTCTTTCTGACACTTCCTGTCAAGTATCTCATATTTACTCAGAAAATTCTGTTCATACCTGTATGCAGACTTTTCCGCCTCAGCAAAAGCTTCCTCCTCGTCCATAAGCTGACTTCTGTTGTCGAACTCGTTGAGATATATCTCAGTTATCCCCATAGGCAGATAAAATCCTCCTACCTCAGGAAAATGCCGTTCTTCGCTGTCGGCTTCATACCAGCCTTCGGGAACCTCTGCAAACAGCGGTATCTCAGCACTGAAAAGATCCAGGTACCTCAAGGTCTTACTGTTTCCCGTCAGCACCTTTACCTCTCGGTCATAGGGCTGTTCAAAGACCATCGTCCTCACAAATGTGCCTCTTATCTTGCCTATGCTTCGCGCATATCTTGTTTTGATCTCAATTACCTCTCCGTCCCTTGTCCATTCGGAGTTTTCAGTCACTATCTTCCCGCTGACGACCATATCGCCCTTTGTCACACCGCTTCCTATCCCTTTCAGCAGCTGTCCGTCCAGCAGCTCTATCTCCTCGATGACCCCGTCTTCGCAGGCCACCAGATGACAGGGCATACCCTTTGTTATACCCTTTTCTGCCCTCACCTCTTCAATGATATCCACCGCTATGCCCGAGCCTGTCCTTGTCAGCCCCACCCAGGCCAGGTCATCTATCTTGCTTTTCAGCGAGCGCTCTTCCAGCACCAGGTCTATATCAGGAAGATATGCCCCTGCCGTTACACCGTCTTCTTTCAGCACATCTATTATCTTTCCACGCATAACAGGGTCTTCGGTATCTATATCTATCCTCAGTATCACATCTGAGTAATACATCATAAGTAATGCCGATATCACCGCCCCTACCACCAGACCTGCCCGTTCAGCCATGAATTTTCCAAGCTTTATTGCCCCATAAACTTCTTGCTGCTCGGGTCTGTATCCCGCTTCATGGCAGGCCTTTTCAAATCTTCTGCAATGTCCCAGTGATACTCTCAGCGAAAGCTTTCCGCCCTCCTCGTGAAGCTCCCTGTACATAATTCCTTCCCTTGAAAGTATGGTGTATAGTCTTGCAAAGCTGTCGCCCTCAACTATGTATAGTATACTACCCGCCCCCATTGTCAGACCTCCTTGTGCTTCTTGAAACCAGCTTTACCTGTTCTATTATGCCCCTCACTTCCACACTGTTTTCAGCATATGAACTCAGCTGCAGCCCGCTGCCCCATAATTCTATCTCAAAAGAACCTGTCAGCAGACGTACACAGACATCTGTACACTCGTATATCTGCCTGCAGTTTTCCACAATAGCCGAGGTGTTGTCATTTATGCGTATGTATGACTGCAGATACAGCAGTTCCTTTGTCTTACCGAAAAAACTCAGATCAGGCTTTCTTGACATATGGCATACCTCCCTTACAGAAACTATTATATTGCGCAGAACTGCCGCATATACTTGTTTCGGGAGGGAAGTGTATGAAAAACAAATTTCCAAAGCTAAAAGGATATCTTCTATGTATCGCACTTGTGTTTATCATGGCAGGATTTGCCCTCTGCCCTGAAGCTTCAGCGGCGGCGGTAAACGAAGCTGTTTCCCGCTGCCTTAATGTGCTGATACCCTCGCTGTTCGCTTTCATGGCAGTGACTTCGATGCTGGTACAAAGCGGCAGCGCAGCTTTGCTTGCAAAGCCTTTTTCATTCATTAGCCGAAAGCTTTTCAGAATGCCCGATAAGATGTTCACGGTCATGCTGATAAGCTGTGTAGCAGGTTATCCCATAGGCATAAAAATGCTCTCTGATATGCTTGAAAGGGGCGAAACAGACAAAAACACAGCCGAGCGTGCCGCCTGCTTCTGCTACTGCGGAGGCCCTGCATTTTACAGCGGGGCGGTGGGTATGTCTGTATTCGGAAACAAGCAGGTCGGTACCCTTATCTTTTTATCTGTACTTATACCAAATATCCTGCTGGCTTTTATATTGTGCAGAACTTCTGAACTTCATGTTACAGACAAACCATGTTCCACCAAAGGCGGGAACATTCTTGTAAACAGCATAACCTCCGCAGGCAGGTCCATGGGTATTATCTGCATGACGGTCATATTTATTTCAGCTGTAATGGCCTTGCTTGAACATTGCGGTGCTTTGTCAGCTGTAGGAAGGATCTTCGGGCTTGACAGCAACGGACTCGTCCTGCTTAAGTCATTCATCGAGATCACTTCTCTCACCGAGCTTTCTGGCTGTCCCTACAAGCTTCTGCCTTGCATATGTGCCGCCTGTTCCTTTGGCGGGCTTTGCATCATCATGCAGTTATTTGCCCTGAAAAGTGAAAGACTCAGTCTGTTCAGTTTTATTAAACTACGTGGGCCCGCTGCCGTGCTTTCTGCTGTGTTCTGTAAAATACTTCAAAAATATCTTGTTGACGATAGCGTTTTTGTCATTTATCAAAATAAAACTTTGTTCAAAATTAACAATTTCACCGCGTCAATATGTTTGATTATGATGATTTTTTTACTGAATTTTAAGAAAAGTCTAGTATTTTCAAAGTGATTGTGCTATAATGTAAGTAAATCAAAACTCTAATATTTTCAATCTTTTCGCAAAGGAGTTGCATAGATAATGGCTAGAAAGAGTTTTTTCGGTAATAAGATCACGCCGTCCTGCTCATATTGCAAATTCGGCAATCGTTCTAAGGAGGGTAACAAGGTACTTTGTGAGAAGCAGGGTCTGGTTGATGCTGATTACGCCTGTAAGAAGTGGGATTATGACCCTATAAAAAGAGTTCCCAAGAAGCAGCTTAACATTCCTAATCAGGAAGACGATATAATCTGATACCGACAGGCGGGATCTTATCCCGCCTTTTTTGTTTGCATTAAAATGCTGTTTTTTGACCATACTTTCTTTAAAAGCACCGGGGGTGAGGTCGTGAGGCATATTCTTGAACTACTGACAGCTTCTGTCACAGGGGCGCTTATATACGGCGGGATAGAGGTCGCTGAACGGGGCTATTCTCATATTTCCATGGGGCTTATGGGCGCTTTTGCCATGGCTGTCATACATGAACTCAATGCCGAACGTCGTGCTGGAAAAATACACCTTTTTTATGCTTTGCTCATCTCTGCATTTTTCATCACCGCCTCAGAATTGCTTGCAGGTGAGATCCTCAACCGCCGCCTTGAAATGGGTATCTGGAACTACCATAATATGCGCTTTAACTATGACGGCCAGATCTGCCTGAGGTATTCGCTGGCCTGGCTGCTGCTTTCGTTCTTTGGCTTTGCCGCCGATGACCTTATGTGCCGGTACATTTTCCGTAGAAACAAAAGACCCGAAAGCTGACGGTGCTTTCGGGTCATACTATTATTACAGATCAGAGTCCGCTGCCGAAGAAAACATCATACCAGATCAGGAAAGTGAATACTGTCCATATCTTTCTCGAATAGTCGTATTTTTCAGCACGGTGGTCGTCAAGCAGTGCCACAAGTTCCTTTGTGTTGAAGAATTTCTCAGCAGCAGGTGAAGTGAAGCTGTCCTTGACGATATTGTAATATTTGTCCTCCTTGAGCCATACTCTTGTAGGCACAGGGAATCCCAGCTTTTTCTTGTTAGCTGTCTGGGGAGGGCAGGCTTTCAGCGCTGCTATGCGCATGGCATACTTGGTGTTCTCCTTAGTAACACGGTACTTTGCGGGTATCTGCTCAGCCAGTTCCATTACCTTCTTGTCAAGGAAAGGCACGCGCAGCTCAAGCGAATGCGCCATAGACATCTTATCCGCTTTAAGCAGGATATCTCCCGTCATCCACAAATGCAGGTCAAGATACTGCATCTGTGTCACCTGATCCTGATCCCTTACCTTGTCATAGAAAGGCTTGGTCACAGCCATGGCATCAGGGGCAGATGTCTTTATCTTAAGAATGATCTTTCTCTCTTTTTCGGAGAAGATATAAGCGTTTCCGATAAATCTTTCGTCAAGATCCTTTGAACCTCTTATAAGATAGTTTATGCCGTGCTTGTGTGGAAGCTTTTCAGCCACAGCACCCACACCTTTTCTGAGCGCTCTGGGCAGTCTGAAATACGCTGCCATATCCGCAGGATTGTGGTATATGTTGTATCCGCCGAATATCTCGTCTGCACCCTCGCCCGAAAGCACAGCCTTTACCTGCTGACTTGCCAGCTGACACACAAAGAACAGCGCTATAGCCGCAGGGTCGGCCAGAGGTTCGTCCATGTGATACTGTATCTTTTTCAGGTTATCCCAGTATTCCTCAGGGGAGATGACCTTGGAAAAATTATCCTTGCCGATATATCCGGAGAACTCCTTGGCATAGCCTATCTCGTTGTACTTTTCGTCCTCGCCGAAGCCTACAGTGAAAGTCTTGTCAACATCGGCTACGGCTGCAACATAGCTTGAGTCCACACCGCTTGACAGGAAAGAACCAACCTCAACATCAGCAAACTTGTGGGCTTCCACCGAGTTTTTGAAAGTTTCTGATATCCTGTTTACCCACTCTTCAAGGTCAGGGCCGTTATCCGCATTGAACTTTACTTCCCAGTATCTGCGAATATCCAGCTTGCCGTTTTTGTAGGTGAAGTAGTGCGCTGCAGGCAGTTTCTTCACGCCTTTGAAAAAAGTATCTTCGGTAGGGGAGTACTGGAAAGTCAGATAAGTTTCCAGTACATCGGTATTCAGTTCCTTTACGAAATCAGGGTGGTCAAGAAAACTCTTTATCTCGCTGCCCCACATAAAGGTCCCGTTCATCTGTGCATAGTAAAAAGGCTTTATGCCAAAGAAATCTCTTGCTCCGAAGATCTCGCCGTTATTCTTATTGTAAATAACAAAGGCGAACATTCCTCTCAGCTTGTCAAGCAGCTTCTCGCCCCACTCCTCATAGCCGTGTACCAGCACCTCGGAGTCGGTGTTGGTGTAGAAGCTGTGTCCCGCCTTGATGAGCTGTTCACGCAGCTCTTTATAATTGTATATCTCACCATTAAAGGTCAGCACAAGGCTTTTGTCCTCATTGAATATGGGCTGGCTGCCCACATCGCTAAGGTCGATGATAGAAAGCCTGCGGAAACCCATGGCAATATTATCATCGATATATTTGCCGTCAGAGTCAGGGCCGCGGTGCTTTATCCTGTCCATCATCATGCCGAGTACCTTCGACGGGTCATCAAGCTTGTTCGTAAATCCTACGATACCACACATACTATGTCCTCATTTCTCAGTTAGATTATTTGGATACATCATTTATTATTATACACCCCCTTTCGCCTATTTGCAATAGTGATTTTGTAAAAATAAACAAAGTGCGATGCACAAAATTGTCTAAATAGCGGGCATTATCTGATTTTTAATGCACATTCTGAATTTTTTCTTCCAGGTACTTGCAAAAAAAATTGAGTTGGTGTATAATAATCAATAACGGTGAAAACATATCACATGAAAGGGGCTGCCGCAGATGAGTAAAGAGAAAAAGAAGAAAAAGCGTTTCAGACTTGACATAGCCATTATCATCGGCCTGCTGGCCATGCTCATCTCTTTTGGTACCTATATGGTCAATACCACTCTTGAAGATGTGCTTGAAGAGGAATACGGCGGACCCATAGTCACCCACGATTATAGCAGCAGCAGTGAAAAATAAATCTTTCCGTCCCTAATGCAAAACCCATACAGAAGTTATGCCCCGAAGCGTTTCAAAGCGCTTGGGGGCATTGTGTTTATTGGGCTGCTGTGCTAAATCATAATTTGTCAAACAGTAATCTCTATTTGATTTCCTTCAACTGCAACAACACAACTTTCGTAGTATCCATCTCCGGTAGTTCGTGGACCGCTAACAATAGAATATCCATCATCCTGTAATAGTTGTGTTAGCTCATTAACACGCTCTTTACTTCCAACCGAAAATGCAATGTGAATGAAGCCTGTACGATTCAGAGATTTTTCTTCATCTACCAGGTCGGGCTTATTCATTATTTCCAATCTTGCACCGGTATCAAAAGATATGAAGTAAGAACGAAAATCTGTTCGTGGATTATGATATCCGTCATTGGATTTTCCGTCAAGGTATTTCACAAAGAAATCTCTGACCTGTTCGATATCATTTACATACATTGCAATATGCTCTATTTTCATGCAGTTACCCCCGCAAATTCCGATTTATCTTACTAATGATTATAGCACAGGCTCTTTGCGCTGTCAATAGAAACACCATAGTACTTCTATATCAGCGCCGTCCTTTAGCGGAACGGATTTTTTGTTAACAAAATTGCTGGCAAGTTATTTTGCTTTACGGGCGTTCAGTGTAATTGTTTGTAATCGTTCTGTAATACTTTGGGAGTCCTACGAAAGTCGGCAAAAATGCCCAGATTTTGACAAATGCGATATTCTGCGGTTTACAGCAGAAAACCTGACAAGTATTCTTACTTGTCAATATACTGATTTTCCATATTATGTAACTAACATCAGTTTGATATTTAAACTTTTAATCACAAAATGTAATTGTTTTGCACAAGAAACCAAATGTTCATTTGTGTAACTTACACAAATATCCCCTGTAACTTTTGGCGCTCGCAATTCTTGACTTTATGGTAAGAATACTATATACTAGAATACGGTATCATTTTGAATACAAGATATGGTGGTCATCACTGCTCCGCCATTTTAGTATGATAAAGTCTGGAGGAAGGGCAATGATCGTAAAAATAAAGAAGCGTGACGGACGTACAGTTACATTCAATATCGAGAAGATCGCACAGGCTATCTATAAGGCCGCTGAATCTGTAGGAGGAAGCGACTACGAAACAGCGCTGGAGCTTTCGGGCAAGGTCGTTGATATGCTCATGTCGCAGAATATAACCACACCTACCGTTGAGCAGATACAGGACTGTGTGGAAAAGGTGCTTATCGAGGAAGGCCATGCTGCCACAGCTAAGTCTTATATCCTCTACCGTTCCGAGAGAACGAGAGCCAGAGAGATGGACACTAAGCTGATGAAGGTCTACGAAGACCTGACCTTCAAATCTGCCGAAGACAGCGACCTTAAGCGTGAGAATGCCAATATCGACGGCGATACTGCTATGGGCACTATGCTCAAATACGGCTCGGTGGGCGCTAAGGAATTCTATGAGATGTATGTCCTTGAAGAAGACCATGCCCGTGCCCATGAAGAGGGAGATATCCATATACATGATATGGACTTCTATACCCTTACCACAACCTGCACCCAGATAGACTTGACTAAGCTTTTCACAGGCGGTTTCTCTACAGGTCACGGCTACCTGAGGACACCTAATGATATCACAAGCTATGCTGCTCTTGCCTGCATTGCTATACAGTCCAACCAGAATGACCAGCATGGTGGTCAGTCTATACCCAAGTTTGATTATGACATGGCCGAGGGCGTTAAAAAGACCTTCCGCCACCGCTACAGAGATAATATCAGGCGCGGCCTTTCTCTTCTGGCCGATGTTCCCGATGATCCCGATATGGCTCAGCGCTGCGCTGATTTTCTTGCCAAGCGTGGGCTGACACCTACCCTTGCAAATGACAATGGTTATATGGAGGAAGAGGCTCAGCTGCTGTCCTCCTATGCTGATGCAAAGGTCGTCAAGAAGATACAGAACTTCGCTTTCAAAAGTGCCGTTAAGGAGACCGACAGGGCTACCTATCAGGCTATGGAAGCTCTTGTTCATAACCTCAATACCATGAATTCCCGTGCGGGTGCCCAGACACCGTTCAGCTCTATAAACTACGGTACAGATACTTCTATCGAGGGCAGAATGGTCATCAAGAATATCCTGCTGGCAGAGGAGGCTGGTCTTGGCAACGGCGAGACACCTATCTTTCCCATACATATCTTCAAGGTCAAGGAGGGTGTGAACTTCAATTCCACCGACCCCAACTACGATCTTTTCAAGCTTGCTTGCAGAGTTTCTGCAAAGCGGCTTTTCCCCAACTTCTCATTCATTGATGCTCCCTATAATCTCCAGTATTATAAGGAGGGCGACCCCAATACCGAGATAGCCTACATGGGCTGCCGCACTAGAGTTATCGGCAATGCCTATGATCCTGAAAGGGAGATAGTTACAGGCAGAGGAAACCTCAGCTTTACTACTATCAACCTGCCAAGGCTTGGTATTCTGGCACATTACAGCATCGACGAGTTCTATAAGCTGCTGGACGAAAAGCTGCAGCTGTGTATCGACCAGCTCATGCACCGCTATAAGATACAGGCAAGCAAAAAGGTCAAGAACTATCCTTTCCTCATGGGACAGGGTGTGTGGATAGATTCTGACAAACTTTCCTATAACGATACTGTGGGCGAGGTGCTCAAGCACGGTACACTTTCCGTAGGCTTTATAGGCCTGGCCGAGTGCCTTAAGGTGCTAACAGGCAAGCACCACGGTGAGTCTGAAGAAGCAAGGGCTCTCGGTATGGAGATAATAAAGCATATGCGTGAGCGTATGGATAAGGAGACCGAGGTTACAGGCATGAACTTCTCGCTGCTGGCTACTCCTGCTGAGGGTCTGTCAGGCAGATTTGTAAAAATGGACAGGGTGAAGTTCGGCGACATCCCCGGTGTTACCGACAGGGATTACTACACCAACTCCTTCCATGTGCCCGTTTACTACAAGATAAATGCTTTTGAAAAGCTGAATATCGAGGCACCTTACCATGCCCTGACCAATGCAGGTCATATCAGCTATGTTGAGCTTGACGGTGATCCTCTGGGCAATCTCAGCGCCTTTGAAAAGGTGGTAAGATACATGAAAGAGGTGGGCATAGGCTACGGCTCTATCAACCACCCCGTTGACCGTGACCCCGAATGCGGCTACACAGGCATAATCGGCGACCGCTGCCCCAGATGCGGCAGAACTGAGGCCGAGCACCGCAAGTCAACTCACGAAAGGATACCCCGTATCAAGGTCAACTGCTCCACAGCTGACAATGGTGAGAACTGATAATTATCTTCATCTCCTGTCCACTTGCTGTACAGGAGATGATTTTATACCTTTTATGGAGGTTTGTTATGGAAATAAGGATCGCAGGCCTGGCGGAGGAATCTATCGTTGACGGGCCGGGCTTTCGCTATACTATATTCACCCAGGGCTGTCCCCATCACTGCAAGGGCTGTCATAACCCGCAGACCCATGATTTCAGCGGAGGCAGGCTTGATGATACAGACCGAATCTACGAGCAGATTATAAAGGACCCTTTACTGGACGGTGTTACTTTCAGCGGCGGCGAGCCTTTCTGTCAGTGTACGGCGCTGGCTGACCTGGCAAAGCGTATCCGCAGTTTTAAGGAGCGCAGGCTTGACCTGATAAGCTACACAGGCTTCACCTTTGAGCAGCTGCTGGAAAAGTCCGAAAAGGAACCTGAATGTATGGCTTTGCTGGAACAGCTCGACTATCTGGTGGACGGCCGTTTTGAGGAAGACAAGCGTTCTCTCGAACTAAAATTCCGCGGCAGTTCAAACCAGCGATTTATCGATGTTCAGCGTTCCCTCAAAGAGGGAAGTGCTGTTGAGATCGACCCCGATATGATATGAAAACACCCACATTCCCGTAATGAGAATGTGGGTGTTATTTATGTCACTATCCGTCCGCAGTATATCATAAGCTATACACAGCAAGTTCGTAAGTTTTTATTTAGCCAGTATCATGAAGTTTGAGTATACATCAAGGTTCTGTATCAGCTCGTCATTTTCTATGCCCTCAAACATAGGCTCTGCTGTTTCTATATAAGCAAAGTCGGCAAGGAGCATCATATTGTTGTCATATCCCAGTGTGATCCTGCCGTTCTCTTCCAGTTCTTTTTTCAGGTCATCTAAGCTCAGGTTCTCTACCTTTTCGCCATTGTGATAAGTCGTCAGATCATAGGTGTCAGGGTCGGTGTGCATCACATAGTCGAATATGACATTAGCAGGTGACTTTTCAGTATAAGCATCTGTTGTAGGTGCAGCTGTCCAAAGGCAGCTGTCATTTATGTTGAACATGGTGCTTTTTTCAGTTCGTGAGGTCCCGAACCACTCGTACAGTCCGTCAAAGTCGTAGTCGGTGATCTCATCGTCGTCACTCTCGTAAAATCTGTATATATCCCAGGTCGCGTCAAAATCCCAGACTTCATCGTCTATGTAAGCATAGTTCCACACATGACCGTCCTCCTCGCTGCTCAGGGGAAGTGCATCAACCTTGCCGCATTCAATACCTGCCATGTTGAACAGCAGCTGCACCGCGCAGGCTATGCCGTCACAGACAGCCCTCTTCTTTACCAGTGCCCCATAGAGAGACTGAGGTTCATTATTTACAGCCCCTGTGTTTTCGGCATGAAATTCATCGTAAGCAATATTCCGGCAGACCCAATCATAGAGGAAGTATGCTTTCTCAGCGTCAGTGTCGCAGTCCTCGGGCATACTTTCTATAACTTCCTTTGCAGCCGCAATGACCTCATCGTTGTGAGAAGCAGCTTTCAGCACCGACTCAGCCAGATGTATGCGGTAATAACCCTCATCTGTCAGCTCATAGTTGCAGTTCTCGGCGGCAAGGGGGACGTTCGGGAAACACAGCCCTGCAAATTCCCAGCCGCCTGCCATGGTCATATCACCGAACTCAACAGGAAATTCTATCTCCTCGATACCGTTCTCGTAGGCATACCTGATAGCGTAAGCCGCCGTAGTTTCTAGGTCGTATATATCAGGGTCTTCAATACCGTCATCATAATTAAGCAGAAGAGGTACATATTCGTCAAAGGGGCTCTTATAGCTCAGCCACTCTTCATAGGGTACGTCTGCGTAATTGAAGCGTATCTCTCTGTCGAATACCTGATATTTCTTTCCGCCTACTTCTATCTGGTGGTCTTCAACTTCAAAAGGGAACTCCGCTGTGTCGGCTTTTTCTGCTGCACTGTCGGAGGCTTCTTTCCTTGAACTCTCTTCCGTCTTGCTCATATCACTGCATCCCCCGAGGGGAGCTGCTGCCATGACCATTGCTGTAAGTGCTGCTGCAAATCTTTTGAATTTCATATCGTTCACTCCTGATACTGTGATTATTACATACCCACAAATAGGTGCTGCAAAACAGCACCTATCGTGGTTTTATATATTGAGGGGAATAAGATGATCTGAAAGCTTAAGTTATGGCTCTATGATGTCAACATCATCAGAGGAAAGCTGCTCTGCAGCAACTCTCTTTATTGCTTCCTCGCGGGACTCCTCCAGTGCCTGCTTCATATCCTTTCCCAGGAACTCAGGCAGTGACATACCTGCCTGCTCAAACAGGTCATTCAGGGGAGGAACGCTCTTCATCAGGCCGCTGAGGAAGTTAGCGGTAGAACCGCCGCCCTGTCCGCCGTTAGCGCCGCTGTCCCAGACGGTTATCTTGTCTATCTTGATATTCTTGATAGCTTCTACCTGTATAGCGATCAGCTGCTCCATCTTGTCTGCGATGATGAGTCTTACTGCTGCATCAGCATCGCCGCCTGCAGCCTGGACTATCTGCTTAAGACCTTCGGCCTGCTTGGTCAGTATCTCCTGATTACCCTTAGCCTCAGCCTCCATCTTTGCGAAGATAGCGTCTGCTTCACCCTTTGCTCTGCGCCTTGTTACCTCAGCCTGTGCCTCAGCCTCTATCTCAGCCTGCTGCTTTGAGATCTCAGCCTTAACGATAACGTCAGCCTTCTGGGTAGCCTTTTCAAGCTCTGCTCTTGTCAGCTCTGCTTCCTGCTGAGCGATGTAAGCTTCCTGCTTAGCCTTAGCAGCCTGAACTGCCTCAGCAGCAGTAGCCTTTCTCAGCGACTCAGCTTCTCTTTCACGTCTTTCAGCCTCGGACTGTGCTACAGCTACCTTAGCGTCGTTCTCACCCTTGATAGCGTCTGCGTTTGCAGCTGCAACTTCTATCCTCTGCTCCTTCTGTGCGTGAGACTGTCCTATCTCACCATCTCTGTGCTTTTCAGCCACGCTCTTCTTGGCGTCGTTGATAGCCTTAGCAGCTGCTTCCTTACCGAGGGCCTCCAGGTATCCCGACTCATCAGTGATATCTGTAACGTTAACGTTTATCAGCTTAAGGCCTATCTTTTTCAGTTCTATCTCAACGTTGTTGGATACTGCCAGCAGGAACTTATCTCTGTCGGAGTTTATCTCTTCGATATCCATAGTAGCAATAATAAGTCTCAGCTGACCGAAGATGATATCCTTTGCCAGTTCCTGTATCTCCATCATTTTCAGACCCAGCAGTCTTTCAGCTGCATTCTGCATGATACCTGGCTCAGTTGAGATACCAACTGTAAATCTTGAAGGAACATCAATACGGATATTCTGCTTTGAAAGTGCATTTTTCAGGTCAACATTTATAGATATAGGGGTCAGATCCATATACTCATAAGACTGGATTACAGGCATGATGAAAGCGGCGCCGCCGTGGATACATCTTGCGCTCCTCGCCTGACCGTTCTTGTCCGTGCCGACTTTACCGTAGATGACCAGCACCTTGTCGGAGGGGCACTTCCTGTATCTTGAAAGAATTGCCATAAGCGCTGCAAAAAGTACTGCTACTATCACACAAATAATAACAATGGTTTCGGTTCCCATAATTATTCTCCTTTTTAAGTACACTTGATTTATTTGAAGGTGATCTGATTATATGTCTTATACTTTATCTACATCGGTAAGTGCAGCAGAACTGCTTGCCCTCCGTAGCGTACCGGAAAACCGGCTCTCTGATATTTGTTTTCATGATATCTCCTTTATGCTGTTTCTTATCAGCACTTTTTATCTCTTTCTTTGTTCTTGTTCTTTTGTTTGTATCTTCCGTTTTTTGGTTGTCTTTTTCTTTTGTCTTTGTTCTTTTGTTTTAGCTTTCCGCTATGCTTCTTTTTCTACTATCACATCGTCGCCGCGAACATCTACCACAACGACCTGCGTACCTGTTTTCAGCATCTCTTCGCCTTCATTGAAAGCTCCCAGCTCCATCATCTGTCCCTGCAGTGTCATGGTTATCTTTCCAAGACCCTGATTTTTCGGGGGACAGGGGATATATACCGTAGCTGTTTCTCCGATGGCATTTCTCAGGTCTACAGTACCGTTCTCTGCAAGTTTCATGGAAAGCTGTACCATTTTGGCAACCAGCGCCATTGTAGCCAGCCCCAGCAGAAAACCTACACCCAGCGCCGCTACAGCAGGCACCTTCGAGCCTACCAGAACTATGGAAGACCAGCTGAACACCGTCAGGAACGCGACTATGGTCTGCAGTGTGAAGAAGCGCATTGAAGCATCTGTCACATTGTCGTTGTAAGAATGATCGTGAAAATCATTGCTGTGGTGAGCAGATACGTCGTGGTGCCCTGCGACATCGTGGTGTATATCAAAGCTGTGGTGCGCCCCGAAGTCGTGGGCTATGCCGTGGCCTATATTCAGGTCGTGCCCTCCCACATCAGTGTGCATATCAAGCCCCGAGGTATCACTTATGTCGTGTCCGCCGTGGTGCATGCCGAACATTGCAAGCAGTGTTTGTATCACCAGCAGCATGGTCGAGGGAAATGCGATACAGTAAAGCACCTTTAACAATGTGCTCAACCCGTCCCACCATGCCGAGAAGTTTTCCATCATATCTATCGCCTCCTGATATCTGATGTAAATTGTCGATGTAAATTTGATTTACTCTATTATACACTCAAATTTCCTTTTTGTCAATAGCTTTTTGAAAAAATTTTTTCTTAAAAAGAGAATATCCTCTTATTTTTCACATTGCTATTAAAAAGGTAAAGGGAAACAGTTTACCCCCGCGAACTGCGTTTGTTAATTTTTTGTTAAGTTCTTGCAATTTGCAGTAAAATGTGCTATCATATATGTAAATCAGATTTACAAGAGTAAAGGAGGCTTAAAATATGGACGCAAAAAATATAGGCCGTATCATTAAAGAAGCTCGTCTTGCTAAAAAGATGACCCAGAACGAAGTAGTCGGGGATTTTATAACCAGAAATATGCTCAGCCAGATAGAAAGCGGCAGTGCAATGCCCTCTGTGAAGACATTGGAATATCTTTGCAAAGTTCTTGATATACAGCTTGAAGCCTACGACAGTTCCCCTGTGGCCGACGGCGGTATGATGGGGTATATCGAGCTGAGAAATCTTTATGTCGCAGGTGTCTATGAAGAGATAGTCAAGGCCGATCCCCCTGCCGGTTATGTAGATGAGTTCATCGCCCTTAAAGCAAGGGCTTGCCTTAACCTTGCAGAACAGCTTACCGAAAATGAAGACATATCCGCCTATCAGCGGGCGGTTGAGCTTGCAAGGGAGTCGAAGGAACTTTCCTCCCAGGGCATATTTGCAGATATCACCGCTGAGGGCAGGGCGGACTCGGTCATAAAAAAGGCTGCAGCTAAGCTGAGCGCTTACTACAGCAGCCTGGTGTAGACCAAGATATAAGGTGATAACGTGGATATTTTGCTCGATATACTTGAAGAGATACTCGGCGCATTATCAGGCAGCAGAGCTTTGCCAAGACCGTTAAGGGTAATATTGAATATTTTTTATATCATTCTGCTGACAGCGGTAAGTCTGCTGGTGCTTGCAGTTGGTATCTATGCTTTTAAGCTTTCGGTGTCTCTTGGGCTGGTTTGCACGGGTCTTGGCATTTTCATGCTGTTCAGATCAATGAAGATAGCTGTACAGAGGATCAGAAACAAGATCATATGAAAAAAATACCTTTTTTGAGCCCTGGTTCTTCCTGTTTTCGGAGTTCTTCATCTGCACAGGGTCTGGGTCCTTGTGGACAGGGAGCCTATGCAGCTTTCTGGCTCACAACTCCGAAAAATAAAGGGCGCTGTATTTTTGCTTGATGATATTCCTTGTGGTACTTTGCCTGCTGGGCATATCACTGCTCATAAAATGCAGAAAACTGTAAAAAAGAGTTTCGGCATAAACCGAAACTCTTTTTATGTTACGGAAGACTCTCCGCTATCTCTTTATATACCTCAAGTATATCGCTTACACCCTCGCCCTTTTTATCCGAGAATTTCCGTCTTCTCATATCCACCTCATCACAGTGGGATATGCCCCTGCGGCACACGCTGCGCTTAACACCCATGAATTCGCCCCATTTTACAGCCCGCGGCGCAAGAAGTCCGTCGTTCTCACCCTCAAAGTGCGCCACTACCATATTGGTAAAACACAGCACGATATCACTGAGAGGCCCTTTCATCACAAAAGCATAGCTGCGGTACCGCACACCTTCACAGTCAGGGTTGGCTGAATTGAATATCTCAGCCTCGGCAGTTGTCAGCGAATGGAAGACCTTGTAGGACTCAGGCCTCTTGTCACCCAGTATCCTAAACCAGATATCAGTGCATTTACCCACTATCTTCACGAGGATATCAGGCAGCTTCAGAAGCTTGTCCACAGTTATGGAACCGTGATGAGGTGTTTGCAGTGTTGTTAGCGTGGCTGCGTATTTTCCCATGCCCAGGGTCGAAAGGGCGTACCTTGTATCAAGTCCGCCCTTTGAATGAGCGATGATGTTCAGCTTTTCACTGCCTGTTTTCGCGATGATATCTTCTATTCTCTCTGCTATCATCCTGCCGTTTGTTTCTATGGAAGCGTTGCTGTCCTGTCTGCCGTAGTATACCTCAAAGCCCATGCTTTCCAGCATTTTTGGTAAACGTCCCCAGTAATTGAAAAGCCTGCGGTCACGGAAACCCATGCCGTGTACTAGAAGTATGGGGTAAGCCATTTTGTTTTCTCCTTTCTATTATAAGTAAAATCACTTAATTAATTGTCTGAAATATAATCCATTAGTCATGACTAACCGCTATAATTATATAAAAGTTAAATAATCTAAAATCCCCCTTGCAAAAATTATAAAAATGTGTTAGAATATACAAAGAACAATAATAATTGGAGGTGCAGCATTGAAAATTCAGGAATCTGCAGAGAATTATCTCGAAAGCATACTTATGATAAGTGAGCGCAAAGGTGAGGTGCGCAGCATTGACATTGTTAATGAGCTGGAGTTTTCAAAGCCCAGCGTCAGCATTGCCATGAAAAATCTTCGCGAGAACGGCTATATCCTGGTGGATAAGGACGGCTATATAACCCTTACCGATAAGGGCATGGCCATAGCTGAGAAAATGTATGAGAGACACAAGCTTTTCTCACAGCTGTTCGTAACCCTCGGGGTCGATGCTAAAACTGCCGCTAAGGATGCCTGCCGTGTCGAGCATATCCTCAGTGACGAGACTTTTGCTGCTATCAAAAAGTATATCACTGATAATGGTCTTGTAAAATAAAGATATTTAAGCGGAGCTTGATGCTCCGCTTTTTGTTTATTTTTCAGGCGGTGCCATGGCAGACATTATTTTCAAAGCTACGTTCAGGCCGTCAACTGCCGCACTCATTATGCCGCCTGCATAGCCCGCACCCTCACCGCAGGGGTAAAGATTATGGCAGGAAAGGGAAGTCAGTGTATCCTTATCTCTGGTTATGCGCACAGGTGAGCTTGTACGTGTCTCTGGGGCGCTGAGGAGCGCCTTTCCGTCACCGAAGCACTTCATGCGTCTTGCAAATACCGTAAGTCCTGCACGCATCATGTCAGTTACCTGTTTCGGGAATAGTTTGTCGTAATCTACAGCATTTATTCCCAGCGAATAAGTGGGCTCGATATTTGTATCAATTCCTGTTCTGCCTTGCAGGAAGTTTCCCACACTGACCCCGCAGGCCTTGTAGCTTCCCGAAAGCTTGTAGGCACGCTGTTCTATCTCTCTTGCAAAATACATTCCGTCCAGGGGCTTGTTGCCGAAATCCTCAGGTGTTACAGAAACCACCAGTGCAGAATTTGCATTTTTGCCGTCACGGGCAAACTCGCTCATGCCGTTGGTGACAATACCGCCGTCTTCCGAGGCCGCAGGCACTACGAATCCTCCCGGGCACATACAGAAAGTGTAAGCCGCCCGACCGTCCTTTGTACGGTGAGAAAGCTGATATTCTCCCTTAGGCAGCATAGGTTCGCCTGCGTGTTCGCCGTAAAGGCTGAAGTCCACAGCTTCCTGTCTGTGTTCTATACGGGCACCTACCGAGAAAGGCTTTGCTTCAAGGAAAACACCTTTACGGTGCAGCATCTCAAAGGTATCTCTCGCCGAATGGCCAATGGCCAGTACCACTGCTGATACTTCGGCAGTGCCGCCTGTAAAGCTTACAGACTTTGCAATGCAGTCTTCAAGGCTGATATCCTCCAGTTCAGTACAGAACCTTATCTCGCCCCCAAGAGCGATCACTCGTTCCCTGATATTCTTTACCACGTTTCTCAGCTTGTCTGTGCCGATGTGGGGCTTGGCATTTGTCAGGATCTCTTCTGGTGCCCCGAATTCTGCCATGCGCTCCAGCACATACCTGCACAGGGGGTCTTTTATCCTGGTGGTCAGCTTGCCGTCAGAGAAAGTACCTGCACCGCCCTCACCGAACTGTATATTCGACTTCTCGTTAAGTATGCCCAGCTTCATGAACATCTCCACGCTGTCCACACGTTTCTCAACGCTTTCGCCCCTTTCAAGGACAATGGGTCTGTAGCCCTGTTCCGCCAATGCCAGTGCGCAGAACATTCCCGCAGGACCGAAGCCCGCAATGACTACCCGTCCGCTTCTTTTTTCTGAGGATATGACAGGCTCAAAAACAGCCTCAGCCGCATAGGTAAGCTGGGGGTCTTTTTTTGACAGCTTTTCTTCAAGGCTTTTGTCGCTCAGCGTAAAACTCACCGAATGCACATAGTGTATGTTATCCCGCTTTCTTGCATCAAGAGAAGTCTTATACAAGTGGGCGCTTTGAATTTTGTCTGCGAAAATGCCAAGCTTTTTCCGCGCAGCCTCGATTATATCCTTTTCTGCAGCCCCTATAGGGGAGCTTATCTGGTTTACTATGACAGGCATTATATTACCTCCGAAAAAGCGGCTCGGCAGCCTTTGTGCCGAACCGCCTTGTTGTTTTATTCTTCCGAAGACGAGTCAGACTTGCTGCTGTCATCTTCTGTCTTTGGTACAGAAACTGTTATCTGCACCTCGTTGACACCGTAGCTCCAGACATTCTTCTTGTCTGTGGCATATATTTTAGCTTCCTTGGTGTAGGAACCCGTGCCCTTGATATCGCTCAGCGATACCGTGGCGTGTATGTCTTCATCTGTAAGATTTTCTATGACATCTTCAGGCCCGAACATCATCACATTAGGCAGTTTCTGATTGTCTACCTCACTTAAAAATGCAGCAGGTGCGTTCTTAAGCTCGATGTTGTCAGCATCAAGGGTAAAGGTAGCAGAAGAAAATCCTTTCTTCTCAAAGCTTACCGTTATCGTATCGTTGCCGCTGGTATTTACCTCGCCGGTTTCCAGCGGAACATTGAAAGTGAATGTCCTGGAAAGATTGATGTCGCTCAGGGGGATATTGCCCAGAACTATCTTCTCATTATCAGGGTCATCCAGATGAGGTGTTATGATAGAAACGCTGTCCTGAGATAGCTTTATGGGAAGTATGGAAGTATCAAAGCCCTCAGGGGCACCTGTGATATTTACCGAAAAGTCAAGCTGTTTCTTCTTGTAGACCACAAAGTTAACATCAAAAGAAGAATTGTCAATTATCGTCAGCTTTGAATCGTCCAGCTTTTTGTCGTTTTCATCATAGAAGACCACATCATCGGTCTTCAGGGAAGTATCCTCAGAAAGCTTGCTGGAGGAAGATATCCTTGCAGAAACTCTGCTTATGTTATCAAGCTCTTTCTTGGGACCCTTTATAGTTATCTGGTCGGGAGTTACAGATGTTTCCTTGAGCGTGAAACCGTCCTCCGCAGATATCAGCGGTGCCTCCGCCGTTACAGGAATGGTCTTTTCGGTTATCCTGTCAAAATCCACTTCAACAGTGCTGGGTGTTACAGAAACAATGGTGCATCTGTCGGTAGTGTGGCTGCTCTTTACATCGATATCCAGTTTGTAGCTGCCCTCTTTAGTCACGTTGTCAAGATTTACCGTGGCGATAAGGTCGTTCTCGGTGTAGGTACCTATCTCGTAGTTCATGCCCTTTATCTCGACATCAACGGTCTTGTCCTTGTAATTCAGCGCCGCCAGACCCTTTTCCTCGGCAACCGTACCGTCCATATTGAAGTCCACATGGACCCCGATGATAGTCTTGTTTATGGTAGGGAACTGTGTTATGGACATTATGAACCAGGATATGACCGCGATTATAAAAGCCAGTATCCTCAGGGAAAAATCTGTGCCCTTGTCCTTTATCAGCTTTATCCTTTTGGAGGTCTTGTTTTTTTCTTTTACTTCTTCCATCTGGATATCACCCTTCCTGCCAAAGATTTTTCCTTAATGGAATTAGTATCCTTATCTGTGATAAGGGAGTTTGTAAGCAGCTTTTTCAGCGACTCCTTTGAGTAACCCCTGGTAAGCTCGCCGTTCTCTGCCACAGAAATGGCGCCCGTTTCCTCAGAAACAACTATGACCAGTGCATCGGAGTTCTCGCTCATACCGATAGCTGCCCTGTGTCTTGAACCAAGCTGCTTGTTTATAAGTTCGTCCTTCTGCGGCCTTGGCAGAAAACAGCCTGCCGCAAGTATGACGCCGTCTCTCATTATTACAGCACCGTCGTGCAGGGGAGTGTTCGGGTAAAAGATATTGCCGAACACAGCCACCGAAGGTGTACAGTTGAGTATGGTACCTGTAGCTATCTGCTCGCCCAGCTTAGTCTTGCGCTCACAGATTATCAGCGCACCTGTTTTGCTTGAAGACAGGTTCTGTGCAGCATCACAGATGGCTTCAATGGCATTGTTCCATTTCATCTCATCAGAGGTCGAATCTGTGGGATTTAGAAAACTAAGCTCTGCTATCCTTGTTCTGCCGACCTTCTCCAGCATACGCCGCAGCTCAGGCTGGAAAAGTATGATAAGTGCAAGAAAGCCCCACTGAAAACACAATTTAAGAAGAAAGCGTATAGTGTTCAGGTTACACAGATAAGCCAGTGCATAGCAGGCAAGCAGCACCGCGATACCCTTTGTCAGCTGCTGCGCCCTTGTTTCGCGGATAAGCTTTATGCCGTTATATATCAGGAACCAGAGTATGATTATATCAACTATATCGTATATCTGAATATTGAGAAACACGCCCCATATTGAATTCAAAGTTTCATGTATCGTCTGAAGCATATTCCACACCCCTTGTTTTTATGTATTTATACTTTTATATTATAACATAATCCATAAAAAAGTACAATACCAATTCGATAGATTTTTTTTACAAATTGTAACTAATTTGACAATTATTTTACACAAATCAAACAAAATACAAGGTTAAAATATGGTAACAATGTATCATTTATTATTGACAAAAGATAGATTTCAGCGTATAATAAACATATATGCGCCAATCGGAATATTTTAGAGAAGGAGTGTGTACAAGTGGACGATGCCGATAATTGCCGACCGTGTTTAACTGCCGTGTGCAGGCATTTTTCTGCCTGTGCAGACTTTTTGCTGATATGATATCACGGCAGTTGTTACCGATCGTGCATGGTAGCCCTTGACATCTGGGAGGGAAGTTATTATGTATGAAAAGGTTTTACAGCTTCTGACAGATAGAAATTTCAAAAGCATACGCGAGATATTCATTGATATGAACGAGGCGGACGTTGCTTCGCTGCTGCAGCGTTTTCATGATGACCATGAGGCCGACAAGCGTGATCTTATACTGCTTTTCCGCCTGCTGAACAAGGACATCGCAGCCGATGTTTTTGCTTATATGGACAGCGATATGCAGATGATGCTGATAAATGCATTCACAGATCAGGAGCTGCAGGAGGTCATTGATGACCTGTATGTGGACGATACTGTTGACATCATCGAGGAGATGCCTGCCAATGTGGTGGCGAGGATCATCCGTTCTGCTGACAGTGAAACAAGAAAGCAGATAAATCAGATACTCAAATATCCCAAGGACAGTGCAGGTTCGGTGATGACTACCGAATATATCTACCTGAAAAAGGATTACACTGCCCGTGAAGCCCTTGAGTGGATAAGACACATAGGTGTGGTAAAGGAAACTGTCTACACCCTGTACGTTACCGAGGATCGTGTGCTGATAGGTGTTCTTTCTCTGCTGGATATAATCACGGCAGATGAAGAAGACAAGATAGAAGATATCATGGAGACCAACATAATCTCCGTGAACACCCTGGAGGACAGGGAAGTCGTGGCTTCAAAAATGGCTAAGTATGACTTTGCAGCCATACCTGTAGTTGATAAGGACCTGCGCCTTGTAGGTATCATAACCTACGATGATGCCATGGACGTTATCGAAGAGGAGACCACCGAGGACTTCTCAAAAATGGCAGCGGTAGCCCCCAGTGAGGATTCTTATTTCAAGACCTCTGTCTTCAAGCACGCCAAGAACCGTATCATGTGGCTGCTGGTTCTTATGCTTTCCGCTACCCTGACAGGTGCGGTTGTTAACCATTATCAGGAAGCCTTTGCGGCTGTCCCCGTGCTGGTGTCATTCCTTTCCATGCTCAGCGGTACAGGCGGTAACTGCGGTTCCCAGACCTCTACTCTCGTGATCCGAGGCATGGCTCTGGGTGAGATAAATATGCGTGACTTCTTCAAGGTCATGTTCAAGGAATTCCGCATAGCCATCGTCTGCGGCATAATACTTTCCATAGTCAATGCAGGCAGGATAATACTGGTTTATCACAGTGACGCTTCCGTTAACTGCTATAAGCTGGCATTCACCGTAAGCGGCGCTATCCTGCTGACAGTCATACTTTCAAAGCTCATAGCTGCAATGCTCCCCATGGCTGCAAAAAAGCTCAGGCTTGACCCCGCTATCATGGCAGCGCCCCTTATAACCACTATAGTTGATACCTGTTCAACGCTGATGTTCTTTGTGCTGGCAACGATAGTATTCGATATAAAATAATAATTACCGCACGAATGTCTTTCGTGCGGTTTTTCACTGGAGGTGCCCTGTATGTACAGATTTTCCGATAACAACGCAAACAATGATATCGGTCTGCATGACTGCCGTGCAACTGAGTTTTGGTATGATGACAGTACCCTGACATTTGTTTTTGATGAAGGCTTCTGTGTGCTGGCAGATAACAGGTACAACGACTTGAAAAAGAATGCCTATACAGGCAGAGCGGAGCTTGAATTCAAGGCCTCATACAAAGATATCGAAACAAACATGACAGTATATATCTTCACAGATACAGAGGATAAAAACAAGTCTATCAGAGAACGTATCTCTCTTGAACAGTTCCGTGATATGATAAACAGCGGTGCAGAACTTGAATTTCTCTATTCCTATAAGGGATATATGACCTATCTTTTTGAGTGCTGGCTGTGGTGCGATACAACGCCGCACACAAAAGAATGCATGATCATCATATCCGCTGATGAAGTGACCTACAAATGGAACGAGCTGTTACCCGAATGAAAAAGACCTCGGAATTTTCCGAGGTCTTTGCTTATCCATTTGATTTTACTATCAGTCTACCTTAACGGTCCAGCCGAAGGTATCGGGTATCTTGCCCCACTGGATACCTGTCATGGTATCATACAGCATCTGGGAGATCTTGCCTATCTTGTTGTCGTTGATAGTCATTACCTTGTCGCCCCACTTCAGGTGGCCGACAGGGGAGATAACAGCAGCAGTACCTGTGCCGAATACTTCGTCCAGTTTGCCCTCGTCATAAGCCTTGGCAACCTCTTCGATAGTGATCCTTCTCTCGCTGCAGGGAATACCCTTGCTCTTGCAGACTTCCAGTGCGCTCTTTCTGGTAATACCGGGCAGAACGGAGCCTGTCAGCTTAGGTGTAACAACTTCGCCGTCGATAACGAAGAAGATGTTCATGGAGCCAACTTCCTCTATGTACTTCTGCTCAACACCGTCCAGCCACAGTACCTGCTCGTAATCCTGGTTATGAGCCTCGTCCTGACCCTTCAGGGAGATAGCGTAGTTTGCAGCAGTCTTAGCAAAGCCCGTACCGCCTCTTACTGCTCTTACATACTTCTGCTCAACATAGATCTTAACAGGGTTGAGGCCGGTGGAATAGTAAGCGCCTGAGGGCGACAGGATTATCAGGAACAGATAGTGATCTGCAGGTCTTACGCCTACGAAAGGATCTGTTGCGAAAATGAAAGGTCTGATGTACAGTGCAGCACCGTCAGTGTGAGGTACCCAATCCTTCTCGATCTCAACGAGCTTCTTGGTAGCTTCAACCATGAACTCCTCGTCTATCTGAGGGATTACCATTCTTTCAGCAGAAACATTCATTCTCTTGTAGTTCTCGTCAGGTCTGAACAGCTGAACAGAACCGTCAGCAGTTCTGTAAGCCTTAAGGCCCTCAAAGATCTCCTGACCGTAGTGCAGGCACATAGCAGCAGGGGAAAGTGTTACGTTGTCAAAAGGAACTATCCTTGCATCATGCCAGCCCTTGCCTGTGTCATAGTTCATAACGAACATATGGTCAGTAAAAATGTGGCCAAAACCCAGCTTGCTCTCGTCAACAGGCTTAGCCTTAGGAGTTTTGGTCAGTTCGATTTTGATTTCCATAGTGATCCTTCTTTCTTAAAATTTGATCTGAATATATTATAATACACTTTTTCACATTTTTCAAGGGGTAAAACCACTTTTCTTGAAATTATTTATATTTTTTCCTGCAAAAAAGCGATCTCAGCCGCGAAAATACGTGTTTCGAAATTGTAAAAATGAAGCTTTGCCACCGCTATTCTCCATTTGCTGCCAATAAAAGGAAAGGCAAGCTGTATAAAAACAATAATTATTCCCATACTATTGGCAGACACTTGACAAATTTGTGAAAAAGTTGTATATTATTAAGTGTATATTTGCTATAATTTATAACATGAAAGAATTTGGGAGTTGATAGATAATGAGTATAAAAAACAGAACCGCCGCATTCATCATGGCTGCGATGACCCTTACTGCGGGTATGACCACAGCACCTGCTGCATTCACGGGTATCATCTCTGCAAAAGCGGAGGTAATAGCTTATTCCAAGACCCCTGCTGCCAAGACCACATACACCAGCACCGATAAGGATATCACCATCAGTTGGGATAAAGTCAGCGGCGCCTCGGGTTATTATATCTATAGGTGGAGCGAGAAGGCTCCTGCCTGGATAAGGGTCGGCACTGCAGCTTCCTCTGCGGACAGCTATAAGGATACAAAAGTCGGCACAGGCATGAGCTACAAGTATTATGTAGTAGCTTACAAGAAGTCAGGCGGCAAGCGCATAATGAGCGGCAGGAGCAATGAGATAAGCGCTTCGACACTGCCCTCTACCCCTGAGGTGATCGCTCATTCAGAGGATAGCAATTATATCACGGTCTATTGGGAAAGAGTAAACTGTTCAGGCTATGAACTGTATTACAAGCAGGGCAGTGGTGAGTGGAAGCTTGCTTCAAAGATAAATTCGGGGGAAACTACCAGTGCTGACGTAACAGGGCTCACCTCCGAAACTGTTTATTCTGTAAAGGTGAGAGCCTTTACCAAAGATTCAAACGGCAAGCTCGTTTACAGTGAATACAGCCCTGAGCTTGAGATAAAAACTGCTCCTGATTTCCTTTACCGCAGAAGCAGCCAGGCTCTTATAGACCGGCTCAACAGCGCACAGCTGGACCCGGGCGGAAATACCTACGAGGAATGCAACCGCCAGAACGCAGAAGAGACCAAGCAGACTATAACCATTTCCGATGCGGATATGGCTACCATAAAGCGCTTTGTCGATGCGCATTACACCTCTGATATGACAGTCGGCGATTTCCTTGATTACACCGTTCAGTGGCTCAACAAGAATGTAAGCTATGCCGACGGTGTTCACGGTCCCCAGTACAGTGAGATATGGGGCAGGTCTCATGTGGATAACTGCTTTAACTACAAGGTCGGCCAGTGCATACAGTATAACTCGACTATCTGCGCAGTTATGAGGTACCTGGGTTTTGACGCCAGAGTGGTACAGGGTTGGCGCGGAAATTCACTGGATAACAAGTGGCAGCACTTCTGGTGTGAGGTAACTATAAATGGCACCGATTATGTCATGGACTCATACAACTACGGCACCGACGGTGACTGGTATTTCGTCTGCGCAACTTACGCTGAAACAGCACCCTATTCATACAACTCTCACTATATCATGCGCAACAAGCTCATGGCACCCTACCGTGCATTCAGTATGAAGTCAGAAAACGGCACCTTAAGACCCGTCTGATATCACCTGTAAAATCAAATATCCCGAAAGCCATTGAAAGCTTTCGGGATATTTTTTATTGCTTGTTTTTCATAAGCTTATTGCTTGTTTTTCATAAGCTTAAGCGCGCTGAAAACTCCTGCCATTACATTCAGCATAGTTCCGCCCACAAGGCATATCCAGGGTATGTACTGTGCCTTGATGAATTCTGCCGTACCCTGTGAACCTATTATCTTCTCGGCTGTACTGTCGGCGCCGTAAGCCGCAGCTATCAGCGAAAGTGCGAACCTCATATTCATAAGGCAGAACACCGAGTTTATAACGTAAACGGCACATTTGCCCAAAGCCCCCATGCTGTCCTCATATTTGTAAGCCATGGCCCCGAGGAACAGACAAACCAGGCATGAAGCAAAGTAGACCATGAACAGCGTGAACTCGATGGTAGTCAGTGGCTTGTTTGCCTTGGTGACTATCTTTTCCATGCACAGAAAAAGTGAAGCTGTAAATCCCACCGACACCCCTGCGCATACCAGCGAACTGATGCAAAACCGTTTTTCACGGGTTTTCAGTTCGGGTCTTTTTATTTTTATCGGCATTTACTTTTCCTCCGTCATCGTTATCTTTACCCGACCTATCTTCTGCTCGTCCTGCATATGTATCTCCATTTCAAAGGGCGGCGAGAATACTCTTTCACCCTCCTCGGGTATCCTGTCCAGCAATTCCATTATCCAGCCGCCGATAGAATGCCTTTCTGTTTCGATAGCATTCTCATCAAGCTCCCACCTCTCCAGAAAATCCGAGACAGAAAGCTCAGCCGAAACTTCACAGCTGTTATCCGAAAGCCTTACAAAGGAAGTATCTTCCTCGTCGCTCTCATCATATATCTCGCCCACAAGCTCCTCGATGATATCTTCAAGGGTACATATGCCCGCAGTTCCGCCGTACTGGTCAAGCACTACTGCCATGTGTACCTTTTCCTTCTGCATTATTTTCAGGGTCTCCGATATCTTCCTGCTCTCGGTTATGTATATGGGTTCGTTAAGAATTTTTCTTATGTCTTTCTTGCTTTTGGTGACATACATCTCAAAGAAATCCGCCTGATGTACCACACCTATTATGTGGTCGATATCCTTTTCATAAACAGGAAGTCTTGAATACTTTGTTTTCAGGAAGAGATCCTTTATCTCCTCGATGTCATCTTCTATATCCACCGCTGCAATGCTCACACGGGGCACGAGAATGCTGTTTATGGTTATCTCATCAAAGTCCAGCGCAGACCGCACCAGATCCGACTCCTGCTCCTCCAGCACACCCTCGTCTTCTATCTCCTCGATGATGTACTTAAGCTCTTCCTCAGTAACGGAAGGGGCTTCATTTTTGGTGCCAACCATTTTCACGACCAGAGTTTTAATTCCCGTGAAGATCCATATCAGCGGTGTTATGATGAACATGAAAGCGGACAGGGGAGCCGCCATTAATATCGAGAACCTCTCAGAATTTTCTTTCGCCAGGCTTTTGGGCAGTATCTCACCGAATATCAGCACCAGCACCGTCATCACCGCAGTTGCCAGACCCACGCTGCCCGAACCGAATTTCTCGGTGAAGAAAACTGTAGCCAGTGCCGATGAAGCAATGTTCACCACATTGTTGCCGATGAGTATAGCCGTCAGCGCCTTGTCAAAGTTCTCACAGATTTTGAGTGCCTTGGCAGCGCTCCTGCTGCCGCCGTCTGCCATTTTTTTCAACCTTATCCTGTTGCAGGAAGAAAAGGCTGTTTCAGTAGCCGAGCATACTGCCGATAACAACAGCAGCAATGCTATCAAAGCTATGTCCATAAAAGAAAAGATCATCCTTTCGCTCATTAATATTGATATCATAACATATATTTCATATAAATGCAAGTAGAAAGGCGTTATTTTACAACAAAAAAGCGGGAACTTATCGTTCCCGCCTTATGTCATATCAATTTTGTTGGAAAACTTGTACATAGTTTTCAAAGGAATATCCCAGAACAACGAACAGTATGATCGCCAGTATCACACTTATCAGTGTAAGTATCAGCTGAGCCTTTGCAAAGTTCTTTGTGGACTGATCCTTTGAAGTCAGCATTATCAGCTGGCCGATAACAGGCAATAAAGTACACAGCAGCATCCAGCCTATCCAGCCTATAGTGCTTGTAGGCGGTGCATAGGGCATCGAATTCGGCACAGAATAAGCCTGGGTCTGCGCATAGGGCTGACCGTAAGGCTGCTGACCATAGGGCTGCCGGCCTGCAGGGTAAACGTTGTTGTAGTTATCAAGAACAGCGCCGCAGTTTACACAGTTAGTCGAAGAATCACTGTTCGTGGTACCGCAGCTTGAACAATATTTTGACATTTCTAAAACCTCCTTGAACTCTTTAGTTTTTGTTTATTATAACACATTTTTACTATATTTTCAATAGTATTTTAAGCGACTTTGAAACAATATTAATTTTGTATATATGTTAAATTTGCATAATTGTAAAAAAAAGCAATAGCCTTATCGAAAACGTTTGCAGAATTGTATTTTATGACGATTTTGACGGAATTAAATGAAATAATATTGACTTATTTTTGAGAATAATATATAATGTTTTCAAGCAGGCAAGAGGTCTGCATTAAAGGAGGAGATAAACAATGAACGAATTAATGATGATCATGTCCTACACCACGACTACCAGCGATTATTCTGCAGGTTACTATATCGGCAGACTTATCGGAAGCGTTGTAATGGGTGTCGTATGGGGCTTTGTTGCCAAGAAGATCTGCGAGAGCAAGGGTTATTACGGCAGTGATAACAAGGGCTTCCTGTGGGGATTTTTCCTTGGTCTTATAGGTGTTGTAGTATGCGCTTGCAAGAAGAATATCAACAACATGAACAACAATATGTATCAGAACCCCAATATGTACCAGAATCCCAATATGTACCAGAACAATTACAACCAGAACGGTTATAATCAGAACGGCTATAATCAGAACGGCTACAACCAGAACTACAATGGTGCATATGATCCAAATGCACAGAACGGTTATGACCCCAACGGCGCACAGAATGGTTATGTTGACCTGAGCAAGCAGAACGTTGGCAGCAATAACAACAACAATTACTACAATCAGTAATGATGTAATGTATCAGCACTTCCGAGCATTCGGAAGTGCTTTTCTATACATAAAAATATCCCGAAGTCCGTAAACTTCGGGATATTTCATTATCAGATATTATCAGTCTTCTTCATCAACGGGCATATTCTCCCAGTTGTGGTAAACGTTCTGAACATCATCGTTGTCATCAAGGTTCTCCAGCAGAAGGCTCATCTTCTTAACTGCGTCCTCGTCAGTGATAGTAACATAGGTGGAAGGTATTTTGTCAGCCTCAGCAGAAAGTACCTTGTAGCCCAGACCTTCCAGGGACTCTCTTACAGCAGTAACGTTGTTGGGCGAGCAAGCTATCTCGATAACATCTTCATCAACGTTGAAGTCGTCAGCGCCTGCCTCAAAAACATCGTCCATGATCTTGTCTTCGTCAGCGCCGTTGTTTTCGATAACAACAGTTCCCACATCAGAGAACAGATAGGATACACAACCTGTTGATCCCATGTTTCCGCCGAACTTGTTGAAGTAGCTTCTTACATCTGCGGCAGTTCTGTTCTTGTTGTCTGTCAGGCACTCAACTATAACTGCTACACCGCAGGGGCCGTAGCCCTCGTATACCATAGATTCGTAGTTGTTCTTGTCGCCGTCGCCTGCTGCCTTCTTGATGATCCTGTCGATATTGTCATTAGGCACGTTGTTTGCCTTAGCCTTAGCGATAAGATCTCTCAGCTTTGCATTGCCTGCGGGGTCGGGACCGCCCATTTTAACTACAACTGCTATCTCTCTGCCGATCTTTGTGAAGATCTTAGCTCTTGCTGCGTCGGTAGCACCCTTTTTCCTCTTTATGTTTTCCCATTTTGAATGTCCTGACATATTATTTCACTCCTTGATCTTTTCATTGAATTCTTCTTTGCCGTGTTCCCAGCAAATATCAAACAACACATCTATGCGTTCAAGCTGTGCCGTTAAATACAAGTAACCAAACAAGCATTCCAGCCCTGTGGCATTGCGGTACTGGGCTATGGTAGAATGCTTCGGCGCATTGACCTTGGTGTTGCGCCCCCGCTTGAAGACTTCCTGCTCACCCTCGGTAAGCGTGCCGTTCTCCAGCAGAAGCTCCACACACTCCGACTGATACTCGGCGCATACTCTGCTTACTGCCAGCTTATGAAGCTTGTTTGCAGGCATATTCGCCGCTAGTATTATCCTTTCTCTTACCAACTGTTCATAGACCGAATCACCTATAAAAGCCAGTGCAAGAGGGGAGTACTGATTAGCCTCGCGCCTTGTCATCTCTATATGCATATGCACTCACCCTTACGGAATATATTCAAACTCATAGTCGAATACAGCCACCGTGTCGCCTTCCTGAATGCCCATAGCCTCCAGCTTTCTTATAATGCCGCTGGATACCAGTACATTCTGGAAATACTGCAGTGACGAGTAATCGTCCATATTTGCCACACGAAGTATATCATACAGCCAATCGGCCTCCACGAAATAAACGCCGTCTTCAACTGTAATGGAGAATTCTCTGTTGTTGGAATTCTTCCTCTCAACTTCTTCCTTAGTAAGCGGTTGAGCCTCAAATCTCTTTACAGGGGGAAGCTCTGCCAGCTTTTCATTAACGCCGTATATAAGTTCCTGAGTGCCCTGGGTAGTAGCCGCAGATATCTCATAGAAGGGGAGCCCCAGTTTTTCGATATATTCCTTGAACCTCTGTTTCTGCTCATCGGTGGCCATATCGGATTTATTAGCTGCAACTATCTGGGGAGCCTCAGCCAGTTCCTCGGAGAAATTAGCAAGCTCCTTGTTTATAGCCTCGAAATCCTCAATGGGGTCACGTCCCTCTATGCCGGAAACGTCCACCACATGAACGATAAGCCTGCAGCGCTCAACGTGCCTCAGAAACTCATGTCCAAGGCCTATGCCCTCACTGGCGCCCTCGATAAGTCCGGGGATATCCGCCATAACAAAGGACCTCTCCTCGCCAACCTTTACCACACCAAGTACGGGTGTCAGGGTAGTGAAGTGGTAATTTGCTATCTTGGGCTTTGCCGCCGAAACTACAGATATCAGCGTAGATTTACCCACATTGGGGAAGCCCACAAGTCCCACATCAGCCAGCAGCTTAAGCTCCAGCTGAACGTTGAACTCCTCGCCCCTGAAACCGGGCTTTGCAAATCTGGGTATCTGCCTTGTGGAAGTGGCGAAATGTGCATTTCCTCTTCCGCCCTTTCCGCCGTGTGCCACGATGACGGGTTCGTCAGCCGACATATCTGCCAGTATCCTGCCTGTGTCGGCATCTTTTATAACAGTACCTCTCGGCACCTTTATTACCAGGTCGGGAGCACTTCTTCCGTAAGAATTCTTCGCGCCGCCGTTCTGGCCTTTTTCTGCGGTATACTTCTTCTTATATCTGAAATCTATAAGGTTTGAGATATTGTCATTGACTTTAAAAATGACATCTCCGCCCTTGCCGCCGTCGCCGCCGTCGGGTCCTCCTGCAGCAACATACTTTTCTCTGTGGAAGGAAACTGCGCCGTCGCCGCCGTCACCTGCCTTGATATATATTTTTGCCTTATCGACGAACAATACGTATTCCTCCTTACAGTAGTATTATCTTCATTGTCATTCAGTCGGACACTGACACACTGCGCCTGTTTTTATAGCTACCATCTTCTGTTATATGGCCTATATCGCCGTGCTTCACGGTTCTCCGTTCTCAACCTGGCCTGTTCCAGTGTAGCTATAGCATCATAATGTGTTATACCCTCATCAGAATGGTTGCCCAGAGCAATGTCATCGTGCGTAAATTCATAAGCAGACTTCACGCTGTAATTACGTGCTGTCTTTGAAGCTTTCAGCCCTGATGCCAGCATAAGCATACCAATAGCTGCACCTGCTATATACAGACCATACCAAAAAATCGGAGGGTCAAGCTTTCTGTATTCATGCTCCGCCTGAGTTTGAGTGCATTCTATATTCTTTACAGGGAATTTTCTTCCCCATGAAGTCTGATAAAAAGTCACGTGCTTAGCAGTATATGATGTAAAATCGTCATAATACCAGACGGGCACTTTCTCATAAAAAAGCAGTTTGCGGCCTTCTTCGGTGGTCTGCTCCACACGGACAAAATATGTTGTTTTATTGCCCCTGCTGGTTCGTACTGTCTGAGTGTCCGTAGAAACTTTACAGTTGTCAAAGGTCTCATACTTTTTCACATCGACATAGCCCAGCATAGACTTGACTGCAAGCACCACGACCGTTATAACAAGTATTATGATACCCGTTCTGATAAAGGATCTGCCAAGATCCCTGTTCATTTCCTGCACAGCGTTCATAACTCGTCCCTCCAACGACGACGACGACCGTACCTTTCAGATCTGTGATCGGCTGAATAATACGAAAAATCATTATTCAGGAGGTCAGCAGCCTTCTTTGCATCCATGTTTTTATCCTTTATATTTTCCCTGGCTATAGCCATCATTGCCATAGCTTCCTCGGGAGAACAATAATGAAAGTTTTCAGGGACATATGTGTAATCCTTGTTTTCATAATTGGCCGCCACCTTTGCAAGCCTGTAAGCATTAAAAAGACAGAACAGCCCCAAAGTACCTGCTATAGCATAAAAGCAGTACCATGCTAAGGGCGCGCGTATCTTTCTGAATTCACGCTCTGCCTCTTTTTCATCAGCATTTACATGGTAAACAGGGAAGTCCTTCCCGTCTTCCGTTTTGTATACGGTCAGTTCGTTGCTTTTGTAGTTGAAAAAGTGCTTAAGGTGTGACCAGCTGACACTTCCGCTGTAAATTACTTTATCGCTGTGTATCCGAAAAACGGAATCGGTGTATATATCATAGTTTTCGTCAGTATGGAACCTCTCCATATCTATTTCGATCTTAGTGAAGTCCTCAGGAACAGCATTTACATAGTACACGTTCTTAGTGCTGAATTCAGGAGATTTCGATGATGTATAAACGCGGCAGTCCTTGTAAGTTCCAACTAACGTGACTTTTGTGTAGCCGAAATGGTCTTTGTAGAAAAACGTTCCTATTGCTGCTATGAGCAGCAGCAGTCCGAATTTAAAAAACGAGTTGCTCATATTTCTGTGGAGTTCCGATGTTGCTTTCATATCAAAGCCTCCAATTTGTTATCTCTTGTTCTTTTATATATAATTATCTTTATTTATCCCAAAATTTCGATTTGTATTGCCGATGATGCAAAATAGCGTTATCGTATCGGAATTTTTTTCTTTTAAAAAAGACCCCGAGCCAGGTGCTCAGGGTCTTGTCATCGCGTAATTAAGCCTGAGGATAAACCGAAACCTTTTTACGGTCTTTACCCATTCTTTCAAATCTTACGATACCGTCGCTGGTTGCGAACAGAGTATCATCAGAACCACGCTTAACGTTCTCGCCCGGATGAATGTGAGTACCTCTCTGACGAACCAGAATGTTGCCTGCCAGTACGAACTGACCATCAGCTCTCTTCACGCCAAGTCTCTTGGACTCAGACTCACGGCCGTTCTTGGTAGAACCCATACCTTTCTTATGAGCGAAAAACTGCATTGAGATCTTTATCATTTGAATTACACCTCCGTTAAATGTAATAGCCGTCAGCAATTTCTGACGTTTAGCTTGATATGCCCGGGAAATTCGTCTTTTAAATTATACAAATGTATAAGCAGACCCATTATGATCTTATCGGCATTTTCGTCTGCCGTTTTCATGCTGAGCTTTATGTCGTTCTCCAGCACCTCAACATCAGCCTCAAGTCTGAAAGCCTCAGTGATAGTGTTCGCTGTCATCATAACAGCCGATGAAACGCTTGCACAGCACACATCATACCCGAAATCAGCCATGCCTGCATGACCCGTCACGCAGAAGCCTGTGAGCATATCATTTGAATTTTTGATAAAATCCGCGGCGATCATTCAGATGCCTCCTGCGAATTATGCGTTGATAGCTTCGATAACTACCTTGGTGTAAGGCTGTCTGTGACCCATCTTCCTCTTCTCACCCTTCTTGGGCTTGTAGGTGAAGACTGTGATCTTCTTAGCCTTGCCGTTCTTGAGAACCTTTGCGGATACAGTAGCACCCTCAACATAAGGAGCGCCTACCTTGATACCTGCATCAGAACCAACTGCCATTACCTTGTCAAAAGTAACAGTCTCGTCAGCGTTAGCTTCCAGCTTCTCGATGAACAGTTCGTCGCCTGCCTTTACCTGATACTGCTTTCCGCCTGTTTCAATTACTGCGTACATCTTTATATGCACCTGCCTTTACATGAACTCGCTGCGTACGGTGGAGACCCGACTTTCATCAGGGCACACTTAATAGACCGTAAACAAGCGGCATGAATATCATAACATACTTCAATATAAAAGTCAAGAGCTTAAATTAGATTAACAAAAAATTTACATTCAACCGACCTGCGTAAAAGCTTCCTTTATGGACTTCGCACCGATTATCTCTATGTCATACTTTGAAGTATCTATCTTTTTCATCGTGTAGTAGGGGATAATGCATTTTTCAAAGCCCATTCGCTGTGCCTCCTGAATGCGCTGCTCGGCATGGGTGATACTGCGCAGTTCTCCGCCCAGGCCTATCTCGCCCAGGGCAATGGTCTTTTCATCGACGACTTTGTCTGTTACGCTGGAGTATAGCGCCATTGCAACCGTAAGGTCAGCGGCGGTGTCATCAAGCTTAAGTCCCCCTACTATATTAATAAAGACGTCCAGCCCGCCGAAGAAGTACCCCAGCCGCTTTTCCAGCACTGCCAGTATTATGGACATTCTGTAGTAATCAAAACCCGTAGCTGTACGCTTTGGCTGTGAAGTGCTGCTCTTTGAAACCAGCGCCTGCACCTCAGCCATTATAGGCCGCGAGCCTTCCATGACACAGGCCACACAGCTGCCGGATACATTCAGTGGTCTTCCCTCAAGCATGAGCATGGAGGGGTTGTCAACCTCCTGAAGTCCGCTGTCCACCATTTCAAATACACCTATCTCGTTGGTGGAGCCGAAACGGTTCTTCACCGCCCTGAGTATCCTGTAGGTCATGTTGCGCTGACCCTCAAAGTACAGCACACAGTCCACGATATGCTCCATTACCTTGGGGCCTGCAATGGCGCCGTCTTTGTTGACATGGCCTACTATAAAGATAGGTATCTCTTCAGACTTGGCCGTCCGCATGAAGAGGTTGGTGCATTCCCTCACCTGTGTAATTGATCCCTGCGCCGAGGTCATGCCGCTTATGCTCATGGTCTGTATGGAGTCGATGATAACTATCTCGGGCTTTTCCTTGGTTATGGCCGCACAAATGCTCTCCGCGTCAGTTTCAGCCAGCAGGTAGAGGTTCTCGCTGTCTACCCCAAGTCTGTTTGCCCTGAGTTTGATCTGCCTTGCCGACTCCTCTCCCGATACATATAATATAGTATGGTCATCGCCCATGGTCTGGCAGATCTGTAAAAGCATGGTAGATTTACCTATGCCGGGCTCACCGCCCAGCAGCACCAGCGAACCCTTTACAAGACCACCGCCAAGCACACGGTCAAGCTCTTTCATGCCTGTGTCATAACGTATCTCACGGTGGCTGGCATCGACGGAGTTTATCCCTAAAATACTGTCAGAAACGTCCTTGATAGCGGCGCTTTTCGCCTTGCCGCCCGTCCTTGCCGAGACCTGCACCTCCACCTCTTCAAAGGTGTTCCACTCGCCGCAATCGGGGCATTTACCGTTCCATTTGCTTGTTTCATATCCGCAGTTAGAGCAGACATATGTCGTTTTTACCTTAGCCATTTTATCCCTCAGAACTCGTAGTCTATGCAGGCTCTTTCTTCCTTGACCGTAGCCACAAATTTTCCGAACTCGATATGTGTCGGCGAGGTCTGGTAAGCATTCAGGTCTTCCACGCTGTCAAAATCGAATATCAGCGAAACATCATAGTTGCTGTCGGGTGTGCGCTCATCGTTGGTGACTACCTCATATCTTTTCAGCTGGGGAAGAGTTTTCAGGCTCACAGCCCTCTCGCAAAACTCTTTTACATACTCAGCTTTGTTTTCGTTCTTTAATCTGAACATACAAATGTGTCTTATCATTTTATTATCCTCCGATATCCCGCCCATTAAGGGCACTGTTTTTATACCCATATATTATAGCACATTTTTTCTTCCTTGTCATCATTTTTCTGAAAAAATTATCATGGCTGTGCCCCGAAAAAAATCCCCCGTAAATACATACGAGGGATAGCTTGATTTACTTGTACCACAGGCTTTCGACAAGAGGTATCACATTTTTCTCGATAAAATCAACTCTGTCAAATATCCTTGGCTTGAAAGTTCCGGTTATGCCTACAGCTATGTCTTTTTCAGGGTCCGCATAGATGATGTTCCCGAAGTCGCCAATGGCTGCAAACGCCTTGCTGTTCTTTCGGGGCAGGTACCACAGGTAACAATACTGCATATTCCCGAACTTTTTATCCAGCTGAACTTTCGGTGCGGTCATTTGTTTTATCCATTCCTCCGAAAGTACCTGCCTGCCGCCGTAAATGCCCTTATTTATGAGCATATAGCCTATCTTAGCCATGTCATTGGCAGAAAGCGTCAGACCCCAGCCCGCTGTCACTGTGTCCTGCGGGTCTGAGTACCACTCGTTGTCCATGGGCAGTTTGTTCATGATAAAATTGAACTGGTCTTCCTTGCTTGATTCGCCGTGTATCTTGTGTTTCGGGATATCCAGCGGTCCAAACAGGAACTCATTGGCGAAGTCGATGCACTTCATGCCAGAGGCATTTTCGATTATGCCCGCTAATATCTGTATACCCAGGGTAGCGTACTTGAATTCCCCCGTTATGCCCTTTTTACCGCCCAGCAGGTCAAGGGCGGCCTTTGTCCAGTCAGGGGAAGTGCATACCTTTGTCCAGGGTTCACTGCGGTATTTGTAGGGGGCGGTCATGGTAAGAAGATGTTCAACTGTCACATCATAGATGGTCTTTTCTCCCCGTTTAACAGTATAATTCGGGAAGAATTCCATCACCTTCTGTCCCGTGCTTTTTATGAAGCCTTTGTCCAGGGCTATACCTGTGAGTAAAGCCATTATACCTTTTGTAACAGAATTGACATTCGCAGCGCTGCTTTGGGTGAACCCCCGCCAGCTGTCACTGTAGACTATCCCGCCGTTTTTCACGGCACTTATCTGGCAGATGTTGCTTTCATTCCCAGTGCTTTCTTCCACATACTTATGAAGTTCGATTTTGGTCATAAATATACCTCCGTAAAATGTTCTGTATATTCGATCGAAGTTTCATACAGTATCTATATTGTATCAAATCAAATTTTTAATGTCAATACTTATTACTAGAAAAGTTTTCACAATGATTTTTCCCGAAAAAGCCCTATTTATTCAGTATGTAAAGCCCTGTGGTAAGATAAGTAGCAAACAGGCACCAGACCACATAGGGCAGGTTCGCAAGGGCAGCTTTCTTTCGTATTTTGCAAAATGCCGCTGTCATCATCACCACAAGTATATCCAGCAGTATTATGATAACAAGTCCTCCGATAAGACTTTTCTTCCCGAAAAACACAGGCACCCATATGAAGTTGACGATCAGCTG
The DNA here is from genome assembly GCF_017464355.1 of Ruminococcus sp. Classification (GTDB taxonomy): domain Bacteria; phylum Bacillota; class Clostridia; order Oscillospirales; family Ruminococcaceae; genus Hominimerdicola. The sequence continues at coordinate 120,227 of NZ_JAFUAG010000004.1, read as the reverse complement.
CAGCGCAAAAAGTTTCAGCGCCCTGCCCCGCTTTGCATTATCTGAAAGATATATCAGATATCCCGAATATCCCATAAGCCCATACAGCACCGCCCACGCTATGGGGAAGACCCATGCGGGCGGCGAAAGGGGAGGCTTATCCAGCGAAGCGAACGATTCGCCGAAATTGCCTCCTGCTATCAGCGCTGATACCGCCCCGACCAGTTCTGTACCTACGACCCAGATCAACAGTTCTGTTAGTCTGAACTTTTTCATTGTAATCACCTCGCTTAATTATATGACCATTGGTTTGTGATATGAATTGAGTGCAATAAACAAAAATTCCTGTTGACAACAACAAAAATTAGTAGTATCATATAGTAAAGCTATAGCGAAAGGACGATGAGCTATGAAAAAATATATTCTTTCCCTTGACCAGGGCACGACTTCTTCCCGTGCAGTGCTGTTCGATAAGGACGGTAATAAAGTCTTTGCCGCCCAGTATGAATTCCCCCAGATATTCCCGAAAGCAGGCTGGGTCGAGCATGACCCGAAGGATATACTGGACTCCCAGCTTCATGCTGTGCGGGACTGTTTTGCCTATCTTTCCGATAACGGCGGTGATATCTCGGAGATAGCAGCTATCGGTGTTACCAACCAGCGTGAAACTACCATGCTCTGGGATAAAAACACAGGCGAACCTGTTTACAATGCTATCGTCTGGCAGTGCCGCCGAACCGCAGACACCTGCGGCAGGCTTAAGGAGCAGGGCCTGGACAAGTTCTTCCGCAGCAAGACAGGTCTGCTGATAGACCCGTATTTTTCCGCAACTAAGATAAAGTGGATATTCGACAACGTTGAGGGTGTCCGTGAAAGGGCGCAGAAAGGCGAGCTTGTCTTCGGCACGGTAGATACCTGGCTCATCTGGAATTTAACGGGCAGGAAAGTCCATGCCACCGACTACACCAACGCTTCACGCACCATGCTCTTTAATATCCACAGCCTTGAATGGGATAAGGAGATACTGGGTCTGCTGGGCATACCAGAGAATATCCTGCCCGAGGTCAGAAATTCTTCGGGGGACTTCGGTGTGACAGACCCTGCCGTGCTTGGTGCCGAGATACCGATCTGCGGCTGCGCAGGCGACCAGCAGGCAGCTCTTTTCGGCCAGTGCTGCTACCTCAGGGGCGATGTGAAGAACACTTACGGCACAGGGGGATTTCTTTTGATGAACACAGGCGATGAGTGCGTTGAGAGCAAGAACGGCCTGTTAACGACTATCGCCTGGGGCATTGACGGCAAAGTCACCTATGCGCTGGAGGGTTCGGTATTCGTTTCGGGGGCGGTGGTCAAATGGCTGCGTGATGAGCTTTGCATTATCAGCACAGCGGAAGAAACTGCCTGGCTTGCATCTTCCGTTCCCGACAACGGGGGAGTTTACTTTGTACCCGCTTTCGTGGGACTTGGCACCCCCTACTGGGACAGCGCCGCCCGCGGAACTATCTGCGGCCTTACCCGCGGTTCGGGCAGGGCACACATCGTCCGTGCAGCGCTGGAAGCTATCGCTTACCAGACAGCTGATGTCATCAATGCCATGGAGGATGACACCTCCGCCCTGGGCATTATCAAGGTGGACGGCGGAGCGTCGCAGAATGATTTCCTCATGCAGTTCCAGGCAGATATTCTCGGCAGGAGCATTATCCGTCCCAGGAATGTAGAGTCCACCGCAACAGGCGCAGCTTTCCTGGCAGGCCTGCACTGCGGTATGTGGGAAAGCCGTGAGGAGCTCAACCGTGTTTCTCAGAAGTTCCGTGAGTTCATGCCTGCCATGTCCGCCGATGAACGTGAAAGCCTGACAGCGGGCTGGAAAAAGGCGGTGGAGAGAAGTTTGGTGAAATAATTCTTGACAAATGTAAATAGACGGTGTATAATTTACCAGAGGTGAGAAATATGAGCACATTTGACATATTAACAATTTGTGAACGGGGGGGGGCTTCCTGAGGTAAGCCTTTGTTCAGTGTGCATATTTTCATCTGATATAGTTATCAAGGCGTAGTACGCATAGGTGTACTGCGCCTGTTTTTATAAGGAGGAAATATAATGAACATTAAACTGATAGCGGGTATCATGGCTGTAATGCTGGTGTTTGCCGCCTGCGGCAGCGAAAGCGCAGATAACAGCTCCAAGTCAGAGAACACGACCACTACAACAACAGCTCCCGCAGAGACCGAAGCTGCTGCCGAAACCACGACCACAACAGCCGAGCCCGAGACCGAGACCACTACGACCACCGAAGCAGTGACAGAGACCGAGCCTGTCGAAACTTCCGAACCTGAGACAGAGACCGAAGCTGCTGTGTCAGATACCCCCGAAGAAACAGGTATTGTTACTATGGAAGATAATCCTGACGGACTTTATCCTATGGAGGAGTGCTTTAGGAGGTTTGTAGAAGATTTTTATGAGCAAAAAGTTATTGATATTTCTTTTGATGAGAATGTTTCGTCTTATGTTGCAACTTGCGAAGACGGAACAAAATTTGTTTATCGTGAGATGAATGGGGGGCTGGATGCTTATGATTCAAATATAGAATATGGTTTAGGAAATCTTGTAATTGAACCATTATGGGACTATGTTGAAGGTTATGATTTACAGGTAACATATCTTGGATAGTAACAAAATGATGTTATAAGATCATTATGCTATAAATGGATTAAGATAAATTTCATAAACGAGTCAGAAAACTTCTAAAGTTTTCTGACTTTCCATCATCTGTATAGATAATCACAGCGTCCCAGCCTGCGGACGCTGTTTTTTGTTAAAAAAGTTATAGCTTATTATTGTTGACAATACCCGAAATATGTACTATAATAAATATATCTAATTTATGATAGGAGAAATACCGTGAAAAACAGGGTATATGATAACCGAGAGCTTTCGTGGCTCAAATTCAATGAGCGTGTGCTGGAAGAAGCAAGAGATGAGCGCAACCCGCTGCTGGAAAGGCTGCTGTTCCAATCCATATACGGCAGCAACCTTGATGAGTTTTTTATGGTCAGGGTGGGCTCGCTGTATGATGCTTCGCTGGTGGACGACTCTAATAAAGACAACAAATCTAAGATGAAGCCCTCTGAGCAGCTCAGCGCTATCTTCGCCAGGGTGCGGGAGCTTATCGCTGTGGAGGACGAAAGCTTCAAGGCCATACACAAGGCCCTTGAACCAAAGAATATCATGCATAAGAGCATGAAAAACCTGACCATACAGGACCTTGAATTTCTTGAAGCTTACTATGCCTATGAGATAAAGCCTTTTCTTAATGCTATCATTATCGACAAAAGGCACCCGTTCCCATTCCTGGCAAACAAGAGCATTTATGTGGCTGCAAAGCTGACTTCCAAAAGCGGTATCACTGTTGGTCTTATAGGCTGCAGCGAGAAGTTTGACAGAGTGATCTTTCTGCCCAGACAGGACGACACTATCGCGTATGTGCTGGTGGAGGAGCTTATATACCACTTCACAGATAAGATATTCCCCGGGTATAAAGTCGAGGAAAAGACCCTTATCCGCGTTACCCGAAATGCTGATATCGACGTTGACGAAAGCTTTGACCGTGAACTTGATTTCAGGCAGAATATGTCTGTGCTGATAAATAAGCGCAAAAGGCTCTGCCCTGTGAGATTACAGCTTTCCAGGCAGATATCCGAGCCCCTGCTGAAAGAACTCTGCACCAGGCTGGAGCTTTCCAAAAAGCAAGTGTTCGTTGAGAAAACGCCCCTTGACCTGTCATATGTATTCACGGTGTTCGACAAAGCCGAGAGCAGGAAAGAGCTTTTCTTTGAACCTCAGTCACCTCAGCTTTCCCGCATGATAGATGAAAGCCGACCCATGATCGAGCAGGTCGATGAGAGGAATCTGTTCCTGTCCTATCCCTATGAGTCGATACAGCCTTTTATCAGAATGCTGAATGAAGCCGCCAAGGACGACAGCGTTGTTTCCATAAAGATGACACTTTACCGTGTGGCAAAGCATTCAAAGGTAGTAAAGGCACTGTGCGCCGCCGCTGAAAACGGCAAGGAAGTTGTTGTTCTTGTGGAACTGCGTGCCAGATTTGACGAAGAGAACAACATCGGCTGGTCAAAGCAGCTTGAAGAAGCAGGCTGTCGGGTAATGTACGGCCCCAAGGGTCTTAAGGTGCATTCAAAGCTATGCCTTATCACCCGCAAGACTGCCGATGGTGTTAAATACACCACCCAGATAGGCACAGGCAACTATAATGAGAAGACCGCAGGCCTCTATACCGACCTCTGCCTGATGACCTCAAATGAACAGATAGCCCGTGAGGCAGAGGAAGTATTCCGCACACTGTCCATTGGTGAACTGGTGGAAGACAGCAGGCTGCTGCTGGTAGCGCCCCACTGTCTGCAAAACCGTGTGCTGGAAATGATGGATAATGAGATCGCCATAGCAAAAGCAGGCGGAGAGGGCTATGTGGGCGCAAAGCTAAATTCCCTCACAGATAAGGTCATCATAGATAAGCTCATCGAATGCTCCCAGGCAGGTGTAAAGGTCGAGATGATGATAAGAGGTATCTCCTGCCTTGTGGCAGGTGTTGCGGGGGTGACGGAGAATATCCGCATACGCTCTATCGTCGGCAGGTACCTTGAACACGCAAGGATATATATTTTCGGCAGCGGTGTCAGGAAGAATGTCTACATATCCTCCGCTGACTACATGACCCGGAACACGACACGCCGTGTGGAAGTGGCCGCCCCAGTTCTTGATGAAGATATCAAAAAGCGGATACTCGACCTATTCGATACCCAGATGAACGATAACGTCAAGGCAAGAGATATGCAGCCCGACGGCACATATCTCATGAGCAAACATACCGAGCCTGCGGTAGATGCCCAGGGCAGACTTTTTGCCGAGGCTTACGCAAATGTTCCCAAGCCCAAGCCGAAGCCTCAGCCCGCCCCCGAGCCTGTGGCACTTCAGGAGGAAAAGTCTGCTCCCGAAGAAGTACAGCCTGAGCCAAAGCCCGAGGGACCTGTAAAAAAAAAAGCTTGTGGTCAAGGTTCATCGCGTTATTCCGTCGTAAAGGTAAAGGTTAAAAAGAAAAAATAATGTTCTGACGGACAGTAAGGTGCTGTCCGTCAAATCATGTATGGAGAAATAAAATGTTCAGATTGTTCAGATATTTGAAAAACTACAAAAAGGAAAGTATCATAGGCCCCCTGTTCAAGCTGATCGAGGCCTGCTTTGAACTTGCGGTGCCTGTTGTGATGAAGCGTATAATAGATATCGGTATAGTAAATGAAGATATCAGCTATATCCTGCGCATGGGCGGCATAATGGTGCTGCTGGGCGTGCTGGGATTATCCTGTGCGCTGACAGCCCAGTATTTTGCCGCAAAGGCTTCTGTGGGATTTGGTACGGCACTGCGTACAGACCTTCTGCACCATATCAACAAATTCTCATATGCCGAGATAGACAGTATAGGCAGCAGCACCCTCATAACCCGCATGACCGCCGATATAAACACCGCCCAGTCCGGTGTAAATATCCTGTTAAGACTTCTGCTGCGTTCACCCTTTATCGTGGTAGGCGCCATAATCATGGCCTTTACTTTTTCTGTAAAGCTGACGTTCATTTTCCTGGTGGCAGCGCCTTGTCTTGCCTTCGTCATCTATAAGATAATGAGCATTACTATCCCGAGATACAAGCATATCCAGAAGACCCTTGACCGCACAAATCTGCTGACGGGGGAGGCACTGACAGGCGCAAGAGTCATCCGAGCTTTTTCCAGGCAGAAGGACGAGGAGAAGGAGTTTTTCTCCCTCAACGATGAACTGAAAGACCTGCAGATAGCCGCAGGAAAGATAAGCGCTCTCATGAACCCCCTGACCTACGTTATCGTGAATTTTGCAGTTGTCGTTCTGCTGTGGGCGGGAGGAAAGTCTGTTGACAGCGGCGCACTTACCAAGGGCGATATGGTAGCGTTGATAAACTACATGAACCAGATACTGCTGGCACTTCTTGCCATGAGTATACTTGTCACCAACATCACGAAAATGCAGGCTTCTGCCATACGCATAAATGATGTCTTTGATATAAAGCCTTCCGTTTCAGATGAGGGCTGTACTGAGGTCACAGAAGATAAGTCTGCCCCCGCAGTTGAATTCCGCGATGTAAGCTTCTCCTACCACGACAGCGAGGAGTATGCCCTGGAAAACATAAGCTTCACCGTAAGCAGGGGAGAGACCGTGGGCATCATAGGCGGTACAGGTTCGGGCAAAAGCTCGGTCATCAACCTTATACCTCGTTTTTACGATGTATCAAAGGGTCAGGTACTGGTAGACGGTGAAGATGTAAAAAAATATCCCTTTAAACAGCTTCGCCATAAGATCGGCCTGGTGCCCCAGCGTGCAGTGCTGTTCAAGGGAACTGTCCGTGATAACCTGCGCTGGAGGGATAAGTCAGCCACTGACGAAGAATTGATAAAGGCTCTGAAAATAGCCCAGGCCTACGACTTTGTCATGGAAAAGAAAAGTAAGCTCGACCTTATGATAAATCAGGAGGGTAAAAACCTTTCAGGCGGTCAGCGCCAGAGGCTGACAATTGCAAGGGCTTTTGTGGGTTCGCCCGAGATAGTCATTCTCGATGACTCCGCCTCAGCCCTTGACCTTGCCACCGATGCAAGGCTGAGAAAGGCCATTGCCGAGGAAACAGAGGGCATGACAGTGTTCATCGTTTCCCAGAGGATATCCTCGATCAAAAACGTTGATAAGGTAATCGTCCTTGATGACGGCAGGATAGCAGGTATAGGCACCCACCGTGACCTCTACCGCAGCTGTGATATCTATAAGGAGATATGTCTGTCACAGCTTTCCGAAAAGGAGGTGAAGGAGATTGGCTAAGCAAAGCATAAAACAAAAGCCCGTTCTTAAGCCCCTGCTGGCTTATGCAAAGCCATATATCTGGCTGTTTGTCGTGTCCATGGTGCTGGCTCTGGTAACTGTTGCCACGACCCTTTATGCGCCTATACTCATCGGTCAGGCTGTCGATGTCATGGTCGGCAGAGGACAGGTGGTTTTTCACAAGCTATTGTCTATCGTTATCAAGCTTGCTGTCACTGTTTCCATAACAGCCCTTTCCCAGTGGCTGATGTCCCTATGCACCAACAAGATAACCTTCTTCGTTGTAAGAGATATCCGCAACGAGGCCTTCGCCAAGCTGGATAAGCTGCCCCTGTCCTACATCGATGCCCACCCCCACGGTGATATAATCAGCCGTATCATTACCGATATCGACCAGATATCAGACGGTCTGCTCATGGGCTTTGCCCAGCTGTTTACGGGAATATGTACAATTTTTGGTACTATAATCTTCATGCTGACGATAAATGTCAAGATATCCCTGATAGTTATTTTCCTGACACCCCTGTCCCTTTTCGTGGCAAGATTTATTGCCCGCAATACCTTTGTACTTTTCCACAAGCAATCCGAAGCACGCGGCGAACTCACATCACTGGTGGAGGAAGTAACAGGAAACCTTAAGACCGTACAGGCTTTCTCCTATGAGGACGAAGCCGAGGAAAGATTTGATGTCTATAATCAGAAGCTAAAAAATGTGGGCGTTAAGGCCATATTCTTCTCCTCACTGACAAACCCCTGCACCCGTTTCGTCAACGGACTTGTCTATACCTCTGTAGGCATTATCGGAGCCCTGACAGTGTTCAACGGCGGCGGATTTACAGTCGGTAATCTCTCCAGTTTCCTGACATATGCCAACCAGTACACCAAGCCTTTCAACGAGATATCCGGGGTCATCACTGAGCTGCAAAATGCGCTGGCATCTGCAAGACGTGTCTTTGACCTTATCGAAGAGGAAGAGGAGATACCCGATACATCTGACGCATATGTGCTTAACGAGGTAGACGGCACTGTTGATGCTGAACACGTATATTTCAGCTACGACCCTGAGATAAAGCTTATCGAGGACTTCAATCTCCATGTCAAGGCAGGTGAGCGCACGGCTATCGTCGGCCCAACGGGATGCGGCAAGACTACTATGATAAATCTGCTGATGCGCTTTTATGATACTGACAGCGGCGAGATCAGGATAAGCGGCAAACCTGTAACAGAATGCACCAGAAGTTCCATGCGCTCAATGTATGGCATGGTGCTGCAGGAGACCTGGCTGAAAACGGCGACTATCCGTGACAATATCCGCTACGGGAAACCCGATGCCACCGATGATGAGGTAATAGCAGCCGCAAAGTCAGCCCATTGCCACAGCTTTATAAAGCGCCTGCCAAAGGGCTATGATACGGTCATATCCGATGCTTTCAGCACTCTCTCCCAGGGTCAGAAGCAGCTTTTATGTATCGCCAGGGTAATGCTTAAGCTGCCCCCCATGCTAATACTTGACGAAGCTACATCTTCCATTGATACCCGTACCGAGATAATAGTACAGCGTGCCTTTGCCAAGATGATGAAAGGCAGGACAAGTTTCATCATCGCCCACCGCCTTTCCACTATCAAGGAGGCAGAGAACATCATAGTCATGAAGTCAGGACATATCATCGAGCAGGGAACTCATGACAGCCTTATGGCTAAAGGCGGCTTTTACAGCGAGCTTTACAATTCCCAGTTCGCAGCAGATTAAGACAGTAAAAAGCAGCAATGAACATCGCGTCCATTGCTGCTTTGTTTTTTATGCTATTTCATGGTCTCGGTCGAGAATATATAAGTGGTGCCGCAGAGGTGCTTGATGACAACATTGCCGTCACCTGAACGGTAGGAAACTATCCTGCCGTCAGCGTAAAGCTTCTCTGCCAGCGCAGTGGCTTCCTTGGTAGCCTTGACTGCATTTTCGCTGCTGTATTCACCAAGAGTATTTGAGTACTTTTCCGATATCTTGCTGAATTCTTCCATAACACCGTTAAAATCTTCTGAAAGTTCCTCGGGTATGTCATCGGTGTAAGTGCGCAGCCTTACCATGTTCGAGGTCTTGTCGCCGTACTCAGCGGTCACTTCATAGGTCTCACATTCATCTGACTCAGGCTTGAAGAAACAGCTGTAAATACCATCATCTGCAGTTCTGTCGCCGCTTTCGTCCATATCGCCGTCGTCCATCATCTCAGCGACCTTCTGCCCTTTAGCGTCATACAGAGAAACTGTTGTATCTTCATCGAGCTTTTCCTTTGAAAGATCCAGCTCCAGATAGAAGCCGTACTCATCATCAAGGGGCACGAGATTTGAGGTGGTGGTCAGCAGACCGTCATCTGAGCTTTTCTCTATTATATTTACCTCAGCAGATGTTGTTTCTTCCTCGGTTGTAGTTTCATCAGGGGTGGTCTCTTCATCGGGGGTAGTTTCTTCATCGGGAACAACAGGGTCTGCTGCGGCTATGGTCTTCTCGGCCTCACTGCTCTCGTTCTCGGCAGGTGCTTCGCTGCAGGCGGAAAGTCCTGCGCACATTAAAAATGCGGCCATGACCGCTAAAATCTTTTTATTCATTTTAAACTCTCCTCAAAACAAAATGGTCCTTATTACAAAGTTAAGTATATCAAATAATTATACCTGTGTCAACAAAATGCACCTTTTTTCGACGAATTATCCAATGTTAAAATACTTATGATTTGGAATTTTGTATTGTTTCCAATGTGAAGATCAGGCCTAAAGCTTTGTTATTGTTGCCGTAAAAATTTACTATTCTTGATTTTCCGAAAGGATATGCTATACTATGATAAAACAAAGCCTTCGTTGTTGTTGATCGTGGTACTCGGATTGCAGGACTTGCTCAAAAAAAGACCAGTTTATCGACTTCTGGTCAAAGTCGATAAACTGGTCTACAGACTATACAGACAGCCGGTACGATCGGCATTCTGATATTAGCGATCCGCTATGTATAGCATAAATACGAAAGGGTGTTAAGTATCATGAAAAAGATTTTAAGAGTTACAGGCTTGGCTGTCTTGGGTATAGTGGAAGTTGCAGTGCTTATCTCAGCGGTCGTATACGTTGTAAGAACAATCGCGTGAAATGTGGTGATACAGCATGAGAGCGACAATAAGAAAATAGGGATACCTACCGAAGCACTTGCAGCCATGGAAAGTATCAAGTCTCGAATACATCAATAAATAATTGTTAGCGGCAGATATGTTTTCTGCCGCTTTTTAGTTGCATTGAGACGGGATTTGTGGTATAATTTAAGTTAATCTTAAGAATTCTATCAACTTCAATTTAAGAATAATAGCTTATTATATAAGCATACAAGGAAAGGACATGACGTTATGGAACAGCTTGCAGCAAAGATATTAGTAGTGGACGATGACAGGGATATCGTGGCGGCTATCGCGAAGCTGCTGGAGATGGAAGGCTATGATACTATCAGGGCATATGACGGTATAGAAGCGCTGGAGAAGCTGGCTGAGAACGATATACAGCTTATCCTCATAGATGTGATGATGCCCCGCATGGACGGTCTTTCGGCTATAATGAAGATAAGAGATAAACGCAATATCCCTATAATCGTTCTGTCTGCCAAGTCTGAGGATACTGACAAGATACTAGGGCTTTCCATGGGGGCGGATGACTATATCACCAAACCCTATAACCCTATGGAGCTCATCGCCAGGGTGAAGAGCAGCCTGCGGCGGTATATACAGCTGGGGGACATAGGCAGCATAAACAAAACGGACGTTATAAAAATAGGCGGTCTGGAGCTTGACAAGAGCGCCAAGCAGGTGACGGTGGACGGAGAGCCCGTCAGGCTGACAGCGACCGAGTTGAAGATACTTGAACTGCTCATGGAGAATGCAGGCCGTGTATTTTCGGCGGAGGAGATATACCGCAAGGTTTGGAACGAAGATGCCTATGCGGTGGAGAATACGGTAATGGTACATATAAGACATATTCGGGAGAAAATAGAGATCGACCCGAAGGACCCGAGATATTTGAAAGTGGTGTGGGGCATTGGCTATAAAATCGAAAAATGCAGCTAGGTTCTTCCCGAGGGCTGCAAGGATCACAGCATTCATATTGGCCTGCGTGTTCAGCGGAACTATGCTTTTCAGCGAAGCGACAGCGAGAAACAAAAGCTACTCCCTGAGGAAAGCGGACGCTTATGACGAGATAGAGACCAGCTATGCGTCATCGGAAGAATACAGAGATCAGTTGAAAGATATGTATGAGGAGCTTTGCATACTCGGGATATGCGAGCTTGCCAACTGCGATGAAGAAATGAACTACATGGGCAATAAATACATCATGTCCGACCTGCTGTACTATCTTGATTACAATCACTATGGCTACAAGAAGACCGATAAAGGGATAAGGCCTGTATCGGATATGTTCGATTACTATGTTTCGTACACAAGGCCCCGTGATGCTGCGGCAGATGAGCTTTCCGAAGATGAAGAAAGCACTGACAGCGAAATGACAGCTGAAGAAACGGCGGAAGAAGTTCAGGCAGAGGACATGACCTTGTTTGCGACAAATCTTACCTCCGATGTCATCAGCGAAGGCATGACAGAGAAAGAACGGCTCAGCAGACTACAGGACAGCTTTTCTTCTTATATACTCCGTGCAGATGATGTGATGACTTCTGATATGACCTCCTCGGGGTCAATGCTATATTACAGCTACAAGACGGTGGAAGACGGAAAGCTCTCTGCTGATTACACAGATGAAGCCTACCCGGATAACTTCCTGCCCATGGGCGGCTGGTATCATGACAGCTACGGAAGATACGTGTTCAATTTCGGAAACCATGAGCCTATAAGGTTTTTTGCATATCCCGAGACGACCGAGGAAGGTCGGATAGCCAGACAGGAATACACGGACATCAAGACCGATACCGTCATTTATGAACCTGAAATATATGATACTATGTGGCAGAATGAGGAGGGAGTTTTCTACTCCCGTTCAATTTTTGAAATGCCCGACTACAAGGCCTATGCAGGTGAAACCTCGGGGCTGACAGTATTCATAGCGCCTAAAGCGGGTCTGCTGGAGGAATACAGCACGGCTTATGCCCGTGAAGTCAGCGAGTACGAGCTGTACAGAAATATCGAAACAGTATCGGCAGTATTGGCATTGCTGATGATACTTTACCTTGCGGCGGCTGCAGTGATAAGTGGTCTTTGCAGGGAAGAGGGACAGCTGTTTTCGGGCAGGGTGCCTATTGAGTTTTTGCTGCTGGCATTCGTCCTCATATCCTCATATCTCGTAAGCGGACATATCTACAGTTATAGTTCGTTTACACAGCCCCTGCATTCCATCACACGTTCGGCGCTGATCGGGAACGTGGTGTACTTTGCCGCAGGCTTGCTGCTCTCAGCTGCAGATATATTCATACTCATGCAGATACTGCGAACTGTCTTCGGCGGCAGGCTGAGAAAGAGCTTCGGCCTGCCAAAGCTTATAAGGCGGCTTACCAACTACTATCATTCTACCGCGATATATCAGAAGATAAGACTGATACCTGCGGGTGAAAAGCTGAAAAGAAGAACGATAAATACATTTATCATATGTGGTATAGCGGTGGCAGCTGTAATAGTTCTTATTGCCGCAGAAAGTTGGGACTTTGAAGGCGTAGTTTTACTGCTGATCTTTGCAGCGGGTGTTTACACGATCTATATGCTTGTAAGAAATCTTTTCCTGGCAGGTGAGATATCAAAGCTGGAAAAACGTATAGATGCGCTTAAACATGACGAGCCCTTTGACGAGGAGATCGCTGATAACTCCGAGATAAAGGCGGATATAGACAAGCTTGAGAGCATATCAGAGGCTGTCAATGAAGCGGTCGAGGAAAGGCTGAAGTCCGAGCGTATGAAGATAGAGCTGGTGGCCAATGTTTCCCATGACCTGAAAACGCCCCTGACCTCCATAATCAGCTACATCGACCTGCTGAAAAAATCCGAGCTTGACGATGAAGCCGCGGCCTATGTGGAGATACTTGACAAGAAATCCCAGAAGCTAAAAAGTATAGTTGCCGATGTATTCAGCCTGGCAAAAGCTACCAGCGGCATTGATGTAAATATGGAAGAGCTTGATTTTGTAATGCTGTTCAACCAGAGTTATGCCGATGCCGAAGATAAAATTTCGAGCAGCGGAAAAACGATAAAGCTGACAGTGACCGAGCAAACAGCACCTGTCATGGGTGACGGTGCCAAGCTTTACAGAGTTCTGCAGAACCTTATCGACAATGCACTGAAATACTCCATGGAGGGCTCAAGGATATTCCTTGAACTTACCCGTAAAGATAACAGCGTTGTATTCATAGCCAAGAATACATCCTCCTACCCGATCGACTTTACCGCGGACGAGATAACAGAAAGGTTCGTCCGCGGAGATAAGTCAAGAACAGACGGCGGCAGCGGTCTGGGGCTTTCCATAGCAAAAAGCTTCACTGAGGCCTGCGGCGGTACCTTCGACATAGAGCTTGACGGCGATATGTTCAAGGCCATACTGACTCTTCCCATAAGAGAAATAAAAGAGGAAGAAAAGAACGAAGAGAAAGATATATTATAATTTTTTTCAGCACTCCTTTAGGGGTGCTGAAATCATAAGAGAGGAGATACAAAATGAAAAAGAAAAGCATAACGGCCGCCTCTGTAGTTGCGGCAGGGCTTGCTGTGATAACTATGGTCACCGGATTTTTTATGATAAGACCAGACAAGAGAGTATACTGCGAACAGGCTCTCAAATATACGCTGGGCAGTTTTTCACTGGATGAAGTCAGTGCAGATGAGCTTCATCTCAAGCAGGCAGATGCTGACAGCATGAAGGTAAGCAGTGAGCTTATGCTGGTCAACAGAGAACACCCTCTGCCCGAAGAATATGCTCCCTCACTGGAAGAGTATAAGGACAGCGGAGTGATCATGTCAGCATTTTCAGTGGACAGCTTTGCCGAGCTTTCAAAGGATATCTCGGAGCACACAGGCGAAAAGCTGTATGTGATGTCATCATACCGTGATGCTGACGAGCAGGAGGAGATCTTCGACGAGCAGGGAAGCAGTACAGCTCTTCCGAAAGCTTGCAGTGAGCATGAAACAGGTCTGGCACAGGACCTTTATTTTGAGAGTTATGCGGGTGCTGCGATAAACAAGTGTGACGGAGGAAGATACCTTACCGCCCATGCGGCAGACCACGGTTTCATACTCAGGTATCCGCCCATGGAAACAGACATAACGGGTATTGATTACGAACCCTGGCATTACAGATACGTGGGTATGCCCCATGCTGAGATAATCACTGATAACGGTCTGACCCTTGAAGAGTATATAGGCAGCCTTGAGGTCGGCAGATACTATGAGTACGGCGGCTATATCATCTCCCGCCAGCAGGGTAATACCCTTGAGATACCCGAGGGTTACAAAGTAAAGGTATCTGAGGACAACTGCGGCGGATATATTATTACAGCTAAAAAATGACAGCCTCTTGAAATCTGAAATAAAGTGTGGTATAATATACTCATCAATTACCGAAAGGAAAATGCTTTATGACTTACAAGGAAGAATTTATCAAATTCATGGTAGACAGCGGTGTGCTGACCTTTGGTGAGTTCACACTGAAAAGCGGCAGAAAAGCCCCTTATTTCATCAACTGCGGCAACTATAAGACAGGCGCACAGCTGGCTAAGCTGGGCGAGTATTATGCTGAGTGCATAAAGGATAACGATATCCCCGTTGAGACTCTCTTCGGACCTGCTTATAAGGGTATACCTCTGGCAGTATCTGCTGTTGTGGCCCTGAGCAACAAGTTCGGCTATGATGTTTCTTACTGCTTTGACAGAAAGGAAGCCAAGGATCACGGCGAGGGCGGTATGTTCGTCGGCAAGAAGCTGACTGACGGCGAAAAGGTAGTCATCATCGACGATGTTATGACTTCGGGCAAGGCACTGGGTGAGTCCATGCCCAAGCTGAAGAGTGCTGCTGACGTTAACGTAACAGGCATGGTCATCACTGTTGACCGTATGGAAAAGGCTCTGAACACTGAGCTTTCCGCTGTACAGCAGGCATACAAGGACTACGGTGTCAAGGTATACTCCATCGTTAATATGAACGACATCATCAAGGCCATTGAAGACGGCATTGTTGACGGTAAGGAGTATCTGGAGCAGATGAAGGCTTACCGCGAGCAGTACGGCGTGGTTTAAAATTTTGATTTTCTGAATTATTACAAATTGCAATCATTTGTAATCTAAATGCAACAATATGTAATAGCTTTGTTCTTGTAAAAAATGCCGTTATGCATTATAATTTTAGATGTAGAACAAAGAAAGAAAAGAATGAACACTAAGAAATTACTCTTAGCTCGTTTCATCCTCTCCAAAATTTTTACACAAGCAGGAGGCAGTCAACAGACTGCCTTTTTGTTTTATCCCGATTTCCAGAAAGTGGATATTTACAGACAAAAAAACGACCCGATGTTCTCGGGTCGGATAAATATCAGATTCCGCATTCGTCGTAGTCTTTCCACTTTTCGTAATGCTCTTTTTCCTCGAAATATTTATACACTAAATATGCAGTAGAAGCGACCACCAGCAGCAGGCCGCCCATCAAAGCCCAGAAGGACTTCCTCTCAGAATACTTTTTTGACATTTTCTGCACGTCCTTTCTAATCTATATTTTTATAGTGATAATTATACTACATTCACAAAGTAAAGTCAAGCATTTCACATACTTTTCAGCAAGAAGTATATTTATCCGAGTAAAAATGCAGAAATTCTTCCAGGCAGATACCGCTGCGGGTCATGAGCTCAGCTGCTTCATGCCCCACATAGCGAAAATGCCAGGGCTCATGATCGATGCCCGTGATATGCTCTTTCATGGGGGGATATCGCAGTATAAAGCCGAATTCTGCGCAGTTTCGGCACAGCCACCTGCCCTCGGCAGTGCGATTGAAGCGGGGATCGATATCATCGCTGCCCCGCACACCAAAGTCAGCCGCAAGACCTGTGCTGTGCTCACTGCACCCGGGAAGTGCCAGGGTCTTGCCGACTTTTGCTGCCGCCTCTTTGTAGCTCAGCCCTCTGCCCATTTCCGCGCTGATCTCCTTTTCCCAGAGCATTTGCTGGTAGTCTTCACTGCGATAACCTGATATCACACTTAGGTAAATGCCCTCATTTTCAGCAGCGGTAAGCAGCTTTTCAAGGTGTGTTGCTGTTACGCTCTCAAATAGCTTTCCCCTGACTTCTCTGAGCGTAAGCCCGTCTGAATACCCTGCTGGCAGGGGTTCAAGGTTGTTGACAAGTATAAGATAGTCCATGTGATCCTCCGTTTTTATTATCATATGCAGTTGTTCTGAGTTTTGTTCGCATAATACTGCCTGTCCCGAATATAATTATCCTGAGGTGGTTTTATGGAACTAAAAATTGTTTGCAGACGGGCTGTGCTTGTTATCTTCGGGGCTTTTGTGTTGCCTATGACAATTTTCGGCTTTGCCAGATACTCCCATAAGTTCACAGCTATAGCTGAGGGAGCTTCAAGGTTAATGCTGGTGAAAGAAAGGAAAAAGTCTGTGGGTCCAAAGCAGGCTGTACCTGCGGGGGCAGAGATATCTGAGTTTTCATACTGGGATATCGCTACAGCAAAAGAGGAAACTGAGCCGGAACGGACTTCTGCCGAGATACCCAGCCCCTTGCCCGCAGATGATATCAATGACCTCATACCATACCCCACAGGTCTTACTGACCATGACGGGGTCATACAAAAGTACACCTATGGTCACTATGATGATGACGCTTTCTTTGACCTTGACGGCGGAGGACAGGTGCGTAACTGCACTGATATACCAAACAGGGAACTGATCGAACTCAGCAGGGAAGACCTGCCTTTTGACACGGAGTTCAACGAGGGCGAGCCTGTCATACTCATCTACCATACTCATGCCACCGAAAGCTTTGCGCTGGAGGACAAAGAATGGTATGACAAGGATTTTTACGGCAAGACCACTGAGCGTGACAAGAACATAATCTCGGTAGGCGACAGGATATGCGCCAAGCTGGACGAGGCAGGCGTTCCCTATATTCACGATACTCTTGTCCATGACCAGCCCAGCTATGATGACGCTTATTATTCCAGCCGAGATGCTGTACAGAAGATACTTGCGAAGTATCCCTCAATAAAGGTATGTCTTGATGTTCACCGTGACGGCATTGAACGGGAGGACGGCACCAGAATTGCTCCCGTGGCAGATATAGATGGCAGGGAAGCGGCGCAGATAATGCTCATATCCTGTGCTGATGAAGGTTCTGGTGATCTTCCTGATTTCAGGGAGAACTTCAAGTTTGCCTGCAAGCTTCAGTCACGGCTTGAAAGTGAGCATAACGGCCTGACACGGCCTGTACTCTTTGATACGAGGTTCTATAATCAGGATCTTTCCACAGGGGCTCTTCTCATTGAAGTCGGCAGCCACGGCAACTCCTTAGAACAGGCTCAGTATTCGGGGGAACTTATAGGCGAGACCCTGGCAGGATTATTTTCTTGAAATACTCAAAAAATCAAGACAGTTATGAAAAAGCGTGCTATAATAGAACTATAGTAGATATACTGATATCTCAATAAAGGGGTGAAACATATGACAACTAAAGAAGAACAGAGATTTGACCACGGCTTTACAACGTTCGTAACTGCGCTGGGGTACATCGAAAGTCATCTTTGTGAGGAGATATCACAGGAGGACATCGCTGCGGCTTGTTATGTTTCGCTTTCCTCTCTTCAGAAGACCTGGAAATACTGCACTCACTACAGCATAAAAGAGTATATCCAGAAGCGTCGCCTTACCCTTGCAGGCCGAGACCTTATGGAGCATGAGATCTCGGTGCTTGATGCTGCCATGAAATACGGCTATAACTCCCACGAAGTCTTCACACGGGCCTTTACTAAGGTATGGGGCGTGTCACCATCAAAGTTCAGGAAAAACTGGAAAGGCGACTGCGGTCTTTATCCCGCCCTTAACCCTGAGTATGTTGAGAGGAATGATTATATGAGAGTCAAGAAGTACGATATCAGCGAATTCTATGATTATCTTGGTTCTAAGGCAGGTACTTACGTCCTGTGTTTTGATGTCATCAACCTTATGCCCGTAAATGAGCAGCTTGGCAGAGAAGCTGGGGATAAGGTCATACTGGAAGCTTTCCGCAGGATAAATGAAGCTGCTGAGGATAACATGATCTGCCTGAGGCTTGGCGGTGATGAGTTTGCCATGATCACCGAAAGCTGCGATACTGACAAAGTATCAGTCCTGGCGGAAAAAGTGCTTTCACGGAACGGTGATAAGGTGGCATATTCCGGCGGAGTAGTCCCGGTCTCGCTGCACTGCGGCGCTGTAAGGATCGGGGAAGATCTGAAATATTCGGTGCTTTGCAATGATTTCAACGAAGTCATAGACAGGGCAAGGTACTCGGGAAAGGTCGAGTTCATGACCTGAACAGTTTGACTTTTTTATCATGCTGTGCTATAATCATCAGTGTATTATAACATTAAATGCCGACAGCTAAGCTTAGTCGGTGCGGAGGAACAGCATGAGGATATGTCTGATGTGCAGAAAACGGAATATGGAGGAATACGGCATTTGTCCCGAGTGCAGAGCGCTCAACGATGAGATGCGTGGCGTCTTCTGCGACCTGACAGGCAGGAATGCTCTTGTCACAGGCGGCCGCATAAAGATAGGCTATGCTGTGTGTCTGAGGCTGTTAAGACAGGGTGCCAATGTCATCGCCGTTACCAGATATCCCAGGTCTGCCCTGGAAAAATATATGCAGGAGCCCGACTATGAAAAATTCAGGGACAGGCTTACTATAATAGGCTTTGACCTTATGCGTGTTGACCGCCTGCATGAGCTTATTCAGCAGATAAAGGTGCAGTGCGGCGGAAAGCTGGATATCCTCGTTAACAACGCTGCCCAGACGGTGAAGAGATCAAATGAATATTACCGACAGCTTATCGCCCACGAAAGCGAGCTTCGGCTTGAGAGCAGCAAGCTGTTTCCCATGGTGCAGGCAGAAAACAGCTTTTCTATCATGCCAAGCATAAATGCGGTAGATTACGGCGAGACCGATAACAACAACTCCTGGGTAAGAAAGTCTGAGGAGATAACCCCACAGGAGCTGCTGGAAGTACAGCTGATAAATGTGACAGCGCCTTTCATGCTGACAAGCGGCCTGCGGGTTTGTCTGGCTTACAGCAGTAAGGTGAACACTTTTGTACTCAATGTAAGTTCGGTCGAGGGCAGGTTCAATACCAAGCAGAAGCTAGCCCGCCATGTCCACACCAATATGGCTAAAGCTTCTTTGAATATGATGACCCATTCCATAGCCTCAGACTATGCCCGTGACCGTATCTTTGTCTATTCTACTGACCCCGGCTGGGTGTCAAACCAGTTTCCTCCCGGGTATGAGATAAGCAAGGATTTCACGCCCTATCTTTCCTATGAGGACGGTGCTGTCAGGGTACTTTACCCCATGACTCTCCACCTTGATGACGAAAAGATAAAGGACAGCGGAACATTTTTCAAGGATTTCAGGATAATAGACTTCTGATAAAAAAAGCCCGAAAGTGCAAGCTTTCGGGCTTTATCATTCATTTCTTTCTCTTGCCTTTCTTGTTTTTGCCAAGGCTCTTTATCCACATGATGACTATGAACAGAGCCACCACAAGTGTCACAAGAATAATTGCCAGCGCAGGGTTCAGCAGATCTTTGAACTTATCGCGCTCAGTTTTTCCGTCGGAACTGTCGCTTTTACTGCTGCTGTCCGCGCCCTCTTCATCACGGAAAACAGTAACTGTGTAAACAGTTTCTGTGCCCTCATCGGAGGTCACAGTTATCTTCCTTACATTCTTGCCATGGTCAAGCTTTCCGTCTGATGAATAAGTTATGACATCATTTGTGTCTGATGGGACAGCATTGAACTTGACGTTCTCGGTATCACTGTCAACGTAAACGGTATACGCAAATACATCGTAGGAAAATGCAGGGTCAAGCACACCTGCATCACAGGATAGGGAAGCAAGGTAGCCCTTTGGGACAACAGCAGCCTCGGGCTGAGAAGTTTCAGGCTGAGTTTCTGCCTGTGACTCGTGGACGCTCTCATCGGGCGCAGAAGTCACTGCTGCCTCGCTGCTGTCATCTTCGGGCTTGCTTTCTGTTTCCTGCGAAACTGTTTCTGCGGGAGCATCGGGGGTGTCTTTATCCTCCGCATCATCAGGCTGCTGAGGCTGGTCGGAAATCACTTCCACAGAAGCGGTAGAATTCAGTTCCGCAAGAACAATGCCGTCAGGTGAGAAAACATATCCGTTGCCAAGGGTTATATCTGAATAGCCCTCTCCGACAGCCCTGAAATTCAGCACACAATCGATCTGGTCAGGGTTCGACATGGGGAAGGTGTTGACGGTTATTGCACCACCTCCGCCAACGGCATCACCGTCAACAAATTCGATGATGCTGTCATCATAATTAAGTACAGCCTGCATATAGCCAATGTTCTGGTCTGAGTTAATGGTTATCTGAACAGGGAAAGTATCTCCTGTTATCTGAGAAGACGGAACATTCAATGTTTCAATAGTGTCTGCGGCTGCGGTCATCTGCATGAGGGCTGCGGCCGCTAACGTGCAGGCGATGGTTTTTAGTTTCATGTTGTACCTCCTATATATCTCTGTCTTTATATTATACAACAGATTTTCAGTGAGGTCAACTGTTTTCACTGTTTCCAAGCACAACTTTCATAAAGCTTTCAGTATCTGTCAGTCCCGAACGGTTATATCTGTTCAGCCTGTAAAGACATTCGCTGCAGCCTTTTACTATGTAATTAGGCTTTTCCTCCACACCAAGGGTAGCCTCAAAACCCAGGGCTTTCAGGGTTTCTTCGGAGGCTTCGCTGTTGAAGCCGTAGGGGTATGTGAAAACATTAGGCCTGAAATCGCAGTTTGTTTCAAACAGCTTCTGCAACCCGTCTATATCTGTTATCAGGGCATGGCGGTAAGCGTCGGGGGACTCATCACTGCGTTTCAGCACACCTTTCCTGTCTTCCAGCTTGTGCATATCGTAGCTGTGGTTGCAGAATTCATAGTAGCCGCTTTCTCTCATCTCGTTTATATCGCACCACCGCAGATATGAGTATGCAGCCGAGGGTACATCGCCGCTTTCGGAGGCATTTATCGTATATGACCCCACAACTGATATCACTGCCTTGACTTTCTCCTTTTTAAGCAGACCTATCATGTACTCATAATTGTTGTAAAAGCCGTCATCAAATGTCAAGACGATCGGCTTGTCAGGCAGCTCGCCGTTATAGTTGACATATCTTATGAGGTCATTCATGAAAACAGGTGTAAAGTTATTTTGCTTTATATATTCTATGTCACTTTCCAGCTGGTCAAGTGTAACTGTGTATTCATTGCATTTGTCGGGGTCAAGCTGTACGCTGTGATACATTATTATAGGTACTTCTATGCCTTCCCTTGCTGACTTTTCTTCTTTGTTCACCTGTGCTTTCCCGCTGAAACAGGTGAAAGCGCCCGCTGACAGTACAAGCATTGCAAGCACTGCAACAAGCAGTTTGCTGAGTTTTATCGTTTTGAACACTGCTATACCTCCATGTCAAGAATAATATATTTGGCACCTTTCTTTTAGTATATATGCTGTTTCTTCTGAAAAAATTCAAAAAAATGACTTTACGCTCTTGAAAAAATTGTGCAAATATGATATACTTTTATTCAGATGAAATATGAATTTAAGCATTTTGATAAATTTTTTAACGGGGAGGTACCGCGATGAAAACAATTCGTACAAAATTGCTGCTGATAATGTTCGTTGCAGCATTGGTCATCATTTTTGTCCTGGATTTTGTGGCTATAAAAGCCATAAGCAAGACCACCAAGGACACACTCATGAGTTCGGCGAAGCCGCTGGCTATACAGGGTGCCAACAATTTCAACGGCTCGGTGCAGGAATATGTCAATGATATGTACCAGGCTTGTTCCAGCACGGCATTTACCTATGCCGAAGACGAGGAACAGATGGTCGAAGTTCTTGCGGGACAGTTTCCTGATGAGCTGCAGGGCAAGATCTCTTATTCCATAATCGGTTCTGCGGGACAGATGATGTATTCCACAAATAATGATGATTTTTCACTTATACAGAGGGAATATATAGATAAGGCCGTGCAGCAGCAGTCACCTGTCGTCAGCAAGCTATATTACTACAACCGCAACAACAGGAAAGGCCGCAAATTCTGTGTACTTCAGAGCTTTTTCAAGGGCGGCAGAGATCTGATAGCGGCTGCCGTCATTGATTCTTCTGTACTGGAAGAGACCTTTGCAAAGGCCTCTACTGGTGAGGCAGGTTACGCTTTCATTCTTGACAGCGAGGGCAGTGTTCTGATGCATACCGACACTGTTTCCGAGCTTGAAAATGTGAACCTTATCTCCAGCGCAGGCTCCGACTCATCATTCAAATCTCTCGGTGAGGCTGCCCAGCAGATGATATCCAAGAAAGAAAGTTCGGGCGAATTCAGCTTCAACGGACATGAATATGTTTACGGTTCGGCTGATACGGTCTACTTCAACTCCATGATAGTTTATGCCCTTACCCCCGATGATTTCAGCGATATGACATCAGTTACCTTCCGCTGGATAATCATTATAGCCATAATCCTGCTGGTGCTGACTATACTGCTCTCTATCATATTCTCCAGAAGGATATCAAAGCCTATCGTTTCGGCTACCGCACGTATAAGACAGCTTGCCCAGGGCAACCTTTCAGCACCTGTTGATGTATGGTATTCCAAGGACGAGCTTGGTGTACTGACAAGCTCACTGGAGGAAACTATCGTCTGCCTGAGGCAGTATATCAACCTTATCACCATAGCCCTCAACCAGATCTCCGAAGGCAACCTCTGCCACCGCATGGAGGGTACTTTCAAGGGAGATTTCCAGCAAATAAAGAATACCTTCAACGAGATACTCAATTCACTGTCAGATACATTTGCTTCTATAAATACCGCTGCTGAACAGGTCAACACAGGGGCGGTGCAGGTGTCTAATTCGGCACAGTCTGTGTCACAGGGTTCTACTCAACAGGCTTCGGCTATAGAGGAGCTTTCCGTTACACTGAAAGATGTTTCAAAGCAGGTCGAGCAGAATGCTAATGACGCCAAGAACGCAAACACTATCGTTGCCAGAAATGCTGATGCTATCGGCACCTGCAACGATGACATGAGCAATATGCTCAGCGCTATCAATGAGATACGCATATCTTCAGAAGAGATATCCAAGATCATCAAGGTCATTGATGACATCGCTTTCCAGACCAACATACTTGCACTTAATGCGGCAGTTGAAGCTGCCCGCGAGGGTTCAAAGGGCTTCGGTGTCGTAGCAGACGAAGTGAGAAGACTTGCTTCCCGTTCGGCAGAGGCAGCAAAGCAGACGGCTTCACTCATCGAGAATTCTTCCTCTGCTGTATCCAAGGGTTCACAGATAGCTGAAAAGACAGCCGAATCTCTGGGCAGCATAGTTGAGGGCTCCAACGAGATACAGGCGCTGGTAAAGAACATCTCTGACGCTTCCGAGGCTCAGACAGAAGCTATCGCTCAGATAAACACAGGTCTTGTCCAGATATCCTCTGTTGTTTCAGCTAACACTTCCGCGTCAGTAGGTACAGCCTCCGCCAGCGAAGAGCTTTCAAGTCAATCGCTCATACTCAAGAACATGATAGCAAGATTCAGGCTCAGCGACGAGGTAAGACCTATCAGCGGTGTTATGAAGTATGATTACAATGATGCCGAGGATTTCACCCCCGAGGCCGCCGACAGCGGTATGGAAGACCAATACGGTGAAACTGCATTTACTGATGACGAAGACGATAAGTATTGATAAATTTTGCCAGAGAAAGGAATTGATAATATGAAAAGAAGAATAGGTATCCTGACCAGCGGCGGTGACTGCCCCGGACTTAACGCTACTATTAGAGGTGTGGCTAAGGCCTGTTATGAAAAGTTCGGTGAAGATGTAGAGATCATCGGTATACACGACGGTTACTACGGACTTATCAACGGCCTCTGCAAGGAGATGAAGCAGTCTGATTTTTCAGGCATACTCACCACAGGCGGTACTATCTTCGGTACAAAGAGAACTCCTTTCAAGATGATGCAGGTCATCGAGGATGATAATGTTGACAAGGTCAAGGCCATGAAAGCCACCTACAAAAAGCAGAAGCTGGATTGTCTGCTGACCCTGGGCGGCAACGGCACCCACAAGACGGCTAACCTGCTTTCCACCGAGGGGCTGAATGTCATCGGTCTGCCCAAGACTATCGACAACGACATCTGGGGCACCAGCGTTACTTTCGGTTTCCACACTGCTGTGGATACTGCAACAGATGTTATCGACAGATTACATTCTACCGCAAATTCCCACGGAAGAATACTGGTAGCCGAGATAATGGGCAACAAGGCAGGCTGGCTCACCCTCTATTCGGGCATAGCAGGCGGCGCAGACATGATAGTCATACCTGAGATACCCTATGATATCGAAAAGCTGGCTGAAGCCTGCGAAAAGCGTGATTCCAAGGGCTTCTCCATAATGGCAGTAGCTGAGGGCGCCTTCGATAAGGCTGAGGCTAAGATGAAGAAGAAGGAGCGTGCAAAGGTCCGTGCAGAACAGGGCCTGACCACTGCGACCTCCCGCATAGCCAAGCAGATAGAGCAGATGACAGGCAGAGAAACAAGGGTCTGCATACCCGGACATATGCTCAGAGGCGGCAGCCCCTCTGCTTACGACAGAGTGCTTGCAACCAAGTTCGGTGTTCATGCTGCTGAACTGGTAGCTAAGGAAAAGTATGGCTATGCTGTAGCTATGATAAAGGAAGTAGTTTCCGAGAACAAGCTTGAGGACGTTGCAGGCAAGACCAAGTTCGTGCCTGAGGACGATCAGATGGTAAAATACGCAAAAGCGCTGGGCGTTTCTTTTGGTGATTAATATTAATTCCCGACATCTCACAAAGGTGTCGGGAAATTTTTGTGACTACTTGCATTTAACAACATGGTTGTGATATAATTAGAGTATAGCAAGGAGTGGTAATGATGACTAAGGTCATAGAAAGATTTTTGAAGTATGTAAAGATAGACACCCAGTCTGATGAAGATTCGCAGACACACCCAAGCACGGCTAAGCAGTTCGACCTGGCAAGGGTGCTGTATGATGAGCTGAAAGAACTGGGTGCAGCTGATGTTTTCCTTGATGAGGAGAACTGCTATGTCTACGCAAAAATACCTGCCAATGACGGCGGGGCGCAGAAAAAGACCCTGGGATTTATCTCCCATATGGATACCTCGCCCGAGACCTCGGGCAAAGACGTTGATCCCCGTATCATCGAGGATTATGACGGTGAGGACATAATGCTCAATTCTAAGCAGGGGATAGTCCTGAAAACAGAGGTCTTCCCCGAGATAAAGGCTTATAAGGGCAAGTCGCTGATCGTCACTGACGGCACCACACTGCTGGGTGCTGACGACAAAGCGGGTGTGGCTGAGATAATGTCCATGGCAGAAAGGCTTTTATCCGACCCTGAGATAAAGCACGGCGAGATAGCCATAGCCTTCACCCCTGATGAGGAGATAGGGGCAGGCACCGACAGGTTCGACCTTGTGCGTTTCGGTGCGGACTATGCCTACACTGTTGACGGCGGCGGGATAGGTGAGCTGGAGTATGAAACTTTCAATGCGGCTTCGGCTGATGTCGAGATACATGGTGTAAACGTGCATACAGGTGAGGCCAAGAACAAGATGATAAACGCAGCCCGTATCGCGGCAGAATTTGACAATATGCTGCCTGCGGAGGCAAAGCCTGAATTCACTGAGGGCAGGGAAGGCTTCTTCCACCTGATGAGCATTGAGGGCAGCACTGAATATGCTTCGCTCTCATATCTTATCCGTGACCATGACAAGGCTAAGTTCGAGGACAAGAAGAAAACTATCGGCCTTATCACTGAACTTCTCAACATGAAATACGGCAGGGGAGTTG
Source organism: Ruminococcus sp. (assembly GCF_017464355.1). GTDB lineage: Bacteria > Bacillota > Clostridia > Oscillospirales > Ruminococcaceae > Hominimerdicola. The sequence goes on along the minus strand of NZ_JAFUAG010000004.1, from coordinate 94,219 downwards.
TCACTGCGAAAGTAAATGACACCTACTACAATATGCGTGAGAAGATAGAGCCTGATTTCATGTTCCTTATCGACAATGCCGTTGAATGCATGAACGAGCTTGGCATTAAGCCTGTCATACAGCCTATCCGCGGCGGCACAGATGGCTCCAGCCTTTCTTTCAAGGGTCTGCCTTGCCCCAACATCTGCACGGGCGGGCACAACTACCACGGCAGATATGAGTACTGCTGTGTTGAGTCAATGGAGCAGATAGTTGGACTTCTGCTTAAGCTTGTCACAAAACCTATGAGATAAAAACAGCCCCTGTTCGTGCTGAACAGGGGCATTCTTGTTATTCGGGGTCGTATTCAAACTTGGGCATAGGCAGCAGCTTATGCAGATTTCTTGCGTGCATACCGTCTATCTTTGCCTTTAATTCGGGCTTGTCGCTGAGGTCGGTATCTTTTCGGATATAGCTGTCAAGCTCGGCATAGGTGAAGCCCAGGTTGTCCTCATCGGTCTTTCCGCAAAGACCGTCTATAGGAGTCTTGTGTGTCAGTTCGTAGGGAATGCCCAGTGCGTCGCCCACAGCGATGACCTCTCTTACCACCAGTTCGGAGAGTGGGCTGAAATCTCCCGCACTGTCTCCGAACTTGGTAGAATAGCCTACCCAGTCTTCAGACATATTGCAGGTGTTCACAACTCTTCCGCCTACGCAGGCAGCTACTGCGTAGAGGGTAGTCATTCTTACTCTCGGGGGAGTATTCACCTTAGCCTGTTCCTTGATGTCAAGCTCCTTGCCTAACTCGCCCAGCAGCGCTGCAACAGTGCTTCCAACGTTGATCTCATAGCTCTTTATACCCAGATGAGCTACCAGCTGCTTGCTGCAGTCGATGTCGAACTGCTCACCCTGGGGCATAAGCACGCCTATAACACGCTCCTTGCCCAGCGCCTCAACGCACAGGCCTGCCGCAACGGAACTGTCCTTGCCGCCCGATATGCCGATAACTACCTTAGTATCGGGAGAAGCGTTTGCCGCCATATACTCCCTTATCCATTTTACGATGTCGTCCATGACTTTCTTCGCATCAAAATTGCTCATTGTCTTAACTCCTCTCTGATCCGCATAAGGATCTTACCTAAATTGTTGGCACCTACGCCGTTCACCTTACCCCATATCCTATCGTTCCAGTTATTGCCTTCCACAAGTTCTTCGTCACCTGTGGCAAGCAGCTTTTCTTTCAGTTCCTCGTTCTGGGTGAACTTTGCCTTGCATATCTCGTACATTACATTTATCTTGATGTTTTCCCAGTCTTTCCTCAGGCTGACCTTTCTTCCAGCCTTTTTGGCAGCCGTAGGGTCAAGGGAAGCAAAGCTTTTGCGCTCCTCCATATCCAAAGTTTTTATGGATTGAAAAGCCGCTTCGTTATTGAGATAGGTAACACCCTCATAAGTCACTTTGCTCTCGTAAAAATTGCTGAGAAAGTAATATTCTCCTCTGAAACTGTCTATCATAACAGCACCTCCGTATCATGCTTTTCTGTAAAGCCTTGATGTCCTGTGGGCAGCTGCTTCATCGAAATGCTCTGTTTCCTCCAGCTTGCTTATCATCTTCTTGCGGAAACCCTGGGGCGAAAGCTTTATGCCCGTGATAGTCTCATAGGGCTGCTGCAGGTCTGATATGGTGAAAAGCTCAGGCATAAGGTCGAATATCATGTCGTGATTTATGACCTCGTCCCGCAGCTTGAAGTAAGCATCTCTTACCATTTCGCCGTGGTCGAAAGCCAGCAAGTTCGAGATGATACTGCCGTCAGAATACTCGAATATGGTCTTTTCACCGTCGGTCAGCTTTATGGACGTTCTGCCGTCCTTATCGCTGCTTTCAAGTTCGACCCAATGGGCAGAAGCCGCATCGGAATTTGCGGCAGTGGAAAGGGCTACCGTATTAGTCAGCGCAATAAAACAGCAGGAGATTATCCAGCCCCTGGGATCACGGCCCGGCTTGCTGTAGACACCAAGTTCTATAAGCTTGGGCTCGTTTACGCCCGCTTCTTCTTTAAGCTCACGTTCAGCGGCCTCTTCGATAGTTTCACCCTTGCGAAGAAAACCACCTGGCAGGGAATAGCTGCCTAAAAAGGGTTCTTCTCCACGTCTGATCAGCAGAAGCTTTATCTTTTTGGTATCAAGGCTTTTTCTGTTGTCTGATTTTATGCTGTCAACACCGAATACCACAGCATCTGCAGCTACAGACGGCCTTTCATATTCTTCTATGGAATACAGTTTTGCTCACCTCATTCATTGTAACAAAGAGTTCGTAACTATTGGTTTATTACAATATATCACATCTTAAAGATAAAGTCAATATAAATATAATGCGACTTGTAATTATATTATCCTAGCCGTTATCACTGCCCATTCTCTCCTTGTACATCTGGTAGAAGGACTTGCCCTGGTCCGCAGGGTTTATATCTACGTCTTTTACGTTCTGTTTCCAGGGGGTGTCATCGGGAAGTATCTTGTAGGCGATGTTATGCTGTTCCCACTCATAGGCCATATCTTCTGCAGTTCTGTAGGACTCGCCGTCACTGCCGTGGATAGGGTGTATATCTGCCAGTGCCTGACAAATGATCTCCATATCAGCCTGATTTTCAATTTTGTATGAGTCTACTATCTTCCAGTTATCCTCAGTGTAATAGGCATAGAATTCTTCTTCCCCATAGGTAAAAGCGAAATTTGCGTTCATGCCGTCAATGTCATATAAGTTCAGATCTTCTGCACTTTCAAGGATAGCAGGAACTTCATCGGTTTCCTCAGTTATCTCGGGGGCTTTGCTTTCTGTCTCTTCTATGGTTTCAGTGCTGCTTTCGTGTCCGGGGGCTGAGGTTTCGGTAGTTGTTTCTGTTTCAGCAGGTGTTTCCTCCGTCACTGCTGTTGTTTCTGATCGTGCCGTTATCTCAGCGGCCTTGTTCTCTTTTATCTCTGTTCCGCAGCCTGCTAAAAGCATTGCTGCCGTACATAACAGAATTATTCTTTTATTCATTATACATCTTCCTTATCTGAAAAAAGCTGCCGCAAAAAACGGCAGCCTATCTCTGTTATTCTGAAATTTCTGAAGCAGCAGTATCACTGCTGTCGTCATCATCGTATTTTATAGGTTCTGTGGTAAGCCCCGGGTCATTGGTCTCCTCACAGCGGGCTGTTATGTCATCGACTATCTTCTTGTAGACCTCAAAGCTTTCAGCGTAGTCTTCCTCGGCTTCTTTCTGATCCATGCCCATAGTTGCCTGAGGGAATCTTATGGACATATACACATCATTCGGCATAAGCTCATATTTCAGCTCCTGCGCCATTACCTTTGAGTTAAAGCTGAATCCCTGTTCATTCACATACTTGTTATCAGGAAAATCATTGGTCAGGTCTGTCTTCATGAACTCCATGAAATCCTCTCTGGTGTGAGAATCGGTTATGACTATCATGCCCTCGCCTGTCTGCACCTGAGCAATGAACTTCTGGGTGTAGGTGTTTTCTGTTACAGGGTCGAGGTTCTTGTTTATGGGAATGGCTATCACACCAACATGGACGTAACCGTTGCCGTCAAGGTCATCAACATACTTTTCAAAGAAAGCTTCAACCTCTTCGGTGCGCTGAGTCAGGTCGTTGTCGGTAACTACCATTACGCAAAGGTCATCGCGCTTGCGGGTGGCCTCTGTATATACAAGAAATCCCACAATGATAAGCGCCACCAGCGAGAAGGAAACTATAAACTTGTAGTGATACCAGAAATTTGCCACTGCCGCCCAGCCATGGGGCTTTTCGTAGGCTTCGTCTTTTCTGGTCATCTCTGAGCTTTCTTCATCTGTAAGCCCCGACTTTATTTTCAGCAGTTCAAGCTTTTCCTCTGCCAGCTGACGTTCACGTTCTTTCGCCGCCTCACGCTCCTGCTTTTCCCGTTCGGCCTCCTCGGCCGCCAGACGTTCCTCACGCTGCTGCTTTGCTATACGTTCTTCTTCGGCTAGTTTCTTTTCGTATTCGTAATCATCCTGCTCAAGTTCGAGCTTTTCTATGTCTATTTTCTTTTTTGCCATGCTATATTGACCTTTCAATTAAATATGTCAATTATTATAGCTTACGATTATTAACTCCGTATTAACAAAATGAAAGCAGTTTTTTTATATAAAATGTCAATATACTTTAGCGGATTTTTTGTTTATAATAATAGTATGTAGGTTGGACAGCCCGATCGTTTTCGGGCTGATCATCAGGACCGTGCTTACAGGAGGGAGCATAGATGCGGTCGGGAAAAATCAAATCAACGATTGTCTGAAATAATAGAAAAGGAGTTTCTTATGATCCTGGAGATCGAGTATTACAAAGGCGATACACAGCTTATTGGCAAGACGATAGACTACAACGAGCTGAAACGACAGCTTGATGAAGCCGAAAAGCTCCATGACAGAAAGAGCGATGATTTTACACTATTACTATGCAGAAAATTCGGCTGGGAAGAGATCAAGGTCTTTGACCGACCCGACTTTGTCTATGACAGAGATATAAGACGATTATGCCGCCTGAGGGCATGATGACCCGAGGCAGGAATTGACAAGGAGTGAAGCAGTATGCTTGAAACTATCGAACAGAAAAAAACAAGAAAAGCCGACGCCATGAACGAACTCACCGCCATGCGCGAGGAGCTTATCGACCTGGCAAATGCGGCCAAGGTAAACAAGATACCCGTTATGATCACCATTGACGGTTGGTCGGCATCAGGAAAGGGCTCGCAGATAGCAAAGCTCATAAAGTATATGGACCCCAGATTTTACAATGTTGAGTCTATACGCACACCTAACGTTGTGGAGCTGCGCAAGCCCTGGCTGCACCGTTTCTGGCAGAGATTGCCCAAGCAGGGGGAATTTCTCATACTTGACGGCAGCTGGTACCGCGATACTGTCAATGCATATATGTTCGATGAGATCAGCAAAGCTGAATATAAAGATCGTATCGAGGATATCAAGACCTTTGAAAGACAGCTGGCTGATGACGGCTATCTCATCATAAAGTTCTTTTTGCATATCAGCAAGGAGGAGCAGGCCAAGCGGCTGCAGAAGCTTTCAAGCTCTGAGATAACCCGCTGGAGAGTCAACGCACAGGATATCATCAACAACGAGAATTACGAGAAGTTCTTCAAGCGCTACGACAAGACCCTTATGCGCACAAACACAGATTTTGCGCCCTGGCATATAATTGCAGCCAACGATAAGGTAACAGCACAGTTCTCCATAATGATGACTGTTACCAACGCTATCAAGGGTGCCTGTGCAGCAAAGGCAGAGGGCAAGCAGTTCTTTGACAAGCCCGAGTTCCCGACTATCGAGTATAAAAAGCCCGAGTTCAAAATGGCAAAGTCGAAGAAACTTTCCGAGGTCGATATGGACAAGAGCCTGACAGATGAGGAGTATGCTGCCAAGCTTGAAAAGTACCAGACCCGTCTGTTTGAACTGCAGAACCGCTGCTACCAGAAGAAGATACCTGTCATCGTTGCCTATGAAGGCTGGGACGCAGGTGGAAAGGGCGGCAATATCAAGCGTGTGGCGTCAGCCCTTGACCCCAGAGGCTACGAGGTGAAGCCCATTGCTGCACCTGAGCCCTCAGAGCTGGCAAGGCATTATCTCTGGCGTTTCTGGACAAGGCTTGAAAACGACGGCCATTTCACCATATTTGACCGTACCTGGTACGGCAGGGTAATGGTAGAGCCCATTGAGAAAATAACCCCTCAGGAAAGGGCAGACATGGCTTATCAGGAGATAAATGAGTTTGAACACCAGCTGACCGAGTGGGGCGCTGTTGTTATAAAATTCTGGATAAACATTGACAAGGACGAGCAGTACCGCCGTTTCAAGGAGCGTGAGAACACACCCTCAAAGCAATGGAAGATAACCGACGAAGACTGGCGCAACCGTGAGAAGTGGGACGAGTACGAAAAGGCCGTTGACCGCATGGTGGAGCTGACTTCGACTAATTTTGCCCCCTGGACCATAGTTGAGGGCAATGACAAGAAGTATGCCCGTATAAAGGCGCTGAAGACCATCTGCAAGCGTCTTGAAGACAGGCTGCTGGAACTGGATTAAAATTTTTGATATGCTGGACTCTTCTGAGTTCAGCATATTTTTTCTAAGTTCTCACGGATAGCTTTAAGCGTTTTCTTTTCAAGCCTTGAGATATATGACTGGGATATACCTACCGTTTGCGCCACTTCTTTCTGGGTCATCTCCTTGTGTCCGTTAAGGCCGAAGCGCATTTCCATTATGTTCTTCTCCCTTTCGCTGAGCTTGTCTATCTCCCGCCTGAGCAGAGCTTTCTCCACCTCGCTCTCAATGCCCTTGTGTACATCGTCTTCATCAGTACCAAGTATATCAGATAGCAGCAGCTCGTTTCCGTCCCAATCGGTGTTCAGTGGTTCGTCTATGGATATCTCACTGCGGCGCTGAGAGGCTTTGCGCAGAAACATAAGTATCTCGTTTTCGATACAGCGTGAAGCATAGGTAGCCAGCTTGATATTTTTGTCAGGCCGAAAGGTGTTGACCGCCTTAATAAGTCCGATAGAACCAATGGAGATAAGGTCTTCAAGCCCCACACCTGCGTTTTCAAACTTTTTTGAGATATACACGACCAGCCTGAGATTATGCACTATGAGCAGTTCACGGGCTTTTTTCTCATCTGTGGCAAAAAGCTCGAAAGCTTTGCGCTCTTCCTCCTTGCTAAGGGGCGGGGGAAGCCTTTCTGCACCGTTGATATAATCCACGCTGACAGTCGTACCTATAAGCTTTGTCAAATAGCTTCGCAGGATCTCTCTTATACTTCTCATTTTCTTTCTCCTTTCATTCCAGCACATCGGGGTCAAATATGGCTATGCTTGGCTGACCCTCGCATTCCTTCACGCCTGCACAGCAGCGCAGTTTCCTGACATTGCCTTTGTCATCGGTGATAGTTACACTTCCTTTGGAGGTAACAGCTATCAGGCCGCTGCCGTTTATGGTCGAATAGGGTGTCAGCCTGAAGCCGTATCTTGCACCTGCTTCAGCATCATAAAGCGCATAGTGGCGGTGCATCTCATTGCAGCAGAAAATGACCACAGGCAGCCCCGTAAAGCTGTCGCAAAGCTTGTTGCCCGTATCTGCCACCGCAGGCAGACGAACTTCATAGTCACCACAGCTGAAAACAGCCTCATATTTTGTACGCCTGTCACGAAGCCGTTTTATGATGAAACTGTATATGCTGAGCAGCAGGTAGGCCGTGATAACAGCCCCCGACAGCCTCAGCAGTGAGATGTCAAAATAGGTGGTATAGTTGCGGACGTATATCCGCTTGCTGTCTGAAAGCTCCCAGTACATTATCATCATGCCTGCAAAGGCTATCCTGACAGCAGCATATACTATCAGTGTCTTGAAAAAGCTGCCGGGGCTTTCGGGCTTTATCCCGATGAACAGGGTCATTATGATACCTATCAGCTTGGCAATGGTTATTATGAGCGCCCCAACGAAAGTTCCGCCGTCGGCGCATATCAGCAATGAAAGCAGACCTCCTGTCAGGCAAGCTGAGCACAGCCTGCCTGAGGTAAGTCTGCGGTGGGTGAGCAGGGCAGTGGTCTGTAAGTATATAAGTTCAACGATACAGTTTGTAACTATAAGGACATCAAGATATATCTTCATTCCACACCGCCCCTTGTTCAATGGATATATTATACCTCGGACGGCAGAAGAAAAATGTCGCATAAGATGAACGTCAAAAATAAAAAAAGTTCCCTGCCGCAGAACACCGCAGCAGGGAAGTGAAGCTTATTTATTTGTCCTCAAAGAATACCTTGAATGCCTTGTAAGCCATGTAGTTGTCAAGCTTTGATGTTATCTCGAAAGGTGCGTGCATGGAAAGCACCGAAACACCAACGTCGATAACATCGAAGTCCAGGTTTGCGATGAACTGTGCTACAGTTCCGCCGCCGCCTGCATCGACCTTGCCAAGTTCACCTGTCTGCCAGATGATGCCGTTCTTGTCGAACAGGTTCCTGATCCTGCCGACAAATTCAGCAGAAGCGTCAGATGTGCCCGACTTGCCCCTGGCTCCTGTGAACTTTGTGGCAACTACACCGTAGTTCAGCTGTGAGCAGTTGCGTACCTCGAAAGGCTCGATGAAAGTGGGGTCTACAGCTGCATTAACGTCAGCAGACAGGCACTCGGACTTGCTCATTACATTGTAGCCGTTAACACCGTATACCTCAGCCAGGTCATTGATGAAGTAAGGCAGATAAGAGCTGTTCAGGCCTGTGTTGCCGTCGCTGCCTGTTTCTTCCTTGTCGGTGAGAACTGTCATGCAGGTGTACTCAGGCTTTTTCAGCTGAAGTGTGGCCTGCAGAGCTGTGTAAGCGCAAACTCTGTCGTCCTGACCGTAGGAGCCTACCAGGCTTCTGTCAAAGCCGACATCAACAGCCTTGAATGCGGGAACCGCTTCCAGTTCAGCGGAAACAAAATCATCTTCAACAATACCGTACTTCTCGTTAAGTATAGCCATGATGTTCAGCTTTACCTTGTTTGATATCTTGTCGTCCTTGAAAGGCCTTGAACCAACTATGATGTTCAGCTCCTCGCCTGTTATGAGCTTGGGTGCAGGCCTCTTGTACTGGGACTCAGCCAGATGAGGAAGAATATCGCTTATGCAGAAAACAGGGTCGCCCTCGTCTTCGCCTATGCGTACCTTTACGCTGCTGCCGTCAGCCTTGATGATAACACCATGGAGAGAAAGGGGCACGGTAGGCCACTGATACTTCTTGATACCGCCGTAATAGTGGGTCTTGAAGTAAGCTATCTCCTTGTCCTCATAGAGAGGGTTCTGCTTCATGTCAAGTCTGGGTGAGTCGATGTGGGCTGCTGCAAGCCTGATGCCCTCGCTGATGCTCTTCTTGCCCATAACAGTAAGTATAACAGCCTTGCCGCGGTTAACAAAGTAGAACTTATCGCCTGCCTTGTACTTCTTGCCTCTTTCAAAGGGCTTGAAGCCTGCAGCCTCTGCCTGCTTTACGATCTCTTCTGTCGCCTCACGCTCGGTCTTTGCGGTGTTCAGGAAATCCTTGTAACCCTCGTTGAACTCATCGCAAGCCTTAAGCTCCTTGTCGTCTGTCCGCAGTATGCCGTTTTTGGGCTTTGAGAGCAGCTTTTCAGCCAGTTCCTCAGCCGCGGACTTCTTCTTATTGTCTGCCATTATAATACCTCCTTGAAAAATAATATCTATCATTCTTCAGCTTCTTCATAAAGACTATCCATTTTATTTTCGGAAAGAATCTTTTTGTAAGCCGAGTATGCATCGTTGATCTTGTTTACATAGTGCGATGTCTGGTCATTCTCGGGTGGGATATCACCAACGTCAAAATTCTCTGCGCTGATAGTACCGTCCTCCAGCCAGCTGTCCACCTGACCCATGCCGCAGTGATAAGCTGCAGCTGTCAGGTCAATGGAATTATCATATCTCTCCATCAGAAAGCTGAGGTAGTAAGCGCCGTACCTTATGTTAGTTTCGGGGTCATACATGTCATCATAGCTTTCGCTGTCGTCGTCCAGCCTGAACTTGACCCAGTCGTAAGCATCTTCCATAAGCTGCATGAGCCCTCTTGCGCCTACACTGGAAGTCGCATTCGGCTGAAAGTTGCTCTCGACTTTTATGACCGAGAAGACCAGCACAGGGTCAACATCAAATTCCTCGCTGTATTTTATAACATATTCCTCATATTCGGTAGGGTATGTAAAGCCGTTGGGCACATATTCCTCGGTCTTATTCTTGACCTCTTTCAGCCCGTCGCTGATACCGCGCTTAAGCAGGAAGACCGTAAACAACAGTATCCCGAAAGCCGCTGCGATACCAAACAATACAGCTATCATATTGCCCGCAGAGGGACCGCCTTTTTTCTTTCTTCTTGTATTACCTTTTGCTGCCGCCAATTTTATCGTCCTTTATCTTATTTATTACTATCATGACCTGTTTCTCTGTGTCTTCCCGAGTACCCTCGTTGTTTATCACATAGTCACTGTTTGTCTTGAAAAACTCACTGCTGTGCTGTGAAGCAAAGCGTTTCAGCGCCTGCTCGGAGCTTATGCTGTCACGCTCGGTTATCCTGCCCAGCCTGATATTCTCATCGGCGGTCACAGCCACGATGACATCGCATTTGCTGTCAGCCCCTGCTTCAAAAAGCGTAGGCGCGTCCAGCAGTATGTATTCATAGGATAAACCGAGTTCTTCGATTTTTTTGTCGATAAGCTCACAGATATACCTGAAAATAATGCTGTTTAGCAGATCAAGCTTTTCTCTGTCACTGAAAACTATCTGACCTAAAGCCTGTCTGTCCAGTATAAGTTCTTCATCGAAGCAGGTAGGGAAGTGCATGGCCAGTTCTTTGTTGCATTCACTGCCTGCCTCGGTGACTTCTCTTGCCACATAGTCGCAGTTTATTATACCAAAGCCCTCACGCTCAAATATGGCGGAAACAAGGGTCTTGCCTGCACCGCTTTGTCCTGTCAGACCAACTATCCTGCTCATATATGTATCACCCTGAAAGCCGCCGCACGAAGCAGTCGGTTATATACAGCCAGACCAACTCCCGTTTTGCGGGGGCATCTAGCATAGACCTTTTCTGCACCCATAACATCAAGTTCCCTCAGCGCATCAAAGAGGTGCTGTGCCTGTTCCTCGTCGCTTGCCCCAAGAACTATCTTTCGGTTATAAAGTCCCTCTGCATCAGCCTCGGTAAATACCATGAGGGTGTCGCTTTCATCGGCATTGGCCTTGCAGAATTCATTGAACTGCATACTGCTGCCGTCAACTATAGTTACCTCGGCCTTTGGGGCATAGTGCTTGTACTTCATGCCCGGGCTGCTGACCTTCACATCATTGCCCAGCATTTCCAGAACACCTTTGTCCACCATGACGTTTTCGGTCACTTCTTTCAGGTCTTCCACCGAGATGAACCCGGGGCGGAGAAGTCTTATACCATCACCCTCAAAGGAGATGACCGTGCTTTCCACACCCACACCGCAGGCGCCGCCGTCAACAATGGCGGGTATGCGGCCGTTCATGTCCGCGAAAACGTGCTGTGCTGTAGTAGGTGAGGGGCTTCCCGAAAGGTTAGCCGACGGTGCCGCTATGGGACAGCCGCTTTCTCTTATCACAGCCCTCGCGGTTGAATTTGAGGGCATTCTTATCCCCACGGTATCAAGTCCGCCGCTTGTGACAAGGGGTATCCTGTTAGATTTTGGCATTATCATGGTCAGGGGCCCGGGCCAGAACTTTTCTGCGCATTTTTTTGCAAGCTCAGGTATCTCAATAACAAGTGGCGCTATCTCATCAAAGGCGCTTACATGGACTATAAGCGGGTTATCCGCAGGTCTGCCCTTGGCCGCAAATATCTTGCGCACAGCAGCCTCATCAAAGGCATCAGCGCCAAGTCCGTAAACTGTTTCGGTAGGTATGCCAACGACCTCACCCGACTTGATCAGCTCAGCCGCCAGCCTTACCGACTTTTCATCGGTACCCAGTATCTTAGTTTCAAACATTTTTATACTTCCTTATTTCGTCAAGCATGAAGCCTGCGTAACTTTCGGATAATTCTCTGTCATAGCAGGAAGTCTTCCCGCTTTCATATTCTGCCATAGCATCGCTGAGAAGTACATGAAATCTATCGGGCAGATTTTTCCTGCCCCAGCAGCCGCCTTCACTCTTGGAAAGTATCAGCCCGTCCTTAGCAAAGGCAAGCACTCTTGCCAGATTGAGAATAATGTACACAGGTTCCCGCAGAATATCGTCTTCTGCATTTTCGACGTCACACCATATACTGTCAAAGTAGAAGCCCTTTCCCACTTCGCCGAAGACCTCATCTATCGGTTTGCCGAAAAGGGTCTTTCCACGGGCTTTAGTTATCGTTACATGAGCAGCAAGGTCTTTATCCTTGCCGTTCATTTTCCTGATATAGTCATCAGGGGCATTTCTGTACCATTCAAGATGTGCCGCAGAGAAATGCAGCTCAAAGGGAGTGGGATAAACAAAAGGCCTGCACACATTTTCTGTGACAATGCTCATCTCTATCCCTTTTGCAGGGGCTTTCTCATTGAGCCTCACGACCATTTCCATGTATCGCTTTTTTACCTCATCGCTGAGTTTTCCTTTGACAACGATAAGAATATCAAGGTCGCTCTTATCGGGTGCAAAACAGCCCATAGCCGCTGAACCGTGAAGATATATCCCCGTAAGTTCACCGCCTAAGATGTCTTTGCTTTCATGTACGAAAGCGTCGAGCAGCTGCTTATATCTTTCCATAGCAGATGATCATTCTTCCTCCTGTGCTGCCAGCTTTGCAGCCTGGTCAGCTGTGGCAAGGGCATCTATAACTTCATCGAGGTTGCCGTTGAGTATCTGCTCCAGCTTATAGAGAGTAAGCTTTATGCGGTGGTCGGATATACGGCTCTCAGGGAAGTTGTAAGTCCTTATCTTCTCCGAACGGTCGCCTGTGCCCACCTGTGAACGCCTGTTGGAGGCTATCTCATTTTCCTGCGCCCTGACCTTTTCGTCAAGCAGCTTGGCTTTCAGCATTTTCAGGGCTTTCTCCCTGTTCTGGAACTGTGAACGCTCATTCTGGCATTCCACAACAGTGCCTGTGGGTATGTGTATAAGTCTTACCGCCGAGGAGGTCTTGTTTATGTGCTGACCGCCTGCACCCGAGGAACGGAAAACTTCCATTTTTATTTCCTTCTCCTCATTTATCTCCAGTTCAACATCTTCCGCCTCGGGAAGCACCGCAACTGTTACGGTTGAAGTATGTACACGCCCCTGACTCTCGGTCTCAGGCACACGCTGAACACGGTGTACACCGCTTTCGTATTTCAGCCTTGAATAAGCCCCCTGTCCCGATACTGTAAAGGTGATCTCCTTGTAACCGCCAAGCTCTGTTTCATTGGCGCTCATTACCTCGATCTGCCAGTTTTTCTGGGCAGCATACATGGTATACATACGGTAAAGGGAATTAGCGAACAGTGCGGCTTCTTCTCCGCCTGCGCCGCCTCTTATCTCAACTATGACGTTCTTGTCATCATTGGGGTCCTTGGGCAGCAGAAGTATCTTAAGCTCACCCTCCAGCCTTGTCATGGCTTCCTTGGACTCGTTGTACTGCTCCTGCACCATTTCTTTCATGTCCTTGTCAAGGTCTGCATCTTCGGACATTTCCACAGCTTCATCAAACTCAGCCTTAGCCTGGTCGTATTCACGAAGCTTCTCAACTATCGGTTCAAGATTTCTGTACTCTATCATAAGCTCGGTGTAAAGCTTGGAATCATTGACTACCTCAGGCTGCATGAGCCTTTCGTTTATCTCATTGAATTTATCTTCAAGTGTTCTTAATTTATCAAACATTGATATTTCTCCTTATTATCCGTTTTGAATTCATATCGTTATTTCTTCGTATTTAGACTTTAGCTTTTTGCTCTGCTAAGGCTCCGCTTCACGGATAACATTTTTAACGTTTTTTTCAGCCTTGCTTCTGGGTATCATGAACTCCCGTCCGCAGCCTGCACAGCGAAGCTTGAAATCCATACCCGAGCGCAGCACCAGCATCTCATTGCTGCCGCAGGGGTGCTTTTTCTTCATAACAAGCCTGTCGCCCTTGATGATGTCCATTCGCTCCACCGTCCTTTCGTTTTCAGAGATGTATGCTGCATACATCAACATACTATTTTATTATAGCACTGTTAAGAGATATTTGCAAGACGATTTAACAAAATTAAGACATTTTTAAAATCTTTACCTGAACTCACTCCCGGTATGCTTTTTACAAACCTCAAGCCTGAGAGCCCTTTTCATAACTACCTCACAAATTAGAGAAATATGCAGGAACGTGGGGGAAAGTCTGCATATACACTTGACTTATCCGTAAAAAAATGTTATCATATAGTGGTAATTTGAATTTTACAGCAAAGGACGATGAAATATGAAGAAACCATTTATCACCAAAGAAAAGGCTGAGGAGATAATCAAGGCTTATCCCACACCTTTCCATATTTATGACGAAAAGGGCATACGCGAAAATGCAAGGAACCTTAACAAGGCTTTCAGCTGGAACAAGGGTTATAAGGAGTATTTCGCGGTAAAGGCTACCCCTAATCCCTATATACTTAAGATACTGCAGGAGGAAGGCTGCGGTGTTGACTGCTCTTCACTGACAGAACTTATGATGAGCGAATGCTGCGGTTTCAAGGGCGAGGATATCATGTTCTCCTCCAACGTTACCCCTGCTGAGGATTACCTGAAAGCCCGTGAGCTTGGCGCTTACATAAATCTTGATGACTTTACCCACATCGAGTATCTTGATGAGCTCTGCGGTATCCCCGAGACTATCTGCTGCCGCTACAACCCCGGCGGAAAGTTCTCCATTGCCACCAAGATAATGGATAACCCCGGTGACGCAAAGTACGGCTTCACCCATGACCAGATAATCGAGGGTTTTAAGCTGCTGAAAGAGAAAGGCGCTAAGTACTTCGGTATACACGCTTTCCTGGCTTCAAACACTGTTACCAATGAGTATTACCCTAAGCTTGCACGCATACTGTTTGAACTGGCTGTCGAGATCAAGGAGAAGACAGGCGTGCAGTTCAAATTCATCAACCTTTCGGGCGGTGTAGGTATAGCTTATGAACCCGACAAACCTCAGAATGATATATTCGCTATAGGCGAGGGCGTTCACAAGGCCTTTGATGAGATACTTGTTCCCGCCGGACTCGGTGATGTTGCCATTTTCACCGAGCTTGGCAGATATATGCTGGCGCCCTACGGCCACCTCATCACCACGGTAAAGCACTTCAAGCACACCTATAAGGAATACGCAGGTGTTGACGCTTGTGCCTGCAACCTCATGAGGCCTGCCATGTACGGCGCTTACCACCACATCACTGTCCTCGGCAAGGAGGATAAGCCCTGCGACCATATGTATGATGTTACAGGCGGCCTCTGCGAGAACAACGATAAGTTTGCCATCGACCGTATGCTGCCCGAGCTGGAGAAAGGCGATATCCTTTGCATACACGACACGGGCGCTCACGGCTTCTCCATGGGCTACAACTATAACGGCAAGCTGCGTTCCGCTGAACTGCTTCTCAAGGAGGACGGCGATGTTCAGCTGATAAGACGTGCCGAAACTCCCGCTGATTATTTTGCGACCTTTGATTTCACAGGAATAATGGACAAATATCTTGAAAAATAAACTTTTATCGGAGGGCAGGGACATGACCGAGATAGAAAACGGTATTCTTATACAGTACCAAGAAGACGGATATGAATGCTATACAGTTCCCGATGGTGTCACCGAGATAGCTGACAGCGCATTTCTCGGCGCAGGCAAACTCAAAAAGGTCATGCTCCCGCTGTCCCTTAAGAAAATAGGCGAAGACGCATTCATGTGGTCGGGGGTGACGGAAGTGCATATCCCATCAGGTGTTGAAGAGATATGCGAAAGCGCTTTTCGCGGCTGTAAGGATCTGGTGAAAGTCACTTTCGATGAGGGCGTGCGCACCATCGAAGAATATGCTTTTTTCGACTGCAAAAGACTCAAAGAGATAGTGCTGCCCGAAAGCCTGAAAACTATCGGCTCAGCGGCTTTCAGGGACTGTGAGAGCCTTACTGATGTTGTCATAAGTGAGGGCACACAAAGTATCGGTAACGGAGCATTTCTTTTCTGCGGAAACCTCAGACGTATCGTGCTTCCTGCTACCCTTTCCAAGATAGAGCCTGCCGCATTCGCCAACTGCAGTTCTCTTGATACGGTCATTCTCAACGAGGAAAGCCCCTATTTTGCTTTAAGGGACGGTATGATCTTTGATAAGGATATGAAAAAGCTTGTTTACTGCTCTGCTGCAAACAGAACAGCGTCACTGCCCGATACTCTGGAGGAGATAGGCGGTTATGCATTTGCAGGCTGTGGCAAGCTGGAGGCTCTTGAACTGCCTGCAAGCCTGAAACGCGTTTGCAGTTATGCTTTCAGGGGTACATCGTCTTTAAAGGAGATACATATCCCCGAGGGTCTTGAATTTGAGGGCGATCCTGAGTTTGCAAGAGATACCTGTATCCATGTCAGCGGCAAACTGGGCGAAATGACCTTCTATCCTCGTGAAACACCGATGAATGAGTGTTTTATACTTGCGCTGCAGCGTGAATATTCTGTAATACTGGATCACGGCATAAAGTATGACCTCATATTACGTATGTACTTTGCAGGTATCGAGGGTGCTGCTGAGTATGTCAAGAAGAATTTCTCAAAGATGATAAATGACCTGATAGACAAGGCTGACGTCCGAAAGTTACAGCAGCTGCTGGATATGGGCGAAATGGTCACAAAGCGCAACATAAAGCGCCTGCTTGAAAGATCTGAGTCATGCAGACCGGTCCACGAACTGTTTTTGGCCTACAACGATAAGCTTTCTCAGAAATAAAAATATCTCCCGACTTACAAATAGTAAGTCGGGAGTTTTTTACTTATCGGATATGCTCCAGTCGATCGGCTGCTGTGATGTTTTTGCAAGAAAATCGTTGGCAATGGAAAAATGCCTGCACCCGAAAAATCCGTTGTAAGCCGAAAGAGGGGAGGGGTGAGCAGCTGTCAGCACCAGATGACGTTCGTTGGTTATCAGCTTCTGCTTTTCCTTGGCATTCCTGCCCCACAGCATGAAAACAATGGGCTTTTCACGTTCATTGAGTTTTCTTATTACAGCATCTGTCAGCTGTTCCCAGCCCATGCCGCGGTGAGAATTTGCCTGTCCCGCCCGCACTGTCAGCACCGCATTGAGCAGCAGTACGCCCTGCTTTGTCCAGTCGGTCAGCTCGCCGTTGTTCGGCATTTGAAAGCCCACATCGTTCTGCAGTTCCTTGAATATGTTCTGCAGACTGGGCGGCGGTGCCACACCGCGCTTCACCGAGAAGCACAGCCCGTGTGCCTGCCCGGGGCCATGGTATGGATCCTGCCCGATGATGACCACCTTGACATCTTCATAAGCCGTGTACTTAAGGGCATTGAAGATATCATACATATCAGGGTAAATGGTCTGAGTGGAATATTCCTTTTTCAGAAATTCCCGCAGCTGCAAATAGTACGGGCTCTTGAATTCCTCTGCCAGGATATTGTCCCAGCTGTTGCCTATGTTTACCATCAGTAATTCATCACTGCGCTGATAACGACGCCCAGTATCATAACAGCAGCTACAGCCAGCACTATGATCCTCATGAGCATGGGTTTGTCACTGGTCTTTTTCTGCTGCTGAACCAGTGATCTGTCAACTTCCTTTGCCAGCTTTGCAGCTTCTGCCGCCTTCTGGGCTTCAATGTTCTTCTGAGGATTTCCGTACCTGTTTTTCTTCTTGTTTGCCATTGAGATCATATCCTTTCAAAATTAATACAGACAATACAGATATTTAGCGGAAAGCATATTCACTGCACTGAGTTTCTTTGCGACCACATCATCTGCTATACATCTCATTATCTCTACTGCTGCTTCGGCCTCTGCCTCTGTTATACTGTCGGGGCTCATGTGCGCCTTTACAGCTATAACTGTCAGCTCGGAAAGCTTCTCGTCAAGCTCGTGTATCCGCTGGGCATGGCATTTAGCCAGCAGCTCATTGCACAGCTGCATATCCGATACATTCTTTTTGACCTCTATGTTCATTGCGGCCAGATATTTCAGTGAATACGAATATATCGCCATTACACGCTTATTGAGGTCAGCCTGAGTGCAGCTTTCTTTCATCTTGGCAAGACTTCGTCTTCGGTTGATTATCACAGCTGCAACTCCCAGCGCTATAGCTACCAGTGTCATGCAGACGGTCTTTACCACAGGCGATGTTTCCTGTGGGCTGCCATTTCCGCCGCCCTTGCCGCCTGGGGTACCGCCCTGTGCCTTTGAATTGCTGTCAGTCTTACTGCTGGTGCTGTCCTTGGCGGAAGAACTTGACTTCTTGCTGTCAGTGTCAGACTTTTTGCTTGAGTTGCTCTGAGCCTTGCTGCTTGAGGTCTGAGCCTTGCTGCTGCTTTCGGCAACTTCTTTTTTGCTGCTTTCACTGCTGCTGTCTTCGGTCTTCTTTTGGCCCTTTTCTTCCTGAGTAAGGTTGGGGTTGTCCCTGTCATAGCCCGGTGTGAACTCTGCGGGCATCCAGCCCACATTGTCAATGTAGACCTCAGCCCATGCGTGGGCGCATTTGTCCTTTACAGTTACCTCGTACACACCATTTTTTTCGGGGCTGTTGTTAAGCTGCCCGGGAAGCACCATATAGCCCTCCACATACCTGGCAGGGAAGCCGAACTTTCTCAGCAGCTGAGTGCCTACGGTCGCAAAATATGTGCAGTAGCCCTTTTTCTGCTCCGTCAGGAAATATTCGATGAAATCTCTTCCCTCAGGGGTCTTGCCGGGGTTGGTGTTGTAGGTGAATTTCATATCAGTGAAATAGCTTTTTATTGCGGAGTATATCTGCTCGTAGGTGTAATTCTCGGGAGAACCGTCAAGGTAATGCTTGCTGATATAATCATAAGCTTTATTCAGCGACTCGATATCCACAGCCTCGGTATAGGTATCGTAAACATAGTCCTGATACATTTCCAGTGTAGGTCTGTAGACAGGATCAACTGTCAGCCCTGCATTGCGCAGCTGCTTTGACCTTTCTGTCCAGCTTGTGTGGTCGAAGGATTTATAGAAGAAGCTGTAATTCTTTTTCGACTGGCTGATGCGCACATACGAATCGTTGTAGGGTGTCATGTCCGCTTCTTCACCAAGCTCAAAAGCAGTGTTGCTGTAGAACGATGCGTAGGGCGCATAAACAAATTTTGAGCAGGCACCTTTCACCGTGATGTCCATGACAGCATTATGCGAAACAGTTTCAGTTTCATTTCCGTTTATAAGCAGGAAATCCTGGTCCTGTATCCACAGTCCCGATACCGCCATCTCATCACTTACCTCACCGCTGACACGGTCGCCCTCGGTGGGCTGCCACTTGTTGTCTTCGTAGCTGCCCGCTATGTAGCCTCGCAGATACATGGAGTAATTGAACTTCTCGGTGTTAAGTATAAGTGCCTTTGAACCGTTGAAGCTTATGCCGTTGGTGGTACCAAGCACACCTCCGTTAGTGCCGCCGACGGTAGTTACACCGAATAGGTTTGAACCGCCGTTGACATCTATAAGAAAGTCATCAGCATGGGTAAGGTCAAAACGTTCCACCGCATGGTGGAGATTATATCTGAGTTCTTCAAAGGAGTCGGGTCTGTAAAAACCGCTTACCTTAGAGAAAACAACTATCAGCAGAAAAACAGCTGCCGTCACCAGAGCAACGAACCTGATGTAAACCGAATAGAATTCTGCTTTAGCCTCAGAGGAAGTAAAGAAGAAAGTCTTTGATCGTTCGTGGACGGCAAAGGTGTTTTTTCGTCCTGCCTTGTTGGTAGTATGATTGATGATGTTCAGCGACAGCAGCGTCACCCATGAAACTATTATCATCAGCGCCGCATAGGTGGGAACATCGAACCCGAGGTAAAGCCCCAGTTCCACCACAGGGAAAGTAAATACGAACAGCACAGGGAAGTCTATCCTGATAACACAGGCTATGACAGCCCCCAGCGCCTCGATAAAGATAAGCGCACAGAAGAAGTAGAACAGGCTCTGTTCTACCTCAGCCCTGGTAGTAAGCACGTGCTTGTAAAGCCCTGTTGACTGCTCAGGCAAATCGCCCTTGGTAAGATAGCGGTTGGCCGCTGCCCAGAAGCCGTACCGCACCAAATTCAGGTGCAGCACTATGGGTATCAGGTACATTACCGTTACCAGACCCGCGCATATTTTTATAACAATGTGTTTTGAAAACAGCAGGCTGAGCGCAAGAACTGCGACAGCACTATCATAAAAGAGCATGAACGGCTGTATCTGCGCATTGGTGAAGCTGTTGGCCAGCGATGCCGTTGTGAAGGTAGCCAGAAATGCTAAAAATATCCTGAAAGAGAAGTAGAGCGCAGGGGAGTGATAATGGCTGAATTTCAACCCGATATCACCGTCAATGCAGATGCCTCCGCTGCCCGTGAGCCCCGCTTCGTTAAGTTTATCGTTTCTCATCTTGTCACCTTTGTTCTATTTATAAGCAGAGTTCCTGCAATGATTCTGCTATCCTGCCCGGGTAAACGGGAACAAGCTCAGCATAATCGTCATATAAAGCGCCTGCGGACAGGTTATCATCAGCCACCAGCAGATATGTATATTTCATCGCCAGCTCCGAGTCGCTCATAAGTTCCCCCGCTGTGGGGCTGTAATTTGCGGACATATATATCAGGTGCCCGCAGCGCTGATTTTCAGAAGCGTTCGCATACTCAACAAGGGATCTGTCGTTCTCATCATAAAGCTGTGCCTGCAGAAGCATGGCCACCATGGTGCCGTGGCTCTCATCATCAGTAATGTTGAGTTCCTCCAGCCTTTTAGTGCTGTTATTGAAAAACACTACCCTGTGGGGCACAGCGCTTTCCAGCAGATAATTTGAAACAGAAGCCACCGTCTCGATGAGTGTATCGAACAGCTCCAGCTCATCCTGCTTATTTACAGGCCGCATCATATCAGGCATCAGGACTATTGAATTTGCTATAGGCAGCGAATAATCCTTGACCATGGTCTTATCCTGCTTGGCGGAAAGCTTCCAGTGTACACGGTTGAGCTTGTCGCCCTCGATATAATCTCTTACATCAAAAACTTCCGATGGGTCATCGCCTTTCTGAGTCTTGGAATACTCATCAGTTTCCAGACCCATATCAGCATAATTGGCAATGCCGTTTTCAAGGGGCGTATATTCGGGCAGGATAGTGATAGTGCATTTTGAATCAAAATTCATCCTAGACCTGCGGTCTACCCTGAAAGAAAAGAGTCTCAGCATATCCGAAAGCTTGCAGCGCTTTATCCTGAAATCGACAGTGCCGCAGTGTATCCCCGACACCGTCAGGGTCATCAGCTGGGATTCGTTGGGATAAACAGGGGTGTTTATCTTCATGATGTTCTTTTTGCCGTCCAGCAGATTGCAGTATTCTATCTCGATCATGAGATTGGGGCAGGGAAGTCCCGATGTATTTGAGACCCTCAGCCTGACAGGCAGCTTTGCCGACCTGCCTGTGGTGGTATTTGCTTCAAGAAAGCTCACTTTCGTCCTGCGTGCGGTGTAAAGCGTCATGATGAACAGCACTATGGGCACCACCAGCAGGAAAGCAAACAGGTAAAAGGAAAATGGGTGCTCGTAAAGTATGTAGAAAAATACCGAAGCTACGAGCAGCACCGAATATAAAAATGGCATATTTCTGCTCCTTTTATCTGCTTATTCTTGGTACATCGACCGTTGATATGATCTCCCTGAGCACCTGCTGACCTGTCACGCCGTTTATCTTGGCCTTTGAATTGAAGATAACGCGGTGCAGCACCACATCGTTGAAGGTGTATGCCACATCATCGGGTATAACATAATCTCTTCCCTTAAGAAGTGCTGTGGCCTTGGTCATTCTCAGCAGTGCAATGGTACCTCTGGGTGAAAGCCCCAGCTTTATCATGGGGTGATTTCTTGTGGCGGCTGCCAGCCTTGCAATGTAATCGAAGACCTGGTCTGCAACGTAGATGTTTTCGACTTCTTTTCTTGCATTGATTATATCCTGGGCGCTTACCACTGCTCTGACATTATCCATAGGCACAAGGCTCTGCTTGGCTTTGAGCATCATGACCTCGTTCTCCACCGAGGGGTAGCCCATGGTGAGCCTTACGATAAATCTGTCCATCTGGGATTCAGGCAGCATCTGTGTACCGATAGAACCAATGGGGTTCTGGGTAGCTATAACTATATAGGGATCAGGGGCTTTTCTGGTAACACCGTCAACAGTTACCTTGCCCTCTTCCATAATCTCCAGCAGAGCCGACTGTGTCTTTGATGAAGTTCTGTTTATCTCGTCTGCCAGGAACAGATTTGTGAGAGCTGCGCCCTCCTTGTACTCAAAGCGCTGGGTCTGCTTATTGAGGATATTGAAACCCGTTACATCGGTAGGCAGGACATCAGGTGTAAACTGAAGTCTTTTATAATCAAGAGAAAGTGCCTTTGACAAAGCGACCGCCAGTGTGGTCTTGCCCACACCGGGGATATCTTCGATAAGTATATGTCCGCCAGCCAGTATCGAAAGCAGTACCTTGATTATGATCTCGTCTTTACCGATAACGACTTTTTTTACCTCGCCTATAACTTCCTGTGACATACTCAGTACGGCACGCTGTCCGTCTGTAAGATTTGTGCTCATTTATTCTTCTCCCATCTTTATTTGATATTGACTACATATACAATAATTATAACATATAGCAGTATATTTTTCAAGACAAATCACAGAATTTTCACCATTGAGATCAAATAAAAAAAGCCGTCATGGAATAAAGCTGTCACTAAAAGCATAATATTTACCAGGTGAAAGCAAAGGAGTGGTAAAAATGCTGAGCAAAAAGGGGCTTATGAGCGCATTGAAGCTTCTTCCCGAACACATTATACAGAAACTGGAAGTTCTTCCCGAGGAGAAGATATCACAGATAAGAGAGATAAGGCTTCGCACAGGAAGACCGCCTACCCTGACCTGTGTTGAAGGCGCTGAAAAAATACCTGATTGTCCTGAGGTGACAAAGGAAGACATCGCCGAAACCGCTGCCCGTGCGTTTCGAAATTCTATACACAGCAGTACTGACAGGCTGTGTGCGGGCTATGTTACTTACGAGAATGGCTGCAGGGTCGGTTTATCGGGGACAGCCTGCCGCGAAAACGGGAAGATAGTCAGCATAAAGCAGATAAGCTCCCTGTGCATACGCATACCTCGTGAGATCATAGGCTGCAGCGAGGATATATTTCAAAGCTGCCTTTCAGAAAGACCCGCCTCACTGCTGATATGCGGCGCACCCTCATCAGGCAAGACCACATACCTCAGGGACCTGACAAGGCTTTGCGGCGGAAGATACCGCACAGCTCTCATCGATGAAAGAGGGGAACTGGCAGGGATATCCTTTGGGATACCCACAAACGATGTCGGTCTGCTTACGGATATATTCGATGATTATCCCCGAAAAGAAGCCATTGAAACGGCGGTGCGGGCGATGTCACCACAGATGATCGTATGCGACGAGATAGGTTCTGCAGAAGATGTGCAGACCTTGGGTTATGCAATAAGATCGGGAGTGAGCCTCATCGCCACCTGCCACTGCGGGGATCTTGAAGATCTTGCAAATAAACCGAATATATCTGAGCTTATCAAAACGCAGATCTTTGACTACGCTGTTCTTCTTGAAAACTGCAAGGTCAAACAAATGAGGGTTCTGAGGGAAGAAAAATGCTCAGGCTTATAGCTTCGCTTTTTATCACAGTCTCAGGTTTTCTTTGCGGTGAGTATTTTGCCGAGAGAGCGCGCATCAGAAAGTGTCAGCTAAAAGAACTTGTCACCATGCTGGGACATATGGAGATATGGCTTACTTCCTACGGTATGTCAACAGAAGAACTATTCATGGAAATATATCGTAAAGGCGGAAATTACGGCAGACTGTTCTCTGTAAAGTCAAATCACTTTACAGATGATATATCCAGTGATATCAGGACAAGTTCCCTTGAAATGAAAGACAAGCTTGCAGATTACATCGCAGGGTTCGGGAAAACAGACCTGAAAGGTCAGCTTTCGCTGCACAGGCTGTTCAGTTACGAAGTCGATACAGAATACAAAAATGCAGCAGCCAGCTATGACAGATATGCAAAGTTATATCGGGTCGGCGGGCTGTCGGTCGGGATAATGGCAGCACTGCTGTTACTTTAGGTGAAATAATGGATATTGATCTCATATTTAAAATTGCAGCTGTGGGTATCATCGTAGCGGTGCTGAACCAGCTGCTCAAACGTGCCGAAAGGGACGAGCAGGCCATGATGACCACCCTTGCGGGGCTTGTTGTGGTGCTTATGATGATAGTCAGCAAAATAGGCGAGCTTTTTGAAACTATAAAAAGCATTTTCGGGTTGTACTAATGGAAATTCTTGTTGTGTGCGCCTTTGCCGTGGTGGCCGCAATGCTCTGTAAAACGCTGGAAGTCAGCGCCCGAGAGATAAGGCTGATACTTATCATCGGTGCTTCTGCCGCCGTATTTCTGAAAGCCGCAGGGTCTCTTGGCAGTATCATCGCAGAGATAAGGTCCATGTTCTCAGACGGCGGTATTGACTCTGACTACATACGCATACTGCTGAAAAGTCTGGGGATATGCTATATAACCAACTTTGCTTCAGGTGTCTGCCGTGACAGCGGTGAGCAGACACTGGCCGAGCACACGCTTCTGGCGGGAAAAGTAGCATTGCTGATAACCGCACTTCCCATGATAGAAGCCCTGACAGAGATAATAAAAACACTGCTTATATGAGGTGGGATATGAAAAAGCTTTCTGCGCTGATACTTGCATTTCTTTTGGTCGTCATCTTCTGCCCCGTGACATATGCCGAAAGCGAAGACCTTGACAGCCTGAAGCAGCAGATAGATCAGCGCCTTGAAAATTCTCTTGATGAGGATATACTCGGTGAATTAAGCGAAAAAGGAGTCACGCCTACAGATAGTGAAGCTATCACGCAGATGGATCAGCGCTCGTTTTTTGAAGACCTTCTGGACAAGCTGAAACAGACCGCCGCAGAGCCTGTAAGAATGTTCGGGAAGATACTGGCAGTTTCGCTGATATATTCGGCCTTTGAACTGCTTTCGACAGAAAACGGTGAGCTGAAAGATGCTTTCGGAACAGTGTGCGTGACGGGTACTGTATCACTAATGTCTGATGCTCTCTCATCAAGCTTTGAAGCTTTACAAGACTCTATATCTGCAATAAATACCTTCATGGTATCATACATACCTGTTTTTGCTGCTGTCACCACCGCAGGGGGACATCCCGCTGCGGCGGGTGTTTACAGTTCATCGACCATACTTGTGTGTGAAGTAACGGAGCTTGTCAGTTCAAAGCTGCTCATACCCTTTCTTTCAGCGGTAACTGCCATAAGCATAGTTTCCTCTATCGACCCCAAGCTTAAGATCTCAGGTGTGGCAGACAGCATCCGCAAGCTCACTACCTGGCTGCTGGCTACGGTAATGCTTATCTTTGTCGGGCTGATGACCGTACAGGGTGTTACAGGCAGTGCCGCAGATAACCTTCTTTCAAGAACACTGAGATTTGCAGCTTCAAGCTTTATACCCGTCATAGGCAGTTCGGTGTCAGACGCTTTTCTGGCTGTCAAGAGCGGAATGGGTGTGATAAGAACTGCAGTTGGCGGCTTCGGTATGCTGGCAGTATTTGCCATAGCTGTAAGACCGTTCCTGCTTATATTTTCTATGAAGCTTACTATATGGGCAGGCAGGGTAGCCAATGAACTTCTCGGGCTGCATCGGACGGCTGATTTTCTGAAAAGCATAAATTCAGTGCTATCAGTCGGTATCAGTATACTCATCACCATAACAGCTGCATTTTTGATAGCAACTGCTGCGCTCATGGCTGTTGTCACACAAGGGGGCTGAAATGGATAAAATAAAACAAGCTTTGCTGATAGCCTGTTTCATGGGTATCATAAGCACTATGATAAATATCATTGCCCCGGGCAGCAGTCTGAAAAAGCACCTTATCTCTGTTCTTGGTATAATAGCGCTGCTTGCAGTGCTGGACCCTTTTGCAGAGGACGGTTTCAGGCTGACCCTTGATGATATCAGCCTTGAAAACGACATTGCCTCCGATACCTATTCAGCCGAAGAAGAAGTCAACGACATATTTTTCAGTGAAGCCGCCGAAAGATACAACGAATATTTCACAGACCTGATGAATAAGAATGATATCAGAACAAAGAAAACAGTTACTTCGCTGGAATTCAATGCGGAGGGCGAGCTTTTCATAAAAAGTATAAGAGTGATCTTGTATGACACTTCGCAGGGAGATGATGCAAGAAAACTTATCTGGCAGGAAGTTCCCGAAACGGAGATAATTATTGAGCAGGTGGAAGATGACGGAACAGATGAAGAAATATCTGAGCAAACTGAAAAACAGCCCGAATAAGCTGAGGCTCGCAGTGATACTCGGCTCGGTAGGGATACTGCTCATCATGCTCTCTGAAATGCTGCCTGCTAAGCGTTCAGCTGATACTTCGGCAGAAACAAAGGCTGAGGATAACGACAAGAGCGAAAGCTTCAGGGAAGATACCGAGCGTGAGCTGAAAGCTCTGCTGGAACAGATAGACGGTGTGGGGGAGTGTGAGGTCATGCTTTCCGTTGAAGGGACAACAGAGTATGTCTACGCAGAAAACATCAGCCGCTACACCGATGAGAATGCTGACAGAAAAAGCGATAAGCTGGACGAGAACGTGGTGCTGGTAGATGCAGACGGCAGCAAACAGGCTCTGGTCAGAAAGATAATTCGTCCGCAGGTAAGCGGGGTCGTGGTAGTATGCGACGGAGGAGGGAACATAAAGGTCAATGAAAGGGTACTCAGAACTGTTTCGACCGCCCTGAACATCTCAAGCAGCAGGGTATATGTGGAAGCAAAATGCAGATAAACAGGAAAAGAGGTACATATTATGAGAAAACCATCTCTAGTTATAGGCAAAAAACAGATACTTCTGGCAGGTATGACACTTATGCTGGGCATTGCTGTATACGCAAATTACGCAGTTACTTCCTCGGGTGGTAAGATAAAGGCCACCGACAAGATCGAGAAACAGAGCGTAAACTATGGCGAGGCAGAACTTGTTAACGCCGATAAGAATACCACAGACTATTTCTCCGAGGCACGCATAGAGCGAATGAATGCACGCGATGAAGCCAAGGAGACCCTTAAGAATATAATGGGCGGCGGAGATGCCACCGAGGAAGAAAAAGCCGTCGCAGCCGAAGAAGCTGCCGCAATGACAGGCCTTATGGAGTCGGAGAGCAAGGTGGAATCGCTTGTAAAGGCCGCAGGCTTTACAGATTGTGTCTGCTACCTTGACGGCGAAAATGCCAACATCGTAGTGCAGTCAGGCCCCGAGGGACTTATTGCCAGCGAAGCTGCCCAGATCAAGGATATACTCCTCAGCGAGGTAACTATTCCCACCGAAAATATACGCATATTCGACGTTGAATGAGCTATTATTCTTTATCCATATTCTTCTCCCAATAAAAGTCCGCACCCGATAGACACAGGCTTGTCTTTACGGGTGCGGACATTTTTATGTTACAAACGAAAAAATTGTTAACTTATAAAAAAATCATCAAAAAGCACTTGTAACTATGAGAAAAATATGTTATAATAAGTTCAAGTATACAAATACAGGAGCTGTATGCTCGTAAGTGTATTGACGGGAGGTATAATTATGTCAGAAAATACCAATAAAGTTGAAAAGAGTCTTCATATAAATCAAGACGTTATCGCGCAGATCATTACCAACTCCATCGCAGAGATACCGGGAGTTTATGGTGTAGCACCTGTTATGAAAACTCCCAGACAGATCTGGCTCAGACAGGAAAGTGTGGGCAATATCAGGATAGGTCTTGTGGAAGATGTACTTTCCGTTTCGATAGGTGTTATTCTTGAAAACGGCACCAATGCAGTTGCTGCAGCTGAGCAGATACAGGAGCAGATCAAAAGCTCGGTGCAGACTATGCTGGGTCTGACAGTGGCTAAGGTGAATGTTACTGTATGCGGTGTACATTTCAGCGATAACTAATGCAATAAACTAGGGTTAGGAGTGTTTCTGTGGCAGGAAGACGTGAGGTAAGACAGGCTGCTTTTTTGCTGTCTTTTGAAAAGCTGTTTTTAGACGACGATCTTGAAAAGATATTTGAGGGCGCTGAGGCTCTCGATGAATTCATACTGGTAGACGATGAGGTGAAGAAACTGGTGCGCAGCCTGTTTGATAAGCAGGACGAACTGGACGGTATCATCTCTAGATATTCGGACAAGCGTGCGGTCAGCCGTATACCCAAGGTGGATCTGGCTGTGCTGAGGCTTGCGATATATGAGGCGCTTTATGATGACAAGGTGCCTGTAAACGTGGCTATCAGTGAGGCTGTGGGGCTTACAGAAAAGTATGCCCTTGACCCTGATATCTCTTTCGTGAATGGTCTGCTTGGTTCTTTTGCCAAGGATATCAAGAAGGACGAGGAGTAATGGGTATCTACCTGGGATTAGATACCAGTAATTACAGGACGAGCTGCGCGCTGTATGACAGCGAAAGCGGGAAAACAAAGTCCTGCCGCAGGCTGCTGCCCGTAAAACAGGGTGAGCGCGGGCTGCGGCAGTCTGATGCGGTGTTTCACCATACGAGACAGCTGCCTGAGCTTATGGAGGAATTGTTTTCTGAGAAGACCGAACTTTCGGGCTGTGCCTATTCCTATGCACCAAGGGAAGTCGAGGACTCTTATATGCCTTGTTTTCTCGTGGGAGAAGGCGTCGGAAGAACTATCGCAGCAGCAGAAAAACTGCCTCTGCACCGAACCTCTCACCAGAAAGGCCATGTGCTGGCAGCGCTTTATTCCTGCGGAAAACTTGAATTATTAAATAGTGACGAACCTTTTCTTGCGTTTCATGTCAGCGGCGGTACTACCGACCTGCTGCTCTGCAGACGAGATGAAGAAAAGGTCGTTTATTTGCAGGAGATAGGTCATTCCACCGACCTTAAAGCAGGGCAGTGTATCGACAGGGCAGGTGTTAGCCTGGGGCTTAGTTTCCCCAGCGGCGAAGAGCTGGAAAAACTTGCCTGCAAAAGTGAGCGCACCTTTAAGATAAGACCTTCTGTGAAAGGCCTTGACTGCTCCCTTTCTGGGGTCGAGAACAAGTGCATGAAAATGCTGAAAGATGGTGAGCCTCACGAGGATATTGCCAGGTTCTGCCTTGAATATATCTGCGTTACACTGGAGGCTATGACCGCTGCGGCACTGGAGAAATACGGCGATATGCCCGTTATCTTCGCAGGCGGTGTCATGGCGGATAAGCTTATTGCTGACAAGCTTGCCGCCAGATTTGATGCTTACTTTGCTGCACCCGAGCTTTCGGGGGATAATGCGGTGGGCATAGCCATATATGCTGCAATGAAAGGAAACAGCTGATGAGTGTGCTGACGGTCAGCCAGCTGAACAAACTGCTGGCTTTCAAAATCAAACAGGAACTGAAATTCAGGGGGGCTGCCGTAAAAGGTGAGATCTCCAATTTCAATATACATTATAAAACAGGCCATGCTTTCTTTACCATAAAGGACGAGAACAGTTCCATAAAATGCATAATGTTTGCAGGCCGTGTAAAAAAGCTGCGTGCCCTGCCCTCTGACGGCATGAGCGTGCTGGTAATGGGCGATGTTGAGGTCTATGAAAGAGAAGGCAGTTGCCAGATAATCGCTACCGAGATAGCGGTCATTGGTGACAGCGGCCTTGTTCATGCCCAGACAGAACTGGTAAAAGAAAAGCTGAAAAAACTCGGTGTTTTTGAAGCGAGCCGCAAAAAGCAGATACCTCCGGTACCAAAGAAGATAGCTGTCGTCACCTCGCTGACAGGTGCAGCCCTGCAGGATATACTGAATATCATCGGCAGGCGTTACCCTCTCTGCACAGTGGAAGTTTATTCTGCCACGGTACAGGGTGATACCGCACCGCAGTCAGTAAGTGAGGCGCTGCTCAGAGCTGATAAAAGCGGGGCAGATACTATCATACTTTCCCGAGGCGGAGGCTCTGCGGAGAACCTTGAAGCTTTCAATTCAGAAAATGTGGTCATGGCCGTTGCTGAATGCAACACCCCTGTTATCTCAGCGGTGGGCCATGAAACTGATACCACCCTTGCGGACTATGCCGCGGATATGCGGGCGCCAACACCATCGGCGGCAGCTGAACTGGCTACACCCGATATCGTTGATATGTATGCTTCTGTTGAACTGATGAAAGCAAGACTGGGCAGCAGCTTCGGTATGTACCTGCGCAGCAGAATGATAGAGCTGGAAAAACTGGATACAAGGCTGAAAGCTTCATCTCCCAAGCGCAGGCTTTCTGAGTCGGAAAAGCATTTATCCGAAATAGAGAGCAGGCTGCGTCTGCTGATGGAAAATAAGCTGAGAATGTGCGAGCTGAAGCTTGACAGGGGAGTTTCCCAGCTTCAGACCCTGAGCCCTTTCAACGTGCTTTCAAGGGGCTATACGCTGGTCGAACGTGACGGTGAAGCAGTTACCTCAGTTAAGGAACTTGCTTCGGGTGACAAAGTAACTGTACGATTTTCCGACGGCACAGCAAATGCTGTCATAGAATAGAATATTGACCGAAAGGCTGAAATATATGACTTTTGAAGATAATCTTAAAAGGCTTGACGAAATAGTCAGGCAGCTTGAAAGCGATAAGCTGCCCCTGGATCAGGCGCTGGAACTTTACAAGGAAGGTGTCGGGCTGACAGTTGACAGCAAGAAGGTCCTTGAAAATGCCAAGCTTACAGTAAAAACTATGAACGGAGAAAATGATAATGACTGAGAATAATAAGCTGCTGATGAAGGCCTATGCCGAGAAGATAAATGAGCAGCTGCTGAAGTTCACTGAGGACAAGCCCGAACTGCAGGGAGTCGTTCTGGAGGCTATGGAGTATTCCCTGAGTGCAGGGGGCAAAAGGCTGAGGCCAATGCTCATGCTGGAGTTTTACCGTATGTGCGGCGGGGAAGATATCGACTCAATGCTCAAGCTTGCCTGCTCGGTTGAACTGATACACACCTATTCACTGATACATGACGACCTGCCCTGTATGGACAATGATGATTACCGCAGAGGGAAACCCTCCTGCCATAAGGCTTTCAGCGAGGATATAGCACTGCTTGCAGGCGATGCGCTGAACACTCTGGCCTTTGAAGTTATCTCGGACTGCGCTGTGGAAGGCACTGTTTCGGCTGACAAGGCGGTCATGCTCATATCAGTTCTCTCAAAGGCTATCGGCACAAGCGGCATGATAGGCGGACAGGTCATCGACCTTCAGACAGAGAACGAGGAGATAAGCGTTGAGACCCTCAACGAACTCCAGGCCTGCAAAACAGGTGCGCTTATTGAAGCTGCCTGCGTAATGGGCGTTATACTCTCGGGCAAGCTGGAGATGATACCCGCCGCCGCAGATTATGCTCAGGCTATGGGCAGGGCTTTCCAGATAGTAGATGATATCCTCGATGTAACAGGTACCTTTGAAGAACTGGGCAAGCCTATCGGCAGTGACAGTGAGCAGCACAAGAACACTTATGTCAGCCTGCTGGGACTTGACAGGTCAAAGCAGATTGCTTCTCAGCTGACAGTACAGGCTCTGGCTCATATCAAGAAGTTCGACAACAACGAGTTTATGTATGAGCTTACCCGGGAACTGCTCAACAGACGTTCATGATCTTATGGGAGGAATCATAGATTATGGCGAACAAGAAAGTTGATCTTTACAGCCTTAAGCTGCCTGAGGATCTGAAAAAGCTGGATATCGAACAGTGTAATGACCTTTGCAGGCAGATAAGGACGGTGCTGATAAAGACAGTTTCCAAAAACGGCGGACACCTTGCTTCAAACCTGGGCACGGTGGAACTGACCATGGCTCTGCACAGGGTCTTCGATTCACCTGAAGACAAGATAGTCTGGGACGTGGGACATCAGGCTTATACCCACAAAATACTCACAGGCAGGCTGGATAAGTTCGGTACTCTCCGTAAAGAGGGCGGTATCTCGGGCTTTTGCAGACCTGATGAGTCCAAGCATGATGCTTTCATAAGCGGCCACAGCTCAAATTCCATATCAGCAGCACTGGGCATTGCCTACGCTAAAAAGCTCCAGGGCGATGACCACCATGCCATTGCTGTTCTTGGTGACGGTGCAATGTCGGGCGGCCTCAGCTACGAAGGCCTGAACAATGCAGGCAAAAGCGATACTAACATGATCGTTATACTAAATTATAACGAGATGTCCATATCCCGCAACGTGGGCAGTATGGCGAAATATCTCTCTAAGATGCGCACCAGATCTTCCTACAAGAAGACCAAATCAGCGGTGGAGCGTATGCTTGATGTTACTCCCGTGGTGGGCGCCCCTGTGAAAAAGGTCGTTCGTTCATCCAAGAATGCTTTTAAGAATATGCTGCTGCACAGCACTTTCTTTGAGGAGCTGGGGTTTGAATTCATAGGCCCCCTGGACGGCCACGACCTTGAAGAACTTGAAGCTGGTCTTAAAGCTGCAAAGGCCCTGAATAAGCCTGTTTTTGTTCATGTTAATACGGTAAAGGGAAAGGGCTACGGCCCTGCCGAAGCTAACCCCGGGGAATTCCACGGAGTAGGTTCGTTTGAGATATCAACGGGTAATCCCGATGTGGTGAGCCCCGACAGTTTCTCCTCTGTCATGGGTAAGGAGCTTTGCAGGCTTGCACGGGCAGACAAGCGTATATGCGCTGTTACCGCCGCCATGAAGTACGGAACAGGTCTTCAGTATTTTGCCAAAAGCTTTCCCGACAGATTTTTTGACGTAGGCATAGCGGAGGAACACGCTGTAACATTCTGCGGAGGTCTGGCTTCTGCGGGAATGATACCTGTATTTGCCGTTTATTCCACATTTTTACAGCGAAGCTATGACCAGCTGATACATGATCTGACCATAGGCGGTCTTCATGCTGTGATCTGCGTTGACCGTGCAGGCATAGTCGGGAGTGACGGCGAGACCCACCAGGGTATTTTTGATATGTCTTTCCTGAAATCGGTGCCTGATATCACTATCTATTCTCCCTCTGATTACGAGGAGCTGAGACTTTGCCTGAAAAAGGCAGTCCTGGAAGACAAAGGTGTTTCCGTTGTCAGATATCCTCGCGGCAGGGAAGTGTCAGGTCATGAACTTGACAGTATCACAACAAGCTACCATCACATTAAAAATGGCGCAGATACGCTGCTTGTAAGCTATGGCAGACTTATCGACAACATTAAGGACGCTGCCGATCTTCTTGAACCCAAGGGGCTGAAATGTGATGTCCTGAAACTTGTAAAGGTATTTCCGTTGTCAGATAAAATCATCGATATCATGAGAAGCTATAAAAAAGTCTTTTTCTTTGAAGAGACCTATAGAGAGGGTTCCCTTGCCGAAAAGGCCGCAGCTATGTGCAAAAATGTCGAAGCCTTCGGCATAAATGGTCTGGTTTCCCACGGTGAACCCGATGCGTTGCTTGATGAACTGGGACTCTCTGCGGACAAGATCGCCTCAACTGTGAGAGAAAGGCTGAAAGATGAGACTTGACCTTTATCTTACTGAAAATGGCCTTGCAAAAAGCCGTGAGCGTGCCAAAGCCATGATCAAGGCAGGCAGTGTAAAAGTCGGCGGAAAGGTCTGCACTAAAACCTCGGCAGATGTTGATGAAAACTCTGCCGTTGAAGTTGATAACAGCAGCTTTGAATATGTGGGCAGAGGGCTGGTCAAGCTTGAAACTGCCTTCAATTCGTTCCCGCTTTCTGTTGAAGCTAAAGTTTGTGCTGATATCGGTGCTTCCACCGGGGGATTTACCCAGTGCTTGTTGAAACGGGGCGCAAAGCTTGTTTATGCTGTTGATGTAGGCCACGGCCAGCTGGACGATAGTCTCGTGAAAGATGACAAAGTGGTCAACATGGAGGGTGTCAATGCAAGATACCTGACAGCTGTGGATTTTGCCGAACTGCCTCAGTTTTTCAGCGTTGACCTGTCATTTATTTCACTGACGCTTGTCATGCCTGCACTTGCGGGCTGCCTTGCCGACGGGGGAGAAATGGCTGTTCTGATAAAGCCCCAGTTTGAAGCTGGAAAAGCAGCCCTCAACAAAAAGGGCATTGTAAGGGATAAAAAGGACCATTTGCGGGTGCTGCAAAGCATGACCGCGTTGTTTGAAAGCTGCGGGCTTTCGGTAATGGGTGTGGTGCCCTCGGGGATAACAGGGGGCGACGGCAACAGGGAATATCTGGCTCATCTGAAAAAGGCTGAGCAGCTGCACTCTGTTTCCATAGATTTAAAGAAGCTGGTAGATGAGGCTTTTTTAGTGGGTGAGTAAAATGAAAGTATTTTTGTATCCAAATCTCAGCAAGAATAATTGCGGTGAATATACTGTAGAAGCCTGCAATATGCTGCGCAGCTGCGGTATCAGTTTCAGCGTCAGCGAAAAGTATAGAGATGTTTTTTCTGATGTACACGGCATGAATTTCGGTGCAACCGAAGAATGTATGGATAATGCAGATATCATCATCGCCATAGGCGGTGACGGCACCATACTCAAGTGTGCAGGCAGAGCCTCCAGGCTCAAGACCCCTATCCTCGGCATAAACTGCGGAAGACTGGGCTTTATGGCTTCGCTGGAGCATTCTCAGCTGCACCTGCTCAGAAACCTTACCGACGGCAATTATACTATAAGCAGACGTATGATGCTGGAAGCTTCTGCCAGCGGAGATGACGGTGTTTATACCGCCCTGAACGATGTAGTAGTGTCAAGGTCGGACGACTGCAAGATTTCGGATTTTGAGGTCATCAAGGACGGTCAGCTGGTATCCGCCCTCAGAGCTAACGGTGTTATTTTTTCAACTGCTACCGGAGCCACTGCCTATTCACTTTCTGCAGGCGGCGCCATAATCGAGCCTGAAATGGAGTGTATCGAGTTCACGCAGATATGTCCCCATTCGCTGTTTGCACGTTCAATGCTTTTTTCCGCAGGCAGTGATATAAGGGTAAAATGCCACACTGCCGATAATGCCCATGTTCATCTGAATGTGGACGGCAATATAGTTTACAGATTATCTGACGGTGATGAGATAAATATCCGCCGTGCCAAGGAAAGCCTTGATATCATCGATATCTGTGGCGGCAGCTTTTTCTCATCGGTCAACAGCAAGCTAATGAGACCTCTTAAAGACACGGAGGGATAGTTATGAAGACTAATCGCCATGAAATGATCCTTAAGCTGGTGCAGGAAAAGATCATAGATACCCAGGAAAGCCTGCGTGCCGCCCTGGAGGAAAACGGCATGAACGTTACTCAGGCGACCCTTTCCAGGGATATAAAGGAGCTGTCACTGATAAAGGTCAGTGATGAGTTTGGCAACAGCAGATATTCGGTGCCTAACCTCAGCCGTGAGGGGCTGAGGCAGGATAACAATGAGACCCTGACACTGCTGCATTCGGCGGTGATAAAGGTCGATCATGCCATAAATACAGTCGTGATTAAATGCCATGTGGGAATGGCACAGGCAGTATGTGCCAAACTTGACGGAACGCACATCGAGAATTCCGTAGGTACTATCGCGGGCGATGACACTATCTTCATGCTCATGCGTACCCAGAAAGACGCTGAAAGGCTGGTACGGGAGCTTAATTCTATTTTGTACAGCAAGGACGTTAAATAATGTTAAGAGAACTTTATATCGAAAATCTTGCAGTGATCGAAAAAGCATCTATCGAATTCACCGAAAACTTCAACGCTTTCACAGGTGAGACAGGTGCTGGTAAATCCATACTTATAAACGGAATAAATGCCATTCTGGGGCAGCGTGTCACAAAGGACATTGTCAGGACAGGTGCTGACAAGGCTGTTATTTCGGGACTTTTTACCGATATCGGCAGCGAGGTCCGCAGACAGCTTGATGAACTCGGTGTCGAATGCGAGGAGGGTCAGCTTTTCCTCTCCCGTGAGATACGTTCTGACGGCGGCAGCATCGCACGTATAAATCAGCGGGCTGTGAATATTTCTCTGCTGAGGGATATCGGGGCTATGCTGGTAAATATCCATGGTCAGCACGACAACCAGATACTAATGGCGCCTGAAAAACACATAAGCATACTTGACAGCTATGCTGAGTCTGAGGAGCTTATTGCCGATTATCAGAAGTCTTTCCATGAACTGCAGAAAGTCGCCAAGCAGATAAACAAGCTGAAGCAGGAGCAGGGCAGGAAAGAGTTCAGGATATCAGAACTGGAAGAGATCATCGAGGAGATAAGGCTGCTGAATATAACCGACCCCGAGGAAGAAAAGCAGATAGCCGCTGAGCTGGAGATCTCCAAGAACGCCGTGTCTATCTCTGAAGCCGTATATGCCACGCAGATGATGATATCAGGTGATGATGACACCATGGGCGTATCGGAAATGGTGTCCGATTGCTCGGATAAACTTGATAAATACACCGATATTATGGGCGAGCTGCAGCCGCTTTATGAAAGGCTGAATTCCGCTGCCATTGAACTTGATGATATAGCAGGGGAGCTTTCTTCCATTCTTGACGGACTTGATGTGGACCCCAAGCGATTTGACTGGCTCAATCAGCGGTCGGAAGATCTGCGGAAGATATGCAAGAAGTACGGCCCCGAACTCAGTGATGTTATGGATACCCTTGAAAAGAGCGAGGCTGAACTGGCGGAACTGACAGGCTCCGAGCAGAGCATACAGGCTCTTGTGGACGAGAAGAACCGTCTGCTGGCGGAAGTTTCACATAAGGCAAAGACTTTGTCCGACCATAGAAAAGCTGCTGCTGAAAGATTTGTTTCTCAGGTGACTGAGGAGCTTGAATTTCTCAATATGCCCAATGTAAAGCTTGTTGTAGACCAGCAGGCAGGCAAACTCACGCTGAACGGCATGGATAACATAGAATTTCTCATATCCGCCAACCTGGGCGAAGAACCCAGACCTATCGCAAAGATAGCTTCGGGCGGTGAGCTTTCTAGGATTATGCTGGCACTGAAAAATGTCATCGCCGAGAAGGATTCTATCGACACGCTGATCTTCGATGAGATAGACACGGGTGTAAGCGGCCGTGCTGCCCAGAAGATAGGGCTGAAGCTCAGGCAGATATCCAGGCACAGACAGGTGCTTTGCGTGACCCATCTGGCACAGATAGCTGTTATGGCGGACAACCACCTGCTCATCGAGAAAAACATCGTGGGCGAACGCACTGCCACAAGCGTCCGCAGACTTGACCACGAGGGCAGAAAATACGAGATAGCCAGGATAATGGGCGGTGACAACATCACCGAGCTTATGCTTGAAAATGCAGATGAATTGCTGTCATCGGTAAAATAGTATTTAAGGCAGACGTTGTTCTGCCTTTTTTCATCTTTGCAAAAATAGTCGTGAAAGAAAATAATGTTTCTGCTATAATGAGTTTGTGAGGTGAGATGAATGAACGAACACGCTGAGGCAGTACGGAAAATGCAGAAGTATATCGAAGAACACATCGATGAGGTCATTACCCCTGCACAGCTGGCAGAAGTATCACTGTTCAGCCCATGGTATGCTTCAAGGCTTTTTGCGGAATACACAGGCATGACCCCCGCCCGCTATATCAGGCGTTTGAAACTCAGCCGTTCAGCGCTGCGGCTAAGAGATGAAAAATGTCGTGTCATCGATGCTGCCATGGATCTCGGCTTTGGCAGTGTGGACGGCTATCAGCGTGCTTTCAGGAGCGAGTTCGGCATCAACCCGAAGGAGTATGCCTTAAGCCCTGTGCCGATACAGCTTTTCGTCCCCACCCTCACAGAAACTAATGAAAAGAGGGAACGTATCATGACTGACACAAGAACTATTTTTGTAACAAGAATCGGAAGACCCGCAAGAAAGGTCATTATCAAGCGGGGCATAAAAGCCGATGAATATTTCAGCTACTGCAATGAAGTCGGCTGCGATGTCTGGGGCATACTGCTGAGCATACGCTCGGTCTGCGGTGAACCTGTATGCCTCTGGCTGCCCGAAAAGTACCGTCCCGCAGGCACCAGCCGCTATGTGCAGGGATCAGAGGTAGATATCAACTATAACGGCATTGTCCCCGAGGGCTATGATATCATCGAACTGCCCGAGTGTGAATACCTCATGTTTCAGGGCGAACCTTTCGCCGAGGAAGATTACGCCGAAGCCATAAACGAGATCTGGGAGGCCGAAAAGCGCTATGACCCTAAACTCATCGGGCTTGAATGGGATAATGAAAGTCCCCGTATACAGCTTGAACCCAGAGGTGAAAGAGGCTATATCGAGCTTGTTCCTGTGAAGAAGCAATAATATTTTACAAAAAAGTATTCCGCAGCGGCCGCGTATTTACGGCTGCTGCGGCAACTTTTATTAAATATATGAATTAATGAAACACTGTTATCTTTTGTAATTACTTTTATTTTTTTTGAGATAACCATATACCGTCCGCGGCAGAAGAATAGTGAAGTTGTTAAGAATACAGATTTTTAAATGTATCGGTTGACATATGCTATTCTTTAAAGTATAATAATGTCATCACTTTAATGTGTTGACAGAGAAAACAGATAAAAAGAACAAACGGAGAAACAAAACATGAAAAAAGCACTGAAAGTCACAGGCAAGATACTGCTGTGGCTGCTGATAGTCATAGTATCACTTATAGCCATACTGTTTATATCAAGACCCATAGGCAAAGCGGTAAACGACCGTACCCCCGATGGCGGCATAAACGAAACGATGTATGTTGATATAAACGGCACAAAGCAGTGGATAAACATTTACGGGCAGGATAAGGATAATCCCGTACTGCTGTATCTGCACGGCGGACCCTGCGGCGCTACCAGCTGGCTGGACTGGAGCATACTCCGCAGCCTCAGTGAGGACTATACTGTGGTAGGCTGGGATCAGCGCGGTTTTGGTCACAATTATCCCGAATACAAGATCGACGAGCAGATATCCGCCGACACCATGATGCAGGACGGCATTGAGATGACGGACTATCTCAGAGATCATCTCGGCAAAGACAAGATAACTATTATGGGTATCTCCTGGGGCTCGATATATGCAGCAAATCTCGCACTTGAATATCCTGACAGATACGACGCTGTCGTTGCTATGTCTCTGGTGGTAGATATTCCCGAAAGTCAGCAGCGTTACAAGGAGTGGGTACTTAAACAGTCGGCAAATGACCCTGAAATGCATAAACTTGCAGAGAGATTTGACCCACAGAAAATAGTTCTTTCAGATGAGGAGTCAGAGATCATAGATAAACTAGACGCTGAATACGGCTTTACCGATGATTATTTCAAGGACGCAGATGAGAATATGTATGCAGCACTTTGGTTCAATCCCAACTGCACCCTGAAAGAACAGCTCCAATGTCTGGGATTTTCAGATGATTACAATGCAGACATTGAAAAACAACATGGTAAGAATTCATCAAATGCATTCAATATGATACAGGAGATGTCCCTTTCAGGCAGAACGGAATATGAGGTACCCTTCTATCTGATCGAGGGCAGGAAAGACACGGGCTATATCAATATGGCGGAGGAAGCCGCCGCATATTTTGATAAGGTCGAAGCTCCCGACAAAGAAATGTTTTATGTTGACGGCGGACATATGGCACCCATGCTGAAAAGCAAGGAATTATCAGGATCTATGCATAAGATAGCCCAAAAGAACAAGTGATACATTGCCCCGAAGCAACCTGCTGTTTCGGGGCATTTTTCTATGATACAGCATAAGTCAGGTCAAATAATTATGATATTTATTCAAAGGCAGAGTAAATGAGCCTTAAATCGTGGTTATTTTGTTAAATTTAAGAATAATTGTTGACTTGATGAGAGAATAATGGTATAATAAATATATCTATGAGGTGAAAGGAAGATGTCAAATGAAGGTAATGCTTATTGCCCATACGCCCGAGCCCGAAAAGGTCATTGCGACCGCTGCAAAGCTTTGTTATTCAAGCAGCGATATCGGCTCTTTGAAAGACGGCCTTACTGATGATAAGATAGAAAGCTTCATCACCATGCTTGCTTCTATCGGCCACGAGAGCCCTATGGAGCACGTCAGCTTTACCTTTGGCATCGAGGGGATATCCCGTGCCTGTTCACATCAGCTTGTCCGCCACAGGATAGCTTCCTATTCTCAGAAAAGCCAGCGCTATGTAAATGAAGACGGCTTTGATTTCATCACTCCGCCTGAGATAGAAGCTGTTCCCGAAGCTAAGGAAGAGTTTGAACGTTCAATGGCTGAACTGGTGGAAAGTTACAACAAGATCGCCGAGATACTTACCGAAAAGCACAAGGCCGACTTCATGGCCCGGGGTCAGGACGAGAAGACTGCCGCAAGAAATGCCCGCAAAAAGGCTAACGAGGACGCACGATTTGTTCTGCCAAATGCCTGCGAGACCAAGATAGTGGTAACAATGAATGTGAGGAGTTTGTTCAACTTCTTCAAGCACCGCTGCTGCAACAGGGCACAGTGGGAGATAAAGGCTGTAGCTGATGAGATGCTCAGGCTCTGCTGTGAAGTTGCCCCTAACATTTTCAAGAATGCAGGCCCCTCCTGCGTGATGACAGGGAGATGTCCCGAGGGAAAAATGAGCTGCGGTAAGATGAAACAAGTAGTGGAAGAATATAAGGTGTTAAAAAATGGAGTTAAGATCTAAACTTATAGTATTGGAGGGACTTGACGGCAGCGGAAAGTCTACTCAGTTCGATAAACTTACAGCTTATCTTGAGGAAAACGGTGTGAAACTCAAAGCTATAAGCTTTCCTGATTATGAAGACCCGTCCTCGACGCTGGTGCAGATGTATCTTCACGGCGAGATAGCAGGCAGTGCCGAAGCCGTGAATGCCTATGCCGCTTCAAGCTTTTATGCGGCAGACAGATACATCAGCTACAAAAAATATTGGGAGAAAGACTATGCCGATGGCACCCTGATACTTGCGGCAAGATATGTTACATCCAACTGCATATATCAGATGACCAAGCTTCCCGAAGCTGAATGGGAAAACTACCTTAAGTGGCTTGATGACTACGAGTATGAAAAGCTTGGTCTGCCAAGACCCGATCAGGTCATTTTCCTTGATATGCCCGTTGAAGTTTCCCAGAAGCTGTTATCCAACAGATATGAGGGCGATGAGAGCAAGAAAGATATCCACGAGAAGAATGTGGAATATCTTCACACCTGCCGCAGGGCTGCACAGTTCACTGCAAAAATGCAGGGCTGGGAAATGATAGAATGCAGTGAGAACGGCGAACCCCTCAGCATAGATACTATATTTGAAAGGCTTCTTGAAAAGATAAAATAACAATGTTTGATTTCAGAGATATCCATTTGTCCGACCGCGATGAAGCTAACAGATGTCTGACAGTTTCTGATAAGCAGGGCTGCGAATACAGCTTTGCAAACAACCTTGCCTGGCGGCGTCTGGATGACACACGTATATGTTTTCATAACGGATTTTACATCTGCGTCGGGCAGCTTGATACCGAACCCTGTGTATTCTTTCCTGCGGGGGCAAAGCTTGATGAGGAGGGCAAATCAAGGCTGAAAGCTTTGCTAGATGAGCTTGAAAGCTTCTTTAAAAGCAGGAGACAGCGCTTCACGCTTTGCTCGGTCTACGAGAATGAGCTTGAATGGCTGAAAGAGGTCTACGGCGACAGGATAACTTACACTTACGACCGTGACAGTTCTGACTACATCTACAAGACCACTGACCTTATAGAATTTAAGGGAAAGAAATTTCACGGCAAGCGTAACCACATAAAAAGATTCATGGAAACTGACTGGTCCTTTGAACAGCTGACAGAAGATAAAATAGATGAATGTGTGTTTTTCACCGCTGAGTTTTACAACCGTGTCGGTGAAAACTACGGCAGTGCCGCTGTAGAGCAGTTTGCCATACACACATTTCTCATGAACATGAAAGCACTTGGTATTCAGGGGGGCATTCTCCGACAGAACGGCGGGATCGTCGGTATATCTTTGGGAGAACCGCTGAATTCAGATACATACGTCGTGCATATCGAGAAAGCCCGCAATGACCTTAACGGGGCTTATCCCACCCTTTGCAGAGAGTTTGCAAAGGCTTATGCCGCTGACTATGAGTTTATAAACAGAGAAGAAGACATGGGCAGAGAAGGGCTGCGTACATCGAAGCTTTCCTATCACCCCAGATATCTTCTCAATAAGTATTCGGTCTTTATTGATTAAACGGAGGATACTGATATGGTATATGTTTTTCTTGCGAATGGTTTTGAAGAGCTTGAAGCTCTGGCACCTATAGACATACTCAGACGTGCAGGTGTTGAGGTAACTACCGTAGGTGTTGATACACAGACGATCACCGCTTCTCATAAGGTAGTTTTCACTGCTGATACCACCGTTGATAAGATAGTACTTGATGACAAGGTGGATATGGTAGTACTGCCGGGTGGTATGCCGGGTACTCTCAATCTGGAGAATGACGATTATGTTCAGGCTGCTATTGACTTCTGCGTTAAGAACGATAAATATATAGCAGCTATCTGTGCTGCACCCAGTATCCTGGGTCACAAGGGTCTGCTGAAAGGTAAAAAAGCTATCTGCTTCCCGGGATTTGAAAAGGACCTGGAGGGCGCAGAGATCTCTGAAAAGGCTGTTGTCTGCGACGGCAAGTTCATCACCGCCAAGGGTGCAGGTGTAGCAGTGGACTTTGCCCTTATGCTGGCTGAAAAGCTGGTTTCTGCCGAAAAAGCAGAGGAGATAAGAAAGGGCATACAATGTCAGTGAAGACCAAACAGGAGTTGAGGGCATATTACAAACAGATAAGAAGTAATTTGACAGCCCCGGAAAAAGAGCGTATCGATAATAAGGTCTATTCCTGCTTTGTTCAGAATGACTATTATTATAAATGCGATGATATACTGGTGTATGTTTCGGGACCTCCGGAGATAGACACCTATATGATAATGAGATATGTCCTGAAAGACAGTGAGCTTGAGGATAAAAGGCTGCTTTGTCCCAGATGTGAAAAAGGCACTAACATAATGCACTTTTATTGGGTAAAAAGCTTTGACGACCTTGAAAAAGGCGCTTATGGCATAATGGAGCCAAAGGCTTACTGCGAAAGAGTAGACGAGTTCAATAGTCCTATGTGTGTGGTGCCGGGGCTTAGCTTTGATATGGAGGGCTACCGCCTGGGATACGGCAAGGGCTTTTATGACAGGTTCCTTGCAAATTTCAAAGGCATTACCGTTGGCCTGTGCTGTGACAGCTGCATTGCAGAGGAAAGTCTTCCCCGAAACGAATTTGATATAAGTGTTGACTATATAGCTACCGAGAGTGGCTGGATAAAGAGACCGTCCCGTAAAATTTAGAAAGGGTGATATACAGGATGAGCGACAAGAATAAGGATATAGATGAAATTCTTGGTAACGACGATAGCTTTGATGATATATCTTTCAAGGCTGATAAAAAAGAAAAGTCTTCTGCTGTAGATGAGATAGATGAGCTGCTGGCATCGCTGAAAAAGGACAAGCCTGCAAGAAAAGCCGTGCTTGACGACGAGGATATCGATATCATAGCAGATGAGCCTGCACCTGCAGAGGAACAGACTGAGGTACCTGTTATAAGTGAAGCAGATGACCTCATAGAAAAGGCTAAAGAAAATGCTGAGACCTCAAAACTGGGTTCTTCAGATGATGAGCTGAAAAAGCACTTCGGCAAGGTCGAGGCTGATGATGACGAATATGAATTTGACGAGGAAGATGAAGAAGATGAGCTTCCCGTTAAAAAGCCCGCAAAGAAAAATACTGCACCTGCAAAGAAGAAGAGCAGCGGCAAAAAGTCTTCGGGTAAGAAGAAAAAGAAGAAAAAGAAGGGCATTGGCTTTAACGGCTCCATCTTCGGCGGTATAATACTGGTAACTATAATTCTCACAGTTTCCATGCTGCTGGCTGTAGGCGGACTTACTCTTGGTATGGAATTCTACGGCATAGGCAAAAGTGAGCAGGATATCTCCTTTAATATCCCCGAGGGTTCGACCAATGAAGAGATAGCCGATCTGCTGTTTGAAAACGGCATAATCAAGAACAAGGACCTCTTCCTGCTGGCTGTAAAGGTAATGAAGCCGAAGACCATATATCCCGGTGAT
Organism: Ruminococcus sp.; assembly: GCF_017464355.1. GTDB lineage: Bacteria > Bacillota > Clostridia > Oscillospirales > Ruminococcaceae > Hominimerdicola. Next base: position 50,307 of record NZ_JAFUAG010000004.1, on the reverse strand, counting down.
ATCACCCTGCAGCCCTCCATGCCTTACTCCGATATGGTTGAAGTAATGGAGAAGCAGAGAGAGCGTTATGAAACAGTTACCATTACTTTCTACGAGGGCGAATATCTTACGGATATCGCTGCCAAGCTGGAAGAAAACGGTGTGTGCTCCGCTGATGACTTTCTCTTTGAATTCAAGAAGAACATGGATTATAAGTTTGAGAGCTATATAACCGATAACGAAAATGCATTCTATTCAAGAGAGGGTTATTGCTTCCCTGATACCTACGAGTTCTACGTTGATGATAATGCTTACAACATCACCAAGGTGCTGAGAGAGCATTTTGATTCAAAGATAACAGACTCCATGTACAAGAAGATGAATGAAATGGGTCTGACACTGAATGAAACAATGACATTGGCCTCCATCGTTCAGCTTGAGGCTGCTAATGTTGATGAGATGCCCACCGTAGCCTCGGTATTCCTCAATCGTCTGCATGACCCCGATACCTATCCCATGCTCCAGACAGATACTACCTACAAATATATCAACGAGGTAATAAAGAAGAAAGCGGGCAACGATGATACAGTGGCTCATTATACTGAGTATTACGACACCTACGCTATAGAAGGCCTGCCCGCAGGACCTATCTGCAACCCCGGTATGGATGCCATAAAGGCTGTTCTTGAACCTGCTAAGACCAAGTACTACTACTTCTGTAATAACCTTGAAACAGGCGAAACATTCTACGCTGAAACTCTTGAAGAGCACGAGAAGAACCAGATCCTCGCAGGCCTTGTTGAAGCTGTTGACAACGGAGAAGAAGACAACGGCGAGGTCGAAGGTGAAGGCGAAGAGAATTACGAGGAAGAAAACTACGATAATTACTGATAACGAAGGAAATCATAATGTCACAACTGCTTGAGATATTATCGCCCGTTGGCGATATGGAAAGACTGCACGCTGCGCTGGACTACGGCGCAGATGCGGTTTACCTCGGCGGAACTGCTTTTGGTATGAGGGCAGCTTCTGCAAAATTTACCCCCGAACTGCTTGCTGAAGCCTGCAGCCTTGCCCACAGCAAAGGCAAGCGGGTCTATCTTACCTGCAACACACTTCCGAGAAACAGTGAGATACCCGCCTTTGAGGGCTTTGTCAAAGATGCAGCCGCTGCAGGTGTCGATGCACTTATCATCACCGACCTGGGTCTGCTGGCGCTGGCAAAGAAGTTCGTTCCTGATATGGAGATACATATTTCCACTCAGGCAGGCATAGTTAATTATGCCACAGCCAATGAGTTTTACAGCATGGGCGCCAAAAGGGTAGTCCTCGCAAGGGAACTCACTCTGGAGGAAGTAGCCGAGATAAGGGCAAAGACTCCCACAGAACTGGATATCGAATGTTTTGTTCACGGTGCTATGTGTGTAAGCTTTTCGGGAAGATGTCTGCTTTCACAGTATCTTACCAACCGTGATGCCAACCGCGGCGAATGCGCACAGCCCTGCCGCTGGGGTTATCACCTTATGGAAGAAAAGCGTCCCGATGAATTTTACCCCATATTTGAAGACGAGCAGGGAACTTTCATACTGAATGCGAAGGATATGTGCCTTATCGAACATCTTGACAAGCTTGCCAAGGCAGGTGTCAACAGTTTCAAGATAGAGGGAAGGGCAAAATCCTCCTACTATGTTTCGGTCATAACCAACGCTTATCGCAAGGCTATGGATATTTACAAGGCCGCCCCCGAAAACTATCAGCTGCCCCAATGGCTTAAAGATGAAGTCTTCAAGGTAAGCCACCGTGCTTACTGCACAGGATTTTTCTTCGGCCACCCCAAGGAGAGCCAGTATTACGAAAACAGCGGTTATGTCCGTGAATATGACGTTGTTGCTATTATCGACCACTGTGAGAACGGCAGGATATATGCCCAGCAGAGAAACAAGTTCAACCTTGGTGATGAAGTGGAAGTTCTTTCCCCGGAGGGCGAACCTGTGACATTCACTGTCAACGAGATGTTCAACGACAAGGGAGAGTCTATAGAAACTGCAAATCATGCAGCTATGGATCTTTCGATAACATCTGATCTGGTCTTCCCGAGGAACTCCATTATTCGCATAAAGAAATAAATTTATCCCCTGAAAGTCTGCTTTCAGGGGATATTTGTACTATAGGAAAATCACTGGGGATAACGCATTGCCAACAGAAAAGCCATAGTACCCCTGGTCTCAGATCAGAAGTACTATGGCCTTATGCTTCTATATCAGTAATACGCTATAACAAAAGAGCGCATTTCAGGATCACTTGTTGTCGCCCATTACCTTGACCATTACGGCCTTCTGAGCGTGGAGCCTGTTTTCAGCCTCCTCGAAGATCTCATCAGCGTGAGCCTCAAATACCTTCTCGGTGATCTCTTCCTCACGGTGAGCAGGCAGACAGTGCTGTACCATAGCGTCAGGCTTAGCAGCAGCCATTATCTCATCATTGATCTGATAACCTGCAAAAGCAACCTTGCGCTTTTCAGTTTCAGCTTCCTCACCCATAGAAGTCCAGACATCAGTAAACAGAACGTCTGCGTCCTTAGCAGCTTCCATAGGCTTATCAGTCATGAAGAACTTATCGCCGAACTGCTTGGTAAATTCCAGTACCTTGGGATCGGGACGATAGCCCTCTGGGCAAGCAATGGAAACTTCCATGCCCACCTTAAGTCCGCCGACGATCAGTGAGTTAGCCATATTGTTGCCGTCGCCGATGTAGCACATCTTAAGGCCCTCGAACTGACCCTTGAACTCACGGATAGTCATGAGATCAGCCAGTACCTGGCAGGGGTGGCAGAAATCTGTCAGGCCGTTGATTATCGGGATAGAGCCGTACTCAGCCAGATCCTCGACCTCTTTCTGCTCAAAAGTACGAATCATTATGCCGTCCAGATAGCGTGACAGCACCCTTGCAGTATCCTGCACAGGCTCACCGCGGCCGATCTGCAGATCGCGGTTGGAAAGGAACAGCGCCTGTCCGCCCAGCTGATACATACCTGTCTCAAAGGATACCCTTGTACGTGTGGAAGACTTCTGGAAGATCATGCCCAGGGTCTTGCCCTTAAGAACCTTGTGCTCGATACCGTTCTTGTTTTCATACTTGAGCTGATCTGCAAGGTTGAGTATGTCGATTATCTCTTCCTTTGAAAGATCCAGCATTTTAAGAAGATGCTTCATAGTGTACCTCCGTTATTTTTGAAATGATAGTATTAATTATATACTCTTTTTGTGCTTTTGTCAAGTTATTCTGCGAGTATCTTTTCAAGTATCGCAATGCCCTTGTCGATCTCCTCATAGCTGATATTCAGCGGAGGCAGGAAACGCAGCTTTTCCTTGGCTGTAAGTATGAGCAGGCCGTTGTCAAGACAAGCCTTGCATACATCGGCTGCTTTCTTGGTCTTGAGGCTTATGCCCATCATAAGGCCAAGTCCGCTTATGCCTGTTACCTCAGGGTTGTTTATAAGCTTCTGCCAGATGTAGTAACCCTTCTGAACGACCTCATCAAGGAAGTCCTCGGAGCTTACCTTGTTAAGCACGGCCAGACCTCCTGCACATACCACAGGGTTTCCGCCGAATGTGGAACCGTGGGTACCCTTTGTCAGCACGTCCTTGCACTTCTCATTTGCAAGGCAAACACCTATAGGCAGACCACCTGCCAGACCCTTGGCCATGGTTACAACATCAGGCTTTACACCGAAATTCTCGCAGGCCAGGAACTTGCCTGTACGTCCCACACCAGTCTGTACCTCATCGCATATTGTGAGGATATCGTTCTTCTCAGCCTCTTCAAATATGGCCTTTACGAATGCTTCGTCCAGACCGACAACGCCGCCCTCACCCTGAATGCATTCAAACATTATAGCGCATACCTTGCCGTCATTTTCAGCCAGCACCTTTTTCAGGTCATCGATGTCGTTGGCCTTAACATTTACAAACCCCGGCAGGAAAGGGAAGAAGTAGTTGTGGAAAACGTCCTGCCCTGTAGCAGAAAGGGTGCCCATGGTCCTGCCGTGGAAGCTGTTTACCAGTGTGATGATGATATTGCGCTCAGCGTCCTTGCCGTACTTGTCAAAGCTGTACTTTCTTGCCAGCTTGATAGCACATTCATTGGCCTCAGCACCTGAGTTTCCGAAGAACATCTTGCTGTAGCCTGTCAGCTCGCAGAGCTTTGCTGCGAAATCAGCCTGTACCTTGGTATAGTAGTAGTTAGAAGTATGCTGTATCTTGTGTGCCTGGTCGCATACAGCCTTTACCCATTCATCGTTGCAGTAGCCAAGGCTGTTGGTGCCTATACCCGAGCCAAAATCTATGTACTCCTTGCCTTCCTCGCTGACAGCACTGCGCTCCTCGCCCTTTTCAAGTACAAGGTCATACCGTCCGTAGGTGGGCATAACGTGTTCGTTGAATTTTTCTATAGTATTCATTTTACATTATCCTTTCGATATTATTTACCATATTCTATGCCAATGGATTTACCGCAGCTTGCCATGAGATTTTCAAAATCAGCACAGCTGGTGGTAAAACCGTTCTTATCCAGCTGATAAATGCTTCCCATGTAGTATATGTAGTAATAGTAGGGATTTTGAGTAACTTTGTCAATGGCATAATATGGTATGTTCATGCTTTCAAAATCCTGGATTATCATTATTTTATCTTCTGTGAAATTGTATGTATAGGTCTTTGCAGGTGCCACAGCTACACCGATCCCCTGGCTGTTGCCGTATTTAGATTTGACTACGAACTCAGCAGGGAAGTAGCCGATGACCAGACATATAAATCCCACCACGAGAAGAGTCCCGTAATTCTGGAACATTCTGGGCATAAGAAGAAAATAGATTATTATAAACAGCGGTATAGCAATGGCCGCTGTTACGGTGTACCTTAGCTTCTTCTTTTCCCTGGCCAGTGCGTTATTGGCCTGCATAAGGTCAAGGTCAGACATATTGTTCTCAGATCTTGTAGTAGTCTTATTAGAAAAAAGTATATTCATTTTAATCTCCTTTATTTCCGACCATAGCCCGTTCTACGTCTGTATATTTTTTGATCCCAATACGAAAAAAAGCCATTCTGTATCATCAACAATACACTTCAAAATTGGGAGATTTATTATTATCACTATGAAAGTGTGGTGATGCGGTCAGCGTTCTATTATCGTTTTGTTAATATTCGGTCAATTGAACTGCGTACCGATACCCTCGTTGGTCAGCAGTTCTATCAGGATAGAGTGGGGAACCCTTCCGTCGATTATGGAGGTCCTCTTGACGCCTCGTCTGACTGCCTCCACACAGCAATCTATCTTGGGTATCATACCGCCGCTGATAATGCCCGACTTCTTCAGGAAGGGGACTTCGCTGACATTTACCTGAGGTATCAGGGTGCTGTCATCGTCCTTGTCCTTCAGCAGACCAACGATATCTGTCATGAGGATAAGCTTTTCAGCCCTCAGGCAGGAAGCTATCCTTGAAGCGGCAGTGTCTGCATTTATATTGTATGACTGTCCGTCGTCGCCGATGCCCACAGTTGAGATGATAGGCACATAGCCGTTGTTTATGGCATCGAGTATAGGCTTTGTAGTAACTTTTCTTATCTCGCCCACATAACCGTAATCCTCGCCGTCCTCACGTTCAAGCTTGTCCGCGATGATCATTCTGCCGTCGCAGCCGCAAAGCCCCAGCGCATTGCCGCCGTGCAGCTGCAGTGCAGATACCAGCTCCTTGTTCAGCTTACCGCAAAGCACCATTTTAACGATGTCCATGGTGTCCTTATCGGTATACCTCAGGCCGTTGATGAACTTGCTCTCAATGCCTACCTTTTTCAGCATAGCATTTATCTCAGGACCGCCGCCGTGTACCAGCACTACCTTTATGCCTACCTCACTCAGCAGCACGATGTCGCTCATAACAGCTTCTTTCAGCGCTTCGTTGGTCATAGCATTTCCGCCGTACTTTACAACTACGACCTTGTTGTGATACTTCTGTATGTAGGGCAGAGCATCACTGAGTATCTGGCTCCTAACACTGTTTGAAATTTCCATTTTACATCTTCCTTTTTTACCCTTAAGGGTTGATTTGTATTGTAATTAATTAAGTATCTATTCTAACAAGTTCCCTGAGCGCCATGTTCCTGTAGACCAGATCTTCACGCTCGGTAAAGCCCTGTGCCTTCCAGAAACTGTTGCCAAGAGCATTTCTCTCAAAAACGACCAGCGCACATTTGCTTATCTTCTCTTTCCCGAGAGCCTCCAGCGCAAGCCTTACCAGTTCGCCGCCTATGCCCTGTCTTCGTCTGTCCTCCTTGACAGCGGTGTGGTGTATAAAACCTCGTCTGCCGTCATTGCCGCACAGTATCACACCGATTATCTCATCATTATCCTCACAGACAAAGCAGGTAGTTGGATTTCTCTTAAGATATCTTTCTATGCCCTCGCGGGAGTCATCAACATCATTGAGCCCCATGCCCTTGGTATCAAGCCACAGACCGTAGACCTTGTCATAATCGGCTATAGTCATTTTTCTGAATTTCATAAGCTCACCTCAGAAAACATACCACCTGAGTATGCCCAGTATCACCAGATGAAGCGGATAGAACACATAGAAGAACCATTTGTTAAAAGCGCTCTTTTTGCCGCCCTTGCCGTTATAGCAGAAAATAATTATCAGCGGCACCAGCAGCACGCCAAGATTATACCAGCCTGCCACAAACACCAGCAGCAGATTGAGGGAATATACCAATGTAACGAGAATGTATTCCTTCTTTTTGTTATCACGGTATATATGCAGAAACAGCGGTCCCAGAACGTCCATTATCGGCCAGTCACCGATGATCGAAGCTACACATAAAAGTGCGATAAATAATCTCTTACGATCCTCGGGTATATTTTTGCTATCCCACACCCTTAGAGCAGTGATGCCCAGAAACAGCGTGTATAAAACACCTTGTGACACCAGTACCGCAGGATTTTTTATGACACCATCGATCCCTTTTTCAAAGAATACAAAAGGCAGCCAGGACAGAAGTGCAAATATCCCCAGACGTTTCTGGTACTTCACCACATCATGGGTATACCTGTAACCCTCCGCCAGGAAGAATGCCATTGTCGGCCCTGTCAATCTTCCCACAAAGTGGAACAGCTGACAAACGATAGGCGCAAGCCTGTCATCAAAGCCCCATGCCACATGGTCAAGCACCATAGTGACTATAACTATGTACTTAAGTGCTGTCCTGTTGATAAAGCCCTTATTTGACGGCATTTCCACAGTATTGCTTATTGAATTTTCCATATTCTGTTTCCTTATCTTTTGTTCTCAGTTTATATCAGCTTCTGTAATCGCCGTTTATCTTTACATAATCGTAGGTCAGATCGCAGCCCCAGGCTGTAGCCTTGCCCTCGCCGTCACCTACGCATACGTTTATGAATATCTCATCTTCCAGAAGTATCTGCTTGGCCTCTTCCTCAGAGAATGCCACACCTGCGCCGTTTTCGCAAACGTGTATCTCGCCCTTGGCGGAAGCTATCTTAACATCTACCTTGTTTATATCGAATTCAGCATCAGCATAGCCCACAGCGCAGAGTATGCGTCCCCAGTTGGCATCAGCACCGAACATAGCACACTTGAACAGGGGAGAGCAGATAACGCTCTTAGCTATGATAATAGCATCGTCCTGATCCTTAGCACCGCATACATTGCATTCCAGCAGCTTGGTTGCACCCTCGCCGTCCTTAGCCAGCATCTTGGTTATGTTGCTCATAATGATGAACAGACCCTGCTTGAATATCTCGTATTCTGCGCCCTCAGCAGTTATCTCTTCGTTGCCTGCAAGACCGCTTGCCATAACCGCACAGGTATCATTGGTAGACTGGTCGCCGTCAACAGAAAGGCAGTTATAAGTCACCTTGACGATGTCTGTCAGCGCCTTTTTAAGAAGCTGTGCGCTTATTGCGCAGTCAGTGGTAATAACATTCAGGGTAGTAGCCATGTTGGGGTGTATCATACCGCTGCCCTTGCCCATGCCGCCGATATGGCAGGTCTTTCCGCCTACCTCAAATTCAACAGCTACTTCTTTCTTGACTGTATCAGTTGTCATTATAGCAATAGCAGCCCTCTCGTTGCCGTCATAGGCAAGGCCGTTATATAGGTCATCCATAGCTTTTTCAACTGGCTCGATAGGCATTATCTGTCCGATGACACCTGTCTGTGCGATGAGCATTTCCTCGGTCTTTATACCAAGCTTTTCAGCTGCCAGCTCGCACATCCTGATAGCCTTTGCTTCGCCGTCAGCATTGCAGGTGTTGGCATTTTTAGAGTTAAGTATAAAACCCTGCGCCTTGCCGCCTGTAGCTTCAAGATGCTTCTGCGAAACGGTAACAGGTGCGCCCTTTACCTTGTTCTGGGTAAAAACAGCAGCAGCGCTGCACATAACATCAGCCGCTACCAGACAAAGGTCGGGCTTTGTATTTGATACAGGGCTTTCATTTCCGTCAGGGGTCTCAGCTGCGTCCATAGCTTTCTTGATACCGCAGTAAAGGCCATTTGCCTTGAAACCCTTTGCTGCGCACACACCGCCTTCTATATACTTAAAGCCCTCGTATTCGACTTTATTTATCTCTTTCATATCAATATCTCCTTACATATCAGCCGAAAAGTCCGTTTTCAGCCTTTAAAGTGAGTATACGCTTTACGCTCTCATCAATTCTTCCTTCGCTTATCTTGCCGTCCTCTACAGCTTTCATTACTGAATCAAAAGCTTCATCTAGGTCGTAGGGGGTAAGCACTATGTCAGCACCTGCGATGATAGCTTCTACCGCACATTCGCGCTGAACATAATTTTTCCTGACAGACTTGGCAGACATAGAGTCAGTTATTATGACACCGTCATAACCCAACTCACCTCTTACCTTGCCCTCAATAAGGTCCTGAGACATCGAAGCAGGCCAGCCGTCGGAAACAACCGAGGGCAGGTCAACGTGACCGACCATGAGCATATCTGTCGTATCAAGTATATTGATATAAGGCAACAGCTCGTTATCCAGCATATATTCCCAGGAATTGCCGTTATTCAACACCTTATCGGTATTTGCATTTCCGTCAGCATAGTTCGGGAAATGGTTTACGGCGGTCATCACACCGCCCTCATGCAGGCCGTCTATCTCAGCCTTTACCAGACTCGCAGCTATCAGCGGCTCAGCGCTGAAATTGCTGTCGCTCACACTGTCAGAGCTTACGGAAACATCAGCAACAGGTGCAAAATCAACATTAACACCATAACTTACCAGATATCCGCCAATGGCCTTGCCCATGGACTTTGCCTTATCCTCACTGGCAGAAGCTCCGATGACGTTCATATTGTCGAAAAGCTCTACATTGAAATTCATGTTGTTGGCAACAGGGGCATAATCTCCGCCTATCTCCTCAACACCGATGAACAGCGGCAGCGCCGACTTATCCTGCAGGTCAGCCGTCATTTTTTTCAGCTGTTCCTCATCAACTATGTTCTTCTCAAAAAGCTGTACACCGCCCACATGGTACTTGTCCAGCGCATCTTCCATCATCTTGTCAACGAATGTTACACCGCCGATATCATCATTATTCACAACACTGGCCTCAAAGCCTGTTTCCAGAGCATCAGCCCTCACAAAGAACAGCTGCCCCACCTTTTCTTCAAGGGTCATGTTCTTCATAGTTGCATCTACGAAAGCCTCGGTATCATCTTCGGGCGAATATACCTCGGGAACAACTTCCACATCGGGTTCTGAACTCACATCGACAGTTATATCTTCCTCATCGGTGGTGATTTTGCTCTCGGTGCTTACGGTGTCGCTGCCGCTTTTTTTTGTGATAGTTTTTGGGTCAGGTCTGCCGATATTGCCACAGGCAGTTGCCGTAAAAGCCATGCATATCGCCAGTACCGCTATTGCTGATCTTTTCATAAATAATCCTCGGAATTTCTATTTGGTCTATTCAAGGCCGATAGTTTCATCAAGGCCAAGCATTATGTTCATATTCTGCAAAGCCGCACCGCTGGCGCCCTTGCCGAGATTGTCAAGTCTTGAACAAAGCAGTATCTGCTCATCGTTGCCGAAAACAAATATCTGCATATTATTGGTATCTGCCAGAGTATTTGCTGCCAGGAAACCATCGGGAAGTGTTTCCTCACCGCCAAGCTCCATGACCTTTACAAAGTGCTGACCTGCATAGTGTGCGGTCATTATCTCATGGATATCAGCGGGTGTATACTTCTTGCTGAGTGCCCTTGTTACCAGCGGCACAGATACCACCATTCCGCTGTAATAATCATCAACTATGGGATTGAACATAGGTGCATACTTAAGTCCGCAGACCTTCTGCATCTCAGGCAGATGCTTGTGGTGCTGTGCCAGTGCATACTGTCTTGGCGAGTTCATCTCAAAGGTCTTGTCAGCACCCTCGATAGCAGCTATCATCTTGTTTCCGCCGCCGCTGTAGCCTGAAACTGCGTGGGCAACCAGAGGATAATCCTCAGGCAGAACACCTGCCTTGACCAGAGGATATACCAGAGAGATAAATCCGCTGGCATAGCAGCCCGGGTTTGCAACTCTTTTTGAATTGCGTATATTCTCCCTGTGCTTCTCGGAAAGCTCAGGAAAACCATAGTCCCAATCATCGTTAGTTCTGTGTGCGGTGGAAGCATCTATTATCTTGACATCAGGGTCGGTGCAGAGCGCCACAGCTTCCTTGGCAGCTGCATCGGGCAGGCAGAGGAAAACTATATCCGCACTGTTTATAAGTCTTGCACGCTCATTGACGTCCTTGCGCTTATCTTCATCTATAAGCAGTATCTCGATATCATCGCGCTTGCCGAGCCTCTCATATATCTTCAGACCCGTTGTACCTGCTTTGCCGTCTATAAAGACCTTGAATTTATTGCTCATATCTATTTCACATCCTATTTCGTATTCTTGTTTTTCTTAGAAGGATCATCTTCCAGTATGGAAGTATAAGGCTTGTCCTCGCCCAGCTTTTTCAGCTTTTTCTGTTCGCGGTAAGCTTTAACCGCCTCCTTGTCCGAAAAGCAGCCTCCAAGACCGCAGCCAAAAAGCAGACAGAGTATAGTCATCACTATAAGGTTCGGTATCACCGCTCTGTAAGCGTCCCAAAGCAAATACATCAAAACCGTCGCCGCTATGACCGCAGCAGGGAAGTACCACATCACCCCGTGACGTTTGCACAGCCTGAAAAACAGCACCAGGCATACTGCGGGATAAACAAATCCAAATCCCAGCATAAGTGAAAGGGGTGAGGGATATACCTTATCCACAAACAGCAAAAGCGCTGCCCCGAACAAAAACCAGATGACACCGGTAGCTGCCGCACTGAGTTCGGCACTCTGCCTTATTTTATCAAAGCCTTTCACGGACATATGCTATCTGCGACTTTACAGACTCAGGTGCAGGGCCGCCTGCGGCTTTTCTCTGCATAACGCAGGTGTCAAGACTAATAGCCTCATAAACATCATTATCAAAATTCTCTGTGAGCTTTTTATATTCTTCCAGGGGCAGAGTTTCCAGTGTGCAGTTCTGTTCGATACAGGTATGGACCAGTGTACCTGTTATCTTGTAAGCATCTCTGAAAGGCATACCTTTCTTTACCAGATAATCTGCACAATCTGTAGCATTGATAAATCCTCTTGCTGCGGCATTTCTCATATTGTCCTTAAGAACTGTCATAGTATCCAGCATGGGAATAAAGGTCTTAAGGCAAAGCTTTACTGTGTCAATAGCATCAAAGATAGCTTCCTTATCCTCCTGCATATCCTTATTATATGCCAGGGGAATGCCCTTCATCATCACCAGCAGGGTGTTAAGGTCGCCGTAAACACGGCCTGTCTTACCTCTGATAAGCTCGGTAACATCGGGATTTTTCTTCTGGGGCATTATGGAAGAACCCGTTGCATATGCATCGTCAAGTTCAACAAACTTGAACTCCCATGAGCACCACATGATGATCTCCTCAGAAAATCTCGAAAGGTGCATCATCAGTATAGAGATAGCAGAAGCTAGTTCGATGCAGAAATCTCTGTCAGAAACACCGTCAAGGGAATTCTGTGTTATCTCATCAAAGCCCAGCAGTTCGCATACACGCTGTCTGTTTATGGGATAAGTGGTTGAAGCCAGTGCGCCGCTGCCAAGAGGCATTATGTTAAGACGCTTCTTGCAATCTTCCAGTCTGCCGAGGTCACGCAGCAGCATATTTGCGTATGCCATAAGGTGGTGCGCAAAGGTTATGGGCTGTGCCCTCTGCATATGAGTGTAGCCGGGCATTACAGTAGTCAGGTGCTTTTCTGCCATATTGAGAATGGTATCTTCCAGTTCCTTGACCAGCTTGATTATCTCATCAGCTTCAACTTTCAGGTTCATTCTGATATCCAGTGCTACCTGATCGTTTCTTGATCTTGCAGTGTGAAGTCTCTTGCCTGTATCGCCAAGTCTTGAAGTCAGCTCAGCCTCAACGAACATATGCACATCCTCCGCAGTGGGATCAAACTGCAGCTTTCCGCTGTCTATATCAGCAAGAATACCCTTGAGCCCCTCAACTATCTTTCTGCTTTCCTCGATATCGATTATCCCGCATTCGCCAAGCATAGTTGCATGAGCCATAGAACCCTCGATATCCTGTTTATACATCCTGTGGTCAAAAGAGATAGAGGAGTTAAAATCGTTTACCCTCTCATCGACCTCTTTAGTGAAGCGTCCCGCCCACATTTTTCCTGCCATGTCAGTTACCTTCCTATCCTGTGAATATTTCGGAGTTTTTAAAACTCCGCTGTTTTATCTTAAGTTATTGCCATATCATCATCTTTAAGCATCTGAAAGCTCGTCTGCTTACACAGGCCGTCCCAAAAAGAACGGTCTGTATAAACAGGCGCGGGCAAAATAACCCGAACGAGTTATCCTGCCCCATGCCTGCATTTTGTCAGAAGTTACGACATTATTCCTTTTCGTGCTGTTCCAGCAGCTTCTGGATATCGATACCGTTGATCTTGAGACCGTCGATCTTGCAATCACTGATCTCAACGCCTGTAAGGTCACAGTGTATGAACTGAGAGTTCTTCAGATCGGGGTTCTTGAATTCGACATTGTTCATTATAGAGCAGCCGAATCTTGAACCGCTGATGTTGACACCCAGGAAACGGGAATTTACCATGTACATATCAGTGAACTTGGTATTCTGCATACTGATGTTGTCAAAAACAGTATCGTCCATGTTCACGTCCTCGAAGTTAGAGCCCTTCAGGTTAACATTCGTGAACGTAGCTTCGCCCAGATTAACATCTTCAAAAGACGAGTTGGGCAGATTGTCGTAAGAGATCTCAACCTTCTTATCGAAGCCGGGTTCAAAGTAAGAATTATTGTCTGACATACTATGACCTCCTAAAAATAGATTTTTGCAGAAATTGATTACTTCTGCGCGTTTCTCTTCTGCTCCAGCTTAGCGCGGACCTTTATCGGCAGACCGAAGAGGTTGATAAAGCCTGCAGAATCGGCCTGATTGTAAACATCGTCCTCATCAAAGGTCGCAACTTCCTCATCATACAGAGTATAAGGAGAAGTAACGCCTGCATTGATGATGTTGCCCTTGTACAGCTTCAGCTTAACGTCACCTGTAACAGTCTTCTGAGTTTCGGTAACGAATGCGCTCAGTGCCTCTCTCAGAGGTGTGAACCACTGACCGTTATAAACGATATCAGCGAACTTGATGCCCAGGTACTGCTTGATGCGTGCAGTTTCCTTGTCGATAGTGATGGTCTCCAGAACTTCGTGAGCCTTGTACAGGATCGTTCCGCCGGGAGTTTCATAAACGCCTCTGGACTTCATGCCTACCAGTCTGTTCTCAACCAGGTCAGCCAGACCGATACCGTTAGCGCCGCCCAGTTCGTTCAGCTTGGTAACGAGTTCCTTGCCGCCCATCTCAACGCCGTCAACAGCAGTAGGTATGCCCTTCTCAAAGTGGATAGTAACATAAGTGGGCTTGTCAGGTGCCTGCAGGGGAGATACACCCAGCTCCAGGAAACCGGGCTTCTCATACTGAGGCTCATTTGCAGGATCCTCAAGATCCAGACCCTCATGAGAAAGGTGCCACAGGTTCTTATCCTTGGAATAGTTGGTCTCTCTGTTTATCTTCAGAGGAATGTTGTGTGCCTCAGCGTAGTCGATCTCCTGATCTCTGGACTTGATGTCCCAGATCCTCCAGGGAGCGATGATCTGCATATCAGGTGCGAAAGCCTTGATAGCCAGCTCAAATCTTACCTGGTCGTTGCCCTTGCCGGTGCAGCCGTGGCAGATAGCGTCAGCGCCTTCCTTGATAGCGATCTCAGCGATCCTCTTGGCAATGATAGGTCTTGCAAAGGAAGTACCCAGCAGATACTGGTTCTCGTAAACTGCGCCTGCCTGAACGGTAGGATAAACGTAGTCAGTGATGAATTCTTCGGTCAGATCCTCGATGTACAGCTTGGAAGCGCCGGTCTTGATAGCCTTCTCCTCCAGCCCGTCCAGCTCAGTTCCCTGACCAACATCACCGGAAACTGCAATTACTTCACAGTTATTGTAGTTTTCCTTCAGCCACGGAATGATGATAGAAGTATCAAGTCCGCCCGAATAAGCGAGTACAACTTTTTTGATTTCTTTAGCCATGATGTGTTCCTCCAAAAAATAAAATTTCAGGCATAAGGCCAATAATATGTCAGACAATATACATATTATACACCTTTATTCGGATTTGTCAAGGGGCTTTACGCATAAAATTCTCAAAATATGCAAATATTCAGTGAATATTATGTATATCACACGATATTATGCAGAATAAAATGCATAATATAGATTTTCCCAAATCTCACAGACAAATATTTTCCAACGAATACGCCCTATACATTGATATTATAACATGGTTTAACAAAAAAAGCAATTACAAAATGGTTGCATTTTCACAAAAAATGGAGTATAATGGTAGTATGTTCTGAGAAACAACAGATTAATCGAAAGGCGGTAGATCATCATGAATATACTTACAGAAAAATACGGTTTCAGAGAGGCAGAACTTTCAGAGCTTTACGATATGCCCTTTAATCCTTTTAAGAAGATAGACAAGGAATGGTTCCTTGTGACAGCAGGCAATGAGGACGGCTGGAACACCATGACAGCTTCCTGGGGCTTTACGGGCATAATGTGGGGCAAGCCAACCTTTACCACAGTTATCAGACCTCAGCGCTTTACCAGAGGATTTGTTGACAAGGCAGATACCTTTACAGCTTGCTTTTTCGATGAGAGTGAAAGGAAAGCGCTGGCATTCTGCGGTGCAAACAGCGGCCGTGACTGCGACAAAGCCGCCGAAACAGGCCTTACTCCCGTATTTACCGATGACACTACCGCATTTGCTCAGGCAAAGCTCGTGCTGGTATGTGAAAAGGCATACGTTCAGCCTATGAAAGACGAGTGCTACCTCAACAGGTCTTTCATAGATGCATTCTATCCCAACGGCGACCAGCATATACAGTACATAGGTGTCATCAAAAAAGTATATATAAAGTAAACAGCCTTGACATTTTGTGTCACCCGACAAGTTATCTGGCTTGTCGGGAAATATCTGTTTTTTAGTCATCTTTCACTGTTCCGTCATACAAATTTTTTCTGTTTCGCTTATGCAAACTATTGAAAAAAAAGAAAAAATGTGGTATAATCTAACTGACAAAGCATATAGCTTTGTCAGAACAAAAGAAATAAAATCAGAGAACAGGAAAGGAGCTGAATTTCATGACTGCTACTACATTGATCATTGCCTGGGCTGTTGCGTTCGTTTTTCTCGTCATCGTTGAGATAGCTAACGGTGCGGGCCTGCTGAGCATCTGGTTTGCTCTCGGCTCGCTGGCAGCTATGTTCTGTGCGATAGCCAAGCTTCCGTTTGTGGTGCAGTTCGCGGTATTTTTGATCACTTCCATAGTGTTTCTTATCGCGACACGTCCGCTGGCACGAAAAGTACAGAAAACAGCGGTGCCCACAAATTTTGAGCTGGACGTAGGCAAAACTGCGCAGGTAGTCGAAGGCATAGACAACAGCCTGAACACAGGCAGAGTCAAGCTTGACGGCACTTATTGGGCAGCGGTCTCGGCTGACGGAAGTATCATACATAAGGGTGATATGGTCAGCGTGGTCGAGGTCTCGGGTGCAAAGCTTATAGTTGAACCCAAAATGTGATATGGAGGGCTGTTCGTTTGGCATTATTTATTGTATTTGCAGTGATCGTCCTCGCTGCTATGGTCTCTTCGTTCAGGGTAGTTCCGCAGGATACTGCTTTTGTTGTGGAAAGACTTGGCAAGTTTTATCAGGTGTTTGGCCCGGGGTATCATTTCCTGGTGCCGTTTCTTGATAAGGTATCAGCTAAGGTGTCCACCGCGGAACAGTTATCCGATATCGACACAAGCGGTGTGGTCACTGCTGACGGTCAGATAGTCTACAGGGGTATGCTGGTATTCTATAAAGTAGAAGCCCCCGAAGTTTTCGCTTATGCTGAAGCTCCTGTCTCGGCTGTTACCAGGACTGCCGAAATAGAACTGAACGAGCGCCTTGCAGGTATGGATCAAAATGCTGCAAACTCAGGCAAACAGAAACTTATATCACAGATCACAGCTGTGGTCAGCAAAGAAGCAAAAGTATACGGCATAAATGTCAGCCGTATCGAGCTGCGATAATAATCATGTAGAATTTACGGAGGTAATTAAAATGAATCCAATATTGATAATCCTTATCGTTATTGCGGTGATAGTACTGATAATCATTTCCAACATCAAGATCGTTCCCCAGGCTTATGTATTTGTAGTTGAAAGACTTGGTACTTTCCACGCAGCATGGGGCACAGGTCTTCATGTTAAAGTCCCCTTTATCGACCGTGTTGCAAAGCGTGTGTCTATAAAGGAACAGGTAGTTGACTTCAAGCCTCAGTCCGTTATCACCAAGGATAACGTTACTATGCAGATAGACACCGTTGTATTCTTCCAGATAACCAATGCAATGCAGTTTACATACGGCGTTGAAAGACCTATCTCCGCTATCGAGAACCTTACAGCAACTACTCTGAGAAATATCGTCGGCGACCTTGACCTGGAAGCTACACTGACTTCCAGAGATATCATCAACACCCGTATCACTGCTATCCTCGACGAAGCTACAGACCGTTGGGGCATCAAGGTACAGCGAGTTGAGCTGAAGAACATCCTGCCTCCCAGAGAGATCCAGGATGCCATGGAAAAGCAGATGAAGGCTGACCGTGAGAGACGTGAAAAGGTCATCCAGGCTGAGGCTGAAAAGAAGTCCCAGATACTGGTTGCAGAAGGTGAGAAGGAGTCTAAGATACTCAGAGCCCAGGCTGATAAGGAATCCCAGATACTTGCTGCCGAGGCTGAAAAGCAGTCCATGATACTCAGGGCTGACGCAGTCAAGGAGCAGAAGATACTTGAGGCAGAAGGTGAAGCGCAGGCTATCGACATGGTACAGCGCGCACTGGCAGACAGCATCGTAAAGCTGAACGCTGCTAATCCTAACGAAGCAGTTATCGCCCTCAAGAGCCTTGAAGCATTCAGCAAGGCTGCTGACGGCAAGGCTACCAAGATCATCATCCCCAGCGAGATACAGAGCCTTGCAGGTCTGGCAACAGGTCTTAAGGAACTCGTTAAGGAAGATAAGTGATAAAAACGAAAGCCGTCCCGAGGGACGGCTTTTTATATCTCTATGATATCTTCATCTGTCAGTATCAGCAGCTCTTTATTTCCGATGTTCTGCTGGTAGATCTTGCTTTTCTCCCGCCTGCTCTGGTCGTAATGGCAAAGCACATATTTGTCTGTAAGCCCCAGCGCAGTGTGGTCGGCATCATGCTTTTTATCGGTGTCGAACAAGCTGACATTCTCGATATCAGGGCAGGCAATATAAGCCCCGGCTGAGGCACCAATGTAAACGCAGCCCCTGGCATAATTTTCATTGATAAGCTTATCAAGCCCGAATTTCTTCACGTTATGCAGCAGCACAAAAGTGTTGCCTCCGGGGACATAGATGTAGTCAAAGAAAATATCGGGGATATCCTCAGGCTTTCGCTCATCAAAGGCAAAGACCTTGTCTTCTGAAAACCCCAGAGCAACTGCTTTTTCCTTGAAATACGCACCGTCATCGCCGCTGTTGTCGTAAGCCAGCGGGATAATAAGCATTGTGCCGTTTTTATTTGTGATATGTTCAGAAAATCTGTCCCTCATCAAAGGGGTTTCAAGCCCGAATGACGATAATATCAGCATAATTCACACCTCCCATTGAAGTATACCATATCAGGTGCATTGTTGTCAATAATACCACTGCTTGATTTTATATGTGCGATATGTTATAATGACTTGTAGCATACCGCAATTTTCAATTTTTGTGAAAGGAAATAATAAAATGTTTACAGAGGAACTGCAGCTTGCAGCAGAGCAGGATAACGATATAAAAGATAAGACCTACGACCACGAAGTCATCGCAGAGGCTGAATGCACAGGCTTTGATTTTCAGAATGTCACTTTCAAGAGCTGCCGCTTTATAAACTGTGATATAGAAAGGTCCGGCTTTTACAACTGTAAGTTTGAAAAATGCGACCTTTCAAACTGCAAATTCGTTGACGGATATTTTAAGGAATGCGAGTTCATCGGCTGCAAAGCCAACGGCGCTGACTTCAACCGCGCTACCATAAAGCAGTCGGTTTTCAAAAGTTCAGTCTTCACCTATGCACTGCTGAATGAGTGTACCCTCGATAATTCTTCCATAACAGACAGCGATTTTTCTTCTGCTGTTTTTTCACAGAGCACTTTCAAAAAATCGGCACTCAAAGATGTCAAGCTTATAGGCGCTGAGTTCTACAGAGCCAATATCCGTGGCACCGACCTTTCAGATTGTGATATAACAGGCATAGTTATCTCCCGTGAACTTACAGAACTCCGAGGGGTAACGGTTTCATATTATCAGGCAGCCGAGCTTGCAAAACTTATGGGCCTGATCGTAAAATGAGGTGTTTATATGAATAATTCCGATAAAGCAAAACTTGTGCAGGTCTTTGAGGATACCATGGCGCTCTGCCGTAAGGACGATCATCTTAAGTCTGCGCTGGAAAGCTCTCTGAAAGATCAGTATATCCTGAAAGCCGCAGAAAGCATTTCTCTGACCCGACAGCCCGAAAGCACTCCTGCAAATATCATCGTTTCGACAAAGCGCACCATTGAAGCAGCAGAACAGTACAAGGACAGCAAGGTATGTGTGCTGAACTTTGCGTCCTCTAAAAATCCCGGCGGGGGAGTAGTAAGAGGCGCCCGTGCCCAGGAAGAATGCATCTGCCGCATAACCACCCTTTATCCCTGTCTGGCCTCAGATGAAGTCATGAACGGCTTCTACCTGCCTCACAGAACGATGTTCCATGATACGCTTTACAACGATGACCTCATATTCACCCCAAATATCATCTGCCTGAAAACAGATACCTCTGTACCTGAACTGCGCAGCAGAGAAGAGTGGTTCAATGTCGATGTCATCACCTGCGCCTCCCCGAACCTCGGCGCTTACACAAAGGTAACAGATGACGTTCTCGAAAAAATACAGCTGCAGCGCCTTGAAAGAGTTTTCCTGACATCAGTGAAAGAGGGTGCTGAGGTTCTTATCCTGGGTGCTTTCGGCTGCGGCGCTTTCAGGAATCCCCCTGAGGTCGTTGCAAAGGTCATGAAGCAGTTGTGCGAAAAATATGCAGGCTTCTTCCGAACCATTGAATTTGCGGTTTACTGCACACCTAAAAATCCAAAGAACTACGAAGTTTTCCGTGATATCCTGCAAAAATGACCGCATGAACAAATTTAGCACTTGATTTTTATACAATAATTCAATTGAAATACAGCCTAAAATAGTATATAATTAATAATACGGATGTTTCCCTGAACTAATTTTATAAGGCTGTGATATTATGAAAAATTCTTCGACCTACAAAGCTACCGATATTATTGCAGGATTTGAGTGCAGACCGGGTATCTATACACTGAACGGCGCTTCGGCCATGCTGAAAGCTGTGAACTTCACCATACATTCAGCCAATGCAACGGGCTGTTCTGTAGTGCTGTTCAAGCGCGGCGAGACCGAACCTTTCGCCATTGTGCCTATACCCGACAGCTACCGCATAGGCGATACCTGGTCTATAATGATATACGGGCTGGATATCTACGAGATTGAATACTGCTACCGTTTTTCGGGGGAATATGCTCCTGAAAAAGGCCATCTTTTCGATAACAAGACGAATATCCTTGACCCCTATGCCAGAGCCGTCACAGGGCAAAGCGTCTGGGGTAAAAAGTCAGGTGCTGCTGACTGCTACCACGGCAGGATAACTACAGATAAATTCGATTGGGGCACCTTCGTCAAACGTAATATCCCTTTCAGCGACCTGGTGATATACGAACTTCATGTCAGGGGCTTTACCAACAGCCTGACTTCGGGGGTAAAACACCCCGGTACCTTTGACGGTGTCATCGAAAAGATACCCTATCTTAAAAAGCTTGGTGTAAATGCTATCGAGCTCATGCCCGTTTTTGAGTTCGATGAGCTTTACGAAGAGCGCCACCACGAGGGCAACCTGCTGATGAACTACTGGGGCTACAACACCACCTGTTTCTTTGCCCCTAATACCAGCTATTCCTCAAGCATAGAATACAACCACGAGGGCGATGAGCTGAAATATCTGATACGCACCTGCAACGAGAACGGCATACAGGTCTTTCTTGATGTGGTATTCAACCACACCTCCGAGGGCAATGAAGACGGCACTGTTTTCTCTTTCAAGGGACTTGACAACAGCGTTTACTATATGCTTACCCCTGACGGAAAGTATGTCAATTTCAGCGGCTGCGGAAATACCATGAACTGCAACCACCCCGTTGTACAGCAGTTTATCATGGACTGCCTGCGCTACTGGGTAATTGAATACCGCGTTGACGGTTTCCGTTTTGACCTGGCCTCCATTCTGGGCAGAAGTGAAGACGGCACTCCCATGGAAAATCCGCCCCTGCTGAAGACCATAGCCTACGACCCCATACTCAGCGGGGTAAAGCTTATAGCCGAAGCCTGGGACGCAGGTGGATTATACCAGGTGGGAAGTTTCCCCAGCTGGAACAGGTGGGCGGAATGGAACGGACGTTTCCGTGATGACCTGCGCTGTTTCCTGAAAGGTGATAACGGCATGGCATGGGCTGCGGTACAGCGTATCACAGGTTCAGCTGACCTTTACCCACCTGAGCGCCATCACAACGCCTCGGTGAATTTCCTCACCTGCCACGACGGCTTTACTATGTACGACCTCTATTCCTATAATGTCAAGCACAACGAAGCTAACGGCTGGAACAACACTGACGGTGACAACAGCGTTACCAGCTGGAACTGCGGCGCAGAGGGTGAAACAGATGACCCCGAGATCAACGGTCTGCGTATGCGCATGATAAAGAACGCGTTCTCAGCACTGCTATGCAGCAGGGGAGCTGTAATGTTCTATGCGGGTGATGAATTCTGCAACACACAGTTCGGCAATAACAATGCCTACTGTCAGGATAATGAGGTCTCGTGGCTTGATTGGACAAGGCTTAAAAAATACCGCGAGATACACGATTTTGTCCGTGATATGATAGCATACCGCAAGACCCACGATGTTATCCGTCATGCCACCGAGCCTTCGGACTTTGGTTTCCCCGATATTAGCATACATAATTCTTATGCCTGGAACAGCCAGTTCAATGACCACGACCATGTCATCGGTGTAATGTTTGCAGGCAAGGACAGCAAGGGCAATGATGATGCTGTTTTCATCGGCATCAACTCTTACTGGGAAGAATGTCCCGTTGAGCTGCCTCAGCTTCCTCAGGGCTATGACTGGAATGTGGATTTCTACACCTATCCGCTTTACAAAAAAGGCACCGATTTCAATAAACTCATCTACCGCAGCGGAAATAAATACACCCTGAGACCACGCAGTGTCATCGTAGTATCGGCGGTAAAAAAGTAGTCCATTTCTGCTGCCTGTATAGAAATGATCTCTTGGAAAGGGAATAATATGGATATAAACGAAGTGATCTCGTCGGCGGGATACGACTTTCTCCGCACAGATCCCAGACTCGAGGACAGGATAGCCCTGCTTACCTTTGGCGGCAGCATCTCCTATGGGCTGAATACTCCCGAATCGGACATAGATATCAGGGGCATTATAATGCCCGACCCCGATGACCTGCTTAGCCCCGATCTGGCCAGACAGGAAAATGCGCAGCAGGACGAACATCTCATATATGGCAACTACGGCTTTGAACAGTATATCGACCGCGAAACCGACACCAGCCTGTACGTTCTCAGCAAGATATTTGGCCTGCTGTACAAATGCAACCCCAACACCATTGAGATACTGGGCTGCAGACCTGAGCATTATACCATGGTGAACAAGTACGGAAGGCTGCTGCTGGATAACAGGGAAGTCTTCCTGAGCAAGTTTGCCTACAGTTCCTTTGCAGGTTATGCCAGAGGACAGTTCCAGCGGCTGAAAAATGCTATCGGCAAGGACAACGGTTCAAATGTCTTCAAATGCATAAGCCTTGCTGACTCTATCGAGCGCATACAAAGCCACCTGTCTGAGGTATGCCCGAACTATCGCCGCGAAAACCTTAAAATGTACATTACCGACAGCAAAGGCGAAACCATTACTGTCAACGGCAAGCCCGTTGAGGCCTATGACGTCGGAGTACTTTTCAACGAGGATATCAGCGAGATAACCGTAAATGGCAAGCCCATCCCGGACAGAGATGTTCAATTGAGGTTCACCCTTGAACTTGATAATATCCCTGCCAACGAATTCAACGTTGTCACCAATGAGATAACCTCGGGCATAAAAGAATTCAACAAGCACCTCGGTCATCGCAACCATAAAAAAGACGTTTATCACCTCAACAAGCACGCCATGCACCTGATAAGGCTTTATCTTATGGGGGAGGATATACTTTCACGCGGCGAGATAGTGACCTACCGTGAAAAAGAGCATGACCTGCTCATGAGCATAAAAACGGGAGAATTCTTCAATGAAGAGCAGAACAGCCTTAACAGCAAGTTCTTTGATATGGCAGCTGACTTTGACAAGCGTATGCTAAAGGCTTATGAGAACAGCAAGCTTCCCGATAGACCCGATATGGTAAAGGTAAAGGGACTGCTGAGGGATATCCACTTAAGCTATCTCAGTTCGCTATTGAAATAGAGGGAGGAAACAAAATGCAATACCCAAAAGGAGATAAGCGCAGTACTGACTCTGTAACAGAGATAACCAAGCTTATCCAGTACCGCGATATCAACGGCCAGAACCGTCTTTTCGGCGGAAGACTAATGGAATGGATCGACGAGGCCGCAGGCGTTGCAGCCATGCGCCACTGCGGCGGAAATGCTGTCACCCTCATGGTAGACAGCCTGAAATTCAAGCACGGCGCTTTCATAAACGATATAGTCGTTCTTATCGCCAAGGTGACTTATGTAGGCAGAACTTCCATGGAGGTCCGTGTCGATACCTATGTAGAAGAAAAGTCCACAGGTCTGCGGCGCGCCATAAACCACGCTTATCTTACTTGTGTTCATGTTGATGACGAGGGCAGACCCAAGCCCATAGAATACGGTATCAAGCCCGAGGGCATATCAGAACTGGCAGAATACGAGGGCGCCCAGAAACGTATCGCTATCCGCAAGCAGCGCAAGACCGAGGGGTACTGATAAGACAAAAAGCCGAGGAACAGCTTGTTCCTCGGCTTAAACTATAACTACTTAAACAGGTATCTTCCCGTTCAGCTTATCAATGATAGCAGGCAGTTCGCCGTCTATCTTGTCGTTGTCCAGCTGGCAGGTGCCTGCATTGGCATGGCCGCCGCCGCCGTAAGACAGACACAGCTGACCGATATCGAACTTGGAGCTTCTGTTGATGATAGACTTGCCTATCATAACAGCTGTGTTCTGCTTTTTAAATCCCCAGGCAACATGAACAGAAAGCTCTATCTCAGGCCACATGGCATATACCATAAATCTGTTGCCCGCATAGATGACATCTTCCTTTCTCAGGTCGATGACCGCTACCTTATCATGTATCTCGGTGATACGCTTGAGCTGTTCCTTGAACATATCCTGCTGCTCAAAATAGAGATCAACACGCTCCTTAACATCAGGCAGCTTCAGCACATCTTCGATAGAATGATCAACACAGAAATCTATGAGCTTCATCATAAGCTCATAGTTAGAGATACGGAAATCGTGGAACCTGCCCAGACCCGTTCTTGCGTCCATAATGAAGTTCATCAGCACCCAGCCGCTGGGGTGAAGGATCTCGTCCTCAGTGAAATCAGCGCTGTCGCCCTTGTCAACAGCCTCCATTATCTCATCAGACACACCATGGAAGACCAGTTCACCGCCGTAGTAGTCATATACAACTCTCGCAGCAGACTTGGCCTCGCCGTCGATTATGTACTTGCCGAGGTAATCCTCCAGCTTGTTTCTTTTCAGCTCACTTTCATGGTGGTCAAAAGCCAGACCCACTCTCTTGTCAAAGGGCAGGTTAGTGGTGATATCATTCTCGGTAAGCTCTATCTTGCCGTCCTGAACATCTTTAGGGTGAACAAATTTGATCTCATCGATTATCCCTATCTCTTTGAGCAGCATCGCACAAACCAGGCCGTCAAAGTCACTTCTTGTAACAAGTCTTCTCATGTCTGCCTCCATAATATAAATAGAATTTAGCAGGATAAAACACCTGCTTACGTTATTTCCTAATCCTATATAACATTATATCAAATTTATTTGTTAATGTCAATAGATTTTTATATAAATTTCACCAATATTATTTTACAATATTAACAGTTATAATATTGCTTATATATGCAAAAGTCTTTTATGGAAAGGACAGCTCTATTGACAACACAGCTGTATTGTGCTAAAATAATTATCCCGAAAAACGTTTGAATAAGAATAGTATGCACAGTTATGGAGGTCATATTATGGAACTTAAACTCTTTGCCGATGATGCCCGCCCCCTGCCCGCAGGATATGAGTGCGTTCGCAGCTACGATGACTGCCTTATGTACTACAGACTATTCGGAGATTTCAGCTTTGTCAGCCTTGATTACGACCTCGGTGACGGTCACACAGGGCTAGATATACTTATATGGATAAAAAATAACGGCAAAAAGCCTGCTCACATCAATATCCACAGCGACCACCCCGAGGGCAAAAAACTCATGCGAAAATTTGCCGAGGAGAATTTCCCCGATTCTGTCATAACCATGAATTCAGCCAAGCAGTAAGGCAAAGTTCATATTTTTATATTTATTAATTGAATGATTTATGTTATAATTGACGTAAAGTTTGAGCCCCGATTTGATGTGTATTTCCGATGATAAAGAAATACGAAACCATAACGGGATAAGTTTGAAGGAGATATCATGACCGAAAAACTATTTGATGACGGCGAACTGCTTACCTTTGTAGGCACAGTCGTTTCATGCACAGAAAACGGCAAATTCTATGATATTGTTCTGGACAGAACGGCTTTCTTTCCCGAGGGCGGCGGCCAGACAGGGGATACGGGAAAGCTTTGTGATGTCTGTGTAATGGATACCGTTGAGATCGGCGGCGAGGTAGTACACAAATGCGACAAGCCCCTGGAAGTCGGTGAAGCTGTATGCGGCCGTATCGACAAAGACCAAAGGCTCCGCAAAATGCAGAACCATTCGGGTGAGCACCTGCTCATGGGCTTTATACACGCAAAACTTGGCTATGATAACATAGGCTTCCACCTTGGCAGCAGAGAAGTCACCCTTGACCTGAACGGTGTTATTTCCGCCAAAGACCTGCTGTATTGTGAGCAGGCTGCCAACGAGGCCATTGCCCGTGATGTACCAATAACCATATCCTACCCCGACAGCGCTGCACTTGAAAAGCTTGAATACAGAAGCAAGCTGGAAATGACTGAGAATGTCAGGATAGTCACCATAGAGGGCATAGACAGCTGCGCCTGCTGCGCACCTCATGTCAGCTCAACGGGGAAGATTGGCATTATCAAGGTCATATCAAGTGAGAATTATAAAGGCGGCACCAGGCTTCATATCCTCTGCGGGCTTGATGCGCTTGACCTTTTCAGGCAGCGCCTTGAAAGTACGTATGCTATATCAAAGCTGCTTTCCGCTAAGCCCGAGAAGATAGCCGAACAGACAGAACGTCTGCTGAGCGAAAATATCTTACTGAAAAGACAGCTTGCCGATATCGAGCGCCGTAAAGCGGAGGATATCATATCTTCCCTTGAAGACCATACCGACGAAAGCTTCTGCATATTCACCTCAGGCCTGAGTGCCGACACCATGCGCAGCATTGCCAACGAGGCTGTTAAGCATACCAATAAAGCTGTCGGCGTCTTCTGTGAGAACAGCAGCGGTCACAGCTACATCATCGCCTCGCAGACACTTCCGCTGCGAAGCTTGGCTAAACAATTGAACACAACCCTTGGCGGAAAGGGCGGCGGCTCCGACCAGATGATACAGGGCAGCCTTACCGCTGAAAGGGAAGTCATAGAAAACTATTTTTGTAATGATCTTTGATACGGAGGGATCTACATGAACTCAAAAAAACTTACAGCACTTATCACATCACTCATTCTCACCCTGACCCTTGCAAGCTGCGGAAGTTCTGAAAACAGCGGCAGCAAGGAATCTCAGCAGACTACCACTACTGTTACAGAAGAAGCTCCCGAGGAAGAAGCACCTGCGGAAGAAACGGAGGAGAAGACATATATGGAACAATGCGAAGAGATAATGACCGAACTTCCCCCCGACGAGATACTTGCTGAGCGTGACGGAGTGAAATATCCTTATTTTACAAGCTACACCTACTACTCCAACACCGCCGAAAGAGATACTCCCGTAAACGTGCTCCTTCCCCCTGATTATTCCGATGACAAGGAATATCCCGTGCTGTATATCCTTCACGGCTACAGGGACAATGAGCAGTGGATGGCGAGAGATAATGTCCACCTCAGCACCATGCTCAACAACCTTGTGGCTGACGGTGAAGCCGAAGAGATGATAGTGGTCTGCCCCTATATCTTCTGCAGCAAGGAGCTTGAATACTGCACAGGCATGGACGAACAGAACAGCCTTGCTTACGACAATTTCATAAACGATATGATGACCGACCTCATGCCCTTTATAGAAGGGAATTTCTCCGTAAAAACAGGCAGAGAGAACACTGCTATCACAGGTTTCTCCATGGGCGGACGTGAATCGCTGTTCATCGGTTTCAGCCACCCTGAAAAGTTCGGCTATATAGGTGCAGTCTGCCCCGCCCCGGGACTTATCAGCGGTATGGGTTTCCCGCCTTTCAATCTCGAACCCGAGCAGTTCTGCTTTACCGAAAATGCTCCTGAACTTTTGCTGATAAGCGCTTCAAAGGCTGACGGTGTGGTAGTTGACAATCCTCAGAAGTACCACGATATGCTCACCAATAACGGCACCGAGCATCTCTGGCACCTTATGGAAAATACAGGCCACGATGCTTCCAGTGTAACGCCTCGCCGAAGCAAACAGAAATAAACGTCACACTTTCCATATAAATTCAAGTTTTTCGGGTGTTACAACTATCTTCTCGATAAGTAACTCTACAACCGCACGCTTATCATCAAAGGTAAGCTCATTCCAATGTGACATTACATTAGAAAGTGCCTGGTGTTCTGTCTCTGACTGTCCACCAATGTCGCTTTGCAGCTTAGCAAGCTGTTGTTCTGCTTCTACCTGCTCCCTGCCCAGCTTGTCTATTCTCTCGTTAACGTGCTTGACTGTTATAGGTGATATATCATTTCCACATAGCATATCCAGCAGACCGTCTATCTGACTCTTCAGCTCCTCTATCCTGCCTTCCAGAGTAACTATGGACTCCAGTATAGCATTACTACGCTCCTGCTTAGGGTGTATGTTTAACTCGTTGACCTTATCTGTGATACGCTCTACTACTAATGCTTCTATTTCATCAGCACGCAGGGCTGACAGCTTTACAGGGCAACAGTGGTGTTCAGTCCACCCCATATCCACAAAGTACCGTACAGGCTCTCTGCCTGCTCTCTGTGACTTTCTGATTGCAAGCCCATACCCACAATTACCGCATTTTAACTTACCTGCAAGGAAAGAGTTCTTAGCTTTACAGGTCTTGACCTGATGGTTAGAAAGTATCTTCTTGCGGCAGAATAGCCATATATCTGAGGGTATAAACCCCTTGTGTGGTGCAATTACTATATTCTGACCCGATAAGTCCCAAGTCTTACGGTTAGTATTCTCACCACTGAACAGGTATAAACTGTGTTCACCGTCATACTCTTCGGAGGTGTTCTTCAAGTTACTGCCCTTTGACTTGTAGAAACGGTATAAGTTAAGGTCATTGACAGTATAGATAGGGTTACGCATTATCTCTGACAGCTTGCTTGTGTTCCACCAATGACCTCTGCGATTCTGGTTTATCCCCTTCTCTTTCAACTCTCTCAGCACACTACCGAGTGTTGCCTCCGGTTTTGAATACAGCTCGTATATTAACCTTATATCCTCAGCTTCATTCTCGTTGATAACGTACATTGAGGTCTTTACACCATCAATAGTGCATGGTACACGGTCATAGCCGTATGGAGTCTTGCCACCCATAAAGAAACCCTTACTGCTCCTGCTGGCATAGGCATCAGTGACTCTTTGCTGTATGCTCTCACGTTCCAGCTCTGCAAACACTATACAGATGTTCAGCATAGCCTTGCCCATTGGCGTAGAGGTATCGAATTTCTCCACCGTAGAGATAAACTCAACACCATACTCCTTGAATAGCTGCATAAGTTCAGCAAAATCCAATACGCTCCTGCTGATACGGTCAAGCTTGTAAACAATAACTGTCTTGATAAGTCCTGCCTTGATGTCTTTTACCATTTGCTGGAATCCTGGTCTGTCTGTGTCCTTTCCCGAATAACCGTTATCGCTGTAGACCTTGTACTGTCTATCCCCAATCTCACGCTTACAGGTATCGACCTGTGTCTCTACCGAAATAGAGTTATCTCTGTAAACAGATTTCCTTGCATATACAGCCACTGTGTTGTTTATAGCCACAATACTGGCGGCTGCAGCTTTTATTATTGACATACTACCAAATCCTCTCTGTTTAATTGCAACAGAGGGCTGACGGTTGTTACAGCAAGTATAACTCTTCGCCAGCCCTCTGTCAAGTCCTATCATATATACTTCTTAAATATTTCAAACAACTGGCACTCGATTACCTCACGCTCTGTAAGCATAGTCTCCGAATATGTATCAATAATTTCATAGCCAGACATTGCCTGCACCTCCTCAGTTTATCCTATGTTCTACCCCAAAAAGTAGAACATAAAACGAAGCTAATGCTAACAAGTCCTAAGCATATTACCACAATGTTTTGGCACTGTACTATCCGTAGCAATCAAATCAGGCGGCCTCTCAGCATATCCTCAGCTTTGAGTATGCCTGTTACTACACGTTCCCTAAGCACATCATCACCAGCCTCTCCCGATAAGATACTTATAAGGTATCTTAACCTTGCTCTGTCTGTGTCGGAAAGCTCCTTGACTACAGAGCTATGAAAAGATGTGTCTGCAACAGCGATCAGGAACACAGCCTTCTTACAGTCTGTAACATCAAAGGCTTGTATATCGTTGATATTGTCAGTCGCAGAAACAAAACTCTCTGATAGGTATTTGCAAGGCTCGCTGTAATCACTGTTGAGGTATCGCAAGCGGTAGCCTAATGCCTTCAGCTGTTCCTCAGTACCATATTCAATGATATTGAATATATCACTACCTAACACACCATACAGCTTTTTGCTATACTGTGAGCGCCTTGACCTCACCGTGCTACCGTTCATACCCATTATCTCTGCTGCCTCCTGCGGGGGTAACAGCGCTGTGTTGACTAACAGCTTTGCTTTGATTGTATCACACCACTTACATTCTTTGACAAAAGCTAACAATAAGCCTAAAATATACCTCTGTAATTCTATGTGTGTTACATCATCACCTGCATTTACAGACTGCCTGTATGCTGAACTCAACCGCATTTTAAGTGCCGACAGCTCAGTGAAGAAATTACTGGAACCCATAAAATATCAAACCTCTTTTCCATAAACAGTTAATTTAACACATAAATTCATTCTATCTACTCCAAAACATGGGTGTTGAAACCAATATAACGTAAAATCCAATATGCGGTAAGCCTCACTGCTCAAAAATCAAGCCTATTTTAAGCGCTGATATAAACACATACAAATAGTAATAAGCTTTGTTTTGAGCAGGAAGCATACCACAATCAACTTACAGGCTATTGTACCACTCAATAAAATCCAACGCATTTACCAACCAACGGTTACCCACCTTCTTAGACGGGAAGTCCTTGCGCAGAAAGATACGCCTTGCAGCAGAATACCGCAGATGCAGCATCTTTCCAACCTGAGTGATTTCAAAGAAATCAAAACGCAGGTCATCAGACGAATGTATGTAGGTTCTTTTCTCGTGCATAGTCACACCCCCTTTCCACAGTCGTTAAGCTGTATTCCAATCTTCCCTTGCAAATCAAACATCTTAAAGCATAGAGCCTGCCTTGTGTTCTCGTCACCGCTTGTAATTGTGTGCGCCAGATACGCTAACTTGCGTTGTTCCTCGTCAGGTAATCTCACTACCAAAGAACGAATGAAATTACTATCAGCGACTGCCAGAATATTCAAGACATTGTCACACTGCGATAAATCGTATATCTCGTCTTGCCCTATACTCCCCCTTGCAAGTTCAGTTACTGCGGGGTGAAGAAACCTTTTGCCTGAATAGAAAGAGTGGTAGAATATCTTGTAGGTAAGCTGTTGAAGTGCATAGAAATCACCCTCAGTTAGTACCTCCAGCAAATCGTAACCCAGCACAGCTTTTAGCTTTTCACCGTACTGATAGCGTTTAGCCCTAACAGTATTCTTCGACAACCCAAGTTCGCTGCCTGCTTCGGTATCAGTCATCTCGATAGTTCCCATAAACCTCCTGCCACCGATAGTGGAGCAGAAATCACCGTTGATAACAAAATCTCTCACACACTTTGCTGTAGCCTGTCTGCATTTAGATAATGCCGAGTTATCATCATTTCCGACTATCGCTTCGACAGTATGCAAAACTGCTTTCAAAAAACCCTTGTCCATAATCGACCTCCTTATAATCAAAAATAGTTGTTGTTATAATCGTCTGATATAGCTTAAATCCATCATTCCTACCAATAAAAGCAGAACTTATTCACGCCCAAACTCAATAATTACTAATCATATAAGCCAGCACATATATAACGCTGCTTAGCTTGAAAACTAATCAAAACCCTATAAACTCCTGCATAGCCTGCAAGAGGTCTATAAACATATCTTTAGGTAACAGTTGGCGCTGTCTGTCCTGACGTATACAGTTATCCCAGTCTGATTTGGTGAAGCTCTTATCAGCAGACTGATTGAAAATGTTGATGTTGTACAGCTTGTCGGAAAGAGTGCTGTCAGCCCTGTTTAGAAAACCAATAGTCCATAATCCCATACGATGCCCCATTACACAGCTGCGAAGCCGTTCCCAATCAAGGTCAGTTATTTTGCGGGCAATGCCTTTTTCTTTCAACACCGCTTTAAGAAAGAAAGCATTCCAATCATTTACAGTGCGCAGTACCTTATTTCCCTTACCGACAGATTTGTACACCTTATACTCATCAAGGTTGTCATAAGGCTCTGTATCGAAGTTTGCAATTTCGTATTCAACACCGTCAATTATTGGGTTTACTGTGCGCATACTGCTCCGAATAGGCTTGCGTTTCAGGTCAAAATCCATTGAGAGGTCTCGCCGCTTATCCTCAACAGAAAAGTCTATCTGCTTCTTATAGTCAGAAAGCTCCTTGAATGTTGTAAAGGATTTGCTGGTGGTAGGGCATTTACCTGTGCGAGACAATACTGTTATCATCAACGCAAGCCTGTCCTGACGGGAATCCTTTTCATATCCAGTTACAAAGCTGTTATGCGCACATACACCTTTATTTGACAGTGATACATTACCCCTTGTTGTGAAGTTGAGCAAGTCCGTTTGGCAGTGTTTCTCACTCCACATCTCATTTGTACCAGCAAGCTCCTGCCTTACTCTCCGAAACGGTTCTGCAAAGCCATACAGGTCAAGGGAGTCCAATTCGCTCTTATCAGCGTCTGTTATAAAGCCATCAGTAGTGACAGAGAACACACGATACCCCTTGTCCTCCAGCTGATTCATTGCAGCCAACAGAACACAACGGACAATAGCTGTAGTCATACAAGCGTGTACTGGCGAGGTGATAGCAGAAGCTCCTATCTCCGTCATTTCCTGAAACCAAACGTCCCAAGAACGTTTTTTGATAACATTCTGGGCAGTTTTTCCATAGAGACTGGTGAGCGCCATCTTAATAAGTAACTGTGCCACGGAATCCTTACCAAAGGTCTTCTTAGCGAGAGTGCGGTCATTTATGAGCTGTTTCACCGCAGCCAGTAAAGAGTGACTTTCACTCCCGTCACCATTTATCCTTTTGCACCCTACAAATACCCTCTTGGCTGTGACCCTCGCACCTTGTTTCAACGCAAGGTATATCTCTGGGCCGCAGGCATATACGCCAGGTAAGCCCTCAGATGTCCGAGGAAATATAACAGAACCGTTCTCTGATATCGGCAGGCAGGGGTAGCGTACAGCTTTAGGAAACTCAAAGGAAATATACCCGAACATAAGGTCAAGAGGCGACTCAAAGTCATCAAGTGTCAAATCTCTGTCCTGAAACTCTCTCAATAACACACTACCGCACCAGTTAACGTCTGGTACAAGAGACATAGCCGTAGCATAGGCATTTTCAAGGTCAAAGTCGTGGGTTAGTAAACCATCATATTTACCTACCCGTGTACAAGCGTTGTAGCCACCCTTATAAGCGCTCTCTGCATACAGTTGAAGCAGCTTTGCATTATCGTTTATAGGTTCAAGAGAAATGTTGCTTACAAACTCATCACCCTTTGCTATAAGCCCACGATTTACCCTCTCTAACCCTCTGAACAGTCTGTCAAACTGCTTACGGGATTCTGCGCCACCGTTAAAATCGTTACCGAAATAAGCTGAAATTACTGGCACAGCGGCTTTTGCAGCTGCGCTTGATACGGTGATAGGCATCTGCTTATTATAACCCCATAACTCACCTGCGTAACAAAGGGTAACGACACTGTCGTTGATTGCGTAATCAGCATAGGCAACGGTCTCACGTCTTAGAAACAATAACATATTCTCCTTGTAAAATTGCGGAATCATTATCTTCGGCACACCGATAGCCTTTCCCAGAGAATCAAGAGTCTTCTTATTCGCAGGGGCATAACACATTGTATCTCTTACTGTCAGATTTATTGGAAAAAACTTGTTAGGCTCGCTGGCAGAAGAGGGGTAAAAACCAAAGCTGTTAAGCGTTACCAAGCCCCCTTGTATATTGGATAAATGAAGCTGGATATCCACGCCGTCGCTGAAATCAAAGGTAGATAAATCTGCAATACCTGCGTGGCATAACAGTACAATAGGAATAGCACGGTTTCTAAACTCTTCGGGGCAGTTGATATACCCGTCAACTATATTGTCCAATTCGATATATCTGGTGCCGTTACGTCTTTCAGCGTTAGGTAACGCCTTGT
Source organism: Ruminococcus sp. (assembly GCF_017464355.1). Classification (GTDB taxonomy): domain Bacteria; phylum Bacillota; class Clostridia; order Oscillospirales; family Ruminococcaceae; genus Hominimerdicola. The sequence continues at coordinate 16,476 of NZ_JAFUAG010000004.1, read as the reverse complement.
GTGGATTTTCTTTACAGCCTTCAAGCACCTTTTTTTCAGCGGGATTAAAACCACTCTTTTGGATAGCGGTATCTATATCAGGCGTCTTACGGTAAACATACCTGGCGTAGTTATCTATGGTATGATAAACATAGCGTCTGCACTTGCGATAATCAATAGCTTCAAACCCCTTTGGTGCAAGGCTTTGAACGTTGTAATGCTCTAAAATATAAGTGATGATAAAACTTAAAGAAATGCGTTTTGCATCTGTTGAAGAAAAGATTATCTGCTGTATATATTCAGGTCTTGAAGGTTCTACAAACGCAACCTGCCAAGTGATTATACGCCTTACCTTCGCTTCTTGGACTCTTGTGTAATAGAACTCGGTGTCAAGGGCTATAACCAACGCATCCTCTTCCATTCTCATCCTCTGAATAGACTCAATATCACCTATGCCCAAACCGCTGTCAAAAATATCTTTTGCACACCCAGAGGAAGGGCTGACAGTCTTTGGAAGGCTGAGAGAGAGAGGGGGAGTCGTGTTGGAATTTGTAACCGATAAATTTTCGGTTACAGTTTGGATGCTATTTAAACTCTGACTCGCTTTCAGAGCTTTGGGGTGTGGGATTTCTCTGGTAAACACGCTGACATACCTATCATTATGCTCTGCTCTCGGCTTAGTAACGTAGGGCTTTGAGTACTTCCAGTTTGCTTTTTCAAGTCTTGTTTGCAGCCTTGATATGTCTGCAAGAACGGTACTTGCAGCATTTGTGTTAGCAATTTTTTGGGGGGTATTTGTGTACCTTGCTTTCATAATAAACGCCTCCGTAGGTGGTAAAACTGAGTAGAGAATGCTTGTATTCCCCACTGACAATATAGTTTCAACTCACCAAAAAAGCCGCTCACCTTAAAAACTTTGTGTAATATCTTAAACGTTAATATCTGACCTTTAATCGTATTTTTATCTCAAAGAAAGTTGTAGTCAGCTCATATCTGTTTAGCCGTTCTCGCAAAAATAAAACTAATCTGCTGAATGATTTCTATCTTAGTACAAATAAAAAAGACGACTTATTTTTACAATAAATCGTCCGTAATAAATTATATTATGCTGTCTGAAAAACTATCTTATCTGCGTAGGTTTATCCTGCGTGTTTTTATTACATCTCTGAAATAATGCTATTTTACTACTGCGATATAATTATCACACCCATAAAAAGCTCCGTCACATATCTTTGCCCTGCTGTCTGACAACACAACTCTTTTCAAGCTGATACAATCCATAAATGTCGCTGGCTTTAATTCTCTTACACCCTTTGGAATAGTGACCTCCAGTAAACTCTCACACATAGCAAACGCTCCACGCCCTATACACTCAACATTCTCTGGAAGAAATATATTCTGCAACGCACAGCAGTTCATAAAAGCTCTCTCTCCTATAGCCTTTACAGTGGAAGGTATCTGTATTGTTCTCAAACAAGTGCAGCCTGAGAAGGCATCATCACCTATAGCAGTGATCCCGTAGGGTATAACAGCGTTCTCTATGCTTTTATCGGTACATTCTGCGAGCTTTGTACCCCGCAGCTTGTAGGGGAGTCGGCAGCCCCTTAACCTTAGTGTAACTATTTCTTGGGCTATACATTCTTCATTTGTAAATACCCTCATACCGTCATCAGAAACACCCAGTATGCCCCTTAGCTTTCGTAGTGTGGATAGTGATACACTTTCTTCTGTGTTGTCAGTGGTATCTTTTACAATGGCTGTATTACAGTCAATCTTGCTTACGAACAACATAATATCACCTTCCAATACAATATTTCTTACTATATATGATAACACATTCCTGCTGAGGATTCAACACTAAAATACCCCTCACCCGAAAGTGAGAGGTACTTATTAGTTAGTCAATATTCAAGATTGTTTGATTAAATCCAGCACTCGCCTGTGGTCGGGTCATACCAGTAATCATACTCAAAGCCCCAGCCGAATGGGTCGCCATGCATAAGAACGGCATTTTCATGATATTCATACCCCGATTCTTGGTCATCCATATAGTAACCGTCATCGCCGTAATCGCCCTTGTATTTATAACCGCCGCCACCATTGTCATTGTTACCGCCATCGTTGTTAGACGGAGTTTCCTCTTCTGGCTCTGGCTCTGTGTAGGTAGGAGTGGTGTTACCACCTCCGTTATTGGAGTTACCATTGTCGGAGTTGCCGTTACCGCCATTATTAGAGTTGCCGTTGTCGGAATTGTTGTTACCGCCACCGTTATTGGAATTACCGTTATCGTTGTTGGAGTTACCGTTGTCGGAATTGCCGTTGTCGGAGTTCTTCTTCTCGGCTTCCTCTTTCTCCTTCTCTGCCTTCTCCTTGGCTATCGGGTCTTCCTTTGTCAGCTTGCTGCTCGGTACAAATACTGTCTTGCCGTTTACCTCTATGCGTACCAGCTTTGTGCCTATAACAGAAGCGTTTACGTGTACCTTTGTACCCTTTATGAGAGTATCGGATTTAGCCTCCTGATGCCTGTCTGCAAAGGTAACTGTACCGTCAGCCAATACATACATATCCTCATTTTTAGCCTCAAAGACCTTGTTGATGGTAAGAGTAGTTTCCGCAGTACCCTTGTTGCCAGACTTATCTGTAGCAGAGTAGATTATCTTATGCTCTCCTACCGCAGAGGTGTCCTTGTCTGCCTTGTCATAGAGTGCAGTTACCTCTACCTCGCCGTCAATAGCATCAACAGCTACTACCTTGCCCTTGATGTCGATAGTCTCATCTTCGTCACATTCCAGCTTCTCTACAAAGTTGAATACAGGTGCAGTAGTATCTACTACCTCTACATCTACAGACCAAAGCATAGATTTACCGTCTGGCGTAGTGACCTCTATCTCCACATTCTCTGTGCCTAATGTGTTGAAGTACTTATTTGTGGTATTAAACTTTCCTGTGTACTTGAAGGTGTATTTCTGCGCATCGGAAGCAGTAATAGTATCAGTACCAACTGCGATTTGCTTCTGCTGTTCAAAGACAGCGAGAGCAACATCTCTTGCAGTGTATCTTCCTTTTGCTTCCAGTTTTGCCTTGAAGCTTTGATTTGCTGTAGCCGCACCTGATGTGCTGCTGTCAGAAGCAGAAGATGACTTTGCCCTGCTGTCCTCCATACCGAAACCATCATCCTCAGCATTTGCTTTTGAGCCACAGGCAGTAAGTATAAGACACATAGCCGCAACGAGTATGTACTTAACTTTACCATTAAATACCATATCATCATATCCTTTCAAACATTATCTATAATTAAAATGAACTATTATAATATCTCACTTTGAGTATAGCATAACTCACGTTATTTGTCAATAACTTAAACAAAATATTCGCAAAATGACAATTTGTAATAACTCTTCTTTATATCTGTATGTTGAAAAGTAACTATGATATAATAAGGTAGTAAAGGAGAGTGAGAATATGGCTAAAGCAAGGCAAGTGAACACAGCAGACTACAACTGGATAATAGGCAGGCTTTACAGCTTGTTAGAGAGCTATGGCTGGACTATATACCGTCTTGCTAAAGAGTCCGATATTCCGTACAGTTCTCTCAATAACCTTTTCATAAGGAACACAATGCCAACGCTCTCTACTCTTGAAAAGATATGTGATGGATTTGGCATAACACTCTCCTATTTCTTCGCAGAACAGCCACAGAATATAAGCATTGATGACCTTGACACTACCGAGAAGCGAGTAGAGCATAAGCTTCGTATGCTTGGACTGTGTACAGAGAGTGCGGAGGAGACAGCTCTGTTAAAGAAATACCGTATGCTCGACAGAGAGGATAAGATCAGGCTTGAAGCCTATATTACAGGTCTTGCAAAGCAGATAGAATAAACACCCTCTATCACAAAATATAATGCGTTCTGAGGGCTTATATTTTATATAGTATAGTTATACCAATATACATTAAAACACCTCTTAGAGGCTAAAAACAAGGCTCTGCACACAATTGCAGAACCTTGTTTTTTTATTCTTCATATTGTGATGCCAGTTTATAAAACGTACTCTTTTTGAGTGCAAGCATCTCCCTTGCTGTTAAGGCTGTTATATCACCACGCTTCCATTGTTCGTAGACTTCCGCCCAGTTTTGGGGGTATACTGCTGGTGGTCTGCCTGATGGCCGCCCTGTCTTGTTTGAGTAGCGTTTACCGTCAACCACTCTCATACAGTCAAGACCCTGCATTTGCCGTGCCTTTATAGATAAACGCTCCTTCTCAGCAACATAACTCAATATCTGTAACACCAGTTCTGATACAAACCTGCCGTCGAGTGAATTGTCATTACCTTTTGTGTTCAGCAATGGCATATCCAATACTTGTATATCTGCCCCTATCTCTTGTGTGATTTTACGCCACTGTGCCTGCACCTCTGTGTAGTTACGCCCTAATCTATCCAAGCTGCATATTATAAGCAAATCACCTCTACGAAGCAAGGGAGCTGTATCATCAGTTCCTACAAGCAGATTATAGTATAGCCTGTTAAAATCTTTACCGCTCTGCCTGTCTGCTAATATCAGTTTATCATCATCTATATACTCCCTTAACTGTGCATATTGCCTATCGAGGTTTTGGTCTGCACTTGATACCCTGCAATACCCATACGTCATATATCTATCTCCTTCCGTAAAACTATAATCTATTTACAGACATTCCGCAAAGTCTTGTAATGTGTTTTACAGAAACTGATATTAACCTAAAACAATAAACCACATTGTTTCCGTATATGTACACTTTTGCGGAATTACAACAACCGTCAACCCCCCTTTATTTACGTTGTTTCAGACACGTTTACTTTTGTACGTTACGCTTCACCTCTACAACTACATGAGAATGATATTCAAAGCTTAAAACCAAAAACAGCAGAGCTTTTCGGCTCTGCTGTTTTATTATTCTTCAAACTCCATATAGAACACTGCGGTAGTATCGCCGTTGCCCATGGCTTCCAGCAGTTCTTCTCTGTCAGCGTTGATGTGACCCAGCTTGGTAAAGCTCCAGGTGTTCTCATCATAGTAGATAGTCAGCTGGTTGCCCTGATAAAGTATTATATCTCCTGCAGAAGTAGTGATCTCCGTATCATTTGTCGGCAGCTCCCAGGGAAGCGGCCCTACCTTTTCAAAGCCTGCGTAATCGCTCATGTCAACTTGCAGGCTTTCTTCGCTTATCTTTTCAAGAAAAGCCTGTGCAGAAGAATTGTTCTCCATCATGGGATAGAACTTCTTTCCGCCTATCTCGACTACAGGTACCATCTGAACAGCCTCTGCCTCCTCCGTCTTATTTTCTGAATTTGTATCAGCAGGCTCGTCTTTTACAACTTCACCTGTCCAGTCTATTATCCCGCCGAATTCATAGACATTCTCATAACCCAGGTCTGCCAGCTTCTTGGCAGCCTCCTTGCTGCGCCTGCCGCTGCGGCAGTATACAAGAATGTTCTGTGTCTTGTCAGGCAGTTCAGCAGGGGGAGTATCCTTTATGCTCTCGACCGGCACACATATGGCCCCGGGGATATGTCCCTCGGCATATTCATCTGTGTTCCTGACATCTACTATTACATGGCCGTCGTTCTTGGTCATCATGGCCTTGGCTTCTGCCTGTGATATCTGTGAATAGCCCTCAGCTGCATAGGAGTCGTTCTCTGCTGAGCTTTCAGTTATGTCTTTTGCCGCTTCGTTGCTACAGCCTGCACACATAAGTGCAGCAGCAGCCAGCAGAACAGTTATAATTATCTTCTTCAAGATGAACACCGCTTTCTAATACCTTCGTTATACCCATTAAGTATATTATAACATGAACCTCCTCACAGGTCAATATCAAATAAGGCAAATATCTGCCAAAACCATGTTCTTTACCAATATACAGCCTCAGGTTGACATATCAACTGTATCACGATAAAATGTGTGCATAAACTATTAGACAGAGGTGCAGATGATATGAAAAAAGCATTGCTCGTTATAGATATGCAGGAAGTAACTGTGGTTCATGCCCATGCTGACTTTTTAAAATATGAGTTCTGTGAATTTTTGAAAAAAAATGTTATCGATACAGTGGAGCTTGTAGGTGTAGACGGCGGAGGCTGTGTTTCCCTGACAGCTCAGGGCGCCTGCAAAAACGGGTATAATGTTATAATGAATGCACCATGTTCGATACAAAGAAAGATAAATACTTTGAAAAGCTCAAAAAGCTCGTGGCAGCATTCATATGATCATCTGCCCTGACCGATCAGAATAAAGAACAATGCCCCCGGGTGTCTTTGCAACACTCGTAGGCATATTTGTTTTGCAGGGAAGTCCTGTGCTTCTTTATCTGTCATTCTGCTTCCTTTGAATTTATCCAGTTGAGCCTTGCTTTAGTTCCCGTGTCCACCAGCCTGAAAATACCATACATCAGAAAGCTCTCGACAGCCAGCAGTACACCAGCAAAGACGAACCCGTCAGATACACCCTCAAAGCCGCCGCACAGCAAGGTAAATATAAACCCTATAACTGTTGAACCCACTGCCAGCGCCCCATAGAAAACAGGCTTCTTGTCCCATCTGAGACAGCTGCGCTTTTCGCTTTCAAGAAACTTTCTAAAGTCAGGCTTGCCCAGCCCTTTTCTCTCGCTCTTTCTGACAAATCTCTCGTAGCGCTTCATCTCGGTCTTTTCCAGATCACTGTAAACATTTCCCGATACTCCCGCTAGGTCAGCCAGAGATATCCTGTTTTCTTTCCTGTATCTTCTGCTTTTACGGGAGATAATTCTTTCAGCTGCAAGAAAAGCCAGCGTAACAGCCAGTGATATCCAAAGGTAAGTGCCCTCGCATTCTTTTCCCCTGAAAAAATATATGATAGCACCAACTATCAGAACGATCACCACTGTCCTTACAGCAAATGATATCTTCCTATACTTTTCAGGCTTTGAGAACAGCAGTTTTTTTGTAAACAAGTCGGTCACTGCGCCCGAAAGATAGAATATTATCCCGCCGATAAGAAAAGCCACGATATTGAAGCCTCCCCTGTACTTAAAAAGCGCTATGCTCTCTCCGTCTGATATTTTACCCCAAAGGTCTATAATATCAATAATACAGAGAAACAGGTAGCAGACAAACAAAGGCCTGAGCTGTTCCACAAAATGCAGCAGCCTGCTTTTTATCCCCACCTCAGAGCAGAGCCCTTTGCAGTAGCCTTCCAGGTCATTGCCTATCGTCTGCTCAGGGGTCTTACCCGCTTCCTGTGCCATAAGGAAAGAATCCAGTACCTCGCTGAGTATCTCCTCGTTCCTGATCTCATCGGCATTATCAGCCAGCACATAGCTTCTTATCTGCCCGAAGACCTTTTTGTATTCGGGCGAAAGCTTTTCAATGTATATCGCATGAGTGTTGAGCATAGTTATTCCTCCGTTTTGTCGTCAAATTCTCCGTACAGCAGCTTTTCAGCGCTCCGGGTGATCTTTTTGTATCTTGCTTTCAGGTCGCTGAGGGCTTCCTCGCCCCGAGGGGTTATGCTGTAATACTTCCGCACAGGCCCCAGGGGAGATTTTGCACGTCTGCACTGTATCATCTTGTTCTTGTCAAGCCTCGTCAGTACAGGATACAAGGTGCCCTCACCGATGTCCTCAAATCCCGCTGCCTCCAGCTCACTGATTATCTGATAGCCATAGGTTTCCCCCTCAGATATAACAGCCAGCACACAGCCCTCAAGAACACCTTTCAAAAGTTGTGCATTATCCATTTCTTTGTCCTTTCCTGACTACTTTGCATTGCTTAGTAGCTTGATTACATTATAGCACAACTACTTTGCTTTGTCAAGTAGTTAGAAAAAATTTTTTATATCTTGATTTCTCAGGCAAAATATGGTAGAATACAAGTGGTAAAAATGTGTCACCCAAATGGTAAGACGAAAGGATATAATATGAAAAAAACACTTGCACTCTTATTATCGCTGTGCCTGACAGCGGCAGCTTTCTCAGGCTGTGCCTCTGAAAGCAAGAAAACGAAAAACGAAAGCAAGACCTCAGGTGCAAATGCAGAAAACACTTCTTCATCGGAGGAGGAAAGAGCTGAGCCCACATTTGAGCTTGACCCCACACCTATCTCACGAACCGAGAACATCTATCCCGAGCTTGATACTGTCAAGGAACAGTATGCTGCTTCGCAGGAGGATATCTCAGCACAGCTTGAAGCCCTTGCTGCTGAAAAGGACGCACCCTGCATAAACATCACCACCGTTGACGGCGACCCAGTCATGCTGAGCGACAAGTATGTGGCTTCGATGATAGATGTCTTCAACTGCGATGACGAATATAAGCTTTCTGCCGCAGGAGGAATAAAGGTAAGGGGAAATTCTTCTGCCGATCAAGGGGATGAAAAGCCCTACCGCATAAAATTCGAGGAAAAGCACAATATGCTCGGTATGCATGATGGCAATGAGTATAAAAGCTGGGTGCTGCTTCGCTCCTACTGGAACCTGGGCACCGACTATACCGCCCAGAATCTTGCAAAGGCTATCTTTGACGGTAAATACTACAACACAGATGTAAAGTATGTTAACCTCTACATCAACGGTGAGTACAAAGGCATATATGTGCTGTGTGAGCAGAACCAGGCTGTTCAGGGCAGGGCTGATATCACCGAGCCTAAGGCAGATGATATATCCGCTGACATAGGCTATTTTCTGGAGATAGACAATTATCCCGATGACACCCACCCCTACTTTGTCATGGACTATGAACAGGCTGAGTTGGAGGATATCTCAGGGCAGAAAAACACTTTCGTTTCTGCGGAATACAGCGTCAAAAGTGACATAAATACCCAGGGGCAGCTGGACTTCATAGGCAACTACACCAAGGGAGTTTTCAAGATACTTTACGAGGCTGCCGAACATGACACAGCCATGACCTTTGACAGCGCCTACAACGTGGTCTCCGCTGAGGACATGACCCCGCAGGAAGCCGTTGAAGCAGTTATAGATACCGAGTCACTGGCTGATATGCTCATTCTGGAAGAGCTTGTCCATAACTATGATGTGGGTGAGGGCAGCTTCTATATGGCGGTAGATCTTTCAGAGGACAGCAAGTACAAAAAGCTGACTTTCTTTGCACCCTGGGATTTCAACTGGTCTTACGAGGGCGATGCAGCAGGGAAGTATTATGCCTGCACTTTCCAGCCTGAGGTAGGCAGCCAGGACAGATCGAACCCCTGGTTCATAACCTCCATGAAAGCTGAGTGGTTCAGGGATATCGTCAAGCAGAAGTGGGCTGACCTCAACGAAAGCGGCGCTTTGAACACTGCTGCCAAAACTGTCATCGAAGACGCTTCCGCCCTCGAAAAGGATCTGGGTGAAGACGCCTGGAAAATAGACAAGGTAACTGAGATAATAAGCTTCGTTTACGGCCGTATCGACTGGCTGAATAAAGAGTGGAGCTGACATAGCTTTAAATAGCAAGAAATATAATGACCCGCAGTACAGCAGGTAAGTCCCATGTACTGCGGGTCATTTGACTTTTGTATTGCAAAGTGATATAATAATATCGTTATTTTTCTGACAGGTGGTCCTTATAATGAAAACTAAAGCGATGACGGAGGGTACTCCGTGGAAACATATACTGAAATTTTCTCTGCCCGTGCTGGCGGGCTCACTTCTGCAGCAGCTTTACAACACTGCTGATACTATAATAGTCGGCCATTATTCAGGTCAGGACGCCCTATCTGCCGTAGGCACCACAGGCAGCTTCACTTTCCTCTTCCTGGCTATAGCCATTGGCTTTTCCGCAGGAAACGGTGTGGTGGTGGCTCAGCATTTCGGTGCAGGCGATAAAAAGGCCGTCAGGAAGAACGCTTCAACGGGCATTCTTTTCCTGATACTCCTTGGTGCCGCTTCAACACTGCTTGCCTGTATCACAGCGGGTCCCGCCTACAAGTACCTACTTGATGTGGACAAGTCCATTCTCGGGCTGACGGTAACTTACTTCCGCTGGTATGCACTTGGGCTTATCTTCCAGTACGGCTACAATATTTTCTCATCAATACTCCGCGCGGTAGGGGACAGCGCAGCTACTCTTTACTTCCTGCTCATTTCCTCTGTCATTAACATCGGCCTTGACCTGTTGTTTGTGGGACTTTTCAAGTGGGGTGTAGTAGGTGCCGCTGTCGCTACGGATATATCTCAGGCTGCTTCGTTCATAGCTGCCTACCTTTACATGACAAAGAAATATCCTGTTTTCCGCTTTAAGCTGAATGAATACATATGGGACGGAAGTCTTGTCATGAAAACCGTAAAGGTAGGCCTGCCCATATCTCTTCAGCTGATAATTGTTTCCTTCGGCCTGACCTTTATCCAACGTGCAGTAAACGGCTTTGGCAAGACCATGACAGCTTCTTTCACGGTGGGTCAGCGTATCGAGATGTATCTGAACCTCCCATGCAACGCGTTCCAGACGACTCTTGCCACCTACTCAGGCCAGAACATAGGCGCCAACAAACCCGAACGTATAAAAACGGGTGTCCGCCAGACAATAATCATCTCCCTCATCATGACACTTATCATCTCCGCCTTTATCTGGATATTTGCTGAGCAGCTCATAACCCTGTTCAGCCTCAGTGACAAGGCCGCAGAATACTGCCTGTCTCACCTGCGGGCAGTTGCACTGATAAATGTGGTGCTTTCCATGTATATCCCTGTTTTCGGAGTTTTCCAGGGTGCAAACCACAGCGGGCTGCCAACTATCGTTGCTACCTGCGCACTGGGTCTTCGTGTGCTTGTGACTTACCTTTTTCGCCACAGCGATATCTTCGGCTATACCATAATCTGGTGGAACGGCATTTTCGGATTCGGCACAGGCTTCATCATAACCTGGAGCTGTTACCTCGGCGGTGTATGGAAGAAGAATTCCAGACTGTCCCGGGATCAGCCCGACCAATAACGACAAAACAGCAGCTGTACCTTAAGCACAGCTGCTGTTCATTTTAAAATACAAGATCTCGCTTCGCCGTAAGCCCGTAGGCGCTCTCAGCATTATCTACCGCCCGCAGAATGGCTCTGCGCATGACCTCGGCACCTAGGCTGCCCACTGTGTCCTTGTCAGCAGCCACATCACCCAGAGAAACAGCATATATGCTGTCGCCGTCCGCCGAGGTGTGAACAGGGAATATAGCCTTTGCATAACCGTCATGACCCATACCAGCTATCTTGCAGAGGTCAGCTTTGTCAAATTTTGCATTGGTCATTATCACACCGATAGTTGTGTTGTCAGCAAACTTGTTTTCCTTGGGTTCAAGGCTGCCTTCCAGAAGTTCATAGGTGTTAGCAAAACCGCTTTTGTCCTCGTTAAGCACACCTGCATACTTTCGGCCGTCCTGCCCGTAGATATCGCCCAGCGCATTTACCACCACAACAGCACCTATCTTAAGTTCGCCTATCTGCACAGCGTAACTGCCTATGCCCGATTTCATGCAGCGCTCTATTCCGCACATCTTGCCGACACTTGCACCGCAGCCCGCACCATAATTGCCGTCACTGTAGTTAGGTGACTCAAGGGCAGCAGCAGCAGCCTTGTAGCCCATGACCTTGTCAGGCCTTGCCTTGCAGTCACCCACCGTCAGGTCAAAGATATCCGACTGCACCACCAGGGGAACATGAGTCACTGCAACTTCAAGCCCGATGCCACGTTCTTCCAGGCATTCCATAACTCCGTCAGCTGTACCCAGGGCAAAAGCACTGCCGCCGCCAAGGACTATCGCGTGTATCTCATTAGCAGCCATAAGGGGGTCAAGCAGGGGAGTTTCTCTGGAAGCAGGCCCGCCGCCGCGGATATCTATCCCCGCACACATACCTTTTTCGCTGATAAATACAGTGCAGCCTGTGGCTCCTACAGGGTCTTCTGCCTGACCTATCTTTATATTTTCAAACTCGTTTACACTTATCTCTTTCAACAGCTTATTCCTCCGGTTCAGCGGAATTATCGTGGGTCCTAAGTATGACCAGTGCGCCGGCCTGCCCCAGCAGACAGATAAGCACAGCCTTCATGCCTATAGCCCTTGTCAGCACTGCGCCCAGCGCCGCACCTATGATGAATATGAGGATTATCCCGAAATACTGGGCTGCCTTGTCCCTTGCAGAAATATCCTTCGTCTTCATGTAGCTGAACAGGTTTTCGCTGCCGCTGCGAAGATTTCCCGTACACATGGTAGTGGCATAGGCGTTGCCATTAAGCCGTCGGAAGCCTTCTACCTGCATGGCACAGGTCAGCGAAACAAGCACGTTTGCCAGGTCGTTCCTGCTCTGGGGGATAAAGGCTACAGCCGTAAGCACGGCCATTTCCACAATAAGAGTAAGCTGGTGCCAGTGGACTTTCGGGTCGTCATTGAACTTTGATTTTATCAGCTCAACGGCTATCACCCCGAAAACAAAAGAAAGTATTGGCACAAGATAATGCAGCGCCTGTACGAACTGCCCGTCTGTCAGCCGCAGTCCCATAAGGACAATATTGCCCGTCTGGGCATTGGCAAATACACCGTCACGGCAGATATAGGTGTAGGTATCAAGGTATCCGCCCACAAGACTAAGCAGGGCACCTACCTTGAAATTTTCTGCTATATGTCTGGGTTTGCTCACTTTCTGCCACCGTCTTCCGTAACAGGCACAAGGTCGTTGAGGTCATAGGGAGTCTTCTGGTAAACGCAGTAGTTCAGCCAGTTTGAGTAGAGCAGGTTAGCCGAACAGCTCCAGTTGAAAATAGGCTGCTGGTCAGGGTCGTTTCCCGGGAAATAGTTGAAAGGCACTTTGATATCCAGCCCCTTTCTCACATCTCTGAAATACTCCTTAGCCAGAGTTTCCCTGTCGTACTCCCAGTGTCCCAGCTGGAAGAAATATCTCTCAGTGCTGTCACAGATAAGATGCAGCCCTGCCTCATAGGACTCAGCCAGTATAGTAAGCTCAGGCACCTTAATAACATCCTCGTGCCTTACCTCAGTGTGCCTTGAATGAGGGCAGTGGAACACATCACCAAAGCCCTTGAGTATCATGCTCTCAGGGTGTTCGATGTGGTGCTTGAAATTACCGAACATCTTGTGCTCAAGGGGATATTTCGGCACACCGTAGTGATAGTACAGCGCAGCCTGTGCGCCCCAGCATATGTGTATAGTCGAGAAAACATTGGTCTTCGACCATTCCAGCACCTGGCAGAATTCTTCCCAGTAATCTACCTCTTCATATTCAAGCTGCTCGATAGGGGCACCTGTGATGATAAGGCCGTCATAACGGTTTTTTCTTACTTCATCAAAAGTCTTGTAAAAAGCCAGCATATGCTCATGAGAAGTGTTCTTTGTCACATGGGTGCTCATCTGTATCAGTTCGATATCAACGTGCAGGGGAGTATTGCTCAGCAGCCTCAGCAGCTGGGTCTCGGTGGCTATCTTATCGGGCATGAGGTTCAGTATAGCTATTTTCAGCGCCCTGATATCCTGGTGCATTGCCCTGTCGTTTGGTATAACAAATATTCTTTCTTTTTCTAGTGCCTTAAAAGCAGGCAGATCGTTTGGTATTTTTATTGGCATTGCTATCCCACCTTAAAATATTTATACTCTGATATTTCTTGCATACCACTCGGGCTTGGTTATCTTGTATACCTGAGTTTCTACCTGTACGCCGCCCTTTTGTTCAAGGGTAGCCGTCGAAGTCCCGACCTTTTTCAGCCCGCACTTCTCCATAACTCTTCCGCTGGCTTTGTTTTCAGTGGAATGTTCAGCAATGACAGTTTCAAAGCCTACTACGAAAACAAGGTAAGCCAGAACAGCCTCAAAAGCCTCAGTCATATAGCCCTTGTTCCACCATTTCTCACCGAGAACGTAACCTACATGGGCTTCACGTTTCTCAGTATCAGCAAGAACAACACCTATACTGCCCACAGGCTCACCCAGCTCGCTGTCAACTATTATCCATTCAAAGTTGTCCGTCCTGCCCGAAAGTTTGGTACGCTCCACACAGAACTTCGTGCTGGTCTCAAGGCTGTCATGGGTGTTCCATGTCAGGTATTTTGTCACATTATCACTGCTCGCCCAGTTCCTGTATATGTACTGAGCATCGCTCAGCTTGTAAGCACGCAGCTTCAGCCGTTTGGTCTCAAAGGGCTGTGTGCCTATAAAGTTCAATGGTTCCATAATGACCTCCTATGCGTAAAAACCGCAGCATTTTATCTTCATCTTGATATCACGCTGCAATATCATAGCTCTTCCGTTCTCGTCTTCATCGGCTCTTACTATTTTGTCAAAGCCGTGGCTTGCAAAGAACTTTATCCTTTTTATATCATCAGTGCTTACCCTGACGGTCAGCAGATCATACCCCATGAACATTGCCTGCTCAACGGTGTATTCCAGCATCATGCCCTCGTGACCCTCATCAGCTTTGTCACTGACATACAGCCCCGTCAGATACAGCTTGCGCAGGGCAGTTGTAAGTACATCATCGTTCATCTCAAAGATCATAGCAGCTGCAGCAGTGTACTTCTCGCCGTCATGCAGCGCAAAGCAGACACCTTTATAATGCGAAACGATATCCTCAAAAGCCGCAGCAGGCTCTATATCCCTTTTAAGAGCTCCAATGCTCTCGGGTGTCATCTTCTCAAAAGAAAGCTTTATCATGCAAAGACCTCCTTATCAAGTGTGATATCTTACAAAACAAAAGGTGCGCCCGCTGAACAGACGCACCGAACTTTCAAACTCAGCCACAGCAAATAAGCCATAGCAGTTATCCGAAAACGGCTCGTCCCGCACAGCCTGACATGACTATATTATTGTACATGACTTTAAATGCAGACATACTGCCGCCTCCTTCGCTTTGATATTATACCATATAAGCGGAATATTGTCAAGTTTTCAGAAAAATTTGTAAAAACCTATTGCTATTTTGAAAAAAATATTGTATAATATCTATATGTTGTTTAATCTTAAATCTATTACAAGGAGAGTTACACTATGAAGATGCTTGATACTATCGGATTTGTTACAGAATTCGACAAAGAAGTCGGCGAAGCTATGGGCAAAGAGCTTGCCCGCCAGAGAAGAAATCTGGAGCTTATCGCCAGCGAGAACATCGTTTCACCTGCTGTAATGGCAGCTATGGGCAGCGTTCTCACCAACAAGTATGCTGAGGGTTATCCCGGAAAGAGATACTACGGCGGCTGTGAGGACGTTGACATCGTTGAGCAGATAGCTATCGACAGAGCCTGCAAGCTGTTCGGCGCAAAGTTTGCCAACGTTCAGGCACACTCCGGCGCACAGGCCAACACTGCTGTTTATTTCGCACTGCTCCAGCCCGGCGATACCGTAATGGGCATGAGCCTTGATAACGGCGGCCACCTGACCCACGGTTCTCCCGTAAACATCTCGGGCAAGTATTTCAACTTTGTTCCCTACGGTGTTGACGACAATGGCTTCATCGACTATGATGCCATGGAGAAGCAGGCACAGGAAGTCAAGCCTAAGCTGATCGTTGCAGGTGCTTCTGCATACCCCAGAGTTATCGATTTCGAGCGCATCTCTCAGATAGCTAAGTCTGTAGGCGCATATTTCATGGTAGATATGGCTCACATCGCAGGTCTGGTCGCTACAGGTCAGCACCCCTCACCTGTACCTTTTGCTGATGTTACCACCACTACTACTCACAAGACTCTGCGCGGCCCCAGAGGCGGTCTGATACTGACCAATGATGAGGCACTGGCAAAGAAGTTCAACAGCGCTATTTTCCCAGGCACCCAGGGCGGCCCTCTGATGCACGTCATCGCAGGCAAGGCTGTATGCTTCGGTGAGGCTCTCAAGCCTGAGTTCAAGGCTTACGGCGAGCAGATAGTAAAGAATGCACAGAGACTGGCTAAGGGTCTGGTAGACAAGGGCTTCGCTCTCGTTTCAGGCGGTACTGATAACCACCTGATGCTTGCTGACCTGCGTCCTTTCGATATCACAGGTAAGGAGCTGCAGAACAAGCTAGACGAAGTTTATATCACCGTAAACAAGAACGCTATCCCCAATGACCCCCAGAGCCCCTTTGTTACCAGCGGTGTCCGCATAGGTACCCCTGCCGTTACTACAAGAGGTCTGGTTGAGGAAGATATGGACGTTATCGCAGAGTGCATTTACCTGACCGCTTCGGACTTCGATGCTAACGCTGACAAGGTAAGAGCAATGGTAACTGAGATCTGCAAGAAGTATCCTCTCTACGAATAATTTAAGATATAACGAAAGCCGCGGCGAAAAACTGCGGCTTTTTCTTATGCACTTAAATCGCACGATAATTTTTATTTAGTGCGTAAATCACCTGCAATAAAAGCCTGCTCCCTTAGCTGAACCGCCCCAGTAAAAACGTACAATGACAAAAAGAGCCTCCTATGGTATAATAGAAACCATAGGAGGTTTTGTTATGGCAAGAAGTTACAGACACATACAGGAGTATGAAAAAGAGATCTTAAAATTGAAAGAACAAGG
>NZ_JAFUAG010000049.1 GCF_017464355.1 Ruminococcus sp. | reverse complement strand
AAAGATATGCGGCTGTCACACCGTACATTTTCGTCGAAATAAAAACCAACTAAGCCATTGGTAGGATTTCCTTTCAGAAGATTTGCGCTTCACGCGCCTTGTCGGATCGTTCCTCCAGCTCAGGAACTAAGCTGTATTGTACTTGGGACTCACTCCTCACTCTCACATAGTCAGCAGTCTTGTGCGCATTACCATAATGCACCACTCCCTAACAACATATTGTATCCCGTTACCTCGGGAAAAATGAACGCTTAAACAAGTTACTATGCCATCGGTAAAACACCTTTCGGTAGATCAACGCTCCACGCGTCTTTGTCAGAGTGCCTCTCCAGCTCAGAGGCTAAGCCGAATAGAACTTTGGACTCACTCCCATCATTCAAATATTCAGAGATACTATGTGCATTACCATAATGCACCACTCCCGAAATAATTATTTTTATCCCGCCGATCGGAACAGCTCCGCGCCGTCCCGCCCCACAGCGGGCGTCTATTCAATTGTAATTGTGAGTATTCGTCTTGTACTGACGTAATTGTGATATGGTCCTTCGACCCATCCATTTCCCGTCGTGATAACCTCACTGTTCAGAACCGGCAGCCCTGTGACTGCGCCCTGTTCCCCTCGCTATCTTAAGAAATGCACGAGCCCTGAATACTCAAAAGGCTCTCGTTTACATCCATCGGACTCGCTCCTTTCATCATGAACTAAGAATAACACGGAGTCTGCACCGCCTGGTAGATCAGGCTCTCTGCCGGGACTGGTTGCGGCACCTTTACTCTCTCCCGTGAATTTCTCCATTCAAGGAACTCTCGGCTTTAATATCAGCACCTGCTGCAATGCTTCGGCTGACTTTATGTGCTTTCCTTTTCCTTGAATATACTATACCACACTTTTTGTGCTTTGTCAATAGTTTTTTTCAACAATTATATAATTTTTATATTTAACTTACAAAATAAAGAGTAACAGTTGTTTTAGAAATTCATACTTGACTTATGGGAGAGAATGATGTATAATATAAGTGTTGCGGCGGTCGTGGAACGATTTGTGAGCCGCATTTGTTTTATATCAAGGAGGTTTTAGGTATGGACGAGCAGATGAATGAGTATACCCCCGATCTTTATGAACTTATGGACGAGCAGGGCAACAAGCAGACCTTCGAGCTGCTGGACTGCATGGACTTTGAGGACGAGAGATACTATGCGCTGACACCTTATTTTGAGGAAGAGGACGCTGACAAGATCCTTGACGAGGCTTCGCTGCTGGTCATACTTAAGGTAGAGTACGATCCCGAAACGGGTGAGGAGATACTGGCCTCTATCGAAGATGAAGAGCTGTTTGACCGCGTAGGTGCGGCTTTTGAAGAGCGTCTTGAAGAGATGTTCGATTTTGAGGACGATGAAGACGACAGCGAGGGCTGATGCCAATAATTTATATTGTACAATTTTTCAGACTTTATTTTGTCTAATTTACCGTTTGAAATCTGCACTGATATATGGTATAATGTAGACAGCAGAAAGGGAAGAGGAGATAAGGCTTCCCGATGAACAAGTTTTTAGATTGCTACCTTGTTCGACCAAGCATAGACATTGTAAATCCAACACTTATTAAAAGGGATCCGCACTCTTTGTGAAGATTGAAGACCTCCCGCCCGAACCGCATTTGCCGTTTGGTCTACGGACGAAGGGATCATGAGGCTCAAAGGTCGTTTTACCCACCCTGCATTCATTGCGGGTTTAACTTCTATGCGACGGCAAGGCGGCAATTTTATTTTAAAAGCAGAGGGGCTGTTGTTTTTGCAACAGCCCCTTATCTCTGTAAATGGAGGAAGAAAGATGCAGAAAATAATAGATAACACCCCCGAAGCGCTGGACGCTTACTTCACGCAGACAGGCGCAAAAAAGGTCTTCCTGGTGGGCGGGAAGTCTATGGACAAGCTGAAGATAGGTGAGTATTTCAGCAAGCTGGAGGAACGCACAGGCATAAATGTAGTGCGCTTTTCCGACTTCAAGCCAAATCCCGGCTATGAGTCGGTGCTGGCAGGGGTAAAGCTTTTCAGGGAAAGCGGCTGCGATATGATAGCTGCTGTGGGCGGCGGTTCGGCTATGGATACCGCCAAGTGCATAAAGATGTATGCTACCATGGACGACAGCACAGATCATATCAAGCAGGAGATAGTTCCCAATGATATGGAATTTCTGGCTGTTCCCACCACGGCGGGCACAGGCAGCGAGGCTACGCGCTATTCCATAATCTACTATAACGGGGTGAAGACCACTGTCACCGATGACAGCAGCATACCCACCGCAGTGCTTTTCGACCCCGATACACTGCGCTCTCTGCCTGATTACCAGAAAAAGGCCACCATGCTGGACGCTCTCTGCCATGCGGTGGAGTCTTACTGGTCGGTGCATTCCACCGATGAGAGCAAGGCTTTTGCGGCACAGGCCATAAAGCTTATTTTTGCGGCTAAGGATGGTTATCTGGCCAACACTGATGAGGGCAACAGCGATATGCTGAAAGCCGCCAACATCGCGGGCAAGGCCATAAACATCACCGCCACCACCGCAGGCCACGCCATGTGCTACAAGCTCACCTCGGACTTCGGGCTGGCTCACGGCCATGCATCCGCCCTTTGCGTGAAGGTGCTGTTCCCCTATATGGTGCAGAATACACATCTTTGCACCGATGAAAGGGGCGAGGGTTATTTTGTGGAGATGCTTGATGAACTGGCGGAAGTAATGGGCTGTGACACACCTATGGCAGCGGCAGAAAAGTTCTGGGCGCTGATAGATGAGCTGGGCATGGAAGTTCCTGCCTTTACCGAAAAAGACCTGGAGAAGCTGGCAGGGGCTGTCAACACAGACCGCCTTAAAAACCACCCCATCAGCCTGGAACCCTGGAGCATAAAAATGCTCTACGGCAGAATGTGAGGTGCAGCCATGGGACCCATAACCTATAAAGTGACCAGGATAGACGGTGACTACGCTCACCTGATGAACGTTGAAACGGGCGAAGACCTGTTAGTTGCCATGGCGCTGCTGCCAGAGGAAACAGACGAAGGCATGACACTGCTCTGGGAAAATTTTACCTATACGGTCATATAATTCATAATTCATAATTATGTTGATGCCACCGACACACCTACGACTTTTCAAAGCGTGTGACAAACGCTGTTGTTATTCTTTCCACCGCCGCAGGCGGGGAAGAATAACTCAAAAAGTTTCGGGCGGTGTGCAGACGGTATACCACTTCCATGGTGCATAACTGCGCGGGACGTCCAGCTTCTGGTGGACATCAGTCCCGCGCTTTTTTTACAGCTGCGTTCGCTAACGATAAAGATTTAATGTTTATCATTAAATTATTTATGTTTATTGTGACTATATCTCTTCCCCGAAAAGGGCTGTCGTTTTGTGAAAACATATAAAAATTAACGTTTATCATTAAAAACTAGTTGACAAACGTAAATAACTGTGCTATACTCATAACATCGAAAGACAACAACGACCCCAACAAGGGAAAGGAGAAAACAAAATGAAAACCAAAAAAGAACTTACGACTGAAGAGATCATGAGAATGCAGAACCCCACACTGAAATTCATGTTTATAGCGACCATAGTGATCGCCGTGATACTGGCGGCGAGAATGGTGCAGGCTGTCAGCACGCTGAATATGCTCGCAGCTGACAGCGGCCTCACCGAAAGCGCCCAGCGGTGGTTCCAGGATACCGCCTTTGACCTTTTCGGTGATGTGGGCTACATCGCGGTGTGCATAGTTTCTTCCGTGATGTTTTTCTTCACGCTGAAAGACCACACCCCATTTACAAGAAGGACCTCCAACTGCCTGATCATCATTGCGGCTGTCATGATGGTAACAGCTGTCTTCTCGCCCCTTGCCGCAAGGGAATTCAGCAGTTCCGTCATCGGCACGAATTTTTACATCGTCAAGTCGGGCAATGAGATCTTCGCAAGCTCGCTGCTGTTCATAATATCCGCCTTCTTCCGCTACGGCACCAAGCTCCAGCAGGAGTCGGACGAAACTCTGTAAGGCGGTGAGGATATGGCTATAATACTCAGATTAGACAGGGTCATGGCGGACAGAAAAATGAGCCTTAACGAACTCAGCGAGTTGGTGGGTGTCAGCAATGTCAACCTCTCAAAGCTGAAAACAGGCAAGGTCAGCGCCGTCAGGTTCTCAACTCTCAACGCTATCTGCAAAGCGCTGCACTGTCAGCCCGGCGACATACTTGAATTTATCGATGATGAATAGCAAAAAGGCGGTGCGCCATGCACCGCCTTTTTGTTTCGGAAGTCTATTACTCTGCCGACTTCACAGCCTTGCCTGTCAGGGCGAAGATTGCCACTGCAGCATGAAGAACTGCTACGCCTGCCATGAAAACTATTGAAGCGTACCTGATGTTCAGTACCATTGAGCCCACCTGAGAAATGACCAGTGCTGCTGTCACGAGGGCTGCTGCGCTGCCTGCGATAAGGCTGAGCTTTTCTGCTTTCTTATCCGATATCTTGTTTGTACCTGCTGCGAAAGCGAGCAGCATAACAAACAGTACCCAGTGATTGCACTTTGCATTTGAAATGCAGAAACCGTAAGCCGAAAGCGATGCCATAACTGCCGTTGCGATGTTCAGGATAACGAATGTGTTTCTGTTGTTCATAGTGTTGTTTTTCATAGTGATGACCTCCGAAATAATTAAGTTTTAGTTTGTTTTGGAACTCTCTGTTCCCCTTTTCTGATATCATTATAGCATGAGAAAGTCAAGAAAGCGGCCAAGAAAAAGTCAAGATGTGGTCAAGATATTTTTATTTTGCCGTGTATTGTTTTTCCCGCCTTTGGCGGGGAGAAATGCGAATAAAATTACGAGAGCCTGCATTTCCGCCGAAGTCCTCAGAGGGCGAAAGGTCAAGAAAAAATATGATAATTATGCTATTGGCAAATCAGCACAAATGTGCTATAATGATATGGTGTACACGAGATCCGTGATATCTGTGCGGGAGGTTCTGTTGTGGCGGGATTTGTTCATCTTCATCTTCATACCGAATATTCGTTGCTGGACGGTGCCTGCCGCATAGACAGGCTAATGGGAAGGCTTAAAGAACTGGGGCAGACAGCCTGTGCTGTCACGGACCACGGCAATATGTTTGCGGCGGTGGAATTCTACAATGCCTGCAGGGCTGCGGGGATAAAGCCCATAATCGGCTGTGAGGTATATGTGGCGCGGGGCAGCAGGCAGGACAAGTACCCCTCGGCGGGCAAGCCCTACCATCTTATACTGCTTTGCCGAAACGACACGGGCTACCACAACCTGATGAAGCTGGTATCTCTGGGGTACACCGAGGGCTTCTACAACCGCCCGAGGATAGACCTTGAACTGCTGCGGCAGTACCACGAGGGGCTCATATGCCTTTCGGGCTGTGTGGCGGGGGAGCTGGCGCAGAAGATAGCTGACACCAACTACAAGGGTGCTGTGGAAACTGCCCTGCTGTACAGGGAGATATTCGGGGCGGACAACTATTTCATCGAGATACAGCGCCACCGTGACCCGACCGAGCAGAGGGTCATGCCCTCGCTGATGAGACTTTCTCAGGAAACGGGCATACCCCTCTGCCTTACCAACGACTGCCACTATCTGCGCAAAGAGGACGCTGAGGCTCAGCAGGTGCTTATGTGCATATCCACGGGGTCTACCATGGAGTCACCTGCGTTGAAGTTCCCCTCGGACGAATTCTATGTGAAGTCCGCTGAGGAAATGGCACAGCTTTACCCCGCCGCCCCCGAAGCCATGGAGAACACCCTGCGCATTGCCGAGAGGTGCAATGTGAATATAGAGTTCGGCAACACCATACTGCCCTATTACAGCTACAAGGGTATCACCGACAACGAGAAGTTCCTGCGGAATATGTGCCGCGAGGGGCTCATAAAGCGCTACGGCGAGCCCTCGGCGGAGGCAGTGGAGCGCATGGAGTATGAGCTTTCGGTCATAACGAGAATGGGCTACACCAACTACTATCTTATAGTGTGGGATTTTATAAATTACGCCAAAAGCAAGGATATACCCGTGGGCCCGGGCAGAGGTTCGGGGGCGGGCAGCCTGTGCGCTTACTGCATAGGCATAACCGACATAGACCCCCTGAGATACGGGCTGCTCTTTGAGAGATTTTTAAACCCCGAGCGTGTGACCATGCCCGACTTCGATATAGATTTCTGTGTGGAGGGCAGGCAGAAGGTCATAGACTATGTGGTGGAAAAATACGGCGCCGACCATGTGGCGCAGATAGCGACTTTCGGTACAATGGCCGCAAAGCAGGCGCTTAGGGACGCTGCCAGGGTCATGGGCGAGCCCTATGCCACAGGAGACAGGCTGGCAAAGGCCGCCCCAAGGGTAATGTCCCTTTCAGAGTCGGTGGAGAAGTCTGCGGAGCTTAAGGAGATGTACACCTCTGACAGCAAGCTGCGCAGGATAATAGACTCTGCCATGAGGATAGAGGGTATGCCCAGGAACGTTTCCACCCATGCGGCAGGTGTGGTCATCACCAAAGAACCTGTGGACTGCTATGTTCCCCTTTACGCCAGGGAGGGAGCGGTATCCACCCAGTACACCATGACCATACTGGAAAGGCTGGGGCTGCTGAAAATAGATTTCCTCGGGCTTTCAAACCTTACTATAATAAAGCACTGCTGCGACGAGATAAAAAAGACCGACCCCGATTTCGACATAAGCGCCATACCCCTTGATGACAAGGCGGTGTACGATATGCTCTCGCGGGGCGAAACAGAGGGTATCTTCCAGTTTGAATCGGGGGGCATGACGGCAACTATAATGAAGCTGCGCCCCACAGGAATTGAAGACCTCATAGCGGTGCTTTCGCTGTACCGCCCGGGTCCTATGGACTCTATACCCAACTACATACGCTGCCGCCACGACCCTAGTCTGGTGCGCTACAAGCACCCCCTGCTGCGCCCCATACTTGAAGTCACCTACGGCTGCATAGTTTATCAGGAGCAGGTCATGCAGATATTCCGAGACCTGGCAGGCTACTCCTTCGGGCGGGCCGACCTGGTAAGGCGAGCCATGTCCAAGAAAAAGGCGGACGTGCTTGAGAATGAGCGCAGGGCTTTCGTGTACGGTGAGATAGGCGCCTGCTGCGGTGCGGTGGCAAACGGTGTCCCCGAAAAGGTGGCTAACGAGATATTCGATGAGATGTCAAGCTTTGCCAGCTACGCTTTCAATAAATCCCATGCAGCAGCCTACGCTACGGTATCCTACCGCACGGCTTACCTTAAGTGCCACTATTTCAGGCAGTACTTTGCCTCGCTGATGACAGAGGCCATAAACGAAAGCACAGAGAAGCTCTACGGCTACATAACCGCTGCGCGCCGCAGGGGCGTGCGGGTGCTGCCCCCCGATATCAACAAAAGCGGCATGGGCTTTCTCTGTGAGGGCGAGGATATCCGCTTCGGGCTGCTGGGCATAAAGGGTCTGGGCAGCACGGCCATATCAGTTATGCTGAGGGAAAGGCAGCTGGGCGGCGAGTTCCGTTCGCTGGAGGACTTCTGCCGCCGCATACAGGGGCGGGACATACATATGCGCATGATCGAAGCCCTGATAAAGGCAGGGGCTATGGACAGCTTCAAGGGGAACCGCCACGAGAAGATGATAAACAGCTTTGTCTTTCTTGGTGACCTGGGGAAGACGTCGGACAGAATGGAGGGTCAGCTGGACTTTTTCAGCACAGGCGCCCCCGAGGGCGGCGAGGCTGTTGAACGTCCCATGCTCACCTCCCCCGAATATTCCACCGCCGAACTGCTGGAGTTTGAGCGTGAGGCGCTGGGTATGTACCTTTCAGCCCACCCCATAGACCCCTATGAACCTTTCGGGCGGGCGGCAGGCCTGACCCCCGTGAAGACCATACTTGAAGCGGGCATGAACGGTGACGGCAAGACCGCCGAGGTGCTGGTGATGGTGACGCGCAAGCGGGCCTTCGCCACAAAAAAGGGTGACATGATGTGCTTCTGCGGAATTGAGGACAAGACGGGCGAAATGGAGCTGATAGTCTTCCCGAAAGTCTACAGGGAGCATAAGGGTATAATAAACGAGAGGACTGTGCTGCACCTGCGGGGCAAGGTATCCGTCAAGGAGGACGAGCCCCCGAAGATAATGGCAGATGCCGTTGAAACAGGCGAGCAGTTCGTCATGGGGGCTGTGGGCAGAGGTGTCTGTCTGCGGCTGTCCTCGGCGGACAAGGAACGGCTCACGGCAGTAAAGGAACTTGCACACAGATATGCCGATGACAGCGGTGTTCCCCTGACTGTCTTCTTTGCGGATCTGAGGCGGCGCACCGCCCTTAAGGGCATACACCGCATACGCATGGACGACAGGGTGATGAACGAGATACTTGACATCGTCGGGGAGGGCAACATAGCCTTCGGCTGACGGGTCATGGAATTATAAATGTAATAACGGAGGGTAAAATGAGGATACTTATTCTAAGACACGGTGAACCCGATTACGTCAAGGACTGCCTGACAGAAAAGGGCATTGAGCAGGCAAAGCTGCTGGCTGAAAGGCTGGCGGAGGAGGATATCAAAGGTTTCTATGTTTCGCCTATGGGCAGGGCAAGGGAGACCTGCGGGTACACCCTGGAAAAATTTGCGGGCAGTCAGGCTGAGGTCTGCGACTGGCTGCACGAGTTCGACCTGATGTGGGAAAACCCCCGCAGCGGCAGCAAGGAAATGGTCTGGGACATTGCCCCCGACTGCTGGACGGAGCTGCCCGAGCTTTTTGAAAAGGAAGGCTGGTACAAAAACCCCGCCATGTCCGCCGCAGGCATGGCCGAAAGGATACAGGGGGTCAACAGCGGCGTTGACAGCATACTGGAAAAATACGGCCTTGTGCGGGAGGGCAGCTACTTCCGTGTGGAGAAAAAGTGCGATGACACCATTGCGCTGTTCTGCCATTTCGGGGCGATGTGTGCTGTTACGGCACATCTGCTGAACATATCCCCCATGATAGTATGGCAGGGCTTCAATGCGGACATGACCGCCGTTACCGAACTCTGCACCGATGACCGCTACGGCAGCGTGACAAATTTCAGGATATGCTCCTTCAACGACACCGCCCACCTTAAAGAAAAGGAAAGGGCACAGCTAAAGGCAAAATAACGAGGTGAGGAAATGAACAGTTATTCGGTCGTACTTCTTCCTGACAGGAAGACCGCCATAAAGCTTATGGGAATGATGTGCGGCAGCGAGGTAATAGAAAAGGGTATGCGCCCCTGCGTTGAGATGCTGACTTTTCAGTGTGAAGATGACACTGCCGCACTGGCGGCCTACCGTGATGCACAGGAACTGGCGGGGATAACAGCCCTTGAATTCTTTGCGGCTGCCATGGAAAGATACGATGATGAGAACAAGCTTTATCGGGTAGGGCTGCAGCTGCGCCATGACCTGCCCCTGATAAAGATAAGGGAGCTTTTCCGTATGCGGATAGACAAGCTTGCGTTGGTGGAGGATGAAGCTTTCGGCAGCTACATACCTCAGGCAGTGCTGGGGCAGGGCTTTACGCAGGAGGATGCCCGCGAAGCTTACCTGATGCTGACAGATGTTTTCTCGCCCTTTTCGGCGGTGGCGGAAAAAACCGCCCTCATCAGGCTGGCTGATATGGAGATCATCGAAGAGTCCGAGCTGGAACACAGATGTCTCGGCTTTGACCTGCCCGATGAACGCTTCACCTCACTGGCACCCGGAATGACAGCTGATGAAGCCGAAAAGGTACTCATGAGAAAGCTGCTGCTGAAAAAGCGCCGCGAGAACGGCGAGGAGGTCCTGCTGGCAAGGTTCATCGACAACGGTGTAACTCTGCTTTTCGACCCTGAAGACAGGACCCTGCACACCATCGGCCTTGAAGCACCTTTCGGGCTGCCTGTACTTGGGCTTGACCGCAACGAGGTCAGACGGGAACTTGGCGAGCCTGACAGATATCTGGGCAACAGCGGCTTTTACAGCAGCGGCTGGTTCTACGAGCATATACTTGGTCATGCTACCCTTGAACTGGAGTTCGCAGCGCCGCCCTCAGGCACCTGCGAAAGGGTACTGATGACCCGCAGCTGACATGACAAAAAGGCACCTCTGCTTTGTGCAGAAGTGCCTTTTATCATATCATCATTCTTAGTCCGATTCAGCAGAGGAGTCAAACATTTCCAGCTCGACTACGGCGCGGTCTTCATAGGCTGCCATGCGGCATTTTATGTACTTTTCGGAGATCATTTTTACCGCCTCACCGCACTCCTCGGATATGTCTGAGGCAAAGTAGCCTTTTTCCGAGCTGATCTCCTTTGAGAGATCCCAGCCCTCGCGGTCTTCAGGCTCAAAGTAAACATTCAGCCCCCCCGCCTCATAGGCTCTGTCCATGGCCGCAGCTATCTCCTCGGCGGTGTTCAGGGTCTGCAAATTGTGGGCGATGAAGGTATCCTCCCAGCTGTCGACCTCGGGGCAGCCCTCCCTGTCCCACTCGTGGCGGTCAGCCATGACATCTGCGGTGGTGTTGAAATACTGGTGCTTTACGGGATATGTCATTGCATCGGGCACGGGGTCGTCCCAGGTGACGTCCACATAATACCAGTGCCCTGACAGCTGAACTATGTTCCAGGCGTGTTCTCTTCCCTCAGCGGAAGCGTGTACAGACCTGCAGGGTATGCCGAGCATATCCATAAACATACGGAAAGTCGTGGTATAGCCCCTGCATATGCACTCTCCGTCACGCAGAGCCCCCAGGGGGTCGGCGGCGTGTTCGCCCGCCTCACCGAAAAGGCTCAGCTCGCCCTTGTCATAGGTCACGTTCCTGACGATGTAGTCGTGAATGGCCAGCTCCTTATCATAGTCGCTCATATCCTCGGTGATGACTTCATCTATGACCTTGCCTGCCCTGTCCAGTATCTCACGCTGCACCTCGTCAAGGGCAGCGGTATCGCCCGAAAGATAGGCCTCGGATATGGGGGTCGTGTCATACAGCTCTTCCGTTTCCTCCTCAGGCTCCTCTGCCTCGCTCTCATCAGGGGCGGAGGTCTCAGCAGGTGCCTCGGTCTCAGCGGTCACAGAGGCCGTCTTCTCCTCAGTGCTGCTTTCCTCCGTCACAACCCTCTCGCTGCAGCCCGCCAGCATGGACACAGCCAGAAGTGCCGCCAGAAATCTCTTTTTCATATGTCATCTCCGTCTGTTATTTTATCAGCCCTTTTACGAAAGCAGCTATCCATGTCAGGTCAGTAACGTTCACATCGCCGTCCCCGTTGATATCGGCTCTCGCCAGCCAGTCCCCCTCAAGGGCTCTTATGCTCTTCACATGGGCGGCAGCAAGCACCACATCGGTGACATTTATCTCGCCGTCACCGTTTATATCTCCCTTGACGGGCTCGCTGCCATGAGCGACATAGTATTCCCTGTCAAAATCCTGCCTGCTCATCGCGGGCAGTTCGGGCAGAAAATGTGTGGGGTCCCCCTGAGGTGTATCCATGGTATGTTCACGGCCGAAGAGGTCGCTGCCCCTTGCGAAGAATTCGTCGCCCTGAATGACATAGTCCCAGGTGCAGTCCAGCAGATAATACTTTCCGTCGTCCAGCTGCACGCTGTTCCAGGCATGGTCGCCGCCTTCTGCCTGGCCTGTAACGGTATATCCGTCGATATCCATATAATTCATCACAGCCTGAAAGGTCTTGGCAAAGCTCTCGCAGACACCCTCGCCCCTGAGGGCGGTGCCCTCTACGCTGTGAGCCCATTCCTCCATGCTCGGGTCGCCATTGCTGTCAAGGGCATAGCTTACATTGTAGATTATCTGATCATGGACTATCTTTGCCTTGTCGTAGTCGAGCTCGCCTTCCTCGGCCAGTTCTGCCGTCGAGGTCACATAATCCACCAGAGCCTCCTGTATACGCGTTCTTTCTCCGCCGCGGGCATAGTCTGCGTTAGTGGACATATAAAATCGGCTCTCATCGCCCAGCGAAGTCATGCTGGCAAAGTAAAACATGGGGTTGTCTGCCTTCATGGTAAAGTAGACCCTTGTGGCGTCGTCAAAGTCAAGTCCGCAGTAATCCAGCTCATCGTAGATGTAAAAGCCGTCCGTTGATCTTATACGGCGGGACGTATCGTTCCACAGCTTTACAGCGGACTCGTACATCTCGTCGTACAAGGCCTGCATCTGCTCGCCGTTTTCCATGGTGCCCAGGAAATCATAGCCTGTCCTCGTCCCGCAGTCCAGCAGGAAATCCTCGCTGTCCTCAGCGGCAGGTATGCCTGCGGCTCCCGCAGGGATCACTGTGCCTATGGTCATCACCGCAGCCAGCGCCGCAGAAACTATCTTTCTTTTCATAGCAGTATCAACTCCCTAAAAATCTGCGGCCGTCGGAAGCTTCGGGGCGTCAGCCCACAGCTACTATCTCACGGTGCAGGCCCTTTACCCTGGCACAGATCAATGTAAGGTCGGTGACGTTTATATCGTCATCGCCGTTCATATCCGCATACCTCAGCTTGTCATCGGGTATGGCTCTTATGCTTTTTACGTGTGCCGCAGTTATCATTATATCAGTAACATTTACAAATCCGTCGCAGTTGACATCGCCCACAGCTATCTCCCTTTCTGCGGGGTTAAGGGGGTCATAGTCAAAGCTTGCTGCAGTGGGCAGCATTTTCAGCCACTCCGCAAGATCCATATCATCGCGCTGGTGGTCAAGGTCCATGGTCTGCTGGCCTACAGCGAAGTAATCATATCCCGCTTCATCGCCCTGATCGTCCCAGGTGCAGTCAACATAATAGTAGTTGCCGTCGTCCAGCTCTATGAGGTTCCAGGCATGACCCGAACCTTCGCTGAAAGACATACTGTCGTACTTATAGCCATGCAGCCCCGAATATGCCAGCAGGACCTTATAAGCATCAGCATAGCCCTCGCAGACCACCCTGCGGTCCATTGCCGCACCTATTATGCTGCCTGTGTTGTTTTCCATATCAGGCTCGCCGTTCTCATCATAGGCATAATCCACTGCCTTTATCAGGTCATCATGGAGCCTGCGTGTCTTGTCATACAGGGTCTTCTCGCTCTCGGCGCCCTTGGCAGTCTCGGTAACGAACTTCTCTATCTCCTTCTTGACCTTCACTCTCTCCTCATGGTCAAGAAACTGATCTCTTATGGTATATGTCATGTTCCAGGACTGGCCGCCGTCTCTTGAGCTTACGATAGTATCGGCAAAACAGAAGATGCAGTTATCCCTTTCAAAGGCCTGCGCCAACATACCCAGATCCCCGGTGTCGATACCTGTTACATCAAAAGACTTATATATGCACTCACCGATATCGTCTGTGACAAAATCTGTTTCATCGTCATTCCACAGCTCCTCGGCAGCGGCCTGCAGCTGTCTGTAGATCTCCTGCAGCTTTTCGCCGTCGTTGAGGTTTATGAGGTAGTCATAAAATTCTCTTGAGCAGCACCTGTTCACAAAATCATCGCCGCCGTTTACGCCGTCGGCCGAAGCCGCAGTCTGCACAAAGGGCACAGTGCCCATAACTGCTGCCATTGCAAATGCTGCCAACCTGTTTTTCATTTTCATAAATTTTACCATCCTTTTAGAAAAATATAGTAGGTCTTACCGTCCTCATATAAATAGACGGTTTGTCTGAAAAAAAGGTTACACTATTTTTTTGAATTTTTCGTGAACTATCTTTTTTTGTGTGACCTACTTGATTTCTACCAGCATGGCATAAAGTTCCCCTTTTGAGAACCCTGTGGCGCGGGCTATCTCACGGCAGGCATCTGTTCCTCGGACACCTTTTTCCACCAGTGCCTGCACCTGCTCAAAGGCCTGTTCTATGGTCTCGGCCTCAGCTATATCCTCCTCTGCCGCCCCCTCGATGACCAGCACGAACTCACCCTTGGCGGTCTTGTTGTCGGGGTAAAGCTCCAGCGCCGCAGAAAGGGTAGTGCGTATGACCTCTTCGTGGAGCTTTGTCAGCTCCCTGCACAGAGATATCCTCCTGTCCCCGAAATAGTCAAGCATATCCCGCAAAGTCTTGTGCAGCTTGTGGGGGGCTTCGTAGAATATCAGTGTTTCCCTGGCGTCCTTTACCTGCGCCAGGTGGTCATATCTCTGCCGCTTGTTCACCGAAAGGAAGCCCTCGAACCGAAAGCGTGAGGTATTCTGCCCGCTT
>NZ_JAFUAG010000048.1 GCF_017464355.1 Ruminococcus sp. | reverse complement strand
CTTGTTCTTTCAATTTTAAGATCTCTTTTTCATACTCCTGTATGTGTCTGTAACTTCTTGCCATAACAAAACCTCCTATGGTTTCTATTATACCATAGGAGGCTCTTTTTGTCATTGTACGTTTTTACTGGGGCGGTTCACATATGCGGGCGCACTTTTTATATTCGTGTGTCACAGGCAGATAAGTTCTTTTCTTGCCAGCGTCATGTTTTCGCAGCCGTCTGCCTTCACAATGGCGAAGTCCTCTATCCTCACACCGAATTCGCCCTCGATGTAGATACCGGGTTCCACGGTTATTACCGAGTTTTCGGGCAGCAGCGCTCCCGACGAGGGCGAAGCATAGGGCTCCTCGTGTATCTCCATGCCTACCCCGTGTCCCAGCGAATGCCCGAAGCATTCACCGTAGCCCTCAGCGGCTATCAGGTCTCTGGCGGCAGCGTCAAGCTCCTTGCCCGATATACCTGCTTTCAGCGCCTCAAGGCCTGCTTTCTGCGCCCGCAGGACTATGTCATATACCTTGCGCATCTTGTCACTGGGCTCGCCCACACATACCGTCCTGGTCATGTCGCTGTGGTAGCCGTCCACCACTGCGCCGAAGTCCATAAGCACAAATTCGCCCCGCTGCACCTTCCTGTCCGAGGGTACCCCGTGGGGCAGCGAGGTGTTGGGTCCGCTCAGCACTATAGTGTCAAAGCTCAGGGCCTCAGCCCCGTGGCTCAGCATAAAATAGTCAAGCTGCAGCTGCATCTCCTTTTCCGTCCTGCCCTCTTTGATATAGGTCAGCATGAAATCCAGCCCGCGCTCAGCTATCCGCTGGGCAGCTATCATCTTCTCGGTCTCCTCAGGGGTCTTCACCATTCTCAGCTGGCGTATTATCCGCCCGAAACGTCCGTCCCCGGGTATCTCGCCTTTCAGCTGCCTGCGGAAAGCCGCCAGCTCAGCCACCGTGCAGGTCTGGCTGTCTATGGCGATGGTCTTGGCACCGTGCTTTTCCAGGAGCTCGTTTATCTGCCCGTACCTTTCCTCGCCCTGTCCCTGCAGCAGAACTTTGCAGTCCTTCACCACATTCCTGGCCTTTTCGATGTACCTGAAATCTATTATCAGGTAGCTCTCCTCAGGGAAGACCAGTACCATTCCCGCACTGGACTTCATTCCCGTGAAGTACCTCCTGTTCACCTCATCAGTTATGATGCCGCAGTCGCCCGCTTCCTTTATCCTCGCCTGCAAACGCTCTATCCGTGTCATTCCTCAATGCTCTCTTTCCATCTATAATTCAGTGCGTCCACCGCCATAAGGTAGCTGTATTTCCCGAAGCCGCTTATCTGCCCCACGCAAACAGGTGCTATCACCGACTTCTCGCGAAACTCGTCCCTCGCATGGATATTGCTCAGGTGTACCTCCACCACAGGTATCTTTATGGCAGCAATAGCGTCCCTGATAGCATAGCTGTAATGGGTGTAAGCCCCCGCATTCAGCACTACCCCGTCAAACTTCTTTCTCGCCAGATGAAGCTCGTCGATGATCTCCCCCTCGTGGTTCGACTGAAACACCTCGCAGTGCATACCGTACCCCAGCGCATGGGAAACTATCTCGTCATTTATGCTCTCAAAGGTGTCCGTCCCGTATACCCCGGGCTCCCTCTCCCCCAGCAGGTTGAGATTTGGGCCATGTATCACTAGTATCTTCTTCATTTTGATTACCTCATTCCTGATCTTCCGCAGCGGGTGTCAGCTCCAGTATTATGTAGCTGTCTATCTTCCCGCCCCTCACGAAGAACATATCATATTCACCCGCCGAGGATATGTCCGATGCCACACACATACCGCCTATGTCACCGTAATATTCCCTGTCGGGAGTGTTTCCTATGGTGTTGGAGCAGCCGTCCTTTTCGCTCAGCTCAGCCAGGGTGTCCTCATCAAGGCTGGTCAGGCCGTCCACGTCCTCGTGCCTGCATATGTAAACGTGCCACGGGTCGTCCACATCAGTGTCGATGTACATCTCAAACACCTCGTCTATCCCGAACTCATACACAGGCGGCTCCTTGGTGAAGCCCTCCTCAGCCATGGTCTCGATGGAGTCCCCGTACCCAAGCTCCGTCTGCGGCTCCAGTATAAGTCCCTTTATCACCGAGGGTTCAGCCTCCGAATAATCTTTAAGCACCCCCAGCTCTATCTCCACGACTTCCTCTTCCTCATCGCCGTCACCCTCAGCATCGCTGACAGCTTCCGCGTTCTTGGGCTTTGTCTTGGTCTTCGTCTTCTTCCTGTTGTCGCCGCAGCCCGCCATGACCGCCGTTACCGCCATGACCGCCGCCAGAAACAGTATAAATCTCTTATTCATGTACATCTCCTTATACCGAAAGACCGACGGAGCTGCCCCCGTCGGTCATCACGCACAAACGTTTCTCTCTTTACCAGTACGCAAACACGGGCGTATCATATTCCACATTGTTGTATATGAACTCAGCCGCATCATATGGCAGATTTATGCAGCCGTGGCTGCCCCATGTGCTTGACTGATATTTCGTACCCCCGAAGACTCCCCCCTGCCACGAAGCATCGTGGAAGCCAATACCTATAGTGCTTATGTAGTTCCAGAACTCAACGTATGAAGCGTAGGAAACACCGTCCGAGCTGCCCACCAGCGTCTTGCCCCGTTCTTTCAGCCAGAGCTTGTAAACACCCGCAGGGGTGTTTCTCGATTCGCTGGGATAACCCGAAACAAAGTCGCTCTCCATCTTCACCTTGCCGTCCTCGTAATACCACAGGTGCTGAGCCGAAAGGTCAACATCAAAGTAGGTATCGCTGAAATCCTTGCCCCCGCTGAGCCAGTCAGGGTTGCAGGTGTAGCTGTAGGTCGAATCGGGGTTGACATACCATATGGCGTCCGTCCTTACCGACTCGCATTCCTCTATGGCATTTATGATGTAGTTGGTCATGCCCTTCTTGTCCAGCCACCAGCCGTAGCAGCCCTGTCCCTGGGGAACAGTTATAAGTCCCCTGTTGGTGGACTGGAACTCTCTGTCCTTGCCGAAGGTGTCGTACTTCTCCGCCAGACTATCAACATATCTCTCCACCGCATCACGGTCTACCTCCAGGTTGCTGACGGGTGCGTCCTCATCAAAGTCCGTCCATTCCATTACCTGGTTGCCGTCTATCAGTTCAGTGTCGTTGACAAAGTCAATGGTTATCTGTATGTTGTGGAGGTTGTTCAGCTTCGTGCAGTCCTCATACAGCTCATCAGCCTTTACCTTGGCCGTCTTGTAGCAGTCCACCGAGCCTATGGCTATATCGAAGTTCATCTTGTCCAGCTCTTTTTCCACGTAATCGTAGACCAGCTGTATCTTGTTCTCGTCAATGGTGTCCCCGTCCACCTCATTTACCACGCTGAAGCTTCCGTTGTCCAGCCTGGTGATGTAAGCGTCCTTGGGCGCCACTGCCTTCTGGTCTCTCAGCAGCTTGTGAGCCAGCTCCTTTTCCAGCAATTTCTTGTCGTAGCTGAAAGAATCCGCAATGGTGTATTCTTCCTTGTCGAACATGGCCCCGATCCACTTGCCGTGGTCCTGACCGTTGTAAAGGTCATCTATGGCCTTCTCGGTGTTGTCCACGTAGCCAATGTCCGCAAGCTTTATGTTCAGCCCCGTGCCGTCCTTCTTGGTTATGTAGACTGTCTCAGGTATAACGGATTTCTTCTTAAGCTCCGATATAGCCTGCTTTTTGTCCATGCCTCCCACATCGACTCCGCCGATGTAGGTGTTGCTGAGGAACGCATCATCATAAGCCTTCCTGCCCATGATGTATACTCCCCCCGCCCCCGCAAGGCCCATTACGACAATGCAGGTGCATATCAGTGCCACCTTTGTGGCAGACATCTTCTTTTTCTTCTTTTTCTTTTTGCCTGTGCTTTTTGCAGAAGAAGACCTCTTTCCCGAAGCTTTTTTCTTTCCGCTTCCCGCAGAAGACTTTTTCGTCCCCCCGCTGCTCTTCTTCCTGCCCGATGAAGTCCTGCTCCCCGAAGCCTTCTTTCTCGGCGCAGCCCTCACTGCCCCCTCAGAAGCTCCGTAAAAGCCCTCATCAAAGCCGTCCTCACCAAAATCCGTCACACCCACAGCAAAGGAAGGGCTGTCGTCATACCCACCCGTAGATGCCATGTTCCGCGCAATGACTTTGGCAAGGTCTTCTTTCCTCGTTTCCATAGAAAATAAACTATCCTCCCGAAAATTTTACCGTGACAGCGTCCCATAAGCCTCAAAAAGCCCGTCACTCTGTCAGAAAACGCTCTCCTTGACCGCCCGCAGCCCGAAGCTTGCCTCCGTCCCGCAGCACAGTCGGATCTCTATCTTTCTCCAAACTCTGCACCCATACAGGGTCCTACCGTTTATTATACAACATTTCTCCCGCTTTTTCAATGGTTATTTGCATAAATTTTTTTGTTATCTCTCCACAAATCTCCGTTACCCCGACCCGACAAAAAAGCAGACAGCAAAAGCTGTCTGCTCTCATGTTATTTCTTTACGGGCTGTTCAATGGCCTTGAGGTTTTTAACATGACCCGCGATCTTCACAACATCGGTAACATTGATGTCGTCATTCAGATCAACGTCTGCTCTCTTGTACTCGTCCTCGGTGAAAGGTCTAAGGTTCTTTACATAGGCTGCAGCCAGCACGATGTCTGTAACGTCTATCTCGCCGTCAGCGTTTATGTCGCCCAGCAGCCAGGTCTCCTCCTCGGCGGTGGTCTCTTCCTCGGTGGTGGTCTCCTCCTCGGTGGTGGTCTCCTCGGGAGTTGTTTCCTCGTCATCGGTAGGCAGTGCGTCTATATCCTCCCTGTCGGTGGATATCTCGTCCGTCACCAGCTCATCATCGGTGAACTTTGCAGTATATGTGGTAACACCCTTTACGCCCTTGTCCGCAGGTGTCTTCACCGCGGCAGTTATCTCAGCCTCAACGACCTTTACATGGCTATCGTCATTGCCGCATACAGCCGTTGCAGTACACATCTTGCCGTCAGCGCTCCACTGGTAAACAGGCTCGTTCCAGGTGTGGCCTGTCTGTGCGACAACAGTTTCTTCCTTCGTTACTGTCTTGGTCAGGTCCTCATCAGCATAATATGTGTCGGTCACATCGTCATACCAGTATTCGATGTTTCCGTCCTCCTCGCAGGCAGGGTCGGCAGCCTCAACGTGCTCGAGTGTCCTCCACTTTGCTTTTATGGTGGTCTCCTCGGTCACAGGCTCGTCAAAGTCGAACTCCACAGCCTCTCCGTCCTTGTCCACATACCAGCCCTCAAATATGCTCCCCTTCTTTGTGGGATCCTCAGGCTTCTCCAGTAAGTCGCCGCTGAGCATGAACCTGGGAGGTATGCTGGTGCCGCCGTCAGTGTCAAAATCGACCATCATGCTGTCACTGGCTGACAGGTAAGAGTTCATCGTCCTTACCTCGCCGGGCTGCAGTACAATATCCCAGTGCCATGTTACCGCACTGTCGTTACCAAAACCGTCCCGGTAAATGCTGTGATTACCGCTGCTGAATACACTGCCGAACATATCGTAGTAACTTCCTGTCCACATTTGCAGGATATCGCTGTCGCCTACGGTCGCATTGAACTTGTCACCATTTGCATTCAGCATGGTCACACTCGAACCATTCGCATTTACTTCAACGCCGTCATAACCATTCAGGCAGGTATCGCCCCTGTAAGCCAGCTTTACATACTTCACCTGATCGGTGGTGTTTTCAAGCGTGTCGGTTATCATCACGGTCACTCCGTCATTTATAAGGGTGCATTCTTTCCGTACATCAACACCGTTGAAGTTGTATACCTTGCCCAGAACTGTTTCTCCTGTCACAGGGTCTGCTACGAATTTTACGTCGTAATTGAAGCGTTCCTGGTCATCATTGATAAGCGCGTCATAATCAAAGATCAAATCACTGTCTTCCACCTTCTCATCCGTTACCAGTATGAGCGAATGGTAGCCGTAGTTACCGTAAGTGGTGCCTATTTTATTACCCTCATCACCAATGCCGTAAGCATCGATACCGTTTTTAGTCCTGTTCACATACCCCGCCTTTTCACCTGCTTCTTCCTGAGGGCAATCAGGTATATCCTCCAGCGCCGCCGCACTGAAAACGCTTGCAGGCACCGCAGCCGCAGCCATTAACATAGCCGTAGCCCCTGCCAGTATCCTTCTCGAAGTTTTCTTTCTGCTCATAAAAATTCCTCCCATATTCTTTATTTATCCTGAGCACCTCTGTGCCTTATCTATAGTAAACGGCATTTGCTCTTTCACTCACACCTTCCGCACAGCCTGCGGGATATGTATGTGTTTTCCTGTCGTTTCGGAAAGACCATGTCGTTTAATATACCTGCGGCAGGTGCAAAGAATTGGCTTTTAGGTAGGTAGACTTTTACGAAACGCACCTGTCCACATTTAGTTAAAAGAGATAATAATATTCTATTATCCTTGGAAACTATTGGCATTATATCATATTTTGTTAACAATAGCAATGGTTGCTGGACAGAAATAAATGAACATTTTGTAAACTTTGGTTAATTTTAACATTTGCAATTTAATTTAACCACCGTATTAACCAACAAACTAACCTAATTTTTCACTCCCGCCCCCTTCGCGAGTTATTAATTTGTTCACATTTTAAACAGTCCCCCATACCCCCACGACCTTCACCATAAACATTGGCTCCCCAACTTTCGCTTTATCCCCCCATTCTCACAAACATTCCCCTCCGCCCTACAATGCTGTTTTCCAACTCCATAAGACAGAACAACTCCCCGCCGCCCCTGCCAACAATTATGAATTATGAATTAAAATCCCCATTTCCGACCTATTTGTGTATAATACATAAGAATATATCTCAGTTACTCATATTCATTCTAATACCCGATTAATTGACAAGCCCCCGAATTTAAGTTATAATTTATGGTGTAAGAGTATAATATTGGTCAAATGAGAAGACGGTCAGGTGGCCGTCAAAGGGAAAGACAAAAGGAGTTAAAAAATGTCAAACTTTTTCAATGTGCTTGTCGCCATAGGCGGACTCGCTATGTTCATGTACGGCATGAACACCCTCAGCTCAGGTCTTGAAAAGACCGCAGGCGGACTTATGGAGAAAATACTTGCCAGAGTATCGGGCAATATTCTGATAAGTATACTGTTCGGCGCCATAGTTACTGCCGCCGTCCAGTCATCGACCGCAACAACAGTCATCGTCATAGGCCTCGTAAACGCAGGCCAGCTCAAACTGAGGGGTGCTGTCGGCATAATCATGGGCGCCAATATCGGCACTACCATGACCGCCCAGATACTCCGCCTTGCGGGTGTCGAAGGCTCCGACAGCTTCTTAAAAAATCTCGTGAACCCCGTGAACCTATCTGCCATACTCTGTATCGCAGGCATACTGTTCATCATGTTCTCGAAGAAGAATAAGTATAAGACCATAGGCGAGATACTTCTGGGTGTGGCTATCCTCTTCACAGGCATAACCACCATGCGCAACGCCATAACCCCCATGATCGAAGGCAGTGACCGTGTCAAGGATATCTTCGCTGTCCTCCAGAACCCCGCCCTCGGTATCCTTGTGGGTATCATCATCACTATCTGCACTCAGTCCAGTGCAGCCGCTGTCGGCCTGCTCCAGGTCATCTCAGGCGGCGCAGGCGGTTCGGGAGCAGTGCTGTTCGCCTCTGCATTCCCTATAATCATGGGCACCAACATCGGCACCTGCGCTACCCCCCTTATCTCCTCGCTGAAATCTTCCAAGAATGCCAAGCGTGCAGCCCTGCTGCATTTCTACTTCAACCTGATAGGTACCATTATTTTCCTCATCGTCATCTATGCGGTCCAGTTCACCGTGGGCTGGTCCTTCTGGGATAAGCCCTTTACTATGGATAATATAGCGAATTTCCACACTATATTCAACGTTACCGTCACCGCTATATTCACTCCCTTTGCAGGTTTGCTTGAAAAGCTTGCCTGCATCACCGTCCGTGATAAGCCCGGTGAGGAAGAAGATGTATTTTCCAAGGAAGACCTCCTGGACGAGCGTTTCCTTGTTACCCCCAACGTGGCTATAGCCCAGTGTAAAGAGGCTGTGGTGCAGATGGGTGTCTATGCCAAGAAGAATTTTGCAGCTGTCTGTGAGCTGTTCGATAAGTACGACCTTAAAGAGGTCGAAAAGATCAACGAGCGTGAAGAGCTTCTCGACCGCCTTGAAGACCGCGTTGGTCAGTACCTCATCAAGCTGAACGACTGCGGCCTCAACGAGGACGAGGGACGTATGGTGACAACGCTGTTCCACCTTATAAGTGAGTTTGAGCGTATCGGTGACTACTCCGTAAACATCTGCGAAACAGCAGGTGTCCTCTATGAGGAAGAGGCCAGCTTCTCCGACCGTGCAAATCAGGAGCTTTCCGTTATCAACGGCGCTATCTCCGAGATAATCGACCTGGCTATCGAAGGCACCAAGACCATGGACATGGCCGTCCTGACCGAGATAGAACCCCTCGAAGAAGTAGTAGACCGTCTGGTGGAGGAACTTAAGGCTGTCCATATCGACCGTTCAAAGAAAGGCCTGTGTGCTATCGAAGTGGGCATACATTTCCTGGATATCCTCACCAATGTGGAAAGAATATCCGACCACTGCTCCAACATAGCCATATACCTCATCTCCTCCAAGCAGCAGTATGAGACCCTGAAAAAGCACGAATACCTCGATGACCTGCATAAGCACGGCACCGCAGTATACGAAAATAAGCTGAAAGAATATACAGAAAAATATTCACTCAAAGCCTTAGCCTGATAACCGACAAAGCGGCTCCCCTCTTTAGTGAGGGCAGCCGCTTTTTTATTGGCTAAAAATTGCAGTTCTATCAGAGAATGCCAAGGCAACGAGCTTTGGATCAAGCCTTTCGCGAAAGGCTTGCGAGGAGTTTGAGGGGCGGAGTCCCTCAATCACCAAGGCACAAACCCAAGATAACCGGCAAACAAAAAAGAGCGCAACACCCAAACAAGCGATAAGAACACCAAACCTCCGCAAAAAAAGCGGGCGGTCGCCAACTTCCGAGCGTGCATAACCCCTGCGCCCGCATTACGCAGCCGAACAGCGAAGCGCTTTCGGCGGTCGCCCCCCCACCATTGTATTTGCCCCCATGCGTACCCGAACACTCCCCCACTAGCCAACACTCTCGCCCCAAAAATACGAATTGACAGATCGCCCTTTTAGTATTATAATGATGCTAAGCACCCCCACGGCGCTCATCATATAATGAAAAGAGGTAAACCAAAATGACCGAACTCAACTATACCATGCTCTGTGACTTCTATGAACTCACCATGGGCAACGGCTACCTGCTCAGCGGAATGGATAAAAAGACCGCCTACTTCGACCTTTTCTTCCGCCGTGTCCCCGATGAAGGCGGCTTCGCTGTCGCCTGCGGACTTGAACAGGTGATCGACTATATCAGCGACCTCCATTTCTCCCCCAAGGATATCTCCTTCCTGCGCTCTAAAAATGTGTTCAGCGAGGAATTCCTCTCCTATCTGGCAGACTTTAAATTCACAGGCGATGTCTGGGCTGTCCCCGAAGGCACCGTCATCTTCCCCAACGAGCCCGTAATAACCGTCCGTGCCCCCGCCATTCAGGCTCAGCTCATCGAGACCTACCTGCTGCTCTGCATAAACCACCAGTCCCTTATAGCCACTAAGGCGAACCGTATCGCCCGTGCCGCCGGGGGCCGTGCCGTCAGTGAGTTCGGCTCCCGCCGTGCCCACGGCGCAGATGCCGCTATCCTCGGCGCCAGGGCCGCAGGTATCGGCGGTGTGCTGAATACCGCCTGCACTATCACCGACCAGCTCTTCGGTTTCCCCGCCACAGGCACCATGGCTCATTCCTGGGTGCAGATGTTCGACAGCGAGTACGATGCCTTTGCCGCTTACTGTAAATGCTACCCCGACAGCACCGTCCTCCTGGTGGATACCTTCAATGTCCTCAAAAGCGGTATCCCCAACGCTGTCAAAGCCTTCGATGATGTTCTGAAGCCCCTGGGCAAGCGCCCCATAGGCGTAAGGCTCGATTCGGGGGATATCACCTACCTCTCCAAAAAAGCCCGTAAAATGCTGGACGACGCAGGCTACCCCGATTGTAAGATAATCGCTTCAAATTCCCTGGACGAATATATAATCCGCGATATGATATTCCAGGGCGCCGCCATAGACGGCTTCGGCGTGGGCGAACGCCTCATCACCGCCAGAAGTGAACCTGTCTTCGGCGGTGTGTATAAGCTCGTGGCCGTTGAAGACGAAAAGGGCAATATCACCCCCAAGATCAAGATCAGCGAAAA
Source organism: Ruminococcus sp. (assembly GCF_017464355.1). Classification (GTDB taxonomy): domain Bacteria; phylum Bacillota; class Clostridia; order Oscillospirales; family Ruminococcaceae; genus Hominimerdicola. The sequence goes on along the minus strand of NZ_JAFUAG010000048.1, from coordinate 942 downwards.
CGTGGTCAAGATAACCAACCCCCACTTCAAAAAGGTCTACCGTATCTATGATAAGGAGAACCATAAAGCCCTCGCCGACCTCCTCTGTGTCCACGATGAAGTCCTTGACGAGTCACAGCCCCTCACCCTCTTCGACCCCAACTATACCTGGAAACGCAAGACCGTCACCAACTACGAAGCCCGTGAGCTGCTGGTGCCCATTTTCGCGGAAGGCAGACTGGTCTACCAAAAACCCGCCTATGCCGATATCGTGGCCTATGCCAAGTCTGAGGTCGATACCCTCTGGGACGAAGTCACCCGCTTCGAGAACCCCCACACCTACTACGTTGACCTCTCCCAGAAACTCTGGGATATCAAAAACTCCCTGCTCCACGCAGACAGATAAAAAAGAACGCACCGTAAGGGTGGCACTCATAAAGAAACTTGTGTGTTTTATCGGGGGAAACCTTTCTGAAGAAAGGTTATCCCCCGAACCCCTTTCCAAAGACTTTTTATATTGGGTGGGCGAAAGGTCACTGTTCTATGATAGAACAACGAATATTTGACACTTGCTATACTTCGCAAGTGCAGTGACTTTTCGCCCACCCAAAATAGAAGTTTTAGGAAGTGGGGTATATGTCAGCATAGCTGACATAGGGGGACGACCCTTTTTCAAAAGGGTTTCCCCCAGTAGAACATATAAGCTTCTTTGTGAGAACTACCCATACAAAACGGTGCGTTTTGTTTTCGGGCAAAAATTAATACCCATTTCTTCGGCGTGAAATGAGCATTAATTTTCTTATAGAATTATGAAAGGGATTTGATGATCGGCAAAACCTACGAAGTTTCGGCGTTTTCACAGGCTCTGCCGAACATCAACAAAGAAGAAGAATTTTGGAGGGATCTTCTTGTCTTTTCCTTTACTGTACTTATACTATACCACCCCTGTGTGAACCGAACATG
>NZ_JAFUAG010000002.1 GCF_017464355.1 Ruminococcus sp. | reverse complement strand
TGCTTGCTAGCTAGCTTGCTTGCTTGCTTGCTTGAATCGTACTGCATGAGCATGGCGCTGTCAACCCTTTCTTTTTAAAATCATTGTGTATATATTGTTACACAGTTACATAATTGTACTATTATAGTTTAGCACGAAATTGGGGGAATGTCAAGGGTCTTGCGGAAATTACAGCGGTTATTTTATCGCGGGGGCTTGTTCGGGATATGATATTTTTAATGCCTTTGATGGGAAATATTTCGATTACGGAACATACGGAGCGTGAGCGGTCTTTGTATGAACCAACATTTTTCACTCAAAACAATCCCATGAAAGCACCAAGACCCGACCGCCGTAAAAGCGATCGGGTCTTAAATCTTCGATATCAGTTTTAGTCCTCTGATGAATATTGATAAACTAATACCAAAACCGGTTGTTTGTGAACCTTGGCTATGTTTTAGTCCTCTGATGAATATTGATAAACTAATACTTTCGAGACTCCTTGAGGGTATTGGGAGTGCCGCAGACCACGCTTGATGACAGGAATGCGGCTTGCAAGAAGAATAAGGGGAAATGACAGTATAAAAAGCCTTCTCCGGTTGCGAGAAGGCTTTAGCATTGTTGTTTGATCGATTCGGCTGTCATGTGTACGCTGTGAGCAGCCTATATTACATGACTACCCGCTCCGAGCACGCAGAGACAGATTTTATGACCCAACGCTCAGGCGAGGTGGCGTCCGCTATAATGCAGATGAGCATAAAGCTGAACAAGATGCAGGATTTTGATTCTGCTATGGCTGCTGGTACGGGCGAACTCAAGAAAATATGCCATGCCGAATACTGTGCGTTATATACTCTTGACAAGGAGAATCAGCAATGCAAGCTGTATAACGAAAACGGCGAGCAGCCGCATATGCTTAAGGAACTCACCTCCAAGATGGGACGCACCCCCTACGAGACAGCGCTTGCGTGGGAAAAAGACCTTGAAGGGAGCGACTGTCTGCTGCTTGATGATCTGAGCGAGATAGAAAAGCGCGACCCCGTATGGCACAAGTCTATGAAAGACTATAGCGTAAAGAATATGATACTCACAGCGATCCGTTACGATCATGATCTTGTGGGATTTATATGGGTAATAAATTTTGATACCGAAAAAAAGATGGCGATAAAGGAGACCCTTGAGCTCACGACCTTCATGATGGCCGCAAGCATCGCCCATCATCTTCTTGTTTCAAGGCTTGAGATCATGAGCAGGACAGACAGCCTTACGCAGGTGCTGAACCGCAACGCCATGAACGAGCGCGTTGACAGTCTCAGAACGGACAGATCGGCAAGACCCGGCCGTCTGGGAGTGATCTTTGCCGATCTGAACGGTCTGAAAACGGTGAACGACATCAGCGGACATGAAGCAGGCGATAAGCTTCTCCGCAACGCGGCGGCGCTTCTTAAGATCGTATTCGGCGATCATGAGGTCTACCGCTCCGGAGGAGACGAGTTCGTAATATTCTGTCCCGAAATTACCAAAGAAGCTCTTGACGAAAGCATTTCAAGGCTCGGTGTTCTTGCCAAAAATACCCCCGATGTCAGCTTCGCAGTAGGCACGGAGTGGGTCTGCGGCGATTATGATATCCTTGCCGCTATGCACATCGCCGACCGTAATATGTATCTGAACAAGGAAGAGTATTACCGTCAACACCCGGAGAAAAACCGCAGGAATAATATCTGACAGCACCGTAATTTGACCGATGCAGCTATGTATCCGTTCACTGCATTTTATAAATCGATAAATCCTTAAAAAAAATAATGAATACTGACGGTTCGTCCGGACATTATATTGCCGCGAAAATCTCTGTGTGGCACATAATGGGATCCGATATTATTTCGAAAACGCCGAGAAGCTTGTGACCGATACCGTACAGCAGCAATAATTCGCTAACAGATCAAGCAGTTATCTTGCAACGCTCTCAAACACGCTGTTATCCACAGCGGCTGCAACGATAACTGCTTTTTCATCGCCATTTGAAGGCACTATCCTGTTATTGCAGTCGATGACCACCGGCTGCTTCGGGTCTATGGAGAATTCTCCGCAGAAAACATAAACCGTTTTGTCATCATATAAGTCCATGGAGGATATCTTATCGATGACTTCCGTTGAAAATCCGTCTTCCTTAAGCTGCTCCCGCATATCGTCGGAAGACTCGGCATCATTGAAAACATACCCGGCCGTTTCGGCAGTCGGGTTATCTGTCTCTCCGAAATACACGGTCTCGCAGTTCATTAACAGGTCGTTGGTATATCCCGCGAACAGAATTCCATTATCGCTTCGACAATTGCCGTTTTTTAAAGCCTCTTTGATATATCCGTCATCGAGGTCTTTATTCGCGCATACAAGCGCCGTGGTTTCCTCAGCGGTCATTATTTCACGTATCTCGTCAAAATGCTTCGCGCCTTCCCATTCGTCGGATACTGCGCCAAAGCCGCTTGCTTCGGCGTACACGATAGTCCTGCTGCAGTTCGATGGGTCTGTGATATCGATGATACCTTCGTTTTGAACGCCTACTGTGCCTGACCGCGCGGCGTCAGCGTATTTGGCGTCGGAATCGGAAAGCGAGGTCTTTTTGTAGGAGCTGACATTTGTTATTTCGCTGTAATTACCCGCGATCTCACTGTTCCCCTTGGTTATCACGCAGCCGAGCTTGACCACATCGCCTTCGTTAAGCTGATATTCTTTACATATTTCGTGACTTCCAAAGATCTCGCCGCTTTCAAGGTCGTAAAGATGATCTCCCCCGAAAAATACAAGCATGGTGTGTACGTCTGCATTCCCGGTATCATTGTCCCGCGGAATATCAGCTTCATTGACTGTAGCTGAAGTTTCGGAGATGATAGTGCTTTCGGATTTCTGCGGGAAGTTGTCACCATTGTTCTCTGCGGAACATCCTGCAAGCAGCAAAACAGTTGTCAATACGGCGGAGATAATTGATTTCTTCATTATTTATCCTTTCCCGAACCGACAGCTTCTATGAACAGCACCTTACTTACAATATGCTTCTCTTCATCTGCCGGAGATCTGTCTTTGGTATCTTTTGGTGCTGCCTCTGTATCTTGCGGGCGGTACACCTATATATCTTGTAAAGATCTTTGTATAATACTGTACGTTATTAAAGCCGCATTCACCCGCGATAACGCTTATCGGCTTATCCGAATAGAGTAGCTCAAGGCAGCTTTTTTCCACACGGAAACGATTGACATAGGCGGTCAGCCCGAGGCCGGTCTTTTCCTTGAACAACCGCATGAAATGGCTCTTGCTGTAGGATATCAGCGGGAGAAGCGTATCAAGGTTTATCTGCTCGGCGTAGTGGATACGTATATAGGCTATGACCGTTCCGACAGCGGTGTCGGAGGATATCTCCTCCGTGATGAGCGATGAGTGCCTTGTGTACTGTCTTGATCGGAAAATGAATGACAGCAGGCCGAACAGGAAAGCCTTTATCTCCATTTCACAGCCGAGTTCATTGCTCCTCCGAAGTTGAAAAACACGCTCGCAGTCTTCGAAATATAGGTCGGGTATCTTAAGGAAACGGTCTATCTTCACACTTTCCAGCAGTTTTCGGCAGGGGTCGCTTTTATGACCGAGAGCCTCCGCGCCGAACAGCAGAGCATTGAAATGCCGTTCTCCGCCCTCCTCGGTATCAAGGGCGCAGTGTGTCTCGTTCGGCTCGATGAATACCGTTGAGCCTGCTTCAATGATGTGTTCCTCACTGCCGATGCCGAAAAGCATTTTTCCTTCCGTGAGACGAAACAGCTCGTACTCTTTGTGATGGTGCGGTTTCACATCGTATACGCGCTCCGAGTAAAGCTCTATCGGGAAAGCGGCGCTGCCGTGTGTTACGGGCTCATATTCGGAAAAACTGCCTTTCATTGATCTCACCTCTACTCAATTATATACTAAAACAATCAGCCTGTCAAGATGATAATATCGTATAAAGAACTCGATATTCTTGTTGTTTTCTGCTGCACGGAAATGATGTATCATATGAAAAACGGAGGTGTATAATATGAGCATGATAAAGAAGATACCCAACGGGGTCATTTATCGGATAAAGGACGAGACCGTGTGCGTGGAAGGTTACGGTGAGAACTGTATACGGGTGCGCTCTACAAGGAACGGCAGCCTTTCAGACGAAAGATATACCCTGCTTGAAGCGGAGAATCTCCCGGCACAGGTGAACATTTCCGATAAAAGCGCATCGGTCACGAGCGGCATACTCAGGGCTGAGATAGCCGACCGTATGTGGGACGGATACTGTCTTACGTTCTACAGGAATGACAAGGTCATACTACGCACCGTTGACGAGGGTCATTACACCTCTCGGTTCTCTCACGTTGAGGGAGATAATTACCGCACACGGATCGTATTTGAAGCGAATGCGGGAGAGCATATCTACGGGCTGGGTCAGGAGCAGCAGGACTTTTTTGACAAGAAGGGCTGCACATACGAGCTGAAACACCGTAACACCAAGTCCTCCGTCCCCGTGATCTATTCCTCGCTGGGCTACGGCTTTATGTGGAACAGCCCTGCGATAGGCAGCGTTGAGTTCGGAAACAATCATACCGTGTGGTCTGCGGAAAGTGTTTATCAGGCGGATTACCTTGTTTTCTCGGGAAATACCCCCGCTGATACCATGAACCGTTATTGCAGGCTTACCGGCTTTGCACCGGAAATGCCCGCATGGGCGGCGGGTTTCTGGCAGTGCAAGCTTCGTTATGAAAGTCAGGACGAGGTGCTCGATGTTGCGCGTCGCTATAAGGCGGAGGGTATACCCGTCAGCGCGATAGTGATAGACTACTTTCACTGGACGGAGCAGGGCAACTGGGAATTCGACCCCGATTATTGGCCAGACCCGAAGACTATGTGCGATGAGCTGCGAAAGATGGGTTTAGAGCCCGTCGTGTCGATATGGCCTACAATAAATCCAAACAGCCGCAACTGGAGACCCATGAGCGAGGGGAATATGCTCGTCCGCACCGAAAACGGGCAGTACGGGATATTCGATTTCTACGGGCAGCAGACCTACGTGGACGTTACCTCTCCGCAGGCGCGAGAATATCTCTGGCAGCAGGTGAAGAAGGGATACTACGACTATGGCATAAAGACCTTCTGGCTGGACGAAGCGGAACCTGAGATACGGCCGGAGAGCTACTCGAACCTGAAATTCCACATTGGCAACGGCGCGCAGACTGCGCTTGCATATCCCTACTATTACGCGAAGGCATTCTACGAAAATCTTCGTGCCGAGGGTGAAGAGGATATCCTTCTTCTCACACGTTGTGCGTATCCGGGCAGTCAGAAATTCGGAACTGCCGTGTGGAACGGCGATATACCCTCTACCTTCGACGCACTGCGGCAAAGCGTAGTCTCGGGGCTTTCAATGGCGATGAGCGGCATACCCTGGTGGAACAGTGATATAGGCGGCTTTTTCTTCGGCGATACATCGAGCGAATACTTCCGCGAGCTTATCGTGCGCTGGTTCCAGTTCGGACTGTTCTGCCCTGTTATGAGGCTGCACGGTGTGCGCAATAGGGAGAGCGATTACAAATATCGCCACCCCGGGATAAAAGAGCCCAGCGGCGGCGATAACGAGCTTTGGTCGTTCGGCGTACGCAATTTCCCCATCCTCAAAGCGATCGTAGAGCAGCGCGGGCGTCTGAGACCGTACATTCTCGAAAGCGCCCGTAATACTTCGCGCACCGGCGAGCCCATCATGCGGCCGATGTATTTCGACTTCCCCGATGACGAGATCTGTTTCACTCTGTCCGACCAGTATATGTTTGGCAGAGATATACTCTTTGCACCGATATGCAAGCAGGGTGCGACCGACAGAAACGTATATCTTCCCTGCGGCGAGTGGGTAAGAACATCGAGCGGAGAAATCTTTGCGGGCGGGGAGCGGTATACCGTTCATGCGGATATCGGTGAATACATAGCCTTTGTGAGAAAAGGTGCAGAGGTATTGAAAGCATTTCCCGGCGCTGTTTGATATGAGCAGAAGATTATTTGGTTTGGCGATATGATAAAAAATCTCGACAAAGCCTTTATCATATGCTATAATTATCTCAGATGAGGGAGTAGCAAGCTCTTTTACGGAGCGTCAAGCCAACATACTGACCTTCCGGTCTGGCTTTCCTTAATTTGCGAGACTCATGTGTAATTGTCCGGCAGTATCGCCGCAAGCTATACATGAAGTCTGCATATATGAAGATTTCGGACATGGCTTCGGCTGTGTCCGTTTTTGTTTGAAAGGAGAATACAGAATGAGAAAACATCATCAGAGAAAAGGACAACGACAGAAGGAGAAAATGTCATGCTATTTAACGCTTATGGGGATAGTTACGCTTGCCAGAATGTCGCAGTCCATGAACATTTCGGTGCTTATAGTTTTCACACTGTCGGGGAGAGTTACGCTTTTCAGGCTGCTGCACCCTTTGAATGCCTCCCAGCCGAAATCTGTCACGCTATCGGGGATAGTCACGCTTTTCAGGCTTCCGCAATACCTGAACGCCTCCCAGCCGATAGAAGTCACGGTGTCGGGGATAGTCACGCTTGTCAGGTCTGAGCCTTCAAATGCAAATTCGCCGATAGCCGTGACCTTCTTTCCGTCGATCTCCGAAGGTATGACAACATCTCCGCCCTTGCCTTTATATTCTGTTATGGTAACGGTATCGCCATCGACCGAGTATTCAAAATCCTCATAAGCCGCAGCACTCGCCGCGATAGCCGTACCAAGTGTTCCGGCGGGAAGAGTACCAAGCCCTCCCGCTGCGAGTAAGATTGCCGCTGTGCAGCATAGGATCTGTTTTTTCATGATGATTATTCCTTTCTTTCGACGGGCTAGGCCGCTGTTATTCTTTTAGGAATAGATAATTAATCCCGAAGCCAACCTCAAAAGTCAGCTTCGGGATTCTTTTTTCTATCAAACGTGTCCTCAACAATTGGTCGTAAATCGGTCGTAAATATCAACTTACAGGGTCAAAACCCTACGCTATTACAGCGTTTTTCAGTCTATCGACTTCATCGTCGGGAACAGCAGTACATCTCTGATGGCGGGGGAATTGGTCAGGAGCATTACCAGTCTGTCGATGCCGTAGCCTATGCCGCCTGTGGGGGGCATACCTATTTCCAGGGCGCGGAGGAAGTCTTCGTCGGTGCGGTTAGCTTCTTCGTCGCCGTTGCTGAGGGCTTCTTCCTGAGCCTTGAAGCGCTCGCGCTGGTCGATGGGGTCATTCAGCTCGCTGTAGGCATTGCACATTTCCCAGCCGTTGATGAACAGCTCGAAGCGCTCAACATACTCGGGAGCGTCGGGCTTTTTCTTGGTCAGGGGGCTGATCTCGATGGGGTGATCCATGATGAAAGTGGGCTGTATCAGGTGTTCCTCAACATACTCCTCGAAGAACAGGTTGAGTATATCGCCTCTCTTGTGTCTGTCCTCGAATTCGATATGTCTTTCCTTAGCTATAGCCTTAGCTTCCTCGGTGGACTTTATCTCGTTAAAATCAACGCCTGAGTACTTCTTTACAGCCTCGATCATGGTCAGGCGCTCAAAGGGCTTGCCCAGGTCGATCTCATGCTCGCCGTAGGGGATAGTGGTACTGCCGCAAACTGTCTTGGCCAGGTGCCTGAACATATCCTCGGTCAGGTCCATCATGCCGTGGTAATCGGTGTAAGCCTGGTAGAGTTCCATAAGGGTGAACTCGGGGTTATGCCTTGCGTCAACGCCCTCGTTACGGAAAACTCTGCCTATCTCATAAACTCTTTCAAGTCCGCCGACGATAAGTCTTTTCAGGTACAGCTCCAGGGAGATGCGCAGCTTAACGTCCTCATCAAGGGCATTATAGTGGGTCTCGAAGGGTCTTGCAGCGGCGCCGCCTGCGTTGCTGACCAGCATGGGGGTCTCGACCTCCATGAAGTCACGCTCGTCCAGATATCTTCTGATAGTGGAGATTATCTTGGAGCGCTTGATGAACGTATCCTTTACATCGGGGTTGCAGATGAGGTCGGTGTAGCGCTGACGGTATCTGGTGTCCTGGTCCTTGAGGCCGTGCCACTTTTCGGGCAGGGGCTGGAGGTTCTTGGAGAGCAGGGTGAAGCTTTCAGCGTGGACGGATATCTCGCCCATCCTCGTCCTGAAAACGAAACCTGTAACACCGACGATATCGCCTATATCGCCCTTTTTAACGTAACGGTCGAAAGCTTCCTTGCCCACCTCGTTCATGCGGACATAGAGCTGCACCTTGCCGCTTTTGTCGCGCAGGTCCATGAAGCTGGCCTTGCCCATCATTCTCTTGGACATGATACGGCCTGCAATGGAAACGCGAACGCGGTTCTCTTCAAGCTTGGCAGCCAGGGCTTCCTCATCGTTTCCAGCCAGATCCTTACACTTAGCCTCTTCCCTTTCATAGAGGGTCTTGGCCTGTTCGCAGCTGGCAGTGACGTCGTACTTGGTTATCTCAAAGGGGTCAGCGCCCTCGTCCTGGAGAGCCTTGAGCTTCTCCATTCTTATCTTCTTGTATTCATTCACCTGCTCCTGAGTGAGCTCCTGCTCCTCGGGGGCATTGTTCTTGATCTCTTCGCTCATTAAATTTATCCTTTCCTTCCGTTTATGCCTTGTATCCCAGATCTTCTGTGAACTGCTCTATCTCAGATGAATTTTCGGGCTTTCCCCTGACAAACAGGCAGGTGTCGTCCACCGCGATGTAGTAGAGATACTCATCATCGCTCTCCTTTTCGGCACATATATAGTTTTTTCCCTCACGGGTCTCCTCTATATCCGCTGCGCCGCATTCGCTGTAGAACTCGGTCTCGGCCACCTCGCTGTCACGGCACTCATAAAAGCCCACCAGCCAGCCGCTTTTGGCCTGCATGATAGTGGTTGTGCCGTCCTCGCTGTCGGTGGTGAAGCCGTCATCTGCACTGCCGTAACCGCCTATGGTCAGAGCTTCCTTGAACTCGGCGGTGGTTATGGTATCAATGGTGCGTCCCGAAGAACAGCCTGCCAGCAGCATAAGTGCTGCAGCCGCAGCAGCGGCTTTAAGGTTCCTCATAGATCTGTTCCTTTCAAAACATCAGTCGTTTATCTCAATGAATTCAGTTTCCCAGAGAGGGCCGTAGTAGGAGAAACGTCTTTTCTCCACTTCCCTTTCGGTGCGATCAACTGCCGCTGCCAGAGTTTTTTCCAGCAGACTGAGGTCAGCAGTGCGGTACACTGCCACAGGGGGACAATGGTTCTCGATATCCCAGTATAACGAGGCTGTAAAGCTTTTCCCGCTATGATGCTCCACTATGATATCGAAGCTGTTGGGATATTTAATGTGTGCCAGCAGAGGTGTTTCCTCATCGCACACATTCATATAAAAACCAAGCTCACCCGACCCGAAGTTTATCTCCTCAAAGGAGAAAGGCAGCCTTGCGCCCATTATTCTCTGGTTATCTCCAGAACTTCAAACTTTATCATGCCCGCAGGTGCCTCTACCTCGAACACGTCGCCGACCTTCATGTGCAGAGCAGCCTTGCCTATGGGGCTCTCGTCAGAGATCTTGCCGTTGTCGGGGTCAGACTCGGTGGAACCTACGATCTGTAAATTTTCTATTTCGTCCAGCTCAAGGTCTTTCAGCTTTACATAAGAGCCTACACCTATCTCGTGAACGGATATCTCGTCGTCCTCAACTACAGTAGCGTTGGAGATGAGTATTTCCAGTTCGTTTATGCGGGACTCCAGTATAGCCTGTTCGTTCTTGGCTTCATCGTACTCGGCGTTCTCGGAAAGGTCGCCGAAAGAACGGGCTTCTTTAAGCTTCTGTGCTACCTCTTTACGCTTGACGGTAACGAGATATTCCTTTTCTTCAACCAGCTTGGCATAACCTGCTTTTGATACGGTCTTGTTGATTTCCATAATTGCACGCTCCTAAAAAAGTATAGTTTTAACAGGGTCATTATCAAATTAATATTATACTATATTTCCGCTGTTTTGTCAAGTTTTACGGGGACTTCATCGGCGGAAGAATGTAACTTTCTGCGAATTGTTTAACCAAGGCTGTACTTTCGGCTTGGACAGGCCGTTTTATACCAATTCATATTTTGTAAGCGACTGAATAGTTCATACTTTGATTTGTGTACAGTTTTGGTTTATGCGAATTGTGCATTTTGTTCAAAATGTTTATGCGAGCAAATAAAAATGTGTATGACCTATTGTAAATTTTTTATAAATGTGGTATAATGCAGATGGATAAATATGACTTCATTACCTTAGGAGAGGGAGGTGAAAATTGTGTACATCAGGAGTGAACTGCTGGAAAGCCGCTTATTTGACGGCTTCGCAGATTCATCGGACAGGCGCTACCTTTACATCTGCGACATGAGCAGTGATCTGTCAAGGTGGTCAAGGTCTGCGGTGGAATACTTCGGGCTTCCCGGGGAATATTTACAGGGGGCAGACAAGCTGTGGGCTGCCCACATACATCCCGAGGACAGGCAGAAATATCTGGACGACATAGAGCAGGTATTCTCGGGCAAGAAGGACAGACATGAGCTGGATTACCGTGCCATGAACAAGGACGGCGACTACGTCATCTGCACCTGCAGGGGCAAGGTCATGCACGGCAGTGAGGGCGAGCCCGATATATTCATCGGTTCTCTGGAGAACCACGGCATAGCTGACAGGGTCGATGCGACCTCGGGGCTTTACAATGTATACGAATTCTTACAGGATATCCGCCAGCTGAAGCTCAACGGCAAAACGGCGGTGGAACTGCTCATCGGTATAAACTGTTTTTCTGAGATAAACGATATGTACGGCCACAACTTCGGTGACAGGGTGCTGAAGCAGGTAGGGCGGGTGCTTATAGAGGTACTGGGTACCCGCAGCAAGGTATACCGCATGGACGGTGTGAGATTTGCCTGCTGCCTCAGCGACACGGCTGTGGGCTACATATATGAGCTTTACCGCAAGATACAGTTTGAGATGAAGTACAATGTTTTCGTGGACGGTATACGTATACCCATAAGCGTATCTGCGGGGGCGGTGCTGCTGGACGGAGATTATGATGAATTCTCGGTGCAGGGCTCGGCCAGGTATGCCCTGGAGAAGTCAAAGCACGAGCAGCACGGTGAGCTTTACGTCTTTGAGAACGACATGAAGGACACCACCAGGCGCAGGCTGGAACTTATGAGTGCGCTGAGGAAATCCATGCTCAACGACTACGAGGGATTTTTCATGTGCTACCAGCCGCTGGTATCTTCGGACAATGAAGAGCTTATCGGGGCTGAGGCGCTGCTAAGGTGGGAGAGCAGAGATTTCGGCACGGTAATGCCCGGGGAGTTCATACCCATGCTGGAGAACGACCCCAGCTTCTTTGAACTGGGCTGCTGGATACTCAGACGCTCACTGAACGAGAGCATGATAATGGTGGACCGTGACCCCCGTTTCACGCTGAATGTGAACATCGCCTACACCCAGCTTTCTCACCCGCTGTTCCGTGAATCGGTGAAGGCCATACTGAAAGAGACAGGCTTCCCGCCTGCGAACCTTTGCATGGAACTGACGGAGAGCTGCCGTCAGCTGGAGAAGAGCTATCTGCAAAGCGAGATAGGCTTCCTGAAAGGCCTGGGCATAAGGATAGCCATAGACGATTTCGGCACAGGATTTTCTTCCCTCAATCTGCTCAGCGACCTTTCTGTGGAAACTCTGAAATTCGACAGGGGCTTTACAAAGGATATCATGACGAACACGGCAAATCAGGCCATAATCAAGGCCATATCAAATTGTGCCAGCGAGCTGAATGTCAACGTTTGCTTAGAGGGCATGGAGACCCGTGAGATGATAGAATTTGTGCGCCAGTACTGCATATACAGCTTCCAGGGGTATTATTTCTCGCGGCCTGTGGTCATCGGGCAGTTTTTGCAGATGTACCTGACCTAGGGTGAAATTTTGGACAATAATAATGAGCGCAGACGCTGCTGTCTGCGCTCATTTTTTCTTATTCGCTGTCAAGCTGATTGGTGCGGTAGGTCAGTGTCAGCAGGCTGTCCCCCAGATGAACGTTCTCCACCTCGATACCCTTGTAGTCGATGGTGAGGTCGTAATGGGAAAAGTTCCAGAAAGAGCGTATGCCCAGCCCTACCAGCTTATCAGCTATCTCCTGGGTGTTCGCCTTGGGTATGCACAGCACCGCCACAACGGGGTGATGTTCATTGCAGAAGGCCTCTATCTCATCGGTGTGGCGGATAGCCACGCTGCCCACAGTTTCACCTGTCAGGCGGGGGTTAGCATCAAATATGCCCACCAGACGGCAGCCTCGTGTTTCAAAATTTATGTGCAGTGCTATGGCCTTGCCCAGGTTGCCCGCACCTATGAGTATGGTGGGATACTCCTTATCCACACCAAGTATATGCCCTATCTCCTCCCGCAGGGAACACACATGGTACCCGTAGCCCTGCTGGCCAAATCCGCCGAAGCAGTTAAGGTCCTGTCTTATCTGGGAAGCTGTCAGCTTCATTCTTTCCGAAAGCTCTCTGGAAGATATGCGCTCAACGCCCTGCTTTTCCAGTTCGCCCAGAAACCTGTAATACCTCGGCAGCCGCTTTATGACCGAAGCTGATATGTTACCGTTTTTCGCCATTATATCCCGTCCTTCCGAGGTTTGTCAAATAAATAACGATATTATTATATACCCAAAGCGGGATTTTGTCAAGTATCATCGCCCTCACGGGACTGCTTTTTGCGCAGACCGTCGGCTATCTCGGCCAGCTTCTGCAGGCGGTGGTTAGCACCTGAACGGGATATGGGCGGCACCATTTCGGCGCCCAGCTGTTTCAGGTTATAGTCGGGATTCTCTAGCCTCAGCTCGGCTATTTCCCGCAGCTGGTCGGGCAGAGATGACAGCCCCAGCTTTTTCTCGATAAGCTCAATATCCTCTATCTGCCTTTCGGAGGCTTTCAGAGTCTTGTCGATATTGGCATTGTCGCAGTTCATGGCGCGGTTTATCTTGTTGCGCATATCCTTTTCCATTTTGACGTTCATAAGCTCCAGCGAACACATGGTAGCACCCATAAGAGTCAGCACGTCGATGATATTCTCCGACTCCTTGATATAAACTATCTGGGCGCCCTTGCGCTCAACGTGCTTTGGGACTATACCGTGGCGCTCGATGAGCAGCAGGCCGAAGTCGTTGCACAGGTCAAGGGTGGGCATGACGTATTCCATATGATACTTCTTGTTGGGGTCGTTCACAGAGCCGCAGGCCAGGAAGATACCTGCTGCCAGCTGAGGAATGAATTTATCCTTGGGAAGATAGTCCTCCGTCAGCCGCCTGCTTTCGTCCATACCGAAATAGTCCAGCAGGAAAATGCGCTGTCCTTCATCGGGTATGGTCATGCTGAAAAGTGTGACCCCGCTGCGGCGCTCAGCGGAGCTTACCGAAACGGCGTCCTCATCGCGGAGGATACGGCTCACGTTGCGCACGAAGAAATCCTTGACACGGGGATTTTCCGTGAGGAAAAGTATCTCCCTGTCACTGAGTTCATTGCAGCAGCAAAGCAGCCCCATAAGGCAGGCATCTGCTTTCTGTGAGGTATTTATCTTTTCTATTATCTCGGCCTTTACCCTGTATGAGAATGACATCTCGTCCATTATCACATCACCCTTATCATTATTTTCCCTGCAGGGAAATAGTGAACAGCAAGGGTCTTTTCTGCGGCGGTGATACTGCCCGTCGTTCGCCCCGGCTATCCACTATTTTTTCACTATATATCTCAGCGCTTCTCGATATCCCTGTGAGCCAGCCTGATGGTCCTGCCGTTGTCGGTCAGGTGCTTTGCTACTGCTTCCGCAAAGGTAACGCTGCGGTGCTTGCCGCCTGTACAGCCGAAGGCTATGACCAGCTGCGCCTTGCCCTCTTTTTCATAGAGGGGTATTAGGAAGTCGATGAGGTCATTGAGTTTCGCCAGGAGATCCTGCGCCTCCTTAAACTTCATGACATATCCCGATACCTCGGGGTTAAGGCCTGTCTTATGCTTCAGCTCGGCGATATAGAAAGGATTGGGCAGGCACCTGACATCAAAGGTCAGGTCCGCATCGTTCATGACCCCGTACTTGAAGCCGAAGGAACGCACATCTATCTGCATGGCAGACTGTCCCTCGCCCAGGAAAATGGAATACATCCTCTCCTTGAATTCTGCGGTGGAAGTGGAAGAGGTGTCGATATAATAATCCACCTTATCCCGCACTGTTTCAAGGAAATGCCTTTCGGTCTCAATGGCATTGCGGATATTTCCGTGTGCCATCTCATCAAGGGGGTGCTTGCGGCGGGTCTCCTTATAGCGGCGCATGATGACATCGTCGCTGCAGTCAAGGAACATCACCTTTACCTTAATGCCCATTCTTCTCATATCGCCTATGGCGTCTTTCAGTTTCAGGAAAAGCTCACCGCCGCGGACGTCCGCCACGAAAGCCACCTTATCTATCTTGCCCTCGGACTGGGCGCAGATATCCGCGAACTTTACCATAAGTTCGGGGGGCATATTATCTATGCAATAATAGCCTATATCCTCCAGCACGTTCACCGCCGTGGACTTGCCTGAGCCCGAGATGCCTGTTACAACTACGAACTGCATTTTTCTTCTCCTCTCTGTCTGTGGGATCTTTTGCTTCTTTTTCTGTTCTGCACATTCTATATCTGTATGGTCATCAGACACTGTATGGGATATATCTTACTTCACATTCGAGCAGGTATCCGCTGTCCTTTTCGACCTTAGCCTGCACCTGCTTTATCAGTTCAAGCACATCGCCGCTGGTGGCGCCGCCTTTGTTGACCACAAAGCCGCAGTGCTTCTCGCTGACCTGGGCACCGCCCACGGAAAATCCCCGAAGGCCGCTGTCTTCTATGAGCTTGCCTGCGTAAACGCCCTCAACGTCGGGGCGCTTGAAGGTGCTGCCTGCGCTGGGCAGGTTGAGGGGCTGCTTTTCTCTGCGGCGGCCCATCAGGTCAACCATTTTATCCTGTATATCATCATAGCTTCCTGAGGGCAGCTCGAACTCGCCCTCAACTATAAGTTCATCTCCTGCCAGAAAACGGCTGGAACGGTAGCCGAACTTCATCTGCTCGGCGGTGAACTCGAACTGTCTGCCCTCACGGTCAACAGCTCTGCCGAATTTGATAACGTCCTTTATCTCGCCGCCGTAGGCACCTGCGTTCATAAATATGGCGCCGCCCACGCTTCCGGGGATACCGTAGGCAAATTCCAGGCCGCTGAGCGAATGCTCCAGCGCAAAGCGGCAGAGCTTCAGCAGGGGGCAGCCTGCCTGTGCCACGATGACGTTATCCGATCTCATATATATCTTATCCATTGAGCTGCCGATGAGGAATATGACCCCATCGAAGCCCTTGTCATCAAACAGCACGTTGGAGCCGTTGCCCAGCGCCATCGTCCTTATGCCCAGACGATTGGCCTCCTCCCACAGCTGTGAAAGGTTATCGGGTGAATTTATATCTATCATAGCCGTACAGCTTCCGCCGATACGGAAAGTGTTGTGCTTATCCAGAGGTTCATCAAGGAACACCCTGCACTCCAGTTCCTCCGCCAGCGTCAGCAGCGAACGGGTATTCATGTCAAGTTCTCTCACTTGTTCTTCTCCTTATTGTATGTTTTCAGGACGGGGCAATTTCCCGCCGCCCTGACGTTTGTACTGCAAACGGGTCCTTATGCGATGTATCAGAAAGCGTCCCAGTTCTTGACGCTTTCCTTGGTATCCATTTCAAGACCCAGGTTCTGCAGCAGCTCGGCAGCAGCGTTGTAGCCCATCTTCTTATGACGGTTGTTCATAGCTGCAACTTCCAGTATAACGGCCAGATTACGGCCCGGCTTTATGGGTATGGTCAGTGAGGGTATCTTTATGCCCAGTATGGAGGTATACTCGTTGTCAACACCCATACGGTCGTATATCTTCTTGCTGTCCCAGGGCTCAAGCTGTACTACCAGGTCTATCTTCTCGGATATCTTTACAGCACCCATACCGAACAGACGGCGGGTATTGATAATACCTATGCCGCGCAGTTCAAGAAAATGCCTGATGTTGTCGGGGGACTGGCCTACCAGTGTTCTGCTGGAGGTCTTTCTTATCTCAACGGCGTCATCAGCCACAAGACGGTGTCCGCGCTTTACCAGCTCGATAGCAGTTTCACTCTTACCAACTCCGCTTTCGCCCACGATGAGTATGCCCTCGCCGTAGACTTCGATAAGTACGCCGTGGCGGGTTATACGGGGTGCCAGCTCCACATTCAGGTAGCCGATAAGTGCAGCGATGAATGCAGTGGTGCTGTCAGCGGTACGGGCTATGGGCACGTTATGCTTGGCAGCTATCTCTATCATCTCGGGATAAAGCTCATGGCTCCTGGCAACTACGAACATGGGTATCTTTGTGGCAAACAGAGCGTCCAGCTTTTCATATCTGTCATGTTCCTCCAGCGATGCCAGATATGCAAACTCCATATTTCCGCAGATTTGTATACGCTCGGCATTAAAATACTCATAAAAGCCCATAAGCTGCAGCCCGGGACGGTTGCAGTCGTTATCGGTAACTATCAGCTCGTCCATGTTATCGGGTGCATACAGCACTTCAAGCCCAAGCTGTTTGATTATCTCGTTTACGGTAACACTGAATATCTCAGCCATATCTTTCAACTCCTTATTTATTATTTTATCTGATATTATTTCCCAATTTTGAAGTGTATTGCTAACAATACACAACCAAATTGGGATCATATTATTTCCGTCAGCACTTCCCGTGAAGAACATACACACCAATAAGAACTCCGCAAAAGGCGGTATAAAAGTGAAACAGAGAAGCGCCATTTATATTCAAAGATTTTCGGGCATATACAGCCGCCCTGTCAGAGGGTTATGTTCCCCGCACTGAGCATTTCCTGTGCCGCAAGGAGTATCCCCGCCTTGCCGCTGGGGTAGGTTATGCCGCCCTGCAGCCACACTGCGTATGGCTCGCGTATGGGTGCATCGGCTGAAAGCTCGATACTTGCCCCCATGGTGAAGGCGCCTGCCGCCATTATCACCTTGCTCTCGTAGCCGGGCATATCCCAGGCCTCGGGAGTAACATAGCTGTCCACGGGACTTCCCTTTTGTATGCCCTTGCAGAAAGCTGTCAGGTTCTTCTCATTTTCAAGCAGTATAGACGCTATGATATCCGTGCGCTTTTCGCCGCTTTCGGGGAGGGTCTTGTAACCCAGCTTCTCGAAAAGGCGGCAGGCAAAAACGGAAGTTTTCAGCGCACTTGCCACCGTCTGGGTGCAGAGGAAGAAGCCCAGCAGTATCTCACGGTTCATGTTCAGCGAACAGCCTACCTCCTTGCCCATGCCCACGCAGGTGAGCCTGTCGGCGCACTTTTCCACCAGGTCGGCGCGTCCGCAGATATAGCCGCCTGTGGAAGCTATGCCGCCGCCCGGATTCTTTATGAGCGAACCTACAATGAGGTCAGCGCCCACTGCCAGAGGTTCTTTCTCCTCCACGAACTCGCCGTAGCAGTTATCTGTCAGTATGATGATATCGGGGTTGGCTTCACGGGCGGCCTTTATGACCTCGCCTATGACCTCCACCGTGAAAGAGGGGCGCAGCGAATATCCCCTTGAACGCTGCACGTAGCCCACCTTAGCGGACTTTGCAGCCTTTGCTATAGCTTCAAGGTCGGGGGTGC
Organism: Ruminococcus sp.; assembly: GCF_017464355.1. GTDB lineage: Bacteria > Bacillota > Clostridia > Oscillospirales > Ruminococcaceae > Hominimerdicola. The sequence continues at coordinate 55,358 of NZ_JAFUAG010000002.1, read as the reverse complement.
CGTCTTCCTTAAGGGTGACTATCTCATGCTCCACCCCGAAATCACGAAGAGAACCGCTGCCGCTGTCGTCCTCTTTGCCTACCACACCCTCCAGGGTATCATAGGGTGCCCCTGTCAGAAAGCACAGCTTATCCTTGGGGCGCAGTATGCCGAAAAGTGCCGTACTAAGGGCATGGGTGCCGTTTACAAAGGTATGGCGGACTATAGCGTCCTCGCCGCCCAGGGCCTGTGCGAACACCTTATCTGCGGTATCTCTGCCCAGGTCGCCGTAGCCGTAGCCTGTGGTACCCTTAAGGCAGCCCTCGCTCACACGGTTGTCAATGAAGGCTTTCAGCACCTTCTGTCCGTTGATATCCGCTATGCGGTCTATCTCTGCAAAAGCCGAAGCGCACTCGCTCTCTGCCTGTGCTGCAAGTTTCAGCAGACTTTCATCTATGCAAAAAATGTTAGTCAATTATTTCACCTCATATGAAAATTTATAATGTATGTATTTCTCAGATATAGGGCTTGATGACCGCCCCCGAGATCTTGAACACTGCAAATGCCGAAGCGAACAGCACCAGTGCGACCACATCGCAGACATTTAGAACATCATAGTATCTTTCGCTTTTAATGGTATAATAAGCGGGGTTATCGGGGTCTATCAGGAGCTTGAGTTCCTTATCCACAGGTATCACATCGGGATATGAGAATGTTTTGGTCGCATAAAATGTGTGGCCGTCGTATTCGTAGGCATATGTGACCAGAGAATAGGTGCCGCTGTTGCGTGCAGCGTGAGACACCATACGTTCTGAGGACTCAAAGTGAGCCACCACATTTTCAGAACATTTTCCCACATTGTTGAATTCCCTGACGGAGAACACTATGCCCACCGCCCCGAAGATGATGCCGAGTCCTATCAGCACACCAAGGAATGTCTTTAACTGCTTATCCATATTATCCTCCCTTTTTATTCCACACTGTTCCGGGTCAGATGACCTTATCCTTCTTTATATGAGTTCCCTTTTATCCGTATATCTCAGGCACGAAATTTGCCCTTATTATCTGTCTTTTATTGTCTTCTGCGAGCCATTCGTGTATGCAGCAGTCCCCCGACCGAAAGCCATAGTCCCCGTCGTGGGGTATGCGTAGAAAAGCTCTGTAAAGCTGGTTTATCATGCCCCCGTGAGTGACAACCGCGATGGTGCTGTCAGGCGGGTTTTCCGATAGTATTTTTGAAAGCATGAATTCGGCACGGTACCTGAATCCCAGGGCAGTTTCCTGCTCATAGAAAGCTTCGTGGGGGGCGGCCTTTACGGGAGGATATTTCTCCCTCGCCTCATCATACCCAAGGCCTGCCAGCAAGCCGTTGCCAAACTCCATGAGCTTTTCCTCGGCTCTGAGGGGAGCCCCTGTTTTTTCTGCTATATGGGCGGCCGTCTGCGCTGCCCTTTTCAGGGTGCTGTGATATATCCTGTCGGGCGCATAGTTCTTCGCTATGTACTCAGCTGCTGCCTCCGCCTGACGGTGGCCTTTCTCTGTCAGTTCAAAGTCAGCCCTGCCCTCATGCACATGGAGTATGTCAGCTTCGCTTTCGCCGTGCCTTATTATCAGCAGCCTCATTCCGTCACCTCTCAGTGGCTGGGCTTTTCGTCCCGTCTTTCAAGAACGGTATCAATGCCCATGGCCTTGAAGCCTATCTCGTCATAGTAGCTTACCCTGTGGGGCCTTGCAAAAAGCTTCACGGATATGCCCTGCTGCCACAGCCTTTCGCCTATCCAGTAGAGCAGTGTTCTCGCGTGCATCTTGCCACGCTCCTCGGGGACAGTGCCTACCTGACCCACCAGCGCCACCTTATCTATTATATACTGTATGGTAGCGGTGGTATAATCTCCCATAAGGAAAGACTGGGAAAGTCCCCGCCTGATACGGTGGGAGGTATCTGTCAGCCAGATATCATAGCTGTCCGCCAGCCTGGGGAAACACTGTGCCAGTATCTTATAGACATCGTCCAGCTTCGGGGTCTCATCGACCTCCAGCGGGGGCAGCTTGCCTGTGGGGGCATAGTTGAACTCGGTGCGCTTTTCACTGTGGTACTCATCATCCAGCAGCACAGCCAGCCTGTCGCCGTACTTTCTTTCCACCTCCACCGAGAAGGGCTTAAGCATACGCACAAAGCCTGCCAGCTCTTCCAGCATTTCCTCGGGCAGTTCTTTGCCCTGGAAGGTGGATATCATCAGCGCACTGTTGAACTCAGAGAACATACCCAGCCTTTCGCCCTTGTAGTCCATAAAGAAGAACCGCAGGAAATCGTACTTGGTGCCATAGGCCAGAAAGTGCGATTTTATACGCCTGCTGTAGTTGTTGTCCCTGAGCTTGTCTATCAGCGCAAGGTCGATGTCTTTGGTCTGATATATCATTATTTTCTCCCTTCCGCCGAAAACGGCTCGGTGAAAGTATAGTGGTCTTCCGTCAGTGTCGGGTAAGGCAGAGGAAGATATGTCCCCCCACTCATCAGCTCAGTTCGTTTACCAGCTGCTTGAAGTGTCTGCCTCTGTCCTCGAACATACGGTACATATCAAAGGAAGCGCAGGCGGGGGTCAGGGAAACTATGTCGCCCTCCTCCGCATTGTCACGGGCTGTCTGCACAGCTTCTGCCATATCCTTTACCATGAATATCTTAAGGCCGCTGCCCTTGAAGTTAGGTGCAGCTTCTACCGCCGCCCTTATCTTGTCCTTGGTCTGTCCCATGAGTATCAGCACCTTGACCTTATCGCAGATAGGTGCAGCCATAGGTTCAAAGGAAACACCCTTGTCAGAGCCGCCCTGTATCATTATCTGCTTCTGGTCAAAGGCTGCCAGGCAGGCCAGCACTCTTGTAGGGCTGGAGGCTATGGAGTTGTTGTAATACCTTACACCGTCCAGCTCACGGACAAATTCGATACGGTGTTCAACACCGCCGAATTCTTTTGCTATCCTTGCAACGGTCTCAGGCTTTACCTCGCCGTAGGTCATGGCGATGGCTGTGAGGTAGTCCTCAACGTTGTGCATACCGGGTATCTTAATATCCTTCATGTGAACATATTCGGTGACTTTGCCCCTCTCGTTATAGCAGAGCATTCCGTCCTCACGGAGGAATGCGCCGTTATCGGGCTTTTCCTTTATGCTGAACCATACCAGATCACCGCGGACAAGGTCTGCCAGGCCGCGGGTGACTTCGTCATCAAGGCTGAGTACGGCTCTTGAATAAGCGTTCTGATGATAAAGGATATTGCACTTGGCCTCGGTATATTCTTCCATGGTACCGTGAACGTTCAGGTGGTTGGGGCGGATATTTGTTATGCCTGCCACATCGGGGCTCTCGCGCATGGAGATGAGCTGGAAGCTGGAAAGCTCGCAGACAGCCACATCTGTTTCGGAGATAGTTTCCACCAGGGGCAGCAGCGCCTTGCCGATATTTCCGCCAAGATGCACACGCTTGCCCTCAGCCTTGAGGAACTCGCTGACCAGAGTGGTGGTAGTGGTCTTGCCGTCAGAGCCTGTGAGCGCGTAGGTCTTGCAGGGGCAGAGGTCGAAGAACGTTTCCATTTCGGAGGTAATGACAACGCCCTGCTTTCTCGCCTTTGTCAGGGTGGGGTCATTATAGTACATACCTGGGGTGCGGAAAACTATATCGCAGTTGAATATCTCGTCAAGGTAATTTTCACCCAGGGCGAACTCACAGCCCTTGGCACGGAAATCCTCGATGAGCAGCGCGTCGAACTCGCTCTCGTCACGCTTATCGCAGATAACGCAGTTTATGCCCTTTGAAAGGAACACCTTTATAAGGTCGGTATGGCTGACACCCACACCTATGAAAGCCACACGCTTATCCTTTATGGCATTGAAATACTTCTGTGCTTTAGTCATTTCTCTCTTCTCCTCATATAAAGTCTGTCAGGGCGCGGTTTACCTGCGCACATAGATTATCTATTATATTATACACTATTTTATCTGAAAACGCAAGGGGCAAGCCGAAGTTTATTTGAACGGAGAAAAAATTTTTCCAAAACTTAGTTTTCTTTAAGGTAAATTTAAGCAAAGGGGGTTATACTATAAACAAGCTCAGAGATGAGCGAAAAAATGAATTCACCCTCTCCTATAAATAATTTTACCGCAGAGCAGCTCTCCGACCATGTCGGGGGGCTGTTTTGTTTGTGGGGAAAAGCCAGGGCTGTGCATAACTGTATATACACAGTCGGGGGGAATGATAACAGCTGTGTATATACAGTTATACACAGCTTGGCGGGTGATGTTTATGGAAATTTAATAATACGACGAGCCTTTTTGCCGCGTTGTATTATGCAGATATACAAAGAAATTCCGAAAGCGTTGACAAAACTGTGCAAACTGTGTATACTGTATACATACAGTTCAAACGAAATAAACAGTGAACACAGTTTGGACACAGAACAAGAGAAAGATAACAACACACAAAGGAGAAACAGACATGAAAGACAAGACAGAAAAGATGCGCAGCCTGTTTACAGCTGAGGAGGACAACACAGAAAAGACTTTCACCGAGCCTGAGAACAAGCTGTACAGGTGGTTCAAAGGCGAGAACTACAACGTGACCTGCAAAATAATGGCAGGCGTGTATGTGCTGATAGGAGTCTTCGGGCTGCTGGGAGGCAACACAGGCGGTTCGTTCTTCTTCCTGGCAATGGCACCCTGGATGCTGGTGCTGGGGGCAGCAATAAAGTCGGATGAGAAAAAAAAGAAAGAAAAAGAAGTGCAGAACAAAACAAAGGAGATGTAACTATGAAAGACAACAAAGAGTACAAAAAACACATGAGCAACAGCGCAGCCTGGCTCGGCTGTGCAGTGGTCTTCGGAGTGGTGATGGAATCCATGCTGCCCATAGCGCTGCTTTTCGCCTCGCTGAGCGTAGATGAATACAGCAAGGCAAGAAAACTGAAGAAAGCGATCGGGAACTGAGAGCCACAGGAGACGACAAAATGAAAGATAAAAAGAAAGCCGCCAAGGCTAAGAGAGCATTCTTCCTGATGAGCCTGTTTTTTCGTATCATCATCATAGCAGGAGGCATAGCTGCCTTGATAAAGGGCAGCGGACCTCAGCCCTTCATAATACCCATAGTTTTTATGTGGATAGCCAATGCAGGGGTCATGGCCTCGGCTAAGGCAGAGAAAGAAACAAGCGTCAGCGAAAATGAGAAATGACGCAGGATAAGGAGATAACAATGGAAATAGAGATAGACACAAAAAGCCGACAGCCTATATTAGAACAGGTGGTCGGGCAGATAAGAAGACTTATAGAGAACGGAAGACTTACGGCGGGGGAAGAGCTTCCCGCTGTGAAAGCCCTGGCAGACGAGCTGAACATAAGCCGTCTGACAACGGGCAGGGCTTATGACAGACTTTGCAGTGAGGGGCTGCTGCTCCACAGGTCGGAGGGCTTTGTGGTAGCAGGGGCTGAGTAGAGAAAGAAAAGAAATACCAGGCTGTAAATGAGAGAGCAATATGAAAGACAACACAAAAAAAGATCCGTGCAATGCGGATAGCTGCGGTCTACAGTACCATGCCCGTGGAACAGCTGATACCCGCCATAGCGACAACGGCTGCGGTAACACTGCTGAAAGTCGGCGGTACAGCCCTGACACTGTTCTTTATCAGAAAGGGCATAGATAAATTCAGCAAGCGGAAGGAATGAAAGCTCCGCTAAAGAATTGAGGTGGATAAATGAACATATTTATTGACAATAAAAGCGGTGCGCCGATCTACGATCAGATTTTCAACCAGATAAAGACCCAGATCATAAACGGCACACTGAAAGAGGACGAAGCCCTGCCCTCCATAAGAAATCTCGCCAAGGACCTGAAGATAAGCGTGGTCACGACGAAGCGAGCTTACGACGAACTGGAACGGGAAGGCTTCATATACACCATAGCGGCCAAGGGCTGCTTTGTGGCACCAAAAAATGTGGAACTGATAAAAGAAGCTAACCTCAGAAAAATAGAGGAACTCATGGAAGAGATAGGAAAGCTGGCAGCAGGCTGCGGGCTGACGAAACAAGAATTGATCGAGATGTTTGAATACATCTCCGAGGAGGAGTAACAAGATGACAAATGCCATTGAGATAAAGGGCCTGGTAAAGGAATACAAGGAATTCAGGCTGGACAACGTTGACCTGACACTGCCCGGAGGCTGCATACTGGGTCTTATCGGTGAGAACGGTGCGGGCAAATCCACGCTGATAAAGTGCCTGCTGGGCATAATCCACAAGAATTCGGGCAGCATAAAGATACTCGGCAGAGATGCAGACACCGAGCTTGCGGATATCAAGGAGGATATCGGCGTGGTGCTGGACGAAGTGGGCATACCCGACACCTTCAAGGTAAAGCACATAAATGCGGTTATGAAGAACACCTTCCGCAACTGGGACGAAAAGCTGTTCTTTGAATATATGGACAGGTTCCAGCTTTCAAAGGACAAAAAGTTCAAGGAGTTCTCCCGAGGCATGAAGATGAAAATGGGCATAGCCATTGCCCTTTCCCACAAGGCAAAGCTGCTGGTGCTGGACGAAGCCACCAACGGTCTTGACCCTGTGGTAAGAGATGAGGTAACGGATATCTTCTATGAGTTCACCAGAGATGAGGAACATTCCATACTGATATCCTCCCACATAGTCAGCGACCTGGAAAAGCTTTGCGACTATGTTTCATTCATACACAAGGGCAGGGTGCTGCTCAACGAGGAGAAGGACGTTCTGCTGGAAGAGTATGCCATAGCCCACTGCTCCGAGGAAGAGCTGAAAGACCTTGACCCTGAGGCTATACGGGGCAAAAAGGCAGGCAAGTACGGGGTACAGGTACTGGTAAGGCGGGACGCTGTTCCTGCGGGGATGAACCTCTCTCCCGTCACCATTGAGGAACTGTTCATTTTCATGATAAAAGAGATAAACTGACATCAAAGAGGAGATAAAGAAATGAAAGGTCTGCTGACCAAGGATATCATACAGATCAGAACGGCTTACCTGACTTTTTTCCCGTTCCTGATATTCATGTCGGTGCTGTGCGCCATAGGCACTATGAAAAACGGCAGCATACCCTTTGCCATATTGCCTATGGTATCGATATTTCAGGCGATCATGCCGCTGACGCTGATAATGGACGACCTGAAAACAGGCTTTGACAAAATGTCCGTGACACTGCCGAATTCAAGGAAGGATTACATGGGCTCGAAGTTTATGCTTACGGCGATAAACGCCCTGGCCAGCGGTGCATTCTTCATGCTGGTGACAGCGGCTGCTGCCCATTTTAGCGGAAATCCCGTGAACGACCCCATATCGGGAGGGATCATGATAAGTGCGCTGAGCCTGGCGGTAAGCGCCTTTATAATGCCCTTCGTTTCAAAGAGCAGGAGCGCATCGGGAGCGAGGATAGCTTACACTGTATCGCTGGTGATATACGGCTCCATATCGGGAGGCTTTGTTTCAAGGCTCGGCATGAAGGACAGCATATACGGCGTACATATTCCCGTGAAGACCTCTGCGGCGGTGCTGGGGGTAATGGCAGTGCTGACGGTGATATCTTATCTCATCTCGACGGCCTTATACGAAAAGAAAGACATCTGACGGGGCAGACCCTTACATATAAAAAAGGAGCAAACAACATGAAAGGCTTACTCATCAAAGAAAAATATACAATGTGGCACAACTGCGCACTATTCCTGCTGGTACCGCTGTTCTTCTTCGCTGCGATGCTGATAACACTGTTCGGCAGGCACAGCACCATTGTCGGCTTCCCTGTGGGCATGGTGTTCATGTTCATGGGCATAGTACCTGTAAACACCTCAAACAACGATATACAGAGCAAATGGCATATGGGCTGCATGACACTGCCCTATTCCCGCAGACAGATAGTATCTGCAAAGTACATATCTTCCCTTATACTTGTAACAGGCACGGCAGTAGTATGGCTGATATTCATGGGCATATGCTCGCTTCTCGGTGCAAATGTCACCGCAGGCACAGTGACTTCCCTGCTCTGCTCGGGCTTCGGGCTGGGGCTCATGCCCGCAGTGGCTTTCCTGCCCTTCAACTTCAAGTGGTATGACACCGTGGGCGGCAAGAGGATATTCCTGGGCGGTCTGACAGGCGGTCTGGTAGGTTTTTCAAATATATTCTTCCTGAACCATATCCCTGGTATCATGGGCTCGGTAGTATTCATGAGCGTGATGGTCATAGCATTCTTCGTTTCATGGTTCATCTCCATAAGGATATTTGAAAGAAAGGACGTGTGACCATGAGCAAAAAGCTGAAAGCCCTGATGACCCACGACTGGTTCACCATGAAAGTGGTATACATCGCTCTCATCGTAATGATCGTTTCAGGCTCGTTCATGACCTTTTCTCAGGCCAGGGAAACAGGCACCGCAGGTATCGGGTTCAGCGCTTTCATCGGTGCTTTTGCCGTGATGCTGCTGGTCACTTCCTTTGCCTCAGACGATACCAAGAACATAGGCGTGACCCGCAGGACCATGCCCTACTCCGACAAGGAAATGGTGCTTTCCCGCTACATACCCGTTGTGGTCGTGGTACTGGCTGTAGCCCTTTTCACAGTTATAACTTCCGTCATCGGAGGGGCTATGCATGGCTTCGCTGAGGGCTTTGCGGGACAGCTGCTGTTCTGCATAGCGCTGGAAGCAGACGTGATACTGATAATGCCCATAATATTCTACCCGTTCATATTCCGCTATGGCTACCAGAAGCTGCAGACGGCCTACAGCCTGGTGACGGCTTTGTATATGCTGGCTGTATTCTCGGGGTTCATGATCATGATGATAGTCCCCACAGAAAACGGTGCCTCGACACAGTTCATGACACCTGACTTTGAAGTGCCTGTGATCGTCAGCATTATCGATATCGCCGTAATGGTCGGGCTGACAGTGCTGTCCCTCAGGTCATCGGTAAAGCAGCTGGGGCTGAAGGATTAGTCCGTACAAGGAGGTACATATGAAGCTAAGCAGAATGAGGGCGCTGGTGTACACAGACTTCGCCCAGATGAAACTGATATATCCCTTTGTAACAGTTATGATAATTTTTGACAGCATATCGATGCTGTTCTGGTCGGCGGCACAGGGTGAGGTCAGCAGCATAATGACGAGCAACTTCGGCATAGTTGCCATGTTCTTCATGACCAATGCCTTTGCCTTCGACGAGAAGAACGGCCTCAAGGCCTACAGGAAGTCCCTGCCCTACACCGATACCGAGCTTGTTCTGGCAAGATATATGACCCCTGCGGGTACGGCGCTGATCTGCATAATGGCCGATACTGTTATGGCTTACCTTGGCACCATGCTCTGCAAAGACGGCATGAGCCCCGAATTCGGTGAGTCGCTGATCTTCCACATAATGATGATAGTGACAAGCATAATGGCCGTACCTGCCCTGGCTTACCCCGCATTTTTCAGGCTGAGCTTCAAAAAGGCCATGGCTGTATTTTCAGTTGTGGGTATCATCGGCCTGGGCGCAGCCACTTTCATGCTGATGAAAGGTGCGCTGGCAATGAGATCCGAGACCGTTTACGGAAAGATCTCCGTTCCCGCAGGGCTGGCCGTCATCGCAGCGGTGATCGCAGCATACTGTATCTCTTTCTTCATAGCCGTAAAATTCTCCAAAAGAACAGACAGATGAAATAAAAAAAGTGTCCTTAAGGGCACTTTTTTCTTTGTCAGAACCATGAGCTGATGACAGCTATCATTATTTTCGGTTTCTTTATGAGGGTGCCGAACTCATGGGCTTTCTCCTCAACTTCGCTTAAGCACTTTCTGACTGCGGAAACTGTGCTTTTCTTGACTGTGTCGTATCTAAAAGCATCTCTCCCTCAAAACCGCCCTCACGCTTTATGTGCAGACATTCGTGGCTCACCGTCAACAACGCTTTTAACATTCACTCTGACTTTCATTCTATCCCCCTCAGTCTGAAAATGCACTTGTGGGCAGGTGTGCGGTAGCACATATTACAGCTCACGCATTTTGCTGGAGAACATTCGCCCTTCTGCCAGCGGTTTATTAAATCAGGCTCATGGATAAGCGGACGGGACAGCGAGAGGTATTCGATCTTGCCCTCGTTCAGTACGTTGTTCATGTTCTCAATACTTCTGTGACCGCCCACAAGTATCACCGGAATATCGACCTTTTCCGCAAGTGCAAGTGCGAACTTCTTGAAATACGCTTCGTTCACGCCCGGTCGTATGCCGCCCACCGATGTGCCGTTGCCGCTGACCTCGATACTGTCAAGATAGGGCGCACAGGCAAGACAGATACGCATACTGCCGTTCTCATCAAGACCGCCGAATGTGAAATCACTGGAATTGATCTTCATTGTGATATGCAGTTCGGGGTGATTCGCCCTGATCGCATTTGCAATGTCGATGATAAGCTGTTCGGGATCCGCTCTGCGGTTGTGGGCAGGACTGATATAACGGCTTAAAAAGAAACCGTGTGCGGCGTGTATCTGCACTCCGTCATAGCCGGCAAGAACGGCTCTGTCGGCGGCTTTTATGAACATTTCACGGATAGTGTCAATGTCATTTTCGGTCAGCTCGTCTATCTCCTTATTCTGATATTCGCCCAACGCAAGCTGTGCGATGATCGGAATGTCATTGCGGTGAACAATGTCAGTAAGCCTTGTATGCTCGGAGATAAGCCCGTCATTGGAGAGCCTTGCCATACCGCCGAAATAGCGGTCAGTGTCCGAAACGGAGGTAAATCCGCTGATGATACAGCCCACACCGCCTGCGGCAAGCTCGTTATAGATGTTGTATATTTCCTCGTCAAAATGACCGCTTTCGTCCGCAAGTGCCTCCCATGTGGCGGAGCGGAACAGGCGGTTTTTCAGGTTCAGATCATTTATCTCGGTTTTGTCAAAAATGGTTTTCATGGTCAGTCCTCCTTTAACTGCTCGATGATCTCTACAAACGACTCATAGCTGATCAGATTGCGGATAATGACAGACCTTTCGCCGTACTGTATCATGTAGACAGGAAGTGTTCGGATGTTCAGCTTCCGCAGCATATTCAGATCATGTTCAAGCATGGTCTGCGCCGTGCCGTCATTGTAATACTGCGTGAATTGATCCTCGTCAATGCCCGTATCACGCACAACCTTCAGTATCACATCAAAATGTGTGGTCGGCAGAACATCAACGATCGTGACATGACGCAGATTTTTGAGAAACTCGTCAGCCCTGTCTATGTCCGCAAGCTGTGCCGCCTTGTATGCTAAATTCAGCGGAAGTGAGCTGCGGTGCTGTTCGTCAAACAGATGCAGATCGGGCATACTTATCGGCAGACCGCCGATACTCTGCTCACTTTCGTATATCCTTGCAAGCCGTTTGTTGTACTGTGCTATGGTTTCATTCGGGAGCATGAAATCGCTAATATCACGCACAAGCAGGCTCATTACCCAGCGGAATTCTATCTGCGGATAATTCTCCTTCAGCTTGTCATATATCGGCTCACATTCGTAAGTCAGCCCCATCATCGGATCGGTGAATGTTGTTATCATCAGTCTGTCCATAGCTACCTCCACGCTCGTCTGTCTATCGCCATACCGTTTACGCCCCACACGGAAATATCGTCATACTTGATATACACCCTGTCCGCAGGGATACCGAGTATCTCACCTTACAGCCGTGTTACCTCCGAAAAGAAACGGTCATTGCCGATGTGCGGTTCATTCCCGAAAATGCTCACCGTGATGTAGGCGATTGGCTCATCATGTTCGCCCCGAAGCCACAGGCGGCAATTATCCTCAAACTCACAGAGTAAGTATTCCTCGCTCTTGCCGGGGATAAGTGAGATCGCTCTGCCAAGCCCAGATTTCAATTTGGTTTCCTGTTCCGCACTTATCGGCGTACTCACCTTTGATAAAATAAACGGCATATCAATACCCCCATTCTTTCAGCGTTTCAAGCAGAATCATGCTAAGCTGCTGTTCCTTCTGCTGATAGGTGTGACCCGTTCCCTCAATGAATATCAGCTTGTTCTGCTCCGCTGTCGGGATATGGTCATTTATATTTCGGAGAAACCCCGACGGATCGCCGTAAGTGAAGCGGTCGAGCGTACCGATCAGCAGAGCACCCGTGTGGGTGATCTTCTCCGCCTGCGAGAAATCGCCGTCATGCTCTACATGAACATTGTTCAGCGTTCCGCTTATCCAGTCATAGGCGGTGTAGGCGATGCACTGCACCCACCCCATGAAATAGAACGGCAAAAGCCTGTCGCCCCGACCTTTCTCCACCTCACTGCGGATATAGTCCTTCTCATGTTCGGTCACACCGTTCATCATGTGGGTGAGGTTGGCAGGACTCAGAAAAATGAACTTCTCAACCCGTTCATCGTGATGTCGGGACAGATAGTAAATGACCTTGTTCGCACCGAGGGAATGCCCTGCGAGAATGATGTGCTTGTAGCCGAGCTTTTCGGCATAGCTCAGGTAGGCATCAATATCATCATCGGTGTAAGCAAATCGCTCGTTCCATGAGCCGATCATTTCAGGCTCGCCCCTGCGGACATTCAGCGTTTCGATCTGCCCGAAGGCATCATTTGTCTGGGCGTAGATGAAGTCGATACCGCCAGAATTCAGCGTATTCCCGATGTTATAATAGAACGGGTTTGAGTAGAAATTGCCATGTATGCCTGTTATCGCTATCATCACGGTATCCGCACTGCCGCTACTACCAGATTCGCCGGCAGTAAACAAAACACCGTCCAGCAGAACTCCCCTTTTTGTGGGGACTTTCAGTTTTTTCATAGTTATCTCTCCTTATTTTGTTTATCCGACAATTCTATAATATTCGATATGAAATGCGTTTTTAGAGAGCGGGCACCGCAATGACCGCTCTGATTTTATTTGTTATTTCTAATATTGTCGAATTGATATGCTTGTTTTATGAGCTGCAAGCGAGGCTTACAGCTCGGTCGGATAGAACAATTGTTAATGATTCCATATTATTGCTGTGCTATTGAGTATTTTTCTTACATCATCAGCATCACAGTTTTCCTTTTCGGCGATCTCATCATAGGTGTAATATTCCCATAATTCTCTGTTTTTATAGATATGCATTCTATAATCGATTATTTTGTTGATAAATTCGTCAGAATATTCCGTTAATCCAAAATCTTCTCCAAGAGTAGTCATTGATGAATCACCTCCTGTAAATTCCGATTTATCGGATTATTACAATGCCTCTTTCACAAACTCCGCCAGAGCTTTGATCGTCTCCTCATTCCTGCGGTAATACGTCCACTTGCCGTGGCGCTCTGAGAGAAGAAGTCCTGCCCTCTGCAAGGTGTCCAGGTAGTTCGATACCGTGGACGGCGAGAGATTTGCTTTCGCCTGTATACTGCTGACGCAGACACCGCCTTTCAGGTCAACAGGCTCGTTCAGACAGCCGCCCTGGGGTGGAAAATTGCCCTCGGGGTCTTTGAGCCAGAGCAGGATATTAAGCCTCGTTTCGTTGGAAAGCGCCTTGCTGATCTCGATCATATCTATGTCCATTTATACACCTTCTTTCCTGATGTTAGATACATTATATCACACATTTCGAGAATTGTCAATATGTAAAATAATTTTCTTGAAATTATCAGACGGATATTTAATAAAGCTGAACATACTAAAAAAATCAGGGCTATGCCTTCCGTACACGCTCACGGAAGACATAGCCCTTTTCTTATATTGTGATATTATCAGCCCTGGATTTCCTGCATTATAGCCGCACTGCGATATTTTTTTGTGAAACCCCGTCATGTTATCAGAACCAGGACTTGATAATAGTTATCAGTATGCTGGGGTTCTTTACGATAACGTTGACATCGCGGGCTGTCTCCTCGACCTCGCTCATGTACCTGGTTACTGTGCAAGTTGTCTTATTGATCATATCTTCGCTTGTGATACCGCCAGATACCTCTTCGAGCTGTGCCATTGTAAGTTCCATATCCTTGATGGTGTTTGTGTTTGTCATGATGAATTACCTCCGTTATTTTTTGTTTTCTTTACTTGTTTATCAGAACCAGGACTTGATAATAGTTATCAGTATGCTGGGGTTCTTTACGATAACGTTGATATCGCGGGCTGTATCCTCGACATCGCTCATGTACCTGGTTACTGTGCAAGTTGTCTTATTGATCATATCTTCGCTTGTGATACCGCCAGATACTGTTTCCAGCTGTGTGAATGAAAGTTCCATATCCTTGATAGTGTTTGTGTTTGTCATGATGAATTACCTCCGTTATTTTTTGTTTTCTTTACTTGTTTATCAGAACCAGGACTTGATGACAGATATCAGTATGCTGGGGTTCTTTATGATAGTAACTGTTTCGGTGTAGTGTTCAGCTACAAGGCCTATGCACCTTCCTACGTTTGAATTGGAGCCCTTGAAGAACTTAGATACGTCTTCGCTTTCGATACCGCCCGATACCTCTTCGAGCTGTGCCATTGTAAGTTCCATGTCCTTGATGTTGTTTGTGTTTGTCATGATGAACGCCTCCGTTATTGATCTGTTTCAGTGTTTTTGTTTCCCTTGCTGTGATTACATAATACCATGTTTTACGGAGGTTTTCAATATTCAACATCAGCGTGTGATGTCGCTAAAGCAACACTGCGGAGGTCAGGTGTTGCTTATTTTACATAACGGAGGCAAACTGCATAGCAAAAGCCCTTTCAGATGAGCCGTGAGCGCATGAAGAGCAGCAGCTTTTTCTCACGGCGGGATACCTGCACCTGGGTCATGCCCAGCTTTGCGGCGGCGGCAGTCTGGGTCATGTTCTGAAAATAGCGGTACTCCAGCAGGCGCCTGTCCTCGGGGGAAAGCTCGGCCATTACCTGCCGCAGGGCAAGGCGGTCGGTGATATCCTCATCGGGAGGCGGGGTGGGCAGGTCTGCCTGAGAATCGCCCTCATCGTCCCCTACAGTAAGGCTGACAGCGGGGCGGGCTGCGTTAAGGGCTTCTATGACGTCTTCGGGGGAGGCCCCGGTTATCTCCGCCAGTTCACTGACAGTAGGCTCCCGTCCCTCACGGCGGGCAAAAGCCATGCTCTCACGGGTAAGCTTCAGTGAAAGCTCTTTCAGGCTGCGGGACACCTTGACAGTGCCGCCGTCACGGAAAAGCCGCTTTATCTCCCCCAGGATAACAGGTACGGCATAGGTGGAGAATTTCAGTCCTCTGGTGCTGTCAAAGGCCTTTGAGGCTTTCACCAGGCCGATACAGCCTGCACTGTAGAGGTCATCGTACTCAATGCCCCGCCCGCGGAAACGGTTCGCACACAGGTGTACCAGCCCCAGGTTGTCCTCGGGCAGGAAGCTTTCTGCGCTGCTCATAGGCGGCGCTTCCCTTTTATGGTGCGCTCCAGCACCACGGTGGTGCCTTTGGCAGGGCGGCTCTTCACCCTGACCTTCTCCATGAAATTCTCCATGATAGTAAAGCCCAGCCCTGCCCTTTCCTCCTCGGGGGAGGTGGTGTACAGCGGGGTCATGGCCTGCTCGATGTCTGCCATGCCGCAGCCCTTGTCCTGCACTTTTATAGAGATACGGCCTTCTTCAAATATGCGCACCTGAAGTAAAACATCACCTGTGAAGTCACGGTAGCCGTGGACTATGGCATTGGTCACGGCCTCGGAAACTGCTGTCCTTATATCGGAAAGCTCGTCTATGGTCGGGTCAAGCTGGGAGAGAAAGCCGCTGACCGCCAGGCGGGCAAAGCGCTCGTTTTCCGACTTTGCAGGAAAGCTGACGGTCATCTCGTTAAGTGGTCTGAGGGGTCGTCTGCTCAATTTTATCCACCTCCTTTACTTCGGGAATAAGCCCTTCAAGGCTGTCTGTGATAGGTGCCAGCCTGTCCACACCTGCCAGGCGCAGCACCTTTTTTATGTAGGCAGGGGGTCTTGCCACTATGACTTCCCCGCCCTGTTCATGCATGAGCTTGTAGCGCCCCATTATCAGCCCTATGCCCGAGCTGTCCATAAAGGTCACGGCGGAAAAGTCGATTATCAGGCGGCGGGGGCGGGCATCGGCTATGGCACGGTCTATCTCCAGGCGCATTAGTCTGGCAGAATGGTGGTCAAGGTCCCCCGACAGCTGTGCCAGCACCACCTCACCGACGGTCTTTAGTTCTGTCAAATTTACCAGTCCTTTCCTTTGCAGCTGCATTAGCGCTGCCGTTTTGATATAGTTATATCATAGCATTCATGGGGACAGGTTTTTGTCGAAAGAAAAAAGACGCAAATAAAAAAGCACAAGCCGTCAGTGACAGCTTGCGCTTTCGTTGAATATGTATTATTTAGTTACGCTTCCGAGGTACCCAGCACCCTTGCTTTGTCCCGCAGGACAGTTTCCCGCTGAAAATTGTTCTTTGCCAGGCTGTAGGCTTCGTCAAACAGCCTTTCTGCCGTGTCCCTGTCACCTCTCAGGGCGGCGGTGCGGGCGCTTATGTTGCAGTAGTCCTGCTTTGTGGCTGGCTCGCTGCTGTAGGGTGCAAGTACCCTGTCGGCCTCATCAAGGTTTCTGAATGCTTCTTCTCTGTCACCCCTTGAAAGTGCTGCACGGGCAAAGGCTACCTCCCTCATGGCACGGGAAGAATCTATCATGGCATCGACCAGCTTGTTCACGCCCCTGCACTGTGCAAAGCAAGGCGAGGCTGCGCCGTAGTAGTATTCAAGGCGGCTTATATCACCTATTTCCGCCGCTGTTATCAGGCGGATATAGTGATAGTTAGTCATATGTATCCTGCCCGAATCATAGGACATGGCCTGCTGCATCTGGTTCATATCAAAGCTGTCCAGCAGGCGCATAGTTTCGCCGTAGTTGTGCAGGTTCAGGTTATACACGGCCAGCAGTTCAAGGTAGTTGTTGTAGTAATTTCTGTACAGGTTGGAAGAAAAATCCTGGGTGCGCAGACGCTGGTCCAGCTGTGCGGCCAGTTCTGGGGTGAAGCCCTCACGGTTGAATCGGGTAAGTATCTCCCTGTAGAATGCACCCTCACGGTTCAGCCTTGGCAGCACCAGGTAGTAGAACACCAGCATAAGCAAGAACCCCGTCAGCAGCGACACCGCCATATTTATCAGGAAAGACCATTGTGTCACAAAAGACAGCACCAGATAACTGAACATTATGCCCACCAGCCACCACACGCCCATGGCGGCAAACTTCAGCTTAAGATCTCTTTTAACTCCCAGCGAACGGGCAGCACGCTCGTTATCGCTCATTGGTCCTTTAGACATATTCTTTCTCCCTTCATCATGCGATATCGTTTTCATAATTATACATTATATGCAACATTTTGTCAATAGTTTTACCTTAGATAACTTTTTGCAATAAAAAGAACACCTCCGAAAAAACGGAGGTGTTCCTATGCCCATATTATCAGATGTTTGCAAAGGCCTGCTTAAGGTCGTCAAGTATGTCTTCAACGTTTTCAAGACCTACTGAAAATCTTATCATACCGCCGTCGATGCCTGCTGCCACCAGCTGTTCATCGGTAAGCTGACGGTGAGTAGCGGAAGCGGGGTGAAGCACGCAGGTGCGAATGTCTGCAACGTGAACTTCATTGGAAGCCAGCTTAAGGCTGTCCATGAACTTTACAGCCACAGGTCTGCCGCCCTTGATAGAGAAGCTGATGACACCCGATGCGCCCAGAGGCAGGTACTTCTGCACCAGAGGATAATACTTGTTGCCCTCAAGACCGGGATAGAACACGCTCTCCACCTTGTCATTATTGTTGAGGTAATCAGCGACTATCTTAGCGTTCTCCACATACTGCTTCATGCGGACAGGCAGGGTCTCCAGGCCCAGGTTCAGCAGGAAGGAGGAGTTAGCTGCGGGGTAGCAGCCGAAATCTCTCATCAGCTGCATACGAGCCTTTACGATGAAAGGCGCAAAGGGGTATTTCTCGGTATATACAGTGCCGTGATAGCTCTCATCGGGCTCGGTCAGGCAGGGGAACTTGCCGCTGGCTGCCCAATCGAACTTGCCGCTGTCAACTATTACACCGCCTACCTGTACAGCATGGCCGTCCATGTACTTGGAGGTGGAGTGTATAACTATATCAGCACCCCACTCGATAGGTCTGCAAAGTATGGGGGTAGCAAAGGTGTTATCGACTATGAGGGGCACGCCGTTGGCATGGGCTGCCTTGGCGAATTTCTCTATATCAAGAACTGTCAGGGCGGGGTTAGCGATAGTTTCGCCGAATACCAGCTTGGTGTTGGGTTTGAAGGCTGCCATGAGTTCTTCCTCGGTGCAGTCGGGGTCTACCCAGATGCACTCGATGCCCAGCTTCTTCATGGTTATGCTGAACAGGTTGATAGTGCCGCCGTAGATAGCTGTAGACGCGATGAAGCTGTCGCCGCTTTCGCAGATATTCAGCACGCTGCACAGGGTAGCTGCCTGACCCGAGGAGGTACACATTGCAGCCACACCGCCCTCAAGGGCTGCTATCTTCTTCTCGACAGCGTCAGTGGTGGGGTTCTCAAATCTTGAATAGATAAGGCTCAGGGTAGGGTCATCGAAAACGGCCGCTACCGCATCGGTAGAATCATAAACATAGGTGGTGCTCTGTACTATAGGCACTACTCTGGGTTCTCCGTTCTTGGGCTTGTAGCCCTCATGCAGACATTTTGTTTCGATCTTCATTTTTATCTGTCCTTTCGTTTATGTTTTATCTCAGCCCGCGGAAGCTCTTCTTTCTCCGCAGGTCGGCAGATACTTTTTCAGGGCAGGGCATTAAAATCCACCTTGCTCATGCTGACAGCGCTTTCCATGGCTATGCGGGCAGCCTCAGTGACGTTCATGCTGCCGCCTGCGGCGAATACTGCTTTCTGCAAAGCTATGCCGTAGAGGATATGCAGCTCGCCGTCCTCAGCGAACTTGCTTGCTATCTCAGCCAGGGGCAGCCACAGCTGTTTCAGGTAGAAACTCATGGGCTCCCCCACCTGGCAGGCTCTCGGTCTTCCGAAATTCTCGCCGCCTACGGTATATGAGATATACCTGAATATGTCGTTCACATCAGGCAGGCTACCGCCCCGCTGTTTTACAGCGCCGCCTATCATGGACCATACGGAATACTTCTCATTGACGAGAGGCTCGTTTATAAGGTCGCCGAAATAGAATTTCCTGCCCTGTTTATCGGTCATTATCGTGAACACCTTGTCCTCGGAAAGGCCGTTCTTTTTCATGAACATGACCCGCACATCTTTCTGGCAGGCATACCCCGCCAGGCTGCCTACGGCGCACACCAGCGACTGAGGGTGTACCTCTTCCCTGCCGCCCCGCATGGCATTTATCAGCCGTTCAAGGACAGCATCTGCGCCTTTTTGCAGCTTTGTTATATCCATAATCTCACCCTTTGCTGTCGGGAATATATCTTCGGTGCTTTACGTCCGCGGCCGCACCTTTACGAGCCTCAGCAGCTTTTTCAGGGCATATGCGTAAAGGAGCGCTGTACACCCTCCCCCGATGATGCCTGTGACCAGCCGCCTTGAGTTGGTGGACTCTTTTATGCCCAGCCGCTGGAGCGTCCAGTCGGCAAGCATTACCTCGCAGCCGCATACTGCTGCCCATGGGGAAAAGGAAAATTTCAGCCCCGGTGGAAAAGCGATGATATGCCCTATCAGCACCCCTGTACATCTGGCGCAGACGGGGAACTGCCAGCCCCTGATAAAAAAGCTTCTGTCCGCCCGCTGGTGGCAGCCGCAGCGGCCGCCTAAGTCCATGGCGCTCACCCAGAGCTGCTGCCTGCGTGCCTCCGTCATACCTTGAACTTTTTGCCGCAGTTGGGACATACCCAGTAGGCCTTGGTCTTTATCTGCCTGTCGGCGCCGCAAAGTCCGCAGAGAAGCCCCACAGGCCCCATTATGAGGTAGCCGCATATACCGCTGAACACCCCGTAATCTTTGCCTGTGGTCTTCGTTTCATTTATGATCTGACAATTCGGACAGCCGCACCTCGGGCAGGCCATGCCGCCGTAGTATGCACCGTTATTATTATATCTCCTGCTCATTCTGTTACTCCTTTTTCTCTGTCTTCTTAAGCTTTATCTCTGTAACGTATCAGACATTTATCTCAGCCACGTCGTCAGATACACCATTAGCCTCGATGATGGGCTTTACGCAGTTTTCGATGAATTCATCGACCTGCTGGGGGCATCTGCCTATGTAGTTCTCGGGCTTCATTATCTCAGCCAGCTCCTCACGGGTCACCATGAAGATGGGGTCAGCAGCGATGAGGTCGGCCAGGTCGTTGTCAAGACCGTCCTTCTTGACGTGCTCGCCTGCTATCATGGAAAGTCTTCTTATATGCTCGTGCAGCTCCTGTCTGTTGCCGCCCTTTTCGCAGGCGTCCATGATGATGTTCTCGGTGGCCATGATAGGCAGCTCAGCCATAACACGGCGGGTGATGATCTTGTCGTATACCACCAGGCCGTTTTCGGGGTCGGTTACGTTGAGCATGATGTTCAGTATAGCGTCAACGCCCAGGAAAGCCTCAGCTACGGAGATACGCTTGTTTGCGGAGTCGTCCAGTGTTCTCTCGAACCACTGGGTACCTGCGGTGAAGGCGGGGTTCAGCACATCGCAGATCACATATCTTGCCAGTGAGCAGATACGCTCATCTCTCATGGGGTTGCGCTTGTAAGCCATAGCAGAAGAACCTATCTGGGTCTTCTCAAAAGGCTCCTCTATCTCCTTGAAGGACTGGAGAAGTCTTATATCATTGCCGAACTTCATAGCACTCTGGGCAATGGCTGCCATTACCTGACAAACTGCGAAATCGACCTTTCTGGAATAGGTCTGTCCCGATACGGGAACTACTGCGTCAAAGCCCATTTCCTCAGCGATGAGCCTTTCAAGCTCCTTCACCTTGTCGGTGTCGCCGTGGAAAAGCTCCATAAAGGAAGCCTGGGTGCCTGTGGTGCCCTTGGAGCCCAGGAGCTTAAGTCTGCCCAGCTGGAAATCAAGGTCTTCCAGGTCCATTATCAGCTCATTGCACCAGAGGGTAGCCCTTTTGCCCACGGTGGTCAGCTGGGCGGGCTGCAGGTGGGTATATGCCAGGCAGGGCAGACCCTTGTACTTGTCAGCGAACTTAGCCAGCTGGTCGATGACCTTAACGAGCTTTCTCTTTACTATCTTGAGGGCATCACGCATGATGATGACATCGGTGTTATCGCCTACATAGCAGCTTGTGGCGCCCAGATGTATTATCTTGTCAGCATTGGGGCAGCACTTGCCGTAGGTGTGAACGTGAGCCATAACGTCGTGGCGGACTATCTTCTCCTCCTCGGCTGCCATAGCGTAGTCGATGTTGTTCACATTAGCTTCAAGCTCATCTACCTGCTCCTGGGTCACGTTCAGACCCAGCTTCATCTCTGCCCTTGCCAGTGCTACCCAGAGCTTTCTCCAGGTGGTGAACTTCTTGTCAGCAGAAAAGATGTACTGCATCTCCTTGCTGGCATATCTTGTGCAGAACGGTGACTCATAGCTGTTAGTTGACATAGTCATTACCTCTTTCAGAAAAAGTATAGTGCGGAACATTTTCCGTCATAAAACAATATACAGTCATTATAACACATTTTCCCGAAAATGTAAAGACATAGCAAAGCAAAAAAACGTCCCCGCAGGAACGCTGCCTGCGGGGGACATTCAGTTTTGGTTTACGAAAGCGGCCTTATGCCCTTTACGCGGGCGGCTACCAGATTCAGGTCGGTGACATTTACGTTCCCGTCGTTGTTGACATCTGTCAGGGTATCGCCGTCCAGAACCCATTCGGCCTCCTCGCCGCACTTGCCGCTGTTTTTGTCCTCCGCAGAAGCAGTTACCGCCATGCTGAAAGCACTGCCTGCGGGCAGCACTGCCGCCGCTGCACCAAACCCCAGTGTAACAGCCATAACCGCTGAAATGATCTTCTTTGTCATATACTATTCCTCCTTATTCACGCATGAAGTTAAGTTTGCGGGATAATGCTGATTACATTATACATTAGCTCCCTTATTATGTCAATATTTTTTCGCAATAAAGAATTCCGACAAAACCGTGGGGATATACGGGTGGATATCAGCTGAAAAGGGGCGGGTCAGCAAAGGGCTGAAAGGCAGAGATATTCATGTTTTCCGAGTATTTATGTGCGGCGGGAGGAAACGGAAGATATCATCAAAAATGTAAACTTATCGTAAATAAGTTGTGAATTTATTCGTAATTGGAAATGTTTTCCTTGACGTTTTCTTTTATATACTGTACAATTATATATATAAAACATAAACCTTTGTTTAACAATAACTCACAAACGAACTCATTTAACTAATTTGCTAAGGAGGTTATGCAAAATGAAACTTTTCAAATCATTGGTTGCGGGTCTTGCCGCTATGACTATTTGTGCATCAAGTTGTGTCATAGGTGCATTCGCTAATTTCGCTGATATGGAGAGTGCAACCCTTTATGATCCTCGTGATGTCAATCACGACGGTGACATCAATGTCACCGATGTTCTCGCCGTTCAGGGTTATCTGCTTGGATATCTGAGAGTTGATAACTACAATCAGCTGGATGCTAATCGCAGCATGACAGTTGACGAAGCCGATGTAAAATGTATTTCAGCATATGTGCAGAATAAGACGTATAATGCCACATTCTATTCAGAAACTACTAACACATCTTACCCCTTCAATCTTACTTCCGGATTTACCCCTGACTATCTTGCTTCAAGCATGACTCCAAGGCAGTATCTGAAACACAACTTCTCAAATAGTGCGTCAGAAACCGGAACCTCATACAACCTTACTCCAAGCTCAACGACTATGTCAACACCCAGTTCTCTCATAACTTCTATAATTGGCACCGATGAAACTGAAGTTAATTACGACCACGCTGAAATAACAGGTATAGTAAAGTTAGATTATCTCAAGAATAATGCGCCCAGAAGTGCAACTGGATTTATCATAGATGATCATATAATCGCTACTGCCGCTCATTGTGTTTATGATAAAGAACACTCCAAATGGTGTTCTAACATGGTTGTTACTGCTTATTCATATGACAGTAGTGGAAATTTGATATCTACTCCTTATAGTGCAGTTCAAGCACACATTCCTGCTGAGTATATAACCAATGGTAATAATAAATTTGATTATGCCCTATTGACAATCAATTCCGAGTTATCTTCAGCTGAACATAAATATTTTAATCTTGGTGTTTCGTACAATGTAAATGCCACAAATTATGCTAACATTCCTCTGCGTGTCACAGGTTTTAGAGGTGATAATACATTCTACTCTGGAGAAGGCTGGGTCGTTGGGAACAGTAATTCCCAGTGCCTACATTATAGCGTTGATACGGGGCATGGCCAAAGCGGTGCGCCAGTCTATACTGTTACTAAGTATAAGTTCGGCGGTTCAACGAAAAAAATATATACAGCACTGGCAATTCATCACGGAGAATTTGACTCCACAGCAAATACTAGTAGTCGAATCACCAAATATCACTTGCAATTCTATTTCGATAATCCGAATATAAGCTATTAAGAGATGGAGGGATCCATATGAAAAAAACAAAAAAACTCACAGCCCTGCTCACTGCTGCCTGCATAGGTGGCACGATGATACTGCCCGTATGCGCCGAGCCTGTGATCGGCGGCGATATAAACGGTGACGGCAATGCCGATGTCACCGATGTTGTCATGCTCGCGGCTCATGTGAAATCCATAAAAGCCCTTGACAGCGAACAGCTTTTTGCAGCTGATATCAATGTTGACGGCGAGGTGGATATAACCGACCTTATGGTGCTGACGGCACAGGTGAAGAACATAAGAGCAGAAATAACCGACCTTGATACCATCCTCGGCATGGTAACAAAGTTCATCGATGAAAACGAACTTGAAGCTTATGCCAAGATCATGTATGATGACGAGATCGGAAGGAAAGTAGTATACATAACCATCGACAATGAATGTATAGTATCGCCGGTGTCCCCCGAAAGAGAACAAAGGAGAGGTCAGGCCGCATTAAACAAGATGATGGACTTTGTTGAGAAAAACAACATAGATACATACCGTTTAAGATATGATTTGCCTGAATAGACCTGACGTTCTGTCACAAAAGGAGGAATAGCCATGAAAATAACAAAAAAACTCACAGCCCTGCTCACCGCTGCCTGCATAGGCGGCACGATGATACTGCCCGTATGCGCTGAACCTGTGATCGGCGGCGATATAAACGGTGACGGCAATGCCGATGTCACCGATGTTGTCATGCTTGCGGCTCATGTGAAATCCATAAAAGCCCTTGACAGCGAACAGCTTTTTGCAGCTGATATCAATGTTGACGGCGAGGTGGATCTGACCGACCTTATGGTGCTGACGGCACAGGTGAAGAACATTCGCCCCGCCGATACTGCCGATGCCGACCTGCTGACCTGCAACAAGATGTTATATCAGTTCATAAAGGAAAATGATCTCCATGCATCGACAAGTATCGGGATCTATGACCTGGATGACGACGGAACAGGTGAATTTCCCCCCAGAAAGGTAGTCTGGGTACAGGTAAACGGCTCGCTCTATGAAGGACCTGTCAGCGATGAAACATTGCAAAAGCACGGCGACGCTGCAATTGAAAGGATATTGAAATTCATGGAAGAAAATGGTATAGCCCGTGAGAAAGTCGCATTTGATGTTGCTGAATAAGTCATAAAATCACACACCCCCGCTTTATGGGTAGTTCTCATGAAGAAGCTTATATGTTCTGCTGGGGGATAACCTTTCTTCAGAAAGGTTTCCCCCGATAAAACACACAAGTTTCTTTGTGAGTGCCACCCATAAAGCGGGGGTGTTCTGCTTTATGATGTCAGGGCGGCTTCGGCCATGTCCTCGGCGAAAATGCCATAGCCACGGGTGGGGTCGTCGATAAAGACGTGGGTGACAGCACCTACAAGTCGGCCGTTCTGGATAATGGGCGAGCCACTCATGCCCTGTACTATGCCCCCTGTTTCGCCGATGAGTTCCCTGTCGGTTATGTGTACCACCAGGTCATGGGGGGCGCTGTCGCTCAGGTCGATATGCTCTATCTCCACCGAGTATGCCCTGGGCTCTCCCCCGTCAAGGGAACTGTATATCTCGGCGGGGCCTTTGCGTATCTCCTGCTTGTAGCCCAGCTCAACGGCTTCCTTTTTGTCGGGAGGTGCTTCCAGCCTGCCGAAAAGCCCCTGCTCGCAGTTGAGGGTTATGTCCCCCAGCACTTCGTCACCCTTGAATTCACCCAGCAGCTGCCCAGGGCAGCCCTCAGAGGAGGGTATAAGCCCCGTTATGCCTATGCTGCCCACCGCGCCCTCGGAAAGGGGCAGCATTTCTTTGGTGTCGCTGTCACAGACTGGGTGCCCCAGGCCGCCGAAAATGCCTGTGTCCTCATCATAGAAAGTCAGGGTGCCTATGCCCGCCGAGGAATCCCGCACCCACATACCTGCCTTGTAGCTGCCCTCCCACCATACGGGGAAAATAGTCAGGGTCATATCCTTGCCGCCCCGCCGCAGCCTGACAGTGCAGCCGCCCTCACAGCATTCTCTTACGGCAGCGGAAACATCACGGTTCGAGCGTATATTTTTCCCGTCTATGGAAACAATGATATCACCCTTGCGTATGCCACATTCACGGGCAGGACAGCTGTCGCCTACCTTAGTCAGCTCCACCACTACCACGCCGTCGGTCAGCAGCTTTATGCCGAAGGTCTCACCGCAGGGCACAAGCTGAGGTCGGGGCTCGCTGACGGCAGTAACGTCCTTGACAGGCACACTGCCGAAAAGCAGCAGGGTGTTCTCGGAGGAATGGGAGCCGCCTGCCGACATATCCGTCAGCGCCACCGTGCAGATGTTTTTTGCAGGCCGTGAGGATATGGTGAAAAAAGTGTTCAGGGTGAGTTCGCCCCCGCTGCCCACGTTGTATCTGTCAGGGAGGGCTTTGCCGTAAAAGCCTGCCAGCCCCAGCAGGCTCAGGGCAGCCGCGCCAAAGGCGGCAGCTGTCTGTTTTGAAAATTTTCTTATCTCCATTTTGGTATCTTCCTTTGCTTTCGGCAGAAGAACTGCCTTTTTTCGATTTTTGCTCTCAGCTATATTTTTGACAGCTGACGCAGCTTTCATACCAAGCTTTCCGCAAGCATTATTTGTCTTGGCAGCAGCGGCTGAAATTTGCGGGAATAGCAAAATTTTCAAATTTGCGCCTTGAAATGCATATAAAAGTATGGTATAATATTTCAGTTCAAAATTATATATCCCAATTTTGAAGTGTACTGCTGATGATACAGAATAGCTTTTTCGTATTGTTTCCCCCGCCGAAGGCGGGGGAAAACAATACACAACCAAATTGGGATAATTATATTACATAACAGAGGTAAAATATGTCAAAAAAGGATAGATTGAAAGCCCGGCACCAAAAGCAGCTTCAGGCTAAGCGGGAGCTGGAAGAGGAAGAGCAGGAAGCCAGAGAAGAAGCCCGCCGCAGGCAGAGCAAGTCGGCTAAAAAACTGCTGCGAAAGACCAAGTACGGCAGATACGGCAAGGAACCCCTGGGATTTTTGTTCATCAGGCTGCTGATGCTGCTGCCCTTTGCCTGGTCGGGAGTGTATTACGGGCTCATAATGATATTTGGCACTTTCGGCGGGTATATAGACCCCCAGCCGCCTGCCTGGGTGGGCTGGTGTATGCTCGCAGGGGACGTGCTGGTGCTTGGGGGCATAATAGTCGAATTTTTCAGGAAGCACATACCTGCCATGGCGGTGATAGCTGTGGGAACAGGGCTTTATCTGCGGGCTTCACAGTATTTCATCGACTACCTGAGCAACAGGCTGGACGAGGTCTGGGTCGAGGAAGATATGCAGAACATCAACACCGAGTACATGAAACACCATTACCCCATGGGGGCGGTGGCAGTGCTGGAGCTTATCATACTCATCTGGTGGATAATACTTAAGGTACTGGCGGCAAAGCGGGCACAGTATCAGCGGGATACCGCACCTGTCAAATCCATAGTTGAGGACTAGGGCAGACATTCGGGCAAAGCCCCATAAATTCGGCAAATTTTAATAAATTATGCTTGACAATGATATTATACAGTGGTATAATTGATTTTGTATATTTTAGGCGCGGGTTAAATAGAACAGCCCCCGCTAAGAAAAGGTGTGTGAAAAATTTGAAGTACGAAGAACTGGCAGGAAAGCCGAACATTCCTGAAATTCAGGCTGATGTGCTGAAATTCTGGAAAGACGAGAACGTATTTGAAAAATCGGTCAACAAGGAAGCTCCCGAGGTCGTGTTCTATGACGGTCCTCCCTTCCCTACAGGCAAGCCCCACCACGGCACTATACTGGTATCCTTCATCAAGGATATGATCGCCCGCTACTGGACGATGAAGGGCTACAAGGTCCCCAGAGTATGGGGCTGGGACTGCCATGGTCTGCCTATAGAAAATCAGGTCGAGAAGGACCTGGGCATAGACGACAAGAACTACATCGAGAATACACTGGGTATAGACAAGTTCAACGACAAGTGCTTTGAGCTGGTAAGCGGCAACAACGAAGCATGGAAAGAGTACGTTGAGCAGATGGCGCGCTGGGTAGATTACGACGGCGCTTACAAGACCATGAACCCCACTTTCATGGAAAGTGTCATGTGGGCGTTCAAGCAGTGCTATGACAAGGGTCTCATCTATCGTGATTACAGAGTTACCCCTTACTGCACCCACTGCGAGACTTCACTGTCCATTTCCGATACGAGAGAGTCTGACTCTACCAGACCCCGTCAGGACAGATGGATAATCACCAAGTTCAGGACCGAGGAAGTCATCGACGGCAAGCCTGTGTTCTTCCTGGCATGGACGACCACTCCCTGGACACTGCCTTCAAACCTGTGCCTGGCTGTGGGCAAGGATCTGGAATATGCATTCTGTGACGTGGGCGAGGAGATATTCATCGCTTGTACAGCAGTGCTGGGCAGATATGACAAGATATTCGGCAAGGAGCCCAAGATAGTCAAGACCGCTAAGGGCGAAGAGCTGGTGGGCAGAACCTACGAGCCTCTGTTCCCCTACTTTGCTGACCTTAAGGACAAGGCATTCAGGGTAGTTACTGCTGACTATGTAGGCGCTGACGAAGGTGTGGGTATCGTGCATACAGCTCCCGCTTTCGGTGAGGACGACTACTGGACCTGCAAGAACAACGGTATCCCCCTGGTGAACCCTGTTGACGCCAAGGGCAGATTTACCGAGGAAGTCACCGACTTCTACGAAGCTGACGGCGAGAAGAACGTTATCGAGATGAACCCCACTGTTATACGCTTCCTGTATGAGCAGGGCAAGGCTGTGGCAGACGGCACCATCGAGCATAACTATCCTCACTGCTGGAGATGTAAGAGACCCCTTATCTACAAGGCCATGGACGCATGGTACTTCGATGTTACAAAGATAAAAGACAAGCTGATAGCTCAGAACGAGCTGATAAACTGGGTACCCGAGACCGTTAAGCACGGCAGATTCGGCAAGTGGCTGGAGAATGCCCGTGACTGGAACATCTCCAGAAACAGATACTGGTCAACACCTATCCCGATCTGGGAGTGCGACACCTGCGGCGACAGGACAGTTCTCGGCTCTATCGACGAGATCGAGCAGGCCAGCGGCGTAAGGCTGACCAACCTGCACAGGCAGTACATGGACAAGATCAAGTTCAAGTGTAACTGCGAGGGCTGCACAGGCACAAAGGTGAGAGTTCCCGAAGTTCTTGACTGCTGGTTTGAAAGCGGCTCTGTTCCTTTCGCACAGAAGCACTATCCCTTTGAGAACAAGGAGTGGTTCGATTCCCACTTCCCCTCTGATTTCATAGTTGAGTACACAGGTCAGATCAGATGCTGGTTCTACTACCTGCACGTTCTCTCTGTGGCACTGTTCGACAAGCCCTGCTTCTCGAACTGCGTGGTACACGGTACTATCCTGGCCAAGGACGGCAAGAAACTTTCCAAGTCCTCCAGGAACTACACCGACCCCATGGAGCTGATGAAGAAGTTCGGTACCGACGCATTCAGGCTGTACCTCTATCAGACAAACGCTATGCTCATAGGTGATCTCCAGTTTGACGACAACGGCATATCCGATGCACTTCAGCAGATCATATTCCCTCTGTGGAATGCCTGCAACTTCTACATCTCTTATGCGAATATAGATGATTTCAAGCCCGAGAGCCTGACACCCCCGACCTCCGACAACCAGCTTGACCGCTGGATGCTGGCTAAGCTGTGGGAGGCAAGCGATGCTATCAGCAAGAATATGGACGCTTACTTCGTAAACAAGTATGTCGAGAACCTTATCGAGCTGGTAGACGGCCTGACCAACTGGTTCATCAGACGTTCCAGAAGACGTTTCTGGGAGAAAGGTCTGAGCGAGGACAAGAAGAACGCTTACGAGACACTGTACTATGTACTGGTGAATATGTGCAAGCTGTTCGCACCTGCTGCGCCTATCATCGCTGAAAAGCTTTATAAGACACTGACAGGCGGCTACTCCGTTCATCTGGAGAGCTGGGCTGAGATACCCGACAGCTTCCGTGATGACAAGCTGCTGGATGAAGTCAAGCTGGTAAGAAATGTCATCTATCTGGCAAGATCTATCAGAAGCAAGAACAACGTCAAGAACCGCCAGCCTCTGAGCGAGCTGTGCGTGGCACTGAGCGACAGCCAGGGCAACGGCGTAGTTGAGAGCTTCAAGGATATAATCGCTGAGGAGCTGAATGTCAAGAGCGTGAAGATACTCGAAAGCGCCGAGAGCGTGGCTGAGATCAAGTATGCGCCCAACTTCAACGAGATAAGAAACAGATATCCCGACAGGATACCCGATATCATCAAGGCTGTCAAGAGCGGCAAGTTCGCACTTAAGGGCGACAAGGCAGTGCTGAACATAAACGGCACTGAGGAAGAGTTCGACAGCGAAGTTATACTGGTGACTTATCAGGCTAAGGCAGGCCAGCACGTGGCTTCCGACAAGGGTATTGTTGTTTCCCTTGACCTGACTATCACCGATGAACTGCGTGACGAGGGCTTCGCAAGAGATATCGTGAGAAGCATACAGGATGCCCGCCGCAAGCTGGGCTGTGCTATCACCGACAAGATATCTATGCAGCTGACAGGCGATGTGCCTGCGGCATGGGTAGATTACATCTGCGGCGAAACACTGTCTGACAGCGGTGAGATAGCTGATGCTGATACTTCATACGAAGTTGAGTATGAGGACGGCAGAAAGGTAACTGTTGCACTGAAAAAGTAAATTAACGCTTTCACACCCCGTTTCCGCCAGGCGGAGGCGGGGAGTGATGTTTGAAAGGAAAGCTTATAGATGAAAGAATTATCAAAGACCTATGACCCCCGTGAGGTAGAAGAGCGTACCTACCGCGCGTGGGAAAAGAACGGCTGTTTCAGGGGGATAGCAGATCCCAAGAAAAAGCCTTACTCTATCGCTATGCCGCCCCCGAACGTTACAGGCCAGCTGCACATGGGTCACGCGGTAGACAACACCATGCAGGATATACTGACCCGTTTCAAGAGAATGCAGGGCTACGCTGCCCTGTGGATACCCGGCACCGACCACGCTGCCATAGCCACCGAAGCCAAGATAGTTGAGGCTATGCGTCAGGAGGGGCTGACAAAGGCTGACCTGGGCAGAGATAAGTTCATGGAGAGAGCCTGGGCCTGGAAGGAAAAGTTCGGCGGACGTATAGTTGAACAGCTGAGAACACTGGGTTCTTCCTGCGACTGGGAGAGAGAGCATTTCACCATGGACGAGCAGTGCTCAAAGGCAGTGCTGGAAGTATTTGTAAAGCTTTACGAAGAGGGGCTCATCTACCGCGGCAACCGTATGGTAAACTGGTGCCCCAAGTGCCAGACCTCAATTTCCGATGCGGAAGTTGAGTATGAGAACAAGGACGGCAATTTCTGGCATATCCTCTACAAGGTCAAGGAAACAGGCGAGTTCCTGGAGATAGCTACCACCCGCCCCGAGACCATGCTGGGCGATACTGCCGTTGCCATAAACGAAGAAGACCCCAGATACAAGCACCTCCACGGCTGCCACGCTATACTTCCTCTGCTGGATAAGGAGATACCCATTGTATGCGATGAGCACGCTGATATGGAAAAGGGTACAGGTGTAGTTAAGATAACTCCCGCCCACGACCCCAACGACTTTGAAGTTGGTCAGAGGCATTCTCTGCCCAGCGTAAGGTGCTTTACATATGACGGCCACATGACAGGCGCCGAGGACAAGGCTGCCTATGAAGAGCTGAAAGCCAGCGGCCTGATGACTGAGGGCGAGCCCGAAGTCCTGGATTGCGGCAAGTATGCGGGCATGACCACTGCTGAGGCAAGAAAGGCCATAGTTGCCGACCTGGAGGCACTGGGTCAGCTGAAAGAGGTTGAGCCCCTTAAGCACGATGTAGGCACCTGCTACCGCTGCCACTCAACTATCGAGCCTATGATATCCAAGCAGTGGTTCGTTAAGATGAAGTCTCTGGCTGAACCTGCTATCAAGGCTGTTGAAGACGGCAGGATAAAGTTCGTGCCTGAGCGTTTCACCAAGATATACCTCAACTGGATGAGAGGCACAAGAGATTGGTGCATATCCCGTCAGCTGTGGTGGGGCCACAGGATACCTGCATGGTACTGCGGCGACTGCGGCGAGATAAACGTGGCAAAATCTGCACCCTGCAAGTGCAGGAAGTGCGGCAGCACGAACCTGACTCAGGACGAGGATTCGCTGGATACATGGTTCAGCTCTGCGCTGTGGCCTTTCAGCATACTGGGCTGGCCTGATAACCAGTCTGATGACTACAACTACTTCTACCCCACCAACACACTGGTAACGGGTTATGACATAATCGGCTTCTGGGTAAGCAGAATGATATTCTCTGGTCTTGCCTATACTGACAAGGCACCCTTTGACACCGTACTTATCCACGGTATCGTAAGAGATTCTCAGGGCAGGAAGATGTCCAAGTCACTGGGCAACGGTATCGACCCCCTGGAGGTCATCGCACAGTACGGCGCCGATGCACTGAGATTTATGCTGATACAGGGTTCTTCCCCCGGAAACGATATGCGTTACAGCGAAGAGAAGATAGTGGCCATGAGAAACTTCACCAACAAGATCTGGAACGCTTCACGCTTCCTGCTGATGAACATGACCATTGACAAGATAGAGCTGCCTGAGGAGCTGACCCTGGAGGACAAGTGGATACTCTCCGGCCTGAACAAGGTCATCAAGGAAGTTACCTACAACCTTGAACACTTTGAGATGGGCGTGGCTGCCCAGAAGGTCTACGACTTTATCTGGAACAGCTTCTGCGACTGGTATATAGAGCTGGCAAAGAACCGCTTTGGCGGTGATGATGCCGCTGCCAAGAAGAACGTTGAGAACGTACTGGCTTATGTGCTGACAGATATTCTCAAGCTGCTGCACCCCTTCATGCCTTTCATCACTGAGGAGATCTATCAGGCACTGCCCCACGAGGACGGCTTCCTGATGATGCAGAGCTGGCCTGAGTACAAGGCTGAGCTGGACTTCCCCGAGGACGAGGCAAGAATGGAGAAGATAATGGAGGCTGTAAGAGCTGTCCGTGAGTGCCGTTCGGGTCACAACGTGCCCAACTCCAGAAAGGCGCATATCTCCATAGTAACAGCAAACACCACTGATTACGCTGAGGCAGTTGACTTCCTCAAGAGGCTGGCAAGCGCCTCCGAGGTTACTGTTACCGCCGAAGAGCCCGCAGATATCAGCGGCATGGTAACTGTTGCCACCGCCGATGCCAAGCTGCTGCTCCCACTGAGAGAGCTGGTGGATATCGAGGCTGAAAAGGCTCGTATCACCAAGGAGCTTGAAAAGGCCAACAAGGAACTGGACTTTGTCAACAGCAAGCTGAACAACGAGAAGTTCATGTCCAAGGCTCCCGAAAAGGTAGTCAACGAGATACGCGAAAAAGAGGTCAAGGCAAAGGCTCTGGTAGCTAACCTTACCGAAATGCTCAATAATCTCTGATAACAAACAGCAAGACCCCTGAGGAAAAATCCTCAGGGGTCTTTTCTTGTCAAAAATGTAAGCTTAAAAAAGCCCGTGTCCGCCACAAACCAGCCAAAGACAGACCGATCCATAATACCTGCCAATAATTATGAATTAAAAAATCAGGCCCATGGCGATGAGGACGAGGGCTGACGTATGCCTGCCAGCAGAAACTGCTCCCACAGGTACCACTTGCCGTCCTTGGCAAGGCGCAGGGTGACAGCACGGGGGCTGTCAGCGCCGCCCGAACTCAGATACAGCTTGGCATAGCCCTGCTCCTGATAGGAATAGGGATTCTCGCTTACCCTGACAGTGTAGGGCTGAGAGGGCTTGTAATCATTTTCGGGGCACGCACCTGTGAAATAGCTGCGGGGGACATAGTCCGAGTCCATGAACCTGTCCCGCAGGAACTGCTGCTCGTAAGCGGACAGGGGCTGGGGACCTTTCAGGAAATTCAGCATTTTCAAAGAAGCTTCCTTATCCTGAGGATAAAAGCACAGCGCCAGCACCGTCAGCGCCGCAGTGTCAAAGGGGTTTGCAAGCTTTGCCTGGGGCAGTGCAGTGAACTCGGCAAAATTATCGGGAAGCTTTGCAAAGGTCACATCAACGCTCTTGTTTCCCGAGGGCTTTGGTGCGGGTGCGGGGGGTGTTCCAATGTTGTCAAAAAGTCCCATGATATCCTATCCTCCTTTCAGCGAGATCAGCTCTGTGCCATTACATGGTATCTTATGGATACGGGGGCTTTCAGGCTGAACCAGCTGTTCTTGTCAAATCTGTCCACATGGTCTATGGAGATATGCGCCACGCTGTATTCCTTGATGAGGAACTTCACCTTGATATCCGCCTGCTCGCAAACGGAGATGTTGGTAAAGCCCAGGGCACGCAGTTCGTCAACTACAGTGCGGTAATCTCTGCCGCAGTAGCCCACGCTGGAATAAGGCACGCAGGCCTGTCCCGGGTGAGCCGCCTTTTCTTCCGCGGCAGAAAGGGGCTGGTAGGCGGTTATGAGCCAGGGTATGCCCGCAGGCAGCCACTCGCCCATTTTTATATCCGTCCTGCCGTCGGCGGTGATCAAGATAATGCCGTTTACAGGCATTCCCGAACGCTCCTGGGCGGAACGCATGGTCACTATGTTGGTAAAGCCTGCCTCACGAAGTTCATTGGCAACTGCCTCTGCATCTCTCTTCAGGAAGCTGCTCAGTGCCACGTTCAAAGGCACATAGGCGCTCTGCTGGCCTTTGTCGAGGTCATCAAGATATTCCACCATGCGCTTGAAATCGGTGGTGCTTGTCCACTTGTTGCACTGGTAAGCTCTCAGGGCATTCAGGGGGTGGGTGGCGCGGCTGAACATCATGAATTCCATGACCTTGTTCCAGGCGGACTCATCTACCATTTTATAGTATTCCTCTGCCTGCCTGAGGAAAGCTTCCTTATTAGGCGCTATGGGGACATTCTTGTCAAAGCCCGCCAGCCTCATGCAAAGCTCGATAGTGTTGCTGCCCGAGCCGTCACATACTGCCGCTGCCCTGTCCGCCGAATATTCGCTGCAGCGCATCCAGTAATAGAATGCCATGCTCACAGGCTGGGTTATCAGGGGCGAAAGGTCAAGCACGCTCAATGCACCGCTGAGGATAAGTCTGCCCATGGTAAGGTAAAGCACATGGTGGCAGGCGATATGCCCGCACTCATGGGCAAGCACCGTGGGTATAAGCTCCTCGGGAACAGTGTTCAGCAGGCCCGAGGTCATAACGATGAAAGGCTCGTTGTCACCTGATGTGTAAGCATTGGGATAGGGGTTCAGCGACACATAAAGGTCGGGCACGGGGATATCCAGCCGCTTGCAGATAGGTATGAGCATATCGTGGTACTTGGACATCTGCGACTCATCAGCCCTGACAAACGTTGACAGGTTCATCAGCTTGAACTGACGCTCGTTCCATATTTTCATAAATCCCCGCAGCAGCGGTGTGAAACCCGGTATAGCCTTCAATGCGTTCAGCGCTGTGCGGTCTGCTTCATGGATAAAAAGGTCGTGATTTAATGCCATTTTTGTCACCTCATGTTTTGTTTCAATTTTTTTATCTTTCTTCGCGGCAAGGCACCGCTTGGGTATATTATAGCATAGTGTGAAAAAATATGCAAGGGATATTCAAAGCTTTAGTGCATGATGTTGGTGAAAATTAGCTGAAATATTTGACACTCAGCCCGCTATCTGCTATAATTGGAGCGAGGTGAGAGCATGAGATTTGAGAGCATTAAAATAACGTCAGAAGAACTTGCCCGCATATACGAAGACTTCGCCGCCATTGACAAAGCCCTGGGCATTCCCCCGCAGGCAGAGAACCGCAAGGAGCTTGCCGCAAAAGATGACAGCGGGAATATCACCGCCTACGCCTCGGGGCTGAGAGAACACAGGCTGTTTTACATATCAGACCTCTGGGTGCGCAAAGACCTGCGCAGGCAGGGCATTGGCAGCAGGCTCCTCCTCCGGCTGGAAAAATGTGCCGCCGAGCAGGGCTGCGATGAAGCCTACCTCTGGACAGCAGGTGAAGAAAACGCACTCTTCTACATAGCAAACGGCTACACAGAATTCGTCCGCTTTGAAAATGCCTGTGGTGTAACAGGCCGCCACAGATACGGCCTGCGCAAAAAGCTGTAAATAATAGCCCCCGCCCGCATTAGGCTGGTGCCCATAAAGAAGCTTATGTATTTATTGGGGGAAACCTTTCTGAAGAAAGCATTTCATATGGAGACCTAAGCCCAAGCAGCTATTTTTCAATATATAATCATCAGTAAAACAATATCGTTATTAAAAAAATGGAGGTAACCATATGTTAGCAATACCCGAATTAGCAATGCCGAAATCGAACACCGTCACCACCGTATATAATGGTAAATGTAAGGTCTGGAACGACTACGAAGAAGCAAAAGCGTACTTCCTTGAACTCATGATGTCCACCGAAGGAGAGAAGCGTGAACGTGCGGAGTGTGTTTATATTCAACTTATACATGGAATTGACAGATGTTCAGATGAGTATGAATAAACAATAAGAGCCATTCTAAAATGGCAGATATGTAATAATAACGAGGACATCCAAAATAGATGCTCTCGTTATGTATTTATAAAGTATTATTCAGATCTATACAATAAAACAAAGGAAGCAATCATTATAGCAGCTGATATACCTAAAATTACAACTGTCTGTGTTCCTGATATTTTAGGGTGATTATAGAAAATAAAGTCAGGAAGATTTGCAGTCGAGTGAGCTAAGATACAGGCATATAGTGATTTGGTTTTGTAGAAAATGAAGCTGAATACAAAGCCCATCACAAAAGCACCGATAACAAGCAATATCCCACCGGCTGACAGGTGCATGATACCAAATAACAAAGAACTGACAATAACAGGAATAAGTGTAGATGATCCTGATTCACTTCGTGTGTATATTATTCCTCTGAACGATAGTTCTTCCGAGATAGGTGCTAAAACAAGTAGGTTTGTTATCATTAAAACAAAACCTAATCCGGGTGCAAATCGGGAATAGTAATCAACAGAATTGTGGATAGCTTCTGAATTCTCGAAATTATTATCATATGTTAATAAAAAGAAGAGCATTGAATATGAAAAAGCGAGAGCAATTGACATGAGTAAATGTTTAGCTTTGCATTTTTGCAATTTAAACTCTTTTTTGATGTTTGCTTTTCTAATTTTAAAAATAAGTATAAGAACTAAAGATACTAAAATGAACGATACACCATTAGAAACAAGTATATTATCACTTGCAAATTGAGTAATGACCTCCTCATCCCGAATGCCTTTGAAAGCTGCTACAGCCATTAAAACAATGGATGACAATGTTTGGAAAACTATAAGCAGCAAAGCATACAAAATAAAGAAAAGTATGCTCTTACATAGACTCTTGATGTTCAAATTGCTCACTCACCTTATAACAACAAATATTATATATAGTTTATGCACATTTAAATTAATTATTACATAAAATGCTTCACTTTTCAAGCGTTATAAAGATTATTTTACAATAAAAACATATATATTTTACAAAAAACAAAGAGCTTCGAAAAGCTCTTTGTTTTTTAGTCTATTAAAATATATTCTTGAGTATTCCAATAAAGTACAATACTACCAGACTCAATATTTATAAAAGGTATAGAGTTAATTACGGGGCTATGTGTAAGAAGTATAAATACTATAAGCGTTATAATCACTCTAAAGATATTCGTTATTATTTTTTTCATTTCAAATAATTATCTTACTTTATTTCTCTTCTTCTTAATACAAGACTAGTACAAATAAATGAGATAAGAATAAATCCCAAAGATATAATATATGCTTTAGTATAGTCTGAGGTTGAACTGTCAGGAACTATATTATATAAATTGCCATATGGTAGATATTCTCCAATTGAGAAATTTTTATCACTTACTACTTTACCAATTAATATGTTTATAGCAGAATAGACTGTCACAGGTGCAATAGTAACGTAAGCTATACACGAAGCGATTGCTATTGCATGATTTTTAACAAGACAATTCACCAAAATTATTATTGTCCCGAATGCTACATTTAGTATTAATTGACACATTAAACATTTAATAAATGATGACCAATCGCCAATGACTTTATTATGTAAATACACCAGATTAAATATACCTGATACAAAGAGTAAGAAAATATATTCTAGAACAATAAATACTAATGCGCATATCGTTTTAGAGAATATAAAATGCACTTTATTTATTACGCTGTTCCACGTGTTTTTTATATATCCATTTTTATAGTCTGCATACCAAAAAATACTTACAAATATTGCAAGAAACATTGCAATAAAATCCCCAAATATAACTTTAGATATTTGATTTAATAAAGAAATATCATCACCAAAACTTGATGTTGATACAAAAAGCATTAAGCAGTATACTAATCCGGATACTAAAATGATTATCCAAGTAGATAGACTTTTTATCATTCGATACAAATCCATATGAATTATTTTTATAAGCATATTTTAAGTATATCCTTTCCATTATTCTTTACATATATCAAAATAAAAATCCTCTAAACTTGTCTCTTCAATCGATATATTTAATATATTGATTCCATTTTTTACAAGAAGGTTTATAGCATCTGATCTATTATCTACATTGTTTAAAATAATAGAATCATTATTATTAGAGTGCTCTATATCAAAATCAGATAAAATCATTTTTGCCTTATCAACATTATTAACTGTTAATAAACATTTTCCAGAACATTTTTTATCAAGATTGTCCTTAGTGATTTCTAACAGCAATTTGCCTCTACTTATAAACCCATAATTTGTTGCTACTTTATATAGTTCAGTAAGAATGTGGCTGGAAATCATAATTGTAATTCCTTTTTTGTTTAAATCAAGCAATACATCTCTTACTTCTGCAATGCCCTGTGGATCGAGTCCATTTATTGGTTCATCGAGGATCATAAGATTTGGGCTGCCAACTAAAGCAATGGCTATTCCGAGACGTTGTTTCATACCTAAAGAAAAATCCTTAACTTTAGTTTTTAAATTACTATCTAGACCAACGCTTTTAAGGATTTCTTTTAACTCATCTTTGGTATTGCATCCAAGCATTATTGCTTTATAGGATAGATTATCAATAGCTGTCATATTGTAGTATAAGCCAGGAGATTCTATCAAAGCACCAATCTTGCTATAACTAGGTAACAATTTACTATCCATTATGATTTTTCCAGAAGTGGGATATGCTAAACCACAAAGCATTCTCATAGTTGTACTTTTTCCAGCACCATTTTTCCCTACGAAGCCATAAATTTCGCCTTCTTTTATATTCATGGAAATAGAATCTATTATTCTCTTTTTTCCGTATTCTTTTGTTAACGATTCAGTATATAAGATCTTACCCATTTGAACCTTTCTCCTTTATTCTATTTGTAATATAATACGAAATAACTACATCTAATGTATAAATAAAATCTGAAACAACTATACTAATAAACACGACAGAAGCAAATTGAAAACCTGACAGATTTCTTACTAAAAGTGGGATAATAATTATACATATCTTTATAATACTAGTGTAAACTTTAGAATACTTAACAGTAATCACAAATGAACGCTTTAAAGAGAACGATACTACTTCTAAAAAATCTAATAAGATTACCACTGCTAATTTAGGCAGTAATACTTTAATTTCTATATTGCTAGGATTTATTATTTTAATTAGTATTATTAGAGCCAAACCTATTATTATGACTATATAATTTAGTAAAACCAAAGTAAACAGTTATAAACACGCGCAATTACAGGCTTTTAAGGACTAATAATGATAATAAGAAACAAAAAAGGTGGGCTCAGAGTGATAAGACTCCGCTCCCACCTTATACAATTCGCAAGAATAAACTTTTGTTTGTGCATTCAGGTTACTTTTGCGCATTTGAAATGCGCTTTTAGGTGCGTTTCTACAAAATTGATTTTTCACGCTACAATTCACTTGACACGTCACTCTTAAAGTGATATAATGAGGTATCCGAAGCGCAAGAGCATATTGCTACTGTTCTTGCGTTTTTAGGACACCAATGGTATTTTTGATAATACCACAATTACAATTGGATATAGACTAAGATTTCTAATCGTGCATAAATGGGGCGGGAGAGAAACCCGTCTTAGCGGAGGCGCAGCGTAAGGCTGCGGACTACCAAGCGCCGTACAAAATCTGACCGATAAACCGGTATGTGAGTATATCTACTCATATATGCAAGTTTATTCGGTCATTTTGTGCGGCGCTTTTTTTGTGCTCGATTTTGTACCGTGTTAGATAGCCCCTTTCCGGCATTTGTGTGCCGGAAAGGGGCTTTTCGTGTTTTTATCGGCAAAATGGCTGTGCCTTACAGCCAAGTATCCTTGATATTCCGTTTTGAATTTGAGCTTAACAAAAATCAATCAAAATGGAGGATTTCATTATGAATAACACTATCATGGGTACAAACGCAAACGTAAAGACAGCAGACAGCAAGACGGTAAGAATCGCTGTCAAGGACTATTTCCCCGATGATAATTCGAGCGTAGAATTTTTCAACGTAAGCAGAGAGGCTTACCATGATCTCTGCGAATATAAGCTGCTGATGGGTGCCTGCACCAAAGAAAAAAACGGCGAGAACGATGTCAAAATAGACATCAAGAAGCTGTACCCTCATCTGTGCAAGAAAAGTACTAAGGTGTATGTAACAAGGGAAATGTACGAAAGCCAGACAGACCATGTGAAAAATCGTAAGACCGTTCTTATAAAGGTCAAGGATATGCAGAAGGATTATATAGGCTGCCCCGTGTTCATGGAGGTCACAAATGAGATTTGCATGACGCTCGCAGCTTTCAGAAACGAGGATAATGCGGAGGATAAAAACTACACAAACAGATGCGACGGTCTGGGCTTTGATGAAAACATCAGGGGTGAAATGAATGGGATATATACAAATGATAACACTGAGAAAATCGACCGTTACCTGACAGTCAAGAAGGCATTTGAACAGTATGGGGAGATACTCTGCCGCAGGGCAATCAAGTATCTTGTTTACGGTCAGAATACTACACAGATAGCGAGGTCGGAAGACGTAAGCCCCAAGTCCGTGTGGGAGTCGGTTAACAAAATTAAAGCTATTGTTAGAAGTTACGGAAAGGAATACTTCGGATTGGCTTGATTTGTGCAAAAAGTAGATTTTGCTCAGATCGACCAGAAAAAATTGCCCTCCCATTTCCTATCTTGTGAGAGGAGATGGTTGGCGCCCTCCTCCCATAAGGTAAATAAGGATCGGATTTTTATAATATGCGTACATAAAGCAATATATGCAACTTGAAAAGTTCGAGTTCGGTGACGAGCCGATCTCGGAGATTTTTTGAACGTTATGATCGGAAAAACGCAGTAAAATACAGAAGCGTTTCGCAAAATCTTTTGTTTGGAGAAAGGACGGTAAAACCAAATTCTCCATAACGATATTATACACGATTTTGCGCTGATTGTCAATTGTACAGATAGATTTTTGGAGGATAAAATGATAAGAGGGACGACATATAAGCGAAAGGACGGTCGCTGGGAGTGCAGAGTATCGCTCGGCAGCGAATCGGGACATAAAAAATACCGCTCCTTCTACGGTAAGACCAAAGAAGAAGCGGAGTTTAAAATGGTAACGGCTTGTCAGAGTGCGGAGCATACCACCGAACAAATAACGGAAATGACCGTCAAGGAGTTGGCGCTCGAATGGTTCTCCGTAAGCAAAAACAGAATAAAGGAATCTACCGCCGCCAATTACCGAATGAAGATAGAAAAACACATCGTTCCGGCGTTTGGCAGCATGAACGCTGCACTTATAAAAGCAAAGGCAGTCTATGAATTTATGGAAGAAAAACTTCGTAACGGACTTTCTGCACGTTATATAAGTGATATTATGGTCGTATTGAAGTCGATTTTTAAGTATGCGAGCCGCGAATACCACATCAATAACGTAACCGACGGTATCATAATGCCCAAAAAGTTAAAGCCGGAAATAACTATCATGAGCAAAGACGAGCAGAAACGGCTTGCCAACTATATAAACGATAATCGCAATAACTCCACGCTCGGAGTGGCGATGTCTTTATACACAGGTATGAGAATCGGCGAGATCTGCGCATTGAAATGGGAGAACATCGACTTGGAAAAACGTGTTTTGACCGTCAGGCACACTATCCAGCGTATACAGTGCTTTGAGGGTGACAGCAAAACCAAAGTGATAATTGCCGAGCCTAAAAGCCAGTCCTCGCGCCGTGAGATTCCCATTCCTGATTGTATCATGCCCATGCTCAAAGAGGTGAAAGGTAAAAATAATGCCTTTGTTCTTACGGGAACCGAGAAACCCATTGAACCGCGTACCATGCAATCCCGTTTCAAGCACATTCTCGAAAATGCCGGGGTAGGCTATTATAATTTCCATGTGTGCCGCCATTGCTTCGCAAGCGGTGCGGTGGAACTCGGCTTTGATGTAAAGACCCTTTCGGAGATATTAGGACACAGCAGCGTTCAAATAACTCTTGACAGGTATATTCATACGTCCATGGAGCATAAGCGCAGCTGCATGAACCTCCTGACGATGAGCGCATAACGTAAACGGTTCGTCAAAACAGCAGCTTGAAAACTTAATAATAGCGTCCAATTCCCGGCTTTTAACCCAAAACAAAAGATTTTGCGAAATTTTGCTTACTTGTTTATTATATATCAAAAGGTAAATGAT
The DNA here is from genome assembly GCF_017464355.1 of Ruminococcus sp. Taxonomy (GTDB): domain Bacteria; phylum Bacillota; class Clostridia; order Oscillospirales; family Ruminococcaceae; genus Hominimerdicola. The sequence continues at coordinate 12,984 of NZ_JAFUAG010000002.1, read as the reverse complement.
ATTCAAGAATGTATAGGCGCAGGAGGGCGATGTGGGCATGAATACATATACCGTTGCTTTTTTCGGTCACAGGGAGCTATCAAATCAATATGCGATAGAGGAAAAAATCAAGCCCATTCTGCGTGAGCTTATCAACAGCAAGGAATATGTCGAATTTCTTGTTGGCAGAGATGGCGAGTTCGATCAGGCTGCCGCGTCTGCTGTCCGTGAGGCTGCAAAGCTATATGGGTACGGTAATACCTCGCTCGTGTTGGTGCTGCCGTATGAACGTGCTGAGTATCGTGACAACATGGAAAACTTCCTCGCCTATTATGATGAAGTTGAGATATGCCCGGAATCCGCAAATGCACATTTCAAGGCGGCTATCGGTATCAGAAATCGAGCAATGGCAGACCGCGCCGACCTTGTGATCTGTGCCATTGAAAGAAAAAGCGGCGGAGCATGGGCTGCGGTAAACTACGCTGAAAAGCAAGGAAAAAAGATTATCAATCTTTCGGAATAGGGAGATGAGCGACATGACAGAAAATAATCAGCAGCTATCCTACAAAGATGTTCTGATACTGGCAAAGGGCTGTTTTGACCTTGCCTTGGAAAACTATTCTCTTGAAAGCTATCCCGATATTCTGCCGAATCAAAATCTGCTTGTAAATGCTGCGAAACTGCTTCGCTCTGTTGAAAAACAGGGTTATGACGACCATATATGGTGTGGGCTTCTTGGGGAAATCTTGTGGTATATGCCCTGCTGTTCCGAGGCTTCATTCAAGCTGATGGAGAGAGCTTGTATTCTTTCTCCGACTTTTCCGAATGAACTGATTACGGAATTGAAGAATTTAAAAGGAGCGTGACCGAAATGCCGACACTCGATTGGATAGGCAAGGATAAAGTCATCAATCACCACATGGACGTACCGTATCGTGTGCTTGACGCGCAGTACGAATACGGCGAAACAGACGGAAATATGATTATCCACGGCGATAATCTCTCTGCGCTGAAATCACTTTTACCGCAGTATGAAGGCAAGATCCGCTGTATCTACATAGATCCGCCATACAACACAGGCAACGAGGGCTGGGTTTACAACGATAACGTCAATGATCCCCGTATCAGAAAGTGGCTCGGTGAGGTAGTCGGCAGCGAGGGCGAGGACTTGTCCCGTCATGATAAGTGGCTGTGTATGATCTATCCTCGGTTGAAGCTCCTGCATAAGCTGCTTGCGGAGGACGGGGTTATTTTTATATCCATTGATGATAATGAGCTTTACTATCTGAAAATGATTTGCGATGAGATTTTCGGTTCTAACTGTTTTGTATCCAATATTTCGTGGCAGCGTACATATTCTACACGAAATGACTCAAAGGGCATTCCTGCTGAGGTTGAGCATATCCTTGTCTATGGTAAGTCCGGTGATTGGCAGCCAGGTAAATTGCCAAGAACGGCAGAAATGGACAGCAGATATTCAAGCCCTGACAACGATCCTCGTCCGTGGAAGGCAGGAGATGCAAGCGCACCAGGGGCAGCAACACATACAGGTATGGTATATGCAATTCAGCACCCGATAACAGGAAAACTTCTATATCCTCCGAATAATCGCTGCTGGACTTTCGGACAACCTCAGATGTTTGAAATCATGTCCTATTGGGCTGAATATGAACTGCGTGAGATTGATGATTATGAGAAACGTTCAGTTATCTGCGGTGCTGATTCAAAAGTGCCTGAAAGAATAGCAGCTATTATGCTGAAAAATGATTGTGAAGATACATACAAAAAAGCACAAGAGATTTATGATAAAGGAACATGGGCTTTACTGTATTTCACCAGCAAAGGTAAAGGTGGTCTTGCTTGCAAGAGATACCTTGAAGATGTTGGTGGTAAACTTGCCACAAACCTTTGGCTTTATGATGAAGTCGGTCATACCGATGAAGCCTCAAAACAGCTAAAGGCTATTTTTGACGGTTCTGCACCGTTTGACACTCCAAAAACTACCCGCTTATTAGAGCGTGTTCTTCAAATTGCAACCGACAAAGATTCCATTATCCTCGACAGCTTTGCAGGCTCAGGCACAACTGCCCACGCTGTCCTCAACATGAACAAGCAGGACGGCGGCAATCGCAAGTTTATCCTGATCGAGATGATGGACTATGCCGACAGTATCACCGCAGAGCGTGTGAAGCGTGTCATTGACGGTTACGGCGAGGGCAAAAAGGCGGTCGAGGGAACGGGCGGCGGCTTTACATTCTATGAGCTGGGCGAAACTCTACTTGACGGTGAATACCTCAATGAAAATGTTCCCCTTGACAAGATACGCAGCTATGTCTATTTCACCGAAACAAAGCAGACCGTCACCGACAAGGAGGACGAGCCGTATTTCCTCGGTGAGCATTTCGGTACGGCTTACTATTTCTACTACGATAAAAACGAGGTCACAACTCTTGACAGGGAATCTCTGCACATGGTAAAGACCAAAGCCGACAGCTATGTGATCTATGCCGACAAGTGCATTTTGAGTGACGAGGAGCTTGAAGAGTTCCACATTACGTTCAAAAAGATACCCCGTGACATTACAAGAATGTGAGGTGCAGACTTATGGAATTGAACAGCTATCAACGTGAAGTCATGGGCAATCTGTCCGCATATCTGTCTGCGCTGAATGAAACAGGCGATCTAAACAAGGCTTGGCAGAAATATTGGAGCGATCAGGACGTTGCCGTTGGTCTTGGTGGTGTCCCCGGCTACCGCAACAGTATCAAGGGAGTTCCCCATGTTTGTATGAAAGTACCGACAGGTGGCGGTAAGACCTTTATGGCTTGTGCTGCCGTCCGCCGTATCTTTGACGCATTGCCGCAGGGAAAGCCGAAAATGGTTGTGTGGCTTGTGCCGTCCGATCCGATTTTGGTGCAGACCACGGCAAACCTGATGAATCCCGATCACCCATATACACGGCGGTTAAATGCGGATTTCGGCGGTCGTGTTGGTGTCTGCACAAAGGAAATGCTCCTGAACGGACAGAATTTCACTCCCGATACGGTACACGAACAGCTGACAGTCTGCATTTTGAGCTACGGCTCACTCCGTATCGACAGCAAAAAGAAAGATGTTCGCAAGGTTTATCAGGAAAACGGCAATCTCAAAAACTTTGCCGACTATTTCAAGGACGAGTCGGAACTGCTTGCCGATACTCCAGATACCGCTTTGATACAAGCCCTGCGCCACCTCACGCCCGTAGTGATCGTTGACGAGAGCCACAATGCCGGTTCAGACCTCAGCGTGGAAATGCTGAACAACCTCAATCCGTCATTCGTTCTCGATCTGACGGCAACCCCTCGCAAAAACAGCAATATTATCTCGTATGTAGATGCCCGAAAGCTCAAAAAGGAAAATATGGTAAAGCTCCCCGTTATCGTGTATAACCGCACTTCAAGGGACAGTGTTATTGACGATGCAATTCTACTGCGCGGTACTCTCGAACAGCAGGCAATTGAGGAAGAAGAACGCACGGGGGTCTATATTCGCCCGATTGTGCTTTTTCAGGCGCAGCCAAAGAATAATAATGATAATGAAACTTTCGAGAGGGTAAAAGAAAAACTCCTCGGCAAAGGGATACCCGAAAATCAGATAGTGATAAAGACCTCAAAGGTCAACGATCTCGGCAAAACAAACCTTATGAGCCGTGATTGTCCGATAAGATACATCATCACGGTCAATGCTCTGAAAGAGGGCTGGGACTGTCCGTTTGCGTATATCCTTGCAAGTCTCGCCAATAAGACCTCAAAAGTCGATGTTGAGCAGATACTCGGCAGGATTCTTCGACAGCCTTATGCCCGTAAACACGGTGCTAAGCTGCTGAACAGTTCTTTTGTGCTTACTTGCTCCAATGCGTTCCACGATACCCTTGACAGCATTGTTGCAGGTTTGAATAATGCAGGCTTCTCACGCAAGGACTACCGCACTGCCGATACTCTCCCCATAATCGAAACGGAGCCGCCTGTTCCCGAACCTCAGCAGGAGCAGACCACAATGCAGTTTACTCCCGAACCTGAAACGGAAACAGAAGATGATTTCTCGGATATTCATACACCTGCCGAGCCTGCGCCGTACTCGGAAAAAGTAAAAACAGCTCTGCCGTCTGTTGAGGAAATGATCTCGCAGGCTGAGGAAACAGCGGAGCAATACGAAGAAGAATCAAAGCAAGAAAGTGTTTGGATAGGTGGTGAGCTTGGTGATATGCTGAAACAATATCGTATTCAGGAGCAGTTTACCGAACAGGCGCAGGAACTAAAAATACCGCAGTTCTGCATTGAATCTGTTCCAGATCTTTTCGGCGGCAATACGGCTCTATTGACAAAAGAAAGCCTGATGAAAGGCTTTTCACTGAGTGAGCAGGACGCTTCTGTTACCTTTAGCCTGTCAACCGGTGAAATGTTTGAGATAGATGTCGAGAGCCAGGGCGAAGCTGTTCCGAAGTATAAGAAACTGTCCTCCCTTGAAGATGAATATTTGCGAAAACTCTTTGCAAAGCTCGCACCTGAAGAAAAGATCGAACGCTGCACAAAGCAGATTTGCCATGAGATCAACCGTGATAATGCTTTCAGCACTTCGGAGGTCGAAAACTATGTCCGCCGTATTATTGCAAACATGACCGAGGACGAGCTGGCGGCACTTGAAACTTCTTATATCACCTATGCTACACGAATCAAAGAGAAGATAAAAACTCTGCGTGAAGCCTATATGCTGGAACGTTTCTACGATCTTATCGAGCGTGACCGTGTATTCACCGAGGGTACATATACTTTTCCTATGGTGATAACTCCGTCCGAATCTACGGATAAAGTGCCGAAATCGCTGTATGAAGCAGAATGGGATAAAATGAACGGCTTTGAAAGACGCACTCTTGATGTGATAGCTGGCTGTGAGGGCGTTCTGTGGTGGCATAGGATCATTGAGAAAAAAGGCTTTCATATCAATGGCTTTATCAACCATTATCCCGATTTTATAGTAATGATGAAGTCCGGTAAGATCGTCCTTGTTGAAGCAAAGGGCGATGACCGTGACAACGGTGACAGCAAAACAAAATTGAAACTTGGACAGACTTGGGCAGCACAGGCAGGAAGAAAATTCAAGTATTTTATGACTTTCGATCATAACTCTATTGAAGGAGCGTATAACCTTGAAGATTTCGCGGAGGTCATAAACGAGCTTTAATAAGATATGTTATTCGGGAGCAGAATAGTTCTGTTCCCGATTTTCATATATAAAAACTTTTATGCAGGAGGTCGTTTTCATGAAAAAGGTAAAACGTAACGAATTATTTGTTGTCAGGGCGAAGGCAGCAGTTACAAGCGAATGGTTATACGGCAATGTTTTATTTGTCGGCAAAAATGGGTACATCTTATCAGTACCTCCAAGAAAAAGGACATCAGCTGTTATGTCATCTCTTGATAAGTATCTGATTGAGATTGACACGCATACATTGGATAGGAATATCGGTGAGTATGACATGAATGGGAAAATAATCTTTGAAAATGATATTATTGCCGAAAAAAGACTTGCCCCGGAGCCCTGCGATTCGGAATACGCTTACTATCTCATAAAGTGGTATGCGGAGTATGATCAATTTATGGCTGTCGGGATAGACAACGGAGTACTTATTGAACACCCCACCTGTGACCGTGATCTTATGCCCGCGATAAGGTATTCGGAATACTATGTTGTGGGCAATATCCATGATAATTCCATAGCGGATTTTGGTGTGTAGATAATTGGTGAAAGGGGTGCCGTAGGCAACACCTTAACAACGATTATTTGGTAAAGTTTGGACGGTTGGTTTTACAACAATAAAACCGAAAGGACAGATACAAATGATTGATGCGATGTACAATTACAGACAGGGCGATATTCACTCCGCCGAGTTCTCTGACGAGTTCAACAAACTCTGTATCCCCTTTGAGGATTCGCTGAGTGAGGAGCAGATTGATGTGTTTCACAAGATACTGGACTGTGTGAGCGAGACTGCTGCCGCTGAGATGAGAGCTGCTTACAAGGTCGGCTTCAAGGACGGCGCAACTATAATGCAGGAAATTCAAGAGTAACAGACTGTATTGTAACTAAAGTAAATGGGATATGTCTAATGTGGCAACCACAGAAGGCATATCCCTGTTTTATTTCTATGTATAGAAAACCCCAAACCCGAAATTTCATTGGGTTTGGGGTATGTGTATGGTTTTTGCAGATCAAAGTTCCCGCAGGGTAAACTCATTTTTATGAAAATCCAACATTCCTTCGTTCCGCAGCTTGCTTAGCTCGTTGGACATAGCACTTCGGTCTACCGAAAGAAAATCCGCAAGCTGTTGTCGGTTAAATGGAATAGAGAATGAATTGCTGTTTTGACGTTTTGCTTCATCTGAAAGGTAGGACAGCAGTTTTTCTCTTGTGGAACGCTGAGACATATAGCTGATTTTTTGTACAAGGCTTTTATTCTTATCTGAGATCGTGTAAAATAAATTTTTTATCAGCTGAGTGTGAAAGGGGCAAGCAGAGGAACACACGGTCAGTATTCGGTCTATATCAAAAAAGAGGACTACGCTTTCTTCGATAGCAACAACATCGTTCATCAAAGTTCCACTGTTTGGTATAATATAGGCTTCTCCAAACATTTCTCCGGGACGTATCTCATTCAATATATTCAGGTTGCCCCAATAATCCTCTTTCTGAATGTGAAGTCTGCCCACTGCAAGGATCATCAAACTGCGGATATACTCACCTTGCCGAAAGGCATACTCTCCCTTGTTATACTCCCGAACCTGAGTGTTCAGGCAATGGAGCATAGATAGAATGTCATTTTCCCCAACACCGGAGAATAGCTTTGTTCTTTTCAAAAGAGCTGCATATTTTTTCATAAAATCCCTGCTTTCGTTGTAAATACAACAGACTTTTCTCTTCTATTGTACTATAATATTATTAGAAAGTCAAGAGCCACAGCAACTTTTTTGATAGATGTTTTGAAAAAACATAAGGAGGTAACAATAATAGAGCGTAACTTAAACAACTAAATCGAAAGCGAGGTCACATTATGGCTAAGATAATCAACTTAAAGAAAACAGTACACGATCTTGTTAAGGAATATCCGGAAGTCAAGGATATCATGCTTGAACTCGGTTTTACGGAGATCACAAAGCCTGCAAAGCTGCAAACGCTCGGCAGAGTAATGACTATTCCAAAGGGTGCAGGAATGATGAAAATTCCTATGAAGACTGTCATTAAGGCTTTTGCAGAAAAGGGCTTTGAGGTCATCGGTGCTGATGAGGTATCGGCAGAAAAAGCTGATAGCGATGAGCCTGTAACAAGCCCTGTTGCTGATGAGGATATACGCATTGCTCTGCTGAAAAGCTATCTTGTACGTTTGGGACGCGGCGAGGATCTGGAAACCGTCCGTGCCGAATTCGTAGAGAATTTCAGTGATGTTGAAGCAAGCGAGATCATGAAAGCGGAGCAGGCTCTCATCAAGGAGGGTACGCCTATCTCCGAGGTGCAGCGGCTCTGCGATGTTCATTCGGCGCTGTTTCACGGTGCTACCCGTGAGGAACAGATTGCCAATGCAGAACGTGCTGTGGAGGAATCCTTGAAAAGAGAACAGCAGCCCTCGTGGCAGGAAGTCAGGGCAAAGGGTAAGCCGAAGGAGGCATATACCGATAAGCAGGAGCGTGCCGATCAGCTTGCAAAGGTCAAGGGACACCCGCTTTACACGTTCGCACAGGAAAACAATGCTCTTGAAAAGCTGATAAACGTGCTGAAAGATAAGCTCGACAGCGGTGATGATGTTTCCGCCGAGCTGACCGCATTGCGTGATATTTCGATACACTATGCGAAGAAAGGAGACCTGCTGTATCCGCATCTGAAAGTGAAATATGACATTATCGGACCCTCCGATGTCATGTGGACAGTCGATGATGAGATCAGGGACGAGGTTTCTTCTCTCGCAAAGGAAACCGCACTTTCTGCCGATCGGACGGAGCGCCTGAAGGCTGTCCTGAAACGTGCGGAGGAAATGATCTATAAGGAGCAGAATATCCTGTTTCCGATATGTGCGGTGAATTTCACGCAGGAGGAATGGTATGGCATTTACCGGGATTCCAAGGACTATGCAGACTGCTTCAACGTGTCGAATGAGATATGGGAAGAAGCCGAAAATGTTGCTCCTGCCGAAAAGCAAAATGTGGACAATGATGAAATCGTAATGCCCGGCGGTCACATGACAGTAGAGCAGATAACCGCATTGTTCAACACGATACCTATGGAGATCACCTTTGTCGATGCGGACAACATCAACCGTTTTTTTAACGAGGGAGAAAAGGTATTCAAACGTCCGGGAATGGCGATAGACCGAGAGGTGTTCTCCTGCCACCCGCCAAAGATCGAACAGATGGTAAGAGGTATCATTGACGATTTCCGCAATAACCGCCGTGACTGTGTTCCCGTATGGATGGACAAGGGCGGCAGAACGATGCTTGTAAGATATATGGCAGTTCGTGACAGGAACGGCAAGTATCTCGGAACAGTGGAGCTTGTGCAGGATATGGAGTTTGCGAAAGAGCATTTTAATTCACAGGAATAAGGATAAGGGCGGTGCAGATCGTTTCATGTATCGCCCTTCAATATAACAGGAGGTATTATTATGGAACAGAAAATGTTTTGCTATCAATGTCAGGAAACAGCAGGCTGTAAAGGATGTACAGTTTCGGGAGTATGCGGTAAAAAGCCAGATGTCGCAGCTATGCAGGACTTGCTCGTATATGTTACAAAAGGACTGTCGGCGGTCACAACTCGGCTTCGTGCAGAGGGGCAGAAGGTCTGTCCCGAAATCAACCACCTTATTAGCGTGAATCTGTTCATCACTATAACCAATGCGAATTTCGATCTCGACAGCATTACTGCTAAGGTCAAGGAAACGCTTACAGTCAAAGAGGAATTGCTCAGACAGGTGCAGAATAAAGAATCACTCCCCGAAACAGCTCTTTGGAACGGTTCGGACTATGCCGAGAAAGCAAAGACTGTCGGCGTACTTGCAACAGAGAATGAGGATATACGCTCTCTGCGTGAGCTGATAACATACGGTCTGAAAGGACTTGCGGCTTACACCAAGCACGCAAATGCTCTGCTGAATGATGACGAGGAGCTTGATGCTTTCTTACAGTCGGCTCTTGCTAAAACACTTGATGACAGTCTGTCGGTCGATGACCTTGTGGCTCTCACGCTGGAAGTCGGCAAGTACGGCGTTCAGGGTATGGCTGACCTTGATGCTGCAAATACTACAGCATACGGCAATCCTGAGATCACGACAGTTGATATCGGTGTCCGCAAAAATCCTGCAATACTGATCTCAGGTCACGATCTGAAAGACCTTGAAATGCTCCTTGAGCAGACAAAGGATACGGGAGTTGATGTTTATACGCACTCGGAAATGCTACCTGCGCATTATTATCCGTTCTTCAAAAAGTATCCTCATTTCGCAGGAAATTACGGCAATGCGTGGTGGAAGCAGAAAGAGGAATTTGAGAGTTTCAACGGTCCGGTGCTTATGACCACAAACTGTATCGTTCCTCCGAGGGACAGCTACAAGGACAGGCTTTGGACAACAGGTGCCGCAGGCTATCCGGGCTGTAAGCATATTGACGCACCCTACGGCGAAGTAAAGGATTTCTCGCCGATCATCGAACAGGCTAAGAAATGTCCTCCGCCTACCGAGATCGAAACCGGCTCTATTATCGGCGGTTTTGCCCATGAACAGGTATTTGCACTTGCCGATACAGTTGTAGAAGCAGTAAAATCCGGAGCAATTCGCAAGTTTGTGGTAATGGCAGGTTGTGACGGCAGAGCGAAGTCCAGAAGCTACTATCAGGAATTTGCTGAGAAGCTGCCAAAAGATACAGTTATTCTCACCGCAGGCTGTGCGAAGTACAAGTATAACAAGCTCGACTTAGGCGACATCGGCGGTATTCCGAGAGTTCTCGATGCAGGACAGTGTAATGATTCTTATTCTTTGGCGCTTATCGCTCTGAAGCTGAAAGAGGTATTCGGGCTTGATGATGTAAATGATCTGCCTATCGTTTACAACATCTCATGGTATGAGCAGAAAGCAGTCATCGTTCTCCTTGCTCTGCTGTATCTCGGAGTGAAGAATATCCACCTCGGACCGACTCTGCCTGCGTTTCTTTCACCGAATATTGCAAATGTGTTGGTAGAAAACTTTGGTATTGCAGGAATTACTACGGTTGAGGATGATATGAAAATTTTTGGAATATGATCAGTTTTATGTTTTATGATTTGTTCCTGTGATGTCAAATGACCGTAGTCTATTGGCGCAACCATAAACCGTTCCGCACAAGTCCTATCAGGCATTGTGGCGCATACCGAAATAACAACATACCCTATTGACATAAAATGAGCCTTGCACTCAAAACAGAGAGCAAGGCTCAAATCAATATTAAGCTAAAACATTCAGCACCTCACGAATATCCCCATCGATACAGATACTCTGCCCAGCTATCTCATCGGGCGCATACGCTTCACCAAAATTCAGGCAGGCATAAACTGCGTTCGGGTTCTTCGCCGTCATCTTCCAGAACGGGTACTTGATGATAACGGGCGTATTGTAGCCCACTCCAAGCTCTAAAAACAAGATATGCTTTCCTTCGTGCGATTGCAGGAAATCATCGTAGCGCTTTGCAGCCCTGTGCCAGCCCTCGTCCTCGACAAACTTATCGTCGGAGCGTAAATTCATCGTCATGGGCTTTCCGCATTTCGGGCATTTCGGGATCAGCTCGGTGGGTATCTTCATATCCTCCTGAAACTCGATCATGTCTTTGACGATCTCCTCATTATCATAGGTCTGATTATGACACGGCTCGGAGCATTGGAAAAGTCCGTAATCGCCCTGCGTGTAGAAGAGTCTTTCTTTGTCAAAGCCTGCCTTCTGAAATTGGTGATCGACATTCGTGGTGATAACGAAATAATCCTTGTCCTTTACAAGCTCGAACAGCGTCTTGTATGTGCCGTTGTCGATGTCCATGTAACGGTTGCACCAGATAAAGCGTGACCAGTACGCCCACATTTCTTCGGGCGTTTCAAAGGGAAAGAAACCGCCGGAATACATATCGTGAAAGCCGTACTTCGCTTCAAAATCAGAGAAGAAACGTTCAAACCGTTCGCCCGAATAGGTAAATCCTGCGGCAGTCGAAAGCCCTGCACCAGCACCGATCACGATCACATCAGCGTTCTGTATTTCTTTTTTCAGACGGTCAATTTCCGCCGAGTAATCTCTTGTAAATTTCATGATCGTCCTCCTTGAACACATTGAAAATAACTTTTATATCATTCCTTTGGCGAAACTCCCTTACTGTGCGGACTGCAATCTCTGCCGCCCTGTCCTGCGGAAATCCGAACACTCCCGTTGAGATACAGCAGAAAGCAATACTCCCGATACCGTTTTGCACGGCAAGCTCTAAACAGCTTTGGTAGGAGCTTTCCAATAGACGGCAATGCCCGTCCGTGAGCTGTTCCTGCACGATCGGTCCGACTGTGTGTATCACATAGTCGCAGGGCAGGTTGTAGGCAGGCGTTATTTTTGCCTTGCCCGTAGGTTCTTCATGACCTTGCGCCTGCATGATCTGACTGCACTTGTAACGAAGCCGTACCCCTGCAAAGGTGTGGATACAGTTGTCGATGCAGGAGTGACACGGCTGCCAGCACCCCGTCATTCCCGAATTGGCGGCATTGACTATCGCACCGCATCGCAGCGTGGTAATATCACCTTTCCAGAGATAAATGCCGTCCTCTATTGGCGACAGATCTGCAATATCCGTGATACCCTTGCTCTCGGTCAAGGCTGTGAGATATTCGTCCTCTGCCAGCAAAAAGTCCTCGTCCGCCTTGACAGCGGGTCGGATATTAACTAAACTGCGGTACAATCTGAATTTATCCTGTTCGGTTTCTGGTATCTCTATCCTGCCGAGATCATCACGCTCGGAAAGCAAATAGTTTATCAGATAATTCACTTTACTCATTGTATCACCGTTCTAAAACAGAGTAAGCTGTGCATCTATCCAGCTTTCCTGCTTTGCCTGATGAATGACCTCACCCTCCTGCAAATCGCCTACAAGGAAGGGAGAATTGGGATCGTGAAGCTGCATATTCCGTCTGACATTTTCATGGTTGTAGTTTGCGTAGCAGTAACGGCAGAGGTGTCCGCAGGTATCGTAAGCGCCTATATCTGTTCCGAGAACACAGGCACATTCGGCTCTCTGAGATTTCTTCTTCGGCACATTCAAATGACTGCCTATCGCAGTTTCAAAGGTCTGCTGTGTCATGCAGCCTGCGCAATCTACTCCGTATGGTGCAAGGTCTGTTCCTTCGGCACAGGCTTTTATTGTAATGCCGTACAGTTTGCCAATCTCAGCAAAGCTCTTGCCTATGGTGATACGCTCCTGCGGCGTGACCGTCCGAGCCTGCGGAAAGTTCCGCTTGACCTTTTCGTATAGATCTATAAAGCTGATAACGCATACATGAGTATATTCCGAAAGCATCCTGCACATCTGCTCAAAATCCGATATATGCCTATCAAGTGTATATGTGCTGTCAATGAATATGGGATCATACCGCCAGCCCACGCAGTTTACTCCGACTTTTTCGGAAAGCGTGATAAAGTCCTGCATGACCTTTTCTTTCTGTGGTACATTCGGCTCGACTTCTTTGCCGTAGGGCGTGATCGTGACGAACCAGTACTGATGATATGCTTTCAGCTCGTCAAGGTGTTTCAGCATCGGTTCAGGGTTCTTTGTGCAGAACGCAAGACAGTCCACAACATCGGGACTAAGTTCGTAGCGTGTTATCCAATCGGGGCGGTAAGGGTTTCTCACCAACACAAAGCCTGCCCGTATCCTGTTCATGAACCACTCGGAATAAAATGCAGGAATATCCGTCCGCATACCTGTA
>NZ_JAFUAG010000046.1 GCF_017464355.1 Ruminococcus sp. | reverse complement strand
CTCCAGATCCTTTGCAGGCTTGCCCATACGGCGAACAAAACCGTAATAGCCGCTGCGAGATACATCGAAGAATCTGCACATCTCGCTGATGCTGTACTTGTCCTTATGACGATAGATAACTCTGAACTTGACCTCCGGTCTAACTTCCTTTCTGTAAGCGAGAGAAAATCCCGCATAAGCTCGTTTTCCATTTCAAGAGCTTTGATCTTTGCGTCCTTGCGTGACATTTCATACTGCAATTGCGCTATTTTGCTCAATTGCTGTACCGATGGCGGTAATTCCGTCCCGTCTTTTCGCGGTCTGCCTTTCGGTTTGATTACTATTCCTGCGGCTATTTTTCTTTGATTCGCATTATATCGGGTTATGAAATCATGTAACTGCTTGTGGGTAAATCCTAATCGTTCTCCGATTTCTCTCAATGTTAATCCTTTTCCTTTTAACTCAAAGATCTCTTTTTCGTACTGCTGTATGTGTTTGTAACTTCTTGCCATAACAAAACCTCCTATGGTTTCTATTATACCATAGGAGGCTCTTTTTGTCATTGTACGTTTTTACTGGGGCGGTTCAACCCGCTGACGCTCTTTATATTTTCAGTCTTTGGCTTTTCTGAAGACCAGCAGTTTGCTGATGACGTAGTTGAGTATTATAACGATGACGTTGGCGGCTATCTTGGTCAGCCAGTAGTTGAAGCCCAGGCGGTCGTAGCCTATGTTCATGATGACGGCTTCCACCAGCAGGGTGAAAAGCCTGCCGCCGTAGAACGAGGCACCCTCCCTGATAATGGCAGAAGCGCCCTTTGCAGTGGACTCGAAGACCCATATCCTGTTGGTGATGTAGGCGAAAGTCACCGAGCATATCCAGGAGAACACGGTGCTTACGTTCACCACTACCCCGCTGCCCGCGCCTATTTTTTCCAGGAGGACTTTGGCTATGCCGGCGGTGATAAAGCTGACCACCGTGGTCATCACCCCGAAGAACAGGTACAGCAGTACCTCCTTGTTTTTCCTGTAAAAAGGCTCGAAGACTTTCAGAAAACCCCAGCCCATTATCTTATCGAAGATATCTTTCTTTTCGTTGGTTTCCATTGACGGTTTCCTTTCCATTAAAGAAGTCTTTACCATTATACACTTTTTTGCCCCGCCCGTCAAGAACAGCCCTTGTCACGGCCTGCCGATTATTGCGAAAAACCGTCGGATAATTGACGAAATGCCATGATACAGCCAAAAGCCTGTCAAACTGATGTGAATATATTAGCCCGGACAGCTTTTGGCTCACCTGATGTCGATACGGCGCAAACAAGCAGATAATATAAGCCATTTTACGCGGCTGTGTCGAAAAGTTTATGGCGATTTTCAGAAAAACCTATTGCATTATAAGTTTAATTGTGTTAAAATATTAGCATGACATAAAGTTAATGACCCGGGCAATATGAACACAATAATAAACATGGAGGTTTTACATAATGCAAAACAAGATAAAGATACTTATAGGCGATGATTCAGCGCAGTACGGGGTGTTCTGTGCGGCAACACTGAGGAACTCAGGCTTCTTTGTAATAACCCGCCAGAAGGACGGGCTGGTCATATACGATGCGGTGAAAAACGAGCTTCCCGATGTGGTCATAGTTGACGCGGTAATGCCGGGGCTTGATGCCATAGAGCTTATCCGCAAGGCCGAAAAGCTGGATAAAAAGCCCCTTTTCATAGTGACCAGCGCCTACGAGAACAGCTTTATAGAAAACCAGGTGATGACCGCAGGGGCCTCCTACTTCATGCTAAAGCCCTTTGATGTCAAGGTGCTGGGCGACCGCATAAAGGCCATGCTGGATATAGACACCGATATCTCCCCCGAGGGAAATTTTGCCAGAGCAAGGCAGAACCCCGCCAACCTGGAGATAATAGTCACGGATATGATACACCGTATAGGTGTGCCTGCCCACATAAAGGGCTACCACTATCTCCGTGAAGCTATAATCTGCTCGGTGAACGACAAGGAGATGCTGGAGAGCGTGACCAAGCTGTTGTACCCCGCCGTGGCCAAAAAGTTTGCCACCACACCCTCCCGTGTGGAAAGGGCTATCCGCCATGCCATAGAGATAGCCTGGGACAGGGGCGATATCGACACCCTGAACAGCTTCTTCGGGTATACTATAAACACAGGCAAGGGCAAGCCCACCAACAGCGAGTTCATCGCGCTGATAACCGATAAGATCTGCCTGAAATTCCGCGCGGCAGTTTCAGCCTGAATTTTTCTGCGGACAGGTGAGTAACACGGGTGAGAGCGTGTTTGCTCACCTGAATGATACCGCAGCTATAGTGCGAAAGGGGGCGAAGCTCGGACGTTTACAAAAAGTTTACATTAATTTTTGCAGACCCCTTGACAAAATGTCGGGGGTCTGGTATAATATATAAGCATTCGTATTCTAAAGACAGTCGGCACAAAGGTAAGCCCGACCGAGGAAAAGAAAGCATTGTCATAATGACTTTGTGTTCTCTTTTGTCTTTGGACGAAAGGGATCTTTTTATTAGATTACGCTTTGCGAGAAAACTGCAAAGAGGTGAATTTAAGAAATGCCAAGTGAGAAGACTTTACTTGCCAAGCAGGAAAGAGTCAATGAGCTGACCGAGCTGATCAAGAACTCCGCAGCAGGCGTTCTGGTAAGCTACGAGGGTATCACCGTTGAGGAGGATACCAAGCTCAGAAAGGAAATGAGAGAGGCTGGCGTCAAGTACTTCGTTGAGAAGAACACAATGCTGAGATTTGCATTCAAGAACGCAGGTCTTGATGATATCACAGGCGTGCTGGAAGGCACAACTGCTATCGCTGTTTCCGATGACGATCAGACTGCTCCCGCAAGGATCCTCGGTAAGTTCGTCGAGGACACCAAGAACGAGAAGTTCAAGCTGAAGGCAGGTTACATCGGCTCTGAGATCTATGACGAGGCTGGCGTTACAGCACTGTCCAAGATACCTTCCAGAGATACCCTGCTCGCTATGCTGGTCGGCTCCCTTCAGGGCCCCATGCAGAAGCTGGCTGCTACCCTTCAGGCTCTTGCCGACAAGGAAGGCGGCGACGCTGCCTAACGGATATATCCGCAGCAGCATGATGCCAATGCGGGCGGCATAAATAGTCCGCGGAAATTATTATATTATAAAGGAGATTTTAATCATGGCTTCTGAGAAGATTATGAATTTTGTAGAAGAGATCAAGACTCTGTCTGTTCTCGAACTGAAAGAGCTCGTTGACGCTATCCAGGAGGAGTTCGGTGTTACCGCAGTTGTAGCAGCAGCAGGCCCCGCAGCAGGCGGCGCAGCAGCTGAGGCTGAGAAGACTGAGTTCGACGTTGTACTGGCATCCTTCGGCGATCAGAAGATGGCTGTTATCAAGGCTGTTAAGGAGATCACTGGTCTGGGCCTGAAGGAGGCTAAGGCTCTGGTCGAGGAAGCTCCTAAGGCTATCAAGGAGGCTGCTCCTAAGGCTGAGGCTGAGGAGATCAAGGCTAAGCTGGAAGCTGCAGGCGCAACTGTAGAGCTGAAGTAATTTCACTTTTTGCAGATATTCCCCCGACGGATATGCTCCGTCGGGGGTTTTTATTTGCAGTAAAAAAAACGCGCCCCCGCTGTTGCGGGGACGTGTATCATAGTAAGGGTTTGAGAAGAAAGATCACTTCTTAACGTTGAATGCGCCCATGCCGGGATAATCAGCAGAGCCGCCCAGCTGCTCTTCGATCCTGAGGAGCTGGTTGTACTTTGCAACTCTCTCAGATCTGGAGGGAGCGCCTGTCTTAATCTGGCAGGTGTTGAGAGCAACGGCCAGGTCAGCGATAGTGGTATCAGCAGTCTCGCCCGAACGGTGAGAAGAGATAGCAGTGTAGCCTGCCTTGTGAGCCATCTTGATAGCTTCCAGTGTTTCGGAAACAGAGCCGATCTGGTTGAGCTTGATGAGGATAGAATTAGCCGCACCCAGCTGGATACCCTTGGCAAGTCTTTCAGTGTTGGTAACGAACAGGTCGTCGCCTACCAGCTGTACCTTGCTGCCGATCTTGGCTGTCATTCTCTGCCAGCCCTCCCAGTCCTCTTCGTCCAGACCGTCTTCGATAGAGATTATGGGGTACTTGTCTACCAGAGCCTCCCAGTGAGCGATAAGCTCATCAGAGGTGAACTCCTTGCCGCTCTTGGGCTGCTTGTAGAAGCCCTTGCCCTTTTCGCTCTTCCACTCAGAGGAAGCAGCGTCCATAGCGATCATGAAATCCTTGCCGGGCTCAAAGCCTGCAACCTTGATAGCTTCCAGTATCTTCTCGATAGCGTCTTCATCGCTCTTGAGCTGGTTGGGAGCAAAGCCGCCCTCATCGCCCACAGCGGTAACGTCGCCCATATCCTTCAGCAGCTTCTTCAGTGCGTGGAAAACTTCAGCGCACCATCTCAGTGCTTCCTTGAAGGAGGGAGCGCCCACAGGCATTATCATGAACTCCTGGGTGTCAACTGCGCTGTCTGCATGGGCACCGCCGTTGAGTATGTTCATCATAGGTACAGGGAGCTTGGTGCCCTGTATACCGCCTAAAAATCTGTAGAGGGGAATATCCAGTGAAGTCGCAGCTGCTCTTGCGCAGGCGATAGAAACAGCCAGTATAGCGTTAGCGCCCAGGTTGGACTTGTCCTTGGTGCCGTCAGCAGCTATCATAGCCTTGTCGATAGCGTAGATGTCGGAAGCGTCCATGCCTGTGATAGTCTTGGCGATAGTGGTGTTGATGTTCTCAACAGCCTTCTGTACGCCCTTGCCCAGGTATCTGCCCTTGTCGCCGTCACGCAGCTCCAGTGCCTCGAACTCGCCTGTAGAAGCGCCAGAGGGTGCTGTGCCCCTTGCAACGGTGCCGTCTGCCAGAGTGATCTCTGCCTCAACGGTGGGGTTTCCGCGGGAGTCAAGTATCTCGCGGCCGACTACCTTTTCGATCTCTAAATAATCCATTTTTAAAACTCCTTTGCGTTTATTGTTAGCTAAGGCTAACTTTGAGCTATAGTTATAAATAACTAACTACACATATCATACCACGTTTCACGCTATTTGTCAAGGGGAGGAAGCTGTCGTAAAAACCAATAAAACAAAGACCCCCGCCCGAGGTGTTCCTCGGACGGGGGCTGCCGTTTATGACCGTGCTTCCGCGGCGAAAGCTTTTATGCCGCACCTGCGCGAAATTCAGTAAAACACTATTTTTTAACATTGGACCTTATTCAATAACAAAAGGGAATAACTTATAAAGGATAACGCTGAACACTGAACGCTGTTAAAAAACATAATATTTGAGTAGCAGGGGGCAACGGGAAAGCCTTTATGTCAGGCAGATATCTTCATCAGATATCCGCCTCGAAGGTCACGGTGCTGTTCACCAGGTCAAGAGCTGTCTGCAGTCTTGCGAGGGTATCGCTGGTCTTTTCGTAGTCAGCCTTTGCCTGTGCGGGGTCGTAGTTGGTGTAGGTGTAGTCGATTATATTGCTGAAACGGGTAGTTTCGCAGCGCTGCTTTGGCAGGACGCTCATCATGTCGTACAGCTTGTTCATCTTCCTGCTCAGCTGACCCATGTATACCAGTACCTGGTCAATGGTCATGCCGAAATCGGGCACCACGGTGGTGGCATTGAAGATGTTTATGGTGTGCTTCAGCTTTCTCACCTTCTCGTCCAGCTCGTCCAGCTTCTGCTGGGTATCGGTGTAGTCGTATTCGGGACGCAGCTCCTCAACGTCCTCGCCTACGGCTGCGTTGAAGACCTTTGCGCTGCGCTCGGCACTAGCCAGGTTAGCGTAATCAACGTTGTATTTTCTAAGTATCTTTGCTGCCTGTGCGGAAGTTATCTTCATAACAGTTCACTCCATTCTGTCTTCGTTCGTTTTTTCTTTGTCTTTCGATGTACTATAGCAATCCGCCTTAAAATTCAGACAAAATCCAGTCACAAAATCCATAGATCCGAGCTTTTGCGACTGGATTTTGTGAATTTAAAAAGTTGGATTGCTATAAGTATATCACAGCACACCTGAAATTTCAAATAAAAAAATCTGCGAAGACAGCTTACATATCATCGTCCTCAGCGATGTCATCATTCTCCTGTAGCAGGTCAGGCATATCCCTGTCCTTGAAGTATTCCTCGGCACTCAGGCTCAGCAGCTTTTCCGCAGGGGCCTGCAGCCGCACGAACTCCTGCTCGGCGGTTATCTCGTTGAAGCCTATTTTCAGCCGTATAGCCTGCTTGAGGTTGCGTATCTCCACATCGTCATGCACGCCCCCCGATTCGCCGTCCAGGGTCCAGGCCAGGGGCTGCTTGCTCTTCACGGTCAGCCGCGAGGTCTTGAAGGTCACAAAGCTGGGGCCTGTCAGCTTGTTTATGGCAGCCTCGGCCAGTATACTGCTGAGTTCGATAGGGTTGCTCGGGGTCCTTATCAGGCAGACCTCAAAAAGCCCGTCATCATAGCACACCCCGTCCTGAATGAAGTTCTTCATGCCCGCGATAGACTGCGAATTGGAGATGAGCCCCAGGGCAAAGCTGCCCTCGATGACCTCTCCGTCATGCTCGATAGTCAGGTCATAGCCCCGTATCTCGTTGATACGGCGCAAAGCCTCCACCAGGTAAGCCGCATGGCCGAAACGGTTCTTGTACTCCTGAGGCGTCTCGTAGGAGACCGAGGTGAAAGCCCCGAAGGCAGCCACATAAACAAAGTTCCTCTCGCCGTTGAAAAGGCCTATGTCGTAATCGAAGAACACACCGTTGATAATGGCATTGGCACATTCAACGGGGTTGCGGGGCAGTCCCAGGGACATGGCCACATCGTTGGTGGAGCCTGCGGGGATATAGCCCAGGGGCACCTTCTTTTCCAGGTCTATCATGGCGGATACCGCTTCGCTCAGGGTACCGTCGCCGCCGCTTGCCACTACCATATCATAGTTTGCTGCTTCTTCGCGGAGCTTTCGCCCCCCGTCCCCCGCAGCCTGGGTGGGGTAAACGGTGACATCATAGTCTGCCTTGGTAAAAATATCCACTATATTGAAAAGTTCGTTTTTGATCTGTCCCTTGCCTGCAAAGGGGTTGAATACGAAAAGCAGTTTCTTCATCATTGTCCTCCATGTCTGCCGCGCAGCTGCGCAGAAGTATCTCATCTATCTATATTGATTTTATCACTTAGCACAATTCTTGTCAATAGTATATATGTGAAAATCAGCCCGAACAGCAGCGCACTCGGCCGAAAGGGGGGGGATAGCGAAAAAACATCGGGGGACACCCTTATAAAAAAGGTTTCCCCCGATGATAAAACGACCTTATCTGCGGTTGCTTTTTTGCCTTCTTTAGCCCTTTGCTGCGAAATGCTCATTCAGCTTGGCTACGAGGTTCTCAGGATCGGTGCCGTGAACGGCACAGGCCTGCTCGATAGTCTCGCCTCTTGAAGCGGGGCAGCCCAGACAATGCATACCTATTTCAAGAAACAGGGGAGCAACGTCAAAATCGGTATCGAGGATATCGCCGATAACGGTATCCTTGGTAACAGAATATGCCATGTTATTTTCCTCCTTTTTGTTACCTTGCGGCTTTTCTACTATTATAACCGTTTTTGTCGGAAATTGCAATAGGTCAGAGAAAAAATTTACGAAAACGGTAAAGTTTCCGCAGGGGCGCAAAAATGCCGCCCCGAATATTTCCGGAACGGCCTGCAATAAAAATAAATTTTATCCGATATTTAAACAGAACTAGCTTACGATACCGTGCTTAACTCTGTCCTCTACCTCGTGGCGCTTAGCATCATTAAACCTGTCAAGGGTGCCTACCAGGTAGCCTGTGATACGTCTTATCCTCTGGAAAGGTACTGCGGAGAAGTGATAATCTACCTCAGCATAGTCGCCGTCCAGTGAGATGTCTATAGAGTCGATAGCCTTGCCGGGATAAAGGTCGTGAGCCCTGGAAATATAAGCCTGCTTCTCTTCTTCGGTCAGCTCGCCGTTCTTAACATTTACATTTATCATGATTTTCTCCTCTTTTCTTCATTATGTTGTACTGCGTATTCTATAATAACACAAGATGTAGTATTTGTCAAGCGTTTTTACCATTTAATGTTGCACAATAACGTCCGCGGAATTTTGGCACACCTTACAAAGGCGGGTTCATATTTTATTATCATGCCTTTCCCTCGGCGGCAGCATTTCCCGACACGGCGGGCTTTGGGACAGTTCGTTAAATTTTCGACGATTTGAAGATAGAGATATCCACATCTGCCCATTTATTTTGCCTGGCCACAACATATAGTGGTCGGGCTGAACGGACAAAAAACAGCGGCAGCAGAAAGCTCTGCTGCCGCCTGAGTCGGAGAAGGGGAGAATTTATATAGATATGTTTATGTCAAAGTCATCATGCCGTGTCTGCCGCCGCGCTGCATACCGCCTTCTTGCATCATGCCGCCCATCATTCCGCCGCGGCCGCCGCCCATCATGCTCATGGGTATCTCATCGACTTCTTCACCGTTGACGATGATAGTTCCGCCGTTGAACTCAGCCGAGCCGTCATAGTCGAAGGAGGACATCTGTGCGGTGACATCGATAGTTCCGCCGTTTACTATTATGGAGCCGTTGGCGTCAACACCGTCAGTGTCGCCCTGACCCATAACTATGGTGGTACAGCCCCCGTTGAATTCTATGACCGAATTATAGGCACTGCTCTTATTTGAAGCGTTTATGCCGTCATCGGAAGCGCTGATGTTTATGGTGCCGTCGTTTATCTGCACATAGGTGCCCTCAATGCCCTCGGAGGCTGTTATATCAAAGCTGCCGCCGTCTATCTGGGCAATGGTGGTGGCCTGTATGCCGTCGCTTGCCACATTTATGGAGAAGGTGCCGCCTGCTATGTAGATATAGCCCAGGCTGTCGTCCTCGTCGTTCTCGCTGTGGAGACCGTCCTTCTGCGATGAAATGGTGTAGCTGCCCCCGCATATCCTTATGGAGTCGTTGGCTTCAACTGCGTCAAGGGCTGCGGCGATGTTGTAGGTGCCCCCTGTGAATTTCAGGTCGTCCTTGCCCGAAATGCCGTTGCCGTAAGCGGAGGATATGTTCAGGGTGCCCAGGCCGCTGAATACCAGGTCGTCCTTTGAGAATATGACCGCATCGGTATTGGTGTCAGCATCGGCGGAAAAACTGCCTGTTACCGCCAGGGTGTTCTCGCTGCCCTCAGCGGTGGTGATAAAGCACTTGTCCGCACTTACAACGTATATAGCAGGGAAGTCCTCGTTGGTTATCTGTACGCCGTCCAGCACCAGCTGAACCTTTTCTTCGCTGTCGGCCTCTACTCTGACAGTGCAGTTCTTTGCGGTGCCGCTGAGGACATAAACTCCCCCGTCTGTAATGGTGAGGGTGTCATCGTCAGCCAGCTGAAGATATTTTGCCTCGGAAACATCTGCGGTCTGTTCAAGGTCCCTTTCGGTGAACATATCAGAGGTATCCAGCATACCTGCTGTGCTGCCCGTGTAGGAGGCTGTAACTATCTCCACGGTCTCGCCCTCGTCATTTACCACGGCCTTTACTTCGGTGGTGCCGTTTTCTACAGTGTCCCCTGCCATTGCCGAGGTAAGGGTGTTCTGTTCTTCGGTGTTTGTGACTGTGCCCGAGATCCCTGCGCAGGCTGTCAGGTTAACTGCCATTATCAGGGCTATTATTGCTGTATAGATATTAGTCTTTTTCATAAGTGATTACCTCGCTTTCTTTATCTTGTCTATAAGTATAGCGGGGCTGGATTAAATGTACTTTAAGCCAAGGGTGAAATATCTGTGAAAAATATAGAAGTACGGTGAAAAGCTTTCTGTGTGCTATCTGCACAATAAACCCCTGCTTCTATTGACATATGCCCGATAACTGTGGTATACTGAAACTTGTGCGGCAGGCGTGTTCTAACTGTCTGCCGCCGAATACCGCCCCGCAGAACTTTGCGGGAAGAGGAGAAATATCATGAACAAAAAACTGATATCAGCCTGCGCTGCGGCAATGCTGCTGCTGGCGGGCTGCGGAAATACCATATCCCAGAACGAGGGCGTGCAGACGGCTGTTACCCCGAAGACTCAGCCGACAGATGCCGACACCACCCCCGAGGAGGAAACTGAGGCTGTGACCACCACCACGACCGAGGCCGCCACCACTACCACCACCACACCTCCCGTGACCACCACAGCGGCCCCCGAGGAGGAGACCTACGAATACATCGACGGCTGTATACTGGCCTACGCCGGCACACCTCAGGTGCGTGCCATGGAGGAATACTACTACAGCAGCGAGAACGGCAGGTATCTGGCGGACTGCGTTGATGTCTTCGCTGACAGTGTGGGCGCCAATGTCAACACCTACCTGATGATGATACCGACCTCGGAGGCGCTTTATATCCCGAGCGAGCTTAAAGACAGCTACCCCGACCAGAAAGAGTGCGCAGATGAGGTGTACTCCATGATGACCTCAGCCAAGGGGGTGCCCATAAACGATGTACTTGAAGCCCACAAGGCTGAGTATCTCTATTCCCGCACCGACTACCACTGGCAGCCGCTGGCAGCCTTCTATGCCGCACAGACCTTTGAGGAAACAGCAGGTGTGGACTATGCAAAGTTTGACAGCTATGAGGAAGTAAAGCGTGAGGGCTACCTGGGGGCATTCTATTCGGTGAACGGCATTTATCCTCTGGAGGAGTACCCCGATGAATTCACCTACTACAAGCCCGCTGACCTGGATAAGCTGAAAGTCCTGTACCACGATACCTACTTCGGCGAGGGCTATGAGGGCTCACTGTTCTATGAGGACAATGATATCTCGGCCAGCTACACCGTATTCGTGGGAACTGACGAAACTATCCTTGAAGTGGACACCGCCTGTGACAACGGCCGTGTGCTGGTCATCTTCAAGGACAGCTACGGGAATGCACTGGTGCCTTTCCTGACCTCGTCTTTCAGCAAGATATATCTCTGTGACAACAGGTTCTTCGATATAAACTCGGTGGACTTTGCCCACAACGTAGGCGCCACAGATGTGCTGTTCGCCCTGGGCGCAGCGTCTTCGAGCAGCTACGACAAGATATCCCTCATCGAGGAGAATATGTATAAGTAAAATAAAGCACAGGAAAGCAGATCACTTCACGCTTATCCTGTGCTTTTTGCTTTTATCAGAAGTTAGCCCCGTTCCAGCCCCAGTCGGGGGTCTCGGCGTAGCTTACATATATGCGTGAGGGGCTTATGCCCAGCTCGTTGCCCAGTATCTCGGATATCTTGCCTGTCAGTTTGTTCTTGGCAGACCTGTCAGCGCTGCCGTAAATGCTTACCTGCACCATGGCTGCGGGGTCTGCGGTGCCCTTGAAGTACAGCTTGTACTCAGGCTCAAAGCCCACCATGAGCCAGCTCTCGGACTTCCCTGGTATGGCAGTTATAGCCTGACCCAGTGCGGTCTTGATAGAGTCTTCCTTCTGCGCCGAAACGGCTGCGTTCGTCTTAACATTGATAAATGGCATAAAATATTCCTCCTCACTTTACATAGTAAACGTAGTTTTCCTTGCGGGGCTTGTCAGCAGGGTAGTCCCCTTTGATGTGACCCACTACGCAGTGGCCTATTCCCTCGTAGTCGCCCTCGATGCCCCATTCCTTCAGCAGTGCCTTGCCCTCGTCACTGTCGAATTCTTCTCTTGCACGGTGTATCCAGCAGCTGCCAAGACCCTGGTCGTGGGCTGCCAGCATAAGGTTGCCCATAACAAGGCTGCCGTCGTAGATGTAGGTAGGTGCAGCCCTGTCCGCCAGAACTATGAGCACGGCAGGTGCGCCGTAAAAGGGGTCAAAGCCGTCCTCCTTGCCCATTATGCGGGCATTCATGGCCGAGAGCCTGTCCCTCATCTCCTTGTTGGTCACAGCGATTATTATGGGTGACTGCCTGTTCATTCCCGTGGCGGCATAGGTGCCCGCCCTTATGATCTCAGCCAGCTGTTCATCGGTGGGCATCTCATCGGTGAAAGCCCGCACGCTTCTTCTGGTGACTATCTTTTCCATTACCTCGCTCATAGTTTATCCTCCTTTACATGGCGATGTGCTTTGTGTTTATTCGGATATCTTCCTTGCCTCGATATAAAATCTCTTGTCAGCCGCATGGCCCATGGAGAAAGTTTTTCTTGGCAGGGCGCCGTCCTCTATAACGGTGGGGAACAGTTCCTCCTTGCCCATATCGGGCAGCAGGAAACCTATGGAGCCCGCCTTTTTCGACAGCTCCCTTACGACCTCAGCCCCGTGGATATAGTCGGTCTTTCCGCCGTTTTTGCCTGTGTACTTGTCAAGGAAGTTCTGCAGTGAGCCCACGGTGAGCTTTGAGCTTTCCCTGTGGATATACACCCGCTTCTCCTCGCCGTTGTTGACGATGACGAAGCTCTGGGCGCTCTCTTCCTCGCTCAGCTGAAGCTCCTCTGTCAGGGCGTCCACCAGTGCCTGCTCGTCCACCTCGGTGACTATGCGGTGTATAGCCTCAAATTCCAGGGCAGGGGAGTGCAGGTTCACCAGCTCCACCAGTGCGTACCTTGCAGGGTGTCCCGAAAGGTCGGCAGAGGGGTCTGCCCTTTTCAGCGTTTCGTAGAATTCCTTGGCAGTTGCCAGCGAATGGTTGCCGTCGCCCATAGCGTAGGTCAGGGGCTTTCTGCCCGAGATGCCGTATCTTCTGTCAAAGGCCTCCTGCCCTGAGAAACGCTCCAGCAGAGCCTCCGCCTGCTCCATGCTGTCCCTGTCCGGCAGCCAGCCTGTTATATGTCCGCCGCCCTCCATAAGGTCGAAGTCATACAGCTTTGTGAACTCATCTTTCTTGTCCGCCAGGGGCTCGATGATCCGCTTTTTCACATCGTCGATGAGTATCATTATATGGGGCAGCTCAATGGGTGCGCCCTTGCGTATCTTTATGCGGGGAGGTATCCTCTCGATGACGGTGGCTTCCGTAGCCCTCACCTGAGATTCCGAGCCCTTGTAGTATTCATACTCCTGCAGGTCGATAGCACCTATCAGCCCCTGCCTTACCCGTCCGTCAGACTGAGT
Source organism: Ruminococcus sp. (assembly GCF_017464355.1). Classification (GTDB taxonomy): domain Bacteria; phylum Bacillota; class Clostridia; order Oscillospirales; family Ruminococcaceae; genus Hominimerdicola. The sequence goes on along the minus strand of NZ_JAFUAG010000046.1, from coordinate 31,577 downwards.
GCGCTCGACATACACCATAGCGTTTTTGTACTCGGTGAAGGCGCCTTTCTCCAGATACTCCTTCATGGTGCGGTGTATCCTGTCGATGCGGTAATCCACACCGGGCTGCTCCAGATATACCTCGGGCAGTATGAGGTTGTAGGCGCTCTTTTCATCGCCCACATACTTCTCTACCCTGTCCCAGTATTCGGGCTCAGAGGTGTACTGGTCGCAGGCTACCACAGCCCACTTCTGCATATCTGCGTCCTTGGGCAGAAGTATGTCCGCCCCCTTGAATGCTGTTGACATCTTTTATCACGCTCCATCTTAAATAAATTTGTCCTTATCCGAAAACAGGACGGTCATTGCGCCGCCCTGTTTATCATATCTTAATTCTTCTTCCTCTTGCGCAGAGCCATGTTGTGGTGGTTCTCCATAGGCTTGAGGACTTCCTGTCTCTGAGGTGCATTGTTAGTTCTTACCTTTATGGTGAACAGCATACGCACGGTGTCTTCACGGATAGATTCGATCATTGCATCGAACATATCCATACCTTCCATACGGTACTCAACAACAGGGTTCTTCTGGCCGTAGCTTCTCAGGCTGATACCCTTTTTCAGCTCCTCCATGTCGTCGATATGATCCATCCACTTGGTATCAACTACCTTAAGCAGACAAACTCTCTCGATCTCATGCAGCAGCTCTTCGCCCAGCTCCTGCTCTCTTGCTTCGTAAAGCTTCTTCGCTCTGTCACGGAGGGTGTTCACTATCTCATCTCTATCCAGCTCATCGAGCTGTTCAGCGGTGTAGTTGAAGTCGTCCTCAGTGGTCAGCAGACCGTTCAGCCTTTCCTTAAGGCCTACCAGGTTCCAGTCATCGGCGATGTCGCCCTGAACATACATATTTACCGAATCATCAACGAAGTCGTTTATCATGTTCTGGATATACTCATGGAGGTCTTCGCCGTCCAGCACCATCTGGCGCTGACCGTAGATTATCTCACGCTGGGTGTTCATAACATCGTCGTAGTTCAGTACGTTCTTTCTTATATTGAAGTTCCTGCCCTCGATCTTCTTCTGGGAAGACTCGATAACGCTGGAAAGCATCTTTGACTGTATAGGTGTATGCTCGTCCACATTCAGGCTGTCCATCATGCCTGTTATGCGGTCGCCGCCGAATATCCTCATCAGGTCATCTTCCAGTGACAGGAAGAATGTGCTCTCACCCGGGTCGCCCTGACGTCCCGAACGGCCTCTCAGCTGGTTGTCGATACGTCTTGACTCGTGTCTTTCAGTACCTATGATGTAAAGTCCGCCTGCTTCTCTTACCTTCTCGGCCTTTTCCTTTACCTCATCATCGAACTTCTTGTAAAGCTCTCTGTATCTTGCCCTTGCGGCCAGTATCTCTTCGTCCTGGGTGTTGGAGTAGCTTGCTGCTTCCACAGCCTGCTCCTCGGTGTAGCCCTCTTTCTGCAGCTGTGCCAGGGACAGGTACTCAGCGTTACCGCCCAGCATTATATCGGTACCACGGCCTGCCATGTTGGTAGCGATAGTTACAGCGCCGAACTTGCCTGCCTGTGCAACTATCATAGCTTCCTTGTCGTGATACTTGGCGTTCAGTACGTTGTGCTTAACGCCCTTCTTCTTCAGCAGCTTTGAAAGATACTCTGACTTCTCGATAGATACAGTACCGACCAGTACGGGCTGACCCTTTTCGTGGCATTCAACTATCTGGTCGATGACCGCATCGAACTTGCCTGCCTCGGTCTTGTAGACCACATCGGGGTGGTCCTTTCTGATGACAGGTCTGTTGGTGGGTATCTCGATAACGTCCAGCTTGTATATCTCCCTGAACTCGTCTTCCTCTGTCAGTGCAGTACCTGTCATACCCGACAGCTTGCCGTAGAGTCTGAAATAGTTCTGATATGTTATGGTAGCTATGGTCTTGGATTCACGCTTTACCTCAACGCCCTCCTTGGCCTCGATAGCCTGGTGCAGGCCGTCGTTGAAGCGTCTGCCGTCCATTACACGGCCTGTGAACTCATCAACGATGAGTACCTCACCGTCACGGACGATGTAGTCAACGCCCTCCTTCATGACACCGTTAGCCTTGATAGCCTGGTTGATGTGGTGTGCCAGGGTCATGTTCTCAGCGTCCATGAGGTTTTCAACGTGGAAGGTCTTCTCTGCCTTTTTAACACCGCTTTTGGTGATAGTAGCGGTCTTGGCCTTTTCATCTATGATGTAGTCGCCGTCCAGCAGGTCGTTGTCGGCCTTGTCGTCCATTTCGATAACGGTAACGGGCTTCAGGGTCTTGGCGAACTTGTCAGCCAGTGAATACATCTCGGTGGACTTGTCGCCCTGACCCGAGATTATCAGAGGAGTTCTCGCCTCGTCGATGAGTATGGAGTCCACCTCGTCCACGATAGCAAAGGTATGCTCTCTCTGCACCTTGTCTTTCTTATAGATGACCATGTTGTCACGGAGGTAGTCAAAGCCCAGCTCGGTATTGGTACCATAGGTGATATCACAGTTGTATGCCTCTCTCTTGGCAGCCTTGTCCATGCCTGTCAGCACGCAGCCGATAGAGGTGTTGAGAAAGTTGAATACCTTGCCCATTTCCTCCGACTGGAACTTAGCCAGGTAGTCATTTACTGTAACTACATGGACGCCCTTGCCTGTCAGCGAGTTTGCGTAAGCTGCAAGACAAGCCACCAGTGTTTTACCTTCACCTGTCTTCATCTCGGCGATACGTCCCTGATGAAGCACGATAGCACCGATTATCTGTACGGGATAGGGCTTTTTGCCCAGAACTCTCCAGGCTGCCTCACGGCATACTGCCAGCGCATCGGGCAGAACATCGTCCAGTCCCGAAAGCTCGTCCAGCTTGCTTCTCAGCACAGCTGTCTGCTCGCCCAGTTCGGTATCCGACATTGCGGCATACTTATCCTCCAGTTCGAGCACCTTATTTTTGATAGGTTCGATCTTGGCAAGCTCTTTCTTAGAGTAGTTGCCGAATATTTTGTCAAGTAATCCCATTATCTAGCCACCTTTTTATTGTTCAGTAAAATATATTTCAAGTAATTGATACAAATAGACTATTATATTATACACTAAAGTCCCGCAAAAGTCAAGTGCTTGGGGGAGAGCCTCAGATAATAAACACAAAGCGGATAGCCTGACCGACTATCCGCTGTTTTACATTTTATCCCTGCTGCGCTCATTCCTCTGCCAGAGAGCCGCGGTCGTTCATCAGCTTGAAGGTGAAGTCGTATTCCTCTTCGGTATCATCTTTCTTCCTGATAACGTGTATGGTCACGTCATCGTCGGGCTTCATCTCCTGCACGAAGGCTGTCACATCTTCAATGGTAGTGACATCTACACCGTTTATCTCGGTTATCAGGTCTCCCTCACGGAGGTCTGTGTTGGAAACATCGCAGTCAGAGGCTACGCTCTGAACGATGAGCCCTGCCCTTGAGCCTGTTATCTCCGCCGTGGACTGTGAGATAGGTATAAAGGTTATGCCCATTCTCGCCTTGCCCTGCACCACGCCGTATTCCATAAGGTCCTCGATTATGCTCCTGGCCTCGTTGGTGGCAATGGCAAAGCCTATGCCCTCGTAGTCTATGGAAGCCAGCTTCGATGAGGTTATGCCAATGACCTGCCCCCACATATTGAACATGGCGCCTCCCGAGTTACCGGGGTTTATGGCAGCATCTACCTGCAAGCAGGAAACGGGCAGGGAAGAATTCTCGGGTATCACCTGTCTGTCAACACCAGATACCACACCCTTTGTCAGCGAATGTCTGTATCCCGCAGGGGTGCCTATGCAGACTACGTCCTCGCCCAGTTTCACCTGGTCAGAGTTGCCGAATTCCGCAGGCTGCAGGTCAACGGCGGGTATCTTTATGACAGCTATATCCGTCCTGGGGTCTGAGCCTATGACCTTAGCCGCATATTCTCTGCCGTCGTTCAGCACTACCTTTATGCCGTTGGTGCCCTTGTCTACCACATGGGCATTGGAAACTATGTAGCCGTCGGTGCTGAGTATTATGCCGCTGCCCTTGCCTGTGGGCAGCATATCCGACATCTCGGTAAAAATATCCAGCGATACCACCGAGGGCCCGCAGACCTCGGCAATGCCCTGGGCAGTATAGCGGCCTTCGGCATCTTTCTGCTCGTCGCCTGTTTCGGGGCGGTCGCTGACCTTCATATTGAAAGTCATGTGCTTGCCTCCTGTCACCAGGTTGGATACCACGCCCCGCCCTCTGGCGCTGACGCAGGCTATGCCGAAGCCCACCCCTAGAAAGACCGCCGCCATTAACAGGTTCACCGCGACCCTTTTGGCGGTGCCTTTTTTCTTTGGCTGAACGACTACCTCGGGCAGGGTCAGCCCCCGCCAGAAATCTCTGTCAACTATCTCTTCCTCCTCCACCGAGCCCTTGGGCATGGTGAAGAATTTCCTGCTGTAATCCGAAGTGTTCTCGGCGCCCTTGGCAAGCTCCTCCGCCGCATCGGTCAGGTCTTCTTTTACGGCTTCCTCCTGCACCTTGGCAGTTCCCTCGGGAAGTCTTTCGTTCTCGTCCATGAGGTATTCACCTTTCTGCTAAGTCAGTGAAAAACAGGGGGCTGCCGCGAACAGCAGTCCCCCGACTTCAAGTTCAGTTATTATCCGCCTTTGGTATGGTGAAAGTAAACTCGGTATACTCACCTTTAAGGCTCTTTACAAGTATCTTGCCGCCGTGCAGTTCAACTATGGAACGCACGATGTTCAGCCCAAGACCCAGACCCTGGGCGTGTATGCCGCGGGATTTGTCGGTCTTGTAAAATCTGTCGAACACCAGGGGGAGCTCGTCCTCTGAAAGCCCCTCGCCGCTGTTGCGTATGGTCACGGTGGTGCCCTCTGAGTCCTCCGCGAAGGAGAAGGCGATATACCCGCCTTCGTTCACGAACTTTATGGCGTTCTCTATCAGGTTGTACATGACCTGATGTATCAGGTCAACGTCAGCAAACATATTTATCCGCTGAACGTCCAGCCCCTGTATGTCTATCTTCTTCTCGTTTATCCTCGGCTCAAAGGTGAGCAGAGTATCAAGTATGGGCTCCGTCACAGGGAAGCTGGTCTTGTTGGGTTCAAGCTCGCCCGCTTCTATTTTTGCCAGGTTCAGCATACTCTTTACCAGGCGGGTAAGTCTTCCCACCTCGGAGGATATTATCCTCAGATAATACCCCTGCTGGGACTTGGGTATGGTGCCGTCCAGTATGCCGTCCACAAATCCGCCTATGGAGGTCATTGGCGTCCTCAGCTCGTGGGAAACATTTGCCAGGAAGCTGTTGCGCATGGTATCATAGCTTTTCAGGTTGGCCGCCATTTCGTTGAAGGCTACGGAAAGCTCATTGAACTCCCTTGTGGTATAATCGGGGAAGGTAACGGAAAAATCTCCGCTGCCCAGCTTTTTTGCTATATTGGCGACCTCCGTGATAGGCGCGGTCAGCTTCAGCGTTGCAAAGTAGACCAGGAACATGACCACCAGCAGCACTGTTATGGCAGATACCATGAATATCTCCATGATGTTCTTGGTATAATTGTCCTGCTCTGACTTCGGCGAATAGGCCAGCACGTAGTACTCGGGCCCGTTGGCCACAAAGGATACCCCGTAGATATGGCAGGCTTCCTCAAGGGCGCCCCCCAGGTCATCGTAGGAATACTTTCCGTCACCGCTGAACTTATCCAGCAGGCTGCCGTCCACATCGCCTACATTTCCGCCTGTTACAGCCACCACATAGCCGTCGCTGCTGCATATCATATAGTCAGCATTGCTGCTTATGGAGTATATCTTCAGCTCCGCCCTGACTTCCTTCAGCCAGCTGTCGGGCTCCTCCAGCATTTTTTCCTGTGTATATGAAGCAAGAGCCCTGGCATCTTTCAGCATAAGGCTCTTTTTCTCATCTAAAAAGTACCTTGAAGAAACAAGCAGTAATACTGTTCCTAAGCAACAAAAGCTTATCAGTATTACTGCTGAGCAAATCGCAAAGTACCTTGTAAATATACTTTTGCCGTTATTCATTGTTTTCTGCGACTTCAAACTTGTAGCCTACGCCCCAAACTGTCTTGAGCGCCCACTTGTCCGAAACGCCTTCCAGCTTCTCACGAAGTCTCTTAACGTGAACGTCGATAGTTCTTGAGTCACCATAGTACTCAAAGCCCCATACCTCGTCCAGCAGCTGGTCTCTGGTGTAAACTCTGTTGGGGTTGGATGCCAGGTGGAACAGCAGCTCCAGCTCCTTGGGAGGAGTATCCAGCACCTTGCCGTCAACTCTCAGCTCATACCTTGTCATGTTGACAGAAAGCTTGTCATACTTGACTTCCTTGATCTCGCTCTCCGCAGAGGACTGGCCTACTCTTCTGTAGACAGCCTTTATTCTCGCGATAACTTCCTTGGTGTCGAAGGGCTTGACTATGTAGTCATCAGCACCCAGCTCAAGACCAAGCACCTTGTCAAAGGTCTCAACTTTTGCAGTTATCATGATTATCGGAACGTTGGATTTCTTTCTGATCTCACGACATACCTGCCATCCGTCAATGCCGGGCAGCATGATATCAAGCAGTATGATATCCGGCTTGAGTGCATTGAACTTAACAACTGCTTCTTCGCCGTCGTGAGCCAGGATAACGCCATAACCGTCCTTTTCCAGATAAAGACGCAGCAGCTCACAGATATTCTTATCATCATCAACTACCAAGACTCTTCCCAGTGACATATTCATCTTCCTTTCATCGGCTCAGCCACGACCCGGACTGCAGCACTAAAACTGGCGCTGTCAGCACCGCCGACAGCAAAAATAATTTAAAATAATAATTGGTAATAATAGTATAACAAATTTACAATCAATTGTTGTGAATATTCTGTTAATTTTCTTGGGAGATTTTTTAAAATTACATATTGATGTCTGAATTCGTTCAAATATCAATAATAATGTCAGCATACTGATATTACTTTGTTATATATACTATTCATGACAATTATAACACAATTTTTCATAAAATAACAGACACATACTAACACAATTTTGCTTGCAAACATAAAGTTTCTTTTGTGCAATTCTCCAAAAATGAGGTGTATGTATTGCAATTTGGAAAAATCGTGGTACAATATACTTAGCACTCGGGAAACAAGAGTGCTAAAGTCGACAAAATGTATTTTATATAAGGAGGACTTATTATGAATATCAAACCGCTTATGGACAGAGTTGTGATAAAGATGACCGAGGCTGAGGAAACTACAGCCAGCGGTATCATACTTGCAGGTTCAGCCAAGGAGAAGCCCCAGGTAGCTGAGGTAGTAGCTCTAGGCCCCGGCAAGGAGGGCATCGAGATGCAGGTAAAGGTCGGCGACAAGGTGCTGGTATCCAAGTACAGCGGCACTGATGTCAAGGTCGACGGTCAGGAATATACCATTCTTAAAATGGAGGACGTACTGGCTGTAGTTGAATGATACGGCTGAGTACATTTTTATTTGCGTATAAATTTCATATTTCAGGAGGAGATATATCATGGCTAAGCAGATAATTTACGGCGAGGACGCCAGAAAAGCATTACAGGCAGGTATCGACCAGCTGGCAGATACCGTCAAGATAACCCTGGGACCCAAGGGCAGGAACGTAGTTCTGGATAAGAAGTACGGCGCTCCCCTCATCACCAACGACGGTGTTACCATCGCCAAGGAGATCGAGCTGGAGGACGCTTTCGAGAACATGGGCGCACAGCTGGTAAAGGAAGTTGCCACCAAGACCAATGACGCAGCAGGCGACGGTACCACCACCGCAACTCTGCTGGCACAGGCACTGGTAAGAGAGGGCATGAAGAACATAGCAGCAGGCGCTAACCCCATGGTACTGAAGAAGGGCATGGCAAAGGCTGTTGACACCGCTGTTGAGGCTATCGTTGCAAACTCCAAGAAGATAGAGGGCAGCAAGGATATCGCAAGAGTCGGCGCTGTTTCCGCAGCTGATGATACTATAGGCCAGCTGATAGCTGAGGCTATGGAGAAGGTAACTGCTGACGGCGTTATCACTCTGGAAGAGTCCAAGACTGCTGAGACCTACAGCGAGGTAGTTGAGGGTATGCAGTTCGACAGAGGCTACCTGAGCCCCTACATGGTAACTGATACCGACAAGATGGAGGCTGTGCTGGACGATGCACTGGTACTCATCACTGACAAGAAGATAGGCAATATGCAGGATATACTGCCCCTGCTGGAGCAGATAGTCAAGATGGGCAAGAAGCTGCTCATCATCGCTGAGGACGTTGAGGGCGAGGCACTCAGCTCACTGATACTGAACAAGCTGAGAGGTATCTTCACCTGTGTTGCTGTCAAGGCTCCCGGCTTTGGCGACAGAAGAAAGGAAATGCTCCAGGATATCGCTATCCTGACAGGCGGCGAGGTCATCTCTACAGAGCTGGGCATGGAGCTGAGCGAGGCTACTCTTGAACAGCTGGGTTCTGCAAGACAGATCGTTGTCCAGAAGGAGAACACTATCATCGTAGGCGGTGCAGGCGAGAGCGAGAACATCAAGGCTCGTATCCACCAGATAAAGGGTCAGATCGAGACTACCACTTCCGATTTCGACAGAGAGAAGCTCCAGGAAAGACTGGCTAAGCTTTCGGGCGGCGTTGCAGTTATCAAGGTCGGTGCAGCTACCGAGGTCGAGATGAAGGAAAAGAAGATGCGTATAGAGGACGCCCTGGCAGCTACCAAGGCAGCTGTTGAAGAGGGTATCGTAGCAGGCGGCGGCACAGCGCTCATCAACGCTATGCCCAAGGTAAAGGAACTGGTAGACGCTATGGAAGGCGACGAGAAGACAGGCGCACAGATCGTTTACAAGGCACTGGAAGAGCCTCTGAGACAGATAGCTGCAAATGCAGGTCTTGAAGGCAGCGTCATCATCGACAACATCGTTCGTTCGGGCAAGGTAGGCTACGGCTTCAACGCTTACAGCAGCGAGTATGTTGACATGATACCCGCAGGTATCGTTGATCCTACCAAGGTAACAAGAAGCGCTCTGCAGAACGCAGCTTCCGTGGCAGCTATGGTACTGACCACCGAGAGCCTTGTTGCTGACAAGAAGGATCCCGCAGCTGACGCAGCTATGGCAGCAGCCGCAGCAGGCGCAGGCGGAATGGGCGGTATGTATTAATTCATAATTCATAATGCATAATTCATAATTGAGGTGTTCGCTGCGCTCGCAGTTATGATAGAAAAGTATGTGCGTTCACGGGATCTTTCCGTGGACGCACTTTTTGTTTATATCAGGATAGGAAGCACACTTAAAAAACGCAGGTCCCCGTCAAAAAGCAGGAACCTGCGCCAATGTCAATAATTATGAATTATGAATTATGAATTATACCGACCTTCGTGTGAAGCCGTCCCAGGCGGTGAGCAGGAAGACTATCAGATGAGCAGCTACGACACCAAGCGCAAAGGTCACGGTGTGCTGCTGGAATACCGACTCTCCGTTGGAAATGGACAGCAGATCGGTGTTGGCAAATATGAGATATCTGCCCCAGTCCATTTTCAGCATTGCCATTATCTGAACGACAGAGGGGCCTATGGAACGGGTGAGGAAGCCTGCAACTATGGCCAGCGCTGTGCTTCTCAGCATGGAGGATATCATGAATGAAAGGGTGGTGGTCACGATTATCTCACAGCTTGCCAGCATATAGGACTTGAACAGGTAGATGAAACTGCTGTGGCTCAGCACCTCGCCGTCCTTTACATAAAGGTAGGGTGCGGTGAAGCCGTCAAACCCGAAGAATATGCCTATCATAGGTATGTTTATGAGCATGAGGGCTATTATCAGCAGAAGCCCCAGGGACATCACCGTGACATATTTTGCCATAAGTATCTTGCCTCGGCTGACAGGGTTTATCAGCAGGAATTTTATGGTGCCCTGACTAAATTCGCCTGCCACTATGCTGCCTGCTACCACCACCATGATAACGCCTATCAGCGTTACGACAAAGGGGGTCTTCAGGTAAACTGCCCAGAAGTCCATTTTGACAGTGGGGTCTATGTTCAGCAGAGAACCGCCTTTGGTGGAGGTGTTGTCGTATATCCCGTTCTCCAGCTGGTACTTGCCTATGGCTATCTGGTCTGAAGCGCTGAGCCCGCTGGAGCCCAGCCCTGTTTCCGCCATGCCGTTCATGGCCATGGCCACCTGGTCTATGACGCGGTTCTGCTTTTCAAATTCTTCGGTGAAAGCGATCTCGTGTTCAAGCCTGTAGCTGTAAGCCCACTGGTCGCCCTGGCTGATGGCGTTATCTGTCATATACTGGCAGAAACCTCTCCAGTCGTCCAGCTTGCAGAGCATTGTCATGCGCTGTATCTTCTGCTTGTCGTTTGAGGCCATAGCTGAGATATACCCCTGGAACTGCCATTCGCTTTCGGGGTCGACCACTTCGATAAGGGCTGCACGCTCTTCCTTCAGGGGGTCATCCTCTTTTTTGTCAAGGTCGTTTTTAGCGTCCTCCAGCGTTTCCTGTACATAGGATATCTCATCAAAGTCTCCGCCGAAAGCCTGTATGGCAAAGTGGTTTATCAGCTTCATCAGCGGGGCAAAGCATATGCACACCGCCAAGAATATGACCAGCATTATCCTCGTTGAGGTCTTTTTGTAGATCTTGATATACTCATTTTTTACAAGATTGAAAAAGCTATACAATCTGTCCATCTCCTTCCGTTCCTGTCAGTTCGATAAATGCATCTTCCAGACTTACACTTTCCTTGGGGTGTACGGAATAGATGTTTATGCCATTGTTTACCAGATTTTTTATAGTTGCCGCTATATCAGCCTTGGCAGACATGGAATTGAGCCGCAGGAACAGGGTGGTTCCCTGGGCGATGAGCCCTGCACTGCCGCCCAGGGCAGCCTTTGCAGCCTCAGCATCGTCAGTCTCGATGGTGTATTCCGAATACTTGCCCTTTGAACGGCTGACTATCTCCTCCATGGTGTAGGTGCCTATCATGCTGCCGTTGGCGATTATGCCCACACGGTCGCACATAAGCTCCATCTCGCTCATCAGGTGAGAGGAGACCACCACGCACACACCGTCCTCGTGGGCGAGCTGCTTGAGTATATCTCTCAGCTCCTTTATACCCTGGGGGTCAAGGCCGTTGGTGGGCTCGTCCAGTATGAGCAGCCTGGGCTTGTGCATAAGTGCCTGTGCCACGCCCAGCCTCTGGCGCATACCCAGCGAATACTTGGATACCTTATCATTGATACGGTTTGAAAGCTTCACAGCCTCCACCGCCTTGTCTATCTCTTCAAGGGACAGCCCTCTCATGCGGGCATACTGCTTAAGGTTCTCGCGGCCTGTCATATACTTGTAGACCTCGGGGTTCTCAACTATGCCGCCTACGTTAGCCATGGCATCTTCAAACTCTTTGGTTATATCATGTCCGCAGACGCTCACCTCGCCCTCGTCCAGCATCAGCAGACCCACCACTGTTTTTATGGTAGTGGTCTTGCCTGCACCGTTGGGTCCCAGAAACCCGAAGACCTCGCCTGCATAGCACTCCATGTCGATGTTGTGCAGTATCTGCTTTTTCTTTATGGTCTTGCTGAGCCCCTTTATGCTCAGCACCACGTTCTTCTTGCTATCCAACAGGCTCACCTCCTTCATTTTCGGGGGCAGCCTCGTCATATTTCACGTCGGTCATATCCCACTGTGATACGGTAACAGAGGCTATCTTCCATTCGCCGCCATCAGGCTCCATCCTGATATCTGCCGAGGCACTGAACTCAATGGTCTTGTGCTTATCCAGATCTTCGTCTTCAAAAAGCCAACCGATGTCGTTAGCCCCCGAGAAGTCAAATATCTGAGGTGTACCGTCGCATTCAATGATGAACTTGTAGTCCACCGAGACCACAGCACCTGTCTGTCCGCTTCTCTCCACCGAGGCGCTTATCTGCTCATATTTTGCTGACAGCACAGTGCCGTCTTCGCCGTGATCCATATTCAGCGTGTAGAGCACTTGTCCCTTGTTGGAACTCTCATTCATCATATCCAGCGCCGTCGAGCCGCCCTCGATATAGTTATTCTGCACCAGTGCGCGCTGTTTGCGCTTTGCAGGTTCTCCTGAACCGATGTTGGCCTCTGCGGCTTCTTCGCCCAGCTGCTGTACCCTTTCAGCCAGCACGGGCTTGTTGTTTTTGAACCTGATGTTCTGTACCACTTCAAACACGGTCACACCGCCTGCCAGCAGCACGGCCAGTATAATGCCGCGGTTCAGACGTTTCCACATTATCTTCATTTCCTGCCTCTTTTCTTTGTTATGATCTTACCTAACTTTTTGTCTGATCTGCCATATTAATAAATATCATTATATCATCAAATATAAAAAAAATCAATAGTATTTTAAGACCCGCTGTTTACCTTGTGATATCATATGTCCGACCGGCGGGAGAACCTGTGTTCTTTAGTCCGATTTTTTTCACTTTTTTTGAAAAAAAGGTTGACCTTGGGGGAAATAGGTGGTATAATAACTGTATGTGGCCGATTTCGGCGGAAAATGTCGAAAGGGTCAGACGGAGAAAAAATAAATATCCCAATTTGGTTGTGTATTGTTTCCCCCGCCGAAGGCGGGGGAAACAATACGAAAAAAAAGCTATTCTGTATCATCAGCAATACACTTCAAAATTGGGAGAAATAAATTAATGATTAGGAGAAATATACCGTGGTTTTTGCAGATCTGCTTTTTCTGTACTTTTTTCTGCCTGTTTGCCTGATATGCTATTTCATCACACGAAATGCTACCATACGCAACCTGGTGCTGATAGTATTTTCATTGGTGTTCTACGCATGGGGCGAGCCTGTGTGGGTGAGCATACTGTGCGTTTCGGCGCTGGTGGACTACATCAATGGACGCATAATAGAAAAGCACCCCGAGGGCGTGCAGGCCAGGCTGGCTGTGGCATGGTCGCTGGTGTTCAACCTGGGGCTGCTGTTCGGCTTCAAGTATACGGGATTTTTTGTGGAGAACCTCAATGCCGTCACGGGGCTTAAGCTTGACGTCCCGCAGATACGGCTGCCCATAGGCATATCCTTCTACACCTTCCAGACCATTTCCTATACTATCGACTGCTACTGGGGCAAGGTAAAGCCCCAGAGGAATTTCATGAAATTCCTGATGTACGTTTCCCTGTTCCCCCAGCTGGTGGCAGGGCCTATCGTGCGCTACTCGGTCATAGCTGAGGAGATAGAGAGCAGGAAGACCACTATCAAGGATTTCTCCGAGGGCTTCTCCAGGATAATACTGGGGCTTGGCAAAAAGGTGCTTATCGCCAACAGCTTAAGCTCTGTGGTGACATCGCTTTTCGGTGATGCCAAAAGCGGGTATGAGTCGATAGGCTCCCTTTCGGTGCTGGGCACCTGGTACGGCGCCGTGCTGGTGGGGCTGTGGTATTACTTCGATTTTTCGGGCTATTCCGATATAGCCATTGGTCTCGGCCGCATATTCGGCTTCCACTTTGATGAGAACTTCAAATACCCCTTTATCTGCAAGACCATTTCCGAATTCTGGCAGAGGTGGCATATATCCCTCAGCTCATTCTTCCGTGATTATGTGCTGTATATACCCATTTTCGGCAAAAGGCGCAAATACGGCGGACTTTTCCTGGTGTGGTTCCTGACAGGCCTGTGGCACGGCGCCAGCTGGAACTTCATCTTCTGGGGACTTTACTACGGCCTGTTCATCATGATGGAGATGATGATAGGCAAAAAGCGCATGAAGAAAATGCCTGCGCCCCTGGCACATTTCTACACCAAGATAGTTATCTTCCTGGGCTTCGGTATCTTCTATTTCGAGAGCCTGCCCCAGCTGGTTAAATTTTTCAAAGGGCTCATCGGTCTCAACGGCAATGCCCTTGTGGACTCCTACACCGCGAATATCTTCATGGGAAATATCTTCCTGTTCATCGCAGCCATATTCTTCTCGCTGCCCGTTATACCCAAGCTGCGCGAAAAGGCCTTTGAAAAGCCCGGCAGCGCCTATGTTTTCCAGTCTGCGGGAGTTGTGTGCAATGCGCTGATACTTCTGGCCAGCAGCCTGCTGCTGTCAGGCAACACCAACAACCCCTTCCTCTATTTCAGATTTTAAGCAGGTGAGCGATAATGAGTGATATGAAAAAGAATAACAGGCGCTCTCCCGCTGTTGACCTGGAGGCGCTCTCAAAAGCCTATGAGCAGTCGCTGAACAACGTTACCCTGGGCGGCAAGGATATACCCACCCCCGAGGTAAAGCGCAAAACAGCCCCTGCCCCCGAAAGGGAGCTGAAAAGCTTTGTGCCCAGAGATTACCGTCCCGTGGCAGAAGCAAGCCCCGAGCATGATAAGATAGTCGATAAGATAAGGGCAGACCGCCGCAAGCGCAGCCATAGCGTCTGGACGGACAACCCTGTGCTGAAACCGAAAAAGAGCGTGTGGATAGATGACGCCGATGAGGGTGCAAGCGTTCCCGAAAGGCGTCCTGCCCCCGTGCAGCAGCCCCGCCCTGTGCAGAACAGCTACGTTTCCAAAAAGGCGGCCCCGAAGCAGGCAGCACCCGTTCCTCAGCCTGTGGAGAAAAAACAGCTGCCTCCCGATTTCATAGCGCCCCTGCCCGTTATGACCCGTCCCCCCGAGCCTGAGCCCGTGCCCGATTTCGGGGCGCTGGTGGACGAAGCCCTGGGTGACAGAAAGCCCCGTCAGGTAGTGCCGCTGCTCAACGAAAAGCCCCGCAAGCAGGAGCTTGTCATGAGGGTGGACGCCGAGGGCGACACAAGGGTGCGCGAACTGCCGAGACCTGTCAACAAGCAGAAGGTCATGGTGGATATGTCGGGCTATGAAGAGGATACCCCCACCAAGCGTTCGGTATCCCTGAAAATGCCTCTGTGGAAAATGAAGCTGGACGACCTGCAGCCCGAAAAGGAAGAAAAGGAGCCTGAGTCCGAAAAGGCTGAAGCACCTGCTGACGAGGAGGCAGCAAAGGAAGCTGCCGCGGTGCAGGAGGATCTTGAAAAGACCGCCGAGTACAAGGTGGTGAAAAAGCAGGAACTTTACGAAGAAGACGAAGCTGAGGAGGAAGCAGAGGAAACTCCCGAAGAGGAAGAAGTCCCCGAGGCTGAGTCCGAAGCGGAAGAAGAGACCGACGGGGAAGAGGAAGACGAGGAATATGAGGACGAGGAAGACGAGCAGCCCGCAGGGGACGGCGAGTATAATTTCTCGGCCATGTTCAAAAAGGTGCGTGCCGAGAAAAAGGACAGGGTGCGGGAGGAGTTCGACAACAGCGACCCCACCGAGCATACCCTGATAACCGATAAGGCTCAGCGCCACGGTGTCGAGCCCCGGTATATCATGAAGCCCCGCAAGCTGTCAAAGCGGAAGAAGTCCCTCAACCACGAGCTGGAGTTCCAGTTCATAAACTGCATAATGTGCATATGCGTGGTGTTCGTCATATTCTTCTCACTGCTGTTCATGGAGAGGGAAACAGGCTTTATAAATTCCGAGAACCGCAACCTGGCGGAGTTCCCTGAATTCAGTATATCCGATTATTTCTCGGGCAAGTATACCAAGGGCATAGATGACTATTTCACCGATACCATACCCGGCCGTGAAGAACTGAAACAGTTCGCGGCAGTCTATGACCGCATGAAGGGCATTGACCTGGGCGGCGCAAAGGTCAGCGGTACCCACAAGACCGCTGAAAAGGAAAAGCTGGACGAGGAAAAGCTGGCAGCTGTCACCACAGTCACTGCCAACACCGACCCCAAGGCCATGACCACTACCACCACCAAGAAGTCCGATAACAGCAAGGCTGAAACTGCCACCACCAAGAAAGAGGAGGTAGTGAAGCTTCCCGAGATACTTGATGACGGTGTCATGGAAGGCGATGTCATAGTATTCGGCAAGGGCAAGGACGTCCGTGCGGTGGCAGGCTACTACGGTATGTTTGAAACAGGTGCCCTGTATGCCCACACCATAAACAAGTACAAGGAAGCTATGCCCGAGGTCAACGTGTACAACATGACCATACCTACCTCGGCGGCTTACTATATGCCCAACAACTTCAAGGATACCGTTGCCGACCAGAAGGACAACATCGACAACATAGCCTCCGAACTCAGCGGCATAATAAACGTTGATGTATACGACGAATTGCTCGCCCATACGGACGAGTATATCTACTCCCGCACAGACCACCACTGGCAGCCCCTGGGTGCTTACTATGCAGGCAAGGTCTTCGCTGAAAAGGCGGGGGTAAAGTATGCGGATCTAAAGACCTATGAAGAGTGTAAGATAGAGGACTTCCTGGGTACCATGTACGCTTACAGCAACTACGACAGCGAGCTGCAGGCTAACCCCGATACCTTTATCTACTACAAGCCCGATAACGAGTACAGGACTTTCTACCACAACACCGATTTCACCAACGGTGAGGAAGGCTCGCTGTTCTTTGACTTTGCCGAGGGCGTCAACTGCTACTCCGCAATAATGGGCAAGGACGAGGAGATAACCGAGATACTCACCGATGCCGATAACGGCAGGACGCTGGTGATATTCAAGGACAGCTTCGGAAATGCGCTGGTGCCTTTCTTCACACACAGCTTCGAGAAGATATATGTCTGCGATTTCAGATACTTTGATGAGAACGCCATAGACTTCTGCCGTGCTGTGGGCTGTACCGACCTGCTGTTCTCGATCTCCATAACCTCCTGCTCCACCGAGATGCATATAACTGCTATAAACAACGACCGTATACAGGAGTCGGCTGCGCCGCTGCCCACTCAGGCAGATGAGCCTGCTGAGAGCGCCGCAGAGCCTGTGCCCGAGGCTGAGGCTTCGGATATCAGCGACAGCAGCGCGGGAGAAAATGATGATGAGGAGCTTGGCGGATAGTATATGAAAGAGCTTGAATATCCCTTTGACAGCAAATTTATCATGAAAAAGAAAAAGTCGCTGAAACGGCGGCTGGAGGAGGAGTGCGCCCCTGTGATGAAAAAGCGCATCGCAGTGCTGGGGGGCTCAACTACAGCAGATATCGTGACGGTGCTGGGACTTTTTCTCAGGAACTACGGCATTGAAGCGGAGTTCTACGAATGCGAATACAACCAGTACAGACAGGAAGCGCTGTTCCCCTCGCAGGAGCTGCTGGATTTCAAGCCCGAGCTGGTATACCTGCACACGAGCCTGCGCAACCTGACCTTCAGGCCTGCACCTTCCATGTCAGCGCAGGAGATAAGCGAGGGCCTTGAAACCGAGATAGCAGGTTATGTGCAGATGTGGGACAGCCTGAAAGCAAACTTCGGCTGCCCTGTGATACAGAATAATTTCGAGCTGCCGAGCATAAGGCTGCTGGGCAACAGCAGCGGCAGCGACCCGAGAGGGCTGGTCAACTATGTCGGCAGACTTGACCTGCGGCTGGCCGAGGAGATAAATGCCCGCAGCGGGGTGTACCTGTGTGATATAAACTACCTTTCCGCTGTGTGCGGCCTGGACGAATGGAGCGACCCCCAGTACTGGTACCTCTACAAGTACAGCCTGAATACCGGCTTTATACCCGACCTCTGCTTTGAGGTGGCCAAGATAATAAAGGCTGTCTGCGGCAGGAACAAAAAGGTGCTGGCACTGGATCTGGATAACACCCTCTGGGGGGGCATAGTGGGCGATGACGGCGCCGAGAACCTGACCATAGGCCAGGAGACCGCTGAGGCTATGGCCTACTACCAGTGGCAGGAGTATGTGAAAAGTCTGAAAGATATCGGTGTGCTGCTGACAGTATGCTCGAAGAACGAGGAGGAAAATGCCCTGGCAGGTCTTGAACACCCCGAGGGCGCCCTTAAGCCCGCGGACTTCACCCTGATAAAGGCCAACTGGGAGCCAAAGAGCGAGAACCTGATAAATACTGCCAAAGAGCTTGACCTGCTGCCCGAAGCCATGGTGCTGGCAGACGATAACCCCGCTGAAAGAGAGATAGTCCGCGGCAGCGGCTTTGCTGCCCCCGATATGGATAACGTGGGGGACTATATCCGTGTCATCGACCGTTCGGGGTACTTTGAAACCGTCAGCCTTTCGGCGGACGACCTGAAACGCAACGAGATGTACGCTGAGAACGTCAAGCGCAAACAGGCGCAGGCAAGCTTCGCTGATTACAACGACTACCTGCTCAGCCTTGAAATGAAAGGCGAGATAAAGCCCTTTGTGCCCATGTACGTTCAGCGGCTGGCACAGCTGGCAGGCAAGAGCAACCAGTTCAACCTGACCACCAGGCGCTTCACCGTAACTGAAATGGAAGAGCGCATGAACAGCAGCGGGTACATCACCCTCTACGGCAAGCTGGAGGACAAGTTCGGCGATAACGGGGTGGTATCTGAGGTCATAGGCCGTATCGAGGGCAGCGTGCTGCATATGGAGCTTTGGCTCATGTCATGCAGGGTGCTGAAAAGGGGCATGGAATATGCCATGCTGGACGAGTTGGTGAAAAATGCCGCAAATGCAGGCATCACCGAGATAGTGGGCTACTATTATCCCACGGCAAAAAATAAAATGGTGGCACAGTTCTACGGGGAGCTGGGCTTTGATAAGCAGAGCGAGAATGAGAACGGCGATACCGTATGGAAGCTGGCGCTCTGTGACTACAAGGAAAACCGCAACAAGGCTATAAAAGTAAATTCGGAGGGATAAAAATGCTTCTTCTCAAACAGACAATGACAAGACTTACCGATGTTTTCAGAGATGTTTTCGATGACGACAGCCTGAACATAACACCTAATACCACCGCAGATGATATCGAGGACTGGGATTCTATCGAGCATATAACACTGATAGGCGCCGTTGAGGAAGAGTTCGGTATGAAGTTCAAAATGGGCGAGGTATCGGGCATGAACAACGTGGGCGATATGCTTAAGATAGTAATGGAGAGGGGCAAGTAAGCCCTTGACCTGAGAAGGGAGGTGTCGGTGTGAGTTTTAAACTTTGCGCAGGGGTGTATTCCCCGGGGGAAGACAAAGTCAGGAGCAGCTATAGTTGTAAGGGCAGGGAGGTAAGCGGCATACTCAGCGCTGAGCAGATACTGACCTGTGCCAGAGAGTATATAGCACTGCTGCCAAAGCAGGTGTTCTTCTTTATCGACCTGCCAAGACAGGACAGCGAGGACTGCTATGATACCTATATACTTGACTGCACGAAAAAAGTCGCACTGGCATTGCTTGACCATTACGGGGATATCCTTGTCAATGACGGCCCCTCAAGATTTGGCTTCGGGGGATACCCTTATGAGGACGAAATGATGTTCGGGGAATTCCAGGAATTCACAGCCTACTGCGACAGCGTGAAAGCGGATAAGCTCTGTGAAATGCTGGACAAAGCAGGTGTGGCACAGCAGGAAAAGGCAGACAGCCTGAGGGACTATATGTCCGACGAAGATGAGGGTATACTCAGCCCCGTGGAGGCTGACGGCATTACAGTGTACGACCTGCCCACACTGCTGGCAGACGCAGGAATGTATATGGCCGAATAAGAACAGCAAACTGCCGCAGAATGCCAAGGCATCGGCCCGCCGCGGCCGAGCGGCCGCCGCCCCATGAAAAGCCCCGTCCGTAAATTGAAACAGGGAGGAAAAACAATGAACATATGGCATGACATCTCGCCTAAGGCGATATCAAAAGAAAAGTTCACAGCCGTGGTGGAAATACCCAAGGGCTCAAAAGTAAAATATGAACTGGATAAAGCAACAGGTCTGCTGAAAATGGACAGGATACTGTATACCTCCACCCACTACCCCGCAAACTACGGCTTTATCCCCCGTACCTATGCCGAGGACGGCGACCCCCTGGACGTGCTGGTGCTTTGCTCGGAGACCCTGGAGCCCCTCTCGCTGGTGGACTGCTACCCCATAGGCATGATAATGATGATGGATAACGGCGCCGCCGATGAGAAGATAATCTGCATACCCCTCAATGACCCTACCTATAACGTCTACAGGGATATCAGCGAGCTGCCCAAGCATATCTTCGATGAGATGAAACACTTCTTTACAGTGTATAAGGCACTGGAAAATAAGGATACCGTCATCGATGATGTAAAGGGCGTAGATGAAGCTGTGTCTGTCATTGAAAGCTGTATCGACAGATACATAGATAATTTCTGTAAATAAAGACTCCCGATTTTGAAGTGTATTGCTGATGATACGAAATGGCTTTTTTCGTATTGTTTCCCCCGCCTTCGGCGGGGGAAACAATACACGACCAAATTGAGATGATAAAGATATCTGATATGCGTTGCTGATGTATAAAATGGCGGCTTGTTCCATATCGGGTATTCGCAGGACGGACAGCATGACGCTGTCCGTCCTTTTTTGTATGCTGTGTGCCCGGGAACGGGGGAATTTATCGGAGTAAAAAACCGCAATAATCGGTAAGCTTTTTTGCGGGAAGATGGGGGCAAATACTTTGCGAAATGAACTTGCTTCGGGCAAAAACGGTTCAAAAGATATATGACCAAATCGCTATCTGCGACTTGAATTTTCTTGCATAGTGTAGTATAATCAGAACGGATATGAATAATGTTGGGAGGTAAGCACATGAAAATGTCATTCCGCTGGTACGGCACAGGCAATGACAGTATCTCATTGGCGGATATCAAGCAGATACCCGGCGTCACCGAGATAGTCTGGGCACTGCATGATAAGCAGCCCGGAGAAGTCTGGGAAAAAAGTGAGATACAGAAGGTCAAGGACGAGCTGGACGCCTACGGCTTCGGGATGAGCGTGGTGGAGTCTGTGAACGTGCATGACGATATAAAGACGGCGGGCAAGAACCGTGACCTCTATATCGAGAACTATAAGCAGACCCTGAGGAACTTGAGCGAGTTCGGGGTAAAAGTGGTGTGCTACAACTTTATGCCCGTGTTCGACTGGACAAGGACGGACCTGTTCCACCCGCTGCCCGACGGCTCAACTGCGCTGTATTACGAAAAAAGCAAGATAAAGCAGGACCCCGAGGAAATGGCCGCCTATATCCTAAAGGAGACCAAGGGCTATACCATGCCCGGGTGGGAGCCTGAAAGGCTGGCTAACCTGAAAGAACTCTTCGCACTTTACAAGGACGTTGACAAGGAGGCACTGTGGGCTAACCTTAAGTACTTCCTGGAGGCTATAATGCCTACCTGCCATGAGTGCGATATCAAAATGGCCATACACCCCGATGATCCGCCCTGGGATATCTTCGGGCTGCCAAGGCTCATCACCGATGAGGCTGCGGTGGAACGCTTTGTTACCATGGTGGACGACCCCTATAACTGCCTGACACTCTGCTCGGGCTCCCTGGGTTCAAACCCCGATAATAACGTGGCTGATATCGTGCGCAAATATTGCGGCAGGATAGCCTTTGCCCATATACGCAACGTAAAGCACTTCGAGAACGGCGATTTCAGCGAGACCTCTCACCGTGACTGCGACGGCGATGTGGGTATACTGGATATCATCAAGGCCTACCACGACGGCGGCTTTGACGGCTATATTCGCCCCGACCACGGCAGGCATATCTGGAACGAGAAGTGCCGCCCCGGCTACGGGCTTTATGACAGGGCGTTGGGTATAATGTACATACTGGGTGTCTGGGATATGCTGGATAAGCTTAAGAAACAGTGAATGCGGGACGGCTGAGAAGTCCCCGAAATAACGAAAATATCAGCGCCTGCAAAAGGGATTTTGTGGGCGCTGAATGTCATGAAAAAAAGAACTTCTATAGAAAGGCAATAACATGGAAACCAAGAGAATACCCTTTATGGATAAGGATTTCCTCCTTGATACCGAGGAAGCTAAAACGCTGTTCCATAAATATGCGGAGGATATGCCCATAATCGACTACCACTGCCACATCGACCCCCGTGAGATAGCTGAGGACAAAAGCTATGAAAGCATAACAGAGCTATGGCTGGGGGGAGACCACTATAAGTGGCGGGCTATGAGGCAGTGCGGCATAGCGGAAGAATTCGTAACGGGCAGGGCCGATGAACGGGAGAAGTTCAGGGGCTGGTGCAGGACACTTTCTCAGGCAGTGGGCAGCCCGCTTTATCACTGGAGCCACCTGGAACTGCAGCGGTACTTTGACTGCACCCTGCCCATAAACGAAAAGAACGCAGATGAGATCTTCGATATATGCAATAAAAAACTGCAAAGCGGCCAGCTTTCCGCCAAGAAGATAATAAAGATGTCAAAGGTAAAGGTGGCAGGCACCACCGATGACCCCTGCGATGACCTGCACTGGCATGAGGTCATAGCTGAGGACAGGGAGCTGGGCTGTAAAGTGATACCCACCTTCCGCCCCGACAAGGTGCTGCTGGTGGAGGGTGCTGAGTTCCCCGACTACATAAGCCGTCTGGGCAGTGCCGCAGGCATGGAGATAAAAAGCTTTGCCGATATGAAGCAGGCACTTTCTGCCCGCATGGAGCATTTTGCAGCCCACGGCTGCCGCAGCAGCGACCAGAGCACTGTGATGTTCCCCTGCGAGCGTATGTCAGAGGGGGAGTGCGACGGGGTCTTCAAAAAGGCCATGACAGGCTGTGAGATCACCGAGAGGGAAAGGCTGGGCTTCATCACAGAGACCATGCTGTTCCTGGCCGCTGAGTACAAGCGCCACGGCTGGGTGATGCAGCTGCACTTCGGGGTGGCAAGAAATACCAACACCCGTATGTTTGCCGCTGTGGGCAGAGATACAGGCTTCGACCGCATACACAGCAGCGCCCCTGTGGAGAGCCTGGCGGCTTTCCTTGATGAGCTGGACAAGACTGACAGCCTGCCGAAGACCGTCCTCTACAGCCTTGACCCCAACATGAACACCGCCCTTGATGTGCTGGCAAAGTGCTTCAACGAGGAGGGTGTGTGCGGCAAGGTGCAGCACGGGGCAGCCTGGTGGTTCAACGATAACCTGGGCGGCATGAGAGCCCACCTGCAAAGCCTGGGCGAGCAGGGCGTGCTGGGCAACTTCATCGGTATGCTCACCGATTCCCGCTGTATGCTGTCTTACACAAGGCATGAATATTTCAGGCGGATACTTTGCAGCTTCATCGGCGGACTTGCCGCAAGGGGCGAGATATACTGGGACGAAGAGCTGCTGGGGGATATGGTGAAAAACATAAGCTTCTGCAATGCCATGGCTTTTTTCGGCCTTGAGGCTTGACAGATAGAAGAGGTAATATTTATGGATAAGATCATTGAAGAACTGGGGAAGATAGGCATCGTCCCCGTAATAGTCATACAAGACCCCGACAAGGCCGCACCTCTGGCGGAGGCGCTGTGCAAAGGGGGGCTGCCTGCGGCGGAGGTAACTTTCCGCACCGAGGGCGCTGACAAGGCCATAGCAGCCATGAAGAAGGCCTGCCCCCATATGATAGTGGGCGCAGGCACCGTGCTTACCACAGCCCAGGCAGATGCCGCCATTGCTGCGGGGGCAGAGTTCATAGTTTCTCCCGGGCTGGATGAAGAGGTGGTAAAGCACTGCCAGGCTAAGGGCGTGCCCATGCTGCCAGGCTGCGCCACACCCTCAGAGGTGGAAAAGGCAGCGGCGCTGGGGCTTACAGAGGTGAAGTTCTTCCCCGCCGAACAGGCAGGGGGACTTGCCATGATAAAGGCCATGGCAGCACCTTTCGTGAGCATGAGTTTCATGCCCACAGGGGGACTTAACGAGAAGAACATAGGCGCCTATCTGGAGTACCCCCGTGTCATCGCCTGCGGCGGAAGCTTTATGGCCAATGGCAAAAAGCTGGCTGAGGGTGATTTTGAGGGCATAGCCAAAGATACGGCCAGGGCTGTTGACGCTATGCTGGGGCTGACCTTCGTAAGCTGTGAGAACGGCAGGATAACACTGGCCTCAAAAATGCCCGAGAGAGCAGTTTACCACATGACAAGACGGGGCGCAAGCTTCGATGAGGGTACTGCAAAATACGGCAATGCAGGCCTTGAAAGCATAGACGGCACAGGTATACGCCTGGTGCGCAGATAGGAGGCCGCTATGGGAAAAAAGGTAGTTACTTACGGCGAACTGCTGCTGAGGCTCTCCCCTGAGGGACACACCCGTTTCGTTCAGGCAGACAGCTTCGGGGCGGTGTACGGCGGCGGTGAAGCCAACACTGCGGTATCGCTGGCAAATTTCGGCTATGATGCAAAATTCGTCAGCCGCCTGCCCGACCACGAGATAGGTCAGGCAGCCATAAATACCCTGCGCCAGTACGGTGTTGATACCACGGATATAATCCGCGGGGGCGACAGGATAGGCATTTATTTCCTGGAGAAAGGCGCAGCCCAGCGCCCCTCCAAGGTCATATACGACAGGGCAGGTTCCTCCTTTGCCACGGCTAAGGCCGATGACTATAACTGGGAGAAGCTGCTGGAGGGCGCAAGCTGGTTCCACATTACAGGCATAAGCCCCGCCCTCAGTGATGAGGCCGCAAAGGCTTCCCTTGAAGCGGTGAAGACCGCCCGCAGGCTGGGCATCACCGTGAGCTGCGATATAAATTTCAGGCGCAAGCTTTGGGACAAGGAAACAGCAGGCAGGGTAATGGCTGAGATACTTGAGTACACGGACATCTACATAGGCGGCCGTGACCAGGCGGAGGAGCTTTTCGGTATACCCACCAATGCCCGTGATGACAGCGACTACCAGGCCTACAAGGCAGTGGCCGAAAAGCTGCGTGAACGCTTCGGTTTCAAGAAAGTGGCTATCACTTTGCGCACCACCCTTTCCTCCGATGAGAACAAGTGGGCGGCCATGATGTATGACGGCGAAAAGCACTGCTACAGCCGAGAATATACCTCCCACATAGTTGACCGCGTAGGCGGCGGCGACAGCTTTGCTGCGGGGCTGATATACGCTCTCTGTGAGGGCATGGACACTCAGTCCGCCGTGGATTTTGCGGCGGCGGCCAGCTGTCTTAAGCTTTCGGTGGAGGGTGACTGCAACCTGATGAGCGCAGATGAGGTAAAGGCGCTGGCTTTCGGCAGCGGTTCGGCACAGGTACAACGATAAGGAGAACACCATGAAACTTAATACTCAGAGCATTGTTAACGAGAGTCAGCTGTGGCAGGAAAAAGGCTTTGTACTGCCGGGGTATGACACCGACAAGATAAAGCAGAAGACCTCCGACAGCCCCGTATGGGTCCATTTCGGGGCGGGCAACATCTTCCGCGGGTACATAGCCTGTCTGGCTGATGAGCTGATAAAGTCGGGGGATATGGAAAGCGGCATAGTTGCCGTGGACAGCTTCGACAACGAAACTATCGAGAAGATATACGACCCCTTTGATGACCTGGTGCTGCTGGTAGGTCTGCCTGCAAAGGGCGAGATGTACCTGCGGGTCATCGGCAGTATAGGCGGGGCTGAGTGCGCTAAGGGCGAGGGTTTTGCAAGGCTCAAAAAGTATGCCGAGAGCGACAGTCTGCAGATGATATCCTTTACCATAACCGAGAAAGGCTATGCGGTGGAGGATATGAACGGTCAGCTTTTCCCCTTTGTGGAAGAGGACATCAAGGCAGGCCCCGGGGGTGAGTTGAATTCGGCTATGTCTATCATAGCGGCACTGCTTTACGCAAGGTTCAAAGCTGGGGAGAAGCCCCTGGCACTGGTCAGCATGGATAACTGCAGCCGCAACGGTGACAAGCTGAAGCAGGGCGTGATGACTGTAGTAAAGGCATGGCAGCAAAAGGGTCATGTGGGGGCAGACTTTGTTGCCTATACTGAAAGCGGCAGGGTGACTTTCCCCTGGAGCATGATAGACAAGATAACCCCCCGTCCCGATGCAGGTGTGTGCGCCGAACTGACCGCCATGGGCATTGAGGGCATGGAGCCTGTTAAGACCACCCGCGGCACTTTCATAGCGCCCTTTGTAAATGCGGAGATGCCCCAGTATCTGGTAATAGAGGACAGCTTCCCCAACGGCAGACCGCCCCTTGAAAAGGCAGGGGTATACATGACCGACCGCGAGACCGTGGACAGGGCAGAGAAGATGAAGGTAATGACCTGCCTGAACCCCCTGCACACCGCCCTTGCTGTCTTCGGGTGCCTGCTGGGTCACACCAAGATAGCTGACGAGATGAACGACCCCGACCTGAAAAAGCTGGTCTACGACCTGGGCTACAAGGAGGGTCTGCCTGTGGTCATAGACCCCGGCATGATACGTCCCGAGGATTTCCTGAAAGAGGTGCTGGAGCAGCGCCTGCCCAACAGCTACCTCCCCGATACACCCCAGCGTATCGCCACCGATACCAGCCAGAAGCTGGCTATCCGCTTTGGTGAAACTATCAAGGCCTATGCCGCCAAGGGCAGCACCGAGAGCCTTGTGCTGATACCCATGGTCATCGCCGCATGGCTGAGATATCTTACAGCTATCGACGACAAGGGTCAGCCCATGGAACTCAGTGCCGACCCCATGCTGGAGGAGCTGAAAAAGACCGTCAGCCCCGAATGGTACGGCAGTAAGTGCGACAGGGCGGCTGTAACGGAAATTCTTAAAAACGCCACCCTCTTCGGCACAGACCTGGTCAAAGCAGGCCTGGCAGATAAGATACTCGAAGACCTTGACAGTATGCTGGCAGGCGAGGGCGCCGTAAGAAAAACTCTCAGAGAAAAACTGAACTGATAAAAAGAAAGCCGCAGTACCTCTGTCCGTGGGTGCTGCGGCTTTTTATGGAATTGGCATATCCCACAAAAGCTTTGCGATATACTTGGGCGATATCATGATTTATCTTCTTACAAAGACATATTTCATTAAAGGTTGTACAAAAACGTACAACTTTTTTTATTTCAGAACTGATAATGAAAAACGTTTTTCAGATAACGAAAGGAGAAGATGAATATGCAAGCACAACAACAAATTTCGTGGGAGGTATGCACATGGTATCAATAGCTGATGTACTGAGGGCGGGCAAGGGTCTGCCTGTTGATGACCCTGTTGCTGCTGTATGGGGGCGCAAGCTCGGGGGAAACTACACCGTGGAAACATATACGGGTACACTTCCTGCTGAGCTTGAAAACACCATAGCCGGCAGGCTGAGGGGTTACAGGATATGGGGCAACACGGGCGGTGTCGGTGTAAGCGGCGAGAACCTGTTCGACCCCGAGGGCGACAATCTCGGCTACTATGCACAGGGCAGCGGAAACTATGTTGATAACAGCAACTATCGCTACTGGCGCATTCCCGTGAAAGCAGGCGATGTTATCTATGCGTCAGCTGATGGCCTTGGTAGCGGACCTATGTACTGCAAGGGGCAGTATGTCGGCCGTTTGATAGGCACTAAAGTATCCGAAACGACCGTGCGCTATGTAGTTCCTGCGGGTGTTGATGAGATAGCCTCAAACTACGTAAAGCGTGCCTGGGCAACGGCTGAGGTGCGTTACGGGTGCAGACTGCCGATCATATCACTGCCCGAAGTCCCCGACATGACCGCACCGAACCTCGTGTACGAACAGACCAACGGTATGTCACTGTCGTATGACGGAATGATCGAAATGCCTATGGATCCGCTGCGTGAGGAGGTCGGTCTGGTACGCATTGAGAAAAACAGATCCTACTTGATATTCCATACAGGAACATTTTCCGAAATGAGATACGCATTTTTTGAAGATGAACCGTTCCCGGGGGATCAGGCCTATGACGCTGTCACCCATTCCTTTGCGGACAGCTTCAGGCTGGTCACTGCGCCAATAGACGGTTATATGGTCATATCGGTTTCCCTTAATGCGCAGGCATACTGCACCGCGGCACCGACCACAGATATCTATATCGGCGAAGCTCTTCTCGAAAAAGGTGAATATGTGGACAGCGCAGAAAACAAGGTGTACCGCCGCACGGAAAATCTCTATCACGATACGGCCGCCGAGGGAACAACATATACCCAGAACGGCATAACATTTACCTTTGACGGCGAAAAATGGACAGCCGAGGGCACGGCTGCAGCTTACGCGGAACGAGTTGTAGGTTCTGTCACACTGCCTGCCGGCACGTATTATTTATGGGGGATCGATGATAAGACCTTAAATGATCCAACAGGAGTGCGTATAAGATTACAGCCGATATCGGTGGTTTGTAATCCAAATAATAGCCCTTTGGAGTTTACATTGACCGAGGAAACAGCACTAACGGTTAGACTTGTCGTAGGTAACGGCACCAATGCAAACGGTACGGGATTTGCACCTTTCATCGCTACATATCCCGGATACTTGCACCCCGAAAAACCGCCTGCAGCCCTGCCGCAGATACCCGTTTTTGAGGGGACAACAACTATCAGCTATGGCGGCACAGGGCCGCAGCCTGATAGAACCGAGCTGAGATACAGGACCGACGGACAGTAGTCTGCCGAATAAAAAAAGACCGTCTTCCTGCTATGCAGAAAGGCGGTTTTTCAGTGCGCCCGACAGGAGTCGAACCTATAGAAAACAGCTTTTAAGTCCCGTATTTAGGCGATTTTGAAAAATCCGTGCCTGTTTTTGTGTCTGCCTTTTGAGAGTAAATTTTTTGGAAATACAGATCTATGGTCTCATCGACTTCTTGCCTTGCGGTCGTAAAGGTCTGCTGATATACGGATTTTAAAGTGCTGGTGTTAGACCAACCACCTCTCTCCATAGCGTACAGATCAGGTATGCCAAGCTGTGCCATGACGCTGGCATTGATATGCCTGAGATCGTGGAAGCAGATGCTGTACCCCGCTTTTTTCATGGGCTTGGTAAAACGGTCATACAGCTGGTCACGGTTAAGGCGGATAAGGGGCTCGGTATCGGTACGATCAAGAGCCTCGATCAGAGCGAGGATAGGCTTAGGGAGCCGCAGCTGGCGGTTAGATGTATATGTTTTTGCGTGGGGCTTGTAAACCAGTTCCCGACCGACCATGACCGCCACACGGTTGATAGTCAGCACATCACCCTCGATGTCGCACTTGCGTATACCCAGTATCTCCGACATACGCAGGCCACCCCACAGCCCCAGAAGCACAGGCAGCTCCACCTCAGTCCCTCTGAATATCTCGATGACGATATCCGCTGTGGGCAGGCGCTTAAATTTTTTGGTCTTCTGCGGCAGGGCTATCTTGCGCAGTTTGATATCCACATCATGATAGTAGATGACTGCGGTAAAAAAGCCGTAAGCGTTGTGGACGTGCTTAGGCGACTTGGAGACCGTCAGCTCGTTCACCCAGTCCTGCACCAGCTGGGGCTTGATGTCGCCGAGCCGCAGGTTGTTAAGCCGTGTGGTGGTATTTTTTACATAGCCCTCGTAGAGATGTATGGTGGTCGGGCTGAGAGTCTTGCGGCGGGAGTCTATGTAGGCTTCGGCAGCCTCCCGAAAAGTCATGTCTTCGGTGTCCTGCTCATCACTGCTGATGAGCCACTGCGAGGCGAGATACTCAGCCTCACGCTTGGTGCCCGCCGTAAAGCTTCTGCACTCGCCGTTCCGATATGCTCTTACTCTCCAGCTGCCCGAGGGCAGTTTTCTTGCAGTAGCCATTTTTATCCTCCTTTGTTTATTGACACGCCGATAAAAATATGCTACAATATACTTGTCTAAGGTATGTACAGTAGCATACTTTTATCCTTCCGCTCTTCGGTATTGGCGTACCGGGGAGCGTTTTTTTATAGACCAACTTTCCGACCACGCAAAGAAAGCGGCTTAAAGCGCCCTCTTCGGTCGTCTGACGGGGTCTTACACCGACTTTATCACTTGCTGTACCAGTCCGACAATGCGGCAGTTTGCAAGCTCCTCGCCCTCGATGATGCGGGGCGGGTATTCGGGGTTTATGGAGATCAGTGTGAGCTTGTTCTTCTCACACTCAACACGCTTGACGACCGCCTCGTCACCTATCATGACCACAGCTATCCTGCCGTTGTCAACGCTGTCCTGCCTGCGGACGACTATGCGGTCGCCGTCCTCTATCTTCGGGTACATGGACTGTCCCCTGACCGTGATGCAGATGGTGTCTGCCACATCGAAATCATTCTCTATATAAAGCGGGATATACTCGATGATGTCACTGCTCGCATACGCCCCGAACCCTGCCGCCACACTGCCGAAAACGGGTATCATGTGTATCTTCTCGGTGGGGAGGATAACGGCGCTCGGCTCTAAGTCATCTACCGTTTCAGCCTTTCCGTCTTTATACAAGTCAAATCTTTCATGAAAACTACCCATTTCATCTGAATGCAGTATCAGCCATTCAGGGCTGACATTAAGTTGCTTTGCCATAGCGTGAATAACGGGCAGTTTTATTTTAGCTATTTTCCCCGCTTCATACCTCTGGATAGTCGACTTGTTTAGCCAGAGAAGATTGCCTAATTCTTCTTGTGTCATGCCGAGTTCTTCACGGCGCTGTTTTATTCTTTTTCCTATTTCAATATTTTTCTCCATTATGATCACCAACTTTCTTTATAAGTATTATATCATATAAAATTGCAAAATGCAATACGTTTTTTCAAAAAAAATAAAAAAAGTTGCAAAATGCTATTGACAAATCGAAAATGATGTGGTATATTAGAAACATAGAGAGTTGCATAATGCAACTAATTTGAAAGGCAGGTGATAAAATTGGTCAATACAAATAAGATAAAGGGCAGAATGAAGGAGCTGGAGATCACACAGGCTGATGTTGCGAAATGTCTTGATATAGCACAGCCTACCGCAAATCAGAAGATAAACAATGTCAGACCTTTCGACCTTGACGAAGCAGAAAAGTTAGCGAAACTGCTGGGCATTGAGTCGGGTGATTTCGGTGTATATTTTTTTGCTCAGTGAGTTGCATTACGCAACGTAATACATCAAGAAAGCGAGGTACCCAAATGAAACACTATACCATAACCATCGAAGATAGTTTCGGCGCCCGCCGCAAGATAATGCTGTCTTCCGGGGACAAGCACACAGCCGTGGCCAGAGTCAGACTGCGCAAAGGTGAGCACATCTATGCCGTGCAGGAGGTGATCTGATATGCCTGCACCCAAGCTTACCACTAATGACTATCGGAAAAGACGGATAAAGGCAGCAATGGCGGCGAAAGGGCTGACAGGAAGAGCGGCAGCGAAAAAACTCAACATGAGCGATGCACGCTTTAGCTTTGCCATCAGCCACATATCAGACATGAGGTTGAGAGACGTGGAGCTGATATGCTCGGCAATAGGTCTGCAAGTCAAAGATTTACTGGAGGTGTCCGCATGACCGACGAAGGCAAAGCAACGGCACTGATAGCGCTGTGGTCGATAGCGTTCCACGCAGGAATGTTCATCGCAGCGGTTTTCAACAGACCTATCGGCTTCACGCTGATGGTGTGCAGCACGCTGGTTCTGGCTGTTTACCTGCGTGCGGAAGCCCGTTTAGATGCGGAGATCCACCGCCGCAGGCGCTACGAACAGGACTGCGCACGAAGAACGAGGGAGGCGATGCGGCATGATTAGCCCTTATGTGTTCGCCGCCATAGGTGCGGTGCTTGCTGTGAGGATAATCCTCGGGGCGCTGGACGATGAGACCGAAAGGGGTGAGGAAGATGATAAGAACTAAAGTCGAGAAGTTCGGCGGCGGTGTGATGCAGG
>NZ_JAFUAG010000045.1 GCF_017464355.1 Ruminococcus sp. | reverse complement strand
TTGGTAGAAAAAAAGAAGGTTTCCTCATTATATGTATCTACCACGAATGCTGATAAAGCCCGTCAATACGCTATTTGACGGAAAGAAAAGCGGATTTGTTCATATAATCTCATTGACTAAATCAGCAGTATATGCTATAATCTTATAACAAGAAAGGCAGGTGCGCAGAATGAAGATAGACAGGCTCATAGGCATTCTTTCAATACTGCTGCAGAAGGAAAAGGTGACATCTGCGGAGCTGGCTGAGAAGTTTGAGGTATCACGCAGGACTATCCTGAGAGATATTGAAACGATCAATCTTTCGGGAATACCCATAGTTTCCGAACAGGGACAGGGCGGCGGCATATCTATAATGGAGGGCTACAAGGTAGACCGCACACTGCTGTCCTCACAGGATATGCAGGCCATACTTTCAGGGCTTCGCAGCCTTGATTCTGTCAGCGGGACGAACCGCTACCGTCAGCTCATGGAAAAGATATCTGCCGATAATTCAGAAACCGTGAATGCTGAAAATCATATCATAGTTGACCTTTCAAACTGGGATAAATCAGCGGTCTCAGGCAAGATAGAGCTGATAAAGCAGGCCATTGAAGAAAAGCGCATGATATCATTTACCTACTATTCTCCATCAGGTGAGGGCAAAAGGGAGATCGAGCCCTATCATCTTATATTTCAGTGGTCATCATGGTATGTGTGGGGCTACTGCCATGAGCGTGACGATTACAGAATGTTCAAGCTGACAAGAATGACAGACCTGGCACTCAGCGGCAATTTGTGTGGTGACGGAGAAGTCCCCGAATACACCTGTGACAAGCTGAGGCACACCAAGGGCGAGATAGAAGCTACAGTAAAATTCAGCAGTGAGATAAAATGGCGGATAGTTGATGAGTTCGGGATAGATTTTGTCAGATACGATGAAAACGGTGATATCATCGTTACTTTCACCTGGTCGGATGTACCCTCTTTTTATCGGTATATACTTACTTTCGGTGAAATGGCGGAAATAATCTCGCCCCGGGGATACAGAGAAGGATTCAGGGAACTTACAGAAAAAATTCTCAGTAAATATCAAACATGACATACTGATGTCACATTAGCTGTGTTATCATAGGTGTACAAACTTAAGAAAAGAGGTACACACTATGAACTACGAGATCGTTGAACTGAAAGAAACCAAGGTCGCAGGCTTTACTGCCGTTACAAACAACACCTCCCCCGATATGGGGGCTGTGATAGGCGGGCTGTGGCAGAAATTTTTCACAGAAGATGGCTATGCAGCCATGCCCCACAAGGTCAGCGGAAAGACCATGGGGATTTACACCGACTACGAAAGCGATGAACTGGGCGATTATACTTTCATGACAGGCTGTGCGGTAGAGGGCGATGTTCCAGATAAATTTGAGGTACGCACACTTCCCGCAGGAAAATATGCAAAGTTCGTTGTTGTCGGTAATATGATGACCGCTGTTGGAGAATTCTGGAAGAAACTCCGGGAGATGAAGCTTGAGCGCACCTATGTTTTCGACTTTGAAGAATACCAGAACGCCGATCCCGAAAACTGCGAGATACACATATACATCGGCATAAAATAAGGAGGATAACATGGACGGGATAATAAGAAAAGATGTCTGCGAAGAATGGGCACATTCAGGCATTATCAAGGCAGGTGACTTCTGCTTTATAAACTACTGCGTTGGCAATGTGGGCGGAAGCATCGAAGAACAGATAAACGGTGCTTTCGATGAAATGGAAAAACGCCTTGCCATGTTCGGGCTGACGCTTGAAAACGTGGTGCAGATGGATTGCCTGTTCAGAGATGTGTGGAACATACCCGTTATGGAAAAGGTCATCAAGGAACGCTTTAACGGGAAATACCCTGTCCGCAAATCCATACAGACAGAGTTTGCACACGTTGGCGGCGAAAGCGGTCTGCAGTTTCAGGCGGACGCTGTGGCCTACTGCGGAAGTCAGGCGGTGAAGTAATGGCATCGACCAAAGGTTATCTGGAATTTATGCTGGAGCAGCTTTCTCTCCTTGAAAACATAACTTACCGCCCCATGATGGGTGAATATATCCTCTACTGCAGGGGCAGGGTCTTCGGGGGGATATACGATGACAGATTTCTGGTAAAGCCTGTGAACTCGGCAAAAGCGCTTATGCCTGATGCCCCCGCGGAACTTCCCTACGAGGGAGCAAAAGAGATGCTGCTGGTCGATAATGTGGAGGACAAGGAATTTCTCTGCGAACTGGTGACAGCCATGTACGATGAACTTCCCGAACCCAAGAAACGAAAGAAATGAGGAGATACCATGCCAAGACCAACCAACAAGAACGACCTGCTGAACCAGGCGGAAGAAAACTTCAAAAAGCTCATGCAGACGGCTGACAGCATGAGCGATAAAGCCAGGATAACGCCCTTTGATTTTTCAGGTGAAATAAGCAAGAAAGAAGCCCACTGGCAGCGCGACAAGGATATACGCGATGTATTCGTTCATCTTTACGAATGGCACAAGCTGCTTCTAAACTGGGTGAACAGCAACCTGAACGGCGAAAGCGTGCCTTTCCTGCCTGAGCCCTACAACTGGAAGACCTACGGAGATATGAATATGGAGATCTGGAAAAAGCACAGGGATACTTCACCCGATGCTGCAAGGACTATGCTGGAAAGATCCCACGCTGATGTAATGGCGCTGGCAGAGAGATTCAGCGAGGAGGAACTCTTCACCCGCAGTCATTTCAGCTGGACAGGAAACAATGCTCTCGGCAGCTATTTTATCAGTACTCTTTCCTCACACTACGATTGGGCACTGAAAAAACTCAAAGCACATATAAAGAGGGTCCGCTGATATGACAGATGAATTTGCAAGACTCTGGAAAGAGATAGGCACCCACGGCGTAATGGTGCTTTCAACCTGCGATGACAGCCTAGTGACTTCCCGCAGCATGAGCGTTGTTGTGACAGACGGGAAATTCTACTGCCAGACAAACAGGAACTATCTAAAATGCAGGCAGATAGAAAAGAACCCCAATGTTTCCCTGTGTTTCGGACATTTTTCCATAGAGGGCAAATGCCGTATACTTGGCAGACCCTATGATGTCCCACTTTTCATGGAAGCTCTTGACTCTGCCTACCCTGATGCTGTAAGGCGCTGGTCAGCCTTGCCTGAGGAATGTGTGCTGGAAATATCCCCCGGAGCCATACGCGCATGGATATACGAAAATGATATCCCCTATATCGAAAGCTGGGATATCTTCAACAAGACCTACAAAAAGGAGAAACAGTAATGGCTTTTGATTTCAAGAAAGAGTACAAGGAATTTTATATGCCCCCGAAAAAGCCTGTTATAGTGAAAGTCCCGCCGATGAATTACATTGCCGTAAGAGGCAAAGGCGACCCTAATGCGGAAGACGGCGAATACAAGCAGGCCATTGGTCTGCTTTACGGCATAGCTTACACTATCAAGATGAGCAAGAAAGGCAGCAGACAGATAGAGGGCTATTTTGACTTCGTGGTCCCCCCGCTGGAGGGTCTCTGGTGGCAGGAGGGCACAAAGAACATAGACTATGCCCACAAGGAAAATTTCAGGTGGATATCGCTGATACGTCTGCCTGATTTTGTGACAAAGGCTGACTTTGAATGGGCTAAAGAGGAAGCTGCCAGAAAAAAGAAGGAAGATTTCTCCAAGGCAGATTTTTTCACCTAC
Organism: Ruminococcus sp.; assembly: GCF_017464355.1. Lineage (GTDB taxonomy): Bacteria > Bacillota > Clostridia > Oscillospirales > Ruminococcaceae > Hominimerdicola. The sequence continues at coordinate 236,614 of NZ_JAFUAG010000045.1, read as the reverse complement.
GATGAAGGGCTTTGCGTGCAGTGTATGCACATAGGCTCATATGATGACGAGCCCGCTACAGTTGAGCTTATGCATGAACTCATGGAAAATGAGGGCTATTCTCTTGATATATCTGACAAGCGTCTTCACCATGAGATCTATCTTTCCGACGTGCGAAAAGTATCTGCCGATAAGCTGAAAACAGTTATTCGTCACCCTATTAAGTGAAAGGAGAAATAATATGAGATTGGACGGTTTCGGGCTTTTGGTCAATGATATGGCCGCAATGATACGCTTTTACAGAGATGTGCTTGGCTTTGAGATAAGGGAAGCTGAAGACACTTCAAACGTATATCTAGTCAAGGACGGCACACTTTTTCTGCTGTACGGCAGAAAAGATTTCGAGAATATGACAAACAGAAAATACGAATACGTCAAGGGACTGAACGGACACTCAGAGATAGCGCTTTATGTTGACACCTTTGAGGAAGTCGATGAGGCTTTCAGAGAAACTGTCAGCAAGGGTGCAGCACCTGTACTTGAGCCCACCACCGAACCATGGGGACAGCGCACCTGCTACATTGCCGACCCCGAGGGAAATCTCATCGAGATAGGCTCCTTCAACAGACCCTTTGACAGATAACAAAGAGGACAGCATATATGAACATCGAAAACAATATCCTCAGGTATTACCTGAGAAATGCCTACTTTATAACGGGCACGGCTTACGCGGGAAAGTCAACGGCAGTTAAAATGCTGGCTGAAAAGTACGGCCTTGTGGTGTGCGGTGAGAATTATTTTACCGAAGTCACCGACAAAGTCGCTGACCCGAGTATACAGCCCGACCTCTGTTATTTGCGTGAGCTTGAAGACTTTACAGATTTTGTCAAACGTCCGCCTGAAGAATACGCCCGCTGGATAGACGGAACAGGCCGTGAAGCCGCAGGCTTTGAGATAGCAGAGCTTATTTCCCGCTGTGCAGATAACAAGGTCATAGTTGATACGAACATTCCCCTTGATATACTTCATGAGATATCCGACTACGACCATGTGGCAGTCATGCTTTCACCCCATAGCATGAGCGTTGAACGCTTCTTTGACAGGAGTGACCCTGAAAAGCAGTATATCCTCAGCGTGATAGAAAGCTGTGAAGACCATGAGGCTGTCATGGAAAACTACAGAAAGGGTCTTTCGCTGATAAACAGCAAAGAGAAATATGACGAATTTGCAGAAAGCGGATTTTTCACCCTGGTACGTGAAGATAGTAACAGCGATACCAGAGAGGAAGTCTGTAAAAAGCTGGCACGGCATTTCGGGTTTATAAAATAACACAAAACGGACTGCCCCACAGGACAGTCCGTTTTTATCAGTATCTTCTGAGATATTTTGAGTTGCGCTTGCGCTTTTTCTGCTCGTACATTATTTCATCTGCTTTGGTTATAAGCTTGAACAGGGTCATATCATCAGATATCCGTGTCACCAGTGAGCCGATGCTGCATTCTATGCCGTAGGGCTTAGCCAGCAGTTCGTTGGCGTGCTTTATGCGTTTTCCAAGAGATTTTTCCAGATTGGGAACATCTTCCTCCTCAGCATTTTTACCGACTATAATAAACTCATCTCCGCCAAATCGGGCACAGACCATGCTGTCATCACAGCTGTCCTTAAGCACCGAGGCAAGAGTGCGCAGGGCAATGTCGCCCTCGCTGTGGCCGTAGTTGTCATTGATGTATTTCAGACCGTCCATATCCACAAAGCATATGAGTATCTTCTGGCCCAGCATACGGCATTCGTTGAACATGGTGTCAGCTTCACGGATAAAACCGTTCCTGTTATAGATGTTGCACAGTGGGTCGATAACATACATTCTGTCCAGTTCTTCGATGACGTTATTGAGATTTAACAGCTTGCGTATATTTTCAAGGGCCTCGCTTATGCTCATCATCAGCGAATGGCAGACAAGGCTTTTTCTCGGGAAATCGCCGTTGGAAATTATGACATAGCCCAGGCACCGTTCCCTGAAATGCAGAGGGAGATAGTGGCTTATATTTCCGCCTGTCTCATAGGGTCTTGGATCCATATTTGAACTGCGGAAGCACTTGACCTCAGATATCTCACCCTTGTTCCAGATAAGTGGTGCAGACATTTTAGGCGTGTAGCCGTGTACCAGAGAATTCTCCGTCTTGACAGAATAGGAACTGATCCAATCATCACAAAGACAGATGCATATCTTCTCACATTCAAGCTCCCCTGCCATTTCACCGATTATCCTCATGCATTCCTCAGCGGTATCAGCCTCGGCCATTTCTGAGGTAAGGCTGTTCAGCAGGCGGACATTTGACCTGCTGTTATCAATGATATCGTAGGTCTTTTTCCTGTAGGTCTTTATATCCGAAAGCTCACGATCCACACAGCCGCAGCTCTCGGAAAATATAGGTGTCGCCTCAAGGTGTCTGGTCTTCTCCCACTTTTCACCGTTGATAGCTTTTATCAGCATCTCACAGGCCGCATAACCTGCCTCGGCAAGAGGTCTGTCAACAGTGGTAAGTGCAGGGTAAAGATGACGGGCATTGTAAATGTTATCAAAGCCTGTCACAATAACATCTTTTGGGACTGATATCCCGTTATCCTCCAGTTCTTTTATAGCCGCCAGCGCCATGGCATCATTGGCACAGACTATGGCATCGGGAAGCTTTCTGCCGTCTGAGAGCATGGTCTGCACAGCATCTCTGCCAGAAACGGGACGGAAGTCCCCTATGAAGATATTCTTCTCATCAGGCCTTATCCCCGATGCACTCAGCACATCGCAAAAGGCTGTCAGCCTCAGCAGCGCCTCGGGATTGCTCTTGGGTCCAGAGATATAAGCTATATCTCTGGCGCCGTGCTTTTCGACGATATGGCGCACTATCTCAGAGATAGAATTCTTATTGTCGATAGCTATATTGAGAAACTGGGGCTGGTCATCGCATTCAAACACCACCACAGGCAGCATGGAGGCTTTGGTAACAGCAATAAGCTTCTGCTTTATCTCCACATCGGGTATGGTGTTTATCATCAGTATGACGCCGTCGAACATCTTGAAATTTATAAGGCTGTAGATATTGTTCTCACCCACATCAAAGCCTCTTCCCGATACGACACCGCAGAAGGCCGAGAAGCAGGAGATATTGGTGTTGTTCTTCTTTGCAAAATCAATTATACCATCTGTTACACCGCACTGATATTCCTCATCGATACCTGCCATTATCAGGGCTAACTCTGTGGGTCTTTTCATGACCTGACCTCCTTAGCTGTACTATCGGGTAAAGTTGTATGTACAAGTCAATTATACAGCATTTTTCTCAAAAAATCAATAGTTTTACATAAAAATAATGCAATATTCCGCAAATTTTAGTGGAATACTGCATTATAATTTTATCCGATATGTTAATATATTGTTTTCGGGACGAAGATTTGCGGGCAATATGAAATAACTGCCATTTTCTATCATCAGCAGGCGATCATTTCTTGCTGATATTCCGTGAAGTCAGATCATTTATAAGACCGCGCTTAGCCTGTTCAAGCTGTTTCTCCATGTATTTTTTCAGCTCCTCTATTATGCCCCGTTCACTGTGTACCGCATTGAGAAAACGGTATTTCTCCCGCCTGCGCTCAGCTTCTTCACGGATATGCTTTTTGAACTCATCGTAGCGTATGACCATTTCATTCTCCTCAGCAAAGGCTTTTATCTTAGCAGTGATACTGAATGAATGTATAAGGTCAAGGGTCAGTATGCCGTAATAGAAGCCTATCACAAAAGAGAAAAGCAGATTGCGGGAAAACCATTCAAGTCCCGTAAGTATACGCGGGTGGATAAAGAAGTAATAGGCCGCCCCAAGCAGCGCCCAGTAGACTGAGAACCTCAGGCAGATGATACCCTTGTAGTTAAATGGAAGTCCCGTATAATCCCAGAGCTTAAGGTGCCGTTTGATGATGAACAGCTCCCCTGCTGCCAGCTCGATAAGGGTCATGGCCACTGCCATTACAAAAAACAGCACACCTTTTCTCAAAATGTCGTTGTCGATATGAATAAATGTTTCCAGCTTAGCCAGCAGATAAAGTGTTGTCAGCCCAAAGCCGTACAAGGGCAGACAGGGGCCGCTGAGAAAGCCCGGATCTATCCAGACCCTTTCCTTGTTTGAGGGCTTGAAACGGCGATAGAAGACCTCCAGCGTCCAGCCGATGATACTGCCTGCAGCAAACAGCAGCGCAAGTATCATTATGTCATATACCACTTTCAGGATATCACCTTCCTTCGCGAAACTGACCGTTGTTCATTTACATTATACACTATAGTTGACCTTTTGTCAATACAGCAGAGATGTTCTTTTACTTTGTCATTTCTTCATATTTATGCTTTGTAGCAAGGCCGCCCCTGATGTGCCGCTGTTCTTTGTTTATGCGGAGTATTTTCCTGACCTTGCGGTACAGTATCGGCGAGATCTCGGGCAGGCGTTCGGTCAGGTCCTTATGTACCGTAGATTTTGATACCCCGAAAACTGCTGCTGTGGCTCTGACAGTAGCTTTATGACTGACCATATATTCGCCGAAAAGCACTGCTCTTTCCTTGTCGGTTCTAAACATAGTTCACACCCCTTTTGTAAATACTATGTCGCATAGGGGAAGATTAGAACATTTTTCACCTTATCAGGATATCGCCTGTTTTATACAAAAAAATTTCCCGCCCCGAACGGGTCTTTCGGGACAGGAAAATCATATATGAAGGAGGTTCTTTAATTCTGTGCAGGCATTTCGGGTCTTAATTCTTCAAGACTTCTGATACCCTTTACATGGGCTGCTATGAGCATAAGGTCGGTTACATCTACCGAGCCGTCACGGTTAACGTCAGCTGCCATGAGGCTGTCGCCTTCAAGTGCTCTTATACTCTTGACATTGGCTGCCACCAGGGCAACGTCGGTAACATTTACATCACCGTCAAAGTTGACATCGCCTATGGTGAACATATTGCCCTGTCCCTGGCCGCCGTCGGGAGGTGTGGGCATATCTGCGGGAATCTCGCCGTCCTCGGGAGGAGTTGGCATATCATCGCCGGGCTGGACGTTCTCATCTCCGGGTCTTGCAGGGAAACCTGTACCGTCATCGGGCTGCTGTCCTCCGGGGCCGAAGCCGCCTGACTGACCGTTGCCCTGAGATACTGTGGCTGTGCCGCTTTCGGAACCATTGAGGTAGAGTGTGTAGGTCTCGGAAGTATCCAGCTCATCAGATGAATACACTATGTGGTTGGCATTTTTGACACCTGTGGTGCTGTAAACTGTATTGCCCTGGCTGTCCTTGATCTCAATGGAAGTTCCTGCTGTTATTGAGATACCTGTGCCGCCTGTCTGCTGCTGGCTCTGCTGACCGCGGCCCCCTCTTCCGCCGAAGCCGCCGCCCATACCGCCGCCTGCACCGAATACCAGATAATTGCCGCTGGTAGGTACAACCGCCATGCCGTTCATACCAATGCCGACTATAGTGCCGCCGCTTACTGTGAATGTATTGCCGTGATCGCCGTAGTCAAGGGCGCCGTTGCCGTTATTAGAGGAACCGAAGACCTCGGTAAAGCCTCCCGTAACTGTCATATTGCCGTTGGAGTCAAGGCCGTCGCCCCCTGCATCCACATACCACTCACCGCCTGTTATGTTCAATTCATAGGTGAAATTCGTCAGGTCGCTGTTGGCAGCGTTCATGCCGTCATCACTGGAAGTCACCGAGCCTGTGCCCGACCAGAGATTTATGACCGCACCCTCAATGCCCTCGTTGGAATTTGCTACTGTCACCACGGGAACAGCTGTGCCGTCCTCAGAGCCGATGTTGAGGTAGTAGTCAGACTTGATACCATCATCGCCTGCCGCAACTGTTACGCTGCCGCCTGTGATATTTATTGCCTCATTGCCCTCGGTGCCGTTCAGATGTATGCCGTCGTCGGCTGCATCTATATCTACAGTTCCGCCTGTTATGGTTATGTAGCTGTCAGATTTGATACCCTTGCCGCCGTCCTCAACTGTCTTGGTATGACCCCCTGCCGCGGTTATGGTAACATCGCCGCCGTTCATGGTAAAGCCGCCGTCAGCCTGGATACCGTCTTCTCCGCCGTTTATGGAAAGTGTACCGCCGTTTATGTCAACCGTACCAGCTGACTCTGTATCATCTTCATCGGGAGAAGCTTTCAGCGCATCGCCCGAAGCCGTAATATTTACGTTGCCGTTGTTTACAATAACACTGCCGTCAGAGGCTAAGCCATTGTTTGCAGCATTCACGTTCAGCGTAAGTTCGCTGCTGCCGCTGTCACCTACAACTATGGAGGCTGTTGCACCGCCCTTTATACCGTTCTTGCATTCGGTGCCGTCAACGGTCAGCGTGCCGCTGCCTGTGATGGTTGCTGTAGCTGCGCTCTTTACCTTGATAGCTGCACCCTCAAAGGCATCGGCTATCTCGGCGTCCTCTGAAGTCTCGTTTGCAGGGTCTTCTGCGTCCTTAAGAACATTGCTGCCCTTTACGACTATCTCTACCTCCGACTCCTTGCCGATAGTCAGCGGTGAAGTTTCTGTTGAGGTCAGGTCGATGTTATCAAGTATCAGTACAACATCGGTGGTGCCTTTTTTTACCTGTATGCTGCCCTCCGCGCACTCACCCTTAACCACATACACACCAGACTCGTTTATGGTCAGGACGGTATCCTTTATCTTAAAGCCTGCTCCGTCTTCATTATCAGCTGTAACTGAATCTGCTGTAAAAGTGAATATGTTGTCGTACTCGCCGTTATCTTCAAAGGCGTAAGCGTTCATGCCTGCCGTTGAGGTCAGCAGCATAACTGCGGCCGCTGCAGCGCTTATAGTTTTTCTTCTTATCATTGCTTTCATAATAGTTCCTCCTTATATTCGGGCGTTGCCCTTGCTGTCTATGTTTTAAAGTATAATCTGCGGGACTTAAGCATACTTTAAATTTTACCTTAAATTTACTTAAAATATTCAGAGTCATATTCTCTATTGACAGCATTTATATCTGTATGCTATACTATATCTTACAACATTTGTAAATTAAGGGGTGTTATCGGTTATGCAAAAGACAAGCTTTATGATGTTACGATTCTTGTCAGCTTTGACAATTATTCTGTCGGGCTGCGGCAATGATGTACATAGCAGCGGAAACAGTGATTATTCTTTCTCTGACAATGAGCTGATATCAGAGATAACTGAGTCGGAGCATACAAATGACAGTATTTCTATTTTGGAAACAAGCGTGAGCAATGAAGTTTCTCATGAAAGTGGTTCAGATGCAACAGTTTCTTCACAGCCAGATAGCAGTTTTTCAGAAACAACATTGACCGCCGAAGACCCTCTACACCCGAAGCCCGTGATAGATGAAGCAGCTGTAAGCTCAGTAAAGGCGCAGCTTGCAGATAATGACATTATCATAAGAAAAGATACTGTCAGAGATTATTTTCCCTTTCCAACAAAGAAGTGTGTTCTGTATGTAACAAGCTGCGGCGATTATTATGCCTCATATTATGAAAGAGAGAACGAAAATGATGATAACTTCTGGCTGAATGATATAGCCGATACTCCGCAGTCCATCGAAGATGTTGAGAATGCAGAATATCTTGGAACATTAACTGTTGAGGAATTATCCGAACTAATAGACTATTCATTATCAATAGACTCTAATGCTGATTGTTATGAGAAACTAAGACGTGAAGACGAAACTGCCCCTGCGGTCAATTATAAAACATATGATATCTATACTTTTATGATCTGGAACGAAAACCATGAACGGGAGATATACACAGCATTTGTTTTTAACAATTTGACATATTATCTCGATTCCGGTGATGAGTGTGCTAATGCCGCTTTAACGCTCCTTGATCACGGAGATATAGAAAAGAATTATTCTGGATACTATTATGATCGGCTTGAACCTGGCAAATAGTCAGATCGGGGGTGTTTACTCATAGTCATGATAATGCCTGCCGCCTCTGCCATACATGATCCTTCCGAAAAGATACACAGCAAACACCAAGCCCCGAAGCCTGTTGACTTCGGGGCTTGACTTATATCTCATCTTTTATAATGCTGAGTTCGCAGATATCCCCTATGGGTATGCGCCTGCCGTCGGTGAATACCAGCGAATTCTCGTAGCTGTCAATTATGCGCACAGCGCCGTTTTCGTTTACATAGCTGCCCCCTGCCTTGCGGCTGTCGGGAACAAAGTATTTCACGCTGACCACAGGGCGGTCGGGCAGTATATCTGCCAGTTCACAAAGGGCGGCATTCAGCTTGTCCATATCATCTTCGGTGAGCTCCCGCCTGCTGTCAGTAAAGCGGGCTGTTTCTTCTACGGCTTCATCGTAACCCGTCAGCGCCGCAAAGGGCGAAAACTGTGCGGCGCGGTCATGGCGGGTCATGGGAGGAAGTTCTTCATAATCAGGTCTGGAAAGGTGCTTTATATCACCGTAAGGGTCACTGCGGTAAAACATTGCTGTACCCCCTTGCTATGCACGGTGTCCGCCGATAGTCATGTTGCGTTCACGGGCGGTGCCGCCTTCAAGATAGTTGGTGCCTCTCAGCAAAGCATTCTTCCCGTAGCGATGCTTTATCTTAAGCATGGCCTGCTGGATAGCCTTCTCCTTTTGTCTGGCCTTTTCCTGCTCTTCGCTTTCCTGCAGAGTGGAGGCTATGGTGAACAGGTCAAGCTGTTCATAGCGTTCTTTTTCGGGTATGTCATCTTCCGCCACCAAATTGCAGGCAGCTATGGTCAGCCTGCGGGAATAAAGCGTGGGGTCAGCTATGCTGTCAAACAGCTCCATGACCGCATCTACTATCTGTTTGGAAGAAGATGTATGCCGCGGCAGATTTACCGTCCCGTGGGAATGCTTTGGCACTGCCCTGCCGTAGTGGTCTTTTACTATCTCGCCACTGTAATTGCCGCCTGCAAGACTGTCACGGTCATAGCCTATGGTCAGGGTCAGCTGGTCGGTGACTACACCTTTGTCTGCCAGGTCAAGGGATAATGCATCTGCCATTTCCCAGACTATCAGGCGGGTATCCTTGTATTCCGTAGGCTTGGTAAGCACCTGTCCCGAAGAAAGGCTGTTATTGTCGGGGCGATAGGCCTTTACATCTGCAATGGTAGTCGGCTCGATGCCCCAGGCATGGTCTATGAGAAGCTCAGCATTTTTTCCCAGGGACTTGTATATGTTCCTTATATGGAAACGGTCAAGGGAATGGCGGGCGATATCACCCATGGTGAATATGCCCATGGTCGCCAGACGCTTTGCTATACCGCCCCCCACCCGCCAGAAATCGGTGATGGGCCTATGCTTCCACAGCTTCTCGCGGTACAGCTGTTCATCAAGAAAAGCTATGCGCACACCATATTTATCTGCGGGCATATGCTTTGCCACTATATCCATAGCTATCTTACAGAGATAGAGATTTGTGCCTATGCCTGCGGTAGCTGTTATGCCCGTGGCATTCAGCACATCTCTTACAAGCATGGCCACAAAGTCATGGGGGGATAGGCCATAGGTGGTAAGGTAGCCTGTAGCATCTATAAAGACCTCATCTATAGAATAAGCAAAGATATCCTCGGGTGCCACATACTTAAGGTATATGCCGTATATCTCAGAGCTTATCTCAATATACCTGGCCATTTGCGGCGGGGCTATGACATAGTCAAGTTCAAGCTCGCCATGGGCTTTCAGTTCCTTATCCGAGAACGAACTGCCGCTGAATGCCCGTCCTTTGAGCTTTGCTCTGCGTTCATCATTTATGGACTTCACGCTCTCCACCACCTCAAAAAGCCTGGCTCTGCCGGATATGCCATAGGCCTTCAGCGCAGGTGTCACCGCAAGACAGATAGTTTTCTCCGTGCGGCTCTTATCCGCCACCACAAGATTAGCGTCCAGCGGATCAAGCCCCCGTTCCACACATTCCACCGAGGCATAGAAAGATTTAAGGTCGATAGCCACATATATCCTGTCCATAAGCTCACCTCCGACTATCGTACATATGTTTCTATTTACAGTTTATCACACATTTGTTCGATTGTCAATAGAATATCGAAAATTTGTTCGACTTTTTACAAATAATATACGATAATAGTCTACCTATTTTGAAGTGTACTGCTGATGATACAGAATGGCTTTTTTTCGTATTGTTTTCCCCGCCTTCGGCGGGGGAAACAATAACAACCAAATTGGGATAAATACAAAAAGAGCCATAACAGTATCATTACAATATTGTTATGGCTCATATTTTCTTTTAAGTTAAAGCTAAGTTAAAATTACTTGATCATGTTAGCGATCTCGTCTGCGAAGTTCTCTTCCTTCTTCTCAACGCCTTCGCCTCTCTCGTAACGGATAACGTCAACGATCTTGATGCTGCCGCCCAGCTTCTTAGCCTCAGCTGCAACATAATCCTGTACGGAAACCTTGTCGTCCTTTACGAAAGCCTGTTCCAGCAGGCAGTTCTCCTTGTAGTACTTGCCTACCTTGCCTTCAACGATCTTAGCTCTTACCTGCTCGGGCTTGTTAGCCATCTTGGGATCCTCAGTCATCTGAGCCATCATGATCTCCTTCTCCTTGTCGATAACTTCAGCAGGGACCTGAGATCTCTCCATGTATGCAGGGTTCAGTGCAGCAGACTGCATTGCAACGTCCTTACCAACAGTCAGAACAGCGTCGTTGTTGATATCGGTGTCCATCTTTACCAGAACGCCGATGCTGCCGCCGTTGTGAACGTAGGAAGCCAGAGTGCCTTCCAGTCTTACGAAACGACGGATAACGATATTCTCTCTGATCTTCATGCCTGCCAGCTCGGTCAGAACTTCGTCAACGGTCTTGTCGCCGCCGCTGATAGTCTGAGCCTTCAGAGCGTCAACGTCAGCAGGATTTTTCTCAATGATGGTCTTAGCTACGCTTGCAACGAAAGCCTTGAAATCATCAGTGTTAGCAGCGAAGTCTGTTTCAGTGTTGATCTCAACGAGAACACCGACGTTGCCCTCTACAACAGCAGCTACAGTACCTTCAGCAGCAGCTCTGCCACTCTTCTTAGCCTGGGTAGCAAGGCCCTTTTCTCTCAGAGCCTCGATAGCCTTATCCTGGTCGCCGTCAGCAGCAACAAGAGCTCTCTTGCAGTCCATCATGCCAACGCCTGTTATATTCATAAGTTCCTTTATAGCCTGAACGGATACGTTTGCCATTTTAATTACCTCCGATTATTTATTATGCCGTGATATACTCACAACAAGGCAGACAAATCAACTTATTGCCTGCCTTGAAAAATTCATTATTACTCAGCGTCTGCCTCTTCGACCTTCTCAGCCTCTTCAGCAGCAGCGTCTTCGCCCTGTCTGCCTTCGATGATAGCGTTAGCCATGCAGCCTGCGATCAGCTTAACTGCTCTGATAGCATCATCGTTGCCGGGGATAACGTAATCAACGTCATCGGGGTCGCAGTTGGTGTCTACGATAGCTACTACGGGGATACCCAGCTTCTTAGCCTCAGCTACTGCGATCTTTTCCTTTCTGGGGTCAACAACAAAAAGTGCGCCGGGCAACTTCTTCATGTTCTTGATACCGCCCATGAACTTCTCAAGCTTCTCGATCTCGAGCTTCAGCTTGGTAACTTCCTTCTTGGGGAGCAGCTCGAAAGTGCCGTCCTCTTCCATTGCGTGCAGCTGCTCAAGTCTCTTGATCCTCTGCTCAATGGTCTTGAAGTTAGTCATCATACCGCCGAGCCATCTGGCGTTTACATAGTGAGCATTTGCTCTCAGTGCTTCCTCCTTGATGGAGTCGCCTGCCTGCTTCTTGGTACCTACGAACAGTACCTCCTGGCCGTTTGCAGAGATCTCTCTGATGAACATATAAGCTTCTTCCAGCTTCTTAACTGTCTTCTGGAGATCGATGATGTAGATGCCGTTGCGCTCTGTGAAAATGTAGGGCGCCATCTTAGGGTTCCATCTTCTTGTCTGGTGACCAAAGTGTACACCTGCTTCAAGAAGCTGCTTCATTGATACTACTGCCATGGTAGTAACCTCCTGTTTGGTTTAAAATTTCCGTTATACGGATGACATAACCTCCGAACGGTATAGCCTGCTCAAACCCCGCATGATGCCTTTCGGGCACATAGCACCTTTTTGATGCCATTGCGCATAGGGACCAAAAGCAGAAAGCCGTCCGTGCGAATTACCATAATATTATAGCACATCTTTCGGATAAATGCAAGTATTTTTATCTTGCTTTTTTCAACAAATTATCCACCTTATATTCAGGCTCTTTTGAAGGTTTTGCAGCATCGCCCGCCTCGACCAGGATAGTATCCTCGCCGATGAGCCTTATCTCGCTGCATTTTATGACCACATCTTCGTCCCTGCCCATGAGCCCCAGAGCCCTCGACCTGCCGTAGATGACAAGGGAAAGCACTCTTCCCTGCTCGGTATCAAGCTCGATATCATCGGCATAGCCTATCTTCTCGCCTGTCCTGACATTGACGACCTCTTTGCTGCGCAAAGCTGAAAAGCTGCAGATCATGTTCAGCCCTCCCGTACATATATACTAAGGGGAACCCCCTTTATATCATATGTTCGTTCCTGACCGTTTATTACTTTCCTCATCGATAACTGCCTGGTAGTAACGGTAAAAATCCAGTCTGTATTCAAGGAATATACGGCTGGCTGCCTCATAGATAAATTCATCAGGGGACGGCATTTTTTCACTTTTGAGCAGAGAACTGAAAATATTCTGCTCAGGGAATTCTTTCCGCCTGTCCCAGATACTGCAGACATATCTTCTTATAGCATTCTGCACGCTGCTGGTCGAAGCATCATTTTTCTTTGCAACCCAGGGATATATCACTTCGCGCAGCCTGCAGCAGCTGCCCTCATCGAACAGACAATAATTAACACATTCGAGCATATACCTGAATCCTACAAGGTTCTGATTTCTAAAAACAGCAAACTTTGAAAATATCATATCATCTACCAAAGATTTGAAGGCCTTGATCTTATACGGCTTATACGCCATGACCATTCTGATATGCTCTTCACACGCTCCCACTTTCGTACTTTTGAATATATTGATAGGAATATCATATTCGGCTATCTCGGGGATATTGCAGCATTCATCAACTTTGAACAGCACCAGCGGATTAGCTATGCCGCTGACCTGTTTGATAAAATCATTTTCGATCACATCTTTCATAAAAAAGACAACGACATCTGCCTGGATCTCACCGATATTGCTCACTATCTTTGAGTAATCATAATCACATACCCTGACGACACAATCAGCTCTGAATCTGGCGATCAACTCATCGGGCTCATGGTTATCCGCACTTTTGACAAACAGTATCGCATCTTTAATCAGCATCTTCAAACTCCCTTTCAGGAAACCTGCATCAGGCTCATCAGTGCATCATCCCGCACAGAGGAGAACACTGATATTTCCCATATATTATTTTTAAACGGATATCTCCCCGTTCACAACTCAATTTAATTATACATAAACTGATCCAAAAAATCAATAGTTTCGACCGAATATTTACCGGTTGTCCAAAAACGTGATTATTTTTCACGAATATGAAGTTTTATATAATATTATACAGATTATCTGTGAACGAGGATCTTGAATAACGGAAGCTTTCAGGGGAAATATATACCTATACCGTATCCGTTTTCTGATAAAAGGAGAAATATAATGCAGTACAACAAAGTCGAGATAAGCGGCGTGAACACCTGCTCGCTGAAGGTTCTCTCAGAGGAAGAGAAGCAGGAGCTTCTGAAAAAGACAAGGGGTGGGGATAAAAAAGCCAGGGAAGAACTGATAAACGGGAACCTGCGGCTGGTGCTGAGCGTTCTGCAGAGGTACTCCCAGGGCAAGGAAAGCCCCGATGACCTTTTTCAGGTCGGAGTAGTTGGTCTTATAAAGGCCATTGACAATTTTGATGTGGGGCTCAACGTCAGGTTTTCTACCTATGCAGTGCCGACAGCGTTGGGCAGTCGAAAAGCTAGAGGGTATATACTATATCTATATCTTCATCGGTGAGTATGACCCTTTCGATACAGGTTCGGAGGGCTTTTTTCTTTTCGCTGAGGGTCATGCTGTCCCACAGGCTGCACAGGTTCGTCATTACCTCTCTTTTTCGCCTGAGCTCCCCTGCGGCCTGCTTTGACTTTTCTTCGTTTTCTATGGCTGCATTTATTTCTGACAGCTGCTTTTTGTTTTCCTCAATAGTTTCCAGCAGCAGCTCATTGCCGTCTGCTGCGTAGAGATCATACAGCCTTTTCAGTTTATCTGCTGTATGGCGGTACTTGTTTTTCAGCAGCTCCATGGCGCTCACTACATCAGCCGATGACCTGCTTTCTGCCGTAACGGAGGCAGTCTTGCTGAACAGGTCTTCTGTAACGGCTTTTTCCACTTCAAAGGCATCGTATCTCACGTTGTCACATTCGGGGTCTTTTATGAGGGAGGGCTTGCTTTTCTGCTGTGAGTAGCAGTAGATCTTCAAGCCGCTGCCCCACTTCTGGTAGCGCATTTTTGCACCGCACTTACCGCAGACCAGCAGACCTGTCAGCAGGTAGGCGGAAGACCTGCTGCCCCCGCGGGAACGCCTTGCCCTTTCCTGCTGAACACGCAGCCAGGTATCTTCGTCTATTATGGGCTCATGGGCGGCCTCAATGGTCTCGCCGCGGAACTTTATCCTTCCGAGGTATGTTTCTCTGTCAAGGATAGCTGAGATATGCTGATCCCCCGAAACATCGAACATGGCGGCAAGCTGTGTGGTGGAGTAGCCCTGTAGGTACAAAGCATATATCTGCCTGACCTGTTCGGCTTTTTCATTTGGGACAAGGGTGTTTTTCTCCTTGTCGTAGTCATAGCCGAAGGGTACCCGTCCCCCACCCATCCACAGACCCGAGCGCACTCTCTCGTACATACCCATGCGGGTACGTTCACGGATATTTTCCCTTTCAAGCTGGGCAAAGACGGATAGTATGCCGATCATGGCCTTGCCATAGGGAGTGGAGGTATCAAAGTTCTCATTCAGGGAGATGAAAGCGCAGTTATGTGGGATAAAAACATCTTCCAGAAGATAGACGGTATCTTTCTGGGAACGGGATAGTCTGTCAAGCTTATAGACCACTACCATATTTATCCTGTCTGCAAGGATATCGTCGATAAGGCGCTTTATCTCGGGGCGCTGTATGTTGCTGCCCGACCAGCCGCCGTCGATGTAGAATTCATAGTCCTCTATATCTTTCAGCTTGCAGAACTGGGCGAGCTTTTCTTTCTGGGCATCGACGGAATAGCCCTCTTCAAACTGGGCATCGGTAGAAACACGGATATAGAGGGCAGCCTTGCGCTTCATGACAGTTCTTCCCTTTCACGGATACGGGCTGTTATATCTGATAAAAGCTGTGTAAGCCTTTTGTTGCCCTTATCACGGTAATCAGTAAAAAGGGTGCCGTCGGGTGTCATGGTCTTGTTTATTTTTAGCATAGTATCACCTCTGGGATATTATGGGCAGCAGTGTAAAACAATAATCAGAAATCTCCCAATTTTGAAGTGTATTGCTGATGATACAGAATGTTTTTTTCGTATTGTTTCCCCCGCCTTCGGCGGGGGAAACAATACACAGCCAAATTGGGATTCAGAAATTTAATTTTTTGATAACGTATACAACTATTGACGGCTTCGATTTTGGGTGTTATAATGACTTAAAGTATCCGCCGAAAGGAAGTATCTGTATGAAAAAAATATCCCTTGATAAAAGCTGGGTAATGGAATATAATGGCAAGACCTACATTGCCGATGTGCCATGCTCGGTATACAAAACACTCATAGAAAACAACATGATACCCGACCCCTATTACCGTGAAAACGAGTATATCTCCACGGGGATATGCGACATGGACTACACCTTTGAAAAGCACTTTGACGCTCCCGAAAAGGACAGCCATGAAAAGAACGTGCTGAGGTTCGATGGGATAGACACCCTTTCGGAGGTGCGGCTGAACGGCAGGCTCCTCGGGATGACGGACAATATGCACCGCATTTATGAATACGATGTTGAGGGCATACTGAAAGATGAAGACAATATCCTCAGCGTAAAGCTGCTTTCGCCTAATGAGTACATAACGAAAAAGCAGACTGAACGTCCACTGACAGGAGTTGAGCATTGCATGGCAGGGTACCCTCATCTGAGAAAAGCCCACTGTATGTTCGGCTGGGACTGGGGTCCCAAGTTGCCTGACATGGGCATTTGGAGAAGCGTCAGCCTATGTTATTACGACGGCGGCAGGATAAACAACGTATATTACACCCAGAAGCATGAAGGCGGGAAAGTGACCGTCTGCTGCAAAGCGGATATAGAGATTTTCAGCGAAGAAAAGGCAGAGGTCAGGCTGACAGTTACCTCCCCCGAAGGCAGGGTACAGACTGCTCTGCTGAATGAGGGCAGGGCTGAGATAGTCATTGAAGGACCAAAGTTGTGGTGGGTAACAGGTCTTGGAGAACAGCCATTGTATGATTGCAAGGTGGAGCTTATCTGCGGGGGGAAAACCGTAGATACCCACACAAGGCGCATAGGCCTGCGGACACTGACCATATCCCGTGACAAGGACGAGTGGGGCGAGGAGTTCTGCTTTATAAACAACGGTGTGAAGATATTTGCCATGGGCGCAAACTATATCCCCGAAGACCAGATAGTTACGCGCTGTACAAAAGAACGCACAGTTAAACTTCTGGAGGACTGCAAAGCTGCCAACTACAATTTTATAAGAGTATGGGGCGGCGGGTATTATCCCGATGAGTATTTTTACGACTGGTGCGATGAAAACGGCTTCATCGTATGGCAGGACTTTATGTTCGCCTGCTCGGCATATCTGCTGACGGAAGGATTTGAAGCCACTGTAAGGGAAGAATTCCGTGACAACATAATAAGGCTCAGGAACCATGCATCGCTGGGTATGTGGTGCGGCAACAATGAGATAGAGTCTGCGTGGGTGGGCTGGGGCTGGCCCGATGACAAGGAGTGCAAGGCTGATTATCTGCGTTTGTTTGAGGACATTATCCCGACCATGCTGAAAGAATATGACCCGGAAACTTTCTACTGGCCTTCATCGCCTTCCTCGGGAGGAAAGTTTGAAGACCCCTCATCGAACCACGCAGGAGATATGCATTACTGGGACGTATGGCACAACTTCAAGCCCATAGAAGCTTTCAGGCAGTACCATTACCGCTTCTGCTCGGAGTACGGCTTTGAAAGTCTGCCTGATATAAAGACCTGCCGCTATTTTGCCAATGAGGACAAGGGCGACTTTGACCTGTGCGGCAATGTTATGCAGGCTCACCAGAAATGCACCCAGGGCAACGAAAAGGTCATGTACTACCTGGCGCAGATGGTAAATTACCCTTACGATCTTCAAAGGCTCATATACTGTTCCCAGATAGTTCAGGCGGATTGCATACGCTCGAACGTGGAGCATATGAGGAGGGCAAGAGGGCGCTGCATGGGCTCGGCTTACTGGCAGGTGAACGACTCAAATCCTGTTATATCCTGGTCGAGCATAGACTACTTCGGGCGGTGGAAGGCTTTGCATTATTACGCAAGAAAATTCTATGCGCCCATACTGATAAGCTGTGATGACAGCGAACCCATGAAGCCGGCACTCTATGTCAGCAATGACACCCTTGAAGATGAAGAACTGACCATTATAGAAACACTCAGGGGAAATGACGGCAGGGTCATCTGCATGAGTGAATGCAGATGGGTGGTCAAGGCTATGTCCGCCAAAAAGATGTGCATGACGGACTACTCGGCTGAGCTTGCAGGCCGTGAGGACAAGCGCACAAAGTATCTGGAATACAAGCTTATAAAAAACGGCGAGGTCATAAGCGGAGGAACTACGCTGTTCGTTCGGCCAAAGGCCTTTGAGTTCCTGCCCGGTGGGATAACAGCGGAAGTGTACGATAATACGGACAGTTTCACGATCAGACTGAAAGCTGAAAACTTTGCCAAAAGCGTTTGCCTTTCTCTTGAAGAAAATGACTGCGCATTCTCGGATAACTGGTTCGATATACACGGGGAGGAGGAAGTCTGTGTCATGGTGGAGAAGAACGCTCTGCCCGAGGGCATGACCGCAGAAAAGCTTAAGGCGGGGCTCAGGATACAGAACTACTGACATGGATAGTATGAAGAAGAAAGCCCACCTGACTGCCATGGTATTCTGCGGGCTGATAATGACCATAACTGCGGCCTCAGATGCGCTGAGGGGAGTTTTTCTGCCGCAGTTCCGCAATACGTTCTCGCTGACGGAACCCCAGGCGGGACGGATAATAATGATAAGCTATGTGGGAAATCTGCTGTTTCTCTCGGTGGGCGGCTATCTTTCGGACAGGCTGCCCAGGAAAAGATTTATAGGCGGTGTGCTGATACTATGGGCAGCGGCGCTGGCTTCTTATGTATTCACCGAGAACTATTGCCTTCTGCTGGCGGCAATGATATTTTCCATGGGAGGTTCAACGATGATATCCACCTCGGTGAATATCATAACTCCACTGCTGTTCGCCTCGCCTGCCATGCTTGTGAGCATATTCAACTTTCTGCAGGGCATAGGCATAACCCTTTCACAGAATGTGGGCGGGCGCTTTGCTCATGACCTGAAATACTGGCACGCTGCCAACGGTATACTCCTGGGGCTGGCGGTAATTTGCTTTGTGCTGCTGATGAGGCTGAAGCTTCCCGACCCGGAGAAGAAAGAGAAGAATGGCAGCGGGCTGAGAAAAGTCCTGAAAAGCCCTGCAAGTATCATACTGATACTTATCTGCGGCTGCTATTTCATAGCGGAGCATGGGCTGATGAACTGGCTGACCTCCTATGGCAGCGAACATCTGGGGTTCACTGTGCAGAAGTCTGCATTTTACCTGTCATTGTTCTTTGGCGGGATAACCGTTGGCAGGCTGATATTTGCGCCCCTTATCGACAGGATAGGCATTTTCAGGAGCCTGCTGATCTGGTCGGCGGCAGGTGCGGTGCTTTACACTGCAGGCATCTCCATGGGTAAAAGAGGTATGCTGCTCATCGGTATTTCGGGTGTGGCGTTTTCTATAATATACCCTATGCTGGTCATGCTCATAGGAAAATTCTTCGACCCTGCCGAGGCGGGTACTGCCACGGGGACCATACTGAGTATAGCAACTTTCTTTGATATCGGCTTTAACGCATTTTTCGGCGGGCTGGTGGAAAAGGCGGGATATGGCAAGGCTATCACAGTGCTGCCTGTATGCGCCGTGCTTTTCTGCGGGCTGCTGTTCACACTGAAATTTGCGTTGAGAAAGTCTGCGGAGATAAAATAGAAAAACTGCCCCGATTGAAAAAACTTCCGTTTCGGGGCAGTTATTATTTTTATGCATTGAGGTCGTCGGCTTCAACGTATTCATAGCTGAGGCTTTTCAGCTTTGCAAGATGACTATAGGAAAGTATCTGAGGTCGGTTCATGTTTTCAAAATCAAGGGCGCCCCAGTCGTAGGAAGAATAGTCGGGTACCTCGATCGTTCCCGTACAGCAGGCGGTCATGTGGAAGCACACACTTTTGTCTTCATTGCAGGTAAGTATACCTGTGGGCATTTCATATTCGGCGGTAAGGGTATGGCCGTTCTCACTGAATGAGATGATGTTGAATTCATCACTGTCACGGTCTTCCGCAAAGGTAAGCTTGTCAACATCTGCCTGATCGATATAGCCCAGCTGTCTGAGGGCTTCCTTGATATGTTCGATATCATGGGCGATATATTCGCTGACTATATTCCAGAGAAACCCCTCGCCTATGACCTCTAGCAGTTCTTCATTGCTGTTTATCTTCATTGAGATACCTCCGTATTATCAGGAAATGATGTAATTATTATACCACATAGTGACAAGGCTGTCAACAAAAATACAGTGCCTGCACTTTCATTGGCAGACACTGTGGGGGATATTATCAGAATGCGCTGTCGTGCAGCCTGTTTCTTATGTCACTGAGGGTGTATTCTTTCACAAGCTTACCGTCCCTGAAAACAGTTTCAAGGAGGTTGCCCTCGGGAATATTGCTGCCCACATAGCCGTCCTTGTAGGCAAGCTCACCGTCCTCATTGCGGTAAACATAGCAGAGGCCTTTCTGGCTCTTCTTGAAGCCGCCGTCCTTTGGGTCTTTGAAAATGGGGTATTCCTTGCCGTCTATCTCGGCATAGCAGGCCTTTATGCAGCTGGAGAAGGTATCACGGGTGAAGGGCTTGAGCACAGTGGGTCTGCCGACGAACTTCTGACCGTCATCAGCGGTGAGGGTCAGCTCCTCGGTCTCCTCAATGCAGTGCATGGAGAACGAACCTACACCCAGCGTAACATTCGAGCAGGCAAAGCCGTTGTTCATGAGTATCTCGTAGATCTGCTCGCAGCGCTGAACGGTTATGCTGTCGCCGTAGATGGCCTTGACGTGGGGGTCAAGGACCTTATAGCCCTTGCTGTTGACAGTTCCGCCGAACTGCTCCCAAAGCTTGAAAACGGTCTTGGTCACGACCTCAACGCAGTCACCCGAGTCACCTCGCATGAGCATACAGCCGTTGTGTGCCATTATCTCATCGTGGAGCTTAGGCAGGATATTATCGATGACGTTCCAGTAATCGTAGGAATCAAGAACAGCAGAAAAGCTGGTGTTGGGATAAAGCTCTGTGAGCATTCTGCGAAGGAAGCTTTCTTCATCACCGTCAACAGCAAAGTTGGAGCACATAACGAAATGCTCTGTGCTGACAGCGCCGTAGGCAACAGGTTCTTTTGTGCAGTCTGCGCCGAACATTTTTTCAAGGTAGGGTATGGCGGGAACGGTGGCAGTGTTCAGGAAAGACATACACCAGCCCGCAGCCGCTTTCAGTGCGGCATCAAGCCCCTGGTCGCCGCGGAAATCAAAAGAGCCCAGCGCCTTTGCTCGGGGGATATCATCATCGCAGGTGATATCATAATACTTGTTGACGATATCGCGGTAGGTCTTGCCCACGGTAGCTGTTATCTGGGGGTACCACATCTCGGCAGAGATAAGGCTTTCCAGCGCCTGGGGCAGCCATGCAAAATCGGGGTGGGTATTAGTTATGCCGAACATGGGAACATGGATAGGTACAAGGGTGCCCTCGGGCAGGGCGATGATCTCTATAGGCAGGTAGCCCAGCCTGTGAAGCTCGGTGATAGAGCTTGTATTATATATGCCCTTTCCGAAAGAATTATCCAGCACACGCTGATAGTCGGCCACTACCTCTTCCTCGGGAACATCAAAGAAATTCTCGTTGAAATAGTCAATGAGCCAGGTCTTGCAAAACATCTGCAGGCCGAACATTACCACCTTATCCCAGCGCCTTACTCGGCTCATTCTGGGGGTATAGTAGGACATGGACTTTGTCATGGCCTGATTTATCATATCCCTGTGGACTATTTTATAGAAATCGCACATAAGTACGGCATTTATGCCTTTCATAATGATCTTCCTTTCTTTACATCATAGTTCGATTAACCTGAGGATATCGTTTTCGGGCAGGGTGCATATGGAATTTGTGGTGTAGATATTCTTTATCATTCCGCATCCAAACAGCCTGCCCTTTGCTATGGAGTTCTCGCAGTGGCTGAAATATACGTTTATATCAGCACAGCCAAGCTCTTTGAGCTTATTTGCGGAGTAAAAGACAGTTCCGCCATAGGCACATATATCGTCAATGATGAATACATTTTTTCCTGTGGGGTCGTCGCCCTCAACTTCAAGACCCATTATCCTGCCTGTGGACCAGTCACGCTTCTTTATGCCGAAGCCGACATGGTTTCCATTAAACATGGAGGAATAGCGCTTCATTGAACCCTCATCAGGGAAGAACAGGTAGTCGTTCTCAAAGGAGAAGCCTGCAGCTTCCATGGCCTGACGGATATATTTTTCAGGGGAGATATTAACGCAGCGGTCGATAAGGGCAGCGCCTACGGAAGAGTGAACGTCCAGCACATAAACCTTATCAAAACCCATGGAATTTATGAAACGGGCAAAATACTTTAAAGTGAAGACCTCAGTATCAGCGTGTACTCTGTCCATGCGGGCATTGGGAAGATAGGGCAGGAACAGGGTGAACTCAGCTTTCGGGAAGCGGTCTTTCAGGCTGCCCATGATGAAGAAAAGCTGCATCTGTTCAAGCTCGTTCTCGTAAAGCCAGCGGATATCTGCCTTTTGGCAGGTATCGGCGGGGGCGAGGTCTATCTTCATGGTGCCGTCGGGGTAGTTATCGATGTTCGGGGAGATGAACTCTCCCCCGTCAAAACGGTAGCTAAGCATTATACCTCATTCCTTTCGATCTTCATCTGGCAGGCCGCCATGGCGCTGAGTGCATTTTCGTGAGACTCGGGTGTAACACCTGCGCAGCATTTGGCGTTTATCTTAATGGGTACCTCGGGAAAAACTGATTTGACTATCATAGCGTTGCTGATAACACAGATATCTGTGCATACACCGATGAACTCGATCTCTTCTATCTCCTCGATCTTATCACGCCATACAAGCTTTGAGATAACTACAGGAAGATCCGCCGAACCGAAAGACGGCTTTTCCACCGTGATATCACCCTCTGCCTTAACGGCTGCTATGCGCTCATCGAGCTGCCAGCCCTCAGTTCCGCGGACACAGTGTACTATAGGAAGATTTCTGCCTTCCTGGGTCTCAATATAATTCTCGGTATGGGTGTCAAGGGTAAACACCACGGGAGTATCGGGGTTTTCAGTACGGTATGCCTTTATGCGTTCTGCGGCTTTTGCGGCAGCAGCATCACATTCGGCATTGCCGAGGACACCTGTGGTAAAATCCTTCTGGAGGTCAATGGCTATCAGTATATTCATAACTATCCGTCCTTTTCTGTTTGTAACCTTTAGTTATTATCTCTTTGTTGTTATCATTATAGCACTATATACACAGTTTGTCAAGCTATCTGTTTGAACAAATTTATCATCTGCCAAAGCAATGTAATAGACATATATAACAAAACGGACAGCAGATAAGGTATCTGCTGTCCGTTTTCGACCGCCCAATGCTGTGCCAATGATATTGGGAGAAATAAAACGCTATATGAGAGATTTCCGCCCGATGAGAGTCAGCCGTTCCATGCGGGATCTGGCATACAAAGCCATGCAGGCAAAGG
Organism: Ruminococcus sp.; assembly: GCF_017464355.1. Lineage (GTDB taxonomy): Bacteria > Bacillota > Clostridia > Oscillospirales > Ruminococcaceae > Hominimerdicola. The sequence goes on along the minus strand of NZ_JAFUAG010000045.1, from coordinate 213,409 downwards.
AAGCTTTCATCGCCGAAAACCAGCGTGAACCCAGCATTGACGAGATCGCAGAGCTGACGGGAGAAAAGCGGGCAGATATCGTAACGGCGCTGGAGTCGGTGAGCGACCCTGTTTCAATTTATGAGCCTGTTTACACCGAGGGCGGTGATGCGCTTTACATCGTGGATCAGATCTGCGACAGCAATGATGACAAAAGCTGGCTGGAGGAACTGACCCTTAAAGAAGCGCTGAAAAGTCTGAAAAGCAGGGAAAAGAACATACTTTTCCTACGTTTTTACAAGGGACGCACCCAGATGGAGGTGGCAAAGGAGATAGGCATTTCCCAGGCACAGGTTTCCCGTCTGGAGAAAAGTGCGCTGGACAAGATAAAGTCACAGCTTTAGGAAATGGGGCTCATGCTTCTTGAAATATGCGACCTTGTCGAAGCCTGCGGCTTTTGCCAGCTCGATACCCTCAGCTATGCCCTTGCCAAGGTCGGGAACACGGTGGGCATCTGAACCGATGGTGAGTATCTCGCCCCCAAGCTGACGGTACAGCTTTACAAGTTCAAAGGTGGGGAAGGTCATGCCGTACTTCTGGCGGAGGCCTGAAGTGTTTATCTCGATACCCTTGCCCTTTGAGATAAGTGTACTAAAAATTTCACAGATGATATCGTGATATCTGTCTGTATCCACGGGAATGCCGTATTCTCCGCAGATATACCTGAGGGGATAAGTAAGATGACCCAGCACATCGAACCTGCCCCAGCGGCACATCTCAAGGGTCTGGGTAAAGCAATTCTCAAGGAGGCGGTCAAGTTCTGCGGGAGACATTTTGCTGTAGTCAAGGTAGTAGAAATCATCTACCCCTGCATTCATGTGGTGTGAACCGATGATGAAGTCAAGGCGGGGGTCATCGGTTATAAGCTCGGCTTTTTCCATATTCTGCAGGGGCTGGCCAAGCTCGATGCCGATAATGAGGTCAAGGCGCCCGCTGTATTTATCACGAAGCTGTGTCTGCTCGGCTATGCTTGCAAGAGCATAGCTGCCTGAGCCGTACATCATCGCATCGATAGTTTCGGGGGTGGGGGCTTTCTCCCAGAAATTGACATCGCAGTGATCTGTCAGCGCATAGGCTGTCAGGCCGAGCTCTGCGGCTCTTTCGCACATAGCAGCAGCGCTGTCCTCCGCATCGGGGGAATGGCTGCTGTGGGTGTGCATATCAAGAAGTATTTTATCCATAGTATCACCTTTGTGGTCTTTCTATACGGGTATTTTTGCTGTTTCATGAGACTCTAAGCAATTTATGTATTTAGCGCAGAACTGCTTTATCTGAACCATTTGCAACAAAATAAGGGCAGCACAAGGCTGCCCCGTGGTATCAGTTTTTAAGGCTGTGCAGAGGTGCGGGTATCTGTCCGCCGCGGTTGATGAACTTGCTTGCCGACTCTTTCTTAAGGGGCATAACAGGGCCGCAGCCGAACAGGCCGCCCCAATCAAGCTCTTCGCCCACATCTTTGCCGATAGCGGGGATAACTCTTACAGCAGTGGTCTTGCAGTTTACCATACCGATCGCTGCTTCATCGGCGATTATAGCAGAAAGGGTATCTGCGGGAGTATCGCCGGGAACGACTATCATATCCAGACCAACAGAGCATACTGCGGTCATAGCTTCAAGCTTTTCGATACACAGCGCGCCACTCTTGGCAGCAGCTATCATACCTGCGTCCTCAGAAACAGGAATGAAAGCACCTGAAAGTCCGCCAATGCGTGAGCAAGCCATTACGCCACCCTTCTTGACAGCATCGTTGAGCATGGCAAGGCAGGCTGTGGTACCGTGGGTACCGCACTTTTCAAGGCCTATCTCTTCAAGGATATGAGCAACTGAGTCACCGACAGCAGGTGTAGGTGCAAGAGAAAGGTCAACTATGCCGAAGGGTACACCAAGTCTTTCAGAAGCAATTGTGCCTACCAGCTGGCCGACACGGGTTATCTTATAGGATATCTCCTTGATGACATCGGCAATGCCAGTGATGTCAGCATCGGGGTACTTTTTAAGAGCAGCCCTGACAACACCGGGGCCTGAAACACCAACGTTTATCATGCAATCAGGCTCGCCCACACCGTGGAAAGCACCTGCCATAAAGGGGTTATCCTCAACGGCATTGCAGAAAACTACCAGCTTTGCAGCACCGAAGCAAGCCTGGTCAACGGTCTTCTCGGCACACTCACGGATAATGCCGCCCATCATCTTGACAGCATCAAGGTTGATACCTGTTTTGGTAGAACCTATATTTACGGAAGAACATACCCTCTCGGTAGTGGCAAGAGCCTCGGGTATGGACTTTATAAGCTCGATATCGCCGGCGGAAAAGCCCTTGGGCACAAGTGCGGAATATCCGCCGATAAGGTTTACACCCACTGTCTTGGCAGCCTTGTCCATAGCGTGGGCAAACTTTACAGGCGAACCCTTGCAGGCAGCTGAGATGATAGCTATAGGTGTTACGGAGATACGCTTATTGATTATCGGGATACCCAGCTCTTTCTCGATCTGCTCACCGACCTTAACAAGGTCCTTGGCCTTGGTGGTTATCTTCTCATAGACCTTCTCGCAGGCCTTGTCGATATCACTGTCGATACAGTCAAGCAGGGATATGCCCATGGTTATAGTACGGATATCAAGACAATCGTCCTGTATCATGCGTATAGTTTCAAGAATATCATATACATTAATCATGTTTCGGAGATCCTCTCATTAAATATGGTGCATACAGTTGAAAATATCCTCATGCATAACGTGTACCTTGACACCCAGCTCATCGCCCAGCGCTTTGAGGCTGTCGCTGAGGGTAGCAAAATCTGCATTCAGCTTGGATATATCAACTACCATTATCATAGCAAAAAGTTCCTGCAGAACAGACTGTGTTACCTCCTCAACGTTTGCATTGAATTCGGCACACTTGGTGCTTACCTTTGCAAGGATACCTACAGTATCTTTGCCGATAACAGTTACAACTGCTCTCATATATAATACCGCCTTTCGCTCAAAAATATTTTAACCTATATATTATAACATATTATTGACAGTTTGCCAATAGCTAATTTTATAAACATTCTATTAACGGGAAAGCACTATCTTTCTCGTGTACTCGCTGATGAAGTTCGGGCTGCCCTTTACGCACAACTGCTGCAGGGTGACGGCATTTCGCTCCAGCTCGGAGATACGGGCCGCACGGGAAGAAAGCTTTTCCAGATTTGCCAGGGAGGTGCCGTAATCCATGGGTGCATTTTTACAGGCTGCGAATATCTCCCTGCCCCGTTCGTTGAGAGCCAGTACCCTGCCGTAGGGCACATCGAAGAGGTCATGGGAAGTGACCCCTATGGCCAGATAGATCATTATTCTGCGGACACGGGCAAGGGTTATGGCCTTATGCTTGAAAAGCTCAGCAAAATCGGAGGCTGAGTTTATAAGCTCACACTTGGTCTCACGGGTATTTATGAACCTGCGTGCCAGGTGAGTGGACATATCGGGCAGGCGCTGAAGCTCGGTGCCTGCGGTCATTATGCGCATAAGCAGGGCTTTATCGGCATTTTCGATAAGAAAGGGCTCGCCCTCGATGATTTTCGGTACAAAGGCAGAGTAGTCCTCCCCCGCCCTGATAAGCTCACGGATCCGGGAGGCGCTGGCAATATTATCGGAAGCATCACTGCTGTCATGGTCTGCTCCGCTGCGGGCTATGGCAAGGTGCTCTGTCCAGGGGGCATACTTTTTAAGTGCCTTGATGTACTCGATAGCCAGCATATTGTTTGGCTTATCGAAGACCGCCTGTATGGCAGGTATACCCGCTGCTGCCGCCACCGCTGCGGGGTAAGGCACACCGTTTTCCAGCATATCACGGACGTATTTTGAATCGTCCAGCTCAGCGGAGATATCGGCGGCTTTTTTCAGCAAAGGCAGGTCAGCTGTTTCACAGCCGAAAGAAAGCATGGAAACACCGTTCTCCCCTAGGCCTGCCAGCAGCTGTACTGCGGCCCTGGCAAAGCGTTCGGCGCTGGAGCAAGAATAGGGTGCGGGCAGCTCGATAACGAGATCAGCACCGTTTTCAAGGGCTGTCTGCGCACGGGAATACTTATCGGCCACAGCCACATCTCCCCGCTGAACTGCGGAGCCGCTCATGACCACTACGATATGGGTAGCACCATTCCGCCTTGTTTCTTCAAGCTGATATTTGTGTCCGTTGTGAAAGGGGTTATACTCGGCTACGACTCCTGCAATTTTCATAGCTTGTCCTCCTTTTTAAAAGAGCTGAACAGTATATGATTAACAAATTAACAAAATAAATATTGTGCAATATGTATATTTAGGTGAAACAGACTTGAAATTTAACACAAATATTGGTATACTAATATTATATGATATCGCGGCGGGATTGTCAAGCCCGATATAATATCCATTATAATATTGAGAGGAGTATTTTTCCGATGAAAATACTAGTTGTTAATGCAGGTTCATCATCGCTGAAGTATCAGCTGCTGAACATGGAAGATGAAAGTGTTATCGCAAAGGGCAACTGCGACCGTATAGGTATCGACGGTCATGTAAGTGCCAAAACAGGCGACGGCAGAAGCTATGAGGCTGATTGCAATTTCCCTACTCACACTGAGGCTTTTGAGAAGCTGGTAGAAGTTCTGACCAGCGGTGAGACCAAGGTCATAGACTCTATGGACGAGATCTCTGCTGTAGGCCACAGAATAGTGCAGGGTGCTGAGGTATTCCGTGAGACCTGTGCAGTTACCGATGAAGTTATCGACAAGATAGATGCACTGGCTGAGCTGGCACCTGTTCATAACCACCCCCATGCACTGGCACTGAGAGCCTGCAAGGCTGTACTGCCCGAGGGCACACCCCAGGCTGTTGTATTTGATACAGCTTTCCACGCTACCATGCCCAGAAAGGCTTTCCTGTTCGGTCTGCCTTATGACTGCTACACTGAGCTGCACGTAAGAAAATACGGTTTCCACGGTACTTCCCACAGATTTGTTTCAGGCGAGCTGGCAAGAGTGCTGGGCAAGAAGCCTGAGGAACTGAAGATAGTTTCATGTCACCTGGGCAACGGTTCTTCCATCACCGCAGTTGACGGCGGCAAGAGCGTTGATACTTCCATGGGCTTTACTCCTCTGGACGGTCTGGTAATGGGTACACGCTGCGGCGCTGTTGACCCCTCTGCTGTTGAATTTGTTGCTAAGAAGAAGGGCTTCACACCTGATGAGATGACCGCTTACATGAACAAGCAGTCGGGCTTCCTGGGTGTTTCTGGCATAAGCTCTGATAACAGAGATATCCAGAAGGCTGCCAACGAGGGCAACGAGCAGGCACAGGCTGTAAGCGAGATGCTGACATATCAGATCAAGAAGTACATAGGTTCTTACGCAGCTGCTATGGGCGGCGTTGACGCTGTTCTGTTCACAGGCGGTATCGGTGAGAACGCACCTGAGGTAAGAGCAGAGGCTTGCGAGGGTCTGGAGTTCATGGGTATCAAGATAGATGCTGACAAGAACAACTGCCGCGGCAAGCTGCAGGAGATCTCCACTGATGACAGCAAGGTAAAGGTATATGTTGTACCTACCAACGAGGAACTGCTGATAGCTAGAGATACTCTGGCACTGATCTCCAAGTAATAACTTATATTGAAAACTTATACCACAGCGTTTTACGATGATAAATCGGGAATGCTGTGGCATTTCTATTGACTTAGGCAAGCCATTATGCTATAATTTTCCTGAAACAGAAGGGAAAGCAAGGAGATGTTGATGTGGAAAAGATAACATATGCGCAGATGTTTGACTATCTTTCAGATCTTTTTGATAATGTAAAATGGAGCGAGAGTACGCTTATCGAGGTCGGCAATACGCTGATAGAAAGGCTTACTGCGGAAAGCGACCCTGAAATGGTAAAACACACTTCAAAAATATACGATAGGCTTGAAGTGACGGAGGCCATGCTGAATGCCCTGCACACATTAGTGCTTACACACGATGTTTCCGATAAACTGAACCTTTCTCCCCTGACGGCTGTTATACACACCTATGACAGGGAATGCACGGAGACACTTCTTAGTATACTGTCATGCACTCATCAGTGGCAGTACAAGGATATCATCACGGAGAATGCTGCTCGTTTTCCCGAACTTTCGGCTGAGGAATTTTTAGCAGAACTTGGAACAGAACTGAAATAATAGATCACCCGAAGCGCTGCTATGGCACTTCGGGGTCTTCTTTCATAAAATTAAAACACGGAGCAACCGCCCCGTGTCTGATAAATCATCTCTGTTCGCAGATCAGCTTGATAGCTGTCCTTTCCTCGCCGTCTATCTCAACGTTAGCGAAAGCGGGGATACATATCATATCTATGCCAACAGGTGCAAGATATCCTCTTGCGATCGCAATGGCCTTAATAGCCTGATTTGCAGCACCTGCGCCGACAGCCTGAACTTCAACAGCGCCTTTATCCCTGATAACACCGGATATGGCACCAGCTACCGAGTTAGGTACAGATCTTGATGAGACCTTTAATACCTCCACAACCAAACACTCCTTTTATCGTTACTAAGTTTATTAACTCAATATTTTACTGTAATATTATACTACATTTTGAAATATTTTGCAATAGCATTTTCCAGATTTTGTTTATTTGCGACTAATAATTCTGGTAATATTTGTAGATTTTCCCGATTTTTCATCAAAAGACACAACAACACCGTTCAGGAAGGACGGATTTTTGCTTTCCTCAAACTTAACAGGGATATGATATTTGAATTTATTGATGATTATCTCGCTGTCAACACCGAGAACAGAAAGTTCGGGGCCTGTCATACCTGCATCGGTTATATAGGCGGTGTGTCCGCCTAAGATACATTCATCGGCGGTCTGCACATGGGTGTGGGTACCCAGTACGGCGGTGACACGGTCCTGGAGGTAGAAGCCCATGGCCTTTTTTTCGCTGGTGGCTTCGGCATGAAAATCCACAATTATATTGGGTGTATCAATGGTCTTGAGTATCTCATCTATTTTGATAAAGGGGTTATCGAGGGCTTCAAGGAACATAGTACCCATAAGGTTGACCACCGCTATCTTGACAGGACATAAGTCGATATAGGTAACTCCCCTGCCAGGTACGCCCTCAGGGAAATTGGCGGGGCGAATAAGGAACTCGCTGCTGTCGTAAAGGTCGGCGGTCTCTTTTCGGCGGAAGCAATGGTTGCCTGTGGTGACAACATCTACACCCATTCTCATGAGCCTGTCAAAGGACTCGGGAGTTATGCCGTTGCCTTGGGCAGAATTCTCGCCGTTGACAACTGTCACATCTATATCATACTCTCTTTTCAGATCATACAGCTGAGCTTCCAAGTAGTCACAGCCCGAACGTCCTACAACATCGCCAATAAATAACAGGTTCATAAAAATACCTCTTCTATATTTAAGTGAATAATAGTATTATACTACAAATCTTTAAGAAAATCAATAGAAAGCGTTAAAATTAACAACTGTCATTCACTCGTATTCAAAAAAATGCCGACACCCGAAGATGTCGGCATAAACATTTTAAATTTATCAGATAGTATCCTTGGGCTCCTCAACAGTGTCCTTGTTTTCGCCGATGACAACATCGTCCTCGGACTTAACGGGGATCTCTATCTCAACTTCCTGCTTGGTATCTTCATACTCGCTGGCAGGGAGTTCGCCCTTCATGAGCTTCTCGAAGTTGACACCGTCGATTTTCTCATGCTTCATCAGGTACTTGGCTATCATGTGCAGCTTATCCATATGCTCGGTGAGGATATTTTCAGCGTCCTCAAAGGCATTCTCAACGATAGTCCTGATCTCGTTATCTATCTCAGCTGCTACGTTATCAGAGTAGCTGGGAGTATTGGTGTAATCTCTGCCAAGGAAGACCTCATGCTCGCCCTGGCCGTATACCACGGGACCCAGGTTATCGCTGAAGCCGTATCTGGTGACCATGTTCCTTGCAGTAGCGGTAGCTCTTTCAAGGTCATTAGAAGCGCCTGTGGAGATATCATCAAGAATGAGCTTTTCAGCCACACGGCCGCCCAGCAGAACAATGATGTTGTTATACATCTCATTCTTGCTAACGAAGGACTTATCCTTTTCGGGTAGGCTCATGGTAAAGCCGCCTGCCTGGCCTCTGGGGATAATAGTTACCTGGTGTACCTTATCCTGCTTCTGGCAGTAGTAGGTACAGATAGCATGGCCGCCCTCGTGGTAAGCAGTGAGCTTCTTCTCCTGCTCGGATACGACCTTGGACTTCTTCTCGGGGCCTGCAACGACCTTGATGGAAGCCTCTTCCATGTCCTCCTTGGTGATAGCCTTCTTGTTCTTCCTTGCTGCCAGCAGTGAAGCTTCGTTAGCGAGGTTTTCAAGGTCAGCACCTGTGAAACCAACGGTGGACTTTGCGATGGTAGAAAGGTCAACATCGGGGCCCAGGGGCTTGTTTCTGGTGTGAACCTTCAGTATCTCTTCTCTGCCCTTTACATCGGGGTAGCTGACAAGTATCTGCCTGTCAAATCTGCCCGGTCTGAGGAGGGCGGGGTCAAGTATATCACGTCTGTTGGTAGCTGCCATTACGATGACCGACTCATTATCCTCAAAGCCGTCCATTTCTACCAGCAGCTGGTTAAGGGTCTGCTCACGCTCATCATGTCCGCCGCCGAGACCTGCACCTCTCTGTCTGCCGACAGCGTCGATCTCATCGATGAAAATGATAGCAGGAGCGCTCTTCTTGGCCTGCTCAAACAGATCTCTTACACGGGAAGCGCCGACGCCGACGAACATCTCGACGAAGTCAGAACCCGAAATAGAGAAGAAAGGAACATTAGCCTCGCCTGCAACTGCTCTGGCCAGCAGGGTCTTACCTGTACCGGGAGGTCCCAGCAGCAGCACGCCCTTGGGTATCCTTGCACCGATCTCGGTGTACTTTCTGTTATCACGCAGGAAATCTACGATCTCCTTAAGCTCTTCCTTTTCCTCGTCTGCACCTGCAACATCGGCAAAGGTAGCCTTTTTGCTGCTGGGTGCCAGCCTTGCATTGGTCTTGCCGAAGCCCGACATTTTTCCGCCGCCCGCACTTCTCATCATGAAAACGAAGAAGAATATCATAACGCCTAGCATTAGGAAAGTGGGTATCAAATTCAGCCAGAAGCTGTTGTCCGAAATTGGTATGAGGTCGTATTTCAGGGGATCATCGGGATTTGCAGCATCGTACTGCTTACGGTAGTTGACCGCCTCTTCACCGCCCAGCACCTCATTTACGAACAGGGAAACGTTGGGTACTTTGTAATTCAGTTCAGTTTCAAGATCTTCCTTCAGCTTATATTTCAGTTCGCCCGAACCCAGGTCAAGCTGAAACTCTGCGACTTCGAGCCTATCGAAATGGCCCATGACTTCGGAATACTGGACTTCGTCAGTCTTGGAACTCATACGCATAAGCATATAGACCAGACCTGTGATGATACAGATCGAAACTACAAGATAAATGAGTAAGGATCTTCCTCCGTTTTTCAATCAATCACAACCTTTTGTTCTAAATTTGCGGCGGTACAGCACCGCCATTATATTTACCGAATAAGTATAACCCCCATATGTGAAAATAGCGTGACAATGGGGTCATAATCACTGGTTATTCATGACTATCCTCAAAGACAAGCACCCGCCTGGTGTTCTCGTCTATCCTGACACGGTCGGCGGCGCCGCTTTTTTCGGCAAGCACCACGCCCTCATCATCAGCGAGGATAACTGCGCTGTCACGTGTATGGGCGGGGAAAGCCTGTTTCATCAGCACCCTGACATCAGAGCTGAAATCACGGTTGACAAGACGTATCTTATCACCTGCCCTGCGCTTGCGCAACACAATCACACCTTTTATTTTATCATAATCCAGGCAGGAATTTGCAAACTTTTTATTAACATTTTCAAATTTTCCATCAATATCGATAATTTTAAATAATAGCTTTCTTCCCTGCCATTCAACAAGGCCTTCGGGAGTGACAGTTTTCTCATCTTCATCGGCATTTTTAGGTCCGGCAGCGGAATATATATAAAGTATATCAGACTTAGTATATGCAAAGCTGTCAGACTTTACACTTGCTTTTCCGCCATTCTTTATAAGCTGTTCAACAAGTTCTATCTTATCCTGGCTTATTTCAATGCCATATTTTGACAGTATGTGCATTATCACCCGTCTTCTTATGGGATAATCAAGTCTGCTAATGGCGCTGCGGGAAAAGCCATCTTCTGCGGAACATTCTTCTAAGGCAGAATCAGCTTGCTTTTCAAGGTAAGCGCTGTCCTCACGGAGAAAGCCGAGGGTCTTAGAAAAAGTTTCCATAAGTGCGGGATTTATCTCCTTAAGCACAGGCACGACCTTATGACGCAGCTTGTTGCGGGAATACTCGTCCAGCAGATTTGTGGAGTCTGTGACGAAGCCTTGCCCTTTTTCCGCCAGATATTCTTCGATATCATGACGGGAGCACTCTATCAGCGGACGGATTATATTTCCACGCACAGGCGGTATAGAAGCTATGCCCTTAAGGCCGCTGCCCCTTGCCATATTGAACAGCATGGTCTCGAGGCAATCATCAAGGTTGTGGGCAGTACATATCTTATCCGCTTTTATATCCTGTAAAGCATTATACCTTAACAGCCTTGCTCCCTCTTCCTCGGAAACGGGGTGAGTGCTGCAATAGGCAGGCACATCAACTATCCTGACATATATTTCGACCCCAAGGCCTTTACACAGTTCCTCACAAAAATGCTGGTCACGGTCAGCCTCGGCACCGCGGATACAGTGGTTGACATGGCAGGCTGCCACGTTATAGCCCAGTTCCTTCAAACACAAAAGGAGCGCAGCGCTGTCTGCTCCGCCCGAAAGCCCGACCAGTAAGCGCTCGCTCTTATCTGCCATTTTAAATTTTTCTATTGTCTGTTCTATCCGCTTTGGAAGATCACTTTTCATCTTTTCTGAATTCCAATCCTCTGAACAATGTGTACTCGCCTATCCAGCTGAGTTTTACCGTAGCCGTCTGCCCATGACGGTTTTTGGCGACAATACATTCCGCTACCGTCTGGTCTTCCTTTGAGTCGGAATAATAGGCATCACGGTACAGGAACATGATTATATCGGCGTCCTGCTCGATAGAACCCGACTCACGCAGGTCGGAAAGCATAGGGCGCTTGTCCTCACGCTTCTCGGAGCTTCTGGAAAGCTGGGAAAGTGCGATTATAGGAACACTCAGCTCCTTGGCCATGAGCTTTATCTGACGTGTTATCTCGGAAACTTCGGTAACACGGCTGGAATGCTTGTTGGGTGACTCCATGAGCTGGATATAGTCGATGACCACCAGACCCAGATTTTTCATTCTTCTGAGTTTAGCCTTCATCTTAGGCACTGTAACACCGCCTGCGCCGTCATCAAGGTAGATAGGCAGCTGTGAAAGGACATCAGCAGCCTCGGCCAGCTTTGTCCAGTCATCGTCCTTCATCTCGCCGTTTCTCAGCAGGGTGTTGTTTACCTTGCCCTCAGAAGCCAGCATTCTGGAGACCAGCTGTTCTTTACCCATCTCAAGGGAGAATATGACAACGTCACGCTTGGTGGCTTTACAGCAGTTTACCGCCATGTTCAGTGCAAAAGCCGACTTACCCATAGCAGGACGGGCAGCCAGAACGATGAGGTCGGTCTTCTGCAGGCCTGTGGTTATGCTGTCCAGCTGGGAGAAGCCTGAACGTGCGCCCTGGAACTCGGCGGCATCTGGGCCTGATATCTCGGTCAGGTGATGGAAAGTTTCAACTATGACATCACTGATACGGGTAAGACCTTCCACATCTTTGCCCTGACGGATATTGAATATCTTCTGCTCGGCACTGTCAAGCAGAGCGCCCGGGTCATTGCCGCCCTTGTTCACACTGTCGATTATCTCATTGGCAACATTCAGCAGAGAACGCATCTGCGCCTTCTGCAGGATTATATTGCAGTAGCTCTCTATATTCTTGGTGGAAGGAACATTATCCATAAGACCATAGAGGTACTTCATGCCCATGCTGCTGTTCTCGAAAATGCCGCTGCTGACAGCTTCGTCTACGACGGTTACGATATCCTCAGCCTTACCTGTGGTAAACATACGCATGAGTATGGAGAATATCTTCTGATGACGTGGATTATAGAAATGCTCTGTCCTGAGCAGTTCCATAGCCTTTTCGCGGCAGTTTACAGGGTCAAGCAGCACACAGCCGATGACAGCCTCTTCAGCTTCCTGACTGTAGGGCAGGGCTCGTCCCAGGACAGCTGCACCACTCACATCATTGAAATCATTGATATCATTTACTTCAGGCATATCATTCCTCTATTACTTTTACCTTGATACCGCAGGATACACCGTGGGACATCTTGACAGTCCCTGTGAAGTCACCAAAAGCCTTGATATCGGCGCTCATGCTTATCTTCTTCTTGTCAACATCAACACCGTACTGCTCCTTGAGAGCGTCAGCGATGACACCTGTGGTAACAGCGCCGAAAAGCTTGCCGCCCTGGCCTGCCTTAGCCTTGATAACGACCTCCTTATCAGCTATCTTCTCGGCAACAGCCTTGTTATCGGCTGTCTCCACATCTATCTTGTGCTGTGCGGAAGCCTTCTTGCCTGCCAGGTCGTTGAGGTTCTTGGCATTAGCTTCAACAGCCAGCCCTCTTGCTATCAGGAAGTTTCTTGCGTAGCCGTCGGCAACATTCAGGGTATCCCCTGCCTTGCCTGAACCCTTGACATCCTTAAGTAAAATAACTTTCATATAAAACACGCCTTTCTTATTTGGAATTATTTGTTATAAATTCATCTATGGCCTCCCGCAGCTGTTTGTTGGCTGACTCGAGGTCTGTCTGGAGCTGGGCTGCTGCCATGGTAAGGTGGCCGCCGCCGCCCAGGGATTCCATTATCACCTGCACATTGAACTTGCCCATGCTTCTGGCGGAGATATTAACAATATCCCCCTGCTTGTACATAACGAAAGATGCACACACCCCTGTTATGCCCAGCATTTCGTCTGCCGCCTGAGAAGCTGCCACCCTGACGTTGCCGAAGCTGCCGTCTGCCCTGGCGATAGCACATTTGCGGTAAACCTCGGCAGAATTGATGACCCTTGATTTCTCATGATAGGTTTCAATAGAGTTTGCGAACATCTGCTTTACAGCAATGGTATCAGCGCCCATTTTCTTGAGGTAGGCAGCTGTTTCAAAGGTGGTGACACCTGTCTTCATGACAAAGTACTTGGTATCAAGCATTATACCTGAAAGCAGAGCTTCTGCTGCGTGGGCATCGATGCTTGTCCTGTCGCCCCAGAGTTCGATTATCTCGGTGACAAGCTCAGCCGCCGATGACGCACCGGGTTCAAGGCACTGGGCAATAAGAGGCTCTATGCCCTTGACCATACGTCTGTGGTGGTCGATGACAACTATATTCTTGGCACGGGCTATCATTTCCTTAGACTCGACCAGCTCGGGGTTATGGGTATCCACCACGATGACCAGAGTGTCGGAATCAAGCCTGTCAAGCCCCTGCTGGGGAGTTATATAGTAGTTGGATATCTCGTTTTCTTCGATGTAGTTTATCAGGGACTGAGCCAGATTTTTCTCTCTGTCCACCACAACATAGCACTCGGAAACTATCTTCCTCAGGGCGCAGCACAAGCCTGTGGCAGAACCGATGCTGTCCAGGTCGCCGAAGCGGTGGCCCATTATCAGCACCCGCCTAAAGCCCTGGGAGTCCCCATCGTCTGCACGGTAGTTGCCCATGCTCTCGATACTGCCCGGCTTGATTATCTCAAGCAATGTTTCAGCGAATATCCTTATCTTTACACGGTTGTTGTTATCCGCACCTGTGGACACACCGCCGAAGAACCTGAACTCGCCGTTCTCGCGGTAGGCAGCCTGGTCGCCGCCCCTGCCCTGACAGAGTTCAAGGGCCTGCTTGGCCAGTTTCTCGCATTCTTCAAGACCTTTGCCCTCTCTGCCCACACCTATGGACAGGGTGACATTTGACTTGCCGCTTATGCGTATCTGTCTGGCTTCTTCAAGTATACGGAACCTGTTCTCTATCTTTCTGGAAAGATAGCGTTCCTCCATAAACACATAAAATCTGTCATCAGATACCTTTTTGGCGATAGCGGTGGTGCCGTCAAGGAAACGCTCCATGAGCTTCTCTATCTCAACGGCGATATGCGCCTTTTCGCTTTCACGGATATCTGACATCATGGCATCATAGTTATCTATGACGATGATTATAACGCCGTTATGGGACTGGTAGGCATCATACCTGAGTTCGGTATAATCGGTAATATCCTTGAAATAGACCATGGAAAGCCCGTTGCGCAGGTCGGTATGTACAGCCCTTGCCACATAGTAGCGCCTGTTAACACAGATCTGGCAGCCGTCCTCCTCATAGGCACGTTCAAGGTCGATGTTCATTATATCCTGCAGATGCTCACCATAGGGGTCTTCCTCGTAGACCTTTTCCTCGAAAAGCCTGTTGAACCAGACTATGGTATCATCACTGTCCAGTATTACGCATGGCGAGGGAAAATGCTGGAGAGAGTCCCTTTCCGTTCTGACCAGCTGGGTAGCTGTTTTCGTCAGGTACTTATGCATCTGGTTCCTGAAAACAAAAGCTTCAAGCAGCAGCAGCATGATACTTACAACGGAAACAAGGATCAGCACACTGCCCGAATTCTTTTTATCCTCTGTTGCGTGCAGCATAAAAGCCCCTATCAGTGATGTCAGCGCAATGACAGCCATTGTCGCAGACAGCAGCATGAGAAAGCTTTTGTTCTTTTTCACTGCCTGTCAACTCCTTTGCTAAGATCCTTTATCTGTTCCTGCAACTATTATATCTCCATGATGATAGGAAGGATCATGGGGCTTCTCTTTGTCTTTCTGAAAATGAAATCAGACAGATTATCCTTCATCTTCCCCTTGATAGCGTTCCATTCATGCATATTATTGTCAAGACAGTTCTGGAGAGTTTCTGTAAGAAGCTCCTTGGCTTCATTCATAAGCTCTTCGCTCTCACGGACGTATACGAAACCTCTTGAAACAAGGTCGGGTCCCGAAAGTATCTCGCCTATGGATCTGTCTATGGTGGCAACGGCGATTATCAAGCCGTCCTCCGCCAGGTGCTTTCTGTCTCTCAGCACGATAGCGCCTACGTCGCCTACACCGAGGCCGTCTACCAGGACCTTGCCTGCGGGTACCTCGCCTGTTATGCGCATATCCACACCGTCGGTCTCGATGACATCGCCTATCCCTGCGATGATGATATTCTCCTCGGGGATACCCACGCTCATGGCGGTCTGCTTATGCTTCATAAGGTGCTTGAACTCACCATGCACAGGTATGAAGAACTTGGGCTTCGTTATAGCCAGCATGAGCTTCTGCTCCTCCTGGCAGGCATGGCCCGAAACGTGTACCTCGTACATCTTTTCATAGACCACTTCGGCGCCCAGCTTCATCAGATCATTTACTACCCTTGTGACCAGCTTTTCATTGCCCGGTATAGGGTTAGCAGAGATGATGATGAAATCCTGCGGGGTTATGCTGACCTTGCGGTGCTCGTTCATGGACATTCTGGAAAGAGCCGACATAGGCTCACCCTGGCTGCCTGTGGTAACGAGGACTATCTGCTCGGGCAGGTATCTGCCTATCATATCAATGTCTATCAGCACACCATCGGGCACCTTGAGGTAGCCAAGCTCGATGCCAACGCTGATGACGTTCACCATGCTTCTTCCCGAAACGGCTACTTTTCTGCCTGTTTTGACAGCGTTGTTGATTATCTGCTGTACGCGGTGGATATTTGAAGCGAAGGTCGCAATGATTATACGCTTGCCCTCGGCCTTGGCAAAGAGCATTTCAAGGTTGTCGCCAACCTTGCGCTCACTGGCGGTATAGCCAGGGCGCTCGGAGTTGGTGGAATCTGACATCAGTGCCAGGACACCCTTGTTGCCAAGCTCGGCAAATCTTGGAAGGTCGATTATGCCGCCCTCGATAGGGGTATAGTCCACCTTGAAGTCACCTGTATGGATAAGCACGCCTGCAGGTGTATGCACAGCCATACCCACTGAATCGGGTATGGAGTGGTTTACTCTAATGAATTCCACCGCCATGCAGCCCATGCGGATAGTCTGACGGGGTGTAACGGTATTCAGCTTGACACTGCCCAGAAGCTCATGCTCACGCAGTTTGCCTTCGATAAGTCCTATGGTAAGTCTGGTGCCGTAAACGGGCACGCTTGGGAACTTCTTGAGGAAGTATGGCAGGCCGCCTATATGGTCTTCGTGACCGTGGGTTATAACAACGCCCCGCAGCTTTTCCAGATTTTTCTCCACATAAGTGAAATCGGGTATGACTATATCTACACCCAGCATCTCACTGTCGGGGAAAGCAAGTCCGCAGTCGATGATGAACATATCGTTCGCACACTCGATGACTGTGAAGTTCTTGCCTATCTCGTTAAGTCCGCCAAGAGGTATTATCTTGACGGGGGTACGGCGCTGAGCGTCCTTTGAAGAACGCTGTGAAGCTGTCCTGCCGTTGGGGCGCAGCCTTGTGCGGGGGGCGGAAGAAGACTTTTCTCCCTCAGCCTTGCGTTTCAGGGGAACGCCCCTCAGTTTGCCCTGTCTGGGCTCATAACGTTTTGAAGGTCTCTTTTTTCCTTGATTTGCATTGTTTGAATTATTACTCATGATGTGAAAAATGCGCGCACACGCACCATAAACCAAGCCATTGGCGCATAGCGGCGCAAAAAGCTCCTTTCCTTCGGGCAGACGATACCCGAGCATTATTTGATTTTTCCGTTAGAATATGTGCTATATGCAGCTGCCCGAGATGAATGGTGATCTCTGAAAAGATGAAAGCTGGAACGAAGCAGCCGACAGGATCCGCAGAACGAGCCGCGGAATATTATCCGAACAAAAATATCTTATTATATTTTACTCTATTTTTGACCGAATGTCAAGGGCATAATCACCAAAGAATTCAGCTGTACAGCGAAACGGACAGCAAATTGAAAATCTGCAAAATTTTCTTTTCACCTCTTTTCAAACGGGCAAAGATGTGTTATAATATATGTCTTAGATAACGGAGGTATACTGATGAATGACATAAGCACATTGAAAAAACAGGCACTTGAAAGATTTTTCAGCAGAATGAACCCCATGCAGCGCAAGGCGGTCTTCCATATAAACGGCCCGCTGCTGATACTGGCGGGGGCAGGCAGCGGAAAGACCACAGTGCTGATAAACCGCATAGCCAACATGATACACTTCGGTGACGCTTACGAGACCGAATATCAGCAGGAGTTCACTGAGGAGGAAAAACAGTTCATTGGTGATTATGCCGAGGGCAGGACCGATGACGGCAGGCGGCTGGCGGAGATAGTAGGTTTCAGGAGGGTAGATCCCTGGAACATACTGGCCATAACCTTTACCAACAAGGCCGCAGGTGAGCTTAAGGAGCGTATAGCAAATATCCTCGGGGAGGAGGGCAAGGGCATAACAGCCGCAACCTTCCATTCGGCCTGTGTAAGGATACTCAGGCGGGAATGCGCAAACATCGGGTTTACCCAGAGCTTTGCCATTTACGACACCGACGACTCCAAGAGGGTGATAAAATCTGTCATGCGGAACATGGATCTCGATGAGAAGATGTTCCCTGTAAAGACCATACTCAGCGAGATATCCCACGCAAAGGACTCCATGATCACCCCCGATGAGTTCGCCAAGGACGCTATGGGCGATTACCGCAAAAGCACTGTAGCTAAGATATATGCACATTACCAGAACGAACTGCGCAGCAACAATGCCATGGACTTCGATGACATAATCAGCCACACGGTAAGGCTGTTTGAGGAGAACCCCGATGTCCTCGACCACTACCAGAATCTTTATAAATATATAATGGTAGATGAGTACCAGGATACCAACACGGTGCAGTTCAGGCTGGTGTCACTGCTTTCGCAGAAGTATGGCAACATCTGCGTGGTGGGTGATGATGACCAGAGCATATACCGCTTCCGCGGGGCAACCATTGAGAACATACTGAATTTTGAGGAGCAGTTCGGGTGCAGACCTGAAGATGTCATCAAGCTGGAACAGAATTACCGTTCCACCCAGAACATACTCACCTGTGCAAACAAGCTCATCTCCAACAACGTTGGCAGAAAGGGCAAGAACCTGTGGACGGACAGCGGTGACGGCGAAAAAGTCATAGTTCATAAATCCATGAACGAACGGGACGAGGCGGCCTACATAGCACGCACCATTACCGAAAACAACGACAAAGGCAGGCGCTACGGCGACCACGCTGTGCTTTACAGAATGAATGCCCAGTCAAACTCGCTGGAGCAGGCCATGATAAAGGCCTCTATACCATATAAGATATTCGGCGGGCTTAAATTCTATGACCGCAAGGAGATAAAGGATATACTGGCTTATCTGGAAGTGATAAACAACCACGCAGATATGTTCAGGCTGCGCAGGATAGTCAACGAGCCCAAAAGAGGCATAGGCGATGCCACTGTAAGGGTCATAGACCAGATAGTTTCCGACCTGGGGGAAGACCCCATTTATGTGATGGAGCATTCGACGGAATATGTGCCACTGGCAAAGAAGTCAAAGGCGCTGACGGAGTTTGCTTTCATGATAGATGACCTGACGGAAATGGCAGATATAGCCACACTTCCCGAACTGCTGGACGCTGTGGTCGAAAAGACGGGCTATGGAGCGCTGATGAAGTCCCAGGGGCTGGAGGGCGAAACCAGGCTTGAAAATATAGCCGAGCTAAAGTCCACCATGGCCAAGTATGAGGAGGAAGCTGAGATACCCACTCTGGAGGGCTTTCTTGAAGAGGTGGCGCTGTACACCGACATCGACACCCTTGAAGAGAACGGTGATTATGTGGCACTGATGACCATGCACGCAGCAAAGGGACTGGAGTTCCCCGTGGTATTCGTGGCGGGCATGGAGGACAATGTGTTCCCCTCGAACAGGAGCATGGAGAGCGACATCGAGCTTGAAGAAGAACGCAGGCTGGCCTATGTGGCCATGACCAGAGCCAAAGAGCAGCTGCACCTGGTATACGCAGGGGAAAGAATGCTCTACGGTAACACCCAGTACAACCGTGAATCGACTTTTCTGCGTGAACTGCCCAAGGAGAACATTGAGGAGCAGATACCTAAGTTCGATACTTCAGAGAAGAAGAATACTAACAAGAACCTTTCGCTGGGTCAGCAGATAGCCATGTACAATGCGGCAAAAAAAGCAGAAGCTTCTTCACCTGCTGAAAGCTACAGCGTAGGCGACAGGGTCGCACACAAGAAATTCGGTGAGGGCACTGTGGTCGGTGTTACGCCCATGGCAGGCGATACCATGCTGGAGATAGCCTTTGACAACGTAGGCACCAAAAAGATATTTGCAAATTTTGCAAAACCAAAGAAGATATGAAAAAAGCGGGAACGCACATCGGCTGATGTACGTTCCCGTTAATTATCTCCCAATACGAAAAACAGCTATTCTGTGTCATCAGCAATGCACTTCAAGATCGGGAGTTATTTTTCGGTATACCACTTTTTCAGGGTCTGCTCGGCAAGCTTGCCGTATATGGTGAAATCACGGTTCTCCTTAGCCTTTTCAATGGTTGGCAGGACAGCCTTCCAGTCCCACCAGAAATATCCGCAGAACCATGGGATATCCCAGGTGGCAGCCATGGCAGACTCATAAAAATCAGACTGCTCCTGCTCATCTATGGGCTTTTCGGGACGGTCGTGGAAATCCCAGGGGTAGGCGGTGCAGCCCTGTTCGTTGCGGACACCTACCTCAGCGAACATGATAGGTCTGTCGTACTTCTCATGGCATTTTTCAAGGCGCTCCACCACCTCAGCCCAGCGCTTATGCATGGTATCAATGCCCCTGTTCTCGCTGTCGGTAACGGGATAGTAGGCGCTTATACCGATGACGTCTACAGCGTCCAGCCACTTGAAACGAAGTTCATCGCCGTGGTTTATATTGTGCATTATTATGCCGCTGTAGACCTTTCGCACCTTAGCCACCATATCGCGGCAGCGGTCAGCCTGCTTATCCATGCCCGCCATTTCACAGCCTGTGCAGAGCATTTCACAGCCCAGCTTTTCTGCCAGCACAGCATAGTGGCGCATGAAGTTGTTGTAAGAACGGAACCACCTTTCCCAGTAATCACAGCCTTCCTCGGTGGGGAAATCTATCCTTGCACGCCAGGAACGGTCAAGGCAGTTGACCATGGGTTTCAGGCAGACCTTCAGCCCCAGGGACTTGGCCATTTTTACTGCGTGTATAACTTCCTCGTCGGTCTGGGTCAGGCCGTAAAGCGAGAATATAGTGGTGCTGAAAAATGTTTCCTGCCAGCCGTTAACGGTTATGCATATCCAATCAAGGCCGTTGGAAGCCAGCCTTTTCATACTCTCCTCCGCCCTGTCGGTCAGCAGTTCACCCTCACGGCTGAAAAAGCCCCAGGTGTAACCCTTGCAAAATAATTCCCTATCCATAAATATCCCTCATTTCTGTACAAATAGTTGTACTACTTTTTGCTGTATACCTGTATAACGAAACCGCAGGTGACTTCTATGCTGTCCAGCGCCCTTAGCCTTGCCATGCCCTCTTCCGAAGTCTTGTAGCAGTAGGGGGTCATCATGAAAAGG
This sequence comes from Ruminococcus sp., assembly GCF_017464355.1. Lineage (GTDB taxonomy): Bacteria > Bacillota > Clostridia > Oscillospirales > Ruminococcaceae > Hominimerdicola. The sequence goes on along the minus strand of NZ_JAFUAG010000045.1, from coordinate 192,648 downwards.
CTGTGTATATCCGCCTGAGAGGTAAGCTTTGCCTTGTACTCGAAGACTATCTCCTCGGGGGACTCACCGAACTTATCCAGACCGTAGACATTGGGCTTGTTCTCGTAGGGATTGTCGTAGACCGCCGCCTTAAGCTCAAACAGATGTCTTGGCGATGGCGAAACCACTATGAGTTTGCCCTGCTTTTTCAGCACCCTTGCATACTCATCGTTGCAGACAGGTGCGAACACGCTTACGACAGCATCGGCGCAGTTATCCGCAAAGGGCAGTTCAAAGGAAGAAGCCACTGCGAAATTACAGTTTTTTATGCCCGCCAGATGCACCCTTGTCATGCAGTGGGCTACCGCGTGTTTTGATATATCAATGCCGTAGATACCCGCATTTTCTATCTGTGCAAGTTCAGCGGTATAAAAGCCTTCACCGCAGCCGCTGTCGATGATGACGGGGCTTTTGGTATCAGCAAGGTTCTCCTCGGCCACACCCCTTATCTTTTCGGCAAGGGGGCTGTAATAGCCCTTGTCAAGAAACTCGGTGCGTGCTTTGACCATATCTGCGTTATCCCCTGCTGTCTTAGGGTTATGCTTAGCGGTAGTCAGCAGATTGACATAACCCTTGCGGGCGATATCAAAGCTGTGCCCTTTCGGACAGCGCCATGAATTATCTATTCGGTTCAGTTTATCTTTACAAACGGGACATATATACATATTATCACCTATCTTTTATCACCCTGATATTCCGCCCCATGCTGACAGCATTTTTCAATAGGTCATCAAGTTTCATATCAGGTGTGAAGATATACTCCATATCAGTATTTTCATCGACATCCCACAGATACAGCTCAAATATGCAGCCGCAGAGTTTATCGGTGAACATTTTGAGCTTACCGCATTTTACCAAATCCTCTGCACTTTCAGATCAAGGGACAACAGGACCGCTACGCTGATGAATGTTTTCTCAAAAAGCAGTTCACAGACTTTACCGCAGGAAGCTTCAATAAAAGCAAGTACGTCTTGCACGAAAAACTGTCTTCGTCCACACTCATATCCTTCCCCTCCCCAGAACACTTTCTTCACCGAAAGACCTGCGGCTGCCGGCTGGGACATGGGCAAGAATATATCAAGCGTGTATTCCGATCATCTTCACCTGCGTTTTCGTTTATACTTGTGTTATTATAGCATAAGTAAATCTTATTTGCAAGACCCTTTGAGATAATTTACAATTTATTTTACAAAGAACTCTGCCCGGGGACAGGTGTCCTCAGGCAGAGTTTTATAATAGGATAAGTTAAATTATTGTATAAAATTTATCAACCGAGAACGACTTTGTGGAACACCTTTTTGCCCTTCTTGATGATGACCTGCTCGGAGAGGTCTACCATGCCCTTGGGGTCGGTGAACTTTTCACCGTTTATTGCGATACCGTTCTGCTGAACAAGTCTTCTTGCCTCGCTGTTGGAGGGGCAGAGGCCTGCTTTTACCAGCAGGTTAAGTATGCCTATCTGCTTGTTCTCGTCAACGTCATCAGCGGTAAGGGTAGTGGTGGGCATATCAGCGCTGTCTGCCCCGCCTCCGAAGATAGCCTTTGCAGCAGCGTCAGCCTTTTTAGCTTCTTCCTCGCCGTGTATCATCTTGGTCAGTTCGAATGCCAGCAGTTCCTTGGCCTTGTTGTACTCAGCGCCTTCCATATGCTGCTCCATTTCCTCTATCTCCTCGATAGGCACGAAGGTCAGCAGCTTAAGGCACTTGATAACATCAGCGTCGCCGACATTTCTCCAGTACTGGTAGAAATCGTAGGGAGAAGTCTTCTCAGCGTCCAGCCATACAGCGCCCTTTTCGGTCTTGCCCATCTTCTTGCCCTCGGAGTTCAGCAGCAGGGTGATGGTCATAGCGTGAGCGTCCTTGCCCAGCTTCTTACGGATAAGCTCGGTGCCGCCCAGCATATTGGCCCACTGGTCATCGCCGCCGAACTGCATATTACAGCCGTAATCCTGGAAGAGTCTGTAAAAGTCGTAGGACTGCATTATCATGTAGTTGAACTCCAGGAAGGTCAGACCTCTCTCCATTCTCTGCTTATAGCACTCAAAGGTCAGCATCTTGTTTACAGAGAAGCAAGCACCTACCTCACGGAGAACATCGATGTAGTTCAGGTCAAGCAGCCAGTCACCGTTGTTTACCATAAGTGCCTTACCGTCGGAGAAGTCGATAAATCTGCTCATCTGCTTCTTGAAGCATTCGCAGTTGTGCTGAATGGTCTCGGGGGTCAGCATTTTACGCATATCGCTCTTGCCCGAGGGGTCGCCTATCATGCCTGTGCCGCCGCCTACCAGTGCGATAGGCTTGTTGCCTGCCATCTGCAATCTCTTCATAAGGCACAGTGCCATGAAGTGACCGACGTGCAGGCTGTCTGCGGTGGGGTCAAAGCCGATGTAGAATACGGCTTTACCGTTGTTGATCATATTGCTGATCTCTTTTTCATCTGTGACCTGAGCTATCAGCCCACGTCTTACAAGTTCTTCATAACAAGTCATTTTAGTTTTCCTCCGTTTTATATTAAAATATTATTATCCTGCATTATTCGGCAATACAAGGTGCATACTCACCGAATAAACAGCGAACATCAAAACCGGAATACACAAAGCTATCCTTACAAAAAGCTTTTTTCCGAACCGCAAGTCTGTTTCCCGATATCCCGACGCAAATAGATTCATAAACATTCTCCTTAGCTTGACGGCAGATACGGTGATGTCAAAACATATTCTAAGCCTCTTTTACCAGTTTGCCCGAGATGTATTCGGGGACAAGTTCGTACATCAGTGTGCGGAAGCCTGCACGCTTTATCTCGTCCTCGATGTAGCTTTCGTCATCGGTGAATTTATGGCTAAGCTTACGGCAGAGATCCAGCATCTTATCCTCATTTTCAACAGGAACAAGTCTGCCGAAGATGATAACGCTTTTTATGTTGAGCGCCCACTCGCCTTCATTGCGGTAGCCCTCATCGTAAACACAGAAGCTGACCTTATCATGGCGCTTTACTGCATCTACCCTGTGGCCGAACTTTGCACCGTGAAAATAGATATGTCCGTCCTCATCACTATAAAAATGGTTTATGGGCATACCGTAGGGGTAGTCATCATCACCGAGGACAGAGAGCACTCCCCTTTTCTCGTTTTTGAGGACAGCTATACATTCCGCCTCGGAAAGCGCCTGCTTTTTTCTCAGCATTTCTCTGAACATCTTACCGACCTCACTTTCACATAAGCAATGACATCTGCGGTAGATATCATTTTTATCACTACCTTTCAATGCACGGCATCAGTCAAAAAAGCTGAGCTGTCTGTCGCCGTAGCCCGACTTATATGCCTTTATTATTTCTTTCATATCATACAGAATGCCATATTTATGGCATTCTTCAGTAAATATCTTCCAAAGCCTGCCCGCATTGGGTGAGGGACATTCATAGCTGTTTTTGAATTTACGGATATACATCTCTTTCACCCCAGGAAAGCTTTCATCAAGCTTTTCATAGAAATACTCCCTGTTGCCTGCCCTGAGGGTCATGCCAAATGCGGGATATATGCACCTTACTCCGCATTCATGGGCTTTGCGCACTATGGAGATGATGTTTGCCTCACTGTCCTCGATAAAGGGCAGCACGGGCATGAGCGTTATCCCTGTGAACAGGCCTGCTGCCGACATCTCAGCCAGAGCCTCGAAACGCTTTGAGGATACAGCCACATTCGGCTCCACCTTTTTGCAGAGCTCATCATCTGCGGTGGTAATGGTCATCTTGCAAAGCACGGGTGAATGGGAGGCTATCTGCTTATACAGTGGTATATCCCTGGTGATAAGGGGAGATTTGGTAACTGTAGTTATCCCGAAGCCATAGGTATCTATGAGCATGAGGGACTTTTCGGTAAGCCGTTCTTCTCTTTCAAAGGGGTTATAGGGGTCGGACATGGCGCCCGTTCCGATAATGCCCGTTTTAGTCTTGCGGCGCAGTTCATCACGGAGTGTCCCGATACAGTCTGCCTTGGCACGAACGGTATCGAAATCATCAACATGGTAGCATTCGCTGCGGCTGTCACAATAAATGCAGCCATGGCAGCAGCCCCGATAGAGGTTCATGTTATATTCGTTGCCGAACCAGGAAGTATCCTTACACCTTTGCAGTATGGACTTTGCGCTGACATATTCCATAGACTACACCTTTTTCTCGTAACCTACAATGGTCATGCGTTCATTGATGACAGTGCTTGAGCCTGTGGGAACAAAGCCCAGCTTTTCATAGAAATGGCAATTTCTTTCGTCCTGTTTTATAGTGGCCAGGGACCATTTGTCAGCATCAGCATACATGGCAAAAAGCTTTTCCATTACTGCGGTGCCCAGGCCTTTATCACAGCGGTCGGGCAGGATAAATATGGGGCTTATGTTATATATGTTCTCATCAGCATTCCGAAAAAGCCTTACCCGCACACCGCCTATGGGAACGTCACCGTCACAGATAAAATAGAATTCAGAGTCAGCTATCTTCCGTGTGACAGCTTCAATGCTTTCAAGGGCAGGGCTGGTTTCATCGTCACGGTATCGATCATAGAGGGGCATGAAGGCTTCACGCTGCAGCTTATGCAGAAGCTCTGCATCTTCGCAAGTGCATTTTACCAAACTGATATTGTTCATGTAACTACACCTCTTTTACTTGACAGCCAAAAAATCCGGCTGAGGTCATCTGTCTGAAATATTTAAGATAGCCAGAAATAAGAACAGTCCCGTAAGCAGGGCCAAAGCTATGTTTTCCCTTAGCGCACCTTTCAGGTCATAACCGTCTCTCTTCATTACCAAAAGAACTTTTATGACCAAAAAGGACATTATGGCAGGTATTGCCGGAATAGAGGGAAGAAACTCCATACTGAGGACGAATATTACACCAAGCACCGCAAAAGAGATGATAGTGTCAGTTTGCATCAGGCTTTCTCTTAATTCTGACCTTCCTCTTTTTATATGAGCATGAGCCATTATTTCGGATATCTTATCTTCAGTATCAAGATGTTCCCTGTATGTTGCAGTGTCTTCATATGAAGTATACTCTCCCGACATAAGAGGTTCGAGGACGGACAGTTCATCAGTGCCATTAATATCATCACGCATGATCTTCTATCTCCTATGATTTAGCTTATCTGTTGCTGAACGGGAAAATATAAAAGCCCTCAGAAGACACAAAGTCCTCTGAGGGCGTCAATAGCTAACGCTGTACCACCTCAGTTTATCGGCACAAGCCGACCTCGTTGCCCTTAACGCAGGAAAACGTCCCACCCTACTATGATTTCGGGGAGGCCGCTCGGGAAGGTAACTTCACCGCTGCCCGCTGTTTGCTCACACCTACCGCAAACTCTCTGAAAACATTATCAGCAGCTACTTCATTCCGTCTTAGCGTTTAGTTTATTGTACAACATTTATCAGTTTTTGTCAAGGGGCGGGCTTGCAAATTCCCGAAATATTCAAATTTCGGCGCAATTAATGATTTGACATAGGTGTAATATTATGCTAAAATATAGTTTATTCAGCTATAATATAGTAAGGTAAATATCAGGAGAAATAAAATGATTGGCAAATTCAGAGAAAAATACATAGGCGACAGCGCCTTCTACAAGCGGGTGCTGAAAATGGTAGTGCCGATGATACTGCAAAATCTGGTGACAAATTTTGTAAGCATGATAGACAACATCATGGTCGGGCAGATAGGCACTGAGCAGATGAGTGGTGTTTCCATAGTAAACCAGTTCGTTTTTGTTTTCAATATTACCCTATTCGGGGCGGTATCCGGTCCCGGGATATTCGGGGCGCAGTTTTTCGGAAAGCATGATGCTGAGGGTCAAAAGCAGACGGTTCGGTTCAGGGTCATCATATGTGCGGTAATACTGGCTATAGGCGCACTTATCTTCGGGCTGCTGGACGATCAGCTTATCTCACTTTTCATAAGCAAGGACGACTCACCCGAGAAGATAGCCCTTACCCTTAAAAGCGGCAAGGAATACATGGCCATAATGATAGTCGGCCTCATACCATTCAGCCTGGGGCAGCCCTATTACAGCGTTGTGCGTGAATGCGGCGAGACCACCATACCCATGCTTGGCTCGATGACGGCGGTGGGTGCAAATCTTCTGCTGGACTACGGGCTGATATTCGGCAAGCTGGGTATGCCTGCCATGGGGGTAAAGGGTGCGGCTATTGCAACTGTCATAGCCAAGTTTATTGAAGCTGCTGTGGTCATCATCTGGGCACACACCCACCCTGACAGAAACAGGTATATCGTGGGGCTGTACAAGTCCATGAAGATACCGAAAAAGCTCACTGCTGACATGATACGCAAGGGTCTGCCGCTGCTGGTGAACGAATTTCTTTGGGCGGCGGGAATGTCTGTGATAGCCCAGTGCTATTCGGAGCGAGGGCTGGACGTGGTCGCGGCCAGGAACATATCTGGCACCATAACCAATCTGTTCGGGGCGGTGTACATACAGCTGGGCGCCTGCATTTCCATAATAGTAGGGGCTGAGCTGGGAGCGAACCGATTAAAAGAAGCCAGAAACATAGACGACAAGATGAGGTTTTTCAGTGTTGCGGCCACGGTGCTGCTGACAGCGGTGATAATCCCGCTGGCAACCCTTTTCCCGAAACTTTACAACACCGAGGAGAACATCAGGGCGCTTTCGGCTTATATGATAATCATTCAGGCGCTGGCCATGCCGCTGTGGTCATACACCAATGCCTGCTACTTCACCCTGAGAAGCGGCGGACGAACAGGATTGACTTTCCTGTTTGACTTTCTGTTCACCTGGGTGCTGATGATCCCGCTGGCGCTCATCATTGCTAAATTCACGAAAATGGATATTTACCCCATGTATGTGCTGATAACCTTTACTGAGATCATCAAGGTGGTCATAGGATATTTCATGGTAAGGTCGGATATCTGGATAAACAACATTGTAAATGACAAATAAATGCAAAAGCCTACGCTGCACATACAGCGTAGGCTTTGTTGTTAAAGCTTGATCTTGTTTACTGCTTCGATGACGTCATTCTCGATTATCTCCAGTTTGCCGCTGTCACAGAGGGTGGCAACGATGGGGTCAATTGGGAGCTTGGCCAGGACTTCAAGGTCATATTCCTTGGCTATCTCATCAACGTGGCTGTCACCGAATATCTTTATCTCCTTGCCGCAATCGGGACACCTGAGGTAGCTCATGTTCTCGATAAGGCCGAGGATAGGCACGTTCATCAGCTTGGCCATTCTCACGGATTTCTCCACTACCAGAGATACCAGCGACTGAGGAGAACTTACGATGACGATACCGTCCACAGGCAGGGACTGGAAAACTGTCAGGGGAACATCACCTGTTCCGGGAGGCATATCGACGAACATATAGTCAACATCGCCCCAGGCCACATCAGACCAGAACTGGGTTACTGCGCCTGCGATGACGGGGCCGCGCCACAGTACGGGGTCAACGGCATTTTCCATGAGCAGGTTTATGGACATGACCTTGGTGCCGAACTCGCTCTCACAGGGGAACAGGGCATCTTCGGTATTCACAGGGCGATCCTTGATGCCGAAGATCTTCGGGATAGAGGGGCCTGTGATATCAGCGTCCAGCACAGCGGTCTTGAAGCCTTTTCTGGCAAAGCTTACGGCCAGCAGCGAAGTCACCAGGGACTTGCCAACACCGCCCTTGCCGCTGACAACAGCAATGACCTTCTTTACATTTGACATATAGTGGGGCGGCGCTTTCTGTATGCCGTTATCCCTTGATGAACAATCAGCCCCGCAGGAGCTGCAGTCATGTGTACATTCTTCACTCATTTGAAACTTTCCTTTCTATCCTGATATCATTATAGTGTACTTTACAAGCACCTATTTTACGGACTTAGTATATTATACCACATTGCTCCCAAAATTTCAATCTTATTGCAGAACGAATGAACTTTTAGGCGATATGCACATTATTCAGGCGGGGGATTTATGCAGAAAAATCATAGAAAAGGACTTCCCGGAAATGACGGGGAGCATATGGCTATTGCAATATGGGACAGATTATGTTATAATTATTGTCGAATTATGACGATATTCGATTCTGGTGATAGTGTACAAAATAACCTTTTGAAATTTGTGCAGTATCACATCAAAAAAGTGAGCGATACCAAACGTATATATTATGTCGAAGGGTGATGATAGTATTGACCGACAAGGAGTTTGACCTGTGTATCCAAAAGATACTCGGGAAGGACAAAAACGGTCTCAGGGACATTTACACCTGCTACGGCAAGCTGGTATACCAACAGATGCTTGCGGTGGTCAAAAGCCCTCAGGACGCTGAGGACCTGACAAGTGATATGTTCCTGAAACTGTGGGAGACAGCGGCGCAGTACCGTTCCGGGACGGGACACAAGCGCTACATAACGGTGATGGCCCGAAACATGGCGATCGATTTCCTGAGAAAAAGAAAACACGAGGAATACACGATCGACGATGACGGAGTATACACAGAAGAACAGGCAGACACCGAGGAACCCACCGATGTACAGGTGGTCGGCGGCATGGCTTTCAGGCAAGCCCTTGACACACTAAACGAAGCGGAGAAAGAGATAGTGAACCTCCGCGTCGGCTTCGATATGACCTTCAAGGAGATCAGCGAGGCTATGGGGATTCCTCTTGGAACTGTTGCATGGAAATACAGACAGGCTTTGCAAAAGCTGAAGAAAACAGTAAAGGAGGGCAGTATTAATGGCTGATCTGAAAAGAGAATATACACAGCATATCCAGGATACTGCACCCGACATGGATAAGCTGTGGAACAGGATATCCGATGAGATAGACAAGAGAGAGTCAGAGAACAACACAGATACACAGGCGGAAGAGAACCGCAGGCAGATAAAGCGTTCGGGCGGATACATGAAGATAGCTGCGGCAGCGGCTGCATTCGTAGTTATCTTTGCGGGCGTGAATATCATCAACGAATCAAAGAAGGCAAAGACAGCAAGAGATAATATCCCCCTGAGCAGACCTGAAAGACAGGAAGAAAAATCGGCAGACGATGGTGCGGCAGAAAACGACGCAATAGCCGAAGCACACAGCGACGACACGGCGGCACCTGGCGAATTAGCAGAAGCAGCCACCGAAGAAGTTGACGGAAATCTTGGATACTATAATAACGGCAGCACGGTGAAGTATGAGGAGCTTTCTTTCAGCCCCACTGATACGGTAGCCTACATGGCAGGCTATGTGGCTCAGGGCGACGAATACTTCGTGGAAAAGAACGTACTGGAAGAGACCGAGTTCTTCGCTGATGTAACGGTAAGCTCCGCAGAGATACCCGACACGGGCAGCGCAGAATATATCCTTACGGTGAATGCAATGTATGACAGGAACGGTGAGGTGACAGCTTCTGATATAGAGCTGACAAGCAGCACACCTTACATACTTCAGGCAGGCAGAGAGTATCTGCTGCCCCTGAAAAAGATCTCCGGCGGACAGTACGCAATAGTATTCGAGAATGCTCCCCAGATAGAGCTGACCCTGGACGGCGGTGCAGTTTACCAGAACGGCTGGAGCGCACTGGACAATGATTCCGTGGCACTGGAAAAGGACAGCCTGAACGTGAACGACTTCTACTTTGACAGAATGAAGTACACACCATACCTTGATATGGACCAGCTTATAACAGAATGGAAAATGGCATAAAACTTTTTGACAAAGAAAGGAAGAATTAAAATGAACAAAAGATATATTGCAGCAGCAATGGCAGTTATGACTATACTCGCGGGGTGCGGACAGGTAGAGGAAAAAGAGACCGCACCAGCCGCAGCGGCAGAGAACGGCAATGAAGTTACCGAAGAAAGCTGCACCTCAGAGTACCCCACCGATGACGAAACTATCTCTGAGGAAGAAGTTACCGCAGAGGAACAGAGTATTCTTGGGGAAGAATATCTCGCTGAGATATTCGGGGACGGCTTCTTTGGGTTTGAGCTTTTCAATGACGGTCATATAAGCCAGAGCTGGGACAACAGAATGGAGGCGGCGCCTGTTCTTCTGGAGGCTATGGCGCAGACCGATGAGGAGAACACAGTAGACCTGGCCATAAGCATGGACGAACTGAACAGGCGTGAAACAGAGGGCTTCCTGACTTACATAAAGTTTGAGGAGGCAAAGCCTTTCAGGCTCGGAGACAGTATCATGGAAGGCTATGGTGTGACAGCCGAGGGAGATGAGAACGGCTACTATTTCTGGGTAGAGTATGAGGACGGCAGCAGCTCGCCTTGTTATGAAATGGACAAGAGCTATGCTGACAGAATGACTGCCGCCGCCATGGGCGAGGGCGGCGAGGCTGCACAGGTCATAACAGGCAGCACTGAGTTACCCGCAAAATACGACGAGATGATAGTGGCTTCATACATGGGTGAGATAGTACATGATATGGACACAGACAGGATATGTGAGATAGCCCTTGAAGCCCTGAACGACCGTGAGACCGCCCAGCACACCCTCGACCAGCCCATAACCGAGGAATATGTGGAGAAATGTCTGGAAGACGGCCTTGATGTGGAGATAACCATGACTATCGGCCTGGACGAAGCGCTGAATATCTTCACAACCGATACGGGAGATCTTAAAGTCAGGACCATACAGATCTGCGGACGGGAAGGCAGCTACAGCATGGCAGTGGACAATGCCGCCGAGATGATAATAGACCCCTCATATGGTGAAAGGATAATAACCGAGGGGCTGAACAGATAATAACTTTTCCCGATACACAGGCACATATACGTCAAAAGATCGGGAGATACCTTTTTTCAGAAAGGATGATAACTATGAAAGAGAATACCGGAAAGATATTTGCAATGACAGCTGCGCTTGTAATGGCGATAACGATGATGACCTCCTGCGGAGATGCCAAAGATGAAGGAAGCTACTCTGACAACAAAGCTGATGCAGGAGAGGAACATTACTTCTTTGGCGATACCCGCACCGATGATAATACAGAGATGAAGGACAATGCTGAGTTCAAGATGAGTTACACGGACGAAGCACTGCCCGAGATAAACACCGAAGAATATGCCCATTATGAAGAGAACGAATTTCTCAGTGTGGCAGAACACCCGCTTTCAACATTTTCGACCGATGTGGACACAGCTTCATTCACAAATATCAGGAGAATGATAGAGAACAAACAGAACATAGAGCCTGACGCGGTGAGGACAGAAGAGTTCATAAATTACTTCAAGTATGACTACCCCATGCCCGATGACGGAAACAAGATAGGCATAACCACCGAGCTTTCCGACTGCCCCTGGAACGATGAGGCAAAGCTTATGCTGGTAGGCCTGCAGGCCAAGGACGTGGACGTACAGGACATCGACTCGAACATAGTGTTCCTCATAGATGTCAGCGGTTCAATGGCGGACGAGAACAAGCTTCCCCTGGTGGCACAGGCTTTTGCCATGCTGGCGGAAAACCTGGGTGAGAACGACCGCATATCCATAGTTACCTATGCGGGCAGGGATACCGTTGAGCTGGAGGGCGAAAGCGGTTCCAACTACACTAAGATAGCCGAAACTCTGGCGGGGCTGACAGCAGGCGGTTCCACGGCGGGTGCTGCGGGCATAAACACGGCTTACGAGCTGGCGCAGAAGTACTTCATAGAGGGCGGCAACAACAGGGTCATACTGGCTACTGACGGCGACCTGAACGTGGGTCTGTCATCTCAGGAGGAGCTGACAGCGCTTATCGAAGAGAAGAGAGATATGGGTATATATCTTTCAGTGCTGGGCTTCGGCATGGGCAACTACAAGGACAACAAGCTGGAGGCTCTGGCGGACAACGGCAACGGCAACTACGCTTACATCGACAGCGCAGAGGAGGCTGAAAGAGTTCTTGTTACCGAGATGAGCGGTACGCTGTTCACGGTGGCAAAGGACACCAAGGTGCAGGTAGAGTTCAATCCTGCGAACGTGGCATATTACAAGCTGGTGGGCTATGAGAACAGGCTGCTGGAAGACCGGGATTTTGAGGACGACACCAAGGACGCAGGCGACGTTGGTGCAGGCCAGCAGGTAACGGCGCTTTACGAGATAATCACCACGGACGACAGCGGCAGCGATGACAGCCAGCAGAGAACACTGAAATATCAGGACGATGTGGCTTACCCAGAACCTGAAAAGGCTGACGAGAACGACCTTGACAAGGAATTGCTGACAGTATCTGTTCGGTACAAGGAGAAGGACGAGAACGATAGCAAGCTGGTGGACAAGGCTGTCATGCTGGCAAGCTATGTGGACAAGGACAGCATGAGCGACAACATGAAGCTTGCCTGTGCAGCTGCCATGTTCGCAAAGACCCTGGGCAACTCTGAGCAGAAGTTCACTGTGGAGGAGATAAGAAATTATGCCAAGGGGCTGGAACTCAATGCGGAGGATCTGCTGAAGCTGATAAGCGACTATGAGATCTATTACGAAGATCAGCAGTGATGACAAGGGGTGCGTCTGAGACAGGGCGCACCTTTTTTCGGGAGGTGTAAATATGAGCGTATTGGTATTTGCGGGAGCGCTTGTCATACTGTTTGCAGCAGTCGGGGCGGCGGTATGGAAGGTCGGCAAAGGCAGCCGAAGGGCAAAGGCTGTCATTGGTGCTTGTATCGGGCTGGCCACTGTGGGGGCAGGGATATGGTCACTTATGCCTTTCAGGATGATCGATGTGAAAGCGGAAGATGTGGAAAGCATAGTGATATTCAGCGGCCACACGGGAAAGGATGTGACCCTTACCGATGATAAGGATATCAGCGGGATAGTGGAGTGTCTTGGTGATGTAAGATTGCAGAGGTCTGAGATAGGTATGCGCAGCGGGTACAGCCTTAAGGTAACTGTCAACATGAAAAATGGAGGCAGCACGGAGTACATCATCAACGGTGACACCGCAGTATCGGGGGGCTTTGTGATATACAAAGTCACTGAGGGAAAGACCGACTATGACAGGCTGTTGACTTATGTAGAAAATTAAATAATTGTGAACAAAAACAATGCTTGATAAAATCAAATATTGATAAATAAAGCACATTGACAAATATCCCTTAAGTGGTATAATTATAGAAAAGCAGGTGGTTTATTCGGTGTTTGGGGGAGAACATTATGAATGATGATACCAGAGCAAAATGTATAATGGAATTTTACAAGATTTACCCGCTGAGCAGAAAGCTGGTCTTTGATACCTTTGACCAGAAGAAGTACCATGTTACAAGGACACAGCAGATAGTTCTTCTGCTGCTTTCGGTAAGCGGTCAGCTGAATATGTCGCAGCTTGCCACGAGGATAAACACCTCCAACGAGCAGGCCACAAGGGCGGTCTCACAGCTGGTGGACATGGGGTTCATCAGGCGGGAACATCGGCCTGACAACAGGCGTGTGGTGAACATAACGCTGACGGAGGAGGCTGAGGGCTTCCTGAAAAAGATGAAGGCTGAGATACGGGACGAGCTGCTTAAAAGGTTCGCGGGGGTATCAGATGAAGATATGGAAAAGCTGTATGAGGCTCTCATACAGGTGACGGCGGTTTTAAGTCAGGTGACGGATAAATGAACAAAGGAAAAAAGAAAACATACAGCTCCTGCGAGAGCTGCAACAATTACGCATACGATGAGGAATACGAGTGCTACACCTGTGAGGTCAACCTGGACGAGGACGAGATGTACAGGCTGTACAACGAACCTCATTATGCCTGCCCCTATTACAGGTCGGACGATGACTATGCCATAGTCAGAAAACAGAATTGATCTTGCAAGAAGATATATGAGAACAGGTCTGCGGGTGCAGGCCTGTTTTTTTGTTTGTGATAAAAAACTGAAAAACGCTTTGGGACCGTTATTTTCATTGACTAAGCAGACAAATTGTGGTATTATAATTGTGTATGCAAAAACCAATTCGGACGGAGAGTTAACAGATGAAAAAGAATAAAAAGGGCGAAAAGAACAGTTCAAAGGGTGTACTCAGCAACAAGCTGTATCTTTACCTTACTGAATTTTTTGCGGGTATGTCTGTCATGGCGGTGGAGCTGGGAGCGAGCAGGCTGCTGGCGCCTTATTTCAGTTCTTCACAGATAGTGTGGACTATCATCATAGGCACCATTATGATAGCCATGGCGCTGGGCAATTACTTCGGCGGAAGATCGGCGGACAAGGACCCTGACCCTGACAAGCTTTACAAGCGGGTGCTGTTTTCGGCCATATGGATAGCGGCCATACCCTTTGTGGGCAAGCTGGTGATACTGGCGGTATCGGCACTGCTGGTAGTTACGGTAAGCACGAATTTCCTTATATGGGCGGCATTTCTGGCCTGCATGATAATTTTCGTGTATCCCCTTTTCCTGCTGGGCACGGTAACGCCTTCGCTGGTAAAGTACACCACTGACAGCCTTGATGACAACGGCAAAACGGTAGGTACCCTGGGTGCTTTCAACACGGTGGGCAGCATAATAGGTACCTTTGCGCCTACCTTTATAACCATACCCTCGGTGGGCACCTCGGTGACATTCCTGATATTCTCGGGGATACTGCTGGTGCTGGGGGCAGTTTACTTCATCTCCTGCAAGAGGGGCTATGTGAGGGTGGCTGTATGCACAGTGCTGTTTGTGGTATGCTGTGTGGTAAGCACCATACTGGGATTTGCTTTCTGGGAGAAGACACTGGTCTTTGAGGGTGAGTCGGTATACAACTATCTTCAGGTAAAGGAAGACGACGAGCAGGTGGCGCTTTCCACCAATGTGCTTTTCGGCATACAGTCCATATACATGAAGGACGGCGGGCTGACAGGCCTTTATTATGACACCGCCATGGCTGCACCTGTCATGAGCGAGGGCGATGACATAAGCAAGAAGAATATGCTCATACTCGGTATGGGCACAGGTACCTATGCAAAGCAGTGCAGGGAGTATTTCCCCGGGATAAGCACCAGAGGTGTGGAGATAGACGACAAGATAACCGACCTTGCCCATGAATATTTTGAGTTGGACGAAGATATCCCCGTTACCACCTATGACGGCAGGGCTTATCTGCAGGCGCTGAATTCCCAGAGGAGGAAGTCAGGCAGTGCCGCAGGTGTAACTGACACGAACATCGGCGACCTCAAATACGATGTTATCATGGTGGACGCTTATCAGGATATAACCATACCTTTCCAGATGTCTTCGGTGGAGTTTTTCACGCTGGTGAAGCAGTCGCTGAAACCAGGCGGAGTAATGGTGGTCAACATGAATATGCATTCGGACAAGGCAGGCAGCATAAATGAATGCCTGAGCGACACCATAGCTTCTGTATTCAGCAATGTGTATACGGTAAAGGTCAGCGGAACTACCAACCGTGAGCTGTTCGCCTCAGACCTGACGGGAATGCCAGACAGGCTCTACAGCAGGGCACAGCAGCTGGAAGACCCCGCTCTGCAGGAGCTGATGACAGATATCTACTACAACATGGAAAGATATGAGGGCGGCGAGCTGATACTCACCGATGACAAGGCCCCTGTGGAGCTGCTGGGTATGCAGGTCATAGATGACCTTATCTCATCAGAGCTACAGTATTACAAAAAAGCATTCAAAGAGGACGGTATTGACGGTATAATCAACTGATATTGGAGTTTTGATTTATGGAGATCGACAGGATATATATCGTGATACCTGCGTATGAGCCTGACGAAAAGCTGGCTGATATCGTAGATGAACTCACCGAAAAGACAGACTACAGGCTGATAGTGGTCAACGACGGCAGCGGTGAGGACAAGCGAGATATATTTGACAGGGTAAAAGACAAGGCTGTGCTGCTGGAGCATGAAGTCAACCGAGGAAAAGGTGCGGCGCTGAAAACGGCCTTTTCTTATCTTAAGGAGAATTTGCAGGGCAGGTACGGTGTTATCACGGCGGACTCGGACGGGCAGCACAAGGTATCGGATATAGAGCAGATAGCGGTGGCACTGAGTAAGGAGCCTGACAGACTTATAATGGGCTGCAGGAAATTCACGGGAGATATCCCCCTTCGCAGCAGGTTCGGGAACAATGTCACCAGGGCGGTCTTCAGATTTGCCGCAGGCGTGGGGGTCAGTGATACCCAGACGGGTCTGCGGGGATTTTCAAGTATGCTTATTGATCTCATGCTGGGGCTTCCCGGGGACAGATATGAGTACGAGATGAATATGCTGCTGGAGGCTGCCAGAGAGGGCATAAAGTTTTACGAAGTCCCCATTGAAACTGTATACATAAATGACAACGCAAGCTCGCATTTCAGGCCTGTGGCGGATTCTTTCAAAATATACAGGGACATACTGAAATTCTCCTGCTCTTCCCTGCTGAGTTTTCTGGTGGATTACAGCTGGTACTCGGTGGTGCTGTATTTTACCGGGGATCTGAGATTTGCTAACATCACTGCAAGGGCTGTAAGTTCATCGCTGAATTTTACGCTGAACAAGAAATTAGTCTTTAAAAACAAGGACAATGTGCTTATGACGGCATTGAAGTATTATCTGCTTGCACTGGTGATATGTTTTATCAACACTGAACTTCTGGAGCTGCTGGTGAAAAAGCTGGGGATAAACGGGTATATAGCGAAGATAGCTATCGAGATGGTCATGTTCGTGTTCAGCTGGACCATGCAGCGAAGCTTTGTTTTCAAGAAGAAAGGTCGGAAAACCGATGAAGGGTAAAAAGAGGATGCCCGTATGGGCAATGGCACTTAATGACGCACTGCTGATAAGTGCGGCTGTGGGGACTTTCATGCTGTTTGATTACGTTATGCCACAGTCCTCTGACAACAAGGGAACTGTGGTGGCGACAGCAGACAGCGGTACGCAGAACAGCTTCAAGCTGCCGACAGCTGAGAAGAAGTCGGAGGAAAAGGAAAGATCTGCTGAAAAGCAGGCAGATGATACCGAGGAAGATGTATCGGCTGCGGCGGAAACTGGAAGCTCTGCAGATAGCGTGGCTGAGGAGTCTGAAGCGGAGTCAAAAACGGAAAAGAAGAAAAAGGAACACCATGAGCATACCTCGGAAAACTGGTTCGACAACACGGACACCGATGAATACGAGGCTGATGAGGGTCTGGTGAACACGGTGCTGAATGCACAGGTATATTCGGAGCAGGTGCAGTATTATGAGAGCGATGACGCTGTAATCGACATACAGAAAAAGTGGTTCGGCGAAGACAAGGACAAGATAACCTACTTCACGGCGGATATTTATGTGACAAGTGTTGACGTACTGAAAACTGCTCTGGCTGAGGACACCTACGGTAAGAACATAAAGGACTCCATTTTCAATATGGCTGAGCAGCATGGTGCTGTTTTTGCGGTGAACGGAGATTTCTACGGAAATTCGGAGGAAGGCATAGTGGTCAGGAACGGCATAAAATACCGTGACGACCTGAACGATGTGGACATTTGCGTATTGTTCATGAACGGCGAGATGAAGACCTACACCTATGAGGAATTCGACACTGAGGCGGTGCTGGCACAGGGCGTATGGCAGGCCTGGTGCTTCGGACCCATGCTGCTGGACGGCAATGGCGGGGTGCTGGAAAAGTTCAACACCACCACATATCTCAACAGTGCGAACCCCCGCACTGCCATAGGGTACATAGCCCCCGGTCACTACAAGATAGTCACGGTTGACGGCAGAGATGAGGGATACTCAAAGGGTGCTACCCTGAGCGAACTTGCTGCCATTATGGCAGATGAGGGCTGTCTGAGCGCTTATAATCTGGACGGCGGCTGTTCGGCGATGATGATATATGAGGGCGAACTGGTGAATGTTCCCGACAAAGGCCGCAACATCAGCGACATTATCTACATAGGAGGGTAAGGCATGAAAAGGCTGGCAAGGATACTGCCCCACGCAACTATCGTCATGGTGGGAATGTTCATATTCTTCTGGGTGCTGGACATACTGAACCCCACTATGAATTTTATAAACCGCAAGGCTTCAAACAAGCTGATGATAATAATGCTGGTGCTTTCCATGGTTACGGCGATCATGGACATCTACCACGAGAGAAAGTACGACAGGCTGAAAAACGGCGGTGACGATAATTCCGACCAGGGACGGCCGTAAACAGGACTAAGGTCAGAAAAGGTGAATGCGGTATGCTTTTCATTCAATCGCTGAATACTTATTATGAAAAACAGGAACGTTCCTCGGAATACGCACGGTTGAGAACGGGGGATCTCTTCCGCAAAATAGATGTTGGAAATATCCATGAGTGTGAAGTGTTCGCGCAGATGATAGATATGCACTATGATACCCGCGGAGGAGTTTCCCAGGCAAAGGCCTACAGAGAAAAATTCAGGAAGTACGGCACTAAAATATTCACCGAAGGCACAATGGACAGGTTCAGGAATTATAACGAGCTTATGAAGTTCATACGCATTTTCAAGGAAGATGACAGATACAGGATAATGTTCTGTGATGAGAATGTTGAGTGGTGCCCGACAAAACGTCGGGGACACAATGAGGCATTCAATGACAAAAACTCCATATACTATCACAGGGACAGGCTGAACGAAACAGCATTCGTTCTCGAAAAAGGCGAATACGGCAGGATAATTTACAACAACCGATACGTTGACCCCGACAACCAGCACTGGTATAACGGCTGGCATATCTACAATATCATCAGCTGTGATATAAGCGAATGCAAGGAGAAAATGTTTTTCAGAAAACAGCCTGACCATGAATACCGGCAGCTGCTGGATCTGAGATAGAGAAAGCCCCTGAGCTTTTAAACGCTCGGGGGCTTTTATCAATATCTCTGTTTGATGATGGTGCAGCTGAGGGGGGCAAGCTGTAGGTTCAGGTTATAGTTGAAGGAGCGAAGGTCATTGTTTAGGCAGTTTGAGCCTGCGTAGATGTCCCTGTCGGAATTGAGCAGCTCCTCGTAATCGCCGTTCTGCTCGACTTTAAGGCCATAGCGCTGGCGGAGGCCTGAGAAGTTGAACACGAAGTAAATGCCCTTGCCGTAATTATCCCGCCTTACGAAAGCATAAATGGACTGGTTGTTGTTATTGGCATCTATCCAGCGGAAGAAGCCTGAGTTATAGTCGTTTGCGTAGAGGGCAGGTTCTTCCAGGTAGATTTGGTGTAGCTTTTTCAGGTACTGGTGTACCGAGTCGTGGGCGGGATAGGTGAGCAAATTCCAGCCAAGCTCCTTATCAGGGCGCCATTCCATATACTCAGCTATCTCGTTACCCATGAAGTTCAGCTTTTTGCCCGGGTGGCCGAACTGGAAGGTATACAGACATTTTATGGTGGCAATTTTTTCTTCGTGCTTGCCGAAGCATTTATCCAGCATAGTCTGTTTGCCGTGTACGACCTCATCGTGGGAATAGGGCAGGATAAACAGGTCGTTGTAGAAATAGCTCATGGAGAAAGTCATCTTGTTGTGGTGGGCACGGCGCTCGTAGGGAGGGGTCTTCACATAGTTTATGGTATCGTGCATGAAGCCCAGGTCCCACTTATAGTCAAAGCCCAGACCGCCGAATTCAACGGGGGCGGTGACTTTTGTGCGGTCGGTGGAATCCTCGGCAAAGAGGATAACATCGGGGTGGGCTTTCTGGATAGCGTAGTTTGTATTTTTCAGGAACCAGATACCTGTGTCGTTCACAGGTTCCTCCCGCCTGCCGTGCTTGAAGATAAGGTTAGCCACGGCATCGTAGCGCAGGCCATCGATGTGGTATTTCTCTATCCAGAAATTTATAGCTGACTTGACAAAGCTGAGGACATGGGGCTTGCTGTAATCGAAAAGGGCGGTGCCCCACTCGGAAAAGCGTTCCTCTTCCCTGTCGGACTCAAAGAGAAATCCGCCGTCGTAGATGTGAAGTGCGTAGAAATCAGTAACGAAATGCACAGGCACGAAATCCAGTATAACGCCTATGCCCTCGCGGTGGCAGGCATCAATGAAGCGCATGAGGCCTGCAGGTTCGCCGTAGCGGGAGGTAGCTGAATAGTAGCCTGTTACCTGATATCCCCAGGAGCCGTCAAAGGGGTATTCTGTCAGGGGCATGAGTTCGATGTGGGTGTAGCCCATTTCCTTGACATAGGGTATGAGGAGTTCGATCATCTCATCGTAGCTGTAGAGGCGGTCGTCCTCCTCGCTGTCGCACTTTGTCCGCCATGAACCGAAGTGTACCTCATAGATGTTCATGGGGCTGTCATAGCATTTATCACGTTTTGCCAGCCATTCAGCGTCCTGCCAGTCGTGGCAGGCAAGGTCGTACACAATGGAAGCGTTCTTGGGTCTGACCTCGCTGTAAAAGGCAAAGGGGTCGGAACGGTAGTGCTTCTGCAGAGCCTGAGTGGTGATGATGAACTGGTAGATATCACCATTTTTTGCAGGACGTACAGTTTCCCAGACACCTCTGTCATCACGGGTCATGGGAAATTCATCACCGTCCAGCATAAGGGTCACTTTCCGTGCATTGGGAGCATAGGTGGCAAAACGCACCCCGCCCTCAACAAAATGTGCGCCGAAATAATCGTATGCATTCATACTCTGTCCCTGTAAAAATTCATTGATGATCATAATTATGCACGTCCTTAAAAATAATTAACTAAAATTACTTGAAACTTTTTTCAGATTGTGATATAATTAACTTATTGGATAATTGCCGAGATGAGAGGATACAGCAGATGTCAACATCAACTATAACCAAATCAGCATTATGCAACGCACTTAAAGAGCTTTGCACGCAGAAAGACTACGAGAAGATATCCATATCCGAGATAACGGGTTTCTGCGGAATGAACAGACAATCCTTCTATTATCATTTTCAGGATAAGGAGGAGCTTTTGTCGTATATATACTTCAACGAGCTTTTCAAGAACATAACCAGGGGCGTAAATTATGACAACTGGTATGAAAGACTGGAGGGCTTTCTGGAGAATATGCAGAAAGACCGCAGGTTCTACTCGAACACCCTGAGGAGCAATGAGAAGACCTTTGAAAAATACCTGTACCAGAGTATGCACCGCTTGTTCCTGAGATTTTTCTATCATGCGGTAGCAAACACCCGCAAGCGCAGTGACAAGGCAAAGTTCTTTGCGGATTTTTATTCCCACGGATTTTGCGGTATGATAATCGACTGGGCCAAGCAGGGCATGAAGGTATCGCCCCACACGGTCATGTTACAGATGAAAGACCTAGCCTTTGAAAATGTCAGCATCGGTCAGGGCTTTATTGAAAATCTTTAAGTTAAAAAGTGATATCCACGGCAGAGTTTTTCTCTGCCGTGTTTTTTATCACTGTGTTTTCTCAGTTCTCGTTGACGTATGCCACAAAGCGGTCAAAGGCCTTGCTTCCCTCGTCGTCACGCTTGTAGACGCCTGCGTGTTCAAGCACCTTTGCAAAGACCTTGCCTATCTCGTCCCTGAGTATAGCGTCAGCATTATCAGCGGTAAAGGTATACTGCTTTTTCAGTTCATCTGCCCAGTCAGCGTGCTTGGCAAGAACTTCATCTGCACGGATATCACCGCCGTTGACTAGTGCCTTTGAAAGCTGCTCCATTTCGCCCTTGAGGCGGGAGGGCAGCACTGCAAGACCCATGACCTCGATAAGGCCTATGTTCTCCTTTTTGATATGGTGGAGTTCGGCATGGGGGTGGTAAACACCGAGGGGGTGTTCATCGGTGGTGATGTTGTTCCTCAGCACCAGATCCATTTCATATCTGCCGTCACGCATACGGGCAATGGGGGTGATAGTGTTGTGAGGCTCGCCGTCGGTTTCAGCAAAGATGAATGCTGCTTCATCGGTATAGCCTCTCCACAGGCCGAGTATCTTGTCTGCCAGCTCTACCAGGGCTTTGCGGTCAGCGCTGTTGAGCCTGATAACGGACATAGCCCACCTTACGATACCTGCGTCCACATTCTCATAGCCCTTGAAAGTCAGCTTGCGCTCGACCTCTGCCTTAGCCATGGGGAACTCATAGTGTCCGCCCTGGAAATGCTCATGCGAAAGTATAGAACCGCCCACTATGGGCAGGTCCGCATTGGAGCCCACGAAATAGTGGGGGTACTGCTCAACAAAGTCAAACAGCTTATTGAAAGCGGACTTGTTGATGACCATGGGGGTATGCTGCTTGTTGAAGAGAATGCAATGCTCGTTATAATAAACATAGGGCGAATACTGCAGACCCCAGTCAGCGCCGTCAATGGTAACACCGATGATACGGTGGTTCTGCCTTGCGGGAGAATTTACCCTGCCTGCATAGCCCACATTCTCATAGCAGAGCAGGCACTTGGGATAGCCCGACTGCTTGGCCAGCTTTGCGGCAGCGATAGCCTTGGGGTCCTTTTCAGGTTTGGAAAGATTTATGGTTATATCAAGTTCGCCGTACTCGGTCTTCGTCTTCCACCTGACGTCCTTGCAGATACGGTACCTCCTGATATAATCGGTATCCTGAGAAAGCTTGTAGAAATAGTCGGTAGCTTCTGTGGGAGAAACTGCCTTCTTCTCGGCAAAGGTCCTCTCGACCTCGGAGGGACGGGGGGTGATGAGCCCCATAAGCTTTGTATCGAACAGGTCGCGGTAAACTACGGAATTTTCGCACAGCCCCTTTTCGCAGGCGTAGTCCAGCAGTTCAGCGAGGGTGGACTCAAGGTCAATATCCTTATAATCTTCCTCTGGTTCCTCATATTCATCAAGACCCAGTGCTTCCAGCAGGCGGTTGGTAGCCCACACCTTGTCAGAGGGCTGGAGAAGCCCCTTTTCAATACCATAACCCACCATTTTTTTTATGCTGCCATATATCATGTAAACACCCCTTTTAATGGTTGGCGGAAGACATCATTTACACCTTTTCGACATCTGCCGCACTAAGATAATTTTATTATATTATAAAACTGACTTAAAGTCAACCTATTTTTTTGAACTTATATAAAGTCATCGGGGAGAAAATTTCAGATATTAATAAAATGTTAAATGACTTGATCAAGGCTTGACAAAGGGGCGAAAATATAATATAATTAAGCTTGTAAATATGTTGAATGGCGTTGAGAGGAACAAAAACGCTTTACGGAACTTTCAGAGAGCTGCCGTGTGGTGCAAGGCAGTAGTCCGACAGCGCGATAACTCATCCTTGAGCCGGTATGGTGAAAAGCACTTAGGTGAGAGTAGCTGTACTCGGGACCTCCCGTTACAGAGGAACGCATTTGTTGATGCGGCTGAGGTGTACAGTGTGAGCTGTGCATGAATGAGAGTGGTAACACGGGTATTTCGCTCGTCTCTATTTTTATAGGGACGGGCTTATTTTAGTTATTAGGCTTCCCTTATGATATCTTATGACGGCAAGGAGGTATGCAGAGTGGTAAAGAATGTGTCGATAGTCAGCCTTTCAAGCGGGCTTGCGGGAGAAGAGTTTGAAAAGTTTGCATTGGATATAGGTCTTAAAAGGCTGAAAGACTACGGGCTGAATGTGAAGTTCATGCCGAATGCGCTAAAAGGTATCGAATACCTGAATGCTCACCCCGAAAAGCGGGCTGAGGATCTGGTGCAGGCTTTCAAAGACCCTGATACCGACATGATACTATGCGCCATTGGCGGCGATGATACCTACCGTCTGCTGCCTTACCTGTTTGACAGTGACGAGCTGAAAAATGCAGTTAGCGAAAAGATATTTCTTGGGTTTTCGGATACGACCATAAACCATTTCATGCTGCACAAGCTGGGGCTGCCGACTTTCTACGGGCAGGCTTTTCTAACGGATATATGTGAGATGAGCAGCGAGATGCTCCCCTATACAAGGAAGTATTTTGAAGAGCTTATCAGAACAGGTACTATAAGCGAGATAACACCCTCAGATGTGTGGTACGAGGAAAGAACAGCCTTTGACGAAAGTCAGGTGGGTGTGCCGCTGAAAGAACACAAATGCAAGGGCTTTGAGCTTTTGCAGGGCAGCCCTGTTTTCTCGGGAAAGATACTGGGCGGCTGCATATGTTCGATGTATGATATGTTTGACAGTGAACGCTATCCCGATATGCCTGTGCTGTGCAGAAAATACGGGCTGTTCCCAGACAGGGAGGAATGGAAAGGTCGGATACTTCTGCTGGAGTCAAGCGAGGAAAAGCCTTCGCCCGAGAAATACCGCAGGGCACTGGAATATCTGAGGGACGAGGGTGTTTTCGAGGCTGTATCGGGAGTTCTGTTGGGCAAGCCCATGGACGAGACCTATTCGGAGGAATACAAAAAGCTTCTGGTCAGTGTTATAGACCGTCCCGAGCTGCCCATAGTGTATGACCTGAACATCGGCCATGCAAACCCGCGGTGCATAATGCCCTTTGGCAGAGAAGCTGTGGTGGACGCTGAAAAACAGAGCATATGTTTCTCAGATCGGAAGCATACAAAATGACATCGAAAAAAAGAATATTGGATGCTCTGATATAAATATAGTACAATCATTCTACTAAGGAGGAATTTTAAATGAAGAACGCTGAAAAGTACGCAAGAGGCTATTTTATGCCCCCTGTAAGATGCATGAAGTGGGCTGACAAGGAATATATCGATCATGCCCCCGCATGGTGCTCGGTAGACCTGAGAGACGGCAACCAGGCACTTATCATACCCATGAGCCTGGAGGAGAAGCTGGAGTTCTTCCGGAAGCTGGTAGAGATCGGCTTCAAGGAGATAGAGATAGGCTTCCCTGCTGCCTCGGAAACAGAGTATGAATTCTGCCGTACACTGATAGAGAAGAACCTTATCCCTGATGATGTTACCATACAGGTACTTACCCAGTCGAGAGAGCACATAATCAAGAAGACCTTTGAGGCGATAGACGGTGCAAAGCACGCTGTTGTACACCTTTACAACTCCACCTCGCTGGCACAGAGAGAGCAGGTGTTCCGCAAGTCGAAGGAAGAGATAATCAAGATAGCTACCACAGGTGCTGAGCTTTGCAAGGAGTACAAGAAGAAGGCCAAGGGCCATGTTACCTTTGAGTATTCCCCCGAGAGCTTCACCGGCACTGAGCCTGAGTTCGCTGCTGAGATATGCAACGCTGTCATAGACATCTGGGAGCCTGACGCTGACAACAAGGTCATCATCAATCTTCCTGTTACAGTGGAGATGTCACTGCCCCACGTTTATGCACAGCAGGTAGAGTATATGTGCGAGACTCTCCACAACAGAGAGAACCTGATAATATCACTGCACCCACACAATGACCGCGGCACAGGCATTGCTGACACCGAGCTTGGTCTGCTGGCAGGCGGTGACAGAGTTGAGGGCACCTGCTTCGGCAACGGTGAGAGAACAGGCAACGTTGACATCGTTACACTGGCACTGAATATGTTCACCCACGGTGTTGAGCCTAATCTGGATTTCACAGATCTTCCCTCGCTGATAGAGCTTTATGAGAGAGTTACCAGAATGAAGGTATATGACAGACAGCCTTACTCGGGCTCACTGGTATACGCTGCATTCTCGGGTTCACACCAGGACGCTATCGCAAAGGGCATGAAGTGGCGTGAGGAGAAGGACGACAAGCACTGGACTTGTCCTTACCTGCCCATTGACCCCCACGATGTTGGCAGAGAGTATGAGGGCGATGTTATACGCATAAACTCCCAGTCGGGCAAGGGCGGCATAGGCTACATCATGGAACAGCAGTACGGCTACGATATGCCTAAGGCTATGAGAGAGAACTTCGGCTACAAGGTAAAGGATATCTCCGACAAGGCACACAAGGAGCTGAGCAGGAGCGAGGTACACCAGATATTCAAGGAGACTTACCTGAATATCAATTCGCCTGTGGATATAGTTGAGGCACACTATGTACAGAAGGCTGATGAACTCATCGGGGCAACTGTAAAGGCTGTCATCAACGGCAAGGAAGTTGAATGCAGCGCTGACGGCAACGGCAGACTTGACGCTGTAGCCAATGCACTGACCACCGAGATAGGCATGGAGATCAATGTAGACACCTACACCGAGCACGCACTGGAGAGAAAGACCACTTCCGAGGCTTGCTCATATGTGGGCATAAACGTTGGAGGAAAGATCTTCTGGGGCGTTGGCAGACATTCAGACATCATCGTTTCTTCTGTTAGAGCGCTGGTATCTGCAATAAACAATGCAATGAAGAAGTAAGACTTTCTTACAGTAAATATATAAGCCATAGCACTTTGCGGTGCTATGGCTTTTTGTGTGCTTATTATGCGGGAACTATCTCAAGCTTTACAGCGGAAGTCTTGTCGATAAACTTGGGCTTGAAGTGCTTTACGAAGTAAACTATACCGATAACAGCCACAACGCTGCAAACGATGAGGTAGGGAGTCGAAGCGAAAACGAAGCCGTTCTTTACGGTGTAGACCTTCAGGGGCAGGAAGCACATTGAGTTGTGCAGGAAGTGCATGGCGATGGTGTAGAGCAGGTTCTCTGTCTTTATGTAGACGTAAGCCATGATCAATGCGCCAAGGAGAACATCGAGGAAGCCCTGGATATTATAGAGATGTATAAGTGCAAATATCACGCTGGTGGCAATGACAGTGAACTTTCTGCCTGCGCTGTTTTTGAAGTAACCCATGAAGCTGAAACGGAAGATGAGTTCTTCAAAAATGGGGGCGATGATGACCGCACCGATGACAGCGAAAACTGTTACCTTTTCAGATTCATTGGGCTCGATAGTCATGAAGTTTGAGAGAACTACCGCAGAGAAATGATCCAGCAGTTCACAGAGAGCCCAGTCAAGCAGAGTTATCATTATGGGCACTGAGAAGTCAAAGCCTTTGAATGATACCTTATCACTGAGTTTCTGACCGTATGTCTTCTTGGCGAAAAGCACTGCTACAAAAGCTGCGCCCACAGTGGAGAATTCTACCAGGATATCACCAATGCCTATGGTCTCACCTGCTATCATCAGCCCCACAGCCGTTACGACGAAGGCTGCAAGCACAACGAAGATAAGCGCGAATGCGTGTTTTTTGGTGTTTACGTTTTCTGTCTTTTTAATGATCTTTTCTTTTTTCATGGTTGACCACCCTTTCTTTATGTTGGCTTTATTCTAGCACAGAAAGTCGGTCAGCGGAAAGATTTTTTTGTGAATGACACCAAAAACATTGCGAACAACAAAACGCAGCGTTTTTCACGCTGCGTTCTTTTTACTTCATGAAAACTATGGAAAGGCTGAATTCTCCGTTTTCGCAGGTGATATTCAGCATACCGCCGTACTTTTCGGCGGTGCGGCGGATATTGCCTACACCGTAGCCGTGGTGGGCTTTATCCTTTTTGGAGGTATGGTGGGCGCCGCTGTTGAGAGCTGCCACATCTACCTTTTCAGATGTTGGATTTTTCACCGAGATCATACGCTGTAATTCGGTCTTGCGGAAAGCTATGCGGATATACTTTTCTGCGCCCTCGGGCAGCTTGTCGCAGGCCTCGGCGGCATTGTCGATAGCATTGGCGAAAACCGAACAGATGTCGATAGGCTTCCATTCAAGGCCGCCGTCGATGACGCCTTTAACAGTCAGATCAATGCCCCGTTCTTCCAGCTCGGAAAGCTTGGAGGATATAAGGGAGTCCAGCATATCATCGCCTGTGACTATCTTGGGGGACAGGGCTGATACGTTATCCAGCATATCGTTAAGGCAGCCCTCGGCTTCGTCATAGCGCTTCTCTCGCATAAGGGCGGAGAGCATGGTAAGTTCGTTCTTGATATCGTGGCGGAAAGCACGGGTCTCCTCCTGAGCGTCGCGGTACTGCTTTGAGGCAGCAATCTCGGCTTCCAGGAAGCTTTCGTTATGGGCGCTGAGTTCGCTGAAATAGGCGCTTTGCCTGTTCTTGAAAATAAGTGCGGGTATTGATACCGCTATAAGCACAGTAAACAGACCCATGACAGGTTTAAAGCTGTCAAACTCAAACTCGCCCTCTATATTGCCCATAGCCATCAGCATAATGATACAGTAAACAAACAGGAAAAACTTGTCATGTCTGCGCAGGGGCATGGTTATTCCCTTGCGTACACAGCTGAAATAAAGCACGAGGATAATGAGGGTGGGGATAACACATATGGTGAGGATAAAATATAAATTGTCACGCTCAAGATAATCTTCCTCTTTGAGTATGCCCATAAGCTCAGCGGCCCTGCCTGCGGACAGCATAGCGCACATCAGCATGGCGACCTGACAGAGCATTATCCTGCCAAAGTTAAGCAGATGACCTATGACACCGTTCCTGCTGCCCCACATGACGATAATGACGGGCAGGAAAAACAACAGCAGCATAAGGATCACACTGTCAGTAATAAACGATGGTGCAAACAGCATTGTCAGCTCCATAACTATCATTTCTATGAAAAGCGCCAGCACCTTACGGCGGGTTATAGTTATACGCTCATCGTAAAAGCAGTGTATGATCATACCTGCAGCCAGCACCATGGCCACTAACAGATAGTTGGCTGCTATCTCGATCAGAATATCATTAGCAAGCTTGCTCATCAGAAAGCCTCCGTGTCAACATAGGCCATAAGTGCTGACTTGAAGCTTTGCATTTTAGTTCTGCCCACGGGGAGCAGGTCGCCGTTCTGCATGGTGATATCATGTCCCGAGATGCCCCTGACCTTTGAGAGAGACACTAGATATCCCCTGTGTATGCGGAAAAATCCCTCGTTCAGCAGTTTCTCCTCGTAATCGGAAAGCTTGCCGCGGACCTCTATCTCACCCTCGGTGGTATAAATGACGACCTTCTGGTTCTGAGCCTCGATATAGAGCATATCGTTAAGACGTATCTTATGCTCGCCCTCAGCGTACTTGACCCACATGGCTTTTTCCCCAGACTGCTTTTTCATCACATGGTCAAGCACCTCACGGACAGCAGCTTCATCGGCGGGCTTGGTCAGGTAGCGCAGAGCGTTGACCTCATAGCCTTTTACGGCATACTCGATATGTCCCGTAAGGAAAACTATGTAGACGCTCTCACTCAGCTCACGGAGCTTACGTGCCAGGGTCAGGCCGTCGATTGCGGGCATTTCTATATCAAGAAAGACAATATCATACTTTCTGTCGTTAAAGCGGCGGAGCAGTTCGCTGCCGTCTGAGAATTCATCTATGACCATATCAAGGCTGTTATACAGCTTGTCGATGATATTTTTAAGATCAAGAATGAATTTTCTTTCATCATCACAAATCGCTATCCTCATAGCTTACGTCCTTTCGCAGTAAATTATTATATATTATAACATATTTATACACGCTCGTCAACTTCAAGGGACAAAAAAAGAACGGCACGGAGCCGTTCTTTAAGTGACTTATGTAATTAGTCCATCTTTGCGCCGCAGCCTGTGCAAAAAGCGTTGCCTGCGGGTACCTTTGCGCCGCACTGAGTGCAAAATCTCTCAGCGCCTGCATTTGCAGGAACGGGAACAGGAGCAGGAGTAGGAACTGCCTGCTGTGCAGGGATGTTGTTCTGTGCGGGCTGTGCAAAATTCTGCTGGGGCTGTGCATATGCATTGTTCTGTGCAGGTGCAGCAGACTTAAGAGAATTCAGAGCCTGGGGATTGCTGGTGATAGCCTGGATAGCATTCAGCACCTTGCAGGCAATGAAAGCCAGAGCGACCAGCCAGTAGATCACCTGGATAAAGGTGACAAAACCTGTTCCGCCGCCGCCGCTGAAAGCGTTGCCAAGAGCGATTCAGCCCTTGTAGCTCTGGATACCCAGGTTGCCTGCGATAGTAATAAACAGCGCAAAAGCTGCCTCTACACAGGGCGCCAGGATCTTGAACAGACCATTCATAAACTTATTTAAACCATTCATCTTTTTGACCTCCATGAATTATTTGATACATTTATTATACAAATTAAATCATGATTTGTCAATAGGAATTCGGAAATTTTTTTAACCAGGTTAAAATTATTTGTCAGCTGCGATGAGAGACATGACCATGAAGTCGGAGGCACTTCCCTCTTCGGCAATATATATTTTAACGGTATGCTTTTTACCCTTGGCTGCATTTTCAGTAAGGGTGGTAAGGCAGCTGAGGTCGCCCCAGGTCTCCTCGAAATTGGCATCAAGCTTGACCTTGTTTGCTTCGTCGCCGTCAATGACAGCATAGGCTATAGGTGCCGGCTTGTTCACCGACCTTCTCCACTGGAGGACGAAGATACTGCCCTCGGCTTCAAAGGTTATGCTTGCCCCCTTACGGGAAGCTGTCCAGCCGTCCCTGAAGGGGTCGCAGAACTGTTCTGCCTTGTGGGTATCGGCAGTGAAGCCGTCAAGCACAGGGGAAGAATTGGTGTTGCGGAATATCTCTGCGTCCTCATACCTGCAGGCTGTCAGCTTGGCGGGAAGTGCGGGCTTTTTGCCGAAGCTTTCGCCGTTCTTGTAGGCTTCATAGTTTACGTCCAGCAGGCCGCAGATGAGCTTTGCGATCATGGTATGGCCGATATCGGTGGGGTGCAGGTTGTCATCGGTATACACCTTGGGGTCTATATCGCCGCTTTCCACCAGAGGCCATGCATAGTTCTTTACGCTGACGATAGGCAGGTCATAGTGCTTGCCTATCTCGTTGTGTACACGCTGGGCATTCCTGCCGTTATCGTAGAAGAGGTTATTGATCATGACCACAGTCTTGACGCTTTCTGCGCTGAGAAGTCTGCGGATAAGGCTCTCGTAGGTCTCCTTGAAGAAGTCTGTATCATCATCATTTACAGAAAATTCTACAAAGACCACATCGGGTTCATGGGGCAGAACGTGTTCAGGGGCACGGGCAGCGCCGTACTGTGAGGTAGTTGCGCCTATGCCTGCGTTGAACATAGTGATATCTGCCTTGGGGAATTTTTCCTTCCACCATGCAAAGGACTGGTTCACATAGCGTTTTTCGGTCGTTGAAGCATTACAGCCCTGTGTTATGGAGCCGCCGAGGTAAACGATGCTCAGCTTTCCCTCATTTTCGGCCTTGGCAAAGGCGCTGCCCAGGTAGCTGAGGTCGCCTTTGTTAACGATAGAAATGTTAGTATCCATAGTTCATTCTCCTTGATATCTTCCCGATGTGACCACCCTATGTCCGTCGGGTAATTGCTGTACTTATATTTTAACATACTTCTTAAGAAAAGTAAATATATATTTTGAACTTAAATTATCTTTCCGAAGCAAAAATTTTCATCTGCTGAGGTTATGAGAACATTTTTTATCTCACGGCGCAGGGTAGCCTCGGAGGAAAGGCGGGGCACTTTTACGGTGACATAGTTTGGTGCGTGGCCGCAGTGCCATTGGGGTTCGGTCTCCTTTTCAAAGAGGACGGGGAAAGTTCTGCCAACGCAGGAGGACAGGTATGCTTTTTTCGTGGCAGCGCAAACCTCTGCCATTTTAGCCGCACGGAGGTGCTTGGTATGCTGGTCTACCTGGCCTGCAAAGGTATCTGCCTTAGTGCCTGCACGGCGGGAATAGGGGAAGATGTGTGCTTCGGCAAAGGCTATTTTTTCTGCAAAGGCAAGGGACTCTGCAAAGGCGGCTTCATCTTCCTGAGGGAAGCCCACCATGATATCGGTGGTTATGGCGCAGTTCGGGAAAAAACTGCGCAGGTCATCACACAGCTTAGCATACTCCCCGGGAGTATAGCGGCGGTTCATGAGTTTAAGGGTAGAGGAGCTGCCGCTTTGGAGGGACAGGTGGAAGTGGGGACAGAGTTTTTCAAGCTTTGAAATGCGCTCAATATCCTCGGGGAGCATCATTTCGGGTTCGATGGAACCCAGGCGTACACGGAACTCACCCTCCAGAGAACAGACCTTTTCCACCGCATCGGTAAGGGTGGGGCGGTCGGGGAGGTCTTTGCCGTAGAAGCAGAGATTTATGCCTGTGAGGATAATTTCCTTATGGCCTGCTAAGATATCAGCCTGGGCTTCTTCCACAATGACATCAAGGGGCTTTGAGCGCAGGTGGCCCCTGGCATAGGGGATAATGCAGTAGGTGCAGTAGCAGTCGCAGCCGTCCTGTATTTTTATATAGGCACGGGTCTTGGCGGAATTGCCTTTATTTGTCATTAGGTCGAAGCTTTCGCCCCTTGTATGCTGCGCCACTGAAACTATGCGTTCACCTGTGGTCATGAAACGGTCTACCAGCTGAGGGATACTTCCCTTTCCCTCGGTGCCGACGATGATATCGCACTCAGCAAGAGCTTCGGCCTTAGCTGTGAAGGCCTGGGGAAAACAGCCTGCCAGCACCACAACTGCGCGGGGTGCAGCCTTCCGCACACGGCGCAAAAGCTGCATACACTTTGAGTCTGCCTGCTCGGTGACGGTGCAGGTGTTGATGACACAGACATCTGCCTGCGGCATTTCACAGGTGGTAAGGCAGCCGTTTTCTTCAAAACGTTCGCGGATATTTTCGGTTTCATACTGGTTCACCTTGCAGCCGAAGGTGTAGTAATAAATTTTCATATTATAAAAATGCACCTCGAAATATGTAGGATATACACAAAATATATACTCTGCCATTGTTAAAATCACACAATTGAAGGTCTGGTTAACCTCCGCTATTGACTATTGTACCATATTTTATTTTTTTTTGCAAATATGCCTTGACATTTGAGAAAAATTGATTATAATTATAGTTGTAGCAAGGAAAAATGTGCTGCAAGAGAGAAATGTTTGATTTAAGTAAAGATCATGTAAGGAGGAACCGATATGAAAAAGGTTAAGATCTCACTGGATTCCATTCAGGCAGTTAAGGACTTTGTAAGCATTGTTATGATGTATGATTTTGACGTTGACCTGACTTCCGGCAGATACGCTGTTGACGCCAAGTCTATCATGGGCATTTTCAGCCTTGACCTGTCCAGCCCCATTCAGCTGACAGCTCACACTGAGGACGCTGACAAGTTCTTCGCTGAGATAAAGAAGTTCATCGTTGAATAATACATAACGTTCTATATCTACTGAATAATGAAAAGGCAGCCTGCGGGCTGCTTTTTTGTTTTTGGAGGATCCGGTATACAGCAGCACCACCGAATTTGTAGGAAACTGTCCGCCTACAGCCGACGCAGTCGCTGTTAACGCTTTTCAGTTTCGGGCATAATAAAACCGCTCTCGGGTGAGGACGGTCAAAAACATTATTCAATTATTATTGACGGTATTCTTTCAATGCAGTGATCACACTTTGTACATTTGAAAAAATGGAGTTCACTAATATCAACATCTCTGCCACTTACATTAACTGGAATAATAGACCCTTTCTTACATGAAGGGCAAACTACTTTTCACCGTATTTTAATTTTTCTATCATTTCATCCAGAGCAGTTTTTTTCATGTTGTCCGCCTCTATTCAATATCGGGGGTTATATCCGAATATGCTTCTTTTATTAACTTCATTATATCCCTTTTTTCGGAAATTGTCAACATATCTCTTGTCATTTGAAATGGGCTTTTTTCAGGAATTGCCTGCGCTTATTTTGAAATTTCTGCGAATTGGCAAAATATGTCTTTCCTAAGAAAAAAATAAGAAAAAAATATGTTGAACATACAGAAGAAATGTGTTATAATATTATCAGATATAAAAATATAACGAAACGGCACTGACAAAACGGGAGGTACGAGATGACCAAAAGAAAACGGAACATGATCAAAGTTATTGTACTGCTGGCTGTGTTTGCTGTGGTTTTCCTGGCGGGCAGGCTGTTTTACTACAGGCACTACCCTTTCGACAGGATACGGGGCAATGTGGTACTTACGGTGGACGGAAAGAAGTGTGAACTGACGGAGAAGGATATATCTTCAAGAAAGAACATTGATTTCACCAACGAAGCCTCCGTTCACCCAAACAATGACGGCAGCGCTGAGATAGCTATCCATGGGGGGAATTACGGAACTTATGATTTCAGCGTGAGTGCGCCGCAGCTTGACAAAAAAAGCATGAGGGTAAAGTGTTTTCAGCCCAACTGGTGGAACGTTATGGATTTTGAGCTGAACATCGATGCTGACACCCGAATGGACACAGTTACCTACAGCGGGTGGTACACCTCCATAGACGAATACGGCAACACCATGAAGGACAGCATAGAGATAGAGAAACGGCTGAGCAATGATGACGACAACGGGCTGTTCTTCGGGAGCATATAGGGGAAAAGTCTGATGACGATAAGATATGTGATACTGGCAGTTGAGATATTCATACTGCTGCTGTTTGTGATGACCCTGCCCATAGTCAACGAGGGCAACACGGCGGGTATGCTGTTCATGGGGCTGGTAATAGCTGCGACTATAAAATTTGAGCCCTTTTGCAGACTGCTGAAAAAGCTGTGGGGGAAAGTTCCCGGGAAGATACTTATAACAGGTGCGGCGCTGTTCCTGGCGGTAGGGTTTACCTATGTGGGGATACTTTCTTACAAGATGTACAGCGCGCAGGAGAATGCGCCGACAGACACTAAGCTTATAGTTGTGCTGGGCTGTCAGGTGCGGGGAGAAAGACCCTCACGAATGTTAAGGCGGCGGCTGGACGTGGCTTACAAGGCCATGGAGAAGCACCCCGAGGCTGTCTGTGTGGTATCGGGAGGACAGGGCAACGGCGAGAAGATATCCGAGGCTGAGGCCATGAAGAAATATCTGGTGGACAAGGGTGCGGATGAGAGCCGCATTATCATGGAAGACAGATCGACCTCGACCTTTGAGAACATAAAGTTCACCTTTGAGATAACGGACAAGCTTGGTTACGGGCGGGACATCACCATTGTCACCGACGGATTTCATCAGTACCGTGCCAGCCTTATAGCAAAGCAGGAGGGTGCCGGGGAGATAACGGCATACTCGGCCTACACTGAGCCCAGGTACCTGTTTACCTTCTGGGTAAGGGAATGGCTGGGGCTTACACACTTCTGGGTATTCGGTAACTGACTTACATTAATATGACAGCAAAAAGCCTCCCGCGGGAATGAGCCGCAGGAGGCTTAAGTTTTATTCGGAAGTGGTCTTTGTCTTACGACGACTTATTATGCTTATGTATGGAACGAACGGTGTGAGAAAGCTTGTTTTTGCAGTGTACACCGAACTCCAGCATGGCGGCATACTTGTCTATCATAACTATGACATAGCTTTCGGCATAGCGGGGCAGCTTAACGGTAAGCGGCCACATATGCTTGACTATCATGTCTTCCTCAAGCTTGTCAAGTTCAAAATGCTCTTTGGCATTTTCAAGGGCTATCCTCGGGTGAGAGAAGCCGTGGGGCAGTTCACCCCGCTTACGGGGCTCGTCCCGCCAGTCGTACAAAAACAGGTCGTGGAGCATACCTGCCCTTGCGGCGGCTTTGGCATTCAGCCCGAGCTTTTTGCATACCAGATAGTTATAATAAGACACGTTAAGACAATGCTGATAACAGGTAGTGCTGTAGTGGTGCCTGAATTTCTTCATCTCACCTACTACCTCGTGGTCAAGCAGATCCTTGACGAACTCAAAATATTCCCTGCTCTCGCGGGAGCTTTCAACGGAATATCTCGAACCCATAGCTTTGGACATTGGCATAACCTCTTTTCGTTTACAATGTGTTTGTTTTGTGAAAAGAACCAATTCATAAGTTCCTATTCTTATTATACTGCATTTCACATTGATTGTCAAGGGTTAGTTATTACAAATTGGTTAAAGTTTTGGTTTAACATATTAAACCAATGCTCAGTAATACTTCTTATCGTAGAATTCGGGGACATACTTTTCCTCCGCTGAGCCGCGCTGCTGGAAATAACCGTCAAAGCCGCAGGCAGACACCATGTTGCAGATATAGTTATACTCAAAGGTAGAGGTCCTGCGGGACAGCGCTTTGATATCCATTGCCTTATGCATGGGCACATACTGGCTCATGAGGCTGACAAGTATTTCCTGAGGGGTAAAGCTATCCGCCAGCCAGCCCACCAGCTTTGCGGAATCGTGGCGGCAGTTAGGCAGCACCAGATGTCTTACGATGACTCCCCTTCTCAGCATACCGTTTTCATCGAATACGGGAGGGCCTGCCAGTTCCCACATTTTTATCAGTGCTCTTGAAGCTTTATCAAAGTAATCCGCCGCACCTGAATATTCAGCGGAAAGCTGCGGCGAATAGTATTTCAGGTCAGGCAGGAAGATATCTACCTTACCGCGTAGCATTTCAAGAGTTTCAAGGCTTTCATAGCCGCCGCTGTTATAGACTATGGGGATAGTGAGCCTGTCACCTGCGATATCAAGGGCTTCAAGTATCACCGGGACATAGGGGGCGGCGGTAACGAGGTTTATGTTATGAGCGCCCTTATCCTGCAGCATGAGGAAAGTATCTGCCAGTTCTTCGGAAGTTAGTTCAAAGCCCTTGCAGAACTCGGATATCTCATAATTCTGGCAAAAACAGCACTGCAGGTTACAGCCCGAGAAGAACACTGTGCCTGAACCGTTTTTCCCGCTGACAGGTGGTTCTTCCCACATATGCAGGGCAGCACGGGCTATTCTGGCCTTTGCCCCTGCATGGCAGAAGCCGCTTTTTCCTGCGAGCCTGTCTGCCCCGCATTTACGGGGGCAGAGGGTACAGCTTTTTAGTTTATCGTTATATCTTTCCATATCATAAGATCACAGTGCCATATCTATAGTGTAAAAAACTTCTTCGCCGTTGAGCCTGCCTGAGATCATCAGCTGCTGATCGGTGGAGGTATCATCAGCATAGAGCGTAGGCCGCATACTGGTGACGTCATTGAACTCCATGACCAATTTATCAGCTATGACACCCTCACAGGAGGACAGAGCATTTCCGTCTTCATCAAAGGCCACGAACTGGACAAGCTCGATCTCAAGATCTTCTCTTGGGATACAATTGCCGTTTTTATCCTGAAACTCGATATCGAACTCAAAGACTTTGAGTTTGCGGGCATCTGCTCTGTCTGCCCTGACGTACTCGCCGTCTTCCACCAGATACAATGCCTGTCTGGATAACATATCAAGTGAGCCATCATCGGAACTGATATTATCCATCACAGAAGTTGATACCAGGTAAACGTTCATTTTATCAACGTCGGTCTCTTCATTGAAAGGAGTAGCATTTTTTGATAAGGCTGCTCTGTCATCAGTGGAGGTACTCGTTTCAGTGACCTTACTTAGCTTCTCGTCCAGGAACCTGATGATTTCTTCACTTTGAGAAAATGCAACAACAACTGCAGCTATCAGAAATATCAGCACAGCGCAGCCTTTGTTGCAGCCCTTGTTCTGCTGAGTTGTGTTTCGCGGAGCATTGTAGCCCATGTTATAGTTATTGCCGTTATAGGGCGGCCGCTGATAGCTGTTTGGCTTAGGGCGGCGGTCGTCTATTTCCATGCCGATATCACCGCCGTTGCGCCTTTCATATTTTGAGGCTGCGGTGTGGTCCTCGTAGCGTTTTTCTTCTCTGAGGAAATCTGCGGTGCCGTCACGGAAGGTATCGTTCTTTGCAAACACAGGGGGAGCATAGCGGTCGTCGTAACGGGCATGGCTATGCTCATCTTCGCCGTACACACCGCAGGAGATATCCTCCTCACGGGCGGTCAGACATTCAGGACATATTTGTTCATCTTTGTCTTTAAATCTGTATCCGCAGAATTTACAATAGTTACTCATCTTACTGCCTGCCTTTCTTTTTTATCTGTTTACCCACATCAGTTCGTATGCGTTCTTTGTGGGGGTGCAAACATGACAGCAGCTGTATTTATCTTTTAGTTTCTCGGCTGCTGCTTTTGCGTACTCTTCATTTTCATAAACACCGAAAACGACAGAACCGCTGCCTGTCATCAGTGAATTGAGGGCGCCTGCTTCTTTCAGGTCCTGTCTGGCCTTTGCAATCTCGGGGAGGTCTATGGCTGTTTCAAACACGTTGAACAGATAGATACTTGTAGAGAACACATTGCCCGTTGACAGGGATTTAAGGAAATAATCCAGGTTGCTGCGTGGCGGGTCACGGAGCAGGTCGTAGCGGCGGTAGGCCTCGGGGGTGGAAACGCTGACATCGGGTTTTACTATGACGAAAGCGCATTCCATTGAGGGCAGCAGGTTCATTATCTCGCCCACACCCTGACAGAGCCTTGTGCCGCCCTTTACACAGAAAGGCACATCAGCCCCAAGCTTAACTCCGATATCGCAAAGGTCGTCCTCATCGATTAGTGTACCGAAAAATGTATTCATTGCCCTGAGCATAGCGGCAGCATCGGCACTTCCGCCGCCCATGCCTGCCTGTGAGGGGATATTTTTCTCCACCTTGACAATAAGCTTTCCGCCGAAACGGATATGAGAAAACTCCTTGAAAAGGTCGGCAGCTTTCCAGATAAGGTTTGTGCTGTCAAGGGGAAAGCCCTCCTTATCGCAGATAAGCTCGATACCCTCGGGGGCAGTTTCATCAAGGGAAAGCTCCAGGGTATCATAAAGGCTCACCGACTGCATGACAGTGTTGAGCATATGATAGCCGTCTTCCCTTCTGCCTATAATATCCAGCAAGAGGTTTATCTTGCCGTATGCCTTGACTTTGAGATTATTGTACAGTGCCATTTTTAAGCTCCTCCAAAAATTCTCCGATACGCTTTATAGCTTCTCTCAGGTGGTTGAGGGAGTAAGCATAGGACACTCTCACGAAGCCCTCGCCGCATTCGCCGAAAGCGTTGCCCGGCACCACAGCTACCTTTTTGCTGTAGACCAGCTTTTCACAGAAATCCGTGCTGGACAGCCCTGTGCTTTTTATGCAGGGGAACACATAGAAAGCCCCCTGAGGTGTGAAGCAATCCAGCCCCAGCTTATTGAAAGCATCCACCAGATAGCGGCGGCGCATATCGTATTCATCACGCATTTTCTTTATGTCGTCATCACATTCCCGCAGGGCGGTTATGGCCGCAAACTGGCTCACCGTCGGGGAGGACATGATAGCATACTGGTGCAGCTTGAGCATCTGGGTAGTTATCTCCCTGGGGGCTGCTGCTATACCGAGGCGCCAGCCCGTCATGGCATAGGCCTTGGAAAATCCGTTGATGACGATAGTGCGCTCACGCATATCGGGCAGTGACGCTATGGAAACGTGCTTGCCGCTGTAGGTAAGCTCTGAATATATCTCATCGGAAAGCACCAGTATATTCGTATCACGCAGGACTTCTGCTATAGCTTCAAGGTCTTCCCTGCGCATGATAGCCCCTGTGGGGTTATTGGGGAAAGGAAGCACCAGCAGCTTGGTTCTGTCGGTGATTTTCTCACGGAGTTCCTGCGGGGTCAGGCGGAACTCGTTTTCTGCCTTCGTTTCAATAGGTACAGGCACACCTCCGCAGAGGGAAACTATAGGGCTGTAACAGACAAAGGAAGGCTGCACCACCAGCACCTCATCACCGGGTGATATGACCGAGCGCAGGCAGAGGTCTATGCCCTCAGAGCCGCCTACGGTAACTATTATCTCATCGGCGGGATCGTACTCAACACCTATGCGGTCGGCAAAATACCTTGATATCTCCTTGCGGAGTTCAGCAAGGCCTGCGTTGGCGGTATAGGAAGTCCTTCCCTTTTCAAGGACGTTTATAGCTTCCCTTCTGACCACCCAGGGGGTCTTGAAATCAGGCTCGCCCACACCAAGGGAGATAACCCCCTCCAGCTGCTGAGCGATATCAAAAAACTTTCTTATGCCCGAAGGCTTCATGCCCTGAATAACAGGTGACAGGGCTTTATTATAATCTATCACGGGAATATCAATCCTCTCTCATCGGTATCGTCAGCGGTAACGGAGATACCGTTGACCTTATAGCTTCTCAGCAAAAAGTGGGTGGCGGTAGACTGCACAGCGTCGATAGCTGCAAGGTTCTCTGCCACGAAACGGGATACCTCACGGATATTGGTGCCCGTTACGGATACCAGAATATCATAAGCCCCTGACATCAGCCTTACGGACTCGACCTGCTCATAGGCAGCTATGGACTTTGCTATATCATCATAGCCCGACTGGGATTGAGGTGTGACTTTGAGCTCGATAAGGGCGGTCACGGAATTTGGGTCGTACACCGCTTCATCCACTATGGCGGTATAACCTGTGATGATACCGTCCTTTTCAAGTTTTTCTATATCCGCGGCGACCTGCGCCTCGGTCTTATCCAGCATAACGGCAAGCTCGGCGTTGGTGAGCCTTGCATTGCTCTTTAACAGCTTAAGCAGTTTTTCCATTTAATGACCTCCTTATTATCCTAAAAAAATCAAGGGCAGCACCGCTGATATCGGTACTGCCTTAATTATAGCATATTCCAAAACAAAAGTAAAGCTAATTTCTCAGATCGTTGTTTTACTGCCTTAAGTGGGAAAATTTCTTCTGATAGCTTTGAAAACCGGCCATAAGCACAAAATACGACAGTCCTATCATTACAAGACAAACGGCCATTGATATCAGCACGCTTTTGTCAAACTCGGCAAGAAATCTTTCCATATAATCCTGTGTGACCTGTTTCTCGTTGGAATAAGGCAGTCTGTTCAGCTGCTGGTCAAGAGAACTATACAGCCTCCTGTAATTGATCAGGCGGCTCACAGCTTCCTTTACCTGCATACCCAGCTGCACAAGAGTAAATATACCGAACCAGCGCTTAGGCGAAGCGGGAAGTGTTCTGCATTCATTCATGGCCTTGCCTATGCAGACATATTCTGCTACTACCGCAAAAACACAGGAAGCGATATTGCCGATAAGCGCAATAGGCAGAAGCGGTGAGGGGTCATGACTATCGGACATATTCTGCGCCATAGGCAGCATGAGCAGCGCTATGATAAAGCTGAAGATCGTTTGTCCCCCTACCGCCCAGATTATGCATTTCGGTATATATTTGCTCTGAAAAGTATCCATATATCTCTCCTTAAAAACAGCCGTCCGCATTAACGGACGGCTGAAACAATTACTTGAAGTACTTTACGCCGCTTTCAAAGATCTTCTGATCCTTAGCACCGGGTACATTGATGCAAACACCGTTGCCCATTCTCTCGGAGTGACCCATTTTGCCCAGCACTCTGCCGTCGGGAGAAGTAATGCCCTCGATAGCATCGAAGGAGGTGTTGGGGTTGCAGTGGATATCGAAAGTGGGTTCACCGTCAAAGTCAACATACTGTGTAGCTATCTGTCCGTTAGCTGCCAGCCTTGCTATCTCCTCAGTGGAAGCAACGAAGCGACCCTCACCGTGAGAAATAGCTATGCTGTGGATATCATCGACCTCACAAGCTGCCAGCCAGGGCGACTTGTTGGAAGCGATACGGGTATTTACCATTTTTGACTGATGTCTTGCAATGGTGTTGAAGGTCAGTGTAGGTGAATCGTCACGCATATCAACGATCTCGCCGTAGGGCACAAGACCCAGCTTTACCAGAGCCTGGAAACCATTGCAGATACCCAGCATCAGGCCGTCGCGGTTCTTCAGCAGGTCATGGATAGCATCGGTCAGCTTGGGGTTTCTGAGGAAGGAAACGATGAACTTACCGCTTCCGTCAGGCTCGTCACCGCCGCTGAATCCGCCGGGAAGCATAACTATCTGAGACTCCTTGATCTTCTTCTCCATAGCGTCAACAGACTCCTTGATAGCCTGCTCGGAGAGGTTCCTTACAACGAATATTTCAGCCTCGGCGCCTGCCTTTTCAAACTGCCTTGCAGTGTCGTACTCGCAGTTGGTACCGGGGAATACGGGGATAAGCACCTTAGGCTTAGCCACCTTGATAGCAGGAGCCTTTCTTTCCTCGGCCTTGAAGCTGTACTTGTTTGGTTTCTCAGCGGGCTCCTTCACATGAACGGGATATACGGGTTCAAGCTTGCCCTCCCAGAGCTTCTGGAGCTTTTCAAGGTCAATGGTGTAATCAGCGTTCTCGATAGTATAAGCCTCGGTAGTTTCACCTATAACTCTCTCGTCGGTCTCGACGCCCTCAGCCAGCTCGATAACGAAGCTGCCGTAGCAGGCACGGAAAAGCTCTGCGGGAGTTACCTTATCGGTGAACTTGAAGCCTATCTTATTACCGAATGCCATTTTGGCCACAGCCTCGGAAACACCGCCGTAAGCCACAGACCAGCAAGCCAGTGCCTGACCGTCAGCGATAAGCTTTTCGACCTTGGCGAATACCTTTTTCAGGCTGTCGAAATCGACCAGGTTATTTACATCGTAATCGGGCTTGATAAGTATTACCTTTGAACCA
The DNA here is from genome assembly GCF_017464355.1 of Ruminococcus sp. Lineage (GTDB taxonomy): Bacteria > Bacillota > Clostridia > Oscillospirales > Ruminococcaceae > Hominimerdicola. Next base: position 150,503 of record NZ_JAFUAG010000045.1, on the reverse strand, counting down.
GCCTTCTTGAATTCCTGAGAGATGATCTTATCTGTCTTGGCAGTGGAAACTGCGAAGGATACCAGTGTTGGAGGAACGTCGATGTTCTCAAAGGTACCAGACATGGAGTCCTTGCCGCCTATGGAACCGCAGCCCAGCTCTATCTGAGCCTTATATGCGCCCAGCAGTGCGGAGAAAGGCTTGCCCCAGCGTGAAGGAGTATTCTGTGTTCTCTCAAAGTATTCCTGGAAAGTCAGCCAGCAATGCTCATAGGTACCGCCTGTAGCGATGACCTTGGAAACAGACTCAACTACAGCGGACATAGCGCCGTGGTAGGGGCTGACACTGGAAAGGAAGGGGTTGAAGCCCCAGCCCATTATAGAAGCAGTGGTGGTCTCGCCGCCGAGAACGGGCAGCTTGGCAGCCATTGCCTGGGTAGGTGTGTTCTGGTACTTGCCGCCGTAGGGCATCAGCACGGTGCCTGCACCGATAGTAGAGTCGAAACGCTCTACAAGACCCTTCTGGGAGCAGATGTTCAGGTTGGATATCATAGCTTCCCAGCGGTCAGCAGTATCGGCACCGCCGTCGTCCTGTGCGAATACGGGGGTGGGAACTTCGATATCGGTATGCTTTTCAGCGCCGTTGGAATTGAGGAACTCTCTGGACAGGTCAACGATAGTGTTGCCGTTCCAGTTCATTCTCAGCCTGGGCTCCTCGGTGACTCTTGCTACCATGGTAGCCTCAAGGTTTTCCTTGGAAGCTTCTGCCATGAACTTTTCAAGATCTTCCTTGGCGATAACTACAGCCATTCTCTCCTGAGATTCGGAGATAGCCAGCTCGGTGCCGTCAAGACCGTCATACTTCTTGGTAACGAGGTCAAGGTTTATCTGCAGGCCGTCAGCCAGTTCGCCGATAGCAACGGAAACACCGCCTGCGCCGAAGTCATTGCAGCGCTTTATCATTGAGGTAACTTCAGGATTTCTGAACAATCTCTGGAGCTTTCTCTCCTCGGGAGCATTACCCTTCTGCACCTCAGCGCCGCAGGTCTCCAGAGAGTGGAGAGTGTGGGACTTGGAGGAACCTGTTGCACCGCCGCAGCCGTCACGGCCTGTTTTGCCGCCCAGCAGGATAACGATATCCTCGGGAGCAGGTCTTTCACGCCTAACGTTGGAAGCGGGAGCAGCACCGATAACAGCGCCGATCTCCATTCTCTTGGCAACATAGCCCGGGTGATAGATCTCATTGACGTGACCTGTTGCCAGACCTATCTGGTTGCCGTAGGATGAATAGCCGTTAGCCGCGCCGACTACCAGCTTTCTCTGGGGCAGCTTGCCTGCGATAGTATCTTCAACAGGAACGAGGGGGTTGCCTGCGCCTGTTACACGCATTGCCTGATATACATAGGAACGTCCCGACAGAGGATCTCTGATAGCGCCGCCAAGGCAGGTAGCTGCGCCGCCGAAGGGCTCGATCTCGGTGGGGTGGTTATGAGTTTCGTTCTTGAACATGAGCAGCCAGTCTTCGTCAACGCCGTCAACATCGACCTTGATCTTGACGGAGCAGGCATTTATCTCCTCGCTCTCGTCCAGGTCTTTGAGCAGGCCTGCCTTTTTCAGCTGCTTTGCGCCGAAGCAGGCAAGGTCCATAAGGGTGATGGGCTTGTCAGTTCTGCCTGCGTAGAGGTCTTTTCTGGCATTTATGTAATCGGTAAAGGTCGCTGCTATATAATCAGGCTCGATAGAAACGTTGTCAACTATGGTCGAGAAAGTGGTGTGACGGCAGTGGTCGGACCAATAGGTATCTATCATCCTGATCTCGGTGATAGTGGGGTTGCGGTTCTCCTGCTCCTTGAAATACTTCTGGCAGAACTTGATATCGTCCAGGTCCATAGCAAGACCCAGCTCTGTCAGCATAGCCTTGAGGTCGTCCTCGGTGGAATAGATGAAACCGTCCACAGTATCAACGGTGGTGGGGATATCATACTTGATATCCAGAGTTTCAAACTCATCAAGAGAAGCCTCTCTGGACTCAACGGGGTTTATCATGTAGTGCTTGATCTGGTCAAGCTCCTCATCGGTCAGGGTGCCGCTGACGATATAGATGCGGGCAGACTTGATGACGGGACGCTTGCCTGCTGTCAGCAGCGAGATACACTGTGCGCATGAATCAGCTCTCTGGTCAAACTGACCCGGGAGATACTCAACTGCGAATATCTGTTCGTCCTCACCCACAGCGGGGAGATGATCGTAGGTAACGTCTACCGCGGGCTCAGAGAACACCACGGGAACAGCAAGTTCAAAATCCTTGCGGGGCAGACCCTCGGCGTCATAACGGTTGATGACACGCAGACCCGTGAGGTTATCAAGACCCAGTGCAGACTTGATGCCGCCCAGCAGAGAATTTGCTTCTACTGCAAACTCGGGCTTTTTTTCAACATAAATTCTGTATACTGACATATCAGCAGCTCCTTTACAGATTATTTTACTTTTCCCTGATACAGAATGTATCGATATATGTTATATTATACTACATCTTGGGGGTGCTTGTCAATGACTTAATTATTAAACATTGACTTATAAGTGAAAATGTTATATAATGTAATAGGATCTATGCGAGGTGAGAAGGGTGAAAAACAGTTTTCCATTTACAGAGCCCCCTGATATGGCAGTTTTTACCTGCTGTCATGTAACAGAAGAGGGTGCGCCCGTGCTTTATGTTTCTCACGATGATGACGGCTGTCGGCAGTTTCTCTGCGGAAGACGGCATTGTGAGGAGGAAGCAAGGCTGGTGTCGCTGGGTGAGATCTACAGATCTGACAATACTCTGGGCAAGCTGGCGGGGCTGGGCTGCGGGCATTCGGCGCAGCGGGAAAATGTCGGCGGAAAGTGGACTTTTCTATGAAAAAGAAGATACGGCGGCTTACCGTCGGCGGGAATAAATACGTCTGCCTGATAGAATTCACCGAGGGCATTATCATAAAGCTATCCCCTGCTGAGGACAAAACGGCGAGGACAGATGTGGTCTTCGGACGTAAAGCTGAGGACGGAGAAGACAGCTTCCCCGAAAGGATAACTGCGGTCAAGGACGGTGAGGAAGTAAGCTTCATGACCGACAGACCCGCAGGTGCGGTGCTGATGCTTGAACTTCTCGGGGAGGGATGCTTCATCAGCCGAAAAACTTTACGGGTAGACGGCTACGGACTTCTTGAAAAGAACGGATATAGGATAACAGGGATAAAAAATGGACTATACTGGTAACGGAGGAGTAATAATGACTGATTTCAAACGGATATTACTGCAGATACGGAGCCTTGTGATATTTAAAAAGATATGGGACGACAAGGTCATCTTCAACATGATACATACCATGATAAACATTGAGGAGCAGGACACGGAAACTGCCATTGACTGCTACAGCGATATGTGCGCTGAGCTTTACAAATACGGCGAGGACTTGACGGAGTATATGGTAAAAATAATGCTGGAGGACGAGAACCTTTTCCTGCTGAGAAAGGGCGAGGGCAAGGAAATTGGCACTATGCTCGAAAACTGCCTTGCCAACGAGCTGGCTTTTCTGGAGGAGCTTGGCACCATACCCAGCAGTGAGTTCACGGGGAGGATAAACTATGACGGTTTTCTGCCTGAGTACAGGATAAGCCCCAGGGACTTCTCGAAGATATATGCAGACAGAGTCCATGCTATAGACAAGATAGGCTACGGAATTTACTCGAAGTTCAACATCTTCATCATCAAGGAGGGTGTGCTGACCCCCGTAGAATACCCAGACCCCATAAGGCTCTCGCAGCTGCACAATTATGAGGAGGAGCGCAGCATGGTAATAGCCAACACCAAGGCTCTGCTGGCGGGCAAGCCTGCCAACAATGTACTTCTTTACGGCGACTGCGGCACGGGCAAGTCTTCCACCGTAAAGGCCATTGCCAATGAGTTTGCCTGCGAGGGTCTCAGGCTCATTGAGCTTAAGAAGAAACAGCTCCACGAGATACCCAACATTGTTGAGAGCATAAGCAGAAATCCCCTTAAATTCATTATCTTCATTGATGACCTGTCATTTACCGAGGACGACAATGATTATGCTGCGCTGAAAGCCATACTGGAGGGCAGCGTGGCTTCAACGGCTTCAAACCTGGTCATCTATGCCACATCGAACCGCCGTCATCTGGTGAGGGAAACATTCTCGGCACGCAAAGGCGATGAGATACATTTCAAGGACACCATGCAGGAACTGCTGTCACTTTCCGACCGTTTCGGGCTGACAATCACTTTCCAGAAACCTGACAAGAAGCTGTATCTTGATCTGGTCAACAAGCTGGCTGACCAGTACGAACTCAAGACCGACCGTGAAGAACTGGAGATGAAGGCAGAGCAGTTTGCCTTGGGCAAGGGCGGACGTTCTCCAAGAGTGGCAAAGCAGTTTGTTGAGTATATCAAGGGGACGGAAGAATAGTACAAAAAATCAGACCCGAAATCTTTTACGGCTTCGGGTCTTTGTTTATGCTTTTACTTTATCATCTCCATGAATTCTTCCTCGGTGATGATCTTTATACCCAGCTGTTGGGCTTTTGTCAGCTTGCTGCCTGCTTCCTCGCCTGCAAGGACATAGTCCGTTTTCTTGGACACTGAGCCGCTGGCCTTTCCGCCGAATTTCTCGATGAGCTCCTTGGCTTCATTGCGCTTAAGGGTAGGCAGGGTGCCTGTGAGGACGAAGGTCTTGCCCTCAAAGCGGTCGTCCTGCTGAACTTTTTCGTAATCGGTATTTACGCCGCAGTCCTTAAGGCGCTGAATGAGTGAGAGCATATGCTCCTCATGGAAAGCGCTGTATACGCTCTGCGCCATGATATCGCCGAAGCCCTCTATATCGGCTATCTCCTCAGCTGAGGCCTGCATGATGCTGTCAAGTCCGCCGAATTTGGCGCAGAGCAGCTTTGCAGACGCCTGACCGATACCGCGTATGCCAAGGCCGAATATCAATCTGTCCAGAGAATTGGACTTTGAATTTTCGATAGCCGTTACCAGATTATGGGCTGACTTCTCCTTGAAGTTCTCCAGGTCAAGCAGCTTTGCCTCGGTGATGTGGTAGAGGTCAGCCACGGAGGTTATAAGCTTTGAATCGAGAAGTGCGTTGACGATCTGGGGACCAAGGCCGTCAATATTCATGGCACCCTTTGAAGCAAAGTGGACTATACTGCGGAATATCTGGGCGGGGCACTCAACGTTCGGGCAGCGGACAGCTGCTTCCTCCTCGGATTTGATGAGCTTGGTGTGACATACGGGGCATTCATCGGGCAAAGTAAATGCGCCCTCAGAATGCTTTTCCACAGAACCCAGGACTTCGGGAATGATATCCCCTGCTTTGCGAACTTTTATGATATCACCGATGTTGATGTTTTTCTCGTTGATGAGATCCTGATTATGCAGGGTAGCACGGGCGACCTGAGTGCCTGCCAGGAACACAGGCTCAAATATGGCCACGGGGGTGACAGCACCTGTTCTGCCGACATTGAGTTCGATATCAAGGAGCTTAGTGTTCTTCTCCTCAGGGGGGAATTTATATGCGACAGCCCACTTAGGCACCTTAGCAGTAGCACCAAGAAGTTCGCGCTGAGCAAAGTCATCTACCTTGATGACCACGCCGTCGATATCATAGGGCAGGTCAAAACGAGTTTCGCCTATCTCGGTGATACGGGCGATTATCTCCTCGGCAGTGGTGACTCTGCGATAGTCGGGTATGGTCTTGAATCCCAGTTCTTTCAGGTGATCGAGGGACTGCTTATGGGAGGTAAGTTCCCTGCCCTCTATCTGCTGAACGTTGAACACGAAGATATCAAGCTTGCGCTTTGCGGCAATTTTAGGATTCTTCTGGCGGAGGGAACCTGCGGCGGCATTTCTCGGATTTTTAAAGGGCTGCTCGTCATTTTCCTCCTGCTCCTTTACCAGGTCAAGGAACACACTGCGGGGCATATAGACCTCGCCGCGGACCTCTATCATAGGCAGTGAGTTGTCAATGGCAACGGGTATGGAACGGACTGTTTTCAGGTTTTCGGTGACATTCTCGCCCACAAAGCCGTCACCGCGGGTCGAGCCCACGGTCAGCTGACCATCATGATATTCCAGTGAAACGGAAAGTCCGTCTATCTTGGGTTCGACTACAAATGCAGGCTCGCTTACGGTCTCGCAGACCCTGTCCACAAAAGCCTTGACTTCTTCAAAGGAGAAAACGTCCTGCAGAGAGCCCATCTGCACCTTATGGGAAACTTTTTCAAAGCCCGAGACCGCTTCGCCGCCCACACGCTGGGTGGGGCTGTCGGGTCGGATAAGGTCGGGGTATTCCGCTTCAAGCTTTTTCAGCTCGTTCTGGAGCATATCGTAATCGTAGTCGGATATTTCGTTCCTGTCCTCAACATAGTAGAGGTGAGCGTGGTAATTAAGGGTATCCACCAGCTCATCTATGCGTTTTTTTGCGTTGTCCTTGTCAGCCATGTTACTGCCGCCTTTCGTTATCAGATAGATATATTATACCACATCTTCCTGCGGAATACAAGTATGTTCTGCAAGGTAAGTATGGGGCACCTCCCCTACGATCATATTATCGCTGATGATATGCTCTTCGGTGACGGTGATATCGTTATGGCCGTCAGGGAGGATAGCCCTGATGCTTACGGTGACTGTGACATTTACCGTCAGGCGGGTCTGGTTTATGCCTGCGCTCTGCAGGTCGGAGGAAAGCCGGGCTGTAACAGCACCCAGCTGCTGAACCCCGAGTTCAAAGGCGGCACCTTTTCCCGTGAAGACAGGTATGCCCAGTAAGGTGCCCACGGGAATGGCTATGCCCTCTTCGCCCAGCTTTTCAAGACCATGCTCGATCTCCTCGGTGAGGATATTTTTCAGTCTGTTGGCGGAAGCAGCGTTAAGCTCTGCTGAAAGCACCCTGCCCTTTTCATCGCAGACAAGCTGATATAGTTTCTCATCTTTGCAGCGGGACATTGTGCGGTCAACGGCAGCGGTGACTATCTCGGTGGCCGCTGCCCTGCCCCGATATTCGGCTATCTCCGCCAGATGTTCGCCTATCTCACAGGCTGCAGCGGCGGCAGCAGCTATCATCAGGATAATGATAATAAGAAGGATATATGAAAGCTTGCACTTTTTCGATGTATGTCTGCGGCTCATTTTACCACCTCCCTTTTATACTACTCATTGTCGGGCTGAGGTGTGAATGGCTGGGAAAAGGCAAAAAATTCCCCGAAGCTATAAAAGCTACGGGGAATGATAGCAGTTTTGAAAAATTACTTAGCCTTGACAGCTTCTCTTGCCTTGGCAACGATGTTGTCAGCGCAGAGACCGAACTGCTTGAGCAGATCAACAGCGGGACCTGAATGGCCGAACTCGTCGTTCACGCCGATCCTTACCTGCTTGGTGGGGCACTTAGCAGACAGTACATCTGCTACAGCAGAACCCAGACCGCCGATTATGCTGTGCTCCTCAACTGTCATAACAAGACCTGTGTTGGCAGCATTCTTCACGATGATGTCTTCATCGATAGGCTTGATAGTGTGGATATTGATAACAGCAGCATCGATACCCTCATTAGCCAGAGTCTTGGCAGCCTCGATAGCCTCGTTGACCATAAGGCCTGTAGCGAAAATGGCGATATCCTTACCATCTCTCAGCTGAACGCCCTTGCCCAGCTCGAACTTGTAGGTAGCAGCGTCATTGAATACAGGCACTGCCAGTCTGCCGAAGCGCATATAAACAGGACCCTGATAGTTGATAGCAGCCTCAACGGCAGCCTTAGCCTCAACATCGTCAGCGGGGTTGATAACTGTCATGCCGGGGATAGTTCTCATCAGTGCAATATCCTCGTTGCACTGGTGGGTAGCGCCGTCCTCACCAACAGAGATACCTGCGTGAGTTGCGCCTATCTTCACGTTCAGGTGGGGATAGCCGATGGAATTTCTCACCTGCTCGAAAGCTCTGCCTGCTGCGAACATTGCAAAGGTGGAAGCAAAAGGAATAAGTCCTGTTGCCGCCATACCTGCAGCCACGCTCATCATATTTGCCTCAGCGATACCGCAGTCAAAGTGTCTGTCAGGGAACTTCTTCTTGAAAATACCTGTCTTGGTAGCAGCTGCCAGGTCGGCATCAAGAACTACCAGCTTATCGTACTTGTCGCCCAGCTCCGCCAGTGCGTTGCCGTAGCTTTCTCTAGTTGCTATCTTCTTTACATCAGCCATGACTCAGCCCTCCAGTTCTTTCAGATGTGCGGTCAGCTCCTCAACAGCCTGAGCATACTGCTCGGCATTGGGTGCTGTGCCGTGCCAGGAAACGTTATCCTCCATGAAGGAAACGCCCTTGCCCTTTGTTGACTTCATTACGATAACGGTGGGCTGTCCGCAGACAGACTCAGCCTCATCGAATGCCTTTTCCAGAGAATCAAAGTCATGAGCGTCAGCCTCAACAACGTGCAGGCCGAATGCCTTGAACTTATCAACTATGGGATAGGGGGACATTACATCGCTGATCTTGCCGTCGATCTGGAGGCCGTTATTATCAACGATCATTACCAGATTGTCAAGCTTGTAGTGAGCGGAGAACATGGAAGCTTCCCATACCTGGCCTTCCTGTATCTCGCCGTCACCAAGAATGGTGTATACCTTGTAGGTCTCGCCCTGATACTTGGCAGAAAGTGCCATACCTGCGGCAACAGACACGCCCTGTCCCAGAGAACCGGAGGACATATCAACACCCGGGATATGGATGCAGGGATGACCCTGCAGGAGGGCACCTATGTGTCTGAGGCTCTTGAGCTCTTCTTCGGGGAAGAAGCCCTTCTGAGCAAGAGTTGAATAAAGAGCAGGCGCGGTATGACCCTTGGAGAGAACAAATCTGTCTCTGCTGGCCTCATCGGGCTTGTCGGGATATACGTTCATTTTTGCAAAGTAAAGATAGGTCAACACATCGGCTATCGAAAGGGAGCCGCCGGGATGACCGGACTTGGCGTTGAAAACGCCCTCGATTATGCCGAGACGAACCTTGGTGGCAGTTATCTCAAGCTGTTTTTTCAGTGTAGCGTCCATACAAAAACCTCCAGATTGTCAAATTGATTTGCGGACAAAACGGGTCGCCTGTCGGGTATCATTCAGGAACTGTCCGGCACACATGGAAGTTCCCTCCTGACACGATAACAGATATCAGCCGTCTAGCTGTCCGTATATATACTCAAGTGCCGCAGCGACAGCGTCTTCCTCGCAGGACTGTTCAAGCACCAGGTCACAGACTGCCTTGACTTCATCTACTGCATTTGAGGGACATACTGCCAGGTCGGCAGCTTCAAGCATTTCTATATCGTTGTTGTAATCGCCCATGGCTACAAAGGTGTAGTCCTCCATGCCGCACAGCGAGCGCATCTTTTCCAGGGCTGAGCCCTTGGAGATGTTCTGCGGGAGTATCTCATAATACTCATTGGCAGACCTTACAAAATCAACACCCGTCCAGCCCTTTGAAGCCACATAATCCATGAGCCTTTCCATTTTCTCGGGTTCAATGGCGAACAGGACTTTATACCAGTTATCGGGTATCTCATCTACCGTACAAAGCACAGGGTCCACCTTGCAGATGACATTGTGCTTAGCCTCCAGCGGGGACATCTGCGGTACGTAGACAGTGTCAAGTGTAAGAACTTCACAGCCTACATCAGGGTTGTCCCTGAGTATCTCGGAAACTATCTGCCTTGTTGATCCAGGCACATAGACATCGTATATCTGCCTGCGTTCCGCAAGGTCATAGACCATTCCGCCGTTGCTCATTATGATCGGGCAATTGACCGAAAATGAGTCAAAATACTGCTGAGCCGCCTGGATAGCACGGCCTGTAGCAATAGAAAACTTCCCGCCCCCGGCCTGGAACTTCTTTATTGCCTCGATGCTGCGCTGTCCGGGAATTTTACTTGACGGCAGGAATGTGCCGTCCATATCCGTTATCAGCAGGACTTTGCTTATATCTTCAAACATTAAAAATGTTTTCCTTTCCTTAACTTATCAAGTATCTTTGCAAAATATTCGGGAAGCTCGGAGTCAAACTCCAAATAACAGCCCGTTTCGGGGTGAACGAACCCCAGCTTTTTTGCGTGCAGGCACTGACCCTCGATACCCTTGTAGGGCTTGCCGTAGACATCGTCCCCCAGTACGGGGTGGCCGATGAAGGCTGAATGCACCCTTATCTGGTGAGTCCTGCCTGTTTCGAGCCTGAACTTTACCAGCGAATACTGCCCCAGCTCCTCCAGCACCTCATAGTGGGTGACAGCTTCCTTGCTGTTCCGGTAGGTGACGCACATTTTCTTGCGGTCGAACTTGCTGCGTCCTATAGGTTCATTGACAGTACCTGTCAAGTCTTTGAACCTTCCAGAGCAGACAGCATTGTATTCTCTTGTAAAGCTGTGCTCCTTTATCTGTGCGGCAAGGCAGTTATGAGCCTTGTCCGTTTTAGCGACCATGAGCAGGCCGCTGGTTAATTTATCTATCCTATGTACTATCCCCGGGCGGATAACACCGTTTATAGAAGATAGCCTCCCCTTGCAGTGGTAAAGCAGTGCGTTTACCAGAGTGCCGTCGGGGTTGCCTGCGGCGGGGTGAACGACCATGCCCTTGGGTTTATTTACCACCAGCAGAGAGTCGTCCTCGTAAACTATCTCAATGGGGATATCCTGGGGCTCGACCTTAAGTTCTTTGGGCTCCGGGATAGTAACCTCCACCTCATCGCCGTTTCTGAGCTTATAGTTTTTGCCCACGCTTTTTCCGCCCACCAGAACGCTGCCGTCCTCGATCAGCTTTTGTATAGCCGAACGGGACATATCGGGCAGCTGCACTGACAGCAGCTTGTCTATCCTTTCGCCTGCGTTTTCAGCTGCGGCGGTGAACACGAAACTGTCAGTCATCTTTTTTCTCCAATTTGCCGTCAATCTTTTTCACTTTACGCTCATTGACATCAGCGATGATGATCGACAAGCAGAAAAGTATGGCACCGATGACGATACAGATATCCGCAAAATTGAATATGGGGAAATTTATGGGCTCAAATTTTATATAGTCGATGACCTCTTTCATCCTGACCCTGTCAATGAGATTGCCGACGCCGCCAGCAATTATCATCGCCAGCGAGACTATCTCAAGCTTACTGCCTTTGCGGATCTTATACATATAGAAGATACCTGCGATACAAACCACCACAGGCAGCAGCACCAGGAACCAGGTCTTGCCTGACATTATGCTCCAGGCGGCTCCGCTGTTGCGGATATGTGTCAAGCTAAATATCTTAACACTGCCGAGCTTGATGACCTCGATGACCCTGCCCTGCTCTATTTTACTGTTGACCAATACTTTCAGCCCCTGGTCAGCTGCGACCAGCAGAGCTGCAAGTACAAGTGAAAGTGCAAACATTGCACACCTGCCCTCCGAAGAATTTACTGTACTGACTTTGCAGTACCAGCATTAACCAGCAAAAGGCCCTGCAAAACAGAGCCTTCACATTTCAGTTAGCCGTTCTTCTTGCCGAACTGAAGATCTTCGGGATTGGGCTTATGGATAACGGGCTCAAAGGAACCTGTGTTCAGTACCTTGTCAAGCTCAGCTGCTGACGCAGTAGGCTGCTGTACAGGGGCAGGAGCGCCGATATCTTCAACGGTGTCCTTCTCGTCCTCATAATATTCCTCATCGTCATAATACTCATCTTCGCCATTCTCATAAGCTTCCAGCTCTTCATCAGAAAGAGTGGGCAGCTGCATAACGAGCTTTATCTGCTCCTGATACAGTGCTGTCAGGTTGGCCTTGAAATAAGTCACCTCGGCACGGAGTTCATCATAAGCAGCTTTCTCGTCGTCATAAGCCTCTCTCAGGGAATTGATCTTCTGCTCGGTGATCTCGGTATTCTCCTTGATAAGAGCAGCACATCTTTCCTTATGCTCTCTTACTATCTTCTCGCACTCAGCGGCAGACTGCTCAGCCAGCTTTCTCTGCTCGCTCTTGGCGCTGTCTACCATGGCGCTGGCCTTATTCTTTGCATCGGAGATGATCTTGGAAGCTTCCTTCTGTGCAGAGAGCAGAGCGCCCTTGATAGCGTCTTCATCTTCCTTATACTCGCTGACTTTTTCTACCAGCTTAGCTATCTTCTCCTCGTTTTCAGCATTTTCAGCAGCCAGTGCTGCATATTCATTGGCTACCTCTGCCAGAAATCTATCTACCTCTGCCTGACTGTAACCATTTCTTTCAGATTCAAAGCTTTTGCTTTTGATGCTGTTTGCTGTCATCATTGTTTATAGCCCTCCTAAATATATTTACATACAGTTATATGCAGTCTGTCCTTATGGCTGACGCCGTCAACAGACTTGACAAGAAATTTGCCATATCCTCTTGCCGAGATCTTATCACCGACCTCGACTATTTTGCTTGGCTGATCGCATTTCGCATGGGAGATCTCCACAGTGCCGCCCTTTATCAGGACAGCTGCCTTTTCCCTGGATATCCTCAGTGCCATCGACACCACGCAGTCCAGCCTCAGCGAAGCCACAGTTCCCGTCATCTCGCGGAATTCGGGTGCTTTTATTACAGAACTGTCAAAGCCCTCTTCAGACTTCACGCCGATCCTGCCGACCTTCGACACCGCCAATACATCACGAAGTGCCGTATCCTTGACGAAAACAGAAGTTCTGCCCTCGCCCACGAGTATATCGCCCACGCTGTCTCTGGTGATACCCAGAGCCATAAGCGAACCCAGGAAATCCCTGTGGTCAGGCTTGTCCTCGGTGCGGTACCTGAACGTCACCGCACTCATCGGGAAACCGTCTTTGATATTTTCATCGCTGTACTGCGGATAAACGCAGAGCATTTTTCTTTCGGCGCCCTCATATCCGCCCCACAGCAAGTAATTTTCATATTTTACTGATGCCATGACTTTCTCACAAAGTCTGCACTGTCTTTCATCCAGAAATGCAGAATACTTTGTTATGTATTTTTCTTCTGCCAGTTCCGTCCAATCCAAAAATCTGGACAGCAGACGTTTGTCGTCATCGCTCAGGTCTGTAAGGAACGAAAAATTCCTCTTATTCATTATCAGAAGCTGTAGCCGTTATTTTCCAGCTCGGTCAGCAGATCCTTGCCGTCGAACTTAACGTTCTTGGACATGATAGCAAAGGTCTTCTGAGCCATCATCTTTATCTGCGCCTTATTTGCATAAGCCACACCGGAGAGGAAGTCAAGTATCCTCTTAGCATCATCGCTCTTGACCATTTCAAGATTGAGGATCACTGTTTTATATGCGTTTATATCATCACCTATGCTTCTGACCTCGGAAAAATCCACAGGTCTTGCAAGTACGATCTGTAATGTAGTAGTCTGCTCAAAGCTCATATTACGCTCCTCCTCGAAATTATTTGATGTATTTGCCCTGCTGCTGTAAGTCGGTTCAGCGGCTGCCTTGGGTCTGGAAAATCCCTCGTCAAAGGGATCGGAATAGCTTGCAGCTTCCTTGGCACGACCGCCTGAGCTGCCCTTATAGCCGCTGTAATCATTATCAAAAAAATCATTTTTTACTGAGGAGACTTTCTTCTCTTTAGAAGAGGGAAAATCCGATCCGTAATCGAAGGAATCATTCTCTTCCTCGCCAAAGAAAAGATTTTTAAAACCTTTTAGTGCGCCCATTTTCTAACCCTCCAAATATTTTCTGGCACCGAACAGGGCGGTACCTATTCTTACGAGATTTGAACCGTGCTTTATGGCAAGCTCATAATCCCCTGACATTCCCATAGAAAGTGTTTCCATGGAAACATTGGGCACAGCCTTTTCCTTTACACGCAGAAATATGCTGTGCATACGGTCAAACATATCCTCGCCGCAGCCTATGGGCGGTATGGCCATAAGCCCTTTGATACGCAGATTTTCCAGCTGGGCAGCTTCATATATGAGCTCGTCCAGCCCCTCAGCCGCAATGCCGCTCTTGCTTTCCTCGCCGCCTATATTTATTTCCAGCAGGACATCCATTATCCTGTTGTTTTTGGCTGCAAGTCTGTTTATCTCTTTCGCAAGCTTGACACTGTCCACTGACTGTATCATAGCAACATCGTTGATGATATACTTGACCTTATTCGTCTGCAGGCGGCCTATCATATGCACCTGCGCCGTTTTGTCGTACTGATCTTTTTTGGAAAGATACTCCTGGACTCTGTTCTCGCCCAGAAGCGTTATGCCCTGAGAGATCGCAAAATTTATCTTCTCGGGGGCAACGGTCTTTGTGACCGCCATTATGGCGATATTCTCGTCACTGCTGCGGTACTTTGCCTTTGCGTTTTCAACATTTTCGCATATGCGCTTATAATTTTCAAGAACTTCACCGAACTCACCCTGTGGACTCGTCGTCTTTGGGCTCGGCTGCACTGGTGACTGACACATCTTTATTTGATACCACCTCTAGCAGAATTTGATCGTAAAGCAGCAGATATTCCTCATCGGAAGTATTCTCCGAAAGGACGAAATCATCGCCCTCATAGATGACATTTATCTTCTTGAAAGAAACATCTTTGCCCAGCATAACATAGACGCCCTTGTCGTCGCCCTGAAATCTCAGCGCACTTCTGGGCACCCTGATACCCTGATATTCATCAAAGATAAGCTTTGCCGAAAGAGAACGGGAGTCTACCAGAGCCTCGTCTACTCTGTCACAATCAAGAACGACGATCATATTCTCGCCGTCTGCCTTGACAGAATCTACGGTACAGTCATAGACAGTTCTTGAAGAATTCAGCTTAAGGGAGACCTTAGCGTCATCATTTATCCTGGCATCTGACTTTACTATGCCGACTATCTTGCAGTCATAGCTGTTGAAGGTCTTGCCCACCGCATTGGCGGGAGGCTTCTTATCGCCCTTGATGACCCTGCGTATATCCTCTTCGGTGAGTTTATCCACACCTGACATTTTAAGTTCATCTTCATACCCGTCGGCATAAGAGACAAAATAGCCTGTCTTATCAGCCTTAATGGTATCCGAGGGTGAACCAGCCTTGCTGCTCAGCTTGCTTTTTTCCGCTTTAAGGGAGCTGATAGCCTGGTCAAAGCCTGCCTCGGTGCCTGTGATGACACCGTACATATTAGTGTTGAGGGATATCTTCGACCTTATATCGGGTATCTTATCAAGCTCTCTCGTTTCCAGGACCTCCAGCAGCTCGCTGTAGCCGCCCCTTACCCCTGAAAGCAGTGCATCGGGCTCTACATAATTGGTCGTTGCGGGATCCTGTGCTTTTTCAAGCAGCTCTATCTCGGAATCTATCTCAGCTATCCTGTCCTTGGCATAAATGGCATCTTCGGAAGGATACACCTCTGCCACAGTGCTGTTCATGGACACCTTGCTGCCGTCGGCATACTTATAGTCAAGCACACCGTCGCCGTTATAGGTGACTACGCTCTCGTCCCTGACTATTATGCCGTCAAACAGTATATCCTCATTTACAGTGGCCAGCACCGCTTCTTCAGTATCGTGCTTGTCATGGACAAAATAGTAGACCTGGGTAGCGATAGTCGTTATCATCAGTAGTGAAACCAGTGCCGCAAGTATCTTTACGGTCAATGAATTCATTCTATATTACTTCCTTATCCTTCAGTGTGATCGTTCTTTGCAGCATCAAGGATATTGATGGAACGGTCGGGAACTATGGTGGAGATAGCGTGCTTATACACCACGTTCTGCTTGCCCTCGCAATCGAGGAAAACAACGTAGCTGTCGAATGCCTTTACTATGCCCTTGAACTGATAGCCGTTCATAAGAATGAACTTGACCATCACCTGCTCCTTCCTTGCCTGGTTAAGAAATACGTCCTGAAGATTGATATTCTTATTCATTATCTGACACTCCTTCTCTTTATCTTCGTGTGCTTTTCAAATTTACGGCGCCGCAAAAGAAGAACGCGGCGGCACCATTTCATAGTGACGCTATTATACATCACACTATATTATAACACATAATTTTGGATTTGGCTACTATATTTTGCACATTTTCAATAATTTTTTTCAAATCGTCAAAATTATCAATTTTGACCCATGAAATATCAGCAACTCGCCTAAACCAGGTAAGCTGTCTTTTAGCATAATGCCTGGTTTCCAAGATTATTTTGTCGATACATTCTGAAAGCTCAGCCCTGCCTTCAAAGTAAGGCACAAGCTCCTTATAGCCGATAGCCTGGCCTGCGGTGGCAAGGCCTCCCTTTTCCCAGACCTCCCTGCACTCCTCCACCATACCGTTTTCCGCCATTATATGCACACGGCGCTCGATACGGTCATAAAGGAACTGCCTGTCCTCGGCAGTAAGGCCTATTATGCAGGCATCATAAGGTGAGGCTTCCCTGCGGCTGTTGACCTTATGCTCGCTCAGTCTGGTACCTGTCAGCTCATAGACCTCTATCCCCCTGATGACACGGGGCAGATTGTTCTCGTGTACCTTCGCGGCTGTTTCGGGGTCTATCTCATTGAGTTTCAGCCAGAGAGCGTGGGCACCTTCTTCCTTTGCCTGCTTTTCAAGCCTGGCACGGACAGCGGGGTCGCTGCCTGTATCATCGAATATAATATTGTCCACCAGAGAGCTTATATACAGCCCCGTACCTCCGCAGATAACGGGCAGGTGCCCTCGGGAACGGACTTCCCTTATCTTCTGTGCGGCCAGGGTGACATAATCAGCTACGCTGAAAGGTTCCCCGGGGTCAAGAAAATCAATGAGATGATGAGGTACGCCCTGCATTTCTTCGGGGGTGGGCTTGGCGGTGGCGATGTTCAGCCCCTTGTATATCTGCATGGAGTCCGCAGAGATGACCTCGCCGTTATACAGCTTGGCCAGTTCCACCGCAAGGGCAGTTTTGCCCGAAGCAGTAGGCCCTGCAATGACCAGCAGGGGTATCTTGTTTTCATCCACCTTATCACCTCTTTATTCTGCCGATATCTCAGTCAATCCGAAACTTATTATCTCATCTGGATCGGCTGCACGGATCTTGTGCAGATCGTTCTTATCCTTATAAAATACTCTTTTTCCGCCGCTGACTTCCGCCAGTGCTTTTGCTGATGAAAACTCTACCGAACATTCATCGCACATGGCAAAGCAGATGTTTTCATTTTCATCATACAGCAGCTCCATCAGCCCCACACGGCAAACGGGACATTTTCCTGCGTAATGCATAAATTCACCCTCTTACACAAGTCTTCTGAACTGCCGTTCGATATCTTTCTTAGTAAGCTTTATCATGACAGGTCTGCCATGGGGGCAGTAGCGGGTATCGTTGTTATCGTACACTGCGTTGAGCAGCGCCTGTAGCTCCACAAGGCTGTTATCATCATTCGCCTTGATAGCCGCCTTGCAGGACAGCGAATGATAGAGGTCATCGAAAATCTCCAGCTGGGGGTTATGCTTGCACTGGATAAAATTCTTGGCAAGGGCAGTTACTACCTCAGTTGGGTTTTCCTTGTCCCCCAAAATTATAGGCACGCCCTTTACCGCCACTGTGGGCGCCACATCAGGCTCGACCTCAAAGCCCAACTTGCTCAGCTTATCAAGGTTTGCAGAAAGAGCATCATACTCCTCATATGACAGCATGACCATGACAGGCTCAAGGAGCATCTGGGTCTCCAGTTCATTTATATCATTTTTTATCTTCTCGAAAATATATCTTTCGTGAGCTGCGTGCTTATCCATGAGCAGCATCTCATCGCCCACCTGAGCCACAACGTAGGTCTTGAAAAGTTCGCCTACCACCACTGGCTTGGGCTTGTTGGGTTCACGCTTGACCTCCTGCACCACCGAGCGTATAAAGCTGCGGTCGCTGATATAGCTGAAGCTGTGGTCATTCTCGTCGGGGGCTTCGGGCAGTGGCATTTCCTGCATTACCTTATTTATCTCCTCGACGGTTATCTTTTCCTTTGGCTTGGGCGCAGGTGCGGGCTGTTCCAGTTCTGCCAGGAACAGGTCCTCCCCTGCTTTGCGGCTCTCCTCATCTATAGGTCTGTTTGCGACCCAGTTTATCCTGGGAGCAAAAGCCTTCTGTTCGGGGGGCTCGGGAAGAGGTCTGTCCTCCTCCACAGGGGGTGCTTCAAGCTGAGGGGGATATTCCTCTGCGGGAACAGGTGCAGTATTTTCCTCCGCTGTTTCAACAGGCACACTGTCAGCGGAAGCTTCCGCCGGGATATCTGCGGGGGCGGGTATTTCCTGCGCCGCGGGGGCTTTTTCCTCCACACCGAATTCCAACTGCACGCTGTTGTCCTCGGGAGGAAAATCATACAGCTCATGTTCGGTGAAATTCTTCTTTTTATCAAGCACCATTTCCCGTGGGGTATCCCTTTCCATAAGGGCATTTTTCACGGCAAAATACACAGCCTCGTGCATTAGCTTCTCATCGGAAAAACGAACCTCTATCTTGGTGGGGTGGACGTTCACATCAATGGTATTGGGAGGAACGTCAATATACAGCACGCAGGCGGGAAATTTGCCTACCATTATATTGTTGCGGTAGGCTTCTTCCAGTGCGGCCGCACAGGCTTTGGATTTTACATAGCGCTTGTTCACAAAGAAATTCTGGAACTTGCGGTTGAGCCTGGATTCAAGGGGTTTTACCGTATGGCCGTAAACATGGATCCCCTGCCAGGTATAGTCAACCTCGATGAGGCTGTTGGCAAATTCTCTGCCATATACCGAATACACTGCGGAATATATCTTACCGTCACCTGCGGTGAGTATCTCGGTCTTATTATCTCTTATGAGCTTGAAAGAAATGTCGGGGTGGGAGAGGGTCAGCTTGGTCACAAGGTCGGCTACATGGTTGGCCTCGGAGCTGTCCTTTTTCAGGAATTTAAGTCTGGCGGGGACGTTATAGAAAATATCCCTTACCACAAAGGTTGTGCCGTCGGGGCAGCCGCACTGTTCGCTGGCGGTCTCAACTGCGCCCTCGATGGCATAGTGGGTGCCGTAGCTGTCGCCCTTGCGCTTGGTCAGCACATCGACCTTTGCCACTGCGCATATGGAAGCCAGCGCCTCACCGCGGAAGCCCAGGGTCATTATGCTGTCAAGGTCGTCTTTCTGCGCGATCTTGCTGGTGGCATGACGAAGAAAGGCAGTGGGCAGATCGTCGGGTGCGATGCCCTTGCCGTTATCAGTCACTCTCATATAGGTGCGGCCGCCGTTTTTTATCTCAACAGTTATAACTGTCGCACCTGCATCTATAGCATTTTCCAGAAGCTCCTTCACCACCGAGGCGGGTCTGTCGATGACCTCACCTGCGGCGATAAGCTCGGAAACTTCTTTGCTCAAAACTCTGATCTCTGACATTTTCTTTCCTGTTCTATGGCTTTCGCCTTTATTCAAAAGTCAAATTCCCTGCCTGCATCAAGCAGCAGCTGTTTTTTATGTTCACAGCCAAATTTCGGCAGTTTGCTCAAGGCATCAAGCAAGCGCACTCCGCCATTCCACTTGAATGTGATGACATTGGTATTTTCATCATCTATATGCACTAAATCAAAATCCCACGCACCGTTATGATCCATGGTCTTTATGAAAGTAAGAGTTATCTCGTGAAGGTCGCTCTCATCGGGGGCATAAACTTTTAATTTTGCCACATGATAGTTATCGGGTTCTTTAGCTATCTGTTTTTCCTCGATAAGGCACTTATATTCGTCATACTTCATACATATCTCAGCAGGTCTTTAACGAACTCACGGAGTTCCTCATCGTTCATCTCGTCGATGTTGGTCTTGCGGAGTTTATCGGTGACTATGCTGTCGCTTATTTTATCGAAGGATATCTGGTCGTTCTCGGTCCCTGCCACTGCGGCCTTGGCCTTTATGGCTTCGGCTTCCATTTCGCCCAGCAGAGATTTCGCCCTGCCGATTATCTTATTTGGCAGGCCTGCCAGCTTTGCGACTTCGATACCGTAGCTTTCATCGGCGCCGCCCTGCACTATCTTACGCAGGAACTTGATGTTATCGCCCTGGCGCTTTACTGCAACTGAGTAATTTTTTACCCCTGTAAGTTCGTCTTCAAGGGCTATCAGCTCGTGATAATGGGTTGCGAAAAGGGTCTTGCAGCCCAGCGAACGGGAGGTGGAGATATACTCCGAAACGGCACGGGCTATAGCTATGCCGTCAAAAGTAGAGGTACCTCTGCCCACCTCATCAAGGATAACAAGGCTGTCCTTGGTGGCGTGCTTGACGATGTCTGCCACCTCGCTCATCTCCACCATAAAAGTAGACTGGCCTGCGGTAAGGTCATCTGAGGCGCCTATACGGGTGAATATCTGGTCAACTACCGATATCTTGGCATAGTCCGCAGGGACGAAGCAGCCTATCTGCGCCATAAGGGTTATCAGCGCCACCTGACGCATATAGGTGGATTTACCTGACATATTGGGTCCTGTTATGACCGCCATGCGGTTGCCGCTGAGGTCAAGGTAGGTATCGTTGGGCACGAACACCTCATCGGTCTGCATAAGCTCGACAACGGGATGACGGCCGTTCTTGATATTTATAATGCCGTCGATAGCTATCTCGGGCTTGGTGTAGTTGTTCTTGATAGCGGCTGTTGCGTAGGAACAAAGCACATCTATCTCAGCTACAGCAGTGGCAGTTTCCTGCACTATGCGAAGCTGTGTGGCGATGAAGTCACGCACCTCGGTGAATATCTCCTGTTCAAGGGAAAGTATCTTGTCACTGGCACCGAGAATGGTGTTTTCAGCCACTTTAAGTTCATCGGTTATGAAACGTTCGCAGTTGGCGAGGGTCTGCTTTCTTATATAGTTATCGGGTATAAGGTCATAGTAGGACTTGGTAACTTCTATATAGTAACCGAATACCCTGTTATAGCCTATTTTCAGGTTCTTGATGCCTGTCTTTTCCTTTTCGCGCTCGGCTATGTCCTCGATGATTCCCTTGCCTCCCGAGATGATGTTCCTCAGGCCGTCAAGCTGTTCATTGAAGCCGTCACGGATAACACCGCCATCCTTCACATTGGCAGGGGGCTCGTCCACCAGAGCATTCTCCACCAGATTTGAAACTGCGTCAAGGGTGGATATCCTGCCTGCGCAGTCCTTTATGAGTTTGCCGTCAAAGGCAGCAAGCTGTCTTTTCAGCTCGGGGAGCTTCAGCGCAGTAAGGGAAAGAGATTTTAAGTCCCTTGGGCTGGCGGACTTATACATGACCCTGGTCATAAGACGTTCCAGGTCATACACACCGCCCAGGACTTCCTTTATCTCCCCCAGCGCCACAGGGTCACGGACAAGCTGTTCCACCGCATTGAGTCTGTCGATGATCTTTGCGGGATTTATCAGGGGCTGTTCCAGCCAGGATTTCAGCATACGGTTGCCCATGGAGGTCTTGGTATTGCTGATGACCCAGAGAAGCGAACCCTTCTTTTGCTTGTTGCGGAGAGTTTCCGTAAGCTCCAGGTTTCTTCTGGCGGTGAAGCCTATGGTCATTATGGGGTCGGCGTCGTGTCTGATTATGGAAGAAAATCTGCCTACCAGCGCCTTCTGGGTATCGTGGATATAGGCAAAAAGTCCGCATACTGCACAGGCGCTCAGGCTGTCAGCTTTGAGCCCCAGCGAATCAAGGCTGTTGACGGAGAACTGTGTCAGCACCTCATCGGTATGGCGGGCGGGGTCGAAATCCGCTTCCTCCAGCAGCTGCACGCTGGTCTTTATCTTTTCACGGATAAAAGCAGAGATCTCCTTATTTGAAAGTATAGCATCGTTTATGAGTATCTCAGAGGGTGAAAATCTGGACAGTTCATTGATAGCGCTGTTGGCAGTATCCTTTCCTGAGAACTCAAAAAGGTGTACCTCGCCAGTGGATATATCCGCAAGGCACAGAGCAGCCTCCTTGGACTTCATATAGAAGGCGCAGAGGTAGTTATTGGAAGACTCATCGAGCATACTGCTCTCGATAAGGGTACCGGGAGTAACGACCCTGATGACCTCACGGGGGACAAGGCCCTGGCATTCGGCGGGGTCCTTGGTCTGCTCACAGATAGCCACCATATGTCCCTTTTCGATGAGCTTTTTCAGGTACACGTCGCAGGCATGGAAAGGCACACCGCACATGGGTGCGCGCTCATCAAGTCCGCAGTCACGGCCTGTAAGGGTCAGCTCCAGTTCCTTTGAGACCAGTATGGCATCATCAAAGAACATCTCGTAAAAATCACCCAGGCGGTAGAAAAGTATATGGTTCTTATACTTTTTCTTCACCGCCAGATACTGTTTCATCATGGGTGTCAGCTTTGATTCGTCTATCTCTTTAAGTGTCACTTCTGCCACTCCGTTCTATATAAAAAAGTCTGTTCCGTAATTATTTTTGTCCGACCGTCAAGTCCTTGGCGGGAATTTTAGCCGCAGCCGCCGCAGGTAGAGCAGCTTCCGGAGCAGCCTGAGGGTGCCTGTGCAGGGCAGGTCTCGGGGTCTTCGCCGCCGGCTGCCTGCTGGAGGATATAGTACACCGACTTCATCAGCGCATCTATATCAGCCTTGGCAGCGTTATATTCTACCATTTTGGGCATAGCCATTATCTCATCGTAAAGCTCCTTGATATCGCGGTCAAGCTCGGTGAGCCTGTCTGCGTCCTTATCGGGCTTGCGCATCTCAACGCTGAGTTCTGAACGCATCTGGTTAAATCTGCCTATGGAATTCTGAAGCTCGGTATCGGTATCGTTGAGCTTGCATACCTCCTCATACTTCTTGTATCTTTCATCTTCCTGGATAGCTTTGCCAAGCTGTCTTGTAAGTTCTATAACGTTCATCATGAACACTCCTTATATAAATAATGGTTTTTACTCAGTGACAAGTTCGCCGCTCAGAGCCCAGTTCATGGCTTTGGTGATATGCACCTTGACGAACTCACCTATATACTTTTTATCGGCCTCGACTTCAACAATGATATTTTCCTCGTTCTTTCCCGTGAGCCAGCCTTCCCCTGTCCTGCCCTCACCTTCGATGAGGACTTCCACAGTTCTGCCCACAAATCTGCCGAACCCTTCAGAGGTTATCTCACGCTGTTCCAGCAGAAGCTCCCTCAGCCACAGGCCTTTCTGCTTATCGGAGATATCATCTGCCATTTTAGCGGCAGGGGTGCCCGAACGTCTGGAATAGACGAAGGAATATATGTTATCGTACTTCACCCGTTTTATGATATCCTTGGTCATGCAGAACTCCTCATAGGTCTCCCCCGGGAAGCCCACGATAAGGTCTGTAGTAAAAGAAAAATCAGGTACACGGCTGCGGGCGTAGTCGATCATCTCAAGATATTTCTCGGTGGTGTACCTGCGGTTCATGGCTTTCAGCACTCTGTCACTGCCCGCCTGAACAGGCAGGTGCAGGTGTGTGCAGACGTGTTCGCAGTCCACTATGGCATCTATCAGCTCACGGGTAGCATCCTTGGGGTGGCTGGACATGAAGCGTATGCGGAACTTGCCCTCTATCTTATCTATCTCCCGCAGAAGCTTCGGAAAACCGTAGCTGTAAGAGTTGACGTTCTGTCCCAGCAGGGTTATCTCCTTATACCCCTGCTCCACCAGACTTTTCACCTCTGCAATGACAGCCTCGGGAGTACGGCTGCGCTCACGTCCGCGGACGTAGGGCACGATACAGTATGTACAAAAATTATTGCAGCCATACATTATGGGCAGGAATGCCCTTACCTTATCCTCACGCAGCTGGGTCATGCTCTCGTCTATCTCGGTGCAGGCCTCGTTCTGGTTGAACAGGCGCTTGTGCTTTGAGATGATTTCCCACAGCATGGAGAACATATCGTTATAGGCAAAGGTGCCGAAGACCAGATCCACCTGACGGTAGGAAGCCTTTATCTTCTCGGCAACGTGCTGCTGCTGCGCCATACAGCCGCAGATACCTATGACCACATCACGGTCGTTCTCTTTCAGCTTTTTAAAGTTGCCGATATTACCGAAAACTCTGTCCTCGGCATTTTCACGGACAGCGCAGGTGTTGAGCAGTATAAGCTGTGCCTCGTTAGTTTCAGCTGTGAATCCATAGCCCACCTTTGCCAGCATACCCTTTATCTTCTCGCCGTCGCTGACATTCTGCTGACAGCCGTAGGAATGCACAAAGGCAAGGGGCGGGTGCCCTTTATCGGCGCTGTATTTTTCAGCCCATTCTTTCAGCCTGATGACAGCTTCATCGGCGGGCAGTTCAGGTATATATTTATCTGACATTACGTCCCTCATTTCAAACACAATATATAGTTATCCTATTTTAATTTGCATACTATATAATTATATATCTTTTTTTACCGTTTGTCAACATAAATTCCGTGAACAAAAAAAGCGGAGACAAATGTCTCCGCTTGAAGTATCCTGTCAGTCAAGAGGTCTGATACCCTTTACATGGGCTGCAACGAGCATGAGGTCTGAAACATTTACTTCGCCGTCGCCGTTTACGTCGCCCAGTGACTCATTTCCAAGACTTCTTATGCTTTTAACGTGGGCAGCTATAAGGTTGACATCGGTAACATTTACTTCACCGTCGCCGTTCAGGTCGCCTTTGACGGTATCATCACCCTCATCAGGCTTGCCGTCAATGGGCACGAAAAGCATGGGCTCTGAATCATCGTTCCTTTTGCTGTCATCATGGTAGGCTTTGCAGAGAGCCTCAGCGGTACTGCCTGTATAACCATAGACACGATCGACAACAAAAGTCGGTATGAATATGTTAGGCAGCAGAGGTTCATCACAACTCAGTACACAATCTGGGTTCAGGACAGTTATGGAACGGCCTTGTGCGTACAGCCCGCCAAAAGCACCGCATTCAACATATTCCACAGAAGCAGGGAGAGTAATATCGTTATCTGTGATGCTGCTGAAAGCTTCCTTGCCGATAAATTCAAGGCCCTCATTCAGCACAAGCTCCTTGGCTATATAGTCATGGAAGGCGTGCTCTGAGATAAACTTTACAGATGCGGGAATCTCCAGAGTCTCATGCTCGGTCTTGCCGTCGCCCTTTACTGCATAGCTGCCTATGCACCTGAGAGTCTTTGGCAGCTTTGGCTCACCCTTAAGACCCATATTATCAGCGATACCAACAATGCCCTCGGGAACAGTGAGAGACTCAGACTTATCATGTACAGCTACCAGCCAATCAGAAACAGTAACGAAAGGCTCTGAATTCTGCTGATATACAATGCCTGTACCCCTGAAAGCGTCCTCGCCTACACTTTCTACCGAATAGGGTATAGTTACTTTCATCAGGTTTCCGCAGTCAGCAAAAGCACTTTTACCTATAGCAGGAACACCCTCAACGATATCCACACTTTTGAGATCGGTACAGCCGTAGAAAGCACCTGCGCCCAGAATTGCATTTGCGGGAACGGTGAGCTCTTTGAACTTAGTGCCGTGGAAAGCATAGTCACCTATACGCACCTCGGAATTGTTTGGGAAATTGATCTCCTGAAGATCGGTGTTGAAGAATGCGTTTTTGCCTATGGTCTCAACAGACTCGGGCAGAGTGAGAGAGCTGATAGTAGCGTACTCAAAAGCACGGGCTGCGATACCCTTTATGCCTGCAGGAATGACATAGTCGGCATTCTGGTCGTCATGGGATTCTGAGGTGGTGGAAATTATCCACTTGCCGATAACGTTCAGCCTGTTATCGTCCTTGCAGACCTTCTCGGCCTTGGTGCCTTTGAAAGCGCTCTGTCCTATCTCTCTTAAAGACTGAGGCAGTTCAACGTCTTCAAGGTTTTCGCACATATAGAAAGCATTGTCGCTTATTTCGGTTATGCCCTCGCTGATGACAACGTGCTTTATATCCTTATTGAACATAAAAGGTGTCTTGTCGGAAAGTACACCGTCGCTGCCCTCTTTGGGAGAAACAGTAACTGTCATGGTCGACTCATCGATAGTATACTCGGCATTGGTGCCCCAGTTCTTGGTCTCTGCGGCTGCGCTTGCGCTTATCCCGCCGAAGAAGCCAAAGCCGTTCTCTGTGGGGACAGCTGCCATTGTTCCGAACACCAGGGCAAGTGCCATTACACCTGCTGCGATCTTCTTTGTTTTCATTTTGTATATCCTCCTTCAAATAAAAAACGGCACAACACACCTATCGTCGCTGCACCTCTTTGACTATAAAAGATGAAAATATGGGCACCAAAACAAGGCCTGCCGCGGCAAGCCTGCTATATCTACTATCTGAACCTATATCCATCCCACTCATATTTACCACCTTTTGTTAAATTATACATCATTTTTTCATATATGTCAACAGTGTTTTCCAACATTGGTAATTTTGCACAAACAAAAAGCGGGAACAGGCCGTTCCCGCTTTGAGTATCATATTATTTCAGTGACTTTATGCCCTTAACATGGGCTGCGACCAGCATGAGGTCTGTTACGTTGATATCACCGTCGCCGTTGACATCGCCGCGGGATACTTCTGCAAGGCTCCTTATGCTTTTAACGTGAGCAGCGATGATATTGACATCGGTGACATTGACGTCGCCGTCGCCGTTCATATCGCCTTTGACGATGTCTGGCAGGTAGTCGATATTAGCCGCAGGCAGACCTGAATTTAACGCATACACCTCAGCCGTGCTGCCTTTATAGCAGTGCAGTATAAAGTCGGATTTCAGCACATTTTCTCCGTTTTCATCTATGTTACTAAGCAGACCTGTTTTCTTCATTGTTGTAATAGACTTGGGCAGAGTTATCTCTTTGAGTTCGGGGCAATTTTTGAATGCGTCCACACCTATCCTATCCAGTACATTGCTCTCGATCTTTACATCTTTCAGTGCGGTACAGTTAGCGAATGTATAGTCATCTACTTCGGTAAGATTTTCAGGCAGAACGATAGATGTCAGTGACGTACAATTTGTGAATGCACCTTCAGAGCTACCACTGCTGTAACCCCGTGTAGCAAGCTCTTTCAGCGTAGAGGGAAGCACTACCTTTTCAAGAGATGTACAGTTCAGGAAAGTAGCACCGTGTATCTCGGTAACACCCTCGGGGATTATCACTTCTTTAAGAGATGTGCAGTTCAGGAAAGACATACCTATCGTCTTCAGGCTGCCTTCTTTGAACGTGACCTTGCTCAACGATGTACAACCACTGAAAGCTTCATGGTCGATTTCCTTAACGCTTGCGGGTATGGTCACTTCTTTCAGTGAGGTACAGCCCACAAATGACTTATATTCAATCACTTCTATGCCTTCGGGAATGTTTACCGACTCAAGTGACGGGCAGTAAGAGCAAACTCCATCCCCCATTGACTTTGCCTCTTTAGGCAGTGTAAGGGTCTTAAGTTCCTTGCAGTTTCTAAAGACTTCCCAGCCCATTGTATCGACAGTATCGGGCAGTACAACACTTGTTACGTCAGTCCCCTTAAAAGCACCATTGTCAACCTGAGTAACTGTTCTGTCGGCTACGATCGAAGGTACCACCACGTCCTTTGCGGTGCCCTTGTATTTCGTCAGCCTTATGGTATCGTCGTCTATGATCTCCCAGTTAAAATCCTCAGCGGGATTCTCGGCAGAAGCCGTAACGACCGTGCCAAAGCCCGCAACATTTGCAGGCACTACCCCTGCTGCACCGAACACCAGTGTCAGTGCCATGAGTCCCGTAATTACTTTTTTGTTCATATATATTCCTCCTAAAATAAAAATGGCGCAGTGCGCCCATACGCACTACGCCTTGATAACTATTTCAGATGAAAATATGCACAGTGAACAAAGGCCTACCTCAGCAAGCCCCCCCCCCGTTTACAATTTGGTAATATATTTACTGTATACATATTCTCCACCTCATTTAAATTATACATCACTATTTCATATTTGTCAACAGTTTTCCTTGCCCTATGTAAATTTTTATTCTCAGCACTTGAAATCGTCGGGAGAATGGTGTATAATAAAGTGTAAAACTATTTGCGAAAGGCAGGTCATGTCAATGAATTACAAGGATATCAGCAAAAAAGTCAACGTAAAACTGAACACCAAGCCCGAGAAGGCTATTATGGCAGCTTCTATCTCGACGGCGCTGGCTATACTGACGATATCTTCAAAGAAGAAAAAGGGCAAGCCTAATTTCTTCCAGCGTATCGGCAAGTACTACAACTCAGTGGACAAGCTGCTGGTAATGACCGTTGCCAAAGATGTGGCCAAAGAGGAAAAACGCAAAGCGGCCATGAAAGAGTTCTCAAACAAAAAGCTCAGGGAGATGGAGATAGAAAAGGCTATCCCCATAGACCTTTCGGAGCTTTGTGAGGAAAAAACGGAGAACGAGGAAAAATGACCGAATATCTGACCAGCTACCGCAGGTACATTCTGGCTTGCCTTGAAGACGAAAGCTGTGACTTTGAAAAGCTGCTTGACTACCATGAGGAAAAGCTGCACCAGTTCCAGCACGAGAGGTTCATTCACCTTATAGTAATGGCGCTGTTCGCCCTTTGCACGGTGATGACCGTACTGGCGGTGGTGATATACGAAAAGCTTACGCTGATACCCCTGGCGGTGCTGCTGCTTTGTCTGCTGGTGCCGTATATAAAGCACTATTTCTTTCTGGAGAACACAGTGCAGAAGCTGTACAAGGACTACGACGCTATATATAAAAAGGTACACGGCTTTTCTCAGGAGGACCTGAAATGACATACAACAAGGAACACTGGAAAGGCAGCGTGATAACCTCTCCCCTGCCGCCTACACTGGTAAGCTGTGCTTACGGGGACAAGGTAAATGTGCTGACCATAGCCTGGACGGGCATATTATGTACAAGACCTCCCGTGACTTACATATCTGTCAGGCCCGAGAGGTACTCTTATGATATAATAAAGCAAAGCGGTGAATTTGTCATCAATCTGCCCACTAAAGAACTTGTAAGGGCGGTAGACAGGTGCGGTGTGAAGACGGGAGCAAAGCTTGACAAGTTTGCGGACTGCGGGCTTCACACGGAAGAGGCCGTGAAAGTTTCGGCACCCCTTATCGCGGAATGCCCTGTCAGCATAGAATGTAAGGTAACCAAGATAGTTCCCCTTGGCAGCCATGATATGTTCATAGCGGACATCGTAGGCATAGATGCGGCAAAGGAACTGCTTGATGAAAGCGGTAAGCTTTGTCTTGAAAAGGCAGGGCTGCTGGCTTATGCCCACGGGGGATATTTTGAGCTGGGAAAACAGCTGGGAAGCTTCGGCTATTCTGTAAGGAAAAATAAAAAGCGTCCTGCTAAAAGACGCTGATACTATGATTGAAAGAGGAAAGTAAGAATGAAGAAAGAACTGTTTCTGATCGGCGCAGCTGCTGCGGTATACAGCAGGGCAAGGGTCAAGACTGCCTATGCCTGGAGCGCTGATGTTCACAGACATCTGGCACTGAAAGCGCTAGAACTTCTGGAGAAAGAGAAGAAGGTAAGGCCTGCGGCATTTTTCAAGGACTGGCACACCGAGATATCAGAGGGGGCTTTGCAGCCTGACAAAATGGGCGATATGGACAAAGGCTCGGGCAAGCATTATTATGCCTGCATGAATGCCAAGGGCAAGGAGCTTGATGAAACTAAGGGCTTTTACCGCAACAGGCTGGGGAATTTCCTGCCAAGTGCGAGGACACTGTTCCGTGCGAACTACACTGCGGCGGTATCCCTCTATAAAAGCGGAAAGACAGCTGAGGCCATGACCTGTCTTGGACGGGCGATACACTTTGTATCGGATATGGGCTGTACACCTCATGTGGCTAATATGGCCAGCGGCATAAAGGCAAGCAATGTCCACAATGCCTTTGAAAAGCAGATAAACAACAGCTATGCGAACTTCACGGCGAGCAGCTTTGACAAGAGGCTGACAAAGTACTACGAAAAGGCTGACCCGGGGGAAGCTTTCAACAAGCTGGTAAAATATGCGGGTAAATTTGTGGAGACCATACTTCACCTTGACCCCAGAGCCTTCGATGACACAGCAAAGAACACCCTGCCTGTTACCGAACAGCACGTTATGGCTGTACTGCTGAAATTCTATAATGACTGCACTGCGGACAACGGGAACTTCCTCTGCAATGACAAGCAGTACTGCTTCAAGAATGAGGGCAGCGGGCTGGTAATAACTGTCACTCCCAGGGGACTTGCTGTTGACGAGCTAAGCAAGGACAAGGAGCAGAAGATGCTGGTCAAGCTGAGTGAGCTGGGAACTTTCGGGCTTAAGGTGGCTGACGGCGGATATGTCAACAAGAAGTGCAGCGGCTACGACTATCTCAAGATAGACGGAAAGGCAGCACAGTTCAGGGCGGAAGCCCTGGGCAACCGCAGGTTCATCATCACCACCGAAGAAAGCGGCTACGAGAAAGTTCTGGCGCCCAAGGGCGGCAAGCTTGCAAGTGTGGCTTACGAGCCTGAGAACCCTGCTATGGTCTGGGTCATAAACTGAGGCCCCTATCTTTGAAAGGATAAGTTTTGCCACGTATCAGCGATATGCTCGGTGGCGGGAGCGTTGTAAGGCCTCATGTTCTTTATCCGCCCGACACTCCCGTTCCGCTTTCGTAAAGTTGCAGAATAATACAAGTGTATTTATCAGATAGAGAAGATAAGTGACAGTGTACCTGCCATTTAGTCAGCTGCTTGTTTATTCAGTGAAAAAATATCTCCTTCATATTCTGCGGCATGGACTCAAACATCATCTGCACTACAGTTTCCGCAGAAGTAGTATTGTCGTTCAGCAGCCATTCCTTTGTCATACCGACAGTACCGTAGCAGTACAACCGAATAGAGTATTTAAGCTGAGTATCGAGAATATCGGTATTCAGCTTTTCTTTTGCGATAAGCTCATAGCGCCTGACAAAGTATTCCAGCATATACTGCCAAAGAGCGTTCTGCGACACATCGTCATAGGCTCGCTTGTAGAAGATGAACTCCTGCCGCATTTTCGCCATTCCCTGTGCTGCGGACTCAGCGGAGATAACATCGGTATCATAGGCGTCGCTGACGCTATGGCGGCGGTCAGGGGCAGAAAAAGAACGCTGTGAACATCTCACTTTTTTACATATTGCAATTTCCGAAATATGTATTATAATACGCTCAGCACATCGAGGAGGGTGATAGAAATTGACATAGCTCTGCGCTCATCAGTGCGTGAACTTTGCACGGCTTTCGGATTTCGCAGCTGCTTATTGTGTCAGGCAGCTTTCAAGGCGGGCAAGGATATCCGCTTTTTTATAGCCCTTGCCGATAAATACCAGCTGGTTGATACGGTCGCCGTAGGTATCATCCCAATCATCTTTTACATCGGGATAATTTTCGAGTATGGCATCAACTTCTTCCTGCGGACAGGAGGCCAGCCACTCATTAAGTTCGGTGACACTTGCATTTCTGCCCGCCTGTTCAAAGAGCTGTATATGCACATCGTCGTCAGCGAACCACATATAGCCCTTAGTGCGGATAAGCTCTGACGGATAATCGTCCACCAGCGCCATGAATTTATCACGGTCAAAGGGGCGGACTTCCTCATACACAAAGGAAGTTATACCGTATTCGTCCATGCAGGCTTCCTTATCGGTGGGTTCGTTTGTGTTGAGCGCACGCTGAATGGAAGATGAGGCGAGAACGCTGTGATAGTCAAACTCCTTGCCGTGAAGTATCTTGTCTGTATCGACCTCACTGTTGACAGCAGGTATTATCTCCGCCTCGGACTGGATATCACGGACAGCCTTAGTTACCTCCTCTATCTGCATTTCACACAGCAGGTCGGTCTTGTTGAGTATCACCAGGTCGCAGAACTCTATCTGGTCGATGATAAGGTTTATGATGTCGCCCTCCTCGGTGTCATTCTCCATGGATATCTCACGCAGGAACTCATTGTAGATACGGTCAGCGTCTACCACTGAAACAACCGAACTCAGGTACACATTGGTCTCGGAGTGGTCCTCAGTGTAGATAACGAAGGACGCGGCAATATTGGAAGGCTCGCTTATACCCGAGGCTTCCACGAAAACAGCTTCGATATCGGGAAGTTTGGAAATTCGCTCTATCTCTGCGATAAACTCATCACGGAGAGTACAGCAGATACAGCCGTTCTGCAGTTCCACCATTTCAACGGAGGATATGCGGTCACGGTTCTTGTTCAGGAGAGCAGCATCTATGTTGACGCTGCCCATGTCGTTTACGATAAGTGCTATCCTGCGCTGTTCCTGCTTTAACAGGTTCTGCATGAGGGTGGTCTTGCCTGAACCGAGATAGCCTGTTATAAGAATTACGGGTATCTTTTTATTACTCATACTGCACCTCATTTCAGAGCGGCTGCGAGAACATCATAGTTCTTCTGCATGAGCGAGATATAGCTTGCGCCGCCTGCGATATCCTCCCGGGATACGGACTGCAGAGAGTTCAGCTCTGCGATATCCACACTTTGGCCGGATGTGCTGATTATAGTGTTGGCAATATCCTTGGCTGAATTTTCAATTGTGAAGATAGTCTTGCAGTCAAGCTCCTTTACCTTTTCCGAAAGGAAAGTGATAGTTTCAAAGCTTGCCTCTGTTTCAGCGGAGCAGCCGATGAAAGCGGCATAGTAATCAAGGCCGTAATCGTCAACAAAATAGCGGAAAGGAAATCTGTCGCCGAAAACAAGTGTCTTAACGTAAGAACCGTCCACAAGTGTTTTGAAGCTGTTGTCAAGTTCGTCCAGCTTTGCAGCATAGCTGTCAAGGTTTGCCTTATAATCAGCGGCATTTGCGGGGTCGATAGCTTCTACATTCTTCTCGATCTCAGCACAGAGTATCTTAGCATTTTTCAGAGAGAGCCAGACGTGTTCGTCGTATTCTTCCTCGCCCTCTTCATGTTCGTGTTCGTGTTCATCTTCGTCCTCGTCCTCATCGCTGTGTCCGTGGCCGATGACTTCATCACACACCTCTTCGGGAGATAGTGCAGCATCAAAGAAAGTAGGCCAGTTGCCCTCAGGGTCAACGATAGCGTCATAGCTCTCATTGCTCATGCGTATATGGAAATGCTCTGCCTTTTCAGGCTCGATGATATGGTCGTTGAACTCGATATAGACGGGTGCGCCCGATTCCTTATCAACGGCTTCAAAGCGGTACATAGCAGCCTTTGTGCCTGTTGACCAGTTCTGGATATAATAACCTGTATACTCATAATCAGACTCAGTTTCTTTGCCGTCCTTATCAGTGAACTTGATATGATCGTCATGAATGCTGATAGCATCGTAATCGGACTTATAGCCCTTTGTGTAGTAGTCTTTGTACTCTTCGGCGGTCATGCTGCCGTC
This sequence comes from Ruminococcus sp., assembly GCF_017464355.1. Lineage (GTDB taxonomy): Bacteria > Bacillota > Clostridia > Oscillospirales > Ruminococcaceae > Hominimerdicola. The sequence continues at coordinate 117,254 of NZ_JAFUAG010000045.1, read as the reverse complement.
TTCAGACTTATGCTCCCAGGCTTCATCGAGAGAACCGTCAAGCACCAGCGGATAAGCGGACTGCCAGTCACCCTCCCAGTCGGAGAGAGGTCTGTCCTGTACTTCATCGTCCTCGAAGGTGGAGACCTCTTTGCTGTGACCATGGTCATGGTCGTGTTCATCTTCCTGCATACCCTCCTTGAGTTCCTCCACCTTAGCGGAGTCACCGAGAACTTCCATAAGTTCAATGACCTTCATATCCTTGTTGGAGGCCTCTGCAAGAGCGTCCTCTACCCATTCGTCAGACTCTCCGCCCACATACACGAACAGGTCGCAGTTGGATATCTTCATAATGTCATCAGCAGTAGGCTTATAGCTGTGCAGATCAACACCGTTGTCAAGCAGATAGGTTATCTCAGCATTGTCAGCGTGATCGCCAAGTATCTCCTTTACCCAGTCATATTCAGGGAAGATGGTGCAAACTACGCTGAATGTGTCTGAACCTGCATTGTCGGCAGACTTAGCTGCAGTTCCTGCCGTACCGCCTGTCGCTTCTTTTGAAGAACTGCCTGACGAACAGCCTGTCATTCCCATTGCAGCCATAACGAATGTAAGGGCATAAATGCCGAATTTTTTCTTAAACATAAAAATAGGACCTCCTGATAAAAAACATTGTCAGCACAACGAAATAAGGTGTATCCGTATCAAAAATACACCCTGCATTTTTCAAGCAGGCATAGTTATCCCGTAAAAGCATTATGCGGACATAACTATCCCACAAAAGATAATGCTGCCAATATTTAATCCAGAAGCTCCACTTTAAGAGAAATAAGAGTTGTATGTTCAGAGTGAGATCTTATAACGACCTTGCAAAGAGCCGCAACAATGCAGAGCATCAGCGTAAGCTGTAATACTCCTGAAACTGCTGTTCCGAGAGTGTGCAGAGTTTTGTGGCACTGCGCAAGCTCCATACAGACAGAGCAGTCCTCACCCGTATGTTCATGTTCTGCATGAACGACGATAAAGGCAGATGAGCAGAATATAACAAGGCTGAATACCACAAGCACTATCCACGATAATGCTCTTTTCCTGCTTTTTAACATATCTGCTCACCTCACTTTACCTGCATTTATCTATATCAATATGATCTCGATATCGCTGTCAGCTCCTCTCGGAGCATCCCATTTTCAGTTTTATATTATATCTGTTCAAATTGTTTTTGTCAATAATTATTTGATAACTTCTAACCCTCCGCCAAATTGAAAGTAACTCTCAAATTGTTTTTGTGAAAAATATACAAAGAAAAAAGGAAGCTGACCGAAGCTATGCTTACGGTAACTTCCTTTCTCTTATGGAACAATTATTACTCCGAAACTTCTGTCGTAAGTGTGGTACCGTCATTAGAACAGGCCTTGTTATACTCGTCGGAGAACTAGCAAAGCAGCTCCTGCCTTGTCCGTGACATGGACGGTCAGATGAAGACAGGCGGCTGCGCCTATGATGAAAGCACAGGTCTGCTGACAACTGCTGCGGACACAGTGACGGGAACTGTCTGACAAAAGCTGAAAAAGGCAGGGGGCTTCCCTGCCTTTACATATTATTTATAGACAGCGGTTATCTCACAGTCACCCTCAAGGGTAACGGTGGTGACGGGAGAATTCGGGTCGGAGAGGGTACAGCCTGTGGCCTCCCACTTGACAAATTCACCCGCCTTGGGGTCAGCGGTAAGAGTGAGGGGATAGGCCGTGTAATACTCACCGCTGAAATCTTTTTCGGAAAGATCTAGGGCAGTGGTATTCATGACAGCGCCGCCCTTGGTGCTGTCCTCGGTCTTAATGGTTACGGTGACTTTTTCCCCGGGCTTGAACTGGTCGGTGATATGGCTCATGAAAACATCATATCTGCCGTCGAGGAACTGTTTTAACAGCTGTGCGTTGAAATCAAAACCGTCCTTGGCATAGGAGGGGCCGAAGCGGGCATAGGTATCCTTGGCAAGGGGGCCGTAGACATCTATCATCTCATCAAAGGCCGCATCTGCTTTTGATTTTTCAAAGCTGATATTTCTCATATCGCAGAGGGAGAGAATAAAGGTCTGCTTGAAATCCTCGTTTGCAAGCAGGGCACGGAACATATCTACGGGAGGCTGTTCCAGGTCTTTATAGGTCTCGGTGCCGTTGATAGCCTTTTTGATGAAGTTGTCATTGTAGTTCTGTCCGCCTGTGTAAATGCCGCAGGAATAATCGGTATCATAGATCATCATGCGCCATTTGCCGTCAGATACGGGGGTGGCATTATCCGCATCACGCACCCGCCACATACACCAGTTATTGCCCTGGACTATGCTGTCCTCGTTGGCTATGTAGATGTTGAAGGCCATGTAGTCTGCAAATATCTGCATATCAAGCATTTCAGAGGCCTTGGCGTAGTTATCGGAGTCGGACATATCATTGCCCGTGATGAACTCATACATATCACTGTAGAGTTTGATGTCTTCCTCCTCGCCCTCATCTATCTCCCCGACCTTTACCATGACCACATTTTTGCTGTCGATATCATAGTTGTTGGCCAGATAGTTATCGCTGTAGTCCTCGGTGAGGGAATACATACCCCAGTACTCACCGTCGATGAAAGCCACCACGGGGGTGCTTTGCAGAGTTTCTATATCCTTATCCGCCACCATGGATTGGAGCAGCGGGTCTCTTATCTTGGCGAAATTGCAGTCGTTACCGCCGTTGCGCAGCACGAAGGACTTGTACTTTTCCACATTGCCGCTGCCGTCAGAACGGGAGTTATCAGGGATAAGCTCGAATTTTACATTCTTCTCGCCGTAGTCCTTGCGGGCGGTAAGACGAAAGCTTTTCTGGTACTCATTGCGGGAGGCGGCACCCATTATGCGTATGCCAAGGTCCTGAGAGAAAGCAGTGCTGCCGTCAGAAGTTATATACTCAAAATAAACAGGACGCTCCCACTCCTTACTACGCTGGGTGAAGTTTGCTTCGTGCTTCCAGGGGTCATAGCTTGCGTGGGACTTATCCTCTGCCAGCCAGTCATCGTGTACCTTACCCAGAGTATATATGCCCCTTTCGTAGTCGAAGAGGTCATCTCTGTCCACCATTATGGAAACAACGGGAACATCGCCGTATTTGGCCTTGCGGTCTATCCCCACAAAGAAAGTATGGGATATAACATCGCCGTGCCTGCCGTCCTCGGTGAAGGCTGCGGCGCGGATAACGTTGCCTTTCAGCACGGTCATGGGGGGAGAATAATCACCGTTCACGCTGATATCGGTAAACTCGGCAAGGGAAGCAAAATCCCCCTTGCGGTCAGTCAGGGTGACTGCACCTGTGTACTCCTCGGAGTCAGCGGTAGGCACGCTGCCGTCGGTGGTGAACCTGATAGTCACACCCTCCCCCGCAGAAAGCTCAAGCTGCTGTTCGGTATCATAAAATCCGCTTTCAAGACTGAAATCGACCTTTGGCAGGTTCTCGTCATATTTATCATCTGCGGCTTTAACAGACTTTTCTTTATCCTCGCTTTGTACTGCGGAATTATTGTTATCAGCATTTTTGCCCGTCTTGCTGTCCGAGCAGCCTGCCATGCCGACTATCATCGAAAATGCCAGCAGAAAAGCAAGTATCTTCTTATGTTCCATATTTTGCGATTTCCTTTCTCTCATTGACTATCCTGTCATGAAAACAGCCTGTCCGCAAAGCAGACAGGCTATCCGTTATTGATAGTATGGTGAGAACCTTCGGCTCATGCACCTCAGTCCCCTGGTCTGCCCCCAACCCAGAGGGCAGTATATGATTCTTTCGGAAGCTATCCGAATAAATCACTTCCCTGCTCATCACAAAAAGCCTAAAACATCAAGATGAGCCAGCCATTGCAAAAGACACCTGATGGCATCTTTACGATGTTTTTATCTGCCTGAAACGGCGGGCATACGAAACACACACGTCTTTCGTCAAGTATATTATAACAAATGTTTTACCTTTTGTCAAGGGTTTTTGAACAAAAATAATAAATATTTTAAGTCGTTCGATGTCGAAATTATATGATAATAATGTTTTCACGAACATAAAAAACGTTCCCGCCGTAACGGGAACGTTCTGAAAACTTACATATACTGGTGATAGATAGGCTGGGCTGTATAGGACTTGAAACCGCCATCGCTGTCATAGAAAACTGTAAGCACAACGGCCTGTTCATCACCGCTGTCGTTCTCATACCAGTAGCGGTAGATATAAGCTTCGCCGTCCTTGGTATAGGAAACGCTGTAGAAGTCCATATCAAGCTCTTTATCGACAGTGGCCTTATCCGTGCCTGCATTGAACTTATCCAGGTTCACCATATGCTCTTTCTTGACGCCCTTGATATCGCTCTTGATACCCTTGAAGTCACAGTAGCGCACCTCGGTTATCCTGTCAGCGTCATCGGTCTTGAAAACAACTGCCCACTCGGGATAGTTTACACCGTCTATGCGGACATCGTCATCGGACTCGGCCACATAGTTATAATCGACCACTGCTGTGAGCCCCTTGTAGCCTGACTCCTGCTTTATCTTGAAGTCCATTTTCTTGGACGCTATCTCAAAATCCGCACCGATGAAATCGGAGGCTTTTTTAGCATACTTTTCGCCCTTAGCACTGATAGACTGTATGACCAGTATAACGATAAGCACGATTATCAGCACCGAAAGCACTGCGATAGCTATGAGCTTGATATTGTGGAGGTCAAATTTGAACCTGCCCCCGAGCCTGAATTTTTTACGGGGCTTTTCATCATCGGGCACAGGCTCTTCATTTTTCTTGAAAAGCTTTTCCGCCAGCTTGGTATCAATAAACATCTCTGCACCGCAGCTCGGGCAGATAGCATCGTGGTCGCCCACGGCTTTTCCGCATTTGGGACATTTCATTTTGCGCACTCCTATCTTTCGGTATGACCGTTTTTATAGCATTCTCAGCAGTTCAGCTTTGAGCAGCTGCTCGCTGCTGTCCTGCAGATAGCAATCATAATCCTGAAAAGCTATCTCCTCATCTGCGCCGTCAAGCAGATAGAAAAGGGTCTTCTCGATTATCTCGACCCACTGGAGCAGCTGTTCCTGCTCATGGGCTGTTACATTGGTGTTGACAGTGCCGCTGGGCGGCATACACCACAGCCTGGTCAGGTGTATTATGCTTGTTATATCATACACCAGGTTTTTCGATATCATTTCCGCAGAAAGGTCATCTCTGAGGATACGTATACTTTCCATTATCTGGATAAAGTTATCTTCATTTAGTTCACCGCCCGACGGCCTCAACCGTCCGACAAAGCCGAATTCCCATCTTGGGTCTTCAACATTGATATTACGGCAGGAATGGAAAGATAGTATTTCCATAGCCTCGCTTTTCGTCATATTCTTCTATACCCCCGCAAGCTGCAGCAGGTGCAGCTTTACTTTTTTAGTATATTATAGCACATATTCATGAATTTGTAAAGACACTTCACAGCAAAAATCGGCCACTGCCTGAAAATCGGCAGTGACCGACAGCTATCATCTTCTTATGGTCTTTCTTTCAGAGAACTTATTGTATATGGCTGCGAACAGCGAATATCCCATGATAAGAGCAGCGGCTGCGCGGAAAATATTCAGCACATCAAGGGCCTTGTGCCTGCCTGTGTTGGGGTTTGAAGTTGTGGTAGAAGAACTGTTTTTGTTGGCTTCCTCGGTGCGCTGTTCTACTACCTTTTCTATTACCTCGGCCTTGTTTTCAGCTGAGGTTTCTGTCTGTGTACCCGTGGTGCCTGTGGTATCGGCAGGGGTTGTCTTTGCAGGCTGCTGTTCTGCGGGAGTTTCGGCGGGAGCAGCGGAAGATGTATCAGCGGGAGTTTCTTCGGGCTTATCATCAGCGGGGGCTGCCTGTACAGGGGCGGTCTCGGGCTGAGAGTCAGCCTTGCTTTCCTCGGGCTGGTTATCTGCCTTGCTTTCCTCAACAGAAGATGTGTCCGATGATGAAGAGCTTTCCTCAGCAGGGGCCTTTACCCGGGGGGCAGTTTTGATGACATCTGCCGCAGGTACGGAATTCGCAGTGCTGGTGGAAAGAACGTTTTTCTCGGTATCTGCCACGGCAGATATCTCTGTGGTATCGGGGGCTTCATCTACAACAGGAGCCTCGGCAGCAGGGGCAGAATAATAGGAGGAGTGGGGTATGAACTCCACTGACTCTATCTCTATATCAGCACCGTACTGGAGGTAATAGACCTGCACGAAAACCTGATCCCAGCAGCTGTTGGGGTCAAGGTCGGTGAAGACCCATTCGTCCTGACCATACTCAGTTTCAAAGGACTGGGACTGCCAGTTGCCGTAGTTATCCATCATACCTATACAGCCGTTGGCGAAGCCGGTGGTATTCAGCTTTACGCGGATATCGTAAGTATCGCTGTAGTCGGTTATGTTATCGGAGATATTGAAGCCGTACTGTATGGGCTCGGAGGTCGCCTCTGTTTCCTCGGAATATGGAGCCTCGGAATACTCAAAAACAGGCTCGGTGCTTTCCTCTGCGGAAACGGCACTGCTCTCGTTGAGATCGAGCTCGGGTACAGGGGCTTCGGTGGTCTCGGGGACAGGTTCTGTCACATCGGGCATTTCCAGTTCAACTACCACGGGTTCTTCGGGGACTATATTGCTTTCCGTCACAGGCTCGGTCTCGGTAACTGCTTCGGTGACGGGAGCTTCGGTGACAGCTGGTCCTTCCTCGGTAACGGCAGGCTGAGTTTCAGCGGGCTGTGTAACGGGAAGTTCATTCTCAAACAGGCCGACTGCATATGGTGCGGAAGAATTGGGTGCTGCAACGTCAGTATTGACATAGTTCTCACCGTCAAAGAATACTGCGTTCTCAAAATCCAGCCAGTAATCGGCCTGGCCTGCGGAAGTATCCAGCACGGTAAAATCAATAGAAGCTATGCGGACGTCTTTTTTATAATTGTCACCTGTGAGATATGCGCCGACTATCCTGATAACACCCTCACCTTCAGAAACGGTGGGCACTACAAAGAAACCCTCTGCGCCCCAGTCTTCATCATCTTCGGGAATGGAAGGCGTTACAGCGGCGGGGTCATAGTGGATATCAAAGGTAAAGCCCGAAATGCCCTGACTATCGGGAAGATAGTCTATATTCAGGCAAAAGCAGTCACCCTCGGATACATAGTTTTTATCCGTACTCAGCACGAACTCGTTCAGCTGCGATGCGCTGCCTGCTGCGGAGACTATGGAACTCAGCACCAGGAACGATGTTGACACCGAAAGCACGGCCTTGTTGGTTTTAAATTTTCTTCTTTTCTGTTTCATACATCTCTACCCCCTGCCCCAAATCAAGCTATAGACCTATACGAGCGTTTTATTGGACAATTAAGCCCACACGGCATTTGTTTAATTTTCTTATACCACAAATTTCGTGTGAGCTGTAATTTTCTGTTGATAAATTTTTTTAACATTGAAATGGGAAATTTTTGAGACCAAATTTGGTTACAAAAATTGTAATCTCAGCCTCAAAAGGTTACAAATTTTGTAACCTTTTCTGTTTTAGAATTATAGCATATAAATTTATATATCGTCAATGGACAAAATGTCGAAAATGCCTGCAAAATTTCGTTAAAAGTTACCACTTCGTTAAAAGAACATATTTTCTCATACAATATATATGGTTTGGAGCGAGAATGGCGTCTAAATGTGCTGTAATTTTTTTGTAACCTAATAATTATGTAATAAATCGGACTCGTGTAAACTTTTTATTAACAAAATTGGCTGTTGACAATGCGATTTTTTTCATATATAATGGAGATACTCACTAAGCCATACAGAGTACGTTCAAACTGCAAATCAATTAATAGTCTGTTTTTTTGTTCACCCGGAGGTGATTAGCGTTGATACTGAAGAAGACCGCTGCGGCTGTCATGGCAGCTGCTATGATAATGACCAATGCTGTATGCATTGACAGCAGCACGCTGGCAGCATCTGCTGCACAGAACAGAAGCGGTATATGTGCAGTTGACTATGTGGACATAAGAGAGGATGCTGACCCCTATGCCTGGAGGACAGGCTGGCTGGACGGCGGAGATCATGTGGAGATACTTGATGAGAAATATGACAGCTACGGAAAGCTTTGGTATTATATGGTCTATTCGGGCATATACGGTTATGTGCCTGCGGATAGCATTTCGGAAAATGGTACGGGCAATGTAAAAGCTGACGATAATGTCAGCTACGACATGAGCAACTATGAAAGCTATCTTAACGGACAGGGCTTCCCTGAGAGCTACAAAGTTTACCTCAGAGAATTACACAAGCAGCACCCAAGCTGGATATTCACAGCGCAGCACCTGGGCATTGACTGGAACAGGGCTGTGGACGAAGAATGTGTCATAGGCAGAAATCTGGTACATGACTATGCTCCCGATTCATGGAAATCCATGGAAAGAGGCGCCTATGATTTCGGTTCGGGTACATGGTATCAGCTGGATACAGGCTGGGTAGCGGCTTCTGAAGAGATAATACAGTACTATATGGACCCCAGGAATTTCCTGAGCGAGGAATATGTTTTCATGTTTGAGAACCTTTCCTACGACCCTGATGTACATACCCTGGACGGAGTTGAGGCGATACTCCGCGGGTCATTTATGGACGGCTGGTACACCTGCCCTGATACAGGCGACGTGCTTTCCTATGCACAGACCTTTATGGAGGCGGCAGCCGTTTCGGGAGTTTCGCCCTATCATCTGGCATCAAGGTGCCGCAACGAGCAGGGTGCTTACGGTGCGCCCCAGTCACTGGGAACAGCGGCAGGCTACGAGGGCTATTACAATTTCTTCGATATACAGGCCTTTGCCACCGCAAACCTTACGGCAGGACAGATGGCAGCGCTGTATGCCTCGAACTATGACCCTGATTACCTCATGCCCTGGACAAACCAGTACAAGTCCATTATAGGCGGATCCATGTTCCTTGGCAACGGCTACATAAACCGTGAACAGGACACCCTCTACTTACAGAAGTTTGACATGACAGACGGCGGCAACGGTTATTTCGCCCACCAGTACATGACCTGTGTTTTCGGACAGGCCAACGAAGCCACCAGTATGCTTTATGCTTACAGCGATGAGGTACTGGCTTCGGCTATGGAATTCAAGATACCCGTTTACGACAATATGCCCGAATATGTCTGCCTTGAACCAGGCTCAAGCAGAGACAACAATGATTATCTGGACAGCCTGAGCATTTCTGGAGTAAAGCTTTCGCCCTCCTTTAACAGGTACACCCAGAATTACACAGCAAGCGTTTCGTCGGACACTGACGGGGTGAACATTTCAGCTAGCTCAAACAGCTCGAATGCAACGGTTTACGGTACAGGTTACACTGCCCTGTCAGGCGGCAGCAACACTGTGAACATCACCTGCATTTCAGCAGGCGGGACCCAGAGAGTATACACCATAAACATCGAAAAGGCTGCTGAGTCTTATTCTGAACCCGTTGAATTTGATTACAGCACCACAGATGTAAACGGCGACGGTGACACTAACATAACAGATGCCATGATATTATTCGGATATGTGGCAAACAAAAGGCCCCTGTCAAGCAGTGAGTATTCCCGTGCTGACATTGACAGAAGCGGTGAGGTAAACATCACCGATGCCATGGCTATCATCAGGATAATCTGCGGCAGATAAAACAGAATTTTGCGAAGTATAGTATATATAAACGGCCGTCTGCGGAAAATCTTCCTGCATGCGGCCACTTTTTTTTGAGGTAAATATCAAAATTCTCTTGACAATCCTTTAAATAAATATTATAATAAAAATATACAGAAATTCCAATTTCGGTATCATTATTTTGTACGGCATTGCCTAATGGCAGATAGTCGGGAACGGAGGATATATGCTGATATGTGATAAATGCGGTAAAACAGGCAAGCGCGGGAAGTTCTGCGTTTACTGCGGCGGAGAACTGAAAGAGTTCTTCACGCTGAAGACTGCTGATACAAATAAAGAGCCCACGGGTGAGTGTCCTGAGTGCGGCAAACAGTTTGCAGAGGGTAAATTCTGCGTGTTCTGCGGAACAACTTTGAAGCCTTTGGGCGGGGCTGCGGCGGAGGTGGCTGCTCCCGTATTTGAGGTGGCTGCTCCCGTATTTGAGGTGGCTGCACCTGTTGTTGAGGAAGCTTCACCTGTTGTGGAAGAGGCTGCTCCCGTTATTGAAGAGCCTGCACCTGTTGTGGAAGAGGCTGCACCTGCTGATGTGAATACTAAATTACAGTGCGTTGAATGCGGAAAGATACACGAGAAAGGCAAGTTCTGCACAGCCTGCGGCGGTGCGCTGAAGCCTGTCAGTGAGGCACCAAAAGCGGAAACTCCTGCGGAGGCGCCTGCAAAGCTCGTATGCGTTATGTGCGGGAAAGTCCATGACAAGGGCAAGTTCTGTACGGCCTGCGGCGGTGCGCTGAAGCCTGAGGGTGAAGCTGCTGAGCCTGCACCTGTTATTCCTGTTCAGACTAGTGTTCCTCAGCAGAACAACTTCCCTGTTCTGGAAAATGCTCCTGCTAAGCTGAAATGCGTAGTCTGCGGAAAGACCTTCGAGAAAGGCAAGTTCTGTACCGTCTGCGGCGGAGACCTCAAGCCTGAGGGCGGGGTACCCGCGCCTGCTCCGACAGCTCCTGCGGCACCCGCAGCGGAGAATGCTCCTGCAAAGCTGCAGTGTGTTGAATGCGGAAAGATACATGAGCGCGGCAAGTTCTGTACGGCCTGCGGCGGTGATCTCAGGCCTGTGGGTGAAGCACCCGAACAGCCTGCGGCGGTCCCCTCCCCTGCTCCCGTTCCGACTCCCGCACCGATACCTACCCCTGCACCAGTTCCTATACCGACTCCTGCACCTGTCCCCACACCTGCACCGACGGCGGCACAGCCGGCAGGTCTTGTATGCTCGGGCTGCGGAAAGACCTTTGAGGCAGGAAAATTCTGCACAGTATGCGGCAGCAAGCTGGTACCTCAGGGCGCACCTGCTGCACCTGCCAATGACGGTCTGCTCCACTGTGTTCAGTGCGGCAAGACCTTCCCGGGAGGAAAATTCTGCACCTCCTGCGGGGGCAGTCTTGTTACCTCTGACAAGCTGAATGTGTGATACTTACATAAAAAAACATCCTGCCCCTGAGCGTTTTCTTAGCGCCCGGGGGCTTTTTTAACTGCGTTACGGAAATATATCCACCCAAAAAATTCAACTCCCAAATTTGAAGTGTATTACTGCTGAGACAGAATGGCTTTTTTCGTATTGTTTCCCACTCTTTCGTCGGGTGAAACGATACACAACAAAATTGGGATAAACATAATAAAAGAGCCATGGTACTTACAGCTTATGCCGATAAGTACTATGGCTTTATTTTTTCGTATTGCGAACGGTAGAGTGCCGCTTTTTATTTATCCAGAAGCCCCGCAAGGGTATCGACCACGAACTCTGCGAGATCGCCGTCGCCGCGGTATACACTGCGGGAGGGATTTTTCAGCAGCTTATCAAGGCTTTCGGGAATGATAGCATGGTCGGCCTGTTCAAGCATGGGCAGGTCGATAGTGCTGTCACCTGCGGCGGCGGTAAAGGGAAATTCTTCCTTTTCAGCCAGCTGGTGCAGGGCGCTGCCTTTGTTTATCTTCGGGGGAAGAAAGTATATCTTCCTGCCCGAGGCCATTACATCAAGTTCGGGTATGCTCTCGTATCTATCCATAAATTTTCCCACATAAGAAGGGTCACTGCAGGATATGTAAAGGTACATATCATCGACGATGCGCACCACATTCAGCAACGGATCGCCCTCCAGCTCAGCATGAAGCTTTTTCAGCAGGGGCATGAGTTCGGCAGCACAGCGCAGGTGTTTTTCCCGCCATTTCTCATTCTGCACACCGTTCTCGATAAGTATGCCGCCGTTGGTGGTAATGGCGCGGGTGTGGCTGCCCGCAGGGAGCTTGATACGCTCAAACTGCTCCACCGAACGGGTAGTCAGGGGCACAAGCTCAATGCTCTCGGGAAGATGAGAAAGCTTATCATACACACGGCTGCTCATGAAGCCCTGTTCATTGCCACGCAGTATCTCAACGCAGATATCGCCCTGACGTTTGTGCTTGTAGGAATGTATCAGCGTATTATCAAGGTCACAGGCTAAAAGTATCTTACTCATATCAGTTATCCGCCATTGATCTGATAAGCCCGCAGGCGCGGTAGTGTTTCAGCGGGTACTCCACCAGCTCGCAGCCCTTTTCCTCGGCCAGCTGATAAAGGTGTCCCAGATGTTCATGGTCATCAAGGCTGTGTACCAGCATTTTCCAGGGCATACGGCGCAGCAGCACGCGGGTGGCTTCGCCTATGCTGGGCTTGACCAGGTTGATATCCGAGATATCAAATTCACGGCAGATGTTTCTTACCTCCTCCATAGTATTTTCTGCGGTATCGGCGGAAGTTTCCGTAAGGTCATAATCGCCGAAGTCAAAATGCTCCTCAACGGTGTCGATGAATTTATAGGTGAGGTCCTTATGGGCAAGTTCTTTATAGAAGACCGCCCCGTGGAGATCCTTTTCGCCTATGATATCCGAACGGAGGAAGGTCCTGCTGAGAAGACCTGATACTGTGGAATTCAGGCAGCTGCTGGCAATGAGGAAGTCATCGTGAGTACCGCATTTTTCTGAGATGAAGGCTGGGTCGGAAAGCACGCCCAGACCTGCGCTGACATTAGGATAATCAGCCATAGCTTCCACCAGCTGGCGGGTGATAGCGCCCTTGCCTGTCCAGCCGTCGATAAACTGTATAGACTCGGGGGCATGGCGGGTAAGGATATAGTCCATGGCATTTTTATCTATGCCCCGTCCGCGGATTATGGAAATGGTATAGTGCGCCACATTTATGTTATATTTCTTATCCATATAGTGCTTGAGCAGCACACCAATGGAGGTACCTGCTCTCGCCAGGGATACAAGCACGGCCTTTTCACCCTTATCCTTATAGATGAGCTGACCCAGTCTGCCCACAGCCTCGGCGGTTATGCCGCTGTACATATCAAGGGCTATGAAGAAAGACTTCATGTACTGCTCAGAGGGTTCATACTCAATGGGCAGCATTTCGCAGTAATGTCTGCCGCCCTGGATGAGCTTTTCCCTTTCCTCGGTGCTCTGGGGCTGCACCATGCCTGTAATATCTTTGAGAAGAATGGTAACATCTTCACTTTTATACGAACCGAACATTGCTTATATCCTTTCAACGATCATCTCGCGGCAGCCGTAGTAACGCAGCAGACCTTCAAGCTCAGCTACAGCGTCCATATTCTGGGGAGCCGAATCGGTGATGATAAGGGCTGAGTCATATTTATCAAGGTCATAGAGGTGGGTCTGTCTTCCCTTTTCGTAGAAGCTTTGCAGCTTATAGCCGTTGAAAATGGGATAGCCCTCATCGGTGCAGATGCCTATGGGGCTGCGGGTAGTTGCGTGGAATTTTACGCTGTCGTAGGCGCCACTCTGCTCCAGCCTTTCGGCAATGAGAAGTCCGGGGTACATACATTCCTCTGTACCAAGCACGACTATATTCCGCCCTGCGGGTATCATGCTGCTGTCAGCGGCAGTGATAAAGCTGTGGCGGGCTAAAATGCTGTCGATATATTCCCCTATGACCACACCTGTTCTGGGGGAATGCTCGCCCTCGTCCTTAAGAAGATATGCTGACTTGATGACATCATCTGTGTCATCAAACTCGGGCAGTTCGGCAGCGCCTGTGATAGCGTAGCTGTTTACGGTATCGGTATAGTCGATGTTATCTATCTTCAGCAGCTGACGGCATACCATGCCATGGTCGGCAAGGCGCTGTATGTTCTCATCGGACATACGGTTTATTACCGAAGCTGCAACTATGACCTTGCGTGAAAGTATGGGGAAAGCCTTACGCAGCTGCTCTATCATATTTACAAGAGTCTTGCCTGTGGAAAGCTCGTCGTCAACGAAAATGACAGTATCGGTGTTATAGAGTGCCGCAGCAAAGCCCTGGGCAGAAAGCTTCTGCTCGGTAGCGTGGCAGTGTTCCTCCTGAAATTCTATCCAATCTGATACCTCGGGGACTTCCTCACGGGTGGTCTGTATATAGGCGCAGTCCTCGCCCATGCATTCAGCTACGACAGCGCCTATGGCTGTAGCAGTTTCGGCAAAGCCCACCACAAGTCTTGCCTTGGGGAACTCAGCGTGCAGCCTGCACCCCAGGGTGCGCAGCATGGACAGGCAATCGGTGGGGCTGACAGGGATATGCTTGCCCTGCAGGGGGTCCACCAGCAGATAGGTGCGCTTTGTATTATGAAAGCGCTTTGCCAGGTGCATAAGCTGTTCCTCGGTATACTCATTGGAAAAATCCTGTTCAACAGGCACAGCGTTCATAACAGCGCTGCCCTTTACGGGGTAGGCTACCCTGCTTTCAAAACCGCTGCGTTTTCCAGATATTATTTTTCTCTCCATTTTGCAGACTCCTTTGGTCATGATTTTTTACTCTCTTTTAGATATTCGGAACTTTCTTATCGGCAAAAAAATTACGATAAGATAGGTAGTTTCTTTCAAAAGCGCCATAAAGTCCCCATAAGCACGGGAACTTTATGCTGCCTTTGAGCAGCACTGCAAAGGCTCATCACCTTTACATAATACACGGCTCACACATAACGGTGCGAGCCGTGAAAATGGTTATCAGTTTTCTTCTGCGGGCTTGGTCAGTGACTTTCTGATAAGGTCAACAGGTATCATGGTCAGTGCCATGATGATGACTACTACCCAGCCGCCGATAGCGAAAGGCTCACAGCTGAACATCTTGCCTATCCACTGGAAAGGTGCAAGAGGTATCAGTGCGCAGTTAACGATAACTGCCTGTACAGCGATGATAGCCAGCATTACCTTGATAAAGCCGGGGTTCAGGTCCAGGCCCTTGAAGATGCCGAACCTTTCATCTCTTACATTGAAGCCGTTAGCCAGTGCGCTGAGAATGAACAGTACGAAGTAGCCTGTCTTCAGCTTATCAACATTGCCGTCAAAGAGGTTTGTGCAAAGCAGACCCTTGGAAAGATCCTTCATGACATCGCCTACGCTGTTGCCTGCAGCAGGCAGCAGGAAGTAGAGGAAGCTCATAACTGTCAGCCATGCGCCCATAACACCGATCTGGATCGCCATAGGCTTGCTGATGATGCTCTCGTCTCTTCTTCTGGGTCTCTCGCGCATATACTTTTCAAGTGCGGGCTCATTACCCAGCATGATAGCGCCGAGACCGTCCATTACCAGGTTGACGAACAGCAGGTGTGTTACCTTAAGGGGTTCTTCAACACCGAAGAAAGGACCGAATGCGGATACCAGTACAGCGGCCACGTTGATGACCAGCTGGAACTTACAGAACTTAAGGATATTGCGGTAGATAGTTCTGCCGTAGAGGATAGCGTCCTTGATAGACTTGAAGTTATCGTCAAGGATAACGATATCGCCCGCCTCCTTGGCAGCTTCGGTACCGCTGCCCATTGCAAAGCCGACATCGGCCTTCTTAAGTGCGGGGCTGTCGTTAACGCCATCGCCTGTCATACCTACAACGAGATTCAGTTCCTGGCAGATCCTTACCATTCTGGACTTGTCTGTAGGCAATGCTCTTGCGATAACACGGATATCTCTTACTATCTTCTTTACCTCATCGTCTGACATCTGGTTGAGTTCAGCAGAGGAAAGAGCGATGTCGCTGTCGGTCTTGATAAGGCCTGCGTCCTTGGCGATAGCCTTTGCAGTCTCAAGACGGTCACCTGTTATCATTACGACCTGGATACCTGCGTCCTGAACTTCCTTTATAGCTTCCTTAGCCTCAGCACGGACATCATCTCTGATACCTACCAGGCCGATGATAACAACGTCATCATTGATCTCGTTCTCTACCATAGGCTTCTCGGAGTAGCCGAAGCTCAGCACACGCATAGCCTTGTTAGCAAGAGCGTCGATCTTGGCATTGAGCTTGTCCATGTCGATATCCTTGATATTGCCGTCAGCGTCAAGGTACTTGGTAGCCTTAGCCAGCAGTCTTTCGGGGGCGCCCTTATAGAAGGTCTTGCCCAGGTTGTCTATTCTTGACTGGCTGAACTTATTGGCGGAGTTGAAGCCCTGATATGTGGTAACTTCATAATCCTTATTATCCTTGAGTGCATTGAAATCAGCCTCACCGATGAAGTGCATGAGCGCCTGGTCGGTGAAGTTACCGCCGATGACATTGTGGTTGCCGTCGAACAGTGACTGGGTGTTCTTGCCTATGGAGATATCCAGCAGGCTCTTCACCTGAGTGTGTTTTGAAAGTTCGGCATTGGGTATGACCTCACCGTCAGCGGTGAAGAACTCAACGACTTCCAGCTTACCCTTGGTGATAGTACCTGTCTTATCGGAGAACAGCACGTTCAGAGAACCTGCAGTTTCGATACCCACAGCCTTACGCACCAGTACGTTATGGTCAAGCATCTTGCTGGTATTCTGCATAAGGACCAGAGAGATCATGAGAGGCAGACCCTCGGGAACTGCACAGACAACGATCAGGATAGCGATAGAAACACCGTCAACGAACTTGCTGATGATATCGCCTATGCCCCAGCCCTCGGTGGTATGGAAGAATACAGAGGGACCCTTGCCCAGTACCTCGCCGGCTTCGGTAGTAACATTTGCGAAGAAAATGAAGTAGATGATATAGATAACAGCGATGATGATAGCAGAAACATAACCGAATACGGAGATCTGGTTAGCCAGCTTGGCCAGCTTGACTTTCAGAGGAGAATCAGGTTCTTCCTCATTCATCTCTTCTGCCATTTTACCCATCATGGTCTTGAGGCCTACGTTCTTTACATCGAGGTAGCCCTCACCGTCGATACAGACAGCACCTCTGAACAGAGAGTGGTCATCGACGAAGGTATCACCTGTGATCTCGGAGGGCATTTCAAACCCTGCCTCAGCGGCGGTCTTCTTGCACTCCTCAGCCTCACCGTTAAGTGCTGAGTTATCCACCTTGATATTGCCGTGGACAAGCACGCCGTCAGCGGGTATCTTATCGCCCGACTGGAGGAGTATGAGGTCGCCCTGAACAACGTCATCGACTTCGATGATATTGGTGGCGCCGTCACGGATAGCCTTACACTTATCCTTTTCGGTACTTTCTTTCAGTTCGATATACTTCTGGTCGCTGGCAACATTTGTCTTCGCAGAAACGAAAGCAACTATCAGCACAGCCACGATAGTACCGATCGGCTCATAGGGTTCAGCGAGCCCGAAAACAGCCATGACTATCATCAGTGCAGCGATAGCCAGCAGTATCTTTATCATGGGGTCGCCGAAGGTTTCCAGAAATTCTTTCAGGAACGTGGTAGGCTCTGCCTCAGGTATGGCATTTGAGCCGTTTTTCGCGCGAGATTCTTCGACCTGTTGTGAGGTCAAACCTTTTAAGTCCATAAATACTAAACTCCCTTACAAATCAAAAACTGCTTTGGCGCAGCTTTAAAAATTTATCAGAAAATAAGGAGAAACGCGGCTTTCGCCGCAGTTCTCCTGTTTTCTCGTTTTTCAGATATCACATACCTGCGTATCTTTTGGCAAGATCGGATATGCTTCCGTCCTGAGTGCCCTGGCCTATGGCATTGAACTTCCATTCATTACCGTGCCTGTATATCTCACCGAATACCATGGCGGTTATACCGGGATAGCTCTCGCTCAGGTTATACCTGCATATCTCCTTGTTGTTCCTGGCATCTACCAGCCTGATGAACGCATTCTGTATCATACCGAAATGCTGGTTTTTCTGGATAGCGTGATATATATTGACAGTGACAACGATCCTGTCGTACTGAGGAGGCACCTGTGCGAGGTCAACTACGATCTGCTCATCATCGCCCTCGCCTGCGCCTGTCAGGTTATCGCCCATGTGGACAACTGTACCTGTACCGTGGCGGAGGTTCCCGTAGTACACGATATCATTTTTATTGAGAAGTCTGCCGTTCTGGAGCATGAAAGCAGATGCGTCACAGTCAATGGTATCGCCACCTATAGACTGCATACCGCCCGATGTGTTATTGCCCGAACCGAATATGTTCGAGAAAAATCCGCCCTGCTTGCCGCCCTGAGGCATAGGCTGTCCTGCCTCGTCCCAGCCCAGACCGACGATAACTTTTGAAAGTCCTGCGCTTTCCTTGGAAAGGCTGACCTTCTGACCTTTTTGCAAACTGATCGACATAGTATATTCTCCTTACTCAGCGTCGATGCCGTAGTGACCGCAAAGTGCAGCCAGACCGCCCTGGAAACCGCTGCCGATAGCATTGAACTTCCACTCGCCGTTATTTCTGTACAGCTCGCCTACAACGATAGCTGTCTCAATGGAGAAATCCTCACCCAGATCATATCTGATGATCTCCTGGCCTGTAGCTTCGTCAACTACACGGATAAAGGAGTTGGAAACCTGACCGAAGTTCTGCCTTCTGTTATCAGCATCATAGATAGTAACAGTGAAAGCGATCTTAGAGATATTCTGAGGGATCAGGCTCAGGTCGATCATGATCTGCTCGTCATCGCCGTCGCCGCCGCCTGTCAGGTTATCGCCCATGTGCTTTACAGAACCGCTGGAATGCTCCAGGTTGCCGTAGAATATGAATTCCTTCTCAGTAGGACATCTGCCGCTGTCATCTACCATGAATGCAGCTGTATCCAGGTCGAAGTCCGTACCTGAGTCGAAGGCATTTACATCCCAGCCCAGACCGACCATTATATTCTTCAGACCGGGATTACCCTTTGTTAAGCTTACTTTCTGTCCTTTGCTAAGATTAATAGGCATAATAATGTTCCTCCTTAATAATGAACTTCCGGCTTTTTTGCCGTCTCTTTTCTTTGGGGCTCTGCCCCTTTATCTCTCTGTAATTGCAATTATACCAGAAACCTCCGCACTTGTCCAGCGACAAACAGTGGAAGTTCCGCAACGGACAGTTGCAATTTACAGACAGCTTACTTATTCTTCTGAGGTACGTCGTAGTGAGCCTTGAAATCCTGCTTGATAGCTTCAAGTCTAACCTTGTCTTCCTGACGCTTCTTGCGTGCCTCAGCTTCGATGCCTCTGGTCTCCTCGATACCGTTCATGATAGTCTTCCAGGTAGTTTCCAGAGTTTCGATCTGTATGGAGCTGCCCGAAGCAAGTCTTGCGGTCATCTTGGACTGCTCAACGGTATTGTGGGCATTCTTTATGAGCATCTCGTTGGTCTTCTGGTCAAGGGCAGCCATGGACTCAGCCTGTATCTTCTGTCTCTTGAGCAGTATAGCCTGAGCAAGAGCCTGCTTGAAGATAGGCAGTGTGATGATGAATGCGGAGTTGATCTTTCTGACCAGATTATAGTTGGAGAACTCCATGGTCTTGAGCATGGGTATGGACTGCATAGCCACGTTCTCGGCAGTTCTCAGGTCCTGCACTCTCTGCTCAAGCATCATGAGAGCCTGATTGAGGGTCTGAAGTTCAAACTGGATAGAGTTATCGCCTGTCTTGGCAAGCTCGTCCTGCTTCTGGGCGATATAGTTTTCCAGCTCCTTACAGCCCTGCTCACCTGCAAGGATATACTTTACCAGGTCATGATAAAAGCCCACATTAGCCTCGAACATGGTGTTGAGCTTTCTGTTGGACTGCTTTATCTCGTCCTCATACTTTCTCAGCTGAACGTAGATCTTATCTACCTCATCACCCATGGTATGGTACTTTGAAAGTATCTTATCCAGCTGCTTTCTTGCGTTGTTGAACAGCTTCTGGAAGAAGGAAGGATCGTCCTTCACCTCGTCGATATCGAACTTGGACATAATGTTAGCCAGTGTAGCCATAAGCTGGCTGGTCTCATCTATCTGCGACATATTCATGCTGTTGAGCACTTGGTCGGAAGCCTTGGATATCTCATCGGCAGCCTCGGCGCCGAAGGATACGATAGTATCCAGATTATCCAGCTCGATAGTGCTTACGAGCGCATCTACCTCGGGTGAGTTGACAAGTTCGGTGGTCATCTGTTCTCTGTCAGCGACGATATCGTATTTCTCTACCACGCTGAGTTCTGTGTCCTGCTGAACAGGAGCTGCTGCCATTGTAGGCATATCGTTTGTTGTCGGTACGGCTGCCGCCTGGGGGACGGAAGCCTTGCTGAAATCAAGTCCCATAGTTATTTACCTCTCTTAAATATTCTGTCTCGCCATGAAGTTGGCTGTTTTCTGACTACAAATCTTCTCAGGTCGGGCACGTTAAGGTCATAAACATACTGGCCTATCTGGTGCTCTTCCATCACCATATTATTGAAATGCTTCTCAACGCTCTGGTAGCCCGTGGGTACGAAGAATACCACATCGAAGCCGATAAGATTGAGAAACGATACGATGATCGAATCCTCCAGGGAGATCATTCTCTCTCCCGAATTGATGTATATGAGCTTCGGATTTGTTTTTGTGAAATCAAAGCTCTGTATCTTTCTTATCATGTCCATATTCATGTTCATGATAGTGGCAACTATCAGATACTCTGTGCCGTTCTCGAAAGTACCCTTTATGCTCCTGCTGTCGATGAGCAGCTGCAGCTTATCCAGCATATGGTCCTGTATCTCATCACGCAGGAAGCTGTAGCGGTAGCTGGGGTGATTTTTTATCACCTGTCTTTGCAGCACGCCCCTTTTCAGGAACTCGGTGCTGTAGCTCTTCATCTCGTTATAAGCATTAGGGCTTATATAGGGCGCCTGGGTTATCAGGAAGGTATCGGGGGTGAGCATTTGTTTGATGCCGCCCCAGTACTGCTCCAGGTCGCCGTCCTTGACGCCTGACACCTTTGCAAAAAGCACAGGCATATTCACCACGTCGTCAACTGTACTGAAATTTGGACGATACTTAAGTTCCTCCTTCCAGAGGATAGCTATCTCCTCATACATGGTCTTGAGCGTGACCGCATTTGCCTTTGAATACTGGCGGTTGCGGTAGATGCCCGAATCCTGATACATGAGGGTATCCAGTTCCCTTTCGGCATGATAAGCCAGGGTCGCCATCTGCAGCTGAGAATTCTCCGCAGGAAATTTTCTCAGATCCAGCGACTCAGCACAGTTCTGCTCATAGAGCAGGCTGTCTTTCAGGCAGCACCTTTCGCCGTTAAGGTTAGGCACAAGTATCAGCACGTCCACAGGAAGTCTAGCAAGGAAGCGCATGAACATAGCTTCGTTCTCATTGGTGCAGCCGCCCATATAGATGAAGCAGGAGACCTCGGGCATACGCCAGTTGGCAAAAAGCTGTGCCATATATCTTTTCAGCCAGCAGATAAGGTATACCGCCTTATTGGTAAGCTTGCTGAGATTGATATCGGGTATCTTGCTTTCTTCCAGCATAACGTCCACAAAGCTTTTGACCATTATCCTCTGCAGCTCGACATTATTGCCGTAGCGTATCTGTGTAGACAGGTCGGCTATCATCTGATCCTGCTGATTATAGTACTTTCTGGGAACGTTGTTTATCTCATCAGGTGTGGGCAGGGGAAGCACCTCATCGACTATGACCACTCTTCTGCCGCTGTTTTTGATCTCCAGCTGCATCTGGTAGAGGTCGTTGGTATAGGTCATCTTATCCCACACACCATTTATGCGGGTGTAAATATTATAGAACATATTCGCGTCGCTGCCGCGGGAATTGACAGGCATTTTGAACTCAGCGATATGATCCTGCTCACCGCTTATCCAGGCATTGGTACAGTTGGTGAACTTGGGCGGCGCCCCGTAGAGCCGCTGCCTGCCCGCTTCTGCCTGCGCCATCTCACGCATACCTCTAAGGCTGAAACCGTCCGGGAAAGGCCCAAGACCTGCGATATCAAGCTTGAAAGAATCCGCCGACTGAGGATCCACCTTGAGATATCCGCTGTCGCCGTTATATTCAAGCAGCACCACATCACAGCCCGCGTTGGAAAGCACTGATATCAGCAGCAGTTCATAATTGCTTATATCGCCCTCATAGAGTATCTTGGGCACCTTGTTCTCGCCAAGCTGGGCAGTGACCCTCTCAAACTTATAATAAAGCCAGCACATGAACTTGATATAGCAGTTTTTCAGCATATTATCGTTCTTGCCCTGGGTGCGCAGTGTACTCAGCGTATTGAAGATAGAGCCCGATACAGTTTCCCGCTGATAATTGCTCATGCGGGGCAGCCATTTTTTCAGCTTGGTGCTGATGAAGTTCAGCTCCAGTTTGAAATCCATGCCCATGATCTCTTCAAAATAGGCAAGGTTCTTGTTATCGGGGTTAGGTATCCTGCCCTCGATGATAACGCCGCCTGTACGCGCCTGCTCGTAATATTTTTTTATGAATTCCGCTACCTGGGCATTATAGCCGCAGATACGGTAAAAATAAACTCCTTTTTCGGGCCTTTGATCCAGTTCTTTAAAATAGTCATCAAGCCCTACTAATCTCTTATGCTCAAACATTCAGACATACCCTTAATATATCCGCCAGCGGGTAAGTTCTGCCCGCCGCGGAGCAGTTTTTTTCTTTGGTACAGTACCGTTTTTACGGCACAATTTTCCTCATATATTATACCCTATTCACCAAATAAAAGTCAAGAGTTATTCATACTTACGTCTTCAATTCGTTAATTTATCTATATCAGATCAGTAAATGTTAGGCATTTTCCCTAAATCATTTATGATGATATTGTGAAAATCGACCTAAAAAAGCCGTATCTCGTTAAAGATACGGTTTTTCAGGTCGTTTAATATATTAATGTAAATATGACTTACGGTCATCCAATGAAGTTTGTAAAAATATGCTCCTCCTGCTCGGGCAGACCGAACTCTTTTTTGCCCAATTCTATGGAGCGCATGAGGAAGACCATGTTCCTTGCCAGGGTGCGCATGGTCTGGAGGCCTTCGGCATCTTCCGCGGCCTGACCGGGGGCGGCGCCGTGGACACTGTTCCAGTACTGGCTGGAAGCTACGGGCATACCGCTGATAGTAAAGTATTTGTTCAGCTCATCAAAGGTGGCGGAGCAGCCCCCTCTTCTTGCTACGGCCACAGAGGCACCAACCTTGAAGCGGAGGTCGCAGTTTATGCTGTAGAAGAGTCTGTCAAGACATGACACGAGGGTGCCGTTGGCGGAAGCATAGTAAACGGGCGAAGCGATGACAAGGCCGTCGGCTGCTTTGAGCTTTTCGGCTATGTCGTTAACACCGTCATCTATGACGCACTTCCCTTTTCTGCCGCAGCCGCCGCAGCTGAGACATCCCCGTATATTCTTGCTGCCTACCTGAACTATCTCGGCCTCCACATTTTCAAGGGCGAAGACCTTTGACATCTCTTCAAGGGCAAGGGCTGTATTGCCGTTAGCCTTGGGACTTCCGTTGAGCATTAAAACTTTCATGGTATGTACCTCCGTTTCGGGTTCACTTTAGTTTACTTTTTCAGTATAACATATCTCGTAAGAAAAATCAAGAAAAAGCTCCCGCATTTTGCGAGAGCCTGCATTCATTCAAGTTCAAATCCGTCAGCCCGCAGGCCGTCGATGAGGTCGCCAAGTATCTGTGCATTGGTGGAAGATACCGAGTGCAGCAGATATATCGCCCCGGGGTGGGCGGCAGACCTGAGTTTTTCCAGTGCCGCTGAGGGTTCGGGCTGGTCGTCTACGTTCCAGTCGGCATAGGCAAAACTCCAGAGCATGGTCTTGTAGCCGCACTCCTGCGTAACAGCCAGGGACTGCTCGGAAAATTCACCCATGGGCGGGCGGAACAGCTTCATCTCCACCCCGAAATTATCTTTCATATACTTGTGGAAGTCCATTATCTCGGCACGGGCGGTCTCGGGGGCAAGGCTTGGCATGGAGTAGTGGTGTACCGAATGGTTGGCCACGGTATGTCCCTCATCTATCATGCGCTGCACAAGCTCGGGGTTGCGCTCGGCATAGTCCTGCACCAGAAAGAACACTGCCCTGACCTTCTTCTCTTTCAGGGTGTCAAGTATCTTTGCGGTATAGCCGTTCTCGTAGCCCTGGTCGAAGGTCAGGGTTATGCTGTCGGTATCCTCGTTTATGGCCGCGGCGCTGTATTTTCCGTAAGCGGAATTGAAATCCAGGGCACCTGTAGTGCGGTTTTTATCGTCCACCAGAACACCCTGCCCGTAGCCGTGTTTTTCGGTGGAAAGGGCGCTGATATCAGCCTTTGCGCCCTCGGCTGTTATCATCACCTGTTTTGCGCTCACGGAGGACAGCTCGCCGTTGCTGTCCTCCCTTTCTGAGTTTCCCGCCATACCGCAGGCTGTCAGCACACTTGCAGTGAAGACGGCGGCTGCTTTTGCTATTATCAGTTTATCCATTTATCATTCCTCCTCTGGATATATTATCTCACCCAAAGGGATAAATAAACAAAAACGGGAACGGAAAAAACTTCCGTTCCCGAAATATTCATCCGATCACTGATCCTGAAGGTAATTCTTCACCAGTGCCTGCAGCAGTTCATCTCTGTCGATATGACGGATAAGACTGCGTGCGTTGTTGTATGTGGTTATGTAGGTCGGATCCTCGGAGAGGATATAGCCTACTATCTGATTGACAGGGTTATAGCCCTTTTCTTTCAGAGCGTCATAAACCTCGGTCAGTGTCTTTTTAAGCTCGGTTTCCTTATCCCGCTGCAACGAAAATTCCATTGTTCTATCATTCATTTTAGCTCAGCTCCTTGCTTACTGTTCTTGTATATATTATACTCTATTTTCTCAAAAATAACAAGGGGTATAATGAATTTTATAAGATTTGCACAAATTTGGCAATGAAATTTTTACGATTACAGTTACCTCAGTTCAGCACCGATAGCGCTGAGTTCCTTGACAGCCTTCTCCATAGCCTTATCAGCCTGTTCATCGGTGAGGGTGCCTTCAAGAGATCTCATGGAGATAGAGTAGGAAACGGACTTCTTGCCTGCCTCGATCTGCTCGCCTCTGTAAACGTCGAAGAGAGTTACGTTCTCCAGTATGCCGCCTACGGCCTTGCTGATCAACTTCTCAAGGACAGCTGCGGGTACTTCCTCATCGCATACCACAGAAAGGTCTCTGGTAGTTGCGGGGAACTTGGGCAGGGGCTTGTATGTCTTGGTATCGCAGGAAAGCTCCATAAGCTCGGGGATATTTATCTTGGCAACATAAGTTCTTGCTTCGATGCCGTAGTTTTCCATTACCTTGGGGTGCAGCTCGCCGAAGATACCTACCTGCTTTCCCTCGACATTTACCACAGCACATCTGCCGGGGTGGAAAGCGGAAACTTCTGCGAACTCGCAGTCATCGGAGGGTCTTTCGTACTCGACTTCCTCAGCGCCAACGGTGTTCATCAGACCCTCTACCATGCCCTTGAGTGTGTAGAAATCCACATTGCTCTCGGTATCATAGAAGCCTATGCCCAGCCTTACAGGCTCGTTGGGAAGCACCTCGTTCTCAACAGGGATATACTCATTGCCCAGCTCGAACACATAGCATTCGGGGTTGCGGTAGCTGTAATTCCTGCCGACTACTTCCAGCACGGAGGGAATGATAGTCGTTCTCATGACGCTGGTGTCTTCGCCCAGGGGGTTCATGATAGTAACGGTATTTCTCAGCCTGCTGTCAGCGGGAAGTGCTATCTTGTCAAAGTACTTGGGCGAGATGAAGGAAAATGTTTCGATCTCGTTGAGACCCATGGACAGCATTGCTGCCTTGACCTTCTTCTCGTAGTTCTGCTTGGGTGTGCGCTCGGCATTGGCAACGCCCCTGATGATAGTATCGGGAATGCTGTTGTAGCCGTATATCCTTGCGACTTCCTCAGCGATATCTGCCTTGCAGCCGATATCAACCCTGAACCATGGAGCATATACTCTGCCGTCCTTTACGGTGAATTCCAACTTTTCAAGTATGCGCACCATTTCTGCCTCGGGGATATCTGTGCCGAGGAAATTGTTTATCCATTCAGCGCTGAACTCAACAGAGGGAGCAGTTTCGCTCTGGTAGTTCTCATCGATGACGGTCTTTACTACCTCACCTGCGCCCAGCTCTTCGACCAGCTGGCAGGCTCTCATGAGGGCTTCATAGCACTCGTGGGGGTCAAGACCCTTGTCGTATCTGGAGGAAGCATCTGTCCTCATGCGCAGCTTCTTGGCAGTGGTGGCAACGCTTGCGCCGTCAAAGCAGGCAGACTCGAAAACAACGGTGGTGGTGTCGTCCATGATACCGCTGTACTCGCCGCCCATGACACCTGCAACGGCAACGGGCTTGTTGGCATCGGCGATGACCAGCATATCCTCGGAAAGCTCTCTCTCGATACCGTCAAGGGTAGTTATCTTCTCTCCAGCCTTAGCATTGCGGACATTTATCTCTGCGCCGTCAACATATCTCAGGTCGAAAGCGTGCATGGGTCTGCCATATTCAAGCATTACATAGTTTGTGATATCAACGAAGTTGTTGATAGGACGAACACCGCTGGCACGGAGCCTTTCTCTCATCCACCTGGGAGAAGGGCCTATCTTTACATTCTTGACGATAGCGCCGATATATCTCTTGCAGAGGTCGGTGTTGTGTATCTTTACTTTCAGCATCTCGTTGACGTCGCCGTCGATACCCTTGAACTCGGGAGCTTTTACTTTCAGCTCCTTGCCGAAGGTAGCAGCTGTTTCTCTTGCCAGGCCGATGACGGACATACAATCGGGGCGGTTGGAGGTTATCTCGAACTCAACGGTAGTATCATTGAAGCCGATAGCCTCACGGATATCCTTGCCGATAGTCTTGTCGCAGTCATCACCGAGAATGAATATGCCGTCTTCGATAGCATAGGGGAAATCGTGGGTGGTAAGACCCAGCTCGCCCAGGGAGCAAAGCATACCGTTGGAGGCCTCGCCTCTCAGCTTGCCCTTGGTTATCTTGACAGTCTTGCCCTCGTGGAGAACGGTGGACTTATGCTTTGCCACAGGCACGAAATCGTCCTTCTTTACATTCTGGGCACCTGTAACTATCTGCACGAGGGAACCCTCGCCTACGTCCAGCTGGCAGATGAACATATGGTCAGAGTTGGGGTGAGGTACTATCTCCTTTACCTGACCTACTACTACGTTCTCCAGGTAGCTGCCTTCCTCGTTATAGCATTCTACCTTGGAGCCCGAAAGGGTTATACCGGAAACAAATTCTTTTATAGGCATATCGCAGTCAACATAATCTGCGAGCCATCTCATTGAAAGATCCATTGATTATTCCTCCGTTAAAATTTAATACCTGTTCTGCTGCTGACTTTGCAGCTGCATCTGATAGCTTTGTATCATCGCTGTGAGATCTGCGGCTTCCTTCAGGAAAGTGCCGTAGTCTTTCACGTTTATATTTACGGGCGGTCTGCCGTCGGTGAACTCGATGTTCACATATACGCTCTGCTGACCCGCACGACTGACCTTTACTGAATTTGCAGTTAAATTCTTTATATTGTCATACCGTATCAGCGCATAGGCTGAGGGTGCGCAAAGGTAACGCTCGGTAAAATAAAAAGTGTGGTAGTAATAAGGCTGCGGCGGAAAATCACCAAGACTTTCGAGGTCTTCTGCGGACATTCTCTCCATCTGCTCTTTTAGTCTTGGCATACTTGAAAACATTGACCTTGCCCCCTGTGCTATCATCAGTATCCCAAAGAGTGACAGCAGGACATTCAGGACGCTTATCACTGCCGTAAAAAGCATAATGCCCACAATAACCAGCAGCAAGCCCACAACGATAAAGACGATATTCTTTCCGCCTTGTTTTGAGCATTCCTTATAGAACCAGTTGTTCTTGTAGTCGTTCATTTTTTAGTCTCCATAGTTCTGTATCTTTTAATTCAATAATAGATCTTATCTGTTTCTCTGCGAAGTCTGTCAGCCTTTGATCTGATAAGAGCAATAAAACCGCCGAAGCCGCTCTCCTGTCCTTTCCATTTAAGAATATCCACCTTTTTGATAATATTGTCGGAAAGGGTGAACACCGCATCATAGCTGACTATCTGTCCGCTGCTGTATCTCGGTTCGATAGCGACATCTTCTATATCCCTATAATCTATCAACAGGAATTCACGAGGGATACAGAGGTAACTTTCACCGATGTAGAAATTGCCGAATGCACACTGCGGTTCTGTATCACCGAGAAAATAGGGCAGATCATCACCAAAGTTTTTCAGCTGTTTTCTCACCCGTGTCAGTCCGAAAACAGATCGCCTTATGATCGACACCAGCAAGCCCGCCGTCAAAATACCACACAGAACGACAAGCATTATCGCACGGATATTTATGCCGTGAACAAGAATAACGATACCCACGACAGTAAGTATACAGAACAGTATCAAAGCAGCAGCGCAAACTTTAAGTTCGCTCAGACAAAGCCTGTAGAACCAGTTTTTTCTGTAGTTCATCAGAACTGCTCTAAAAACCTCATATCATTCTCATAGAGCAGACGCATATCGTTTATGCTGTATCGACCCATAGTTATTCTTTCAAGGCCGATACCAAAGGCGAAGCCGCTGTATACCTCGGGGTCGATGCCGCATTCTTCAAGCACCTTGGGGTGTACCATACCTGAACCCAGCAGCTCTACCCAGCCTTCCTGCTTGCACATCGAGCAGCCCTTGCCGTGGCAGTTGAAGCACATCAGGTCTACCTCAGCAGAAGGTTCGGTATAGGGGAAGTGGTGAGGTCTGAACCTTACCTGAGTTTCCTCACCGTAAAGGCGCTTCATCAGCAGTTCAAGGGTACCCTTGAGGTCAGCCATGGTAATGCCCTTGTCGATAACAAGACCCTCTATCTGGTGGAAGAGAGGTGAATGGGTAGCGTCCACCGCATCGGAACGGTAAACTCTGCCCGGTGAGATTATCCTGATAGGAGGCTTTCTGTTCTCCATAGTTCTTATCTGAACGGAGGAGGTCTGTGTTCTCAGCAGAACGTTCTCGTTGATATAGAAAGTATCCTGAGTATCTCTTGCAGGGTGGTGCTTGGGCATATTCAGTGCCTCGAAGCAGTAGTGGTCTGTTTCCACCTCGGGACCCTCAACTATATCAAAGCCCATGCCGAGGAAGACTTCTTCTACCTGTTCAAGAGTTACGTCCAGGGGGTGTGCGCGGCCTATGCGCTTAGCCTTGCCCGGGAGAGTAACGTCCAGAGTTTCAGCCTTAAGGCGCATTTCCTCAGCCTTGCTTTTAAGTTCGTCACGGCGGGCAGTGAGAGCGGCCTCGATATCACTTCTCACCTTATTTGCCAGCTGGCCGATAACAGGTCTTTCCTCTGCGGAAAGCTTACCCATCTGCTTAAGTATGGCAGTAAGTTCACCCTTTTTGCCCAGGAACCTTACCCTCAGGTCTTCCAGCGTCTTGATATCGCTGACCTTGGAAAGTTCTTCCTTGGCGCTTGCTTCGATGTTTTGCAGCTGTTCTTTCATTTCTTATCCTCCTAACAAAAATAAAGGTCTTGTCCCAAAACAGGACAAGACCGATGATTACGTTCTTGTATCCGCATACGCAGACATTGACCACCCTGGAGAACCAACATTCCCCTTTCCCTTAACGCAGGCTCAACGTCCGCACTTACAAGCAAAAAGCCTTCGGCGCAGCCACTCACAAGTGAACTTCGGCACTCTGCGAAATAAGCCGCTTGCAGCCCACGAAAACCTCGCGGCGGCTCTCTCTGTAAGTCGTATTGAATGCTTACTCTCTTGGTCACAGTGTTTTTGTGATATTATTTTACTATACTATATTAGCATAGTTTTTCGGGGAATTCAAGGGGTTTACAGAAAGTTTACAATTTTCATTCTCGGCTTTTATCATATGTTACCTCAAAGGAGTAACCTTCTTCAAGTGGATAAAGACTTATTCTAAGTTTTTGAGGATCATACATAATTTGAGACTCATATGCATTTAACCCACCACCTACCTCCATATACACATATTTTGTTCCATCATCGCAAGTTGCCACATAAGAATTATCTTTTTCATCAAATTGTATAGAAACTACAACTGTCGTTGTCTCTAAAACATTTTCAGAAAAGTTTTCCACAGCTCTTCTAAAACATTCTTTCATAGGATACATACCCTCGGGGTTATCTTCCATAGTCACAATGCCTGTTTCTTCGGAGTTTTCTGAGGGTGCTTCAGTTTCGGTAGCTGTTTCGGACTCCTCTGCTGCTTCCGTGGTCGTGGTAGTTTCGGTCTCGGTCGCAGTTGTAGTCGTCGTTGTTTCTTCTGTTTCTAAGGAAGTTTCGGTTGTGGTTTCAGTGGTAGTCGTTGTGGTAGTTTCAGTCTTGCTTTCTTCGGACGGCTGTGCTGTATCGCCGCAGGCGGTGAGGGCAGCACAGGTCATTATTATAGTTAATGTCATTGCAAGAAATTTTTTCATTTGGGTACTCCCTTTCGTTATATGCTGATGTTATTTTAGCACAGAATTTGACTTGTGTCAATAGCATTTTTCTATTCAGACGCATTTTATTACTTGTGTGAATAGCATTACGCTATTTTCACAAGGTTTACGATTGTATATCTTAGGCATATAATAATATGGGGGTGATAATATGAAACCTGAATACAAAAAATACTATGAATTATTCGGAGCAAATGTTGTTTATTACCGCAAACTGAAAAAGCTTACTCAACTGCAATTGGCAGAACTTGCCGACATTGACCGCAGCCACATCAGCGCCATTGAGCTTGGCAATGTGGGGGTATCTTTTGACCTTATCTTCAAGCTTTGCGATGTTCTTGAGATAAAGCCCAGGCAGCTGTTTGATTTCAGAGATTGATATGCGCCCTTTGGTTCGGCCGTGGGCGCTTTATTTTTCGGGACAGATATTTACGCTTTGTTTACATTTATCCGCCAAGCAGGTCATAAGTCACCCTTGACTAACAGGGGCATGGGGTGGTATAGTATATATGGTTAGTAAATGCTAACTTAATTAGTTTGTTAAAGCTAACTATTTGCATAAACGGTTCTCCCGCGGCAATGATATATAAGGGAGATACAGCGGTATATGCACGATAATATCACTAAAAACGGAGGTTTCACAAAATGAAGACAGCAGTTATTTATTGGAGTGGCACAGGCAACACTGAGGCTATGGCTAAGGCAGTAGCTGAGGGTGCAGGTGTTGAGGCAGTTACTTTTTCCGAGTTTTCGGGCGACGTTTCCGAGTTTGATGCGGTAGCACTGGGCTGCCCTGCTATGGGTGCTGAGGAGCTGGAGGACAGCGAAGTAGAGCCCTGGTACACAGCTAACGAGAGCAAGCTTTCGGGCAAAAAGGTAGTTCTGTTCGGTTCCTACGACTGGGGAGACGGTGAGTGGATGAGACTCTGGGCTGACAGAGTAAAGGCTGCAGGCGCTGAGATCGTTGGCGGCGAGGGTATCATTGCCAACAACACTCCTGATGACGACGCTCTTGCTAAGTGCAAGGCTGCAGGTGAGCAGATCAAGTAAAGTCTTTTCTTTTTCATAAGTCAGGTGCGCTTTTCTTGCTTCGGCGGGGAAGGCGCATTTTTTTCGTTAGTCGGGACAATACTGTGGGTGGGCGGGTGGGTGGGGGCACTATTGGGCGGAGAGTGGCAAGGTCAGCCGCAGGTGTTGAAAAATTCACAGATGTGTGTTATAATGAATTATTGTGTGCAAGGAGGTGAGCTTCCATGGAGCCTATATACATTTTCCCGCCTAAGCTTTCAAGGACGGAAAAGCAGGCAAAGGCTATGAACGATATTGCCGAGCATCGGAAGATGTCGAAGCAGATGTACAGAAATCTCATACTGGCAGGGATCATCTTCGTGCTGGCCATACTTGTAAAAGTAATAGTTATAAAGGTGCTGCTCATGGCTGTGGCTGTAGGCAATGCGGCGGTAGGCGTGCTGCTTTATCGGTTTTATGCCCTATCAAGAGATACCGGGCTGTACACAAGGATATATCCCGACCGCATAGAGCATTTGCAGAAGCTGGGGCTTATGGGGGATATGCTGGAAGTCACCCTGTACTATGATGAGGTAGAAAAGACATCTCAGGACAGCAGGGGAAATATGTGCTTCACGCTGAAAGAAGCAGAGCGCAGCAAATTCTCAAAGGTGCGCCGTAAGGGCGGGCAGGAAAAATATCAGCCGAAGGACGGTCTGCTGGTGCTGAAATTTGTGGACACCAAGGCCAAGCTCACCCTGATAGACAAGCTGCATGATGAGATAAACTATCCCAAAAAGAACTACAACGTCATTACTGATGACGACGATTATTACAGTAAGGAAGACATGGAGTGGGACAAGCTCCACAAGCACGGATTATAGGAAGTGGTAAAATGAAAGCAAGGATAAACTCTGTGCAGCCCAAGGTGGCGGCAGGGGTGAATTTAAGTGAGGAGAAGTCTGCTGTTGTGGCTGAGGTAATGGCTGCACTGGGCGGTGAATACCGTGCCGCAGGAACTGACTGCGGAAATGACAGCGTAGGCTCTATCTGCGGGCTGCGGGGATATACGGAAAATTCGGAAAGAGCAGAGGTATCGGCTGAACTGCTGATATTCTCGGGACTTCAGGGCAATGAGCTTAACAAGGCTGTAACTATGCTCAGGGAAAAGGGCTGCTCTATACCCTTGAAAGCCATGGTAACTCCCCACAACAAGGATTGGACAGTTTCAGCCCTGGCAGAAGAACTTGCAGGCGAGCACGAATACATGACCAGCCGCGGAAAGCGTGACAGCAATGGCTAAGAAGAAATATAAGGCTGTCATATACATCGTTATCTCCGCTTTCTGCTTTGCGCTCATGGGGCTTTTTGTGGCGCAGTCAGGGGATCTGCCCACCTTGCAGAAGGTATTTTTCAGGAATTTCTTTGCCCTTATCATCGCTGTTATCTCACTGAAAAAGAGTCATACCAAATTCGAGATAGGCGACAAGAAAAACCATGCGGTGCTGTTTGTCAGGGCGCTGGGGGGCACTATCGGCATGATAGGAAATTTCTATGCGCTGGGCAAACTCAATCTTTCTGATGCGCTCATGCTCAACAAGATGTCGCCCTTTTTCGTTATTGTTTTCTCTTTTATTTTCCTGAAAGAAAAGCTGACTACTTTCCAGGCACTGACGGTAGTCGGGGCCTTTGCGGGAAGCCTGTTCATCATAAAACCCAGCTTTGCCAATGTGGAGTTATTCCCTGCTGTATGCGGTTTTCTCGGCGGAATGGGTGCGGGGCTTGCCTACACTTGTGTACGTTATTTAGGACAGCACGGTGTCAAGGGCTCGGTGATAGTTGCGTACTTCTCGGGATTTTCCTGCCTGTTCACACTGCCATTCCTGATATTCCAGTCCAAGCCCATGAGCCTTGTGCAGCTTCTTTGTCTGTTAGGGGCAGGCATTTCTGCGGCGGGTGGACAGTTTTCCATTACGGCGGCATATTCTCATGCGCCTGCAAAGGAGATATCCGTATACGATTATTCACAGCTGATATTCTCGACCATACTTGGTGTGATATTCCTTGGCCAGTTCCCCGACCACTGGAGCTTTATCGGCTATGCCATAATAATAGGCATGGCTGTGCTGGTATTTTTATACAACAACTTCCTGCACGATAAGGCAAAAGTCAAAAAGGAAAGCACTTGACCGAATACAGCAAAGCGCCGCTGCAAAAGTAATGCAGCGGCGCTTTTTCAGCTTTCAGCCTGTTCGGGGGAATTATTGCACCTGTTCATGCAGCCGTTGTTCTCCAGGCTGCGGGGGAAGAATTCGCCAACGGGGAAATCTATCTGCTCAAACATCTCGCAGGGTGTTCCGCTTGACGAAGTGCATTCCTTGCCGGGGACGCAGTAGTCGTAAACAGGCACCATGAGGGGCACGGGGCGGGACAGGGAGATCATGGCGAAGAGGCCTATGGTGATAAGCACGGTACGCTCCCCTGTTTCGGGGTCGGGGGCAGTGAGCTTTGTGTCAAGGCACATGGGCTCCACCAGGCTTACCGAGGCTGTAGGCAGTGTGCAGAGGGACTTGCAGCAGGCACAGCCTGTAGTGGGCGACTCAGGTGTGGTGACAAGGCCTGTATCAGATACAAAGCGCTGAGTGCCGCCGTCGCTGCCGTAGAGGATAACTTTTTTGGTGAACAGGGCATTTCCGTACACCACCACGGGCGGAGTGTTCTCGCCGTTGAAGACCTCTATCTGCCCACGGAAATTGTAGGTGACGTCCACCGAATAAAAGCCCTGATTGAAAGCCACGGGGCTTATGCTGAAATTGACATCGGTGACGTCGATGGACTGGGTCTTGATGTAGGCTGCATCGTCGATGAGAGAACTGTCTTCCGCATTAAAGGTGAAAGCCAGGTCCTCAAGGCAATCCTGGGCGCTGCAGGAATCAAAGATACGCATGGCGTCTATGCAGACAGCTTCTTTGAAATTGCTGCCCGGTCTGAAAGTATTTTCGCTCATAAATATACCTCCCGAAAAATATTGAAGTTTTATCTTCTCTACATCATATTCCCGTGAGGCAGAAAGTGTGCAGAAACTGCTTGTCTTAACGCAAAAAAATAAGCGCAGATGATGTGACATTTGCGCTTTGCTGTATTTAAGTATTCTTGTCAACTGTCTTGAACTGCTTGAGGTTTCCGATCTTTTCGTTTCTCTCATCGAGGACCTTCTCAACGTCGCTCCAGTCAAGACCCTGATTTACTGCCAGTACCATTACATGGTAAAGCAGGTCGTTGATCTCGTTTTTCAGCTCATCGTTGTCACCGTTCTTGGCAGCGATGATAGTTTCGGCAGCTTCCTCGCCTACCTTCTTGCAGATCTTGTCAACACCCTGCTGATAGAGGTAGCAGGTGTAGCTCTTCTCGGGAGCCTCGCCCTTATCGAACTGTTCCTTGCGGGCTTTCAGCACCTCAAATATTTCCTGATAAACTGTCATTATTCTTCCTCCTCATTATACATTTCCTTAAAAAAGCAGCTGTATGAACCTGTGTGGCAGGCCACACCTGTCTGCTCAACATTGACAAGCAAAGTATCGTCATCGCAATCGCCGTAGATAGAAACGACCTTTTGCAGATGACCGCTGGTAGCGCCCTTGTTCCAGTATTCCTGTCTTGATCTGCTCCAGAACCAGGTGTAGCCCGTTTCAAGAGTACGATTAAGGCTCTCCTTATTCATGTAGGCCAGCATAAGCACCGTCTTTGTATTTACCTCGTAGCATATAGCGGGTATCAGTTCGCTCTTGACAAAGTATTTGTCAAGGTCATTTATGTCGATCTTTATCTTACTCATATCAAACTCCTTTACGTCCAAAGTGAAGTTATGAACATGGGCGATGACTCTGTTTCACGTCTGAAGCCGCAGTTCTCGTAGAAGTGAGCTTCCTTATTATAAGCTACCAGCACTATGCGCAGGTAGTCGCGGTACTTCTCCTTGGTCATCTCCACCAGTGTTCTGCCAATGGCTTTGCCCTGATATTCGGGGTCTACCAGAAGATAGTGTACATATGCGTTCATGACACCGTCGTCCATGGCGCATATCATGCCCACCAGCTTATCTCCGTCCCAGGCAGAGAACACAGTCTCATAATTAGTCATGGCTGTTTTCAGCTTATCGGGAAAATGCCCCGATGACCATTCCACCGAAAGGAACAGCCTTTCCAGTTCTGCGGTGGTAAAATCATGGATATCTTTATAAACTATATCATTCATCTGTCACTGCCGCCTTTTATTCGTTTATCTTATCGGGGTCATCGACTTTTCTGACCTCAAAATATTTGATAAACTCAGCCGACCACATATCCATTTCTTCGCCTATATCGTTCTCGTTGACTTCGGTCATGATGAACCAGACCCTTTTGCAGCCTGCCTTTGACATTTCGGGAAGAAGAAAAGAAAAGCCCCATTCGACGTCTTCCTTTTCGTCCTCAAAGCCATTGCGGGCATCTATCACAAGGTCACAGCCATGCTGACGGATAAGCTCCAGCGCAGCAGTGGCAGGGGCACGGTAATCATCGAACGTTGCCCTCTTTTTCCATGTCAGCAGCGACTTGCCTTTCCACAGCTGTACATCAGCATATTCAGATGTAAAATACATATTCATCTCTCCGTTCCAAAAAGATTTGCTATCATTCTCTTCGGGTCGTTCAGGAAAGCCTTGCTGACGCTGACGGTCTCTGTTTCCTCATAGCGTCTGCGAGCTATCTCTTTCTCGTCAAGCTCGTATATCAGCGCCTCCGGATATGCCAGCAATATGGGAGAATGGGTGGTTATGATAAACTGGGAGTTTTTTTGTACCAGTTCATTCATGCGTATCAGCAGACCCATCTGCCGCTGCGGCGAAAGCGCCGCCTCAGGCTCGTCCAGAATGTAAAGCCCATTGCCTTTGAAACGGTTCATCACCAGCGCAAAAAAGCTCTCGCCATGGGACATCTCATGCAGGGAAACGCCGCCGTAGCTGTTCAACACCCTACTGCCTAAACTGTCGATATAGCTTGCAGCATTGTAAAAACTCTCCGCCCGCAGGAAGAAACCGTCTTTCGGGCGGGAAAAACTCTTTATCACCCGCAGATGCTCGTGCAGCGGCGAGTGAGTTTCATTGGTGGCAAAGCTGAAATTCCTGCTGCCGCCTTCGGGGTTGAAACCGAAAGCAACGGCGATCCCCTCCAGCAAGGTTGACTTACCTGTGCCATTCTCGCCCACCAGAAAAGTCACGCTGTTATCAAAACTCAGGCCGCCCATTTCGGCAAGGTGCTTCACAGCAGGCAGGTCAGCGATGTAGCTTTCCTCGTCCTCCATGCCGTAAAGTTCGATACTGCGGATATATCCGCCGCCCATTACCTGACGATTATACCCTTGCTGCGGCAGTCAGCCTTGACCTGACCCACTGTCAGTTCACGGAAGTGGAACAGGCTAGCTGCCAGTGCTGCGGAGCAATCTGTCCTGAGGAAAGCCTCTGCAAAATCCCCCAGTTTGCCTGCACCGCCCGAAGCGATGACAGGTATGCTGACAGCATCTACCACGGCTTTCAGCATAGGCAGGTCAAAACCGCCCCGCACACCGTCAGTGTCGATGGAGTTCAGGCATATCTCGCCTGCGCCCAGCTGCTCGCATTTTTTTACCCAGTCTATCAGGTCTATCTTCATATCGATACGGCCGCCGTTGATAAAAACTGTCCATTTATTTTCCCCGACAGCTTTGGCATCTACACCCACGCATATGCACTGGCTGCCGAATATATCGGCGCCTTCCTTGATAAGCTGAGGGTTCTGCACCGCCTGGGAATTTACAGACACCTTGTCTGCCCCTGCACGGAGAGTGTCACGGATATCATCAACTGTCTTGATACCGCCGCCTACTGTCAGAGGGACAAAGACCTTTTTGGCGGTCTCACGGACAACGTCCAGCATGACTCCCCTGCCCTCGTGGGACGCGGTTATATCGTAAAAAACTATCTCATCGGCGCCCTGTTCGTTGTACTCCATGGCACAGGCCACGGGGTCGCCGACTTCTTTTATACCTTCAAAATTCACACCCTTTACCACCTTGCCGTCACGGACGTCAAGGCAGGGTATTATTCTTTTAGCAAGCATATTTTACCTCCATAAGGTTTTATGTGAAAGGTGCATACTCATAGTCAAGAAGATCCGCCTCGCTTTTTTCAGAGGCAAGCCGCCATTTCATGCCCCGGGCTATGACAGCGGTGTCATGTACGTCCGCCAGAGAAAAGGGCTTGTCACTGCGGCGGTACGGCGGGTCGAAGCTTTCATTCAAAGAAAGCACCAGCAGTTTATTTCGGCTGTGTTTACCGTTCAGGTCATCACGGAAGACAAGCTTGCAGTCTGTCATCAGGTCTTTCTGCATGGTAAAGTACTCCACCGAGTAAAACAGCAGTTCTATCTCACCGCATATATGTGAGCTGACCCTCAGCAGCAGGCTGCGGCCTGTGCTTCTTTCCTCACCGAAGCAATCGGTGAACTTCTCATTGCCTGTGAGATAATTTGCGGAGAGCAGCACAGCGTCAATGAAGCTGCCTGTTTTATCCATAAGATGCTTTATATCCTCATCGGACTTTATCTCGTTCCATGCCATAAAAGCACCTCCCTGTCAGATAAAGAGGCTGTATACCTCATCTGCTATGTCAATATCATCGGCTTCTTCTGCATAGCGCCAGCGCAGTTTTTTTGCTATTACAAAGGAGTCATTGGCTTTTTTCAGGTCTATGCCGAAATTTTCAAGATCGTTCAGCTGTCTGAAATCTGTCCAGACTATCAGCCTGTCATCACGGGTCTTTCCCATGAGGTCTGTGCGAAACTCCAGCACACATTCATATATCTCAGCTGTAGAATTCTCAGCATGACCCTGCACTGCATGGTAGACCACTCCGCTGAATAGCATCTCTATCCTGCCGCACCACCCGCTGTCAACAGTGAGCAGAAGAGCATTGTCAGGCGCAAAGATCATCATTTTATCATCATCTGTGTTATGACAGCCGCTTACATAATTTACCGAAACTATGACCGAATCGTGCAGACTGCCGTTTTTTTCCATGAACTCGTCAATATCTGACTGAGTGTTTATCTCCCGCCAGCTCATGGTCTTAACTCAGCAAAGTTCTTAAGTATCTTAAGACCTGTTTCGCCGCTTTTCTCGGGGTGGAACTGACAGCCGTAAACGAACTTGCCGTCCCCTACAACAGCGGGTACCTTTGAACCGTAGGTGCAGTAGGCATAAAGGTTCTCGTCCTGACAGAAAGCCTTGTAGCTGTGGACGAAGTAGACATACTCGTCATTGCCAAGTCCCTCGAACAAGGGGCTTGTGCGGTTGTATTCCAGCTTGTTCCAGCCCATGTGGGGTATGACCAGACCGGGGTCTGTTATCTTGTCAACATAGCCGCCTACCAGGCCCAGGCCTGCGCATTCTTCAAACTCATAGCTCTTATCGAATATAAGCTGCATACCCAGACATATGCCCATGAAAGGCTTCTGCTGTGCCTGTTCTTTTATGGTATCCACAAGTCCGCTGACCTTGAGCATATTCATCGCCCAGGGGAAAGCCCCTACACCAGGCAGTATTATCCTGTCGGCGGCGATGATGTCTTCCTTTTTGTCGGTGAGCTTATTTTCAAATCCCAGGTGGTCAAGGGCATTCTTCACTGAGAAGATATTGCCTGCACCGTAATCAACTATAGCAATCATCACAGCACCCCTTTTGTGGAAAGCACGCCCTTGCCTGTTTCGGTCATAGCGTCTCTCAAAGCATGAGCCACGGCCTTGAACATGGCTTCGATAATGTGGTGGTCGTTTTTGCCGTATTCTTCCTTAACGTGGAGTGTTATGCCCGAATTGAAGGCGAATGCACGGAAGAATTCTTCTGTAAGGCAGGTATCGAAACTGCCGCAGCGGTCATCGTGGAACTGAGCGTCAAAGACCAGGAAAGGTCTGCCGCTGATATCCAGTGAACAGAAGCTGAGGGCTTCG
This sequence comes from Ruminococcus sp., assembly GCF_017464355.1. Lineage (GTDB taxonomy): Bacteria > Bacillota > Clostridia > Oscillospirales > Ruminococcaceae > Hominimerdicola. The sequence goes on along the minus strand of NZ_JAFUAG010000045.1, from coordinate 77,803 downwards.
TCCATGGGCACATAGGCGCTGCCGTAGCGGGCAATGCCGCCCTTGTCGCCCAGGGCTTCCGCAAAGGCCTTGCCTATGCAGATACCTGTATCTTCCACCGAATGATGAGCGTCCACATAAAGGTCGCCCTTGCACTTAATTTTCAGGTCGATGCTGCTGTGTACACCGAAGGCTGTAAGCATATGGTCAAAAAAACCTATGCCCGTATCTATCTCGACTTTTCCGCTGCCGTCCAGGTCAACGAAGACCTCGATATCGGTCTCACGGGTCTTTCTTTTTATCTCTGCTTTTCTCATATCCACACTTCCTTACCATATGACATAATCTTCGGGGGCTTTGCAGGCAAGCACACCGAAGGCAAGCTCTTCCTCCTTGACACCCGACTGCAGTGCTTTTACAGCGCTGGAAAATCTGGAGCTTAGGGAGAATATATTCTGATTGAATTCCTCAGAGGGTTCATTCTTTGAGAAGAATTTCTCCACCTCTGACTTTATTACCCTTATGGGCGATATCTGGAACTCTGTCAGGGCAAGCTGCTGGCTGCCCCTTTCCATGGCCACAAGACCTGTGCCTTTGACCTTGAAGAATTCCTGAACATATACCTCGGGCAGAAACGTTATTACCTCCCAGGCGGAATTATCATCGCCTGTTACCGCAAGTATCTTCCTGTAAAGCTCATCGTAACTGACCAGTATGGAAGAATTTCCGATGATCGGTATGCACTCGCGGACGTATTTGTACATTTTATTGTACGCTTCATTGTAGTTATCTTTACGGGGGACATAGGTCCTGCTGCTCTGCTCGATGAGTAGCTGCTGCTGATACTGGCCGCAGGTACCCGCTTTGAAAAACTGTGCAAGATGTTCCCTGAGGATATCACAGAGTCTGTCAATATCTTCGTTGTTGATACGGCAGTGAACGTCCATATGGTCATCGTTGAACAGCACATCAATGCTCAGCCAGTAATACTTCTTTGCGCCGAGATAAGGGGAAAGGTCGTTCTTGATACATCTGAACAGATCATCGACCTCACCCATAGCAGGGTCGCCGATAGTTGCTACGACCGTCTCTCTGCCATACTTGTACAGATGCAGTTCCCCGTCAAAATAATTTTCAAACAGGTCGTCTTCGCCGCCGTCAATTAGCTCGAACATTGAGTTAAGAAATGCACAGAACTTTTTCGCAGCAGAACTTACCGCATCATTCATGGAAACGCCGAAGCTTATGTATCTGTCAGTAAGCAGAGATTCTGCTTTAGGCAGTGCTATGAAGAACCTGATCTCAGCAGTAAAGGGATTTTTCGTCCTACTTTCCGAGATAAGAGTCTTTGCCTCCATAAGGGTTATCTCAAGTCCCCCCCGCTGAGGAAAAGTGATCTGGTTGCCGTTGCGCACAGCGCCAGCGGTATTTTCAAGTATTGTCCTGATAACAGTTTCTTCCTTGGTAACAGAGGTCTTGTTAGCCGACTTTGGCAGATCTTCAAATTTATTTGCCTCGGAAGCTGTCTTCTGCGCACCTGCACGTACAAGATTTACCGCGGCTTTTTTTGCAAACATTCCGAGAAGTCCCATGGTATTTTCACCTGCTTTCTTTTATGAAGAATGGCGTCCAGCGCTGTTGTTGTACGGCGCTGAACGCCTGATATATCGTTATTTACAAAAATTCGGGTCTGTTGAATTTAACGCCCTTTTCCAGCAGAAAGTCGATAAAATGCTTATAATACTCAGGCACCATATCCTCTGTTTCATCGTGGGCATGGAGGAGTATTATGTGGCTGCCGCCATCTTCAAGCATGGCCGCACCCGAAGCGGGGGCAGGGTCATTTATGCGCTTGAAGACATCTTCCTCAGTAAAGCCGCTGTCGGGGCGGATATTGTATTCTGCTAGGTCAAAGGTCCAGAAAGTGTCAATGTTCTTATCAAGACCATCGGCCTTCCACCATTTATAGGGTATCTGGGTATCCTTCAGCTTGGTGAAGCCGTTCTCCGCCAGGTATTTCTGCAGAGCAGCCTCGTTCTTACCGCCCCTGTTGCCGTAGGGGAAACGGAAAGGTCTGTAAACACGCTGGACACCTGCGGCCTTGTACAGTTTTTCCAGCACTGCCTCACACTTTTCTATCTCAGCGACGCATTCTTCAAAAGAAAGCTCGGAGAAGAAAGGGTGGGTATAGCTGTGGTTGCCGACTATCATGCTGTGCTTAAGTGCATAGACTGCGTTATCAAAGTGAGCTTCAACGTTTTCGCCCCAGGCGAACATCACCGCCTGAATGCCCTTTTCGTTAAGGTAGTCAACTATGGCGGGAGTATTGCGGGAAGCGATATCATCTATGGTAAGTACTGCGTTTATCATGCTATTATTCAAACCTTACCTTGATAGCATTTGCGTGTGCAGTAAGACCCTCTTTTTCAGCCACGAGAACGATGTCGTCCTTGGCCTTGCGCAGGGCGTCCTCGGTATAATAGATGAAGCTGGAGCGCTTCTCAAAGCTGTTCACACCCAGAGGCGAGAAGAACCTTGCTGTACCGCTGGTAGGAAGGACGTGGTTGGGGCCTGCGTAGTAGTCACCAAGGGGTTCGGAAGCATACTGACCCAGGAATACAGAGCCTGCGTTATCCAGCCTGCCCACATACTCCAGGGGATTCTCGAAGAGGACTTCAAGGTGCTCGGGAGCATAGCGGTTAGCCATTTCAACAGCTTCGTCCTTGGTATTGCAGATTATCATTGCACCGTAGTTTTCCAGGGAGTACTTTATGATATCCTTTCTCTCCAGATATTCCATCTGGCGCTCTATCTCAGCGATAGTTTCATCTGCCAGCTTCTCGCTGGTAGTTACAAGTATAGCCGAAGCCAGCTTGTCGTGCTCAGCCTGGGACATAAGGTCTGCCGCCACGAACTTGGGCTTTGCTGTTTCATCAGCCATTACAAGTATCTCGCTGGGGCCTGCTACCATGTCGATATCAACTACACCGTAGAGCAGCTTCTTGGCGGTGGCAACGTAGATGTTTCCGGGGCCTACTATCTTATCGACCTTAGGTATCTCCTCAGTGCCGTAAGCCAGTGCTGCGATGGCCTGGGCGCCGCCCGACATGAACACTCTGTCAACTCCGCAGAGACCTGCTGCTACCAGTATATCCTTATTGGGTGTGCCGTCCTTGAGAGGGGGTGTCACCATGATTATCTCCTTGACACCTGCTATCTTTGCGGGAACAGCATTCATCAGTACGGAGGAGGGATAAGCAGCTGTGCCACCCGGCACATACAGGCCGACCTTATCAAGTCCTCTCACCTTCTGGCCGAGAATGCAGCCGTCTGCCTTGGCATTTACAAAGCTCTGGGACTTCTGTCTCTGGTGAAAATCGGTGATGTTGGCGATAGAGTTCAGCAGTGCTTCAACAAAAGCGGGGTCAGCCTCGGTCATGGCATCGTTGATGACATCACGGGGGACCTCGTAATACTGGGGCAGCTTGCCGTCGAACTTTTCGGTATAGGCCTTAACTGCCTCATCGCCGCCCTTTCTGACGGTCTCGATTATCTCATTTACAACAGCAGAAACTTTCTTGTCGGTCTCACCGCTGCGTTCTTCGAGCTGCTTGAAAAACTCGACCTCGTCCTTGCCGTTTACATATATCTTCTTTATAAATGACATTTGCTTTTCCTCCTTACAGATTTTTCTCTACCAGAGAAACAAAGTTCTCTATCTCGCTCTGGCGGAGCTTCATGCTTACGGAATTTACTATAAGTCTGGCAGAGATGGGGCATATATTATCCTCGACTATCTCCAGACCATTCTCTTTAAGTGTGGTACCTGTTTCAACGATATCGACGATACCGTCTGCCAGTTCAAGCAGGGGTGCCAGCTCCACGGAACCCTCTATCTTGATGATATCAACATCCATGCCCTTGCTCTCAAAGTGCTTGCGGGTGATGTTGGGGTACTTGGTGGCAAGGGTCTTCACATTGTAGCCCCCGTAGAAGCTCTGACCCTTTTTGGTGGCAAGCGCAAAGCGGCATCTGCCGAAGCCAAGGTCTACCAGTTCATAGAACTTGCCTTCCATTTCCTGAATGGTATCCTTGCCCACAACGCCCATGTCGCACACACCATGCTCAACATAGGTTATAACATCGTTAGCCTTGGCCAGCACCACTTCAAGGTTGCCGTCAGGCACGGGGAGAATGAGCTTTCTTCCCTTTTCACGGATAGCTGTACAATCATAGCCGATCTTTTCCAGAAGACCGACGGTATCTTTTTCAAGTCTGCCCTTGGTAAGGGCGATCCTCAAAGGTTTATTCATTTTACATTACTCCTCCCGATCGCTCTTATATATCGTTCTCGGTGATTTCTTCGCCGACGGTGATAACTTTCTTAACACCCTTGCTCTTTGCATACTCAACTGTTTCCTCGTAGGAATTGAACAGCGAATGCTCGACCTTTCTGCCCTCGCGTACAAGCTTCTGGGCATGAGCCATAGCTTCTACCACATAACCCTTTTCGCCGAAGATAACAGCGTCCACAGGCTTGCTTGCGGGGTTTGCGCCGATACGCTCCAGATGTCGTGCGACCAGATCCACATTCACACCAAAGCCAACAGCAGGCAGTTCCTTGCCGAAGGAGCCTATGAGGTTATCATATCTTCCGCCTTTGAGAACTGAATGTCCCACCTCGGAAAGATAACCCTTGAACACTATGCCCGTGTAGTAATCAGTATGGCTGACTATGCCCAGGTCAACAGATATCTTGCCCTCGTAACCCAGGCTGGAAAGTCTGTTGAAGACCTTGCGCAGGTTGAAGAGTATACCTGTTATCTTATCATTGGCATAGATATCGCTGGCCTTATCCAGCACCTCGATACCTCCGAAAAGGCTGGGCAGCTGCTTCAGGGCACGGGTTATATCATTATCGCCTATCTCGTCCAGCAGGTCATTGAGGGCGGGGAAATTCTTGGTGGATATGAGCATCCTTATCTCCTCGATAACATCCTCATCAAGGTTCAGCTGAGCGACCAGTTCCTTGAAATAGCCTATATGTCCAAGTTCAAGGCGGAAGTTCTCCTTATCGAAGCTTGCCAGCGCTTCAACGGCGGTACACAGCACCTCAAGGTCGGCACGCTTTACGTTGTCGCCGCCTATCAGCTCGATACCTGCCTGTACCACCTCATCGGAACGGCCTTTGAGCAGGGCATTGTTTGAGAACACGCTCTGGTTATAATAAAGGCGCAGAGGTGTGCCTGCCTCCTTAAGTCTGGTAGCAGCAAGCCTTGCTATAGGAATGGTAGAATCGGGGCGTAGGACTATAAGTCTGCCCTTGGAGTCTGTCAGCTTATAAAGGCTCTCCTGTCTGAAATTTCTTGTGCTGCCGCTGAAAGCGTCATAGAACTCGATACCCGGGGTAACTACCTCGCTGTATCCGAAGCCCTCAAACAGTGCTGCCAGGGTGCCTTCTACCTTTCGGCGTGCAAGGCAGTCTTCAAACAGCAGATCTCTTGTTCCCTCGGGGGTTATAAGGTCATATCTTTTCATAATATCTTTCCTTTATGTAAAATTATTTATCGTCAGCCAAACGTCTGCACTCAAACCAATACTCGGCGAATTCTTCCTCTATGCCCTCGCCCATGGCGGAGGGGTCATCATACACATATCCCCAGAAGCGGCAGCCTTTAGGGAAAAATCCGTCATCGCCGTTAAGCGTCCACTTAAACTCCTCACGGATATCATATTCATAGTAGCCAAGGTACTTTCTGAAGATACCTTCATTTTTCATTTTCAGCCATTCTTCAAAGTCAGCGGCGGCATTCTGCCTTTCGACCATTACCTTTTCGCCGTCGATAAAAGCGCCGTTCCACTCCTTATGTGCTGAAACACACCAGCGTATCCACGGTCTGCCGTTGATGACTTCATGTCTGTAGCTTGCTATGATATATTTTTTACCATCGGACACTCCTGCCACCAGGAAGACCAGCCCGCCCTTTTTGAGCCTGAGGACTATCTTATTGGCATTGAGTTCCTTGATCTGTCTGAACTTTGCCTTTGCAGCTTTTATCTGCTCCTTATCCATAAGACCGCCTCTTCGTGCTTTATTGTAGTAAAGTGCTAACATAGTATCATAGTATCAACATGATATATTTTAGCATATTGACAAAGATTTGTCAACTGATTTGTACAAAAAAGCAAAATCAAATTGTAAATTATATGTGAACGGCCATTCACAGGTATTTCTGTAAAAGGTCTTTATCCACATCTTCGGACTTTGCAATTACTTCCCTTTCACGGGCAAGCATTCCTCTGAAAGCTGCAAGCTCTGATAAATTATGCTGCCAGTCGGCTATATCAAGGCGCAGCAGCACGTTCAGCAGGTCGCCCTCGTAGAATGTCACCTCTGTCAGCGGCTCGGCGCAGACCATTTCCACCGCCGGCGGCAGCAGATATTGAAGGCCTGTCTTCTGCCCGATGAGCAGCCTTATCTCCTCCGCCGAAAGCTGAGATAGGGGCTTTTTGCGGGCTGCATGGCAGGTGCCTGCCACATAGGAAGCTATAGCAGGCTCACCCGCAGGTGCATTTTCAAGCTCTTCGAGAGAATATTCGTAAATGTCCATTTTATTACCCTCATTCAGCACGGGCAGCTGCATATCAGAAATTGAACAGTGATATCTGGCTGGATTTCGGCAGGTCGCCGAAAGCGCCGATATTTTCCATAGCTTCCACAACGGACTTGGAGATACCGCTGTTCTGCTGGAATTCTTCTATGGAGATAAAATCACCTTTCTGCGCCTTATCGTAGATAGCCAGCGCCGCATTTAAGCCGACACCGTTTATGGCACAGAAGGGCAGCCTTATCTTGCCGTCCTCTATCTGGTAGATAAAGGCATGGGACTTATAGATATCTATGGGCAGAAATTCAAATCCGCGGGACATCATCTCATTGGTCAGCATGAGCATATCCAGCACACCGCTGTCCTTGCCCGAGCGTTCGTCCTTGGACATATTATTGAGCCTGTCTATCTTTTCACGGACCATGTAAATGCCTTTGAGAGTAGTTTCCGCATCGAAGTCCTCACCACGCACGGTAAAGTAAGTCGCATAGAAAGCCAGGGGCTCATGCACCTTGAACCAGCAAAGACGTATGGCAGCTGTAACGTAAGCCGCAGCGTGTGCCTTGGGGAACATATACTTTATTTTAAGACAGCTGTCGATATACCATTCGGGGACATCGTGGGCACGCATATCCTGCTTCATCTCTTCGGTGAGCAGCTTGGGTGCTTTACCCTTACGGGTTATCTCCATTATCTTGAATGCCAGCTTGGGTTCAAGGTGGTGTTCAAGGAGGTATACCATGATACTGTCACGGGTACCTATAACGTTGGAAATGTCGCAGGTGCCGTTTTTGATAAGCTCCTGCGCGTTGCCCAGCCATACGTCAGTACCGTGTGAGAGTCCCGAAATCTGCAAGAGGTCGGAGAAGTTCTTGGGCTTTGACTCAAGCAGCATTCCTCTTACGAAAGGCGTACCCATCTCGGGTATGCCCAGGGTGCCTGTTTCGCACCTGATATCTTCAGGCTGTACGCCTAAGGCTTCCGATGAAGTAAACAGTGAATAAACAGCGGGATCCGACATGGGGCACTCGTTGATATCCATGTGGGTAAAATCTTCAAGATACTTATACATGGTAGGCACATCGTGACCCAGCTCGTCCAGCTTCAGGATAGTATCGTGAAGTGAATGGAAGTCGAAGTGTGTCGTTACCATGTCAGAGTCGGCCTTGTCGGCGGGGTGCTGTACGGGGGTGAAGTCGTATACCTCGTAGTCACCCGGGATAACGACCATGCCGCCCGGGTGCTGGGAGGTAGTCCTCTTGACATCGACACAGCCGTTTACAAGACGCTGTATCTCGGCGGGGCAGGCAGTTCTTCCGCGCTCATCAAGATACTTCTTGACATAGCCGTAGGCTGTCTTGTCAGCGACCTTGCCTATAGTACCTGCCTTGAAAACGTGGTCAGAACCGAAAAGCTCTTCTGTATACTTATGCACCTTGCCCTGGCAGTCTCCCGAGAAGTTCAGGTCGATATCAGGAGCCTTATCGCCGTCAAAACCAAGGAAAGTTTCAAAGGGTATCTTATGGCCGTCGCGGTGCATCGGTATGCCGCAGTTAGGGCAGTCCTTAGGCGGTAGGTCAAATCCCGAACCGTATTCACCGTTCTCAAAGAACTCCGAATAGTGGCACTTTCGGCAGATATAGTGGGGTTCAAGCGGATTGACCTCGGAAATGCCCGACATGGAGGCAACGAAGGAGGAACCGACCGAACCACGGGAACCTACCTGATAGCCGCACTGATTTGAATACGCAACAAGCTTCTGGGATATCATGTACAGCACCGAGAAGCCGTGCTTTATGATAGAGTCAAGCTCACGCTTAAGGCGCTTGAACACCAGAGGGTGAACATGGTCCTTGAAATATTCGGAAACGTCCACGTCCTCACCCTCGGGGACTTCTATAGACATGGGGTCGCAGTCACCGTAAAGCTCGCAGGCCTTGCGCCAGCAGATCATCTGAAGCTCATACACAGCGCCCTCGATAAAGGGGGTATAGGTGCCGTTGGGGAATGCTTTCAGATCACCGTCTACCATATCCGCTACTGCATTGGTATTGGTGACAACGGTCTCGTAGGCCTTTTCCTTGCCAAGATATGCCAGTTCTTTCAGCATCTGGTCGGTGGACTTAAGGTAGAGGGGTGCCTGGTTATCGCAGTCGGTAAAGCCCATGGAAGCCTGTATTATCGCACGGAACTTGGCGTCTTCCTTATTGAGGAAATGCACGTCCCCCGTAGCGCAGACGGGTATGCCCAGCTCTTCGCCCAGGCGGACGATGAAGCGGTTTATATCCTTGACATCTTCCTCTGTCCTTATCCTGTCATAGGGTGGTTTTTCGGCGGTGAGCATGAACATATTGTTGCCGTCGGGCTGAATTTCGAGATAGTCATAGAAGCTGGCTATCTGCTTTATGTATTCATGGGACTTGCCCTCCAGGTAAGCCTGAATGACCTCTCCCCTCTCGCAGGCGCTGCCGATGATAAGACCCTCACGAAGCTTTGTAAGCTCACTCTTGGGGATACGGGGCTTGCGCTTGAAGTATTTCAGGTTTGAATCGGAGATGAGTTTATAGAGGTTTTTCAGACCGATGTTATTTCTTACCAGTATTATCTGGTGGTACACCGCTTTTGTTTCGGTGACGCTGTCAAGTTCGCCCAGCAGACCGTTGAGCATATCAACGGTTATTAGCAGCAGTGGGAACTGTGTCTGGAGCATCTTGCACAGCTCAATGAATATCTTGCCCAGCACCTCGGCATCATCGCAGCCGCGGTGGTGCTGAAAATCTCCGTAGCCGAAATGCTCGGCAACGAAATTAAGCTTATGTCTTTCAAGCTGAGGCAGCATGAGCTGGGACATGGGCACGGTATCTATACTGGAGAACTCGAACTTTATACCCAGCTTTTCGCAGGCATTGGAAATAAAGCCTGTATCAAAGGGGGCATTGTGCGCCACCAGACAAGGCTTCTCGCCGCAGAATTCTATAAAGGCAGTAAGGGCAGTTTTGATATCGGGCTGCCCCTTGACCATATCATCGGTTATGTTTGTAAGATTTGAAATGAACTCGGATATAGGCACCCCTGGGTCTACCAGCATATCAAAGCTGTCAACTATCTCCAGGTTTCTCAGCTTTACAGCGCCTATCTCGATTATCTTGTCATCACGGGTGTTGGTACCCGTAGTTTCCAGGTCAAAGCAGATTATCTCGTCGGTCAGTTCTCGCTTGTCCACACCCTTGAAGATACGGGCATCGTTGTTGACCTCATAGGCTTCGCAGCCGTAGATTATCTTGAAATCTTTGCCGCCCTTGCGCAGTTCGGCGCACTTGGTACCTGCTTCGGGGAAGCCCTGCACCACGCCGTGGTCGGTGATAGCCAGTGCCCTGTGACCCCAGCCTGCAGCCTTGGCTACCAGCTTTTCGGGGGCTGCAAGTGCGTCCATCATGGACATATTGGTATGGCAGTGAAGCTCGACACGCTTCTCCTCGGAATTGTCCTTCTCCTGCTCCCTGCCTACCAGCATGATATCATCTGCCATGAGGTAAATGTTGTGGTCGAAATCATCTTCCTGCAGCTGGCCGCGCACCATGACGGTACTGCCCTTTTTCATCTTACCAAGCATAGCTTCAAGCTGCTCTCTGGTAAGGCGGACGAACTTGCCCTTTTTGTTGGAGCCGATAAGCTTCATGGCACAGGAAGAAGTATAGTCTGTAAAAAATATGACAGCTATGAGCATACCCGTCTTTGTCTCCTTGGTCTCCACCTGGAAGACATCGCCCCATACTGTTACAGCGTCGTTGAAATGTTCCATCGCTGCAGCGTCCATGGGAAGATTTGCCATGCTGTGTACCCTGCTGTCCGACTGGATAGGGCCGCCTTTGAGTACAGCGGCACCCTCACCCATCAGGTGAAGAGAGGTAAAGTCAACGTCAACAGTTCTGAATTCAACTTCACCCGGGTTATTTCCGCCGCCGTTATTGGCATGGCTGGCAGCTTTCTGCTCATAGGCCTTGATATCGAGCTGGGGCAGAGAATCAAGATACTCCCGCTGAGCCTGCTCGTGAGCTTCCATATCGTTGAGCAGCACGCCGTCAAACTCTATCTCTGCCTTGGCAGAAAAAAGCTCATACACAAGCCCTGTAAATGCGGAATATATGCCTGCATTCTTCATAAGCTCAAAGCCGCCGTGCTTCAGTGTAGCTTTGAAGGTCGTGCCTTCCAGCACCACCTCGGCATTATCAAGAAAGCCGTTCACAAAAGGGAACCTGCTTTTCAGGAACTTGCAGAGGTCGCCGAAATAGGAAGCGTCAAGCAGGTCGGGGGTGAACTTTGGATACAGCGAAAAAGCGCAGCCCAGGGCATTCCTCATGCGCTGTTCAAACTGATTTATCACATCAAAGCCCACCAGCTTATCAAAGGCAGTCACGCAGCCGAGGCTTGACATATCCTCGGTGAACAGCAGCTTTAATATTTTCCCCTCTCCGATCTCGGCAGGCATGGCCTCGGCGAAATCATCGAAGTATTCGTTCATCTTATGTACAGCCATTGAATTACCGTCCTATCTATAACTTCTCTATCTCGTCCATAAGCGCCTGCAGCGCCTTGTCCTCGGTGACGGTGAAAAGCTTTTTGCCATGGGCGAAAATGACAGCCTTGCCCTCGCCCCCTGCGATGCCTATGTCGGCCTCGCCTGCTTCACCTATACCGTTTACCACGCAGCCCATTACAGCCACCTTGATATCCTTGTTGATATCCTTGGTCAGCTCCTCGACTTTCTTAGCAAGACCTATGAGGTCTATCCTCGTTCTTCCGCAGGTGGGGCAGGAAACTATCTGCACACCGCTGCCGCGGCCTATGGCTTTCAGGATATCCCCGGCAGCATAGATCTCCTTTTCGGGCTCGTCCGTCAGAGAAACACGGATAGTTTCGCCTATGCCCTCCATTAACAGAGAGCCTATGCCTATGGCTGATTTTATCAGGCCCATTCTCTCGGTACCCGCTTCTGTAACACCCAGGTGCAGAGGATAATCACACTGAGCTGCCAGCTTGCGGTAAGCCTCCGCCATGATATTTACATCGGAGGATTTTATGGAGATGACGATGTCATTGAAATCGCATTTTTCAAGTATGCGCACATGACCCATGGCGCTTTCCACCAGTGCATCGGCACAGGGGCGGCCGTACTTTGCCAGCAGGTCCTTTTCAAGAGAACCGCCGTTTACGCCTATGCGTATGGGGATATGCTTTTCTGTACACTTGGCGACTACCGCCTTTACCCTGTCCATATCACCTATATTACCTGGATTAATACGTATCTTATCAATGCCTGCATCGGCCGCAGCCAGGGCAAGCTTGTAGTCAAAATGGATATCAGCTACCAGAGGGATACTTATCTTCTCCTTGATAGCGGGGATAAGCTGTACAGCGTCCATATTGGGAATGGCTGCACGGACTATCTCGCAGCCTGCCTTTTCAAGGCGCACAGCCTGCTCCACCGAGCCCTTTATATCGGTAGAGGGCACGTTGAGCATGGATTGGATATATATATGTTTTCCGTCAAGAGTCAGCGCCCCGACCTTTACGGGTCTTACATTTCTCATAAATAATTCCCCTTATATTTTTATTGACCGAGCCAGCGTTCCAGCAGGCTGTCAACTTTTTCCTTTTCTCTAAGTTCTTCCAGCCAGCGTGAGGGTATGCCTTCATACCCGTAGATGATACCTGCCAGACCGCCAGCTATGCAGGCGGTGGTATCGGTGTCGTGACCCAGGGCTACTGCGCCTTTCACGACTTCTTCATAGGTGGAAGAATTTCTAAGCAGCATAACGGTGCTTTTTAAGCTGTCCAGGACATATCCGCCGCCGCTGCCTTGCCAGAAATCAGGTTCCTCGGGACGTATACGAAATTCAAATTCATCGGAATATTCGGGCTTGTCCGCATAAATGCGCCTTATCTCCGCTGCGGAAGAATCAAGGGCAGACTCGGTATCATTGCCTTTAAGAAGTTCCCGCGCCATAAGCACATAAAGTGCGCAGCAGACCTGATTGGTGATGTTGCCGTGGGTTATAAGGCACTGTCTGTGAGCGTCATCAACAAGCTGTTCATTGCTGCCCTCATGCCACAGCGCCAGAGGCAGTACCCGCATGAGTGCGCCGTTTCCCTTGCCGTCAGGGCGGATAAGGCCTGCCTTTTCAGGCTTGACTCCCCCTCTGAAAGCATCGAGGGACATACCTGTCTGTATGCCCACATCGAAGACCCTGCCGCCTACAGCCCAGAGGCCTTTGTCGTACCAGGCAAGTATTTTCCGTGAGAAGTCTTCAAGGTCAAAGCCGCCCTTTTCCACTAGGCTGTCCAGCAGACAGAGTGCCTGAGCGCCGTCATCAGACCAGGTGGCGGGCTTTACCATTGAATGCGCCCGCATGAAACCCTCGGGCGGGGTCATCTCTATATTTTCGAGGGGCGGGATATCCTCAGGCTCATGGAACTCATAGGGCACACCGAGAGCGTCCCCCACCAACAGGCCGAAAATGCCGCCTTTCAGCTTATGGATATCTTTCATATATTTACACCAACTTTGTTATATCACTAACTGTAATTACCACCATGAGCATCAGGAGCGCTACCATGCCTACGGTGTGTACCATGCCCTCATGTTCGGGTTTTACGGGTTTACCGCGGACAGCCTCCAGCAGCAGGAAGATAAATCTGCCGCCATCGAGGGCAGGCAGAGGCAGCAGGTTGAAAATACCTACATTTATGGTGATGAAAGCCGACATCGTCAGCACTGAATCTATCAGGCCTTTCCAGTCGATCTTGCCTGTATCCTGATCTCGTTCGCTTTCAATGACCTCACCGATAGAGTCAACTATGCCAATGGGGCCGCTCATATCTTTCAGTGTATATTTGCCCCTGATCATATCTGTAAGAGACATATAGATGAGCCTTGCATCAGTGCCCATCTGCCTCACGGACTGGGTTATGACCGTACCTGCGTTTACTTCCCCGGGTTCTACCCAGAAGTCGTAGTGTATGGTCTCATTGCCCTCTTCATCAACAGTGGTGGAGAGCTTTACGTTTTTCAGGCTGACCCGCTGGCCGCCGCGTTCAACGACCATATCGTATACTCCGTCCTCGTCGTTGGTGAACTTATAGGACATATCCATGGAGGTGAATATCCTCATGCCGTTTATGGCGATTATCCTGTCCCCCACTTCAAGGCCTGTTTCGTGGCTGACAGCATTTTCCTCAAATCTGGAAACTGTGGTGGTGACGATAGCATCGCTCATGCCCGTCTGTATCATCAGCAGTATAAATCCGAGTATCATGTTCATGCACACACCTGCGACGACGATTATCATTCTGCGCCACACGGCTTTCTGGCAGAATGCTTTGCCGTCGGCGCTGTCGCTGTTCTCGCCCTCCATGGCGCAGTAGCCGCCTATGGGCAGCAAACGCAGCGCATAGAGTGTCTCGCCCTTTTGCTTTTTGAAAATTGCAGGCCCCATGCCTATGGCGAATTCGTTCACCTTTACACCGTTCAGCTTAGCTGCTATAAAGTGTCCAAATTCATGGATAGTTATTATAAGACCAAATATTATTATCGCTATGACTATGCTCATCAGTATTGCCTTTCTGTTATTCGTTCTGCCACATATGCTCTCGCAGCCTTATCGGCGGCAAGTATATCTTCGACATCATGTATCTCTTTATTTTCTGTATTTTCAAGAACTTCGGTAACAAGCTCGCCTATGCCCAGGAAGCTTATCTTCCCTGCCAGGAAAGCCGCAACTGCCTGCTCATTGGCGCCGTTTACCGCCGCCGGAAGTATGCCGCCCTCGGTGACGGCTTTTATGCAGGCTGTCAGGCATTTGAAAGTATCGTGGTCGGGCTTTGCAAAGGTCAGCCTGCCGTAGTCTGTCAGGGAAAGGTGCTTGACATCGCAGTGTACACGTTTCGGATAGAGCAGCGCGTACTGGATAGGTATTTTCATATCGGGCACGCCCAGCTGTGCAATGACGGAATTATCCTCATACTCCACCGCTGAATGTATAACGCTCTCACGGTGGACAACTATCTCTATCTGCTCGGGACGCAGGTCAAAGAGCCACATGGCTTCTATAAATTCAAGCCCCTTGTTCATCAACGTTGCAGAGTCGATAGTTATTTTATTGCCCATGGACCAGTTAGGGTGGTCAAGGGCTTGCTCCACGGTGACATTTTTCAGTTCATCGGCGGTCTTGCCATAAAACGGGCCGCCGGAGGCTGTAAGTATTATCCCCTTGACAGCATTCATCTCATTGCCCTGCCTTGACTGGAATATGGCTGAATGCTCGCTGTCCACGGGATATATCTTAACGCCCTTTTCCTTAGCGGAGTCAATGACCAGCTTTCCTCCTGCCACAAGGGTCTCCTTATTGGCAAGGGCGATGTCCGTGCCGTGTTCGATTGCGGTCAGGGTAGGCACAAGGCCGACCATTCCCACCACGGAATTGAGCATGATATCCACACCGTCAAGAGCAGCTATGGTCTTAAGACCCTCCATGCCCGTCAGGAAAGTGACCTCCCTGCCCGATAGCAGACCTTTGAGTTCATCAAGCTTTTTCTCATCGTAAACGCAGACATACTCTGCCCCGAACTCCGAAGCCTGTTCAGCCAGCAGCCTGACATTTGAGTACGCTGCCAGCGCCTTTACCTTAATTTTATGCTCACGGCAGACCTCCAATGCCTGGGTGCCGATAGAGCCTGTTGAGCCTAGGATACTGATAGTTTTCATGAAAATAACCTCTGTAAAAAACGTTCAAAAGGGGTAAGCCGTATTTCGGCCTGCCCCTCTGATCTTTATTTGATAAGCAGCCACTGGGATGCCAGGTAGTACATGAAAGGCACGACCAGCAGTGCGCTGTCGAACCTGTCCATAACACCGCCGTGACCGGGCATTATGTTGCCGTAATCCTTTATGCCTGTCTGCCTTTTTACCATTGACGCGGTAAGATCGCCCACCAAACCGATGAGCGCTGCTGCCATGCCCGCAGCGAACACTATGAGATAGCGCACGCTGAAGCCGTCGCACACAGCATCGAACACAAGGCTGACTATGACAAGTATAAGGCCGTTTGTGATAACACCGCCTGCAAGTCCCTCAAGGGTCTTGTTGGGGCTTATCTCAGGCCATGGGTGATGGACCTCACGGCCTGTTTTGTTGAAGAAAGTTCCCACGAAGTAGGCACCGCTGTCCGCCAGCCAGGCTGCTGCCAGTGACACCACGATAAGGTACACCTGTGCCCTGCCCTGCTGCTTCTCGGGAACAAAGCTTACCATGCTGTTATCCTGTGCCAGCTTTATCAGTGTGCCGAAGGAATAGCTTATCAGCACCGTAGTGCCCAGCATACCGAAGAAATCAGTGAACTTATAGGTCTTGTGGTCTCTCAGATACAGTATGCACATCGCCAGTACAAAAATACCCAGATACAGGCTGTAGCTGAAAAAATACATAGTGTGCAGTCTGTAGAAGAAAAAGGGCATCAGTGCATCGACACCCGCAAAGGCCATACAAGCAATGCTCTGGTGTTTGAACTTGTTCAGACCCACGGCCTTGAAGACCTCGGTGATCGCCAGTACAGACAGCGCACCGACAGCAAGGTTTATAACTATAGTATTGTGCAGCGCCACGAGGACAATGGCTAACACCAGTGCCACCGCAGCGGATATTATTCGGGTCGACATTACTCAAACTCCTCCGAATCTTCTGTTTCTTTCGCAAAAATCCAGTATCGCTCTGTCGAAATCATCGTTCTTGAAATCGGGCCAGAGGATATTGGTATAATAAAATTCCGCATAAGCCGCCTGCCAGATCATAAAATTGGAAAGCCGCTGTTCGCCGCTGGGTCTTATGACCAGGTCAAGGGGCGGTATCTCCTCGGTATAGAGGTTTCTCTCTATCATCTCCTCGGTGATATCCTGCGGATCAAGCTCGCCAAGCTTTACTTTTTCAGCAAGGGTCTTCATGCTGTGGCAGATCTCGTCCCTTCCGCCGTAGTTTATGGCAAGCACCAGGGTCATGGCGTCAAAATCCTTGGAAGTCTCCTCGGTGTTGCGCATTTTCTCCTGCAGCGAGGGTCTCAGCACAGACCTGTCACCAATAAACCTGATACGGATATTCTCTTCGATAAAGTCATTTACCTCGTCCAGGTACTTCTCGAAGAGATCCATTATAGCTTCAACCTCGTCCTTGGGACGTTTCCAGTTTTCGGTAGAAAAGGCATAGTAGGTGATATAGTCTATCCCCACGGCCTTAGCGTGCCTTGTAATGGCACGGAAGGTCTTAGCGCCCTCTCTGTGTCCGAACTTGCGGGGCAGGCCGCGCTTCTTCGCCCACCTGCCGTTACCGTCCATGATAACGCCCACATGGACGGGAGGTATGATATTCTCGCCTAAACAGCTTATCTTTCTTGCCATCTGTCACCTTAGATAGAGAGTATCTCTTTTTCTTTTTCGGCAACGTGGCCGTCGATCTCCTTGACGAACTTGTCGGTCAGCTTCTGGATAGCTTCCTCGCCGTCCTTCTGCTCGTCCTCGGTGATCTCGTTGTTCTTCTTCTTGGCCTTTATCTTTTCGATAGCGTCACGTCTGATGGAGCGCACTGCTACCTTGCAGTCCTCGCCGCCCTTCTTGACGTCCTTAACTATCTCCTTACGTCTGTCCTCGGTCAGCTGGGGGAATATGAGCCTGATAGTCTGGCCGTCGTTCTGGGGATTGATACCGATATCGGAAGCCTGTATAGCCTTCTCGATAGACTTCAGTGTGCTTTTGTCCCAGGGGGTGATGACCAGTATCCTAGCCTCAGCCACGGATATTGCTGCCATCTGGTTGATAGGTGTGGGAGCGCCGTAGTACTCTACCTTTACCTTATCAAGCACAGCGGGGTTAGCTCTGCCTGCTCTTATAGCTGCAAAATCGGAAAGCATAACGTTTACCGACTTTTCCATTTTTTCCTTAGCCTTATTCTTGATCTCCTGCATATCTATCTTCCTTTCAAGTATTATTCTGCTGAAACCAGTGTGCCCACATTTTCGCCCATGCAGGCATCATAGATGTTATCGGGTCTTGCCAGGTCGAAGACCAGTACGGGAATGTTATTGTCTTTGCAAAGGGCAGCTGCGGTGGAATCCATTACCTGCAGGTCCTTTTCAAGCACCTCGTTGAATGTAAGTGTGTCATACTTTACAGCGTCAGCGAACTTATGGGGGTCCTTATCATAAACACCGTCTACCATAGTTGCCTTGAAGATTATATCAGCCTCTATCTCGGCAGCCCTCAGTGCAGCTGCTGTATCGGTGGAGAAGAAGGGGTTGCCTGTGCCGCAGCCGAAAATGCAGACCCTGCCCTTCTCGAAATGTCTCATTGCCTTGTTGCGGATATAGGGTTCTGCGACCTGGGGCATAGATATGGCGGTCTGTACCCTGACCTCCATGCCGCAGTTTTCAAGACCGTCAGCCACAGCAAGAGCATTCATGGCAGTTGCGAGCATACCGATGTGGTCAGCCCTGGTCCTGTCCATAGCGCCGCTGGAACGTCCTCTCCAGAAATTGCCGCCGCCGACAACTATGCCGACACCCACGCCTGCATCTACTACCTTCTTGATACTTTTGCCGAAGGTGTTGATGATATCGTAATCCAGACCCATTTTCTTATCCCCTGCAAGAGCCTCACCGCTGAGTTTGAGGAGGATACGCTTATATTTGGCACCCATAAATAACACTCCTTAACTATTATTTTGCACCTATGCGCACAATTACTCACAATAAAATTATACTATATTTTTCTTCTCTTGTAAAGTCTTTTCACAAATTTCTTAGAAAAAAACTGCGGAGAATTTATGAAACTCTCCGCAGCGGAAAACTGTCAGTGATATATAGCTTTTTTATGTGCCGCAAAAGCCTGTTCAGCCCTTTACTATCTTAACGTAGAAGGTGCGCTGTCTGGGGCCGTCGAATTCCGCAAAATAGATGCCCTGCCAGGTACCCAGCAGCAGCGAGCCGTCCTCGATGATGACGGTTTCCGAGGCGCCTACGCAGCTGGACTTAAGGTGCGCCGCAGAGTTCCCCTCCATATGGCGGAACTGGGGTCTGTCAGGGTAAGTCTTGTCCAGCGCGAAAAGCAGGTCGGTCTGGACATCGGGGTCGGCGTTCTCATTTATGGTGATAGCCGCAGTTGTATGGGGGCAAAAGACCACAGCAATGCCGTCCTCCACGCCTGACTCGTTCAGCGTCTGGCGGACGTAGCTTGTTATGTCATAGAGCCCCTCTTTTTCGGTCTTGAGATTATACTTCTTAAGCATTTCAAACCTCCGTCAGCTCAGGAACTCGCTCTCGGTCTCATTTCTGGAGGGTCTGCCCATGAGCTTGCTGATGCTGTCAGCCACAGGTGCGCCTTCAAACAGGACCTTTGCCAGCTCCTCGGTTATAGGCATTTCCACGCCTATCTTCTTGGCAAGCTCGTAGGCATTCTTGGTGCAGGTATAGCCCTCAACGGTACCTACCTGACGTACAGCTTCGGCGGGGTCGGTGCCCTTGCCGATGAGCATGCCTGCACGTCTGTTGCGGCTGTGCATGGAGCAGCAGGTAACTATGAGGTCGCCTATGCCGCTGAGGCCTGCAAAAGTATCTCTTTCAGCGCCCATGGCAAGACCCAGCCTTGCTATCTCACGGATACCTCTAGTCATCAGGGCAGCCTTGGTGTTATCGCCCAGTCCCAGGCCGTCGCAGACACCTGCAGCCAGTGCTATGACATTTTTCAGTGAACCGCCGATCTCGCAGCCTATGACATCGTCATTCACATAAACACGGAAAGTATTGTTGGAGAGGGTCTGCTGGATAAAGTTGGCAGCTTTCCTGTCCTCACAGGCGGTGCAGACAGTGGTGGGTATGCCGCGGGCAACTTCCTCCGCATGGGAGGGGCCTGTCAGCACAGCAATGGTGTTCCCGGGGAAACACTCCTTTTCCACCTGGGTCATGGTTTTGAGGCTGCCTGCTTCAAGACCCTTGGCGGTATTGACGATTATGGTGTTCTTGTCGATATAGGGTGCGGCCTCCTCGCAGACGCTTCTTACAAAGTTTGAGGGTATGCCCACAATGACCATATCCTTGCCCTTTGCCGCAGAGATATCTGTAGTCAGCTTGATAGTCTTGTTTACCAGCACCCCGGGGAGCTTGCTTTTAAGCTCGCCTGTGCGGTTGATAGTGTCGATCTCGTCCTGAAATTTGCTCCACACGGTAACATCATGTCCTGCATTGTCGCACATGATAGCCAGCGAAAGGCCGAATCCGCCTGAGCCTAAGATAGTGATATTTGCCATTTGTCATACCTCTTTTCGATATATACTGATAAAACCGCAAAACGGTCATCGTGAAGATTTTACTATATCATATACTGCATTGGTGACAGCTGTGTGTGCATAAGGCGAATAATTATATTTATTCTGCCAGAGCGTTTTCTTTTTTTCAGCCCACGAGATACATAACGACCCAGAAATCACACAGACTACGCTATTTTATTTTTATGCAGAACGGTTGTTATTTTCCGCCTTCTTCAGCGGCATTCTTTTTCTGTCCGAATTTATTCTCAGTTCCGTTCATAAGGCGGGCGATGTTCGCGTGGTGCAGCGAAACTATCAGTATGCAGATAAGTATGCCCATGACAGTATTGGGCAGCACCGCATAGCCTTCCTTATAGAAGAAATTCTGGAGGATAAAGGTGAACGTGGGATAAGCAACAGCTGCAAATATCGAGCCTACAGAAACATACTTGGTCAGCGCCAGCAGTATGGCAAAAACTGTTACCGACAGCAGGCAGGTAAGGGGGTCTATGGCGAGCAGCGTAGTTGCGGCCAGCAGCACGCCTTTTCCGCCGTGGAAGCCGTAAAATACGGGGAAGCAATGTCCCAGCATAACGAAAAGACCTGCCAGGTAGCCGATGAAATGGGGATCCCCGAAGAACTCAACGCCCATGACCTTATGCACCAGAAGTCTGCACACCACCACAGCGATGACACCCTTGGCAAGGTCGCAGAGCAAAGTCGCCAGCGCAGGCCCCTTGCCGTATACACGAAGCACGTTGGTCAGGCCTGCATTCTTGCTGCCGTAATCGCGGATATCCTGTTTTTTCCACGCTTTGCAGACGATTATGGCAGAATTCATACTGCCGAAAAGATAGGAAAATAATACGGTGAAAACTATAGCTATTACATCTTTCATATCACTGGAAACTCCTGAATTATTTTACGTCGTCGCGGTCACGTTCTCTTATCTTGAAGACAATAGGTGTTCCGTCAAGGGAGAATGTCTCACGGATCTGGTTTTCGAGATAGCGCTGATAAGAGAAGTGGAAAAGCTCCGCCCTGTTCACAAAGAACACAAAGGTAGGCGGGTTGGTGGACACCTGAGTCATATAGTATATCTTCAGCCTTCTGCCCTTATCAGAGGGGGGCTGAACACGCTGGGTGGCATAAGCAAGCACTTCGTTGAGCTTACCTGTAGCTATGCGGACAGAGTTTTTCTCCTTGACATAGCGTATCATCTCAAAGAGTTTATCCACACGCAGGCCTGTCTTCGCAGAAACAAAAACGAAAGGCACATAGCTCATGAAGCTGAAATCATTTTCCAGCTTTTTGCGGAACTCGTTCATGGTCTTGCCGTCTTTTTCCAGTGCGTCCCACTTATTCACGGCCACAACGCAAGCCTTGCCTTTTTCGTGGGCATAGCCTGCGACCTTGCTGTCCTGCTCGGTAAAGCCCACGGTAGCATCGATGACTATGACAGCCACATCAGCCCTGTCAACGGCCATATAGGCACGCAGCACCGAATATTTCTCAACGCTTTCAAGCACCTTTGACTTACGGCGGATACCCGCAGTATCGATAAACACGAACTTGCCGAACTCATTTTCGATATCGGTATCGGTAGCATCACGGGTGGTACCTGCGATATCGGAAACGATGACCCTCTCCTCGCCGCAGATACGGTTTATAAGGGAAGATTTGCCCACATTCGGCTTACCGATGACAGCCACCTTAACAGCTTCATCGTCCTCCTCGTCAGCGGATATTTCGGGGAGATATTTAAGTACTTCGTCCAGCATATCACCAGTGCCGTGGCCATGCACCGATGAAACAGGGAAAGGCTCGCCGAGACCCAGGTTATAGAACTCATAAAGCTCCATAGGGGGCTCGCCCACGTTATCGACCTTATTCACGCAAAGCACCACGGGTTTGCCCGATTTAAGGAGCATCTGTGCGACCTCCATATCAGTTGAGGTCACGCCCGATTTGATATCGGTGACAAGAATTATCACGTTAGCCGAAGTGATAGCCAGCTCGGACTGTCTTCTCATCTGGGACAGGATAACATCGTTGGACTCAGGCTCGATACCGCCCGTATCCACCAGCATGAATTCCCTGCCCAGCCATTCGCATTTACCATAGATACGGTCTCTTGTGACACCGGGGGTGTCCTCTACTATCGAGAGACGCTGACCTATCAGTTTATTAAAGAGCGTAGATTTGCCCACATTTGGTCGTCCGACAACAGCAACAACAGGCAGCACCATCTATATCCTCTCCCTTCACTTTCCAAAACATTGCATACTTTACTGATTATATCATATCCTGCAAAAAAAATCAACACCAAACTAAAAGGCAGAGGAAAATTCATTCCTCTGCCTTGGTCAAGCTTGTCTTTAAGACTTTCAAGGTACCAAAAGGCTTATGCGTCCTTCTTGATGACCTCAACGCCCTTGTAATAACCGCAGTTCTTGCAAACTCTGTGGGGCGAAGTCAGTTCGCCGCAGTTGGAGCATCTGCTCAGTGCAGGCGCGTCAAGCTTCCATACAGCTGAACGTCTCTTATCACGTCTAGCCTTGGAGACTTTTCTCTTTGGTACTGCCATTTTGGCACCTCCTCTTCGGTAATAGTAAACACCAGTGTCAGATCAGAACTGATCCTTGGGACAATCACAGTCGCCCTCATTCAAATCCTTGCCGCACTTGAAACACAGACCCTTACAATCCTCTCTGCAGAGTATCTTGGTGGGCAGCTCCAGCAGCGTATCCGATATGACCAGTTCATCAAGCTCGAGCACGTTATCTTCACATACCACATATTCATCATAGTCTTCCCGCCCGCTGTGGAGCTTTCTGACAAGGATATGGGCGAAATCATAATCGTACTCACGCTCAAACTCTTTAAGACATCTGTCGCAGACATGGGACAGTGCAAACTTCACGTTAACATCGAGCGTTACAACGCCCGCACGGTTCTCTGCCCTGCCGCTGACTGCTATAGGTGCTGTAAAATCATAAGATGAATACTCCCCGACCTGCTCAGGTGTGATCTCGTAGTCAAACTCCTTGACCTCACCGACAATGTCGAAAAGCTCTTTCAGATGTATTTTCATAGTACACCTCAAACATCACAAACTCCATTATAACCCGAAGTCCGCGATTTGTCAATAGTTTTTCAGAACTTTTTTGTTAATTCAAAATAAATTTTCAAATTACTTGATGAAAGCTCTTACCTGTGCAGGCAGGTCTTCAACATCAGCAGATACTGTGAACACGATGTTGATATCCTTAGCTACCAGTGCCAGCTTCTCGATCATGCTGCCGAACTCAGCGTAGTCTCTGCCGCCGATCTTCAGGATACCGTCAACAAAAACGTCCTGGATATCGTGGTTGCCTGCCAGCAGGCCTGCAACGAAACCGTAGAAGGTCTCAAAACTGGTTATACCGTAAGCTTCTGCATCCACAAGTCTTACACTGTGGGGAATATCATAAGTAAGCTTCATGCCTCTCTCGATGCAAACAACATTGCCTGTTGCATTCTCGGCAGCCTTTACAATGGAGTCAACAAGTATCTTAGTCTTGCCTGTACCCTTTTTTCCCGGAATTAAATTGATCATAATAACTCTCCATTCTGCTTTAAAAGCATTTATTTTAAGCGGGAAGGCCCCGTAGGGCCAAACCGCATAATTCCTTGGTCTTAGCCCAGCTTGGCTTCAAGTGCAGCCTTCTGGTCCTCATAGCCGGGCTTGCCCAGCAGAGCGAACATATTCTTCTTATAGCTTTCAACGCCGGGCTGGTTGAAGGGGTTAACGCCCAGCATATAGCCCGAGATAGCGCAGGCCTTCTCAAAGAAATAGATCAGTTCGCCGATGTTTTCCTCGTCGATCTTGTCAACGTCGATGACCAGATTGGGAACACCGCCCTCAGTATGAGCAAGGATAGTGCCCTCAAAGGCCTTCTGGTTAACAACTGACATATTCTGGTTGGACAGGAAATTCAGGCCGTCTCTGTTCTCAGCATCTTCCTCGATGAAGAAATCCTTCTTGGGGGTCTTGATGTTGACAACAGTTTCAAACATCAGTTTTGAACCGTCCTGAATGAACTGACCCAGAGAGTGCAGGTCGGTGGAGAAAGTTGCAGCAGAGGGGAATATGCCCTTGCCGTCCTTGCCCTCGCTCTCGCCGAAGAGCTGCTTGTACCACTCACCCATAAGTGTGAAAGCGGGGTCATAGGAAACCAGCATCTCTACGCTCTTGCCCTTTCTGTAGAGGATATTTCTTGCAGCAGCGTACTTATAGCAGTCGTTGCCGTCGTCATTCGCATACTTCTTCTGAGCGTTCTGTGCGCCCTTCATCAGTGCGTCGATATCGCAGCCTGCAACTGCTATGGGCAGCAGGCCGACAGCTGTCAGCACGGAAAATCTTCCGCCTACGTCATCGGGAACTACGAAAGTTTCGTAACCCAGCTCATCAGACAGCTCCTTAAGAGTGCCCTTAGCCTTATCGGTAGTAGCGAAGATCCTTTCCTTAGCCTCGTCCTTGCCGTACTTTTCTTCAAGCAGTTTCTTGAATACCCTGAAAGCCAGAGCAGGCTCAGTAGTAGTACCGGACTTGGAGATGACATTAACGCATACATCTCTGCCCTCACAGATGCTCAGCACCTCGTTGAGGTAGGTAGCGCTGATGTTATTGCCGACAAAGTAGATGTCGGGTGTATCTTTCTTGAGATCGTTATAGAACGGCGACTTGAGCAGTTCTATAGCAGCTCTTGCACCAAGATAGGAACCGCCGATACCGATTACGATGAGTACATCAGCCTTAGCCTTTATCTTCTCGGCAGCAGCCTTGATCCTTGCGAACTCTTCCTTATCGTAATCGGTAGGGAGCTCTACCCAGCCCAGGAAATCATTGCCGGGGCCGTTCTTGGCAGCAAGGGTATTATGAGCAGCTGTTACAGCAGGAGCGATAGCATCGAACTCATGGTCTGCAACAAAGCCCTCAAGATATTTTGTTCTCAATGTAAGTGACATTATAGATCAGCCTCTCTTTACAATATTGCTTGAATACATTATACAATATTTTTTGAAACTTTGCAAGCCATTTCACAGCGACTTGTCACTTTTGTGCAAACAGTACAAAATCACATTCAAATTTTTAGAAGAAAAACTACCAATTGTTTCAAGCAAAATGGAAAGCTTTTCTGCTTTACAGGTTCTGCTGCCACCAGTTCGGCGGAATACATCTCCTCTTCACCGAAGCGGCAGGTCAGTTTGCCGCAGACCTGTCCTTTTTTCACAGGGGCCGTCAGCTCACTTTCCTTTTCAAAATCTATGTCGAAAGAATAGGAGGAGCCCTTGGGTATCACGGCAGGGGCAAGTTCGCCGAAAGTGACCTTTACCGCAAGCTTTTCGCCGCCCTTTACAGGTATCTTTTCCAGCATTTTCTCATCAGGCTCGGGGGTATAGAGGGAATAGCTGTCAAAGCACATATCAAGGAGCTTCTTGGCCATATCATCGCAGTTTTCCCGTTTATCGCAGCCTAAGATGACCACGGCGATATCCATATCACGGCGGCGGGCTGTCACCACCGAACACTCCCCTGCCGCAGAAGAACTGCAGGCCTTCAAGCCTGTGATACCTTTATAATTCCTGACAAGGCGGTTGAGGTTGACAAGTTCTGCCTTATCACCGCGGACATATTCTATACGGGAGGTGAAATATAGTGTCAGTATATCATGCTTGACAAGCTCACCGGCCAGTTTTGCCGTATCTTCGGCCGTTGAGAGAGTGCGTTCGTTTATACCGCAGACATCTGCATAGGTAGTTGAACGCATATCAAGTGTTTCCGCTTTACTGTTCATTTGTTCAACAGCTGCTTCCGCCGAACCGAAGATATGCTCTGCCAGTGCGACGGCCGCATCGTTGGCATTGCCGACGGTCAGGGCTTTTATAAGTTCTTCAACGGATATCTTCTCGTTTTTATCCAGCCATATCTGCGGGGCGGGCATGGAGTTTGCTTTGGCAGAGGCTGTGACCGTATCTTCAAGGTGCAGTTCTCCGCTTTCGAGTTTTTCTGCGGCGAGCAGAAGAAGCATGAGCTTTGCCAGGTGAGATATCTCCACCGTTTCATCGGCTGATTTTTCCATAAGCACTCTTCCCGTGGTGCATTCGCAGGCGACAATGCTTTTTGCAGGCATGGCAGCAAGCAGTTCCTCCACCGAAACAGTTTCCGCACTTACCCTCGGCACCGCTGACAGCAGAACGGCAAGGCTGATGAACAATATGGTGATACGTTTTTTCAGTTCCATGGCTAGACCTCCTTTATAGTACATGATATGGCGGACAAGGATAGTTCATGACTCTGTTAAGGACTTGTTTTTATATCAATATTTTTTACTTAAAGCGTTTCATATTCTTACAAGAAGGCATAAAGTTTACAATAATAATTGACTTTTACCTATTGCAATTGGGTAAAAAGTATGCTATAATTGTCCCATAATAAGGAAGCTGGGCAGCATGGTGCTGTCCGCGGTTAATATTTTAACATATGGATGGAGTGATAGGCTTGAATAATGCTATAAAAAAACTGGCTGCTCTTGCAGCTGTATGTGCAATGTCCTGCTCGGCGCTGAGTGCCCTTGCTGTCAGTGCGGCGGAAATCACCCTCGGTGACATAAACGGTGACGGCGATATAAATGTCACTGATATCTCCATTTGCGCTGCCCATGTCAAGAGTATCAGGAACATTGCTGATGACAGACTGGCTGCAGCTGATGTGAACAAAGATGACGACGTTAATGTTACAGACCTCAATCTTATTGCGGCTCATGTAAAGGGTATAAGAAATATTCCTGAGGCAGACAAGCAGGAGCCTGATGAGGACGGCGACTTCGGTCAGGCCGCTTTCACAAAGGCCATGGGTCTGGGCTGGAACCTGGGCAACACCTATGAGGCTGTGAAGTCCAACGGGAAAGAGTATACCGATGTGGACGGCCAGGGTGTGAAGTATTCTTCGGGCGAGACCGTTTACGAGGTCACTCCCGACCCGACGGCATGGGGCAATATCCCCATGAATGCCGACCTTGCCAAGCAGATAAAGGAGCTGGGCTTCTCCTCAGTGAGAATGCCCGTGGGCTGGCTGGACAACATCGGCGAGGGTCCCGATTACAAGATCAAGGACGAATGGATGTCCCAGATAAAGGAAGCTGTTGATTACATGGTGGCGGAAGACCTGTATGTCATCGTGAATATGCACAGCGACGGCTACCACACCATTGCAGGCGGCTGGCTGTACTGCGATGCCCCCGAGGAGCAGCAGGAGGTCATCAGGGCGAAGTATGCTGCGGTTTGGACACAGATAGCCGAGACCTTCAAGGACTATGACGAGCACGTTATCTTTGAGTCCATGAACGAGGAGTTCGCCCGCAAGAGGTCTGCGGAGTACCGCAATTTCACCAATGATGAGAACGACTCGAACTGGGGCGACCCCGATGCTGAATCCTACGAGAACATAAACAAGTACAACCAGATATTCGTTGACTCGATAAGGGCTGTAGGCGGAGAGAACAGCACGCGCTGGCTGCTGGTGCCCGGCTGGAACACCAACATCGAATACACTGAGGGCGACTACGGTTTCAGGATACCCACCGATGAGGGCTGCACGGCTGAGTCCAACAGGATAGCTATCTCCGTGCATTATTATGACCCTTACAACTTCGTACTCAACGAGGATACCAGAGTGACCCAGTGGGGTCCCGAATTCACAAACAAAGCCAAGGTAGATACCACAGGCGCTGTAAATGCCCTGAAAAAGCAGATGGCAAGGCTCAAGACCTTTACCGATGCAGGCTACCCTGTCATCATAGGTGAATTCAGCCCTACGGATAAGACCTACGCCGATCCTGACAACACAGAGTTCAGAAGAGTATGGTGCGAGAACGTTGTCAAGTATGCCAAGGAGAACGGCGCTATACCCGTATACTGGGACAACGGCGCCAAGGGCAAGGGCGGCTGCAGGCTGTTCAACAGAAGGACAGGTGCGGTGGACTACCCCACTATCCTGGAAGGTATGCTGAGGGCTATCAACACTGAGGGCGACTACGAGATACCCAAGGTGGTTCCCTATGAGGAAGAAGTTGAAGACCCTGATGCCCCCGCTGAGATAGTGACTGCCACTGCAAGGCTGGGCTTCGCTGACACTGACTGGGATCCTATGACAAACATTGGCGCTGACGAAAATGAGGGTATACCCAGCGTGGACACCACCCTGGTAAGCGGTGCAAACGAGCTGGTATTCAGCGGTTTCAGCGGCAAGACGCCTGAGGGCGCTACGGTTTTCGTTATAGATATCATCGATGCGGCGGACAAGCTGAAAGACCTCAAGATAAGCGATGTAAAGGTATTTGTTGACGGCACTGAGATAGCTGTTGACCAGAGCAAGCTGGCAATGGGCGACCTGGAGGGCAAGAACAACTACCGCATTGAGATATACAATGCCTACGGCAACACGAAGAACGCTTCGCCTATTGATGTTTCAAAAATAAAGGCTGCGAACGAACTGAAAGTTACATTCAATGCTGAGAGCAAGCATCTGGCGGCGGCTGAGTAAACTGCGCTTTCTGCGAAAAGTATATATGAAAAGACCCGGAAGTTCAGATGACTTTCGGGTCTTTGTTGTACTGCTATAGTTTGTAATTGCTGCCCTGCAGGCTGAGGCGCTTTTCAAATTCGTCCTTGGGGAGAGGTCTGTCAAAGAAGAAGCCCTGTGCCACATCGCAGCCGCTGCGGCGAAGTATCTCGACCTGAGCCTTTGTTTCAACACCCTCGGCTATACATTCAAGGCCCATTTCCCGTGCCATGGCAACAACATACTTGAACATGACACTTCTGGGGCTGTGCTCGTCATCTTCATCGACGGGCACTATGCTCTTGTCTATCTTGATGACGTTCCAGGGTATCTCCTTGATGAGATTAAGGGACGAATAGCCTATGCCGAAATCGTCCACCGAGGCGGAAACGCCCAGCTCCTGCAATCCGCCGACAATACGCTTGAGGTCCTTGAATTCCACGTCGGTAGTGGTCTCTGTAAGCTCCACTTCGATAAGTTCATGGGGAACATTGTACTTATCTATCAGTTCCATAAGATGATTGAGCAGCTCCACATCAAGCATATGCTTGCGGGAAAGATTGACCGACACCCTTACCGCAGGCCTGCCTTCGTCCAGCCAGCGCCTTATATCTTTGCAGACGTGTTCTATCATATAGAAGTCCAGCTTGCAGATATCAGTGGTGCTTTCAAGGACAGGTATGAACCTGGCAGGTGATATCAGTTCACCCTCATGCAGCCAGCGGCAGAGGGCTTCCGCACCCACAAGCTTGCAGCCGCCTATCTCGACCTTTGGCTGGTAGTACACCAGGAATTCCTCGTCCTCCAGCGCTTTCGGGAAAGCACGCTGCACCTCGATAGTATGCCTTCTGCCATCAAGCAGCTCGGCGCTGTAGAAAAGTATATCTGCCTTGCCGCCGCTTTTGGCGGCAAAGGACACGGGCATGACCTTATCCATCAGCTCATTGGGCGACTTGAATTTCAGGTCATCTTCAAGCTTATATATACCTGCGGTAGCACTTACTCTGGCGCTCTCGCCGTAGCCCTCACCGAACTTGATTATGCGCCCGCCGAGGTAATCAGTTACCGAATCGACCTTATCATAATCGAACAAACCGATGAAATTATCGCCGCCTATACGGCAGACGGGCAGTTCGCCGTCAATGACCTCGTCAAGGCCGTCGATGAAGCCCTGCATGACGATATCGCCGTTTTCACGGCCTGCCTGCTGATTTACCATCTGGAAATGCTTAAGGTTGAAATGGACGATAGCCTTGCCCTTAAGGGCACCTATCATATCCAGCCTTTCCAGCTGAGAAAGGAAAAATCTGAGATTATGGTAGCCTGCGTCATCAAAATACCCGAAACGGTTGGCCACCTGCTTCAGCATCTGGCGGCTGTTGAAGACGAACATTATGGATACCAGCAGCGAGAGCCTGTCCCTGTGACGGCGGGTCCAGGGCGGGGTACCCGCCTTGTGCATGAACCTGTATACAGCAAGCCCGGAGATGTCGGTAACTTTTTTATCTATGTACTCCTCATCGTCCGACTCGCCGTCTTTGTAGATGAAGTAATCCATTTTCTCGTCAGTGCCTTCAAGCTTATAGTTTTCATAGTAGGATATCTTAAGTTCTGAAACATCAGTGAGCCGCATGATATGCTCAATGGCCTGACGCTGGGTGTTGGGATCCAGTGCATCCTCAGCGTCGGTCATCATCTCTATGAAAAAAGAAAAAGCCTGCACTATATCCGTGATCATTACTTCTCCCCCCAAACATAAACATATTTACCCCACAAAGGCAGCTGCAGCGAAAGCGCAGTGCCCAAAAGCAACAGGCGGTTCTGCATGACCTGCAAAAGAAAAAATGAAGAAATATAGCTAAAATGTCTTCACCTACTGCTCTAATTATTGAGATTATACCATATTTCAAAAAATTTTTCAAGAGTTGAACTTAAATTTTCACAAAAATATACCATTTTCATATATTTGAGTGTTAAAATTTGTCATACAATCTTTGAGTTATAGAAAAAAACTATTGTAAAAAGTAAGATAATGTGCTATAATAATAGAGTTAGTGTGGCACGGGAAACTTTTTGTTGCAAAAGCAACATACACACTCATGAAAGTATGCTAAAATAGTATATATTACAGGAAGAAAGGAAGTTCTGATATGCTGGAGCTTAAAAATATAACTTTCAGTGCAGATGACGGCGGCAAGGCTGCCGACATAATCAGAGGCATAGACCTTATCATACCCGATGACAAGTTCATCGTTATAACAGGCCCTAACGGCGGCGGCAAATCTACCCTGGCGAAAATAATCGCGGGAATAGTAAAGCCCACCGAAGGCAGACTGATATTCAACGGTACAGACATTACCGACATGAGCATAACCGAAAGGGCCAGGGCAGGCATAGGCTTTGCTTTTCAGCAGCCTGTACGCTTCAAGGGGCTGACGGTACTTGACCTGCTGAGGATAGCTGCGGGCAAAAATCTTTCGGTTTCCGATGCCTGCGCTTATCTTTCCGAGGTAGGGCTCTGCGCCAAGGACTACATCAGGCGTGAGGTGAACGCTTCCCTTTCGGGCGGCGAACTGAAGAGGATAGAGATAGCAACTGTCATGGCAAGAGATGTGAAGCTTGCAGTTTTCGATGAGCCTGAGGCCGGTATCGACCTGTGGAGCTTCAACAACCTTATCCGCATATTTGAGAATATGCGCAAGGCTGATACTGACAGGACGGTAGTTGTCATCTCTCATCAGGAAAGACTTTTGAAAATAGCAGATGAGATAGTGGTGCTTTCTGACGGTAAGCTGATAAAGCAGGGCCCCGCAGATGAGATACTGCCCGAAATAATGAGCAGCAATTACGCACAGACCATTTGTCCCAAGATCGAAGAATAAGGAGGTGACGGAGATGCTGAAAATGGACGCTGTACAGAAACAGCTTTTACAGGAAGTAGCAGAGCTTCATGACATACCCGAGGGTGCGTACAATCTCCGTGCCAACGGTGAATCGGTGGGAAGAAATTCCACGGCGAATATCGAGATAATCAGCAAGACCGATGTAAGCGGTATCGACATAAAGATCAAGGACGGCACAAAGAACGAGAGCGTACACATACCTGTCGTTCTCAGCGAAAGCGGCCTGAAGGAAACGGTCTACAATGATTTCTATGTTGGCGAGAACTGCGATGTGCTCATAGTTGCGGGCTGCGGTATCGACAACTGCGGCACTCAGGATTCGGAACATGACGGTGTACACAGATTTTTCGTGGGAAAGAATTCCAAGGTAAGATATGTGGAAAAACACTACGGCTCAGGTGAGGGCACAGGCAAAAGGGTGCTGAACCCTGTGACGGAAGTCTACATGGAAGAGGGCAGCACTGTTGATATGGAAATGGTGCAGATAAAGGGTGTTGACTCCACAGACAGAAAAACTGTGGCCGAGCTTAAGGCCGGTGCCAAGCTGAATGTCCGTGAAAGGCTGATGACCCACGGTGAGCAGCAGGCACTCAGCACCTATCAGGTATCGCTGAACGGTGACGGTTCCAGTGCTGATGTGGTATCACGTTCTGTTGCAAGGGACAACTCTTACCAGAAGCTTGACCTCTGCGTAAACGGCAACGCTGCCTGCAGCGGTCACACCGAATGCGACTCCATAATCATGGACAACGGCAGGATACTGGCTGTTCCTTCACTGGAGGCCAACAGCGTTGATGCAGCCCTTGTTCACGAGGCTGCCATAGGCAAGATAGCAGGCGAGCAGCTGATAAAGCTGATGACACTGGGTCTTACCGAGGCTGAGGCTGAGGAGCAGATAATCAACGGGTTCCTGAAATAATAATTTTTGCCATATGATAAGGCGCCCACGGAAGCTGCCGCGGGCGCCTTTGTTATGCCTTTTTATACCAGCTTTTCAAAGCCGAGGGTCTTGTAGTTTTCTTCCATGAAGGCAAGCAGCTTTTCACCGAAGACCCATATCTCCTGCCGCCAGGGGTGCCCCAGCCAGCCGAAGGAAAAATCTTCCGCAATGAAGAAATAGTAGTCGCCGTCGGGGAGAAATTCGGGGAAATAAGCATAGTACCCTCCACCCGAATATTTTTCGTCTTCCACATACACGGTTTTCATATCTTCCTTATCTCTGGGGTCAAAGAGGAACAGGCTGTGCTGCCAGTCAAGGGCATAGACCTTTCCTCCTGCGGGGGTGATATCCGCAAGAACAGAAGTCATTTTTTTGTACAGTTCATCTATTTTGTCAACGGGTAGTCCGTCTGTGGCATAGACCGAATATCGCTCCCTGATATCAAAGGGCAGGGGTACTTCCATGGAATGGCCACGGTGATCGTATGAGGGTTCAAAACCCAGGCGTTCATACACCATGTCCCAGATACGCAGGTATTCTTCTCTGTCAGTGATAAGCATGGCTTCTCCTTTCTTTATAAGACAGGACTGTTCTGTATCAGATAAAACTGTTCACTGCCGAAAGCATTCCGTCAATATCCAGCACACCATAGGCAAAGCCCTTGCGCACCAGTTCGGCGGGAAGATGTTCATCGTATTTTTCAAACAGGGGTATCTCTTTCGGGTAGACCAGTTCCATGGGGTCGATGGGGCGTGCTGCTTCTTCACGAAGCACGCTGAGAAATTCTTCCTTTGTGGCCTTCATGGTGAACTGTATGAAGTAGGGGCGGAAGGAGTCTATACCTTTCATGTGCAGCCTGTCCTTGCACCTTACGTTCAGAAAACGTTCCAGCGCAAAGAAAGCATAGGTGCCTATCCATGGGAAAAGCGCCCACATATCTCCACCGAGGTTTATAAGATCTACCGATGACACCCCGGAATTGCGGGCGGTCATTCTGGCCTGTTCAAGCCTTGCTACCGCATTTTTCATAAGGTAGGGATAGCTCTTGTCCTCACACAGCACCTGTCTCATGCGCTTGAGTATCTTGGTGTTGATATCCCCTGGGCAATCCCCGAAATAGGCGGGCACCTTGCCCTTTACGGGCTCGCAGTAGACAAGGTGGCGCTTATGGTCAAGCTCGGTGACTATCCACACCTGACCTGCAATGGCTATCTTCTCACCTACGGGGGGCGGCATGACCAGGGTGCCGAGTTCCTGGGACTCACACCTTACGGTGTACTCCTCGTTCTCCTGAAAAACTGCGTAGAACTTGAAGTTGTTGACCAGCCTTTCTCCTGCAAGGCCGACTATGAGCCCGCCCTCGTCGGTGCGCTGGATATGGTCTTTTTCGATAAGGTGGCGCAGCAGCAGCTTGTAGTCATCTGCTGTTATGCGGTGGAAGTATTTCAGGGTAAGCACCCGCTGTGCCAGCTGGGCAGGGGTAAGCTCTCCGCAGGAGGCCAGGGTGGACATGGTCTGGTGGTAGAGCAGGCTGTAGGGCAGGCGGTCAAGTCTTGGGGGCTCGACCCAGCGTTCCTCCAGATAGGCCTGCACCAGCGCTATGCCCTGCAGCAGTTTCCAGGGCACGGTGGAGGGCAGCATGGTGCGGGGCTCGGGCATATCCTCCCGCATGACGAACCACATCTCGGGGGGCAGGTCACGTCTGCCTGTGCGGCCCATGCGCTGGAGGAAAGATGAAACGGTAAAGGGCGCATCTATCTGGAAAGCCCTTTCAAGCCTGCCTATGTCGATACCGAGTTCGAGGGTGGCAGTGGTGACGGTGGTCATCTGCACATCTTCGTCTTTCATGGCGGCTTCGGCAGTTTCACGGTACGAGGCCGAGAGATTTCCGTGGTGGATAAGAAAACGGTCACGCTCATGGTTGGCTTCGCAGTAAGAACGCAGAGTGGTGGTGACAGCTTCGCATTCCTCACGGGAATTTACAAAGATAAGGCACTTTTTGCCCCTGGTATGCTCGAAGATATAGCCCATGCCCGGGTCGGAGTGGGCGGGAGCTTTATCGGTGGGGGCTTCAAGTTCGGGCAGGGCTTTGATATCCTTTTTGTCTGCCGAAGCCTGAGTATCGCTGACATAGAAATGCTCCATGGAGAGCCGCCAGCGGGTGCCCTTTGCTTCTATTTTCGGGATAGCTGTCTTTCTGCCTGTGCCTGCCGAGATGAACTCCCCTGCAGCCTCGGGGTCGCCTATGGTAGCGGAAAGCCCGATACGTCTGGGGTTCACCCCTGCCTGTCTGCAAAGGCGCTCAATAAGGCAGAGGGTCTGGCCGCCGCGGTCGCCCCGCATGAGAGAATGCACCTCATCGATGACGATAAAGCGCAGATCCCCGAAAAGCTTGGTGAGGGCTGCGTGCTTGCGTATCATCATGGCTTCCAGTGATTCGGGAGTTATCTGCAGTATCCCCGAGGGCTTTTTCAGCATACGGGTTTTGTGGGACTGTGCCACATCGCCGTGCCAGTGCCAGACAGGTATGCCTGCGTCCTCGCAGAGGTCGTTGAGGCGGGTGAACTGGTCGTTTATCAGGGCTTTCAGGGGTCCGATGTATATGGCGCCCACCGAACGGGGCATATCCTCGGAAAAGAGGGTGAGTATGGGAAAGAAGGCAGCCTCTGTCTTGCCCGAAGCAGTTGAAGCTGTCAGCAGCAGGTTGTCATCGGTATTGAAGATAACATCGCCTGCGGCGGCCTGTATGGCACGAAGGCTTTCCCAGTTATTGCGGTAAATAAAATCCTGCACGAATGGTGCATAGCGGTCAAAAACGTTCATTTTCTGCCCTTTCCCTTAAAAGCTGTATTTTCATTTTCCTGCGGAATTTTCTGCGCTGACGGACTTTTTCTCTCCGCCAGACCAGGTTGTGTGTATTGCACCAACAGGCATACAAACGGTCGAAGCTGTCTTCTTCGGTCATCTTGCGGTGTATGTTGTTTTTCATTCCATTCTCCCCTACAGACCGAATAAATATCCGTCAGCCTCTTCCCGCGACCTGAACACTGTCACATCTTTTCCGCTGTGCTTTTCAAGCAGTTTATAAATCTGCGGCAGCCTGCTGTCACGGAACTCTTTTATGAAGCCCTCGAAACCCGGGTCAAGTTCGTCCTCATACCAGGGCATATCGGGGCGGGGCACGCCTATGCGTGCTTTTGCCCCTGCAAGGCAGACCTCTGTAGGCAGGTCAAACAGGAAGACCTTGTCGCAATGTTCAATGCGGTTCTCAAGGGTGCGCTGATAGTTGCCGTCAATTATCCAACTTTCTGTACACATAATAGCTTCCAGCCTGCCGTCGAAGACTTCACGGGGAACAGTTGTGCGGTCGGGACGGTGGTAGATGAGGTCAAGGGGATAGAGGGGTATGCCCGTAAGTACCGCAAGCCTGCGGGCAAAGGTGCTTTTTCCTGACCCCGGGCAGCCTATGACTATTATCCTGCAAACATTCATATGTCAAACTCCGCAAAATCGGTATCTTCTGTTTCTTCCTCAGCGGCGGGCTTTGAATGATCTATACCGCCCGAGGATATGAACCCGGATATATCTATATCGGGGTTCTGGAACGCTATATCCAGAAGCTCGATGAAATCCCTGATGACCTCACGGGGGGTGATATGGCTGTCAGCACCTATACGGCCGAACTCGGTCTTGATAAAAACTATCATATCCTCCTGAGTTATGCGCTGTTCATAGCCGAAGAGCTGGGCATGGATATCGGCAAGCTTTTCTGTCAGCACCAGCATTTCCTCGTAGGTCAGGGGGACAAGATGAATGACAGGCGCCAGCATATCCCTTATGCCCTCACGGCCGAAGCGGCCTTCTGCCAGACGGGAGCGCAGAGCCTCGTAGCTGTACACACCGCGGCGGGTATCCTCGATGCACTGGGGCGTGCCCCCCATGATGATGCCCAGGTACTGCGCCTTTCCCTGCAGGGTATCGTTATACATGGTGAGTATTTTTTCATAGTTGTACTGGCGGGTGATGGCATTTGGTATCTTATAAATGTTGACAAGCTCGTCCACCAGCACCAGCAGGCCGCTGTAACCTGCCATTTTCAGGAACATGGCGAAAAGCTTTATGTACTCATACCAGTCATCATCGGTGATGATGATGTTTACACCAAGCTCGCTTTTAGCCTCGGTCTTGTTAACATATTCTCCCCTGAACCACTTTACCACCTTGGCTTTCTGCTCATCGTCACCCGAGAGGGCTGCACGGTAATAGAGGGTCAGCAGGCGGGCGAAATCGAAACCGTGAACCATTTCGTTCAGGGCATTTATGACCTGATATATCTTCTTCTCCACCACAGCAGCAAACTCAGGGGAAGCTGTATCAAGTCCGCTTTCGGCGGCAGCTTCTGCCTGTACGCTGCTTATCCAGCGGTCAAGGATAAGGGTGAGGGCACCGCCGTCAGGGCGGGTCTTGGTGGACATATTGCGTATCAGTTCCTTATAGGTGGCAAGCCCCTGGCCCTTGGTGCCCTGCAGCCTGCGCTCGGGGGAAAGGTCGGCGTCTACCACAACGAAATTCCTGTCCATGACATGGCTTCTGATAGTCTGCAGCAGAAAGCTTTTACCGCTGCCGTATTTGCCCACTATGAACCGAAAGGAGGCTCCGCCCTCCTGTATGATATCGACATCGTGGAGCAGGGCATCTATCTCCACTTCCCTGCCGACGGTTATGTAGGGCAGGCCTATGCGGGGCACTACGCCGCCTTTCAGGGAATTTATAACTGCCTGCGCTATGCGCTTTGGTATCTTCATGGAAGTATCATTCCTTTCAGTTCTTCTTCGTAATCTTCTATGATAAGCGGCTGTTCGCCGTTGAATTCTATGACGGTATCTGCAAAGTCATCGTACAGCTTTTCGTTTATGCTGTCTGCCAGCAGTGAGGGCATGGAGCCTGCATTTCTTGCGGCAGCAGAACAGTCCCCGCCGTAAAGCAGTGCCTGCATGAAAGCATATTCGCCGTCAGTGAGGGGGGTGGTGTTTGCAGAAACTGTTTTTTCTGACGGTGAGTTCTCTGCTGTTTCAGGCTGAGTTTCGGGGATATCTGCCGGGATCATTTCCTCGGGTCCTTCATCGACTATGAGCTTTTCTCTGGTGATATCCGCTGCACGGCGGATAGAGCCCAGCTTGCTCAGGTCGATGTCTATCCTGGCGGCCTCGGCACGCTTTTTCTCTTCCTGCAGAGCGTTGACTTTTTCCTCGATGATCTTTATGAGTGGTTTTATGATATCGGGCTGACGGAGGGGCTTTTTGAAGTCATACTTTTTCCGCATGATACTGTCAACTGCCCGCAGCAGGTCGCCTATGTTCTTGTTGCCCCGTATCTTGCCCACATATTCCTCGCAGTACCAGTCACCGCTTCTGAAAACATATCTGCGGACTTCATCTATCACTACCGAATCATGCTTGACCGTGCGGTAATGACAGAACACGGCGGCATGGAACATACGGTGGACATTCCAGACCCGCTTGCCTATGTATTTATCGAAAAGGGGGTTCTTGCGGTGGGTATTATAGTAATCCGAAAGAGCAAGGTAGCTGTCCACCGCCACGGCACGGAGATCCTCGGGGTATGCTTTATAGAAAGATGAACGCTCTGCATTGTAGGAAGACAATGAGTTCAGCGCCTCAAATATCTCATCACGGGAATGGGCAGGGGCGCTGCGCAAAGTCATGACAGCTTTGTCAAACTCACAGATCTCGGTCAGGTCAGCCAGTGAGATATCCAACCCGTAATATATCACCATATCAAAGAGCCAGTTGTTCAGGTAAGCCTTGAGATTCGGCTCTTTTTCGCCGTAATTATCCAGCAGGGCTCTCAGCCTGTCATAGGCGGTCCTGGGGTCGGGGACACCTATGAGGTTTATGAGCTCATAGGCATACAGGAAGATATAGGATATGCTCGTTTCTCTGTACTCCCCCCGCCTGACAGCTGTGCGCCAGCTGAAAAACGAACGCTGCTGTTCAAGGGTCATGTCACTGTAAACGGGAAAGTATTTGTTGAAGAAAACATTTTCCTCAAAGCTGTCTTCAAAATCCTCCATGAACCTGCCCTGCTTATAGAACAGCCATTCACGGGATTTCCACTGAGCCTCGGGGGTATACACCATGCGGCGCATCTCCATGAGTTTCGCAGGAGTGCCGTCTTTTTTAGGGATAACATCACGCACCAGCTGAGAGGCTCGGCGGAGGATAGGTTCATCACGGTATACCTTATCCCCAAGGCTTTCCTTAAGCTTGCTGTCGCCCATGATGAGTTCTATAAGGTCGTCTATGTCTTTCAAGAATGTCACCTCCCGCAGTATAGTTATACATTTTATATTATAGCATAAAAGTTCTTTCAATTCAAGTGCTTTGAGTACATTTGAATGGACAGCAAAGCCATTTTCGGGCAATTCGCAGAAAAATATAAAAAATAACAATAAATGGGTTGATTTTTCACAAATACAGTGGTATAATGTTAGACGTTATAAACAATACAACGGGGAGCTTGTAGGCAGGCTGAGAGGATAACGATCGAGTTATCGACCCGCAACCTGATTTGGATAATGCCAACGTAGGGACATATCGACCGATATATCGGGAAGACTGTTTTTGCGCGGTCTTCCCTTTTTTGTTGGCTTACGGGAGGGAAATTTATGGTAAAAGTAAACGGCACACAAATGGAGATCGCAGGTGTCACCGTAGCCGAATTTCTTGAAAAGAACGGATACGACCGCACCAAGGTAGCAGTTGAGATAAACCTTGATATCGTACCGAAAGCCAGGTATGACAGCACGGTCATCAATGACGGCGACAGCGTTGAGGTCGTAAGCTTTGTGGGAGGCGGTTAGATGATACCCACAAGAGAAGAGATGTACGCCGCCCTGGAAGCAAGGCACGGCAGAGAACGGCAGAAAAAATTCAGCGAGGCCGCAGTGGCTGTATGCGGGCTGGGCGGGCTGGGCTCGAACGTGGCCATACACCTGGCCAGGGCAGGTGTGGGCAGGCTTACGCTCATCGACTTTGACAATGTGGATATATCAAACCTGAACAGGCAGCAGTATTTTCCCGACCAGCTGGGCAGGCCAAAGGCTGAGGCTCTGAGGGAGACTATACATCGCATAGCGCCCTATTGTGAGATAAATGCGGTATCTGCTAAGATAACGGATGATAACATGGCCGAGCTGCTGGGTGACTGCGGCTTCATCTGCGAATGCTTTGACAAGGCCAACCAGAAAGCCATGCTGGTAAATGGGGTGCTGGAAAATTTCCCGGGAAAATATTTAGTGGCGGCCTCGGGCATGGCAGGACTTGGCAGTGCCAACGAGATAGTCACCCGAAAGGCGGGAGGACGTTTCTACATCTGCGGGGACGGCCACAGCGACGTCAACGAACTTGGCACACTGTACGCACCCAGGGTGGCGGTGTGCGCCGCCCATGAGGCCACTATGATACTAAGACTCATATCAGGGGAAACAGGACCCTGATACACGAAAGGACAGATATAAATGGAAAACAATGACAAGCTTATCATCGGCGGGCATGAATTCAATTCAAGGTTCATACTCGGTTCGGGAAAGTATTCACTCAAGCTGATAAAGGCTGCGGTGGAAAATGCAGGTGCTGAACTGATCACCCTGGCAGTAAGGCGGGCAAACACCAAGGATCAAGAAAACATACTCGACCACATACCAAAGGGCGTTACCCTGCTGCCCAATACCTCGGGGGCAAGAAATGCCGAGGAGGCTGTAAGGATAGCAAGGCTTGCAAGAGAACTGGGCTGCGGCGATTTTGTCAAGATAGAGATAATGAGGGACACCAAGTATCTTCTGCCTGACAACGCTGAAACTATCAAGGCTACCGAGATACTGGCCAATGAGGGCTTTGTGGTAATGCCCTATATGTACCCCGACCTGAACACTGCAAGAGATCTGGTCAATGCGGGTGCAGCTTCGGTAATGCCTCTGGCTTCGCCCATTGGCTCAAACAAGGGTCTGGCTACAAGGGATTTCATACAGATACTTATAGATGAGATAGACCTGCCGATCATAGTTGATGCTGGCATAGGCAGACCGTCACAGGCCTGCGAGGCTATGGAGATGGGTGCTGCGGCAGTAATGTCCAACACAGCCCTTGCCTCCGCAGGTGATCTGCCCATGATGGCAGACGCTTTCCGCAAGGCTGTTGAAGCTGGCAGACAGGCTTATCTTTCGGGGCTGGGCAGAGTATTGGTGAGAGGCGCTGCGCCCTCGGATACGCTGACAGGCTTTCTGAGAGATTAAGAGGTGCAGGATATGGAGAACAATTTTATATTTGACTCTGAGGGACTTTCAGAGGAAGCCCTCAGGCGCAAGCACAAGCTGGAAAATGACCCTTCCTGCCGCACCGACCACATGGAGTACATGGAGGGTCAGGACAGGATAAAGAGCGACATAATGGAAAAGGTCATGAAACAGTTTGAAAGCTATGAGCCCTCTGCATACACTGCAAAAGATGTGGCCCGTGCTTTGCAGCAGCAGACCATTGGTGTGGAGGAATTCAAGGCGCTGCTTTCACCTGCGGCAGAACCTTTTCTTGAACAGATGGCTGAGCGTGCCCGCATTGAAACAAGAAAACACTTCGGGAACACGGTGTACCTTTTCACACCGCTGTACATAGCAAATTACTGCGAGAACTACTGTGTATACTGCGGCTTCAACTGCTACAACCATATCCGCCGTATGAAGCTGAACATGGAGCAGATAGAGCATGAGATGAAGGTCATAGCCGACAGCGGCATGGAAGAGATACTCATACTCACAGGCGAGAGCAAGAGCATGAGCGATGTAAAATACATCGGTGAGGCCTGCAAGCTGGCAAGAAAATATTTCCGCATGGTGGGTGTTGAGATATACCCCGTAAATGTGGAGGACTACAGGTATCTCCACGAATGCGGCGTTGACTATGTTACAGTATTTCAGGAGACCTATGACAATGTGAAATACGAGCAGCTTCATCTGGCGGGGCACAAGAGAGTGTGGCCGTACCGCTTTGAGGCACAGGAGAGAGCCCTCATGGGGGGCATGAGAGGAGTGGCTGGCTCGGCGCTGCTGGGACTTTCGGATTTCCGCAAGGATGCACTGGCTTCAGCACTGCATATGTATTATTTACAGCGCAAGTACCCCCACGCTGAGATATCGCTGTCATGTCCCAGACTAAGACCCATAGTCAACAACGACAAGATAGACCCCATGGACGTAGGTGAAAGACAGCTTTGCCAGGTGCTTTGCGCTTACAGGCTCTTCCTGCCCTTTGCGGGGATAACGGTATCTTCCCGTGAGACCAAGAGTTTCCGCGACGGTATTGTGAAGATAGCTGCTACCAAGATATCCGCGGGAGTTTCCACAGGAATAGGCGACCACGAGAGCAAGTACACAGGCAAGGAAAGCGATGCCGAGGGCGACGAGCAGTTCGAGATAGCCGATAACAGAAGCTTCAGCACCATGTACAAGGATATGTCCGATGAGGGGCTGCAGCCTGTGCTGAACGATTACCTGTATGTGTAAGGTAATATGTGTCACCGCTTTGGGGCTTTGCGAAGACAGCGTGGCACAGCTGAAAAAGATAGCGCAAAGCGGTGCAGATGCACTGATACTCCGTGCAAAGGAGCTTGACGAGGAGGAGTACACAGACCTCGCCGAGAGGGTACTGGAGATATTCAAAGGCAGCAGCACCGAGGTCATACTGCACAGCTTCGTCGGGGCGGCCAAAAAGCTTGGGGTGAATAGCATACATCTTCCCCTGGGGCTGCTGCGGGATATGAGCGATGAGGACAAGGCGAGGTTTGAAACGATCGGCGCCAGCTGCCATTCGGTGGAAGAAGCAGCAGAGGCTGAAAGGCTGGGGGTTTCTTACATAACGGCGGGACATATTTTTGAGACCGACTGCAAAAAAGGTCTGGCAGGACGGGGGCTCGGGTTCCTCGGCGAGGTCTGCAAAAGGGTGGAAATCCCTGTTTATGCCATAGGCGGCATAGGGGCGGGAAATGCCTTTGATGTGAAAAAAACAGGGGCTGCGGGGGTATGTGTCATGAGCGGCTTCATGAAAACGGCCGCCCCCCGTGAGTTCAGCGATAAACTGAAAAGAGTGATGAAAATGAGGATAAGCGGCAAACAGCTCGAACTGTATGCCATAACCGACAGAAAGCTGGTGGAGGAACGGGGGCTCTGTGCCTGCGTAGAAGCTGCGCTGAAAGGCGGGGCGACCATCATACAGCTGAGAGACAAGAATGTCAGCCGTGAGGAACTGGTGAGGGAAGCAAGGGAGCTTCTGCCCATATGCAGAAAATATTCAGCGCCCCTCATAATAAACGATGACTGGCAGGCTGCCATTGAAGCAGGGGCAGACGGCGTCCATGTGGGCATAGAGGACACCCCTGTGGAGGAAATAAGAAAGCAGGCCGCCGAGGGCTTCATCATCGGGGCGACAGCGAAAACTGTGGAGCAGGCAAGGGCTGCACAGGCCGCAGGGGCTGACTACCTGGGTGTGGGAGCAGTGTTCCCCTCCCCTACCAAGACCAATGCCATACGCATAACCAACGAGCAGCTGCGGGAGATAACTGCTTCGGTGGACATACCTGCGGTGGCCATAGGCGGCATAAGCTACGAAAATATTGCAAAACTCAAAGGCTGTGGCGCCGACGGCTTTGCTGTGGTATCTGCAGTGTTCGGCGCAGAGGATATCGAAGAAAGCACCAAAGCCCTCAGAGAAAAGGCAAAGCAGGTGCTTGAAGAAAAGTGAATACAGACGTTCATAACAAGTGAGCATAATGAAGAGGTTACAATTTGGTCGTGTATTGCTTCCTCGCCTGCGGCGGGGGGAGCGATAAACATCAAAATTGAAAAAAAAAAGCAAATCCATATCCCACACAAATCATGGATTATGGATCATAAAAGCGGCTGCTTGGGGGCACCACCTGTCAGCCGCTATACAAAACCAATGCTAGTGACGAGAGGAGTAAAATTATGAGAACAGCATTGAGCATCGCGGGGAGCGACCCCAGCGGAGGCGCCGGTATACAGGCAGATATCAAGACCATGACGGCAAACGGCGTTTATGCCATGACAGCCGTTACGGCACTTACTGCCCAGAATACGACCGGC
Organism: Ruminococcus sp.; assembly: GCF_017464355.1. Lineage (GTDB taxonomy): Bacteria > Bacillota > Clostridia > Oscillospirales > Ruminococcaceae > Hominimerdicola. The sequence continues at coordinate 34,250 of NZ_JAFUAG010000045.1, read as the reverse complement.
GTTTCTGGAATAATGGAAGTTACCCCACAGTTTTTATCGGAGCAGTTGGATCGTATTTTTGAGGATATTTTTCCTGATGCTGTGAAGATAGGCATGGTCTCATCGGCGGAGCTGATAGAGGCTATCGCAGACAAGCTTGAAGTGTACAAGGCGAAGAACATCGTCCTCGACCCTGTTATGGTGGCGACCAGCGGGGCAAGACTCATCAGTGAGGAAGCGGTGGATACCCTTAAGCGCAGGCTGATACCTCTGGCGGATATCATAACGCCCAACATTCCCGAAGCGGAGGTGCTGGCGGATATGAAGATAGCTTCCGCAGAGGACATGGAAACTGCCGCAGAAAAGATATTTGCTTCTTACGGCTGCGCTGTGCTGCTCAAGGGCGGTCATCAGCTGAATGATGCAAATGACCTGCTGGTAGGCAGGGACACCCGTGAGTGGTTCAGGGGCAGGCGCATAGACAACCCCAACACCCACGGTACGGGCTGCACGCTTTCCAGTGCCATAGCTTCAAATCTGGCTAAGGGCTTTGATATGACAGAAGCCGTACAGCGCGCCAAGAAGTACATCTCGGGGGCGCTGAGTGCCATGCTCGACCTGGGCAAAGGCAGCGGCCCTATGGACCATGCATTCGCAATAGACAATGAATTCACAGCAGAAAGGAAAAATTAAGATGAGAGAATACGCTACACAGATGGAGGCCGCTAAGAAAGGCATAATCACCCCTGAAATGAAGATAGTTGCAGAGAAAGAATACATCGACCCCGAAGAGCTGCGTGAGCTGGTAGCCAAGGGCGAGGTAGCCATACCCTGCAACGTGAACCACAAGTCCATATCTCCCGAGGGCATAGGCACTAAGATGAGGACCAAGATAAACGTAAATCTCGGTATCTCGGGAGATGCCAAGGATTACGAGAAAGAGATGAAGAAGGTAGACCTGGCCCACAGGTTCGGTGCGGAGGCTATCATGGATCTTTCAAACTACGGCAAGACTAACAAGTTCAGGCAGGCGCTGATCGAGAAGTCCCCTGCAATGATAGGCACTGTGCCCATGTACGATGCTATCGGCTATCTGGAGAAGGATCTGCTGGAGATAACTGCTGAGGATTTTCTGAAGGTAGTGCGTGCCCATGCCGAGGAGGGTGTGGATTTCATGACTATCCATGCGGGCATAAACAGACGTGCAGTGGAAGCTTTCAGGAGAGAGGGCAGAAAGATGAACATCGTTTCCCGCGGCGGTTCCCTGCTGTTTGCCTGGATGATGATGACAGGCAACGAGAACCCTTTCTTTGAGCATTACGATGAGGTGCTGGATATCCTCCGTGAATTTGACTGCACCATAAGCCTCGGCGATGCCCTGCGCCCCGGCTGTATAGATGATGCCACCGATGCAGGACAGATATCCGAGCTTATTGAGCTGGGCTACCTGACCGAGAGGGCATGGGCAAAGGACGTTCAGATAATGGTAGAGGGCCCAGGTCACATGGCCATGAACGAGATAGCTGCCAACATGAGATTGCAGAAGCGTATCTGCCACAACGCACCTTTCTATGTTTTGGGGCCTGTGGTATCGGATATCTTCCCCGGTTACGACCACATCACCACTGCTATCGGCGGAGCTATCGCAGCTTCAAACGGTGCGGATTTCCTATGCTATGTGACACCCGCAGAACACCTGCGCCTGCCTGATGTAAATGACGTCAAGGAGGGCATAATCGCCAGCAAGATAGCTGCCCACGCTGCGGACATCGCCAAGGGCGTGCCCCATGCCAGGGACAAGGATAATGCCATGGCAGAGGCAAGGCACAAGCTTGACTGGGAAGAGATGTTCAAACTGGCTGTTGACCCCGACAAGGCAAGAGAGTACTACGAAAGCACACCTCCCGCAGAAAGACATACCTGCTCAATGTGCGGCAAGATGTGTGCTGTCAGGACGACAAATCTCATACTTGAGGGCAAGAAGGTCGAGTTCTGTTCGGAACTCTGATACACATAAAAAAGCAACTCCCGATTTCGATGTGTATTGCCGATGATGTAAAAAAGCGATACACAACCAAATTGGGATAAAAGCAAAACTCCCGCAGAACAATGTGTGTCTGCGGGAGTTTTTGTATATCAGTTTATTCCGTGACCGCTGATAACATATCCCTGTGCATGATGTGTACTGCTTGGGATACATCGGGATATTTACGAACTTTTCAGGGGTCTGATGCCCTTAACGTGGGCTGCAAGCTTTGTAACATCACTTACATTCAGGTCTCCGTCACCGTTTACATCAGCGTAGTACTCAGAATCCTGTGCAACAGCCCTGATACTCTTGACATGGGCGCACAGAATGGTAAGGTCAGTTACATTGATCTCGCCGTCGCCGTTGATATCGCCTACCTCGCGCTCATCGGTGTTGTCTTCACCGTCGGAAGTAGTCTGGTCGTCTTCGTGGGTAGGTTCATCGTCAACATCGTGAGACTTGGGAGGAAGCACCTCCAGAATATCGGTCGAACATCTCACGGCCATACGTGTGCCGCAGGCATCGCAAAGGATACGGCTGCTGCCAAGACCATAGCCAAATTCACCTATCATGTCTTCGCCTGCTTTAACGAATATATTGCCAAGCACTGCCTTGCCTGCCTGACCCATGCCCTCGGGAACATAGCCTGTTACCCTGACAACATTGTCCTTTATCTTTGTCATCTGTATCCGGCAGCCTGTTATTCCAACATATTCTTCCAGTGCCTCGGTCCTGATATCTGTGATATCCGCCCCCTTGGGAAGAACTACCTCAAAGTCTATGAGCTTGGCGGGCTTGTCCTGATGATATACAACTTCGATAGCGAAGGTCTGGTCTGCATATACTCTGTTGGTGTAGGGGAACAGCTGTACAACGGCTGAGCTGTCAAAAGTCACAGCAGCGTCCTTGGTAAAGTTCTCGGTCTTGACAGCATTTAACTTATTCAGTGACTCTGCCCTTACAGACTCAACGTCAAAGGCCAGAGGCACACCGTTCGCAAAGGAAACGCCCTCCTTGGCATGGATAAGCACGGTGCCCAGTTCGTAGGTGCCGGTTTCTGCTTCAGAAAGGAAGTCCTCGCTCATAGCAAAGAAAGCCCAATCCTGATTAGTATATGACCTGTTGGTGGCAGACACATTATTACAAATAACTGTTTCATAGGAAAGCAGATCTTTGGTGACAGCCTCGTTCTCCTCAAAGCCTGTCATGGTCATGCCCTCGGGCATATCAACGAAGAACTTTACCGCATCAGACTTATCTGCCTGAGTGTAAAGCAACTTGCAGCGCAGGTCCCCGTTCTCATCGGGAGTATTGCTTTCGGGAACAAAGGTAACATAGGAACGCACATATTCAAGGCCGTCCTCAGGCTCCTTAAGATCCTTGTCATCAATGAAAGCTGAATAGGACTTAAGGCTGATATCCTTGTCAAGGCCTCTTTCATCAGTTACCTCTACGCAAACCATACCTATCTCGTAGGTGCCCTCGGGGCTGCCTGAATAGTCGCCCTTAGTTGAGGTGTATGCCCATGAGGTATGAGCGTGGTCGTAATCCTCGCGGTCCCAGCCAAGTTCCTCATAGACCTTATCAAAGTCATTGGCGATACCTCTGATACTCAGTCCCTCGGGAACATCAAAGTCCAGGAACAGAGAGCTGATGCTGTAAGGCTGATCGATGGTGAGTCTGTATAATGCGTCGCTGCCGACTTCCTTTTTAAGGCCTGCGGATATCAGCTCGACTTTCGCCTCGGCAGGGTATTTCTCAGGGGGATAATAATCGATGGACTTATCTTCCTCGTCCACGTCCACAAAGCAGCTCAGACTTGTCATGTAGGGTGAAAGATGCTCCAGCTCAAAGGGGGTGGCATCTTCTGCTATCTGTACTTTCAGTGTGCCGACATAATAGTCCTCCACAGGTGTATCATATGAATTATCATTGCCGAATCCCATAAAGCGCAAAGCATAGGGTGCTTCCTTTTCATCGTTCACATCACTTACGGAAACCAGCTCCATACCGAGGTCACTGCATACCTTAGCACTGTCGCAGTCAAAGCCCAGATAGGTCATACCGTCGGGTACGGCCAGAGTGAAAGTGCTGGCATCGCCGCTGCCGTCGGGCAGGTCGAGGAAAACATCATACTCAACCGTTGCCCCCGGGGCGGTCTCGTTCTTTGCCTTAAGCTCACCGCTGATATGCTTTATTTCGTCTTCTCTGTCAGAAAAGGAAGCAGAAGCGGTAACGTAAGAATAAGCGCTCACATTTGGGTCGATATTAGTCTGCTCATGATAGATGTCATCTATCCATATGACTCTATCAAAGAAAGGTGCATCGATTACCTGTGCATCTTCGGACACCTTTACGGTGAACTCCCCCAGTTCAAAACGCTGGCCGAGCTTTTCAAACACCTCGGGCTTGCTGACTATGAATGAGATATTTGCTCTTCTTTCATTGTTCGAGGGGTGTATCATGTCGCTGTAACCGCCGCCGCCGAAAGTGCCGTATTTATCTATCTGTTCTGTCACGGAAAGGGTATCGTCCTCAAACGCCTGCTTACGGCTGACAAATTCCAGGGTATCGGGCATTTCCATATCAAGCTCAAAGGCAAAGGGCACTCTGGCGCCTCTGGTCGCCTCGATCGTATAGGTCACAAGATCACCGGGCTTGACATCGGTGTGGTCGGGTATCAGTTGTATAGTGCATTTGTCTGAACGGTAGGTGAATGTCTTTATCCTTGACATCACGCTTTCCGCTTTGACGGGGATATACTGCCCCATCATCATCGCTGCCGCCGTAAAAGACGCCAGCATTTTCTTCTTATTTTTCATTTTTGCTCCTCCATGTCTTTATTTTTCCGCCAAATAGCGGTACATAGTCATGGTAGCACATTTAGGGTCGCTTGTAATCATCATTTGTGATGAATTTTCGGGTCATTTAATATAATTGAATATCAATTGACATCGGGGCTTGACAGCTTATCTTCGTAAAGCTGCACTTACCTTACAAAAGAGTAATGTTAGGAAATATAGAAAGCACGACTTTGCCATGCTGATGTGTTATACTTTAGTCAAGGAAACGGCAAGGAGCCGAAAACAAAACTTCAAAAAAAGGAAAAGGTGACTAATATGAAAAAGAATACTTACAACGTAAAGACAGTTAAGGTTTGCATGATCATTTCAGCGGTGGCTTGTGTGCTTACAGCGGCAGGGCTGGTCATAGAGTTCGTTCGTACAGGTATGTGGTCGGGTGCAGGAAGCTCCGCAGCTGCTGTAAACTGCGCTATATTCTGCATTGAGTATGATATGTACCGCAAGTGCAAAGAGGACAGCAAAACAACAACTGAATAAAAAGAAAAATGGGAACAGACGTCTGGCTGTTCCCATTTTTTTATAGAGGAGGATCATCATATCAACCCTTGTAGTTGTAACCGCATTCGCCCGGGTGCTTGCCGTACTCGTTTACTTCCTCGTCAGCAGAAGCTTCGTTGACGTAGTAATAGCAGCCGCTTTCGCCGGGGTGTTTGCCGTACTCGTTTACTTCCTCGTCAGCAGAAGCTTCGTTGACGTAGTAGCAGCCGCCGCTTTCACCGGGGTGTTTGCCGTACTCGTTTACTTCCTCATCGGCAGAAGCTTCGTTGACGTAGTAATAGCAGCCGCTTTCGCCGGGGTGCTTGCCGTACTCGTTTACTTCCTCATCGGCAGAAGCTTCGTTGACGTAGTAGTAGCAGCCGCTTTCGCCGGAGTGCTTGCCATACTCGTTTACTTCGTCATCGGCAGAAGTTTCGTTGACGTAGTAATAGCAGCCGCTTTCGCCGGGGTGCTTGCCGTTCTTGGTTACTTCCTGAGAGTCGGAAACTTTGCTTACAGCGGGCTTGTCACCTACTGCCTTTTTCTGCTCGATAGTCATGGTCTTTACGGAAGTCCCCATATCGGCCTTGCCTATCACCTTTACATCAGCAGCTGAGACAGCTGCTACTGCTGCTGCCATTGTAACTACGGCTGCTGCCCCTGCGAATATTACCTTTGCTGTGTTCTTATTGTTTGCTTTCATGATGATCAACTCCTGTACGTTTTTTCATTTGGGTCGTTTCCCTTGGTGTGATTACATAATACCACGAAAACCCCTGTTATTCAATATTCAATGTCAGCCTGAAACGTAGCTTTAGCTACACTTGGGAGGTATGTGTAGCTTAACAGACAAAAGGGAGATGAATTATAAAGCTTATCCTGCTCAGGAATATACTTTTATGATTATACACAACAAACAATTGAGAAATAACTTATATTTTACCAAGTTGGCAGTTGACTATTTTAGTGCAACATGATATAATAAAACATACAGAGAAATAATGTGTGGGTAGAAATAATATGGATATAGAGTATCTGCATTTATTGCAGGACTTCCGAAATGCTATTAACGACGCACTTACTCCGTTTATGGAGATGATATCGCTGTTTGCGGTCACTTATCTTATGATAGTGCCTGCTTTCATCTACTGGGCATTTGACAAGCGCAGCGGGCTTTACACGCCGGCTTCCTACAACAGCTGCATAGCCGTGAATGCGGTGCTGAAACTGAGGGTCTGTGCTTACCGACAGTGGATAAGGGACAGCAGGGTGCTTCCTGCGGGGGACGCTATAACCACCGCCACAGGGTACTCATTCCCCGACGGACACACCACAACGGCCACCCCCATATACGGCGGATCGGCAGTAAGTGCATGGAAGAAACATAAGTCTTGATAGTAAATTTGTAAGATGATAGTGGTGAGTTATGCATAAACTGAAAAAACTTTTACAGATCCTCACGATGAAGATAGCTGAGGACAACAGGCGGCAATGTCATATAAATACGGCCATGTCTGTGATAGTCTGTCTTTCGGCAGGCATAATGCTGGTGATGAACATAATGCGCCATGCAACGCTGATGACCATAACCTCCCTGATACTGGTGGGCGGGTTCGCCGCAACAGGTGTGATAGCAGGGGTCTTCAAAAACAGCAAGATATCCTCGATGATAATGGCGCTGATACTTACAGGAGTATTCACAGTGTTCCCCATATCGGGCGGCAACGAGGGCTTTGCGGTGCTATGGGTGCTGCTGATACCGCTGTTCAGCATAAGTCTTTTCGGCCTGCGTATAGGCCTGATAATGAACGCATATTTCACACTGCTGATCATAGGGCTGTTCTATTCGCCCCTGAGCGTTCACATTGCCGACCTTTACACGGACAATTTCATGAAGCGCTTTCCTGTTCTGTTTCTGGCGGACGCAGCTACCGCACAGTTTCTTGCGATCAGTATGGAATACTACTACAGAGTCACGAAGCTGCAGGTCTACACTGATGACATGACAGGGGCATACAACCGAAAGTATTTCATGGAAATGCTGGAAAGCTCCCTGGGCACCAGAGATGACCTTTGCATAGCCGTTATAGATGTCAACGGGCTGAAAGAGACCAACGACGGTCTTGGCCATGCGGCAGGTGACGAGATGATCTGCTCGGTGCCGGGATTTGCAAAGAAAGCTTTCGGGGACGATGTGGTGATAGCCCGCACAGGCGGCGATGAGTTTGCCATAATCACCTACGGCAAGCCCGAGGATATCAGCAAGAAGGCGGAGAGCATGAAAAAGTATGCGGCTAAGTTCAAGGGCAGGCTGATAGGCGAGGTCTTCCTTTCGGTCGGTGTGGCCTGTCGGTTGGAGTTCAGGGAGCTTTCTCCCGAGGCCCTTTTCCAGAAGGCTGACAAGTTCATGTACGAAGACAAGTCGGCTTACTACAGGCAGAAAGGCCATGACAGACGTCGAAGATGATAATGCAAAAGCGTGAACGGGAATTTCCGTTCACGCTTTTTTTCACCTGTAGTCCCATACCTCGATGGGGTCAGTCTCATATATGAAGATCATGGCATCGTACATCTCGGTGGGGGTCTTGTTCAGCTGATATAAGGGTTTCACATTCTGTATCAGGATATTGTACTGCTCACCCAGAGAGCCTGTTTTCATGGGCTTGTTGATGATCTTGTAAATGGGGTCATCTTCGGCTACCTGAGAGAAATCCATGTAAAAGCTATCGCCCTCCAGCTCACCTGCCTGATAGGCCAGGGGGTCATCGGAGATGAATTTGTGTACTTCCCTGCCGTCACTTCCCACGGGCAGGTCATCGTTGGAAATATAGAAATCCGTGCCTATGGCGAAGTAGCCTTCGCCCAGTTCATCATAGAGGAATTTGCCCATGAAAGTGTTCATGCTTGACTGGTTTTTGGTCATGTGGCCATTGTGGCAGGATAACATGAGCCTGCTGCCGTGGTCGTTTTCCTCGATGCTCAGCGCCCACTCAACGTTCTCTTTCATTTTGGTATCGCGGTACTTTGAGGAGAAATTTTCCTTTTCACGGTATTCCATGTAGCATTTAAGCATTTCATCTGCACGGCGGACATTCTCAAATCTGTCCTTGCCAACTGCGGCTTCGTAGTCGGTACGCTGTGAGTCCATATCAGCGCCTACCTCATCGATGAAAGAAACTATCTCATCGTAGTCGGCCTTGTCGTAAGAATCTTCCTCGGTACCGAAAAGCTCATCGAACCTCACCGAATACTCGGCATACTTGTCAGCGGAAACCTCCTCATAAAAACCCTTTATAAGCTCAATGCTCCACATATCCCGCTGAATATCAGCACCGTAAAGACGCACCTTGTCTTCATCGGGGGCTGTTTCGTTGTAGTCGTGCATCCACTGTATCAGCTCACACATATCATCAGTGCGGTATATCTGGTAGCCCAGCTTTCGGGTGACTTCTTCTGCGGTGCCCTTGCCGCCGTTTATATACTCATTGGCTCGGGCGCAGCCGCCCATGTCGCCTTCAAGGATAAGTCCCCTTACGTTGGTGGTCTCCACCAGCCTTTTAAACACGGTGAGCTTCAGCTGCTGGAAATCACTGTTGCCGTGAGTGGCTTCTCCCAGGGCGATCACCCTGGCAGTTTCGGGAACGGTCAGCTCCTCGGAGGGTCTTACGTTGGCGGCAAAAGTATCCAGTTTTTCGGGCTTTATATGCAGGAAGTTCGCTGCTCCCACTGCCCCCGCTGCTGCTACTGCCAGTGCTGTAATGATGATGACTGCTTTTTTCATGATAGTCTTCCTTTCTTTTGCTCGGTTTTGTTTTCTGTATCTGTATTATAGCACAATAACACAGCGTTGTCACGTTTTTTATATTTTTTTACATTACAAATTTGTAAGGTAAGGCGATACCCCATTCAGCCCAAAGCACAGCCTTTCGGCACAGATGTATTGAAATCATGGTGAATGAGTGATATAATATATGTGTCGGCTGCAATTCTTTAGATTTTCTTTAGAATTGGTGAAGAATGTTTTAGACATCATATGTTATCATAAGAGCAACAAAGAAAAGGAGGTCTGCAATATGGAGAACATCATACTGCAAACAAACGGGTTATCCGTTAAATACGGAAGCTTTACTGCTCTTGATAATGTGAGCATATGTCTTAAAGAAAAGCACATTTACGGTTTTATCGGCGAGAACGGTGCTGGCAAGACCACGCTGATGAAAGTGCTGACGGGGCTGATATACCCCACAAGCGGTGATTTTTCCTTGTTCGGGAAAAATGATGAGAAGGACATAATGAAGATGCGCCGCAGGATAGGCAGTACCATTGAGGCACCCACACTTTATCCCAATTACACTGCTTACCAGAACCTGGAGCTGCAGCGGGTGCTTATAGGCAACCCTGACAAGGGGGTCTGTGACAGGCTGCTGGAGCTGGTGGGGCTGAAAGATGTCCGCAGCAAGAAGGTAAAGAAATTCTCCATGGGCATGAAGCAGCGCCTGGGAATAGCCCTGGCGCTGGTGGGCAAGCCTGAGCTGCTCATACTGGACGAGCCTATAAACGGTCTTGACCCGAAGAACATATCAGAACTGAGAGTGCTACTGAAAAGGCTCAACGAGGAAAACGATGTGACGCTGTTTATATCAAGCCATATCCTCAACGAGCTTTACCTGCTGGCTACGGACTACTACATCATACACAGGGGCAGGATGATCGAGTCGCTGACCCATGATGAACTTGATGCAAAGTGCAGGCAGTACATAAAGATAAAAACTGCTGAACTGCCCAGGTGCATAACCGTTATTGAAAACGGCCTTGATGAGCCTGAGTACAAGGTCATCGACGATGAGACCATGCAGCTTTTCTCCCACACTGACAAGGCGGAAGCGGTGGCTAAGCTGCTTATGGAGAACATGATAGTGACCAGGGAATTCTCTGTGACCGAGCAGAGCCTTGAAGAATATTTTCTCAGGCTGACAGGAGGTGCTGAAAATGTTTGAACAGCTGAAACTTGAAAGATTTAAAGCCGCAAGATTTTACATGATATACATAGCCATTGCCCTTATAGCAGCAGCAGGTGGTTCCTACGGGTACCTGAAATTTCCTGAGGGGCTAGGCCTGGGGAAGGTATTTGCAGACGCTGTATGCGATACCTCACTGCTGTTCGTGCCTGCCACCGTAACAGCCTGGCTACTGGGGAACGATTTCCTTTACAGGACCATACACAACCCCATAAAGCTGGGCAGCAGCAGGGCTTCGGTGATAATGGCAAAGGCGCTGACGGCTTTTGCTGTATCGCTGATGATACACCTGACCGACATAACTGCGACAATAGTCGGCTATGGCCTGAGATACGGATTTGACAGCAGCCTTTTCACCACAGGCAACCTGCTGTGGCTGCTGGTGGTCATGGTGCAGGTATGTGCGATAACAAGCTTTGTGGTGCTGATAGTTTTTGCGGCAAAGAATGCTCTGGCGGGCATTGCGCTGACGGTGGTATTCACTTTTATCACCTGCAATATCCTCAGGAACTTCCTGGATGGAAAGACAGCCTTTAAACTGTCATGCTTTTCACTGGCGCAGACAAATGACGTAAGCACGCTGGTGCTTTCGGGGATATTTGCGGCCATCACCATAGCTGTGGTGCTGGGGCTGACACAGCTGGTGTTCAGAAAAGCAGAGATAAAATAAGACTAAAACAGAGGAGTTGATACAGCGGTGGAGATATTGATAATAACAGCGCTTTCTGCCGCTGTATGCCTGCTGGCGGGAAAGCTCATATCTTTGAAGCGGAGGATAGGTGCCCTTTCGGAACAGCTTGATGACAATGAGAACAGGCTCATCACCACACAGCTGAAAGGCGATGAGCTGGAAGATGTGGTGAAGAAGATAGATAAGATGAAAGAACAGCACCATGCGGCAGAGCTGGCAGTCAGTAAGGAGCAGGCTGCGCTGAAACAGGCTATCGCTGATATCTCCCACGATATACGCACGCCACTGACCTCGGTGGTGGGGTATTTGCAGCTGGCTGAAAGGTCGGCGGAGAGCGAGGAGCAGCGGGCGAATATAAGCATCGCCCTGGAAAGAGCAAGATACTGCACCACCCTTGTGAACGACTTTTTTGAGCTTTCGGTCATAGACTCAAAGGGCATTGAGCCTGTGATGGAAAAGGTCGATGTGAGCGACATGCTTTGTGAGCTTATACTGGCAAATGTCCCGAATTTTGAGGCGGCGGGCATGACCCCTGTCTTTGAGGACAGCGGAAGGGCTGTATATGCAAATGCGGACAGCAAACTGCTCACAAGGGTCATACAGAACCTTATCTCCAACGGGATAAAGTACGGCAGAGAAAGCATGAGCATAACTGTCCGCGAAGATGACAAGGTCCGTATAAGCATTGCAAATCCTGCAAAGGAAAAGGACATAGACACCGAGAAAATGTTTGACAAATTCTACCGTGCGGGCAGGGCGAGGTCTGCTAATGGGGCAGGCATAGGGCTTTATATTTGCAGAGAATTCGTCACCGCCATGGGGGGCAGTATCTCCGCAAAGTACGAAGACGGTGTGCTTACCGTAACGGCAGTTCTGGAAAAACAGGCATAAAAACACGGCAGAGGGTACAAGACTCTCTGCCGCATTTTTTATATAGAGGTGATCTTAAAGGAAACTGAATGCTCACTTTAACTCTTTTATGTTTCTTACTATTATATCGTGGAGCAGCTCGACATCGTAGTCGCCTATTATGGGTTCAAGGTGAGAGTCGCCCACACCCGAATCATCGGTGAGGAACACATAGTTGCTGTTGGTGGTTATAGCCAGGGCTCTGCCGAAAAGCTCGGTGGCTCTGTCGCTGTTGGAAGCAACTACGGGTACAAGGTGTATTCCCTTTTCAGCGGCGGACTTTACTGCGCCAATTATAACATCTTCCCTGCCGTTATGGGGAGGTGCATCGAAGATAAGGAAAGCTATCTTGTTGGTGTCAGTGCCCCAGCTGTCCCCTGTCATGGTCTCATCAAGCACCTCAGCCACTGCCTCAGGGATATCTCCGCCGCCTGCAGCATACTCTTTGTTCAGCTGTGACTGGACTTCCTTGACATCGGTGGTGAAAGGGTTGCACTTGGTAACGTAGTCATCGCCCTCATCACGGTAGAAGTTAGCGGAGAATGTGATATTGTCATCGGCCAGTTCTTCGGCTATGGAAGAAAAATCCTTCTGGAGGTAGGCTATCTCATCGCCCATGGAGCCTGTGGTGTCAAGAATGAACATTACCTCGGTCTTGTCATATTTTTCAGCGTACTTTTCAGCAGTGAACTCCACAGCAGCGGTGGCCTCACCCCTGGCCTGACCCTCAGTGTCATCAGCGGAAGCGGCAGTCACCGGGGAAGTCTGATCGCCGTAACGGACATCAGTGGGAGTATCATCGCTGTAGAAAAGGTAAGCCTTGCCGTTTTTGTCGGTCTTTGCGCTCCAGATAACGTCCCCCGAGCCGTTCATCAGTTCAACGGTTTCATTGGGGAGAGCGCCGTCTTCGCCTGTTATGGTAACTTCTATCCTGTTGCGGGGGTCAACACCGTAGGCGGGGAATTCGATGGTGCCGTTATTAACCAGGTTGGTGAAGAAGCCCCAGTTATCGTTGTCGTTCCACTGGCCTGCTGTAAGCACAAAGGGCTCGCCGTTATCAAGTTCAGGCTCCATGGGGGTAAGCATATCTTCTTCGGAGATACCTACGTCTGCTGACGGAAGATCGGTCAATGCGCCATCGGATAAAGCACCTGCTTCAGCTGCCGACATCTTTGCTTCGCTCCGATCAAAGACCGCAGCGTCAAAAGTCTCGAATTCGACACCTTCTGCTGAGTTGTATACTGCTTCGTCCGAGGGTGCTGTTTCATCTGCCGCAGCTGTTTCATATGCCGCAGCTGTTTCACCTCCGTCATCAGCAGCTTCAGCGGCTACCCCTTTTTCTGCGTTATCAGAATATTTGACCGTTGGCTCACCGACACTGTCTTTTTCCTTTGTGCTGCCGCAGCCTGACAATGCACTTGCCAGCATTGCTATTGCCATAACGAATATCATCTTGTTCTTTAAGTTTGTCTTTTTCATAATAAAAGCCTCCTTGTTTTGTATCTTACGGTTTGTTGTGTAAGTTATAATATATACGTTTGCAGCAGGCTGTTTTTATGGCTGTTTATATCGAAAAATTGCACAAACTTCCAGGCAGAATATTGTATCATTTCAATAAAAGCAGCCATATCCGCAAAGAGGATATGGCTGTAAAAGGCTTATGTACTTATATACAATTACTTATAGGACTCGCAGCCTGTGATCTTGGTGTAGCACTCCTTATACAGGGCAGCGGTCTTCTCAACGATCTCCTCGGGGAGCTTGGGGGCAGGTGTAACACCCTTGAGATCATTCTCGATGAGCCAGTCACGAACGAACTGCTTATCATAAGATCTGGGAGAAACGCCTGTCTTGTAATCCTCAGCAGCCCAGAAACGGCTGGAGTCAGGTGTCATTACCTCGTCGCCCAGGGTCAGCACACCGTTCTCGTCATAACCGAACTCGAACTTGGTATCAGCGATGATGAGGCCCTTTGCCTTAGCGTCTTCATAGCACTTGTTGTAGATCTTTACGCAGATATCAGCGATCTTGTCAGCTTCCTCAGTGCCTATCTCAGCTCTGAGTCTGTCAAGGGTGATGTTCTCATCGTGACCTTCGCTGTTCTTTACAGAAGGTGTGACCATGGGAGCCTTCAGCTTTTCAGCCAGCTGATACTCGCCCTCGATAGGCTGACCGCAGTAAGAGCCTGTCTTCTTGTAGTCTTCCCACATACTGCCGAACATATATCCTCTGACAATGAACTCATAGGGCAGCATTTTCAGCTTCTTGGTCATTATGGTCCTGCCCTGGTACTGATCCTTGTCAGCAAACATTTCGGGCATTTTGGAAATATCGTCAGTGATTATGTGGTTGGGTATGATATCCTTGGTCAGGTCGAACCAGTACAGTGCTATCTGGTTAAGTGCCTTGCCCTTGCCTGGAACTGTGGAATCAAGGATAACGTCAAAAGCGGAGATCCTGTCCGTGGTAACGAGAACAAGCTCGCCGTTGTCTGTTTCATAAACTTCTCTAACTTTGCCTGAAATGATCTTCTTCATTCTAAACACCTCTTAGCCTTTCTTCTCTGCCGCTGTCAGTAAAAACATACTGACAACGATACAAATGTGAACTAATAGATTTATTATAGCACAAACAAACAGAAATTTCAATTGCAGGCAAGTGATAAAATAGACAATAATTTGAACAAATTGATAACATTTTGCTATATTTTATTAAATCCCCGCCGCAGCGGAATTTGAACGAGCAGCGGTATAAAGAAATAAGGCAGGACAGCATTGCGCTATCCTGCCATTTTGTGCTATTCTTTTATTTCTTCGATGATACCTGTTTTCAGCACGGACCTTCCTGCCAGAACAGAGACCAGTATACAAACAGCTATGTTCGCGGCAAGCACGCTGAACAAGACCTTATATGAGATAAAGGAATTCGGGTGGATATAGAGGTAGACATGGGTCATGAAATAGAAAAGCATTTTCTGCACCGCAAGGTACATAACTGCGATGACCGCTGAGGACAGCAGACCGTACCTTGCGCCCTGCAGCGCCAGCATTCTGCGCAGGCCTGCATCTGTCATGCCCATGGCACGGAGTATGCCGAATTCACGGCGCTTTGATGTGATGAAATACTGCAGGCTGTTCATGATATGGATAAGGCTTACTCCGAATATGACAGCGGATATGCCGTAGAAGAAGAACATTTTCTGGCTGAGGTAGAGATCCTGACGGGCTATCTGCTCGGTGTAGTCTTTGACTATGCAGCCCTCGGCACCTTTCAGGGCAAGGCAGACCTGCTCATATACCTTACGAGAGTTTTCGCTGTTCTCAAGGGATATACTGATAGTCCTGCTGCCTGTTACAGAAAAATATCTCTCCATTTGTTCGCAGGTCATGATGACATCTATAGTGTCTGTGCCGTCGTCGCCTATGAGATCATCGACCTTTGCAAGCGGCCTGCTGACAATGGCTGAAACCGACAGGTCATCATTGTCATACAGGCTTTCATCGCCTTCAAAGCGCATGGCCTCGGGGGGCGAGTCGGGGCGAATGGTCTTTATGGTAAGGGTATCCCCAAGACTAACATCTGCTCCGTCATAATTGCCCTGGCCGTCCATAAGGGGCTTGAAGATAACTGTGTCATCACGGCGCATGGCATCGGGGTCAATGGTGCCTTCAAAGAGATAATCACCAAGTTCTGCCAGCATTTGGTCATCGTAGCCGTAGATGTTCACTTTGAGCTTGTAGCTGTCCTCCCCCGACTTAACTGCGATACCGCCGAACCTTTCCATGATGTCGGGGTCCTGCTGCCAGTCCTCGTAGTTACAGAGTTCGGGGTAGAATTCCGTCCACTTGAAAGCACCGTCTTTGAATTCTATCTCACCAAGAGTATAGCGCACTGCATGGCAGCTGCTTATGCCCGAAATATTCGCCAGAGCCTCGGATCTGTCCTGAGAGACAACGGTGTCATAGTTTTCAGAGTCTATCATCACCTGCATATCAGAGCCAAGGCCGTCATCTGCCTTGAAGGTAAGCTGGTTATTTCGCCTGGTGTTTTCGGTGACGAAGACCGAACCCAGGAACAGCACACTTCCCACAGCCAGCGAGAGCATACTGCCTGCCGTCCCTGCCTTTGTGGGGAACATGAAGCGTTTTGCCACTATGCCGCTGAGGTCGCTGCGCCTTAGGCTGTATATTTTTCGGCTGCGTTTTTTGTCTGTGTTCTCGGCTATCATCTGCCTGAGGGAATGCTTTCTCATCTTCATGACAAGAAGTGCAGCTATCAGGATAAAAACTGCTGTCAGCGCAGCTGAGCCGAAAAGCATGATATCTGTGCTGATTACATAGTTGCCTGCATCAGGGAGGTCAGCTTCTGCAAAGCTGCTGCCCCCTGTATGTCTGGCAGTGTTACGGGTCACGAATATCCTGCCGACCTTGCTGTATATGCCATAGGCGGCAGCATTGCCCACAAGGCAGCCCACAGGATAGCCTGCCAGCCCCAGCATGAAAAGCTCTGTAAAAAGCACTGCTGCCTTATAGCCGTCGGTCATACCCAGAGTTTCCATGACGCTGTACTGCGAGAGCCGCTTGCGCAGGGTGACACGATAAAGGCTGTATATCATCAATATGCCAAAAATGCCTGTGCCCAGAAGTATAACACCCTCCGCCAGAGCGCCGTCACCGTTCAGGGTGCCCCAGATGTAGGGCAGACCCATTTCCTTTTGCGAAAGGCCTGCTTTGAAGACCTCGAATATACGTGCGGGGGATTCACCGCCCACCAGTTCGCACAAGCCCAGGTTCTGCTTAAGCTCTTTGAAGGAAAGCTTTCTGTCACTGCACAAAGACATCATCTGCTTGTATACCTTGCGTGTCTCATTGAATTTTATATAGTTAAACTCCTGAAAGCTGCTGTCCTCAGCATTCACGAACACCATGGAGGGGAGATCCTT
Organism: Ruminococcus sp.; assembly: GCF_017464355.1. Taxonomy (GTDB): domain Bacteria; phylum Bacillota; class Clostridia; order Oscillospirales; family Ruminococcaceae; genus Hominimerdicola. Next base: position 17,341 of record NZ_JAFUAG010000045.1, on the reverse strand, counting down.
CTGCTCTGCAAGCTTCTCGGGGAGGCCGTCCGTTATACCGCAGACGGTAAAGCTTTCGCCGTTTATCTGCAAAGTTTCTCCAAGCCCTTCCTTTGCCCCCAGGGTGCGCAGGGTGTTCTCATCGGCGGCTATCTCGTCCGCGTTCTGCGGAAGATGACCTTCCTCTGCCTTGATAAACATCATATCAAGATAGCCCTCATCTGCACAGGCAAGCCTGATATCTTCCCTGCCATTAACAATATCCCCAAGATAAAGCCTGCCCGTTTTTTCAATGCTGAAACCGCTGCCTGCGGTATTCTCAGTATCGGCCGCCTCGCCTGTCAGGCAGTAATGCCAGTCGCCGTACAAGACCCTGGCGTTTTCAGCAGCTGCTTTCCTGCCGCTGCCAAGAAGTCCGCCAAGACCAGAGAAAAGGGCGGCCGCCAGCACAATGCCGAGAAACAGTGCTGCGGTCTGACTCTTATAATATCTAAGGTACCGCAGTGCCAGACGTATAACGCCTTTCATGGTCACTCACCCGACCTTTCGGGGAGCAGCCTGCCGTCTTCGATATGAAGTATCCTGTCGCAGGTCTGGGCAAGGCTCTCGTTATGTGTCACCATGAGGATAGTCTGCCCGAATTTTTTGACGCTGTTTTTGAGAAGCCCCATGACCTCCACGGCATTGCGGCTGTCAAGGTTGCCTGTGGGTTCATCGGCCAGGATAATGGCGGGCTTGGCCGCAAGGGCTCTCGCCAGGGCGACCCTTTGCTGCTGACCGCCTGAAAGCTCGTTGGGATAGCGGGTGCGCTTGTCCCAGAGACCAAGCTCTTTCAGCAGCTGCTCTATGAACGAATGGTCTACATAACTGCCCTTATCAAAGGTCACGGGAAGCACCGTGTTATCATAAACGTTCAGCACAGGCATAAGGCTGTAATCCTGGAAAACAAAACCTATGTTGCGCCTGCGGAAGATAGTCAGCTCCTTGCGGCTCAGACCCGAAAGCTCCCTTTCGCGTATGATTATGCTGCCCTTGTCGGGGGTATCAAGTCCTCCCACAAGGTTGAGCAGGGTGCTTTTGCCCGAGCCCGAAGTTCCCACTATAGCAATGAATTCGCCCTGTGCTGCTGAAAAAGAGATATCCTGCAAAGCATGGACTATATTGTTCTTTTCGCCGTAATCACGGCTGACGTTGCTGACCTGTAAAACTGTCATCTTTATCACCTCGCTTATCAGTATAACAAGCAAATCTTTCATCACGCTGACAAAAACGCCTAAAGATCCTGACAGTTTTGTAAGAAGACCGAAAAGCTGCTGCCTTTGCCGTATTCCGACTTGACAGTGATACTGCCCTTTTCCTGTTCAAGTATCAGCCTTGAAAGATACAGCCCTATACCCGAACCTTCCAGGTTTTCCACATCTTTGCTCCTATAAAAGCGCTTGAATATCTCAGTGAGTTCTTCTGCCCGTATGCCCATGCCGCTGTCACGGAATTCTATCTCAGTAAAAAGCTCATAGGGACGCACTGCTATCTCAATGGTGCTTTCCTGCTGTGAATACTTTACTGCATTCTCGATGATATTTACAAATACCTCTGCCGTCCATTTGCGGTCGTGGAGGAGTTTAATGTCCTCAAAAGGCAGGGTGATGACGTTCATCTGCTTTTTCTCCAGCTTGTCGTAGGTGCTGTTTATGGCTGACAACAGGGTATCCCGTATTGGAAGATACTCAGGCTCGATATGGATAGCATTCTGTTCAAGGCCTATCATCTTGAACATTGAGCCCAGCAGCCAGTCAAGCTTGTCCAGCTGGACTTTCATGCGCTCTGCGAAGTGGGCTTTCTTTTCGGGGGAAGCCTCGCCCTGCAGCAGGTCGCTGTACATTATAACACTGCTGAGTGGTGTTTTAAGCTGGTGGGACATATCCGATATACGGCGGTTGAGCTGTTCTTTTTCTTCCAGGGTGCGGGCAAGCTCTCCCTCGGAGCGTTCCTGCAGGCGCATGAGTTTGTCGGCCACCGCAGAAAGCTCGCCCTCACGTATGGCGGAAACTGATATCTTTTCCCTGTTGAGCATCTGCTCCAGCATCATGTCAGTCACGGAGAAAAGTTGTTTTCTCCTGCGGCGCTCATAAAACGCGAAGATAACTGCGGCGGCGGCTATCAGCGCAAATAACCAGGTCATCAGGCTACACCTTCTTCCAGATATAGCCTATGCCGTAAACGGTGACTAATCTTGTCGGGGACTTAGGGTCGTCCTCCAGCTTTGCACGGAGCCTGCGCACGTTGACCTGCAAAGTGTTCTCGTCAACGAAATTACCGTGGCTGTCCCAGACGTGCTGAAGTATCTGCTCCTTTGAAAGCACTGCGCCCTCATTATACATAAGGTAGGATAGCAGCTGGTATTCCACCTTGCTAAGCTCCACCTGCTCACCGTTTTTGCAGACCTTGCAGGCTGTGCGGTCAAGGGTGATGTTCCCCGATATCATCTTGTCGTTCTCGTCACTTTTCCGCAGGAGCCTTTTTATCCTGGCTTTCAGCACGGCCAGAGAAAAGGGCTTGCTCATGAAATCGTCCATGCCAAGTTCAAGGGCTTTTACCTCATCAAGCTCGGTATCACGGGCGGTGAGCATTATTATGGCCGCACTGCTTTGCTTTTTCATCTCGCCGCATATCTCGAAGCCGTTGCCGTCAGGGAGATTGCAGTCAAGTATGACGAGGTCGGGACGCTTTTCTGTGAAAGCCGCCATGCCCTCAGCGGCATTCGGGGCGGATATTACCTCACAGCCCTCAGCCCCCAGGGAAAATGTCAGCCCCTCACGGAGGTCATCGTCGTCTTCTATTATAAGTATCCTGTTCATTTTCTGCTGTTCCTTTCACGGGTAGAAAAATAATAACAAATATAATTATACCACATCGGGCGGGTTTTGACAATGAGTATCTTCCCCAAGGGTGGGAATTTTCTGTAAAGGTTTATCAGGAAGCTGCATTTGTACAATTCCTACAATAACGCTAGGATATGGTGAGATAATTGTAGTTGCTTATCTGATTTTACAGAAAGCACACTGCTGTTCCCTTGACAGGGAGCTTATTTTTTGGTATAGTAAATACATACTAAAACGATAGGAAATATATGATAGATATTTCCCTTACATGAAAGGAAGTAATATACATGAAGAAAAAGATAATTTCCCTTGCCCTTGCACTGAGCCTTGCATTTTCTGCGGTATCCTGCGGAAAAGCTGACAAAGGCGGCGATGATACAGTAAAAATAGCCTACCTGCCCATAACCCATTCTCTGGCAGTTCTTGAAGAGGCTGAGGAGTTGGAAAAGCAATCGGGGCTGAAAGTTGAGCTGGTAAAATACGGCTCATGGTCTGAGCTGCTGGACGCGCTGAATTCAAACAGAGTTGACGGTGCTTCTGTTCTCATAGAGCTGGCTATGAAGTCAAAGCAGGAGGGTATCGGCCTGAAAGCTGTGGCACTGGGACACAGAGACGGCAACGTCATTATAGTGTCGAACGACATAGAGTCGGCCGCTGACCTTAAGGGCAAGACCTTTGCCATACCCCACAGGCAGTCCTCCCACAACATTCTCTTAAACGACGCCCTCGGCACTGCGGGGCTTACCATAGATGACGTGACCGTTACCGAGCTTGCGCCCACCGAGATGCCCTCTGCACTGGCAAGTGGCCAGATAGACGGTTACTGTGTGGCAGAACCTTTCGGGGCAATGGGTGTTTCCCTCGGGGCAGGTAAAGTTCTGTTCAGCTCTGAGGAACTCTGGAAAGACTCCCTCTGCTGCGGGCTGGTGCTGACAGACAAGTTCATCGACGAGCGCCCCGATGATGCAAAGAACTTCGTTGAGAACTACAAGAAAGCAGGAAACGAGCTGGACAAGGAAAAGGCAAAGGAAGTCGCTAAGAAATACCTGAGCCAGACCGATGAGGTGCTGGATATATCACTGCAGTGGATATCCTACAATGACCTTGACATAACCGAGGAGACCTATGCACAGCTGGTGGAAAAAGTAAAAGACTACGGTCTTTCCGATGCACCTCCTGCTTACGAAGACTTTGTGAAGAATGATTTTTGATAAGGCGTGATAATGATGAAGAAGATCCTTTCCCTGAAAAATGCTGTGATATCCATTGCGATACTCATACTTATATGGCAGCTTCTGTTCTGGGTCAGCAGTTACGACAAGGCGCTGTTTCCATCACCTAAAATGGCCTTTGATGCCCTGTTGGAAATGACAGACAGTGGTGTGCTTTTTGAGAATATAGGTACCAGTATGGGGCGCTTTGCTGTGGGGTATTTCAGCTCGGTGATAGTTGCGGTCACACTGGGGCTGATATTGGGAAGACTTCCCAATGTGTTCAAGTACATAAACCCCGCCGTTCAGCTGCTGAGGCCTATCTCCCCTACTGCGTGGATGCCTTTTATCGTGCTGCTTTTCGGTATAGGTGATATACCTGCTGTGGTAATAATCTTCATCGCCGCCTTTTTCCCTGTGCTGCTTTCCACCGTTGCAGCGGTCTCGAACATCGACCCCATATACCTGAAAGTTTCAAAGAATTTCGGCATAAAGCAGCCTGCGCTGACATGGAAAGTCATATTCCCTGCGGCTTTCCCCCAGATAGCCAACGGCATTCATTTAGCGCTGGGCACCGCATGGATATTCCTGGTGGCAGGCGAAATGGTAGGTGCGCAGTCGGGGCTTGGCTACCAGATAATAGATGCAAGAAACAATATCCGCGCTGACATACTTCTTGCGACCATACTTGTAATAGGTGTCATAGGCATAATACTTGACGGCCTGCTGAAGCTGGCGGAAAAAGCCATACTTAAGTCCTGGGGAGGTGCGAACTGATGTACATTGAAGTTAAAGATGCCTGCAAGAACTTTGTGCAGGAGGGAAAGGAATTCATCGCCCTTGACCATGTTTCGCTTGATATTGAAAAGGGCGAGTTCATTTGCCTGCTGGGACCCTCGGGCTGCGGCAAAAGCACCCTGCTCAATGCCCTTGCAGGCTTTGAGAGAGTAAACAGCGGCAGCGTTAAGATAGACGGCAAGGAAGTCACTGAACCCTCGATAAACAACATAACCATTTTCCAGAACTACGGCCTGCTGCCCTGGAGGAACGTGCTGAAAAATGTGGAGCTGGGGCTGGAGTCAAAGAAAGTCCCCAAAGAGGAACGGGAGCAGACCGCAAAGAAATACCTTGAACTTGTGGGGCTTTCGGGTTATGAAAAGCGCTACCCAAGGCAGCTTTCGGGCGGACAGCAGCAGCGTGTAGCCATAGCAAGAGGTCTGGCCGTTGACCCCGACATTGTTTTTATGGACGAACCTTTCGGCGCCCTTGACGCTATCACCCGCATGAAGCTGCAGGAGGACATACTGCGCATATCCCGTGAGGAAAAGAAGACTATCATATTTGTTACCCACGATATCGAAGAAGCGGTATTTCTTGCGGACAGGATAGTTGTTATGATGGCCGACCCCGGGCGGATCAAAAGCATTGTCAAGGTGCCCCTGGGTTCTCACCGTGACAGGACGAACGACGATTTTCTTTATGTGCGCGACAAGATATTCGAGCTTTTCAACATGAAAGTCGATGACTACATCGAATACAATATATGATTTTTTTGTGAACAAACTCCTACAATTCCTATAAGATTTATAAAGCTATATTGCAATATTCCTAGAGAAGTAGTATAATATGGTTAACTTATGAAGAAGTCTTTGAAAACAAGGAAGAAAAAATGCAGATCAGGAGCTGATATCAATGAGCAAGCATGAACACGAGCATGAACATCACCACCATCACCATGAAGAAGACCATGGACCCGCACATATCCATTCACACAGGAATATAATCGGTTTTGACGAACACGGCGTTCCCACCGTTATACTGAAAGCGAGCCACGGCGAGGGCGAGGCTGATGACCCGCAGGCATTTATAAAGGATTACATGAATGCGGTATCTGAGTACCGCAAGACTTTCCCCACAAAGCAGGACGTCATCGAGCAGACCCCCGACCCTGCTGTCAGGGAGATGCTGCTTAGAATGGAACAACTGGGCATAGACACTGCCTTTGACCGCTTTGACAAGCAGAAGCCCCAGTGTAATTTCGGGCTGGCGGGCATATGCTGCAAGATCTGCAACATGGGTCCCTGCCGCATAACTGCCAAGGCGCCCAGGGGCGTCTGCGGGGCTGATGCAGACCTCATCGTTGCGAGAAACCTGCTGCGCTCGGCAGCGGCAGGTGCGGCACAGCACGGTATGCACGCAAGAGAAGTCATGCTTGCGCTGAAATGGGCGGCTGAGGGCAAGCTTGATGTGCCTATACTCGGTGAGCAGAAGATAAGGGCTACAGCAGAAGCCTTCGGCATAAAGCAGAAGAACCGTCAGCTGAAAAACGTGGCAAGGGATCTGGCAGATGCACTGCTGGAAGACCTTTCACGGACAGTTCCCGATGAGTACAAGACGATCTCTGCCTGTGCGTTGCCTGAAAGGCAGAAGATCTGGAAAGAGCTGGATATACTGCCCATAAGCGCTTATCACGAGGTTTTTGAAGCTTATCACAAGTCGGGCTGTGCCACCGACGGCGACTGGCGCTCGGTAATGCAGCAGTTCCTGCGGTGCGGGCTGGCTTTCACTTTCTCCGGAGTTGTGGGAGCTTCTATCGCAACGGACAGCCTGTTCGGTGTGGGCGACAGAGTGACTTCAAAGGTAAATATCGGCGCTCTTGAAAAGGGCTATGTCAACATTGCAGTACACGGACATCTCCCCCTGCTGGTAAGCCAGATAGTTGAGGCAGGCAAGCGTGAAGACCTCATAGAGCTGGCAAAGTCAAAGGGTGCCAAGGGCATAAGGTTCTACGGCATATGCTGCTCGGGACTTTCGGCCATGTACAGATATGCTGGGGTAGTGCCCCTTTCAAATGCGGTATCGGCTGAGCTGGTGCTGGGCACAGGTGCCCTTGACCTGTGGGTAGCTGATGTACAGGACGTTTTCCCCTCTATCATGGAGGTGGCAAAGTGCTTCAAGACTACTGTTGTCACCACCAGTGAGTCCGCAAGACTTCCCGGGGCGGAAAGATATGAATACGACCACCACCACTCGAACATAGGCGAAACAAAGGCACTGGCTGAGAAGATAGTTCGCCGTGCCATTGAAAGCTTTGAGGCGAGAAAGGGCATTCCCGTTTACATACCGCCCTACGAGGTGGAGGCTGAGGTGGGCTTCTCGGTGGAATATATCCACAAGCGCTTCGGCAGCATGAAGCCCCTGGCAGACGCTATAAAGGACGGCCGAATTCTCGGTGTGGTAAATATGGTGGGCTGCAACAACCCGAAAGTTCTGTACGAAAAGTGCATTATAGATGTGGCAGATGTTCTGCTGAAAAACAACGTGCTGATAATCTCAAACGGCTGTGCTTCCTTCCCGCTGATGAAGCTGGGATACTGCGCGGTATCGGGCAAGGATAAGGCAGGCGACAGCCTGAGAGAGTTCCTTGAGCCTGACCTGCCCCCTGTATGGCACGTTGGCGAATGTATCGACAACACACGTTCCACGGGGATATTTGCAGGTATCGCCAATGCACTGGGACATAAGCTTTATGAACTGCCCTTTGCATTTTCTTCCCCCGAATGGGGCAACGAAAAGGGCATTGACGCCGCCCTGGGCTTCAGGCTCAACGGCATAAGCTCATACCACTGCGTTGAAGCCCAGATATACGGCTCGAAGAACGTTATAGAATTTTTGAAGTACGGCACCCTTGAAACACTGGGGTCCTCCATGAACGTGGACACTGACCCTGTGAAACTGGGCGAGAAGATAGTAGCAGATATGAAGGCCAAGAGAAAAGCCCTTGGCTGGGATAAATAACGGGAGGATATCAATATGGCTTGCTTTCTTATACCTACTGCTGAGGCTATAGTTACCACGGCAGTTAAGCTGATAGTTAAGAAAAAGGAAAACAACAGAGTTTCGGAAAATGACGGTAAGATAAAGTTCTCTGAGAAGCTGGGCTGGCTCAACGGTATGCTGTGGGGCGGCTCGGGACTGCTGGCCTTTGAGCATCTGTGGCATGGTGAGATATCGCCTTTCTTCCCTTTTCTTACCGCGGCGAACGACCCTGCGGACACCGCTGAGATGCTCCACGAAATGGCGACCTCGGGCAGTGCCATGGCTTTGCTTGTGACACTGGTCTGGGCGGGGCTGGTGCTGGTGACGGGGAAGATATCCTCGGCCGATACTGCAAAGGCCGGTGACGCAGCATGACACTTCTTATAACTGTTATCGCAGCTGTCATATCGACGGTCGTATGGTATACCTCACCTAAGGCAAGGCAGATGAAGGTCGGAGTGCTGCTGTATATGTTCTGGGGGGCTTCCCTTATGTGGCTGGTAGACTCGGTGGTAGAATACGCTGAGCAGAGGGCTGAGTTTTTCGCCCCTGCATTTGCTGATATGGTGAACGACACATTTCTCGGGATATCAGTTGCAGTGCTGGCACTGGTGGTGTGGGTGATATATGTTCTTATAAAGGACCCCGCAGGTACTGTAAGGGAAATTCTGAAAAAAAGATCGTAACAGATATGGCTGAGGCCTGCTTCTGTACGAGCGATACCGATATATAAGTTTTGCCCCGAAGCATTGCAAAGTGCTTCGGGGCATTGTGTTTATATCCTTTTCTTGAAGCAAATTATACTATCTGCTTTATCAAATCCCATTGCCATATGAAAGTTGAAGCTGTAATCATTGTTCAGCTCGCAGTCACCGGCAAACTCACTGCACTCCATTTCCCTTGACCATTTTTCACAAGCACAAAGGAGTTCTTTTGCATGACCGTGCCTGCGATATTCTTCATTTACGAAAATGCCCTCAAGGTAGCCCACAGGAGAACTTTCTGTGCCTTCTGCATAGTCAGTTCTCAAGCCGCATTGTGCAAATGCCATCGGCTGCTTTTCTGACCATTGTAACACCTCCGTAAATCACAAATTGTGTCAGTAACGTTCATGGCACATTATCTCTGCACTGTCAGCAGAAATACTATGGCTCAGAATTTGATATCAGCTATTTACACAGAATGCCGTTATCTCACCATTGACGAACATTGAAGTATGTGGTATAATTTCAGCATAATTTCTGCAAAAGGGGAAAGAGCAAAAATGAAGATATTATTCCTGTGCAGCCAGAACAAGCGGCGAAGCCTGACAGCCGAGAAATATTTTGACGGCTATAACGGGCATCAGGCAAAGTCGGCGGGGACGGAGAACAACTCCCGCATTAAGGTGACTGAGGGGCTCATCGGGTGGGCAGATATGGTCTTCTGCATGGAAAAAAAACACCTGCGTAGGATACGGGAGAAATATCCCCATATCCTCAGCGGCAAGAAAGTCATCTGCCTGAACATACCGGACGAATATGGATATATGGACGAAGAACTCATCTCGCTGCTGGACAGTGAGGTCAGTGGATATCTGTAAAACTTTCAAGAAAAAACGACCCTTGCTGCAAAATGCAGTGAGGGTCATTCGTTACAGGATAAGTTTATCTGACCTTCGCTTTGAAAGTCAGCTGATAGCCGCTGTCGCTGAGGATCTTTTGCTTTACGGTAACTCCGTTTTCAAGCTTTGCCTTTTCATAGATATTCCCTGCACTGTCACTCAACTATCCAGTCGATAGTGACCGACTTTGAAACGCTCTTTTTGGGGACCTGCACCAAGGCTTCCATATTGACAGACAAGTCAGCGGAAATGCCTCTTAATTCGCCTCTGTATGGTTCCTCGTATTCTGTATCAAATTTCACATCATCGACGCCCTGAACTGTCTTGCCCAGGGAAGCTGCTATGCATTCTGCCTTTGCTCTGGAATTTTCCACTGCTGCGCCGATGACCTGCTTTTCTTTCTCAGCCATGTCTGAAATATCAAATTCAACGTTATAGGAAGAATCTCCAAATTCCCCAATGACAGCTGTTATCTTCGACAAAGCAGCCATGTCAGCCTTTATCTCCAGGGTAAGCCCCTTGTAATAGTTATATTTGTTCTTCATGCTGTAGTCTGCTCTGACAGTTTCTTCTTCAAGCCTGAAGCTTTCAGGTCCTATGCCCAGCTTTTCTTTCATCGCTGAAAGGAACTTTTCTGTTTTATCTTTTCCCACAAGAACAGCCTCCCCCGAAGAATCGGCTGTTGCACTGACAACTGTTTTCAGCTTGATGATATCCACATCGAACTTCATCTCGGCAGTGCCCTTGACACTTAACCTGCTCACAAGATCATCTCCTTGACTCTGCAAAAATATGGTCATACCATGACAAAGTAATCATAGCATATCCTGTTTTAAAAGTCAAGCACATCACCAGGGGGTCTTCCCTGCTGTCCAGCCCTTGGCTTTCCAGTATTCCACATCAGGCGGGTTGAAGCCCTTGCGCTGCATTACAGACATTGCTTTGAAGACCACACGGGTCTTAAGTGAAGGTCGGCAGCGGCCTGCGCGGCTGCTTATTTTTGCAGCGATGGCAGTTGTCTTTTTATCGATCTTTGTTTTTATCTTCGGCCTGACATTTTCCCAATTCGTTTCCATAACAGCCACCCCAAGCCTGTAGGTACGGGCTATCCCCCAGAAGAAAGTGCTGTCTGCCATATCTTTGATGGTGCTGCCAAGACCTGCCCCTGCGGCGGTGGCAATGCAGACAGCCTGCTTGGAAAACATTTTCTCCTCTGGTCGGTGTACCATGAACCTGTAGCCGTAGTGGTCAAGGAAAGCTTTCATGGCACCTGTGGCGTGCATTACATACACGGGGCTTGCCAGTATGATGACATCGGCTTCGTCCAGGGCTTCGGTCAGGGGGCGGAACTTTTCGTAGTGGGGGCACTTTGTTTCATCGGCAAAGCAGCTCGTACAGCCCATGCAGAATTCCCCGAGATCTCTAGGCAGGAAAAACTCAGTGACCTCGCCCCCCAGCTTATCGCATAACTGACGGGCGATATTATAGGTGGAGCCCTTGTGGCTCTGGCCGTGGATAACTGTTATCTTCATGACTTTTCCTCCTTACGGTAAAGCTTGGTAAACTGCCTGATGTGTTTTTCTGCCAGGGCGGCAAGCTCCTGTTCCCTTTCGGGCTGACGGTCGTACATGGTCATCAGCATGAACAGGGGTCCATAGAACTGCAGTGCTGTAACAGCGGGGTCAGCCTCCTTGAAAGCGCCCTCAGACATCAGCAGGGCGAACAAGGCTGACTGGTAATTCAGGGGGTCATCGGCATACTGGGCAGAAAATATTTCTGCCAGTTCTTTATCATTAAACTGCTGAACCGTCAGCATTTTGCGGAATTTGCAGACATACTCATCATGTATAAAATACATAAACAGACCCATGCCCATTTTGAGTATCTCCTCCTCGGACTTGCCCAGATACACTGCGCCGTCGGCAGCAGCGTCATTACCGTCAATGGAAAGGGCGGCGGCCTGCTTGTCATAGTCCTGCTTCATCTTTGCAAGTATGGCCTCGAATATCTCTTTTTTGCCTTTGTAATGCTTGTAGATAGAGGGCGCCTTTATGCCCACACGCTCGGCTATCTCTGCCATGAAGACGTCGGCATAGCCTTTTTCTGAGAACAGCGACATTGCTGCGTCAAGTATCTTTTCTTTGGTATCCATGCTATCACTCCTTTGGCTAATTTGGATTAGCCTACATATATTATAAGCTAATTTCAATTAGCTGTCAAGGGGTATACAATATTTTTTTTATTAAACTAAATCTTCCCGCTGTGAGAAAGCATATATGTCATTCCCGAAAGGGCATAACACAGGATAAATTCGGAGATAAGCGCTGTTTCAGCCCACGAATTCAAAAAGATGCAGGCTTTAAATGTATTAACATTCCGTTAAATTGCCCGACCTACCATAAAAATATTGTATGAGTTGCCGATTTTTCTGCACAACACGTTTTTTTTGCGGATAATTATTGAAAACCAAGCAACAACATGGTATAATTAATATGGTATTTTATTTATAATAACCAAATTTTTGAAGGAGAGGATACTGACATGAACAAAAAAAGGATAGTAGCAGGACTTACCGCCCTGCTGATGGTCTTTGGTGCAGGCCCCCTGCCCCAACTGGCAGAGATAATGCCTTCGGGCTTTGTCATCTCGGCTTCGGCGGCAGCTTACGTTGTCACCACATCTGACGATATGGTAGAGGCAAAGCTTGATACCAAGACCATGACTATAACGATAATGCCTACTGCGGCATATTACGATGATGTGCGTCTGGCTAAGGAGATACATTTTGACTTTAGCGGATACAAGGCGGAGATATTTGCGCTGCTGGAAGAAGCAATGGTCGGCAAAAAGGACGCTGTTGCACCTGAGGAATGCAAGATCGCACTTGGCGCACCCTCCGATTACCCAACATTCTTTGCTAGTCAGTGCGTTAACCTGGCACAGGTATATTTTGAGGACGGCTTTATAGAAGAGATCGGTCCGGCTATGTTCCGAGGCTGCACCAACCTGCAGTTTGCGGTCTTCGGTGACAATATAACTTCTATCGGGGCCAATGCATTTAACGGCTGCAAGAACTTTGTCGGCAGCAACAGGGACAACACCCTGCAGCTGAACAATGTAAATGCTATCGGTGATAATGCGTTCAAGGATTGTGCCATGATAGAGCATATAAACTTTGACGGCAGCATTGTGGATATAGGCAAGTATGCCTTTGCAAACTGCAAGGCGCTGAAAGACCTGGACTTTCCAAACACGCTGAGTAAGATAGATAACAATGCCTTCAACGGCTGCACACAGCTTGAAACTATGCAGTTTGCAGATGATACAGCCATAGAGCTGATAGGTTTGACTGCCTTCAGCAAGGACACTATGCTCAAGACCGTGAACTTCGGCACAGGCACCACGCTCAGACACATTTGCAGCGGTGCTTTTTCATCAGATACCATGCTGCAGGAGGTCATAGTCAACGGTGTACAGAACACACTGCCAAATGGCATAGAATACATGGGCAAGGGTGTTTTCAGCGGTGACACTGCTCTGCAGAGCTTTATAATACCTAATGACCTGCAGGCTCTTTCTCCAGCCACTTTCAATAAATGTACTGCCCTTAAAGATGTAAGGTTCGGAGATGAACATGGCAACGACTCCGTATGTGAAATAATAGGCGATGAATGCTTTTATGGCTGTACTGCTCTTAACAAGGTCAATATTCCGAACTCGGTGTTACGAATATGCTATAATGCTTTCAACAGCTGCTCTTCTCTTGAAAAGGTAGCAATGTCAGACAACATTCTGACCCTTGATGGTAAAGTCGAAGTAAGTGATACTGAATTCATATATTCATATGTGAGCACCCCAGATGATAATACCCCTGATCCTCTGGATTATAAGTTCGGCGGTACCTTTGCAAACTGCCCTGAACTGGCTATCTATCCCAGAGCAGATATGGCTGATGCTGAGGAAAACTGGCTTGACTATGCAAACAAGGTAAAGCTGCCCGATTCTCTGGAGAGAGTTCCTGAAAGCTGCTTTATGAACGACAAAGGCATCACCGATATATACCTGGCTGATGTAAATTCAGTGGGCTACTCCGCCATGGAGAACTGCACCTCCCTGACCTTTGTGCATTTCCCCGAAAAGGTGGTCTACCTTAATTACAGGGTACTTAAGGGCTGCACTTCCCTTAAGGATATCGAGGTATCACCCAGGCTGGGTGCTATCATTGACGAGGCCTGCATGAACTGCACAGCCCTGGAGACCATGACACCCTTTGACATCGACAAGTATGACTACACCATACAGTTCCCTGCCACCTGCGGCGGTGTGCAGAAGTCTGCTTTTGAAAACTGCAATAGTTTCAGATACCTGAACATACTGAAGGACGACAGCGGCTACACAAACTTCGGTACTGTGGGCGAGAAGGCTTTCAAGGGCTGCGAGGCTATCGAGGGTACAAACATCGACAACGTAAAGAACGATACACTTACCCTGCCCGAGAACCTGGTAGTTGTACAGGCAAGCGCCTTCGAGAATTGCAAGAACCTGCCCCATATCGTGCTGACAGGTGATGTTTCCACCATAGCTGAAAAGGCTTTCATGGGCTGTGCTTCTCTTAAGAGCATTGAAGTAAGCGACACTGTAAAGCAGGTGGGCGCTATGGCTTTCAAGGACTGCATAACTCTTGAAAATATGCCCATGACCGACACGGGAGCAACTGCCCTCAGCAACCTGCAGGTAATAAACAACAGCGTTTTTGAGAATTGCACCGCCCTGACATCGGCATTCATTCCCGCAAATGTCACCCTTATAGACAGCAAGGCTTTCAAGGACTGTGCTGAGCTTGCAAACGTTCAGTGGGAGGAAGGCTCAAAGCTGGAGCAGATAGGCGAACAGGCTTTCAGCAGCTGCCAGAAGCTGACAGCTTTCTCTCCTGAGGCCGAGGGAGAAAAGACCTCGTTCCCTGATTCACTGGTGACTATCAAGAAGAATGCTTTCGAGAAGTGCGCACTTAAAGACCTGACCATAGGCAGCCCAGCAAACGCAGGCAAGGTAATGATAATCGAGGATGGCGCATTCAACAATGACCACGAACTGGTGAACGTGGATATGTCTTCCTCAAATCTGACTTCCATTGAGAAGAACCTGTTTATGAACTGCGATAACCTCAGGAAAGTAACACTGCCTGACACAGCTGTCAAGTCTATCGGCGCCAAGGCATTCTCTGACTGCCATTATCTGCACACCTTTGGTACTGCTGCTGACCCCGAGGGTGAGTATGTTATCCCTGAGACCCTTATCTCTATCGGCGGTCAGGCTTTTGACAACAACTACTGTATGCAGAAGATAAGCTTCCCTGCAACTGCAAGTGTCATCGACCTTTCAATGTTCAACATAAACATAAAGTTTGATGAGATAGAGAGCAAGGGCTACACACCCATCGAGTACATAGAGGTATCTGAGGACAACAAGAACTACTCCTCCATGGACGGTGTTCTTTACAACAAGGACAAGACCACCCTGCTGGAATACCCCATAATGGCACCCTATGAGTATTTCACCATACCTGACAGCGTAAAGGCCATCGGCAACTATGCTATGGCTGCCACCTGCCTGCTCAAGGGCGTTACACTGAATGAGGGTCTGGAGTCTATCGGCAATAATGCCATGTATACCGGCAATGCGCTGGAATATGTAGATTTCGGTGATAACGACACTGTTACCATTGGCACGAATGCTTTCACAGCCACAGGCACAGCTACCAAGAACGTACTGCTCTACGGTACAGCACCCTGCACCGCCAAGGACTATGCAGGGCTTCCCGCAAACAGCAGGAACGTTACCTTTGTTGACGCAGTAGCGGAAGTTGATATACTTGATGAGAACGGCGAAAGCTTTGAAAGCAAGAGGATATCCACTGCTGAAAAGAGCATACAGCTTTCTGCGGCTCAGTTGAACGCCAAGGGCGAACCCGCTGAGGATAAGCTGGTATGGTCTTCCAGTGACCCTGAGGTGGCAGAAGTAAATGAAACAGGCAATCTGACAGTGAAGAATGAAGGCACTGCCGAGATAACTGTTACAGACAGCAGAGGTCTTGTAAGCGACACTGTCGAAGTTGAAGTATTTGAAAAGCTGACAGCCGAGCTTTCAGAAAAGGAATTCACTTATGACGGCACTGCAAAGGAACCCCGGGTAACTGTAAAGAGCGGCAGCAAGGTGCTGAAAAATGGCAGGGATTACACTGTAGAGTATTCTGACAATGTACAGCCCGGCTCAGGCAAGGTGATGATCACAGGTTCTGAGGATTATCCTGAGACTCTTGAAGCGACCTTCAAGATAACAGGTGCAGATATCACAAACTGCGATGTAAGGCTGGACACAGCTGAGTTCACCTACGACGGCACTGCTAAGAAGCCCGCTGTAACTGCCAAGAACGGCAGCATCACCCTGAAAGAAGGTACTGACTACACAGTTAAGTACTCAAACAACGTAAATGCAGGCGACAAGGCTGTTGTTACCATACAGGGCAAGGGCAGCTACAAGGGCACCGTAACAAAGAACTTCACTATAAAACAGGCTGCTATCAAGAAGGCTGATGTTACCGTAGCAGACAGCGGACTTGTTTACAACGGCAGCGCCCAGACACCCAAGGTAACTGTTAAGAACGCTGCGGCTTCAAACTACGATATCGAGTACAAGAACAACGTGAATGCAGGCAGCAATGCATCTGTTACAGTTACAGGCAAGGGCAACTACACAGGCACTGTTCAGGTGACATTCACTATTGAGCAGGCTGATATCTCAAAGATGACAGCAAAGCTTTCCGAGGACGAGTTCGTTTATGACGGCACTGCCAAGGAACCCGAGGCAACCGTAAAGGGTCTGACCGATGGCAAGGATTATGAAGTATCTTACACCGACAACACCGAGGTCGGCACAGCAAAGGCTGTTATCAAGGGTATCGGCAACTACAAGGGTGAGATAACAAAGGAGTTCGATATTACTGCACGTTCCGCCGAGGAGCTGGATATCGAGCTTGATATAGCTGAAGCTGAGTACACAGGCGAGGAGATAACCCCTGCTGTTACCGTAAAGGACGGCGACAAGGTGCTTACCGAGGGTGTTGACTACACTGTTGAGTACTCCGACAATGTTCAGGCAGGCACTGCAACCGTGACCATTACAGGCATGGGCGCATATGAGGGTACAGCGGAAGCTGAATTCATCATAAAGGCCAAGGACGAACCTCAGGGCGGCGATGACCAGCCCGGTGATGATGAGCCTGCTCAGCCCGGTGATGACCAGCCAGGCGACGATCAGCCCGGTGACGATCAGCCCGACCAGCCCGGTGACGACCAGCCTGACCAGCCCGGTGACGACCAGCCCGGCGACGACGAACCCGGTGATGACGACGCCACCGACGGCGAGGACGAAGTTATCCTGCGGGGCGATATCAACAAGGACGGCGACATCAACGTTACCGACGTGGCTATGCTGGCAGCCCATGTAAAGAGCATCAGAAGCGTACCCGAAGGCTCCCTTGAGCAGGCTGATGTTAACGGTGACGGCGACATCAACGTTACCGACCTGGCTAAGCTTGCAGCTCATGTAAAGGGCATCAGGCCTATCGACCAGTAAATAAAAACCATTTAAACAAGGCTCGGTAAAACACCGAGCCTTGTTTTATGGCAGTATTAAAGCCTCGATGATGAACCGCCCCAGTAAAAACGTACAATGACAAAAAGAGCCTCCTATGGTATAATAGAAACCATAGGAGGTTTTGTTATGGCAAGAAGTTACAGACACATACAGGAGTATGAAAAAGAGATCTTAAAATTGAAAGAACAAGG
>NZ_JAFUAG010000044.1 GCF_017464355.1 Ruminococcus sp. | reverse complement strand
GCCCTTTTTGTGATATTTTTTACTGTCTTGTTTTTTACCCTCATCGCCAAACTCCGCGCTCTCGCCTGAGGCCTTCGCTTCGCTCTTTTCGGGCTTTAGGAGGTCTTGCCCTCCCTGACAGCTTAATTATTATAGCACGATAAACTTAATTTGTCAAGTAAAACAAATCTCAACAAATCATTATCTTTATGTGCAACTTGTCTAACACGAATATCTTAGCTCACTATTACTTGACTGTTCATTGCCCTATTATTCCGCTGAAAGGTCATTTTATGCATTACAGCGTTGATTTTTCGGACAAATGATGATATAATATTGTATAATTATTAACGAAGATTTAAGTTCAATTAATTCTTTTATAATGTGATCCCAATGGTTCACACTGCTAAGTCATTAACCTGGCAAAAATTTATTTCGCACACCCCTGACCCACTCCACTTTTCTGCATTATACATACAGAAGCTTCTGAAAACCACGAAAGAGGTGAACGATATGACAGCCGAAGAATACCGCGAGAAGATAGCACAGATGTCAAGAACGATGTTCCGCTATTGTCTTACACGCACAAATTCATATCACGATGCGGAGGACCTGGCACAGGAGATAATGCTGATAAGCTGTAAGGGAGAAGAAAGCTTCCCCAATGAAAAGGCTTTTTACGCTTTTGTATGGCGGACAGCTGACAATATCCTTAAAAGCTGGTACCGACATAAGGATAAGCGGGAGACCGCTGAGCTGGACGAAAAGCTTTCTGACGAGAGCTGGGAAGAGCTGGAAGAAAAGGCTGCGGAAAATGAGCAGCTGCACCTTATTATAAGGGAGCTTTCTCTGCTGAACACAAATTACCGCAAGGCAGCGGTGGCTTATTATTTCGACGGTATGTCGGTCAGGGATATTTCCAAAAGCTTCGGCATAAGCCCCAGCATGGTGAAATATCTGCTCTTTCAGTCACGCAAAAAGATCAGGGAGGGTACTTTTATGGAAAGAACATTTGGTAAACTTAGTTATGACCCCATTGAGCTGGAGATGTGCTACTGGGGAACGAAACAGGGCAACAGCTATTCAGGCAAATTCGATGACAAGCTCAGCCAGAACATACTCATGTGCTGCTACTATGACAAGCAGACCGAGGAACAGATCGCCTTGCAGCTGGGCGTTCCTACGGCTTATCTGGAGGACGGGCTGAAAAAGCTGACGGAGTATGGTCTGCTTACTGAGAAAAACGGCTTTTATCAGACCAATGTTCCTGTTATCACCAACGACGTTTTTGCTGATATAGATAAGACGACCAAGCAGAGTGTCACCGATATTGCGAATAAGATCTCAGGCTTTATTGATGAGAATGCCGATGACTTCAGGGCGCTGGGCTTTTATGGCTGCGATATGCCCGCCAATACACTGAAATGGACCATGCTTTCGCTCGTACTGCACCTGGCTTATGTGGACATGGCTCAGGGTGAGGCAAAGCTTGATTTCCCCACAGATGTATTTGGAACAAAGTGTTTCCGTTTTCTGGCGGAGAAGTCTGCCAGCGACCCTTATGGGGTGGGTACATCTGTTTCAGGCTGTCAGGAAGGTTATATTCTTTTCTGGGACGTACTGATAAACGGCAGTTATCTCCACCCAAAAATGACCGATGTAAAAGCGGATATGCTTTGCAGGCTGCTCAGAGAACAGCCCACAACAGAGAACGAAAAGCTGGTATGCGCCGAACTTGTGGAGCAGGGTCTGGCGGTAAGGACAGAGAACGGCATAATGCCGAACTTCCCGTGCTTTACCAGGGAACACTCTGATAAGATAAACGAGATCATCAACGGTTTCTGCTGGGATATATGCTCTGACATACTTTCACGCACCGATATGATAGGCAAGGTACTTCTTGACCACAGCCCTGCACATCTGGCAGACTATGTGAAGAAAATGCCCCTGCTGCTGTTCTTCCGTGAGACAGAGCAGATAATGCAGACACTTTGCGAGAACGGCTGGCTGCTGCCCATGAAGGGCGGTATGTCGGGTACGACTGTCATGTATCTGAACTAATATAAAACTCCCAATTCTGAAGTGTATTGCTGATGATACAGAATGGCTTTTTTTCGTATTGTTTCCCCCGCCTTCGGCGGGGGAAACAATACACAACCAAATTGGGATATATAAAAATACCCCCGAAGCGTGTTGCTGCCGCTTCGGGGGTATCTTTATGAATCGGTCTTATTCAAGCCTGAACATCTTGCTGTAAAGGATATGGAACCTGTCCTCAAAGCTCCAGTTCATGTGCCAGTGGCCTGCGAACCACTGCTCAAACTCCATCTTATTATAGAGCCACTCGAAGTAGCCCGTAAGCTCTGCATCGTGGATATCGGGGGTCTTGTTCAGGCGGTATATCATGGACTCGGGGATAGTATGGGTGAGGACGTAGTCTACCTTATAGCCTGCCTTTTCCAGATTTTTTGCTGCTTCATCGTAGTCTGCGGGTGAGGGTCTTTCCTGCTCCCACCAGCTGTAGCCCGGGGTGCGCATATACTTATCGATAGAATATGCTCCGCCGAAGGTGAAGAAGGTCTTGCCGTTTATCTCGAATATCTGCCCCCGCATAAGGTGGTAGATATTATCAGCTATCTTATGTGCTTTGCCGCCGCAGTAGTCCACCACGGGATAGGTCTCCAGAAGTTCAAAGTTCTCGTGGTTGCCGTCGACGAAAAGTATGGTGTATTTTTCCTTTGCCAGTTCCTTGAGGTCAAGCTCGTGTTCGCTGCCTATGCTCCAGACAAAGCCGAAGTCGCCGCAGATGATGACGGTGTCGCCCTCTTTTACACCTGCTGAATAAAAGCGCTGTATGGTATCGGAAAAATCGCCGTGGGTATCGCCTGTTATGTATGTCAATTTTTACTCCTCCTCGAATTTTTTCTCGTTTGCGTGCGCATAGCAAATGCGCTTCGGGTGTTTTGAAAGAATAAGCTCCCAATCCTGTTTCAGCGGGATATTCTCATCATATGCCCCCAGATATTCCATGGGCTCAAGGTCGCCTGCCAGGCATATGCCCTCGTCCAGCACAAGAGATATGCTGTCCTCGCTGTGACTGGGGGTGGAAACTATCTCGCCGTTTATACCAAGTTCTGCCAGGAAGCTTCTGCTGTCTGCACAGCTGATGACTTCCGCCCGGGTCTCATCAATGGGGGTATAGTCCAGGCGTGGGTCACGGGCGAAGATGTTATCGGAATAATGCACGCTTCCCTGCTGGATATCTATAAGCAGCAGCTTCACCCCCTGCGCCATGAGTTCGCTTATGAGCCCCATGTGGTCGGGGTGGTAATGGGTGGCCAGAACATAGTCAATGTCCACCACCTTTATATTATTCATCTTTATGGCACGGTAGAAGCCCTGCAGTGTGCCTGCAAAGTCTGTATCAACAAGTATGCTGCCGCGGGAGCCTTTTATATAGAATGTGTTGGTATTTCCGTATCGTAAATGTATCATCGGTCTTCTCCTTTTCTGGAATTTTAGTACAAAAAAGAGGACTGCATTATAACAGTCCTCCTGAAGTATCAGCTGAATTTCGGTTCGCAGGTGAGGTTCACGCCAAGGCGCTTGAATATCCTTTCGTCCACCGCACTGAGTATTACCGTTGAATGCACCTCGCAGCCGCGCAGCTTTTCAAGCTGATCCATGGCACGCTTTGCATTTTCATCGGAGGCAGCGCAGATAGACAAAGCTATCAGTGTCTCATCTGTATGTATCCTTGGGTTGTTGTTGCCGAGATGATTGATCTTCAAATTCTGTATAGGCTCGATAACGTGGGGCGACATCAGCAGTGTCTCATCATCTATCTTGCCGAAATACTTAAGGGCATTCAGCACCAGTGCCGAGCAGGCGCCCAGCAGATTTGAAGTTCTGCCTGTGATGATAGTACCGTCAGGAAGTTCCATAGCGGCGGCAGGGGCACCTGTTTCCTCCTCCTTAGCGAGGGCGGCAGCTACCACCTTTCTGTCGTCGGTGGTGACCTTTGCCTGGTTCATCAGCATTTCAAGTTTATAGGTATCTTCTTCGGAAACTATGCCCTTTTTGCGGTCGCAGAGGGAAACATAGTAACGGCGGATTATCTCCTGCTTTGCAGCTTCGCGCACTGCTTCGTCATCGACTATGCAGTTGCCCGCCATATTTACGCCCATGTCCGTAGGGGACTTATAGGGCGACTCCCCAAGAATATTTTCAAACATCGCATTCAGCACAGGGAAGATCTCAACGTCACGGTTATAGTTGACGGTGGTCTGCCCGTAAGCTTCAAGATGGAAGGGGTCTATCATATTTACGTCATTCAGGTCTGAGGTAGCAGCCTCATAGGCCAGGTTGACGGGGTGTTTAAGAGGAATGTTCCATATAGGGAAGGTCTCGAACTTTGCGTAGCCCGCATTTACTCCCCTCTTATGCTCATGATAGAGCTGGGAAAGACAGGTGGCCATTTTTCCGCTGCCGGGACCCGGGGCGGTGATAACTACCAGCTTTCTGCTGGTCTCGATGTAGTCGTTCTTTCCGTAGCCATCATCGCTCATGATAAGTGAAAGGTTTGAGGGATAACCCTCGATAGCGTAGTGGTGATATACCTTGACGCCCAGCGCCTCCAGCCTCTTCTGGAAAGCCACTGCTGAACGCTGACCTTCATATCTGGTCAGCACCACTGAGCTTACATACAGCCCTATCTTTGAGAAAACGTTGTAGAGGCGGATAACATCAACATCATAGGTGATGCCCAGGTCGCCGCGTATCTTGTTCTTCTCGATATCGCCTGCATTTATTACGATGACTATCTCAGCTTCGTCCTTAAGCTGCAAAAGCATCTGCAGCTTACTGTCGGGCTTGAACCCGGGCAGCACACGGGAAGCATGGAAATCATCATAAAGCTTTCCGCCGAACTCCAGATAAAGCTTGTCGCCGAAGCTGGCTATCCTTTCACGGATACGTTCAGACTGCATTTTCAAATATTTGTCATTATCGAACCCTATCTTATTACTGCTCATAAAACATTCCCTTTTCTATCAGTAAATATCAAAAAACATACAACATTGATTATACCACTTTCGGCTGGATTTGTCAACAAATGACCGCACAAAAAAATCACATCTGATGACAGCGCTTTTTCGGCATTCACATCTTTACGACAATTTGCTGCGTCGCCGCCTGCGGGAAAATGTCTGATAATTCATGTGTTTTGCCGAATATACCCGAAACAGCAGACGCAGGTATACCTATGAAGTGATAAAATATCGGGGACAACCTATCCCGAAAAGGTCATCCCCGATGTAAAAATATAAACTTCTTCTCACGATACTGCTGATGATAGAAAACATCTATTCCTGCGTATTGCTTCCCCGTAACCGTTCTTGGTCCTGGCGGTTCTCACCTTTTGCGGCGGTCTATCTCGGGGTGGGTGCGGTAGTAGGCCTGCTTATCGGCATACATTCTTTCATCTGCGGTATGCATGGCACTTGTGATATCGTAGTCTTCCTCACAATACACAGCGCCGATGGCAAAGCGCACATCGGGGGTGCTGTCTGCAAGAGAACGCAGATTTGCCACCTTCCCCATAAAATCTTCCTCTGTGATATCGGGACAGAGTATCACGAACTCGTCGCCGCCCGCACGGTATATCTCATATTTTCCGAAAGCCTGCTTAAGCAGTTCAGCGGCTTTTTTAAGAATGGCATCGCCAGCCTTGTGACCCAGGGAATCATTTATTTTTTTGAGGCCGTTGAGGTCGGCAAAGGCCACACCCATAACATTCGGCTGCTGCACCCTATGGGAAAGCAGGTCGTCCACACGGTCGTTCATGGCATTGCGGTTGCGCACACGGGTGAGTTCATCGGTGGTGCTTTTTATCTCAAGCCTTGTGACAAGCTGGTGGTTGGAGATAACTGCTGCTATAAGGAAAGATGTAAGCTCCAGCGTTTCCTTGATGAGCATTACCTTTGAGGTATCAAAATCCGCCGTCCAGATAAAGCCCACAAGATCCTGATTACAGCGTATACCAAAGAGAATGATATTCTTTATGCCGTTTATGGTCAGCGAATGATACCAGTCAGGATCCCGCTTTTTTACGACTTCAAGTGCCTCAGGGTCTTCCAGGATAAGGCAGTTGCTGAGCTGCAGGTCCTTTTCCCAGGCCAGGGCAGCCTCATAAGGGGTGCGCCCCATTTCGCCCGTAAATATGTTTATATACCCCTCGTGAGAACCGTTCTCATCGAACAGCCTGCACATCTCTGTCTCTTTATCAACGGTGTATACGGCGCACTTATCAGCACCGCAGAACTCCTTTATAACTGCCACTGCGGAAGACATCGCCTTGGTGAAATCACTGTTCTCGTGCAGCTTGACGCTAATATCCACCACAGCATCATTCACCAGGGAGGAATGCTTGGTCATGGACTCAGTTTCCACCTCCTCGGTATAGGTAAAGGTGTAAAGGCAGTAGACGGTTCTTATGCAGCTTTCCTCGGGGTGTGTCTGCGGACCGACTATGGGCAGATAGAAGCCCTTGACCCAGCCGCCGTGGGCATAAACATAAGAATAGAGTGGCTGTGTGGTACCTGCGGACTTATATACGAAGCTCTCAAAATTCAGCTCGGTAAAATAGCTGCGGTAGGGTATGCCGGGGTAGAATTCGGGGGCATCGGGTGTGAAATGGAGCATATAGTCATTTTTCTTGTTGACAGCCATAAGACGTATCTCGCTGTAGCTGCCGTCGGGCATTATATCAAAGGAATACAGGGTCGCCATTCCGTCGATACCCTCGACCAAGGCCTGAAGATCCATAGAAGACCTCCTTTCAGCGGCACAGCCGTTCTGCATGGTTTCACATAAAAATGTAAAATATTGCCACAGCTGCACCAATTCATATATATTACTGATATTATACAATATTTCTTCAAAAAATGCAAGTGTCAAAAGAATGCAAAGCTTATATTTATCATAGTATGCCGTTTCGGCAAAGCTTGAAATAATCTTAAAAATATGTTATTATATAAGATGTTGCTATAAGGAGGTAATAAAAATGCAGAATATACTGGTAATAGACGATGACATATACATAGGTGATATGCTGGAGGAGGCGCTGAAAGCTGAGGGCTACGGTGTCGTCCGCGCTTATTCGGGGACTGAGGCACTTTACGTACTGGGACAGAAAAAGCCTGACCTGATACTGCTTGACCTTATGCTGCCCGGGCTCAGCGGAGAAGAGCTTCTGCCGCAGATAAAGAACATACCTGTCATAGTGGTAAGTGCAAAGGTAGATGTGAGCGACAAGGTATCACTGCTTATGGCGGGGGCCTGCGACTACGTTACAAAGCCCTTCAACATCTCCGAGCTGCTGGCGAGGATAGCTGTTCAGCTGAGGAAAGCGCAGGTGGTGGAAGCCCCCTCTGCACTGACTTTTGGTGATCTTACCCTGCACAGCGACACACTGACCGCTGTGGTAGGCACTGAGGAAGTAAGGCTTACCCGCACCGAATGCGCTATACTGAAGCTGCTCATGCAGAACCCGAATTCTCCCGTGGGCAGGACGACTATACTGGACAAGATAAGCCTTGACACCCCCGACTGCACCGAGAGGTCGCTGAAACAGCACATAAGCAATATGCGTAAAAAGCTGGAGGCTGTCAGCGGACATGACTACATAGAAGCAGTATACGGCATAGGCTTTAAAATGCGCAGCTGAGAATATGCTTTCCGTAAATAAAAAAGAAAGTCAGCTATCTTGACCAAATCTTGACTTTTTCTTGGCCGCTTTCTTGACCGTTGGGTGTTATAATGATAGCAGAAAAGGGGGAACAGAGAGTTCTCCGAGCAAAAGCCGACTGAAAGTCAAAACAAAGAAAAGAAGGAAAGTTACTATGAAATACGCATTGAGAACAAAAGAACTGCAGAAGAGATACAAGGGCTTCACCGCCCTGAACGGCCTGACGATGAACGTTCCCGCAGGGGCTATATACGGCTTTGTGGGAAGAAACGGTGCTGGCAAGACCACCCTTATAAGACTTATCACAGGTCTGCAGCAGCCTACAGGCGGTGAGTTCGAGCTTTACGATGCAAAGAACAGCGAACGCGGCATATCCAAGGCAAGGCGCAGAATGGGTGCTGTAGTTGAAACTCCCGCCATTTACCTTGACCTGAGTGCCAGGGACAATTTAAAGCAGCAGTACAAGATGCTCGGTCTGCCTGACATGAAGGGCATTGACGAGCTGCTGGAGCTGGTAGGTCTGGGAGATACAGGCAGGAAGAAAGCGAAGAACTTCTCACTGGGTATGAGACAGAGGCTTGGTATTGCTATCTCACTTTGCGGCGACCCTGATTTCCTGGTGCTGGACGAACCTATCAACGGCCTTGACCCCCAGGGTATCATAGAGATAAGAGAGCTTATCCTAAAGCTGAACCGTGAAAGGAACATAACCATTCTCATCTCCAGCCACATACTTGATGAGCTGGCAAAGCTTGCCACCCACTACGGGTTCATCGACCACGGCAGAATGATACGCGAGATGAGTGCGGAAGAACTGGAACAGTCCTGCCGCAAGTGTGTAAGAATGAGCGTTACCGACACAGGTGCGCTTTCCAGGGTACTGGACGGCATGGGCATAGACTACAAGATACTCGATGACAAGACCGCTGATGTATTTGCCCAGCTGAACTTCACACAAATGGCGCTGACCCTTTCAAAGGAGGGCTGCGAGATAATCACCATGGAAGAAAAGGACGAGAGCCTTGAAAGCTTCTATATCTCACTGGTTGGAGGTGAAGAACAATGATAAATCTGCTTAGCGTAGGGTATTCAAAACTCTTTAAAAATCTGGCATTCAGGGTGTGCCTTATCATCATGGCAGCACTGCCAATGTTCCTTACCGCCGTATCCGTGTCAAAGACAGCCCCGGGTTCGGGACCCCTCAACGGCATATATAACACGGGCATGATATTCATAGGGCTCCTCATCGGCGCTTTCGTTTCGGTATATATTTCGCAGGATCATTCCGAGAAGACCCTGAACAACAAGATAATGGCAGGCTATTCAAGGGCTGTCATTTATCTGGCAGACTTTATCGTGACCGTAAGCGGCGCCCTGATGATGCAGCTGATGTGCATACTGGCCTCTTCCCTGATAGCCGTACCTGCAAGAGGTATGTACACCGAACCCTTTGCTGATGCTGTGAAGCAGCAGTTCATACTTTTCTGTGTGGTAGCCGTATACACTGCCCTGGTGCTGCTGATATGCACCGTGATAAATTCAAAGGCTCATGCAGTTGCAGTTTCGCTGATGGCTGTAATGGTCATGCTGATAGCAGGCATTTCCGTATATGATATGACAGTAAGAAAGGGCGAGGCACCTGCTGCTTCCACCGAAGTCACCACCGAAGACAAGGTAGTGAAGACACTGTACAACGTTCTTCCCCAGAGCCAGATGTACGCTGTTATGGAAGAGCATATCCCCGCTGACGCAGCAAAAATGATTTGCTATGATGCAGCAGCCATAGCTGTAATGACCGCTGCGGGCATAGTGATATTCAAAAAGAAAGATATAAAGTAAATGTATTTCTAAAAGAGAGGAAATCAAGATGAAAAACCTTTTTAACGCATACTTCTCCAGAATGCTCAGGCAGAAATTCCTGCTGGCAGGGATCGTACTGGCCTTTGCCATAACCTACTGGTTCACCTCAAACGGCAGCGGGCTGAACATACTGCACAGGATAAATTCGGACTTTGATTTTTCACTGGCGGCAGCCCTGGGCATACCTGCTTTCATGTCGCTGTTCACTCCCCTGTTCCTCAGTGCTGAGTACAAGGGCGGAACTATTCGCAACAAGCTCATCTGCGGCAAGTCCAGGGGCGAGATATACTTTGCCACTCTCCTGAGTGTGACAGCCGCCATGCTGCTGATGACAGCTGCCTGGGCCGCAGGCGCACTGCTGGGCGCAGGTACTCTGCCTGCGGCAGGGGTGATAGCATGGACTATAGCAAAAATGATCCTTTACAACATCGCTTATCTGACGATACTGGTATTTATCAGCCTAAACGTCACTAACGAAGCTGCTGTTACCGCCATTGAGTTCATGTCCTTCCAGTTCTCTTTCTTTGCAGTGCTAATGCTGCAGATGGTCATGGGCATGACAGGCGACGGTGCGTGCAAGGTCATCGCCATGATGATAAACCTTATCCCTGTAGGCCAGTGGCTGAGCCTGTCACCCCTGGCTGATGAGAGCATACAGCTCTCATCATCGGTACAGCTCATACTTTCCGCTGTGCTGATAACAGCTATGATAGTTTACGGCATGACAGTATTCCGCAAGAAGGATATAAAGTGATAAACACGCGGGCTCACGGCCATAAGGGCTGTGGGCTTGCGGCCGTATAAAGAAACTTACCGCCGAAAGGAAAAGCCTATGATATACGCTCTGCTGGGTGCCGTTATTGCGGCGCTGGTGATAAAGATAATAGTCATGAAAAAAGCTGCCAGGGACATAAGCAGCCAGTACGCAGAAAAACTAAGCGCTGAGACCAACACCCTCATCGCCCTTGACACTGTGGACAAGGATATGAAAAGGCTGGCCAGCGAGATAAACACCTCCCTTAAAAAGCTGCGGGAGGAACACAACCGCTATGTCTGCGGGGACGCTGAGCTGAAAGCCGCCATAACCAACATCTCCCACGACCTGAGAACACCGCTGACGGCCATATGCGGTTATCTGGAGGTAATGAAGAAAAGCGAGCTTCCCGAACAGACAGCGAAATATCTGGAGATAATAAACGGCAGGGCTGAGCTGATGAAGCAGCTGACGGAAGAGCTGTTCCGCTACTCAGTGGTACTTTCCTCGGACGGCAATGAGGAAACGGAGGAGCTTTCCGTAAACCGTGTGCTGGAGGACTGCATAATGGGCTACTATGCCGCCTTTACGGAGAAAGGCATTGTTCCCGAGATAGACCTCACCGAAGAAAAAGTGGTCAGGGTCGGCAACAAGAACAACCTGGCAAGGACCTTCAACAACCTGATGAACAATGCCCTGAAATACAGCGACGGCGACCTTTTCATAAGCCTCTCGGCGGAGGGCGAGATAGTTTTCTCGAATACAGCTGCGGGGCTGACAAGGCTGCAGGTGGAAAGGCTTTTCGACAGGTTCTACACTGTAAGGGAAGCCCGCAACTCCACGGGGCTGGGGCTTTCTATCGCAAGGACTTTCGTTGAGCAGATGAACGGCAGCATAACCGCCGAGCTTTCGGGGAACAGGCTCATCATCAGGATAAAGCTGTGACATTAGCATAAAAGACCTCCTGTGATCTATCAAATCCCAATTTGGTTGTGAAAAAGCCATTCTGTATCATCAGCAATACACTTCAAAATCGGGAGTCTATCAATACCACAGGAGGTCTTTTTATATGAGCAGAAAGATCTCTCTGCCCTGCTACATCAGCTGTACATATCTTTATTTATGCACGGGCTGTTCTTCGATAAATACGGCAAACTCCATTTCCGAGGACTCTTCAAGGCGGCGGGCCTGTATACTGCCGCCCAATTTTTTTACTATCTCATGGGCGACAAAAAGGCCTATGCCGCTGCCCTCGGTCTTCTCTGCATTGGAGCCCCGCCAGTAGCTCCTGAAAATGTAGGGCAGTTCTTTTTCGGGCAGCAGCCTGCCGCTGTTGCGCACGCTTATGCATATGCCCTCGTCCTGGGGCTGCATGGTAATGCTTATGCCCTTGCCGTCGCCGTATTTGCAGGCATTTTCGATAAGCTGGGCTATCACACGGTATATGCCCCACTTGTCGCTGTTGACTATGGGGTCGGAGGTGCAGCTTATCTCAAAGGGCACACGGGCTATAGCCAGGCGGTCGGTGAATTCATTGCTGATAAGCTCTTTGAGTTCATAAAGATAGAACTGCTGTATATCGGGTTCGTAGTCCGTAATAGAGGTGGCTGCGGTCTCCAGCAGTTCAGCGGACATTCTGCCTATCTTCTCGGCATTGTCATCTATCTTGCGGGCTATGTCGGCATCGGTGCTGGTATCGGCATAAAGGCCTGTCATGATAGCTGAGGCATACAGCCTTATGTTAGCCACGGGGGTCTTGACCCCATGGGCGATGGAGGCCAGCAAGGTCTGCCGCTGATATTCAAGGCGGCCTATGTGGCGGCGGTCATTTTCAAGGCGGTCGGCCAGCATATTCATGCCCCAGATATACTTGCCGAAAAACCTGCTCCTGCTTTCGGGGAGGCGGCCTGTGGTATGCAGACGTGCAAGGCGCTCGGGGTAATCTGAAAGCTCACGGAAGGGCTTGAGTATATTCAGATAAATATATACACCCATGGCAGCCGTAAGCAGCAGGCAGCTGCCGATAGCTGTAAGTGCTGCATAAACAACGGCATCATCCGCAGTTTGTACATAGCCGTACTGCACCGCCCCCGCCAGCTTTCCGCTGCGGTAAAGGGCACATACGGTGAAAGCGTTGTTATCCGCTGTAAGGAAGACCTTTCCGCTGTCATCAAGGGGGATAAACATGATACTGTCGGGGCAGTTATCACCGTAGGTATGCCGCCACTGAGGCAGCTGCTTTTCTATAACAGCGCAGGGTTCCTCGTCAGCTTCGGAAAGCTCTGCATTTATGCGGTTGACAGCTACATTGCGATAAGAGCTGCTGCTGTCCCGTAATTTATACCACAGGCAGAAGCCTGCTGCTGCCGCTAAATAGCAGACCAGCAGGATAACTGCGTATATCCTCAGCCGCTTCATGTGCCGTCACCGAACCTGTAGCCCCGCTTCCACACTGTCTGTATAAGTGCGGGGGAATTCGGGTCGTCCTCCAGTTTTTCACGGAGCCAGCGTATATGTACGCTTACCGTACTGGGCTCGGTAAAGCAGTCTATGCCCCAGACCGCGTTGAACAGTTCTTCACGGGTCATGGCTTCGCCCTCATGCTCCATAAGGCAGCGCAGCAGCTCAAACTCCTTGGCATTCAGCGGAAGCTCCCTGCCGCCCTTGGTGACGCGGTGAGCCGAAACATCAAGGACTATCCCGCGGCTCTCCATGACATCTGAGGGAACGGGCTCGGTATACCGCCGCATCAGCGCCCTTATCTTTGCGGTGAGCACCTTTATGGAAAAGGGCTTGTCGATATAATCGTCAGCGCCGTTGCCGTAGCCTGTCAGCTTGCTTTCTTCATCGGTCAGGGCACTCATCATAAGTATAGGGATATTCCGCTTTTCACGGATAGCTGCGCAGGTCTCAAAGCCGTCCATGCCCGGCAGCATTATGTCAAGAAGTGCCAGCCCGAAGGCTTCTTCCGAAAGCAGCGCAAGGGCTGTTTCGGCGTCAGCGCAAAGCCTTACCGAAAAGCCCTCTTTTTTAAGAAAATCTCTGACAAGACTACCCAGCTCGGGGTCGTCTTCGATGATAAGTATATCTGTCATATTATCCTCCTACCAGCTGCCCAGGCTGACAAACTCGGGGGTCTCTGTGTTGCCCTCAGCGGGGGCGAAAAATGCCTGGATCGAATTATCCGAATAGTCCGCAATGACCATATGCACCGTGCCTGAATTGCGGATATTGTTCATACAATCAGCCTGCTTTTCACAGCAGAGCAGCTCTTTGAAACGCCCCACCGTAACATTCTCACAGCCGCAGAAAAGCTTTTTGAATTTCTTCCAGCGTACTATATTGTCCCTGACATCTGTTAAGCCGTCATAGTTGCCTCTGGCGGCATAGGAATTTACTATGCAAAGCACCTCGGGGTCGTCCCAGTCAAGTCCCGGGTTCAGTTCGCTGCTGCCGTCACGCAGAAGAGACCTTCCGTCTTTTTCATCACCTGTGCAGACTATCTCGGCGCACAGGGCTTCATCTGCATCTGTGAGCATTATGTTCACGCAGTAGGTGTAGTCTTCGGCGTGTTCGACCACATACTTCCCTGCTGCTGAGGCGTCGTCGTATTCTTCAAGGCAATGTCTTATGGCATAGGAATAGCTGGTCCTGCCCTCGCAGACATAACTCTCGGCATTGCCGCTGCCCACATCGAATTCACCCATCATCAGACCGTCATCGTTTATGCCCGTGAGTACAGAGAGCATACCAAGGCTGCCTATGGAGGTGAAAGTCCTTTCGCCGTTTAAATAATGTACTACACAATGGGCTCTGCACATCTGTCTGTCCGAGCCAAGGTCCCAGTCCAGCAGACGGGCAGTAAGGCGCTCACCTGAGGCTGTTCTCTCGCCGCTGAGGCTGACAGCGCTGCAGTTGGTAGGGCGCAGGACATCGGGTATAAGGCTGATAAGGCAGGCCTCATCGCAGCTTATCTTGCCGTCCTCGGCATAGCCTGTTTCGCCGCCGCTGAGTGCCATAGCAAAGGCTTCAAGTTCAGCGCGGTAGTCCTTTGGCATAGACTCCATTATAGTGTTGACACGGTACTGCAGCTTGCTGTAGTCGCCTTTCAGTATCGGCAGGCATTCCTCAATATTCTCGAAGATATATGGCTCGAATATCTCGGCATATTCAGGCATGGAGGCTTTCAGCGTTTCGCCGTAAGCACGGCCGACTTCTTCAGCAGTGCCCTTTTCGTAGTCAAGGGTGACATCGTAATAGGAAGCCTTCTTCTCGATAACGCAAAGACCGTCCTCAGAGGAGAATGTGCTTTCGGTGGCCTCAACTGCGGGGGCTGTGCCCTCGTAGCGGTTCTCCATATACATGGTGTCAACGGGCTTTATAGCACCCTCTGCAGCAGGGGGCGTGAACTTTTTTCCGCAGCCCGAAAATATCAGTGCAGCACACAAAACTGCTGCTGTTTGTTTAATAATATTTTTCATATTACCAGCCCCTGTCCATAAGCCAGTTGTTCAGCTTTCTTTCTCTTGCGGGAAGCTCGCTCTCGTTTTCAAGAGTCCCCAGCTCCAGCTCGCCCTGGATATCGCCGTCCATAAGGTACAGCACTCTCCCGCACTGGGCTGCCACCCTGACGCTGTGGGTTATCATCAGCACTGTGGTGCCGCGGCGGTTGGCCTCTGTAAGTTCATGCATAACTTCCTCTGCCGCCCTGGAGTTAAGGGCACCTGTGGGCTCATCAGCGAATATCATCTTGGGGTCGTTTATCAGCGCCCTGCACAGGCAGGCACGCTGCAGCTGTCCCCCTGAGACCTCGGTGATCTCACGTTCGGCGCAGTCGATGATATCAAGCCTGCGCATGAGTTCTTCTGCCCTTTCACGCACGGCCTTTCTGTCTGCCCCTGACTGAAAGCCCGGGAGCAGTATGTTATCAAGGATACACAGCTTTTTCAGCATATACATTTGCTGGAAGATGAAGCCCATTTCATTCAGGCGGAGGGCGGCAAGTTCTTTTTTATCAAGCTTTGAGATATCCTTGCCGTCAAAGATGACACTTCCCGAGGTCATGACATCCATTCCGCTGACGGTGTACAGCAGTGTGGATTTGCCGCTGCCGCTGGGTCCCATAACGCACACGAACTCCCCTGCCTCAATTTCCAGATCCACATTGCGAAGCACGTTGTTGCTGCTGCCTTTGAGTATATAAGTCTTGCAGAGGCTGTTAACTTTAAGTAGCTTTTCCATATGTCACCTTACTCCTCATTTATCCTGCTGACGCTTATCCTGCCTATGGTAGTAAGCCTGAGCAGCGTTGTTATGCCCACTGTCATGAAAGCTGCCAGCGGTATCAGCCCGAAGCTGAACAGATACTCGGGCAGGAACGAAAATCCCGAAAGGGGCACCAGCTCGAACAGCTTGCGTATGAACACTGTGCCTGCTGTTTTTACAAATATTATAGCTATGATGATAGCCGAGCCCGTCAGCACCATGAGCCTTATGAGCTGCCATGCCCGCACAGAACCGTCGGTGAAACCCAGGCTTTTCAGCAGTGCTATCTCGCGGGTCTCCTCGGCTATGAAAATGTTCAGGTAGAGGTAAGTCATAAGCACTGTGATGAATATGACCGTACCGCCCATGACATATTCCAGCATGGCGAATATACTGTCGTACTCAGCCAGCTGATATCTGGCTACTTCAGTTCCGTTCCTTACAGTACACCCGGGGAACAGCTCCTTTATCTGCTCCACGACCTCATCCTTTTCGCTGTCGGGGGCATCTATCCTGGAGGCCAGCCATTCATATGAGCCTGTGTCAGGCAGTTCATATTCAGGGGAAAGAAGAATAAATCTCATTCCGCCGTTATCCTCGACGGCATCTATAAAGCCAGTGATGACCATCTGGTGTGTAACATACTCACCTTTCGGATCATCTATGCTTGCTTCTGCTATATCGACCGATATGGTATCACCTATTTTCAAGCCGTACTTGTTGGCTGTAAAATAGCTCATGGCTATCTCGTTTTTCTTGACGGGCTTGCCGCCCTCGCGGTAGGTATAGCAGTCAAGGTCTTTGATATTTCCTAAAACAGAATAGTTCAGTCCCAGGGTGATATCATCTGTGGGGTCTTCATCTATGGTGATTATACCGCTGGCAGAATTGCAGAAATCGAAGTGGACGGGTAAGCCTGCGGCCTTAAGCTCTTCATCTATTATATGGAAGATAGTCACACCTTCACGCTTGGCGCGCTTGATCATTTCCTTGCGCAGTACGGGGTCATCAAGCTCGATATCAAAATCGAAGGCATACATCTGGGAGTAGCAGAGAAATCTTTCGCTGATGACCGAGTTTCTCAGGTTAACGGTTATGAGCATTATGCTGACTCCAAGCACATAGGCTATGAGCAGGAATAGATATCGCTTGAAACGCTTGGCTATATCCGACAGGGCAAGGTAAAGCGGCACGGGCATTTTTCTGCGCTTGTAGAGGAACATGACCTCACTGCTGCCAAAGCGCTCGCCGTGGTTTTCGCCGTGTATGGCATCTATGACGGATATCCTGTTTATGCGCCTCATGACGCTCAGGGAGAAAAGTATCATCACCCCTGAGATAAGACACACCGCAGGTATGCCGCAGAGGAGCATCTCTGCCACCGATGGCATAACGGTGTTGGGGCTGAAAAGCTTCAGCACTATCCTTGAAACTATGGGACCTGCTATGACGCCGATAATTCCGCCGACCACCGAGAAGCCCACATACTTGGTGATGAACAGCCACCTGAGCCCTCTTGATTCAGCACCGATAGCACGGAGCATACCTATCTCTTTTTCCTCTTCCTTCAGGGCTGCGATCATGGTGAAGCGTATGGTCATGAGGATTATAAGTATCATGAACACGCTTATCATGGTCAGGAAAACAGAGAGTATCAGCATCATTATACTGTTGTCCTCAAGGCCCTGGTATATGGTCTGGTAGGGTTCTATACCATTTTCCCTGAGTTTTTCGGTGAGGACATCTGAGATATCCGATCCTGATGAAGATGAGCTTAAAAACTTATCCTTGTCAACATTGATCTGATAGAGGTCTGACACATAATGGCAATCCTTTGCCAGCACTGCAAGGTCTTCATCTGAGATGACAAATCTTCTCAGCCACGAGTAGCTGATAGACTCTTTGAAAAATCCGCAGACAGTCAATTCGTATACATTGCCCATTTCGGTAGTTACCCTGACCTTATCGCCCACATCGACAGCTTCGGTGGCCTTGACAGAAGTAGGCAGGGCGATACAGCCGCTGGGCACTTCAAAGGCGTTATCATTCTCATCGCGGAGAAGATCATATTTCTTTGGCATATCTGTCAGAAAGATGATCTTGCCGTCCAGCGCACTGCTGCTCTTCTCTTCAATATTATCAAAGTCCAGCTGATCAACAAGGAAATGCAGCATATCCACACGTTCAAAGTCTTTGATATATCCCTCTTCATCAAAGGTATTTTCCGAGGCCTTGCGGCGTGCGTCTATCTTATATTCGCGGGATTCGATGATGAAACAAAGATCGACCATATTACAGCGCTGATATGTAGCTTCATTTGAAAGGAAGAATGAAAATATCTGCACTGCGCTGACGAACATAAGCACTGCTGATATGGCTATGAACACAAACAGCACTGCATTAAGTCCCTTATTGGTTTTCAGCTCGCTTTTCAGCATTTTTAAATACATGATACGCACCTCTGCCGATGTCAGTTTTTCTGTCTTACATTAGCTTAAGGATAACACGGCAACGATTAAAAAGTCTTTAAAAAATAAAAATATTTTTTGTTTTTATTTTACCACATTATCCTCTCTTTTGCAAGCCCGCGGAGAATACTGGTATTTCCGTGATGACCCCCTTGACAAACGGAGGGATATGGTGTATACTGTCACCAGTGACCAGGTGGTCACTGGTAGCCAAAGGAGGTACTTATGCCAAAGAAAGTTTTTCTTGAACTGGAAGAAGCAAAAAGACAGCGGGTGATAAATGCGGCGCTGGAGGAGTTTGCCTTGTACGACTACGAGAACAGTTCCACCAACAGGATAGTAAAAAGCTGCGGTATCAGCAAGGGCAGCCTTTTCAAGTATTTTGAGAACAAGGAAGACCTGTATTTTTATCTGATAGAAACTGTATCTGCGGCAATGGGGGAAGATATGGCCAAAGCAGGCAGACTTCCTGCGGGGCTGCTTGAAAAGATAACTGCCTATTCATCGGCGGAGATAAGCTGGTACATCGACCACCCGAGAGAGGGGCGTTTCATGATAGCCATGTCAGCAGAACGGGGCGGGATATATGAAAAGCTCTGCGAAAGATACAAAGACAGCAGGAACAAGATGTATGAGGCCTTACTTGAAGACACCGACATGGACGGCATAAAGCACGGCAGAGATGAGGTACTTACGGTCATACGCTGGGTGCTGGAGGGCTTCAAGAGAGATTTCTCGGCTGAGGGCGACACGGCAGTTTTAAAAGAGGAGTACCTTGGACGTCTTGAAAGATATCTGGAGATACTGAAAAACGGTCTTTAAGAAAAGGAGAAAGCTATGAAAAACGGCAGTGTTGTTATTGATGATACCGAGATGTACTATGCAAGCTTCGGCAAGGGGAAGAAAGTTCTGGCGGCGATACCGGGGCTTTCCGACGGCATGGCTACGGTGAAAGGCAAGGCACTTTTTCTGTCGGCGCCCTACAGGAGGTTTATTAAGGAGTACACCGTCTATATATTCAGCAGGAAGAACAAAATGCCCGAGGGATATTCCATAGAGGATATGGCGGCTGACCAGATAAGGGCGCTGAAAAGTCTGGGGATAGAGAAAGCTGCGGTGCTGGGGGTATCTCAGGGGGGAATGATAGCCCAGTGTATGGCGTCAGGATACCCGCATATGGTGGAAAAGCTCATACTTGCAGTGACAGCCCCTTATGCGGGCGACGCAGCCGCAAAAGCTGTCAGCAGCTGGATAGATATGGTGGAAAAGGGTGAATATGCCCGCCTGATGACGGACACTGCTGAGAAGACCTATTCAAAGGGGTATCTTAAGAAAAACCGTGTCATGCTGAAGCTTTCCGCCAGGCTGATAAAGCCTGCTGACAAGGAGAGATTTCTGATAAATGCAAAGGCTATACTGAGGTATGACGGGCGGGGCAAGCTGAAAGACATCACCTGCCCTACCCTGATACTGGCGGGAGATGAGGACAAGACCGTAGGCACCGCTGCCCACCACGAGCTGAAAAAGCTTATCCCCCACAGTGAGATGCACATATACAGGGGTCTCGGCCACGGAGCCTATGAGGAGGCAAAGGACTTTTACGACAGGGTGTATGAGTTCTGCGAAAAGTGATATGAAAAATACCCGAAAGCGGAAACACCGTTTTTCGGGTATTTTTGTTCAAGTCAGCTATCTTTCAAGGTTTGCCAGATAATCAAGGCACTGATCCATGAGGTAGTCTTCGCCGTCATCGAAGAGAGCTTTAAGCGCCTTTTGGTCGTAGGGCACTTTTATGTCCAGTTCGTTTTCCGACTGCCAGTCGGTGCCGCTGTCAATGAAGATACTGCCGTCCCTGTTCAGCATGAGCGACTCGGAGAACTGGAAGACCCCGCTTTCAAGATAGGTAGGTGTAACACCCTGGGCTGAGCCTGAAGGCTCGGTAAATCCCATGACAGTGGTGTTATCGAAAGAACTCATCACATGGGTCAGGTGGTCGGCGGCGCTGACGGAATGGGCTGTTACCAGCAGCACTATCCTGCCCTCATCGCCAAGTATGTTCTCGCCCTCAAAGGTGACATCGCTTCCTGTTTTCCATTTGCCCTCACCCTCGGATATGTAGGTATGTTTCTCGCTGTCCCAGTAGGCATCGGTGACGTAATACTGCTCTCCCTCGGGGGCGAACAGCTGGGTTATGGCTTTTACCATAGTTCCCGAACCGCCGTTGTTCTCACGGATATCTATGACGATATCACGCACCCCCTGTGACTTCATTTCAAGTATGTTCTCACGAAGCTCGTTCTGCATGGAGGCGTGCTTGTCTTTCTCGGATACGCTGTCGAAGCTCATGGTCTTTACACGCAGGACGGCGGTTGTGTCGTTTAGCTTGGTGACGGTCATGTGACCCTTGTTGAGCCCCTGATTTATAGTGTCATAGGCCTTCTCGAAGCGGCTGTAATAATCGTCCGATAATTTGGACAATTCTGCTCTTTTCTCGGTGCCGTCGTCGTCAAGGTATACTATCTCGGAGGTATCTCCCCCTGTGCCTGCGGCAAAAAAGCCCTTGTAGAAATCAGCGTTGTCCTCGTCACCGTAGTTCTGCATCTCTGCCAGTTCAGAAAGGGAGTCTGCCTCATCGGGGGACATACCGTTCCAGCTGATAACAGGAGTGCCGTTGTGTATGCCCAGGGGCTTAAGGCTGTCATCGACCTGAACTGCCGCAAAGCTGCCGTCTGCCAGCTTGGTTATTACCAGACCGTAGTCATTGCCCCCTGCACGCTTATTGGCGGCCTTCATATTTTCGTTATCCGATGCATAGCAGACATGGAGGTCGTGGAACTCGGCGCAGAACTTGTTCCAGACTATCTCGTTGAGTACCTTGTCGTGTTCTTCGTTTGCTTTCTCGAACCGTGGCAGGTATTTGTCATAAAGTGCGTCCCAGTCTATCTGCTTATGCTCTGAAAGGACATAGTGTGCTTTAATGGCCGCAAACCCTTTTTTGAAATCTTTGACATAGTCCGCCGTGTGGTAGCCCTTTACGAACAGACAGGCAGGCAAGGCCGCTATAGCCAGCACCGCTGCAGCAGCAGAGGCTGTCCGCCTTGACTTTATATCGGGTCTTAACAGGCCTGCCAGCAGCACTGCCGCCGAAAGATATGCGGGTATCATCAGCTTGTCAAAGCCTGCTATGTATGTAAGCAGCATGGTGATCAAGGCAGGTGCCAGCCAGCACAGCCGCCAGCGGGAGCTTTTCACCTTTTCAAAATAGCCTGCCAGGAACCACAGCACTATGCTGATAACAGGCAGCACTGCTATGATGGTGATATCCATTGTTTCTAGCTTATTCATTCTGCCGCCCCCTTACTCGATGTCGTCCTTGTGGAAATAGCTGTAGGCCAGGCCGATATAAGCTGCACCAACTGCCAGTGAAACTATTATGCACCTTATAACGAATGCGCTGTCCAGACCCTGGTCATATATCGCCTGAGCATCACGCTCAAGACCGAAGGTCGCCCAGTAATCAAAATGCAGCAGCTTGCGGGAGGTCGATAATGTAAGCATAACGCCCGTACTCTCATTATTGACAGGCAGTAATAACGGCAAATTCATCGCACCGTAGCAGGCGATAAAGGCTATGCCCGGCCGCCTTATGATAAAGGCTGCCAGCGTAAAAAAGCAGGATATCCTGAAAAACGGAAAGACCATGAGAAGTATCCTTTGGGCGGCGGTTGCAACGGTAACGCTGTCGCCCCAGCCTGTTATTGCTGTGTATATCAGCAGGGGCAGGGTCATCATGAAAAGACCAAGCAGGGTGTTTGCAAGGATAATGGTGATGACCCTTGCAAGAAAACTCTGTGAGCGCAGCCTTCCCGACATGAGTTCGTAGTTTGCGGTCTTGTCGCCGAAGTCTTCCGCCGCGATAAAGCAGGAGAAGAAACTCATGAATTCCATTGCCAGTACCGGCAACATATCATATCTGGTGAAATAGTCAGAGGCGGTCAGCAGCTCACCCTCATTAAGGCTGTCGGCACCGTTCAGGTATTCTGAAAAACCGAATATGGAGGCTATTATCACTGCCATTATGAAGACCCAGAGGTATACCCTGGTATGCGTTATCTGATATATCTGTGCTTTTATCAAATTCTTCATGTCGTCACCCCATATCTTTCTTCTTAAAGACAGTGCAGCCCAGTATTCCGAAGACCACACAGCCCAGCAAACCTGCTGCCATGCCGTGAACAGCAGTTGAGGTCTGAAGCAGATCCTTTACCACTGTGATGTCCTTGCCATCTTCAAAGCCGAAGCCGTAATTAGCGGGTACCAGCAGCTTAGTGATGGCATTTAACGAGAATACATACATAGGCACCACAGTATCAGGGAAAAATTCCTGCAGCATAACAGATAATATTACCTCCAGGAAAGTCAGCACATAGCCTGCCGCACAGACAAGAGCTGAGCTTTTGAAAATAAAGCTCAGGAATGCGTACAGCATAGTCAGCCTTAACAGCGGGAACAATGCCGATACGATACGCAGAACAAAGTCTGATACAGGGATCGTTCCTCCCCAGCCGTATATAGCTGTGACTATCATGGGAGGAACTACGAGAAACAGGATATGGCAGATGATACTTACCACCACCGCAGTGATGATCCTTCCGAAGTATACAGCACTGCGCCCTGTGCCTGTCAGGACCTCATAGTTTATGGTCTTGTCCTTCATATCCCCTGCACAGATGAATGCGGTGTACACCATAACTATCATGGAAAGTGCCGAGCTTACGGCCTCATTTGTCATCATGGCGAAATAGCCCCCGCACATACTGTTGCTGTCAAAATCATCTATAGCACACATAAGTATCATGAACAGGATACCCAACACTGCCACCACATAGGTGCTGAGGCTGTGCAGCAGCTGATAGCACTGGGCTTTTATTACATTATACATAAAGTCCACCTGCCTTTTCTGCGTATATCCCGCATGGTATAAGGCTTCTGAGATGTATTGATGTATATGTGCGGGGACTTGCAGCTGTCATCATTGCCAACAGTGCTGCAAGTACAGCTGCACTACTTTTTATCATCAGTTTTGTTGTCCGATCTTTTGTTCTGTTCTGCATCGTCGTCACCTACCAGTTTCATATAGTATTCTTCAAGATTTGCATCGTGCATATGTATCTCTGTGGGTATCAGGCCGTTCTCGAAAAGGGTCTTTGAGATGAGCCTGATATCGTTGGTCTTCTCGTAGATATGCACCGTTCCGTCCTTCTGCACGGTGAAGTCCTTTATGCCCAGCTTGTTCTCCAGCACTGCGGGGAGGAGTGCGTTTTTGTCGGTGCTTATGCAGTAGAACTCATGGCACTGACGGCTAAGTTCTTCTGCGGAGATGTCCTGCACTATCTCACCATGGCGGATAAACAGGTAGTCGGTACAGAGGAGAGAAAGCTCGCTGAGCAGGTGAGATGAGATGAGTATGGTAACGTGCTGCTCACGGTTGAGCTTAAGCAGCAGCTCTCGTATCTCGACTATACCCTCGGGGTCAAGGCCGTTGACAGGTTCGTCAAGCACCATTATCTCGGGCTTTGTCAGCATTGCCCCTGCTATGCCCAGGCGCTGCTTCATGCCCAGGGAAAAGTTCTTGACGGTCTTTTTGCCAGTGTCGGAAAGGCCTACTATGTCGAGCACCTCATCTATCCTGCCCTTATCGGGGAGGCCTTTTTGCAGCCTGAGTTTTTCAAGGTTTTCTTTGGCCGTCATGTTCTGCTTGGCATAGGGCGTTTCTATCATGAAGCTCATGCGGCTCCTTGAATGCGCCAGCCCCTTTTCTTCTGTTTCACCGAAGATATCAATGCTGCCCTCGGTAGGTATGACCAGGCCGCCCAGCATTTTCATGATAGTGGTCTTGCCTGCGCCGTTGGGGCCAACCAGGCCGCATATCATGCCTTTGCGTATTCTGAAATCAACACCCTTTACCACGGTGTTTTTCATATACTGCTTGGTCAATCCGCTTACGCTCATTATCGTTTCTGACATTTTGAACGCTCCTTTCAGATGTTGTTCTGTTTTCTTGTTCTTAAGTCTAAAATATAAACTTAAAGAATTTCTTAAATAAATTTATAGTTTACAGAATATTCACAAATTAAAATGCACCTCCCGCAAAGAGAGGTGCATCGATATCATTTTTGTCGGAAAGCCACGGTAACGGAAAGTATACCATTTTCGGCGGCGGCTTTGACCTCGGCACCTTGTTTTTCTGCCAGAAGCTTTACTATATACAGCCCCAGGCCTGCGCTGCTGCCGCTGCGGGCTTGGTCGGCGCGGTAGGTGCGCTCGAAAAGGCGGGAAGCATCGGGCAGGGTGCCGCTGACCGGGTTTGAGATAGTGACTCTTCCCTCCTCGGTGAGTTCAAGGGTAAAGCTGCCGCAGGAATATTTCAGCACGTTGCCCAGCAGGTTGCCAAGCATTCGGCTGACCAGGGCTTCGTCTGCCATGATAAAAACTGTTTTCGGCGGAAGCTCGATCTCGGGCTCAATACCTGCCAGCCTGATGACGCCCTCATGCTCGGCAATGAAGGACATGAGCAGCTTTGTGATATCCAACCGCTTTATGGCCGCCTTGTCACGGTCGCTTTCAAGGACAGCCAGCTCAAAGAACTGGTCGCTCATGGCCTTGAGGCGCTCGGTCTTTTCAAGGCAGACCTCCGCATAATCCCGCACCCGCGGAGAAAGGTCATCTTCCCGCAGGATAAGCTGCAAGTCGCCCTTGATGACAGAAAGGGGGGTACGCAGGTCATGGGCTATATCCGAGACCGACTGCCGCAGGGCAAGCTCTGTCTGCTCTGCCTCATGCTTTAGCCTGTTGTGTTCATCTATACTGCGGTTTATGGAATTTGCCAGTTCGTTGATATCCCTGTCGAACAGCTGAATTAGCAGCAGGCGGTCATAGTTGGCAGAAGAAGTGCGGTCAAGCTCACGGGTCATGTTTTTCAGCTGACGCTTCATCACGATGATATAAGCTGTCAGCCCAAGACAAAGCACCCCCAGCCCCGCAATGACAAACAACATCACTGATCCCCTTTCAGGCGGTAGCCTATGCCCCATACGGTGTCGATGAAGTCCCTGCCGCCTGCCTTTTTCAGCTTTGAGCGCAGGTTGCTCACATGGACGTTTATGGTGTTGTCTTCGTAGTAATATGTGTCGTTCCAGACGTTTTCGTAGAGTTCTGCCTTGGTATAAACTTTCTGGGGATGCTCCATGAAAAGCCTGAGCAGCATAAGCTCCTTGGCGGTAAGCTTGACAGGCTTGCCGCTGACAGTTACAGAATTTTCCTCTGTATTGAAGACCAGCTCCCCTGCTTCAAGGGTATTATCCACAGCGAAAGTACCTGTGCGGCGCAGGACTACTTCAATGCGCACCAGAACTTCGTCAAGGTCAAAGGGCTTGATGATATAATCATCTGCACCCAGGCGCAGGACTTCAAGCTTGGTCTCCTTCATGGATTTTGCCGATATGACTATAACAGGTGTATCGGAAGTTTCACGCATTTCGCCAATGAGCCTTTCACCGCTTTTATAGGGCAGCATGAGATCCATAAGCACCAGGTCGAAGCTTTGCTGTGCCAGCAGCTTTGAGGCTTCATCGCCGTCAAAAGCCTGTTCTACTGTATATCCGCTGTCTGTCAGCAGTTCCTTGAGTATCTTGTTTATCTCGCGGTCGTCTTCAATAACGGCTATTTTTATATCCATTTTCTGCGCCTGCCTTTCGTCTGATATTATAACATTTATTTTTTGTTTTGTAAAGGGCAGGCAGAAATGAGAAAGACACCTCTGCCGGGAAAAGCAGAAGTGTCCAATAAAACGTATTATTACTTAAGAGGCCTTATGCCCTTCACATGGGCAGCCACCAGATTTATATCGGTGACATTTACGTGGCCGTCACTGTTTACATCGGCTCTTTTCAGGCTCTTGTTATCCAGCGGCCTTATGGCCTTGACCTGGGCTGCCAAAATTGTAACATCAGAAACGTTGACATCGCCGTCACCGTTTACATCGCCTGTTTCGCTCTCATCGCCTGTGGTGTCATCATCGGGGTCATCGGTCACAGGGGTATCAAAGGTGGTATCGGGAGTCTCAGGGTCAAGAATGTTATAATTTATGCCCTGCTCTACTGCATAGACATAGGCCTGAGAATTCATGTAACAGTTCAGCTTAAAGCCGCTGACATTTGAATACACCGCGGACTCATCATCGCTGATGACCACGCCGAAAGCGCCTTCCTCGATATAGGTAACAGCCTTTGGTATTTTAACAGACTTCAAAGCGGTGCAGCCCAGGAAAGCTTCGCTGAGATACTCGGTATCGGTATCGGGGAGTTCAAGGCTGCTGAGAGAAGTGCAGTCAGCAAAAGCGGCTTCCTTCACGGTCTTCAGGGACTTGGGCAGCTTTACATTGTTAAGGGCGGTGCAGCCGCTGAATGCGCAGACACCAATTTCCTTTACGGAATTACCGAAAGTCACCTTGCTGAGCGATGAGCAATC
This sequence comes from Ruminococcus sp., assembly GCF_017464355.1. Classification (GTDB taxonomy): domain Bacteria; phylum Bacillota; class Clostridia; order Oscillospirales; family Ruminococcaceae; genus Hominimerdicola. Next base: position 49,363 of record NZ_JAFUAG010000044.1, on the reverse strand, counting down.
CATAAAAGCGCTGTCACCTATAGATGTGACGCTGTCGGGTATCTTTACGGAAGTTATGCCGTCGCACTGATAGAAAGCCTGTTCGGCCACAGCGACCACCTTGCTGCCGTTTATGGAAGAGGGTATCTCCACCGCACCGCTGTTAACGGCATAGGCGGTGACAGCCACACCTCCGCTGACGCTGACGTAAGTGAAATTGCCCGAAGTCTCAGCCGAAGCGGTAACGGCGGTATCGTAGTTTATCACGGGCACAGCAGAAGTTCCGCCAAAAACGAACACTGCAGCTGCAAGACAAGCTGCCAGTTTTTTATTTAACATAGTTATACCTCACATTTCATTCTCCCCGAAACAGGGAGTTTTACGGGGACAAACAGCCTTGTCCCCAAAAATTATTACAAAACGATTACACCAATATATTATACCTCAATACTCCCCTGCTGTCAATTGCTGTAAATACAAAAGAAAGCCCGAAGAAGCAAGCTTTTTCGGGCATTTTTATCAAATAATATATCATTCGGGACCTGTTGTGTCCTCATCGGCGGTGGTCTCTTCATCGGTCAGTATATCGTCTTCGGTATACCTTCTTACGCTCTCCAGTGCCCGCAGACCCTTTACATGGGCAGCCACCAGAGAGACATCTGTGACATTCACATCGCCGTCACCGTTGACATCGGCCAGTATGAGTTCCTCAGCGTCCAGGGCACGTATGGCCTTTACATGGGCGGCCACCAGGTTGAGGTCGGTTATATTGATATCGCCGTCGCAGTTGATATCCCCAAGGGTACCCTCAACGTGCAGCATAACATCGCTCAACACATATGTAGTAACGGAATTCGGTGCCAGGTCGGCAGAAAAGCCTGTTCTGTAAAGTGTGGCAGCGTTCTCTTTTTCTGCCCAGTGTTCGCCCTCCGCCAGGCTGCCCGAGGTTCGCACCTCGGTGACAGCTGAGGTCTTCAGCAGGTCAAAGCCGTCAAGCGAGAACTTCACGGGCTTTGCTGCAGCCGTATCATTAACGGCGACTATGGCAAGCTCGCCCTTGCTGCTGTCGTAGGCGGCGATAGTGTTTTCGTCCACCGCGATGACAGTTGATGATGGGCGGATATATCTGCTGAACTGGCCAAAGGTATAGTAGCGCTGAGAAAGCTTGAGTTCAGCCGTTTTGTTATCAAGGTGGACAAGTCCCAGATAGCTGTTTTCAAGGTCGGGGGTGCCTGAGATGACAGCCTGCCACATCAGCCAGGCGGAAGCACCTGCGTTGTTTATATCAGCTATTATCCGCTTGCCAAGGCCAAGCCCTGCGGACATTTCCCCTGCATTTTCCCCTGCGGTGTAAAGGCCGTCAACCTCTGTCACCCAGACAGGTCTTCTTTCCGCCGCGGCACGGAGGTCATCTGCTGACCCTGAGATGTAATGTACGGTCAGCCTGTCGGTATAGGACTTTGCCTGTGGTGTCAGCGCATTCATTCCCGTGGCAGCTGTTGTCATATCAGTTTCATCGGCGGCGGATATGGTCACAGATGAAAGCCCCTTGTTATCCAGGGACTGCCGCAGCTGAGTTATAAGCTTTGACTGGGGATCCCCCTGTGAAACATGGCAGCCTTCACGGGCTGAGTCAAAGGCACGCCAGTGCAGTGAAGAGGGTTCATACATAGGTGCGACGCTGCTGACATTTATGCCCGTTTCCTTAAGCTTTGCCGCCGCAGAGGCAATATAGCCTGCATAGTCATCATAGCAGTCCTCCCTGATGTTATCTTCCCCCGAGTAGACCGCCCCTGCTGTGCAGCCGCTGTTGGTCATAAAGTAGGGGGGCGAAAAGGAACACATCTCGATAACTGCGCTGCCTTCTGTAACGCTGTTGACCTTCCTGAGGGTATTCAGCTGTCTGCCGTCCAGGGAGATATCAAGGCTGTAGAGCATATTCTCCGTATCAAGACCGTTCGGGCTCCACCAGCCCTCGGCTACGGCATTGTCGTTGAGGTAGTGGTCATGCCTTGGGTCATCACCGCCGCCCAGGTCATATCTTACTATATCCATACCGAGGCCGTTCTCGCCGTAAAGCAGCTGTGCCGCCTCAGTGGAAAGCTTTTCCGAGCTGCCGAGTGTTTCACCCCAGCAGTAAAGCCCTGTGCCCCAGCCCGAGAAGACAGCTATCTCATTATCCGCAGATATTTTTATAGCTGCCCTTTCCTCTGCCGAGGCAGCAAGCCCTGCCATATTGCAAAGGGCTGCACAGACCAGTGCTGTGCTTATTATCCTTTTTCCTGATCTCAAATTAACACTTCCAAAAAACGCTGTCATGCCCGACATTACACGTTTGAAGGGCAGGACAGCGAAATATTCTCATAGCCGAGGACAAGCCTAACTATATTTTACCCGAAAGCCTGATAAGCTTTCAGCTTCTGCTCATATACGGTATTTGCTGAACCAAGTGCGCTGGAAGCCTTCTGAGCAGCGGCTTCCTTATCGGTGACTTCCTGCTTGGCATCGTTGTATGCCTTTTCGATGCGGGCATATTCTTCTTCCTCAGCCGCAAAGCCCTTGCCCCTTACGGCATTGTCGTAGAAGCCGTTGAACATATCTGCAAACTGGGATACTGTCATCAGGTCGCCGTGGTCCTGGTCATCGCGGGCGAAGATCATGTTGTGAACATTCTTGCCGTTCTTGCTGCTGACAGCAAAGCCTGCTGCCACACATTCATCGCTGACCAGAGTCTGATAGTCGCCGCCGTTATTATCCCTTTCTTCGTCATACCATACTCTGAAAGGGTCATCAAAACCGAAAGCCAGATTCTCGGTAAGGCCTGTGTTGTTTGCGCCCTGGTCTACATTTGAAGCCACATCGTTGTTCATTACAGCCAGCGCCATAAGCCTGCAGCTGACTTTCAGTTCGGGCTTGCCCTCACCTGCTCTCAGCGAATTGGCTTCATTCAGGAAATCTATGCTTCTCCTGATATTATCAATAGACACTGCATCATCGGGATTGCCCGATTCAACTGAACCGTAATAATCAGAACCGTTGAAGGTATCAAGACCTTCCCCTGAATTTATGGACTCAAAGAAAGCGTACAGGCCGCGATCATAGTTATTGGCCTGACCCTCATCGTAGTTCTTCTTGGCATCATCGAGCCTCTGCTTGGCAGCATTGAGGTCGCTCTGCAGCTGCTCCTTCTTAGACTTTGCATCGTTCAGGGCAGCGTTGGCCTGGTCAAGCTTTGCCGCAGCAGCGTTGTACTTTTCAGCCGCATCATCAAGAGCCTGGGCGGCTTTCAGCTTCTTATCGGAGGCTGCCGAGTCATCAGAAGCCTTGGTGGTGGTAGTTGAAGCTTCAATCTGTTCACCCTTTTTGCGGTGGTTATCTATCTTTTCGGTGGACTGTGTCACTACCGCACCGCCGTCGTCCACAAGTTCAGGTTCTTCTTCGCCGTCAACGGAAGAGATAAGCTCGGTATCAAGGACATCTTCTGCCCCTGTGACATCTCTGTCATCTGCCCTCATGTCGCCGGTACGGGAAGAACTGCTGTCAACGGTAAGAGGGTCTTTTTTCAGGGAATATCTTACTACGACTGCGGAAAACAGCACTACCAGTATGATAGCTATGCCTACCACGAATTTCATGTTATTTTTAACCATTTTATCCTCATTTCACAACAAAGCGCCCGCACGGGCGGCTCTGATAAACGTCTAAAGTATCCCGCATACAACAAAAAGCGCCGCAGTAGGACATATTCGTACAGAGTGTATTATAACACAAGCCAATTAACAAAATACCGACGTTTTGTTAACCCAAAATGAACACAGCCACCTCTAATGTAGGATTTTACTGTAATTTTTCCCGATTTGCTATTAACTATGCACAAAAAGAGCGCCATGTTAAAACACAGCGCTCGCGGTACATTATTTATCCAGAGTATCTTCAGCATCGGTGGCAGCTCTGTCGGCGCCCTCAAGGGTGACAGTATCGGGGTCGAAGAAGCTGTCGTTCTTGTGTTCGCCGTAGGTGGACATATAGGCCTTGTTTATCCTTATCTCCTCCTTGGGGCTCAGGGTATCCTCATTAGTGACCTCTGCCTTGCAGATAGCATCATAGGCATCAAAACCATCATATACCTGGGCAAAAATGGTGTACTGCTGGGAGAAATTGGGTATGCCGCCCTTTTTCTTGAAAGCCTCCACCAGGTCGTTGTTGCCCCCTGCGGAGTCAAGCTCTTCCTTGAACTCATCGGTGAATTCCACGGTATCGACAAACAGTATCCTGCTGCCCGACATTATCTTCTTGTTGAGGATAGTGCCCCCCTTATCTCCGTAGGAGATAAGCGCACCGCGGAAAGGCCAGAGGTCCTTATCCAGCTCGGGTTCAAGAGCAGTTTTGTCGGTATCGTTGGTATCGGTGCCGTCTGAGGCCTTTGAGCCGCCCATGAAGTAGACATCTTCCTGCACTGCGAAAATGTAGGTGCCGTCATAGTAGCCGTCGTTTACAAGACCCTCAAAATACTTGACGAATTCAGGGGCTTTATCGGGGTAAAGCACAGCAGTGAAATTGCCTGCGGTAGTTTCAAAGACCACCACAGGGGCGTCGTCAGCGGGAAGCTCAAACTGCACCAGCTCAACGTCCTCGGGGTCAAGGCCGCCGCCGTTCTTGGCACGCTGGCAGGCCTGGAACAGGGTGAACACCAGCACAAAGCACAAAGCTATCATGGAGAACTGGAAATATGTTCTGAAACGGCTTTTGCGTTTGGTATCGTAATAGTTCTGCTTTTTCTTTTCCATTTCTTCCTCCGATCAAAGCTTGGTTATCTCGGTACCCTGGCGGGTCTCCTTTACGGCATAGCCCAGGGCTGCTATCTTGTCGCGCAGTTCATCGGCCTTAGCGAAATCCTTGGCTTTTCTGGCTGTCTGTCTTTCCTCCACCAGTGCCATTACCTCAGCGGGGATATCAGCACCCTTCTTTTCCTCATTGAGCTTTTCTGCGGCCTTTATCATGCCTATGTCAAGCACCTTGTCGAAGTCTTCGATGAGTGCCAGCTTAGTGGCGGGGGTGGTGTCTGCCTTGAAGACATCATACAAAGCGGTAATGCCGTTGGAGGTGTTGATATCATCGTCCATGGCAGCGGTGAACTTTGCTTTCAGTTCATCAAAGTCAGCCTGAACTACCTCACCCTTGCTGCCCTCGGCCAGCAGTGCGGCCACCCTTGCGGTAAGCTTGTCATAGGCGGTCTTTGCGTTGTCAAGGTTCTCCCAGGAGAACACCAGCGACTTTCTGTAATGGCTCTGCAGGCAGAAGAAACGGTAAACCAGCGGGTCATAGCCCTTTTCCTCCAGCAGGGATACGGTGAGAAACTCGCCCTTTGACTTGGACATCTTGCCTGTATCGGTGTTGAGGTGATGAACGTGGAACCAGTAGTTGCACCACTTGTGGCCGATGTAGGCTTCTGACTGGGCTATCTCATTGGTGTGATGGGGGAAGATATTGTCAACACCGCCGCAGTGGATATCAAGGTATTCGCCCAAATTTTTCATGGATATGCAGGAGCATTCGATATGCCAGCCGGGATAGCCTACGCCCCAGGGGGACTCCCACTTAAGCTCCTGGTCATCGAACTTGCTCTTTGTGAACCACAGCACGAAGTCAGCCTTGTTGCGCTTGTTGGTGTCTTCCTCAACACCCTCGCGGACACCGACCTCCAGGTCCTCGGCGCTGAAATTATGGAACACATAGTACTCCTTCAGCTTTGAGGTATCAAAGTAGATATTTCCGCCTGCCTCATAGGCATAGCCTTTTTCTATAAGAGAAGTGATGACCTTGATGAACTCGTCTATATAGGTAGTTGCAGGTGCGACCACATCGGGGGTCTTGATATTCAGCTTACCACAGTCAGTGAAAAAAGCATCGGTATAGAACTTTGCTATCTCCATAACGGTCTTATGCTCACGCTTTGCGCCCTTGAGCATTTTGTCATCGCCCGTGTCACCGTCGCTGGTCAGGTGGCCTACATCGGTTATATTCATGACACGCTTTACATCAAGTCCTGTCCAGCGCATATACTTTTCCAGCACATCTTCCATGATGTAGCTTCTCAGGTTGCCTATGTGGGCATAGTGGTAAACTGTGGGGCCGCAGGTGTACATTGCCACCTTGCCCGCTGTGTTTGGTACAAATTCTTCTACCTTGTGGGAAAGTGTGTTATAGATCCTCATTTTAAGTCCTCCAATTTAAAATTTGCTTTTCAACGTTCCATATCCGAATAATACATATCACTGATAAGGGGCTTTGGAAATCTCAGTTCGCTGACCCCTGTTATCTCGAACCAGTTTGCGTCTAAGCTGCAAAACTGGCTGTAAACATATTTTTCAGCACGCTGTTCGTTTTTGAAGAAGCATAGCTTCAGCCTTACGAACTCGGTATCCTCCACGGCCACAAGACAGCTGCCGTCGGACAACGCTATGAGATAGACCGACATCGGGAAGAGCTTGTTTGCATGAACAAGCTGTTCATACTCAGGCTCACCATAGCTGTCTTCCATTTTTCTGTCCAGGGCTTCACGGTAAAATATCATCTGGTCTTCATTCAGGGGCATACGGCGCACCGAGGTTATTTTCAGGCTGCGGAATTCCTGATAGAAATGGCAGAACATACGGTAGCCCTCTTTGTCACCGTAGTAGGTCATCATCTGGTAATACCACTCACGCTCGCCGCAGTCCACGGGTATCTGATCTCTGACATAGATACCGAAGAATTTCCAGGGCAGGGGGAACAGTTCATATTTCGTTTCGTCTTCAATGAGCTTATACTCAAGCTTACAGTAGGAATATCCGTTGAGGAAGAACCTCAGGGCGGTCAGGCTCTCACCTGTGAGCAGCCAGGGCTTTGACAACATCATGTCTATAAGTTCATAATTGTCCATTTATTTACCCTCCTGTTCCAGACGGCGCTCCAGTTCGGCCACACGCTTTCTCAGGCGGTCAAGTTCAAGTCTGTCCTTGCAGAGTTCCTGAGAAACAGGGTCGGGGATATGCACCTGGTCAAGGTCAAGGGTACGCTTGCCGTTTTGCTTGACTACTCTTGCAGGCACGCCCACAGCTGTACAGTTGGCAGGAACAGACTCCAGCACCACCGCATTGGCGGCTATCTTGGAGTTGTCCCCCACCTTGAAAGGCCCCAGCACCTTGGCGCCACAGCCGACCATTACGTTGTTGCCCAGGGTCGGGTGGCGCTTGCCCTGGTCTTTGCCCGTACCGCCCAGGGTACAGCCCTGGTACAGCAGGCAGTTATCACCTATCTCAGCGGTCTCACCTATGACGACCCCTGCGCCGTGGTCTATCAGCAGACCCTTGCCTATCTTAGCACCAGGGTGTATCTCGATACCCGTAAGAAAGCGGGCGGTCTGGGAGATCGACCTTGCGATGAACTTGAAGTCCCTTATATAGAACCAGTGTGCCACACGGTACATCGCCACCGCATGAAGACCTGCGTAGGTCAGTATCTCCAGGGTACTTGTGGCTGCGGGGTCCCTGTCCTTGATGGACTGTATCTCAGCTTTATAGCTATTTATGATGCGTTTGATAATGCTTCCCATTACAGCACCTCATTATTTATCAGTTTTGATCTGAGTTTGTTTATCTCGTTTTCAGAAAGCCCGGGCACAGCAAGATAGCTTTCGGCGCTGCGATATTTTTCCCGAAACAGCTTCAGAAAGCCCGCCATGCTGACCTCATTTGCCAGCACCGTCTGCCTGTCGGTCTCAGGGTGGGCTGAAAGATAGGCTTCAAGCAGCGCCTTGTTGTATTCACGGCTGAGGGTGTAGTCTTTTATGATGACCTCATCTTCGACACCCGCCAGCAGCTGCAAAATGGCGCTTACCACGCCTGTTCTGTCCTTGCCTGCCGTACAGAAGTACACTGCACCCCCGCAGGCATTTGCCAGCTTTCGGAAGACCTCTGCCATATTCTCAGCCTCTGCTATGCACATATAGGATAAGGGCACATTTTCAAGGCAGGCAGGCGGTTCGCTGCCCTCGGCTATGGGCAGGTGGTGATATGAAAACTCTTCCCTGTCAGACAGCGTACAGGGTCTGCGGGAAACTTCCTCCTCAGTACGCAGGTCTATGAGGGTCGTTATGCCCTTTTCTTTCAGGGTACAGACATCTTCCTCTGTCAGCGCCGCCAGCGCACCGCTGCGCAGGAAAACTCCCCTGTTGGCAACACCTTCTATCTCACGGGTATTGCAGGCGCCTTTAAGCAGACTTTCAAAGCCGACCATAAGCCCTCCTATAAAAAAGCCCCCGAATACGTCTGCTGACGTACCCGGAGGCGAATGATCTCTCACACGCGGTCCCACTCCGCTTTACTGTACAAATATCTGTACGATCTCTGCACCCTTAACGCGGGTCTTCGGGGAGGAATACTCGTTGCCTTTCCTCACTCCCTGCTGTCAGCCGCACTTCACCTCGCCCGAACAGAGCCTTGCACCGAACGGCTCCTCTCTGCAGTTCCGCAGCGGGGGTACTTTTGCTGATACGCATTTTGGATATATATTATTCGTTGGGGTCGATATACTTTCCGTAAGCCTTCAGATATATAGCACCCGAGATGACCGTAAGCACAACGGAAATCCAGATGAGCGCCTCATTTATAAGGAACACAGGTGAATGCCAGTTGAGGTCGGGGGCTCCCTTAAGCTCGGGGAACAGTATCTGCAGGAACATGATAGCTATCAGCGCCACCATGGTAAAGGCAGTTTTCAGCTTGCCCCAGATGCCTGCGGCTACAACAACGCCCTCGCCTGCCACGACTAATCTCAGGCCTGTCACCATAAACTCACGGGCCAGTATGATAACTACTGCCACGGGGTCTATCCAGCGCTCAAAGGTGAAGCTTATCAGCGCCACCATGACCAGCAGCTTATCTGCCAGGGGGTCAAGGAACTTGCCGAAAGTAGTTACCAGATTTTGCTTTCTTGCTATCTTGCCGTCCAGCATATCTGTCAGCGAAGCGGCGATGAAAACTATCATCGCAAGTATGGTATGCAGGCGCTCACCTATCTCAAACCAGAGCAGGAATATCATAAAAAACGGTATCAGCACCACTCTCAGCACGGTGAGCCTGTTAGGTAAATTCATGCTTTTCATTCATCGCACCTCCTATTCTACAACAGTACCCAGCAGGTCATAATCAAGGGTATCAAAAAGCTCCACCCTGACATACTGACCTATCTGCACCTTTTTCTCGGAGGTGAAAAATATCTTTCCGTCTATCTCGGGGGCATCAGCGGTGCCTCTGCCGAAATAGCATTCCGCATAGCGGTCAAAGCCCTCACAGACTACCTCTATAGTCTTGCCCAGCTGAGCCTGATTATAGCGGTCAGCCACCAGCATCTGCTCCTGCATGATGATGTCGGCACGCCTGTTTTTGGTAGTTTCATCTATCTGGTCGGGCATGGAGTAGGCCTTGGTGCCCTCCTCAGGGGAATATGCAAAGCAGCCAAGTCTTTCAAAGCCCACGTTTTTCACGAATTCACAGAGTTCCTCGAACTGCGCCTCAGTCTCCCCTGGGAAGCCTGCTATCAGCGTAGTCCTCAGCACTATCCCAGGCACCCTTGCACGGAGCTTCTGTATCAGCTCCAGCAGGTAGGCTTCATCGCAGGGGCGGTTCATGGCTCTCAGCACGTCCCTGTTGCAGTGCTGCACGGGCATATCAATATATTTTACCAGCTTATCCTCCTTAGCCAGCACATCGATGAACTCATCGCTGATACGCTCGGGGTAGCTGTAAAGCGTTCTTATCCACTTGAAGCCCTCTATCTCACAAAGCTTTGTCAGCAGCTCGGGCAGCATGGACTTGCCGTAGATATCCTCGCCGTAGCGGGTAGTATCCTGGGCGATGATCACCAGTTCGGTGACACCGTGTTCGGCCAGCCACTTTGCTTCTTCAAGTATATCCTCCATCTTCCTGCTGCGGAACCTGCCGCGTATGGCGGGTATTGCGCAGTAGGTGCAGTTGTTGGAGCAGCCCTCTGCTATCTTAATATATGCATAAAACGGCTCGGTGGATATGATACGTCCGCCCTCCATAGGCAGGTCCGTCTTGCTGCCGTAAGCGCATATCTGTTCGGTGCCGCGGTAGATATCCCTGATTATCTCGGGAAGCTTCGCATTTGAACCAAGACCTACTACCGCATCAAGCTCGGGCATCTCTTTCTTCATCTCATCACGGTAACGCTCAGCCAGACAACCTGTAGCGATGACCGCCTTTATCCTGCCCTCCTGCTTAAGGGTGCAGAATTCAAGGATAGTATCGATAGCCTCCTGCTTGGCGCTTTCAATAAATCCGCAGGTGTTGACAACTACCACATCTGCCAGCGCTGCATCGGCAACTATCTGATAACCCTCTTTTTTCAGGTCAAACAGCATATGCTCGGCGTCCACCTGATTTTTGGGACACCCAAGAGAAACCATACCTACTCTAGTAGCCATACGATAAGGACTCCTATCAAAGTAAACTTTTTTACAATTACATCTATGTATTATAGCACGTTTCTCCCTGTTTGTAAAGACCTGCGCTGAAAATTCAGCATTCTTACGCTTTTTCTTCATGATTTTTCCCGTTGATAAAGCTATTTTGACGTTCCCGCTGCCGTGTAATATGCTGAAAAAGTGCAGTCCCTCACAGGGCTGCACTTTTCATATATTTACATCAGTTTGCCTGCGGAGCTTATCTCCAGGGAGCCGTCGCTCAGCAGTTCCACCATGACACCTTCGCCCAGGGCGCCGTTATCCGTAACGGCGGTAGCCCCCAGGACTATGCCGTCCTCGTCCATGTCTACAAAGGCGCTCTCTATCTTCATCTGCTCTTCTATCTCAGCTGAGGTGAGCAGCGGGAATTTTTTCTTGTCATAGCGGCCGTCGCGCTTGATTATCTCGGCTATCCTTTTCTTGTTGCGGTCAAGCCTGCCCAGCAGGTCGGCTATCTCCGAGATATTCCCTATTATCTCCTGCTGATCTTCCATATAGAAAAGCACTGTCACGCTTTTTCCCCAGAGCTGATAGTCGATCTCGAAAGCCTCCTGCTCCTCATTATACCTTATCTTATCCAAAACTTAATCCTCCTCGCCGTATTCTTCCCCTATATCCCTGAGGACTTCCTTTATGAGGTCGTAGCTGTAGCCGTACCTCACCAGGGCATTTTTCACGCGGTTTATGCCCTTTTCATCTTCAAGGTACCGAAGATATTTCTTCTCCACCAGTTCGTAAAGCCTGTCGTACCAGGTGGTCTCCTCATCTTCATCATATACCTGCAGAGCAAGCTTTATGACCTCCCCTGTAAGACCCTTGCCCCGCATTTCCTGATAAGCCCTGCGGCTGCCGAAATGCTTTACCTCCACATAATGCCGCGCCAGCCCCTCGGCATAGCGGCGGTCGTTTATGGTACCCATTTCGACCATTTTATCCATGACCCGATAGCAGGTGTCCTCGGAGTAATTCTTTTCCAGCTTGTGAAAAAGCTCCACATAGGAATAGTCCCTGTAGTCAAGAAGATACAGCGCCCTTTCCCGTGCCTTGCGGTACTCTTCATCGGCCTTTATATCTTCCCACGCAGACAAAGGCAGACTCATGCCTGCCTTTAAGTTATATCTGCTCACTATCTCCTGATTGAGAAATTCCGTGTCCCTGTCCTCGAATTCGATCATACAGGTCATTCCCTTGTATCTGGAAACGTTGGTGATCTTTAACATCTATCACTCACCGAAGCTGTCGATGTCCACAGGTGCGAACTCCTCAAAATTCTCCTCTGAGGGTGTTTCGGGCTCATCGGAAGTTACCTTCTTTATAACTCCGCCCTCATCATCATCAGAGATGCCTGCCCCCGCGTTGGCCTTTTCTTCCAGCTTGGACTTCTTCTCCTTTTTCTTGTTGGCAGCTTCAAGGGCCTCAGCTGTCTGCACCTTTATCTTCTCCTCGATCTCAGCCATTATATCGGGGTGATCCAGCAGGAACTGCTTGGAGTTGTCACGGCCCTGTCCCAGCTTGACATCGTTATAGCTGAACCATGCGCCGCCCTTCTTGGCTATGCCAAGGTCAACAGCGGCATCAAGGACTTCGCCCACACGGGAAACTCCCTTGCCGTACATGATATCGAACTCACACTCCTTGAAAGGAGGAGCCACCTTGTTCTTAACGACCTTGCAGCGGGTGCGGTTGCCGATGACCTCGCCGCCGTCCTTTATCTGCTCGCCGCGCCTTACCTCTATCCTGACGGAGGCATAGAACTTGAGCGCACGGCCGCCGGGGGTAGTTTCGGGGTTGCCGTACATAACGCCTATCTTCTCACGCACCTGGTTGATGAACACGCAGGTGGTGTTTGATTTTGATACAACGCTGGTCAGCTTTCTCATGGCCTGGGACATTAGTCTTGCCAGCTGACCCACATGGGTGTCGCCCATTTCGCCGTCTATCTCAGCCTTTGTTACCATGGCGGCTACCGAGTCGATGACGATACAGTCGATAGCGCCCGACCTTGCCAGCGCCTCAGCTATCTCCAGCGCCTGCTCGCCGCTGTCGGGCTGGGATACCAGCATACTGTCGATATCCACGCCCAGGTTCTGGGCATAAACAGGGTCAAGAGCGTGTTCAACGTCGATGAAAGCTACCTCGCCGCCCATTTTCTGGGTCTCGGCGATTATGTGCAGCGCAACTGTGGTCTTACCCGAGGACTCAGGTCCGTATATCTCGATGATACGTCCCCTGGGCACACCGCCGATACCCAGCGCCATATCCAGCGTCATGGAACCTGTGGGGATAGCCTCAACGTCCATGGCTCTTGCGTCGCCAAGCTTCATGATAGCGCCCTTGCCGAACTGCTTCTCGATATAGGCGATGGCAGTTTCAAGAGCCTTCTTTCTCTCCTCTGCGTCGGTTATGTTGTGTACCTGGGGTGACTTTTCCTTTTTCTTCTTGTCGATAGCCATATTTTTTTATTTCCTTTCCAAAATGATATTTTCGGGAAATTTTCTTTCCTGCATATATTATAACACATTAACTGTCCGTTTGTACGGACTGTAAGCGCATTTTTCGATACGAATATATATGTGTACCAAATTTAGTACACATACCATTTGCTGTTCAGTTTATCGTACAGCAAACGTTTTTTCTGCCTTTTTGAAGCCCCGTTCGTCTTGTGGAAGTAGTTATCCTGCAGGCTCCTCTTGCGCATAACAGCGCGGCCTGCATTCTCCCCTGCCTCAAAATATATGCCAGGGGGCGAGGCAGGTCTTCTGCTGCACAGGGGCACTTCGGGTCCCCGCAGACATCTTCCGCCCAATTGCCGCATTTAAGGCAGCCCTTGGCATCATACAAGGGGAAGTCATAAAGCCTTTCCCCGCAGTATTCACATTCCGTCGAAGTTTCAAAGGCAAAGCCCTCATTGGTCAGCCGCCTGAGCTTCGCACGGCGCTTAAGGTAGTTCTTTCTGTTTTTCAAAGTATCACCCGCCGCCTGACGGCGATGTTCTGTATTGACCTACAGCCACTGTATAAAGGCTGTTTTGTCGTTTTTATTGTAGCCTGCCCTCTCATAGAAATTCAGGGTGCTCTGCTCCTTTGAGCCTGTCAGCAGCATCATCTTGTAGCAGTTCTCCCGCAGGGCTATATCTTTGGCATAGTTAAGACAAGCGGTGGCAAGACCCTTTTTGCGGTGGCCTTTGTCAGTGATGACATTCTCCACAAAAGCATAAGGCCGCTGGCCTCTGGTAAGGTTCGGTATTATGACACATACGCAGGAGGACACCAGATGTCCCTCCTCCTCAGCGACGATGATATGGTGGTTTTTGTCATCGAGGATATTTTGCCATATCTCTGTCACACGTTTGTCCTTTTCGGGGAAAGGGTTATCATGCAGCTGCATATAAAGGCGCAGCAGCTCATCGAAGTCGCTTTCTCTCACTTCACGTATCATAAGAACACCTCCGAGATATGGTCATATCAGCCTCATCAGCTTGCAGTTTTCGATACCTGCGCTCCAGAAGTCTTTCCTGGGGAATTTTCTCACCTGACTTACTATGGAAGAATTCATGGCACCGTGGCCTACTATCAGCACATCTTTCCCCTGTTCCACCAAGGGATAGGCTGTACCTTTCAGGAAGCTGCCTGTTCTTGCAAACAGTTCATCGAGAGTTTCGGCACCACCTGCGCCATTGAATTTATCAGGTTCGTGGAAAAGCACGTTTATAGGGCAATCGGGCAGAGAAAAGCTGTTCTCCACACCCTCGTATTCGCCAAAGCACATTTCCACCAGCCTGTCATCGGGTATTATGGGGACATCTCTGCCGGCCAGCAGCAGCTCGGCCGTTTCCCTCGCCCTTACAAGGGGTGAGCAGTAGCAGACATCAAAATGCACATCACGGTATTTCTCTCCCGCCTCCCTGGCCATCTGCCGCCCTTCATCATTCAGGGGGATATCCGTTCTGCCCTGGAGTTTATGCAGCACATTCCAATCTGTTCTGCCGTGTCTGATTATATACAGCATTCAGCTATTCTTTCCTTTCGCCGTCATCGTTCAGTTCACCTTTTTTGGGTATGACGCAGTTATAATGCCATTTCGCTTTCAGCAGACCCGCACTGCTGCCCTCATACAAACAGAAACAGGGGTCGTCGGGGGCGACCTTAAAGCGTTTAGTTGCAGACATACCGTGAAGCAGGCCGCCATAGATGACCACCGCCTTGCCGTTCATGCTGTTTGGGATAAACAGCGTGCGGATATCCCTGTATGACTCATCAGTGTAAGAAGTGTACGGCTCATAGAACTCTTTCTCGTCATCATAGCATAAATACACCCTGCCGCCGTCGCATTCATATTAGTTCTTATCGTTGACAATATCTTTAGTGTTCATTTTTTTGTACCCATAACACAGCGCATCATCCCGCAGGGGTCGGGTCTGCACCGCACGTTCTCAAAACCGTGCTGCACCATTATCTGCATAACGTCATCTTCCTGGCCTGCACCTATCTCGTAAATAAGCGTGCCTCCTGATACAAGGCGGTCCTTCCATATCCTTGTAACGGCACGGTAGAGGTCAAGGCCGTCCTCTCCGCCGAAAAGCGCTTCGGCAGGTTCATGGGTGACTTCCGTCTGCAGGGCAGCCATGTCCGCCGAGGTAAGGTAAGGGGGGTTGCAGGTTATTATATCCGCCACGGGCAGACTTTCTGCTGTTTCCTCTTTCAGCACATCGCCCATGACCAGCTTCACCGCAGAGCCGTTCAGCTTAATATTTTCCGCAAGATATTTTGCGGCAGCCTCGCTTTTTTCAACGGCATAGACCTCCCTGCACCCAAGATATTTTTCCAGCGCCAGGGCAATGCAGCCGCTGCCAGCGCAGAGGTCTGTCACGACTAAATTATCCGAATTTTTGTACTTGTCTACTATCAGCTCCACCAGTGTCTCGGTGTCCTGACGGGGTATCAGCACCCCTTTGCCGACCTTTACCGTCAGCCCATAGAACTCCCACTCTCCCAGTATATACTGGAGGGGCTCGCCCTTTTTCCGCCTTTCGCAGAGGGCTTCAAACTCAGCCTTTACGCTTTCTTCCGCAGGCTTTTCGGTCAGTGCTTCAAAGGCACCGCTGCGGCAGTCGACCCCAAGGGCAAGCCCCAGAAGCTCCGCCCCATCGAACACAGCATTGTCGTTGCCCGCTTTGACAAGACCCTCTGTCTGCTCTTTGAGGAGCTGCTTGTAGGTCACCATTTATCGTCCTCTTTGTTCTCGGGGATAACGGCTTTCAGCGCAGCAATGGCACACTCGATCTCGTCAGTTTCAGGCTCACGGGTGGTTATGCGCTGTATCCACAGGCCGGGGGCTGAGAATATGCGTGTGAAAGCATTGTCGTATTTTCCTGCCAGACGTATGAGTTCATAGGCTATGCCCGTCACCACAGGCAGCAGTGCCAGCTTGCACAGCACGCGCAGGGGCAGGCTAGCCCAGCTTATACGGAAGATGGTGTTGATAAAAATACTAATGAAAAGCACCAGAAAAATAAAGCTCGTGCCGCACCTTGGGTGGAAACGCACGAAGCCCTTGACATTTTCGGGTGTCAGCTCGGTCTCGGCTTCGTAGCAGGCTATGGTCTTATGCTCGGCGCCGTGGTATTCGTAAAGGCGCTTCATATCGGGCATAAGGGCTGTAAGGGCTGTATAGCCCACGAATATGCCTATCTTCAGCAGACCCTCGATGATGTTCTTCACCACCGCATTGAACTCGGTGCCTGCAATATGCTCCACCAGCTTGATCAGCGCAGAGGGCACCCACATGAATAAAAACAGCGCCAGCGCCACACCGACGACCATGGATATCCCCGAGACCACAGGCATGAGCTTGTCGCCAAGCTTATCCTCCAGCCACTGCTCGAACTTTGTGGGTTCTTCCTCATCTTCATCGGTCATCTGCTTATCTACTGACTTCGATATACACTTATAGCCGTCCAGCATGGAGGTAACAAAGTTGAAGATACCGCGGATAAACGGGGTCTTTCTATACCACGCGGGGTTCTTGCCGCCCTTTATCTCCCAGATATCTATATCTATCTCGCCGTTAGGCAGACGGTTCGCCATGGACATTTTATCGATGCCACGCATCATAACGCCCTCGATGACTGCCTGTCCGCCTATTTTAGACTTGAATTTTTCCTTGCCCGCATTTGAGTTACTGCTCATCGGTCTCTTTCCTTTCTACAGCCCCCTCGGGCTTATCATCAGAGGATATCAGCTCCACATCAACAGTATCGCTCTCCTCCGACTTCTCCTCCTGCTCGATGAACGGCAGGGTTATCATAACGGTAGTGCCCACACCCTGTTCACTGTCAATGGTGATAGTACCGCCGTGTCTTGCGATTATCTCGTCCGCCACCGCCAGGCCTATGCCCGAACCGCGGCGGGTATGGTTCGCCTTGAAGAACTTCTGCTTGATACGAGGCAGGTCTTCCTTGGAGATACCTATGCCCGTATCGGATACGGATATGCATATCTCACCGTCTTCCTCATAGGCTTCCACCGAAACGGTATCGCCTTTGTCGGAATACTTTATGGCATTGTCCACCACATTGATAAACACCTGTCTGAGCCTGTTCTTGTCGCCGTATACAAAGGGCAGCATATCGGGCTCGAAGTAATTCAGGGTTATGCCCAGGGCTCTTGCCCTTTCCTGGTAGATCAGCACAGTTTCGCCCAGCTCGGCCAGTATGTCGATAGTATCCATCTGAAGCAGCAGCCTGTTATCCTGTATACGGGAGAAATCCAGCAGTTCCTCCACCATTTGCGAAAGTCTTTCGGTCTCGCTGTTGATGACGCGCATACCCTTTTTGAAGGTTTCCACATCGCCGTACATGGCCGAGACCGTTTCCGTCCAGCCCTTGATAGCTGTAAGGGGCGTTCTCAGTTCGTGGGAAACAGAGGATATGAACTCGTTCTTCATCTGCTCGGTATTTGAAAGCTCCTCCGCCATGTTGTTGATAGAGTCGCAAAGCTCACCCAGCTCGTCCTCGCTCTTTTTCTCGATTCGCTTGGAAAAATCGCCCTTTGCGTACTTATGGGTGATATCGGCTATGCCCCGTATAGGTATTACTATCTGCCTGATGAAGTACATACCCGTAAAGAACATGAGCAGGACTATGCCCGTCACTATAGCGGATATGACCAGCACTATCATGCCGATCTGCCTGTCTATGTTCTTCATGGAGCTGAGCATCCTAAGTGCCTCATAGTCGCAGCCCTTAGGGGATATGACTGCCGTAACCGCCACGACCTTCTCACCTGTGCCCAGCCTGATTATCTGGGCTGCGTTGCCTGCGGCGGAAGCCTTTGCCTCGGCATAATCGCTCATGCTGTCGCCGCCCTGCAGGGAAAATCCCGAGGAGGTGACATCAACAGTGCCGTCGGCGGTTATAGCCATAAGTTCTATCCTGTCCTTGTCCTCATAGGTCTCTACGATATTCCTTATCTCGGCATTGTAGTTGGTGGTATCCCCCGAGGAATTCATCACCGAGGTGGTTATGACATTCATCTTTGAGGTGACGTACTGCTTGGCAGAGCTGTAATAGTAGCTTCTCACGATGAAGATCATAACTATCTCCACCAGCAGCAGTATGAGCGTTACTATGCCCATGCTGTTCACCAGCCAGTGGCGAGTTATACTTTCTCCCCCGCGGTACTTACGTTTGCTTGATACGCTCAATTTATACCCCTCAGTTGCTGCCGCCCGACCACTTGTAGCCGAAGCCCCAGATAGTCAGTATATACTTGGGGTTGGAGGGTTCGTCCTCTATCTTCATGCGGATACGTCTGATATTTACATCGACTATCTTGTCATCTCCGTAATAGCTTTCACCCCAGATATGGTTGAGTATGCTGGAACGGTCCAGGGCAGCGTTCTGGTTCTTGAAGAAATACTCCATTATCTGGTATTCGACCTGTGTCAGATCGATCTGCTTGCCGTTTTTCAGCACAGTGCGGCTCTTCAGGTTAAGCACGAAAGGCCCCGATGTTATGGTAGAAGCTTCCTCGGGCTTTACCGCAGAACGGTTCACTCTCCTGCACACCGCATCTACTCTGGCGATAAGCTCGGATATGGAGAAGGGTTTGGTTATGTAGTCATCTGCGCCGCTCATCAGGCAGGATATCTTATCCATTTCCTGGCTCTTGGCAGAGAGCATGATTATGCCCATGGCAGAATTCTTCTCCCTTATCTTCTTGCACACCTGCATACCATCGATACCCGGCATCATTATATCCAGCAGTGCCACATCGAAGGCACCCTCGTTCTCTTCATAAGCTTTCAGCGCTTCTTCGCCGCAGTTGACGTCCACGACCTCATAGCCGCTTCTCACCAGATTTATCACGACAAACTCGCGGATAGAGTCTTCATCTTCACAAACAAGCACTTTTTTCATTGCAAAACTCTCCTCTCGGTAAAGTATTCAGTATATTTTTCCGTTATCAAATATCATTGTTTTTTCAAGGTCTTCATCGGTCATGAGAAAAGCGGACTGAACATCTCTAAGATCTCAAACTCTTTTTTCGACCTGACAAAGCTTTCGCCGCCTGCAATGGGTCTGCAGTTCTCATATTCAAGCTCGGAAACAAAGGCGGCAAGCTTCTTTTCAAGCTTTGCCCTGTACCGGGTGTTCACTTTTTCTCATCTCAGTCAACTATGTAGAAATTGTTCCTTACTTCATCTATGGTCAGTATAAGGGGCTCACGCTTATCCTCGGGCAGCTTTACAAAATAATCCAGCTGACCCTTGCTGGCTATGACCTTATAGCCGTCATCGAGATAAGACTGGCTCTCCTGTCGGCTGACAGCGCAGATACGCATTATCTCGGTGGTGGAGTCATTGATGTCCCCCTCATACTTGTAGAACACCAGCTCGGAAGTATCAGGCTCGCGCTTGACCGTCACCAGGTCGTTCCACCTGTTGGGGAAGGCGAAGAAATAGCCGTTGGATATGGAATAATACCCGCGGTACTTCTCGGTCAGGTTGAAGAAATCTTCGTATATGTTCCAGGTGGTCATGTAGACCATTTCATCGATTATGGCATTCTCATAGCCCGTCATGGGTCTGGTGGAGGGTATCTCAACTATACCGTCCCCGTCCACATCGGTGCTGTAGTAGCCCGCAGGCCTCTTACACAATGGCAGGAGCTTCTGGGGGCTGAGCTGCATGGGGTTCTGCAAACTGGAATACCTGTAGTATACTATCTCTGTCTGCAAGTCGCCGTCCTGGTCAAGGCCGTCAATGAAAATAGCCTCATGCTGTTTGTTCAGCAGGCCCGAGTAGGTGTTGACATAGCTCTGCACATTGGCGCACATATCTATGCCCTCACTCTTCACCAGCTTGTCCCCGTCCATATCAAGCAGCGAGGCCTTTGCGGTGACAGCGCCTGTATCATTGTTGGTCTGCCGCTGAATGGTGACTATCTCACGGTAGCCGTCATAATTTATATCCAGCGTATCCATGACGGAATAGGTATCTGTACCCACCCGCTTGAAGTCTCCGTCGTAGCAGCTGTATACCTCCAGCTGGCACTCACTGCCCGTAACGGACTGATAGCCTACCAGCACATTATACCTGTTCTTCTCGCCCATTTGCGAGATTATTACCCTGTCCACCTCGGTGCCTGCACCTGCAAGCTCTTTTACCGAGTACCACTTGCCCTCCTCGTCCTTATCCAGTAGGTTCACGCGTATGCCCTCATCAGAGCCGCCGCCCGAATTGTACTCGTAGAAGACCAGTGCTTCCTCACCGACCTCGCCGTCAAGATTTGTTATAACAAAAGCTGAACGGTTATCGCCGTTTCTGGGATATTTCAGTGTTACACTGCCGCCCACCGCTGCGGTAAGGGCTTCGTGTATCTCACCCTGTTCTTCGGTGAGTTTGGGAGCATTCAGCAGACCGTCAACAGTAAAGCTCATTCCTGTACAGCTGCTGAATATCACACTTGCAGATATAACTGCCGCAGCCGTACATTTACGAATACCGCGCACCACATCACTCCCGTTTCTAAGTCATTTCATACACTATGATTATAACACATCTGCCCTGCTTTTGCAAGTGATTTCACTGATTTTTCATAAGCTTATGCCCTCTGCACGAAAAAAAAGCCCCGAGGGCCGTGCAGGCCGCTTCAGGGCTTAAGTCATTAAGTTCACTCGCAGATACTTCCCGCTACTTCCCGCATAGAGAATAGTGGCGATGAAGTCCCGGTTTATGTTTTCATGGGGCGGTCTGCCCGGGCGGAAAGGACTTCCGGATAGTCCCTGACAGCGGGGTCTTCAACTGTCGGCACAAAAGCTACATAAACCGAGGGAATTCTTCCTCTGTCTTTATGCCGCCGAGCATTTTTATATATTCTTCCATATGTCCGCCTCTTTCTTACCGCACCACGAAGTCTGCGTTCTTATCGGGGGCATACTCTGCGAAATAGCGGCGCTCGGCGGGGAAATACCTGTTCTCGTATTTATCCCTTATCTCCTGCTCATTGCCGATATAGGTATCGCGCTTCAGCACCCTTGTGAGCCTTTCCTCCTCGGGGATATCTATATATACCATATAGTCGAAAACGCCTGCATACTCTTTTCTCTGCAGGAAGATACCCTCCACCACGATGACGGTCTTTCCCGCTGCTGCGTAGTCTTCGGTGAAGTAGCTGTCGTTGTCCTTGTCATAAAGTTCGACGCTGCAGGTCTTCCCTGCTTTCAGTTCGTTTATGACCTTTGTGAAGTGATCAAACCTCCACTGGAGGTCGTAATAGCACTGCCACTGGGGATAGGCGGGGTTATAGCGCACCGCCCTCGGGTGGATAAGATTATCTATATGCAGAAGAATGGTGTTTATGTCATTATCCTCCAGCTCGTTGCACAGGGTCTCGGATATGGTGCTTTTGCCCGCACCGCCCAGGCCGTCTATGCCCACAACAGTGATGTCTTTGTTTTTAGAAGCTTCAAGTATCTTCGCGGTGATATCTGTCATGTCAGAACTCCTTTCTGTCAAAAAAATGCCATAGTACCTCCGCTTCACAGCCGAAAATACTATGGCATGAACTTCATGTTTATGTTACTTTTTTATCAGGTCGTCAAAGCTGAATACTTCCTGCTGAGGTCTTGTTTCCTCATCGCCTATGATATACAGCTGATTGGAGAACGCGCCGAAACTCAGCACTTCCTCATCGCCCACATAGCCCTTTACACGGACGCTTGCAAACTCTGCGTCCTTAAGTCCGCCAATAACTGCCATGGAACCCTTTACGGTGCTGTACAGCTTGTAGCCTGTGCCCATATCCAGGTATACCATGTACTCGCTGCAGCCCTCAATGCTGTTCCAGCTGATGACAGCGTGGTCATCTGTCAGGGCATCAAGCTTAGCCTCGGTAACTTCGGGAAGAGAGATCACTATACGGTTTGAAGCCTCGGTGAAGAACTCTTCATCGTTCTTGGCATTGTAAGCCTTTACAAAGTAAACAGTACCTGTCAGGTCATCGGAAGAATACCTGCACTCATTTACTCTTGCCACCTCGACATCATTGCCCTCGGCGGTAAGTTCATAGACCACATAGCCCAGTGCATCGTCTATCCTGTTCCATACCAGCTCGCCGTCGCCCGAGTCAAGCTTTACTTCCCCTGCGGGAGGATAGCTTATGCCCTTGAAGCCGCAGGCATTTGAAGCGGGTGAACGCATGAACTGTCCGTCAAGCTTGTAGTAGGACTGAACAGTGTAGCTGCCTGTTTTGCTGTCGTCGATGAACATACTGTTGGTATCAGCAAAGAATTCCTCGCTGCCGCCCTCAGCATCCGTAAAGGTGACGATATAGCCGTCAGCATCGTCAAGGGCTGTCCACATGAGTTTAGTGCCCATGCGCTCCATATGAGGAGTTTCAACGGGGTAATTGCCCGGCAGTGCGATCTCCTCGGACCAGCCGCCCTCAACGCCGTTTTCGTTGTAGGGTCTGATCTTTACAGTAACATTTTCAAGATTTTCGCCCTCTACGGTATAGCGTTCAGAAGTCGTCTTGCCGTCATATTCGTAATCGCCGCCTCTTGAAGTGTAGACCTTGTAGCCCACAGCCTCATCTACCTTGCCCCAGCTGAGGTCAACTTCGTCGATACCGCTTCTCTCGACCTCAACGTCACTGACAGTACCGCGGAAACCGTCCACATAGGCGGAAGAATTGCCGTAATATCTTGCGCCTGAGTAGTAGTTGTAAGCTGCCACGCAGAACTTGGCTGCGCTCTGTCCGCTTATATCGAACTGAGTGCCTTTAGTATCGGATATCACAAAAGAATTGCTGCCGTCAGCGTCAGCGCCGTAAACGGTATATCCGTCAGCACCGCTTACAGGATTCCAGCTGATGACACCGTTGTCGATATCAACATTTACAGTATCGGCGGGGGCATAGTCAACATCGTAGCACACGCTTATATCAACGTTGCCGTAGATACCGTCTATCTGTGCACTGCTGGAATACTGCCACATATCGTATATGCCGGGATAATTCAGCGAGCTCTGGTAAGCTGCTACCCAGGTCTTGTAATTCTGTCCGAGTTCAGGGCCGTTTATCAGCCAGGTCAGCCAGTTGAGGTTAGCATATACGCCCGACTGGTAGCCGTAGCTCTCTATCCTGTCGCAGAAGGCTTTGCAAAGCTCGGTCTTCTGATCCTTGTTAAGTCCTGCGTGGTCAAGTCTGCCATAAGCAAAGTCAACGCTCTCGATATCAAAGTATACGGGAAGTTCAAGGCTGTAACCGGAAAGTGCATTTGCGCAGTAATCAGCCTCCTGCTGAGCCTCCCATACATTGATAGCCTGGGTGTAGAAGTAAACACCGACCTCAAGGCCTGCCGCCTTGGCGCCGTTTATGTTCTGGTAGAACTTGTCGTCCATCATCAGTGTGCCTGCAGAGCCGTAGCCGCGGACACCAAGCCTGATTATGGTCTTGTTTATGCCGTCTCTCTTTACAGCGTTCCAGTCGATATTAGACTGCCACTGAGAAACGTCGATACAGAAAGTTCTTTCCATGCCGTTGAAGCGGGTATCGTGGTAGAGATAGCTGCCGAACTCACACACGGTGGTGTAGTCACGCTTTATCTTTCCCGCAGGCGATTTGCTGCCGAAAGCTTCTGCTATCTGCTCATGCTTGAATTTCAGGTATTCTCCGTCCTGCTTAGGGTCAGCAGAGACCAGCTCGATCTCCTGACTGTCAGCCATAACATCGTCAGCAGTAACAGCCTGTGCCATTGCCGTAAGGGACATTCCTGCGCCTATGATGCAGGCAAGCCCCGCTGCTGCTGCCGCTTTAATAAAACTCATATTATATAGACCTCCATAAAAAGTTACACATCGCACCATTTTGTAAGAAAATTTTTCCCGACTTTTCAGACTTGTCCGCAGACAGCCCGAAACTTTACAGTTACAAAAACAGTGAATTATTACACAACGGTTACATTTTATCCTGTACATTATACTAGATTTTGCCCCGCTTGTCAATAGGAACAAATTGCCAAATAAAAACAAAAACTCTCCGAAAAGCCGTTTTTGAAACAAAACGACCAATTTCGGAGAGATATTTTCGTCAATACTTACAAAACAATCAGGCTAAATTTACAAAATTTTTACGTTATACGTTTTCGATATCGTGTATCTTATCTACCCTGCGCTGATGTCTGCCGCCCTCGAAAGGTGTATCAAGGAAGACCTTTATCAGCTCGCAGGCAAGACCTGCGCCGACTACCCTTGCGCCGATGCACAGCACGTTTGCGTCATTGTGGGCACGGGTGAATTTGGCAGAGAAATAATCCGAGCAGCAGGCAGCCCTTATGCCCTTGACCTTGTTTGCCGCCATGGACATACCTATGCCCGTACCGCAGATAAGCACAGCCAGCTCACACTCGCCGCCGGTAACTTTAGCACATACCTCTTTTGCCTTGTCGGGATAATCGCACTTCTCGCCCTTCTGTACACCGAGATCAACGTATTCAACGCCTATCTCGTCCAGATAAGCAAGAACCTCTTCCTTAAGTTCGGGACCTGCGTGGTCGCAGCCTATTGCAATTTTCATAATGTTACCTCCGATATATATTCAGTTTGTCTTAACTGTCCCTGTGAGCCTTGTCCTTTTCCGCCTTGGTAGCCTGCAGGTAAGAAACGCTCAGATTGTCCGCCGAACACAGCAGCCCGCTGTCATCTTCAAGGGCGGCGCACAGCGATGAAGCCCTTTGCAGCACGGAATTTTTCGGTGCGGTCACAACGTGTTCGTTATCCGCAAAACGGCTGTTTTTCAGCTCCTCGGCGCAGTCGCCCACCAGCATTGTCTCACCGCAGAAGTCCATACCGCTGAAAAATTCGTCCTCGGTGCAGACCTTGTCCTCGGTGACTCTGGTGATCTTCCCGTGGGAGCATTCAAACTCCGCCGCATAGATTATCCCCAGTCTTGCCCGCATAACGGCGGCTATCCTGCCCTCGAAAGCAGCGCAGTTATAGGCCAGCGCCAGCAAAGTGGAAATGCCTGCCGCCCTGATAGAGGGCGCCCCCAGGCATATGCCCTTGACCGCACCTATGCCTATCCTCAGGCCTGTGTAGGACCCGGGGCCGTTGGCAACGGCAATGGCGTCAAGTTCAGAATAGTCAAACCCTGTTTCTTCCAGCGCCTGTGTCACCATGGGAAGTATGACCTGGGAATGGGTAAGTTTTGTGAACACCGTCTTCTCCCACAGCAGACTGCCATCATGGCTGACAGCCACCGAGGCTATCTTTCCGCTGGTATCAATAGCTAATATCTTCAAATCTGTCATCTCCGTCACAGACCTCAAGGGTGAGCTGACGCTCCTCCTCGGAAAGCCTGTCTATCGTTAATATTATGCAGTTCTCGGGAAGCTCGTCCCCGATATTCTCAGACCACTCCACCGCCAGCACCGCGTCATCGTCCATATAATCGTAAAATCCCGTAGTTTCCAGGTCTTCTCCCGAGGTTATACGGTACATATCAAAATGTATAAGGCTGAGTTTGCAGTCCTTTTTTCGGTACTCATTCACCAGAGCAAAGGTAGGCGAGGTGACTTCGTCCCCAAGGCCAAGGCCCTCGGAGATACCCCTCGTTATGGTGGTCTTGCCTGCACCCAGACCGCCGCGGTAGGCTATCACATCACCGCCCCGCAGGCGCCTGCCTATCTCCCGCCCGAGGCTTATGGTCTCCTCGGGGGAAGCTGTTTTGTATGTATAGTTCAATTTATCACAACCTGTTATTCACCGACGAAACTGTGTTCGCCGTAATAGTTCAGCATAAGGTCTACCATTCTGCCGTAGGACTTTTTGCCGTCCTTAACACCGTTTGCGTGGAGCGAAGCTTCCATGGCCTTATCGCTCACCTCGCTGACCGTCTGGCTGTCAAAGACCGTATCTTCGGCTTCTTCAACGCTTTTCCAGTATTCGCGGTTAGCGTCGATATCCGTCCAGACCCGGTCGGATATCTCGTTATCGAGCCTTATCTTGGTCTCATCGTCCGCATATTCAAACAGCTTGTTGCGCACATAGCTGAGTGCCGAAAGGTAGCCCGAATAGCGGTAATCCAAATCGTCACAGCGGTCGCAGGCCACAAAGGCGATGAAGTTAGCCTCCTCCTCCCGCATGAAGCCCTTGGTGTGGGCTATCTCGTGGCAGATAGTGCAGGGCTGCTTGGCGCTGTA
The DNA here is from genome assembly GCF_017464355.1 of Ruminococcus sp. Classification (GTDB taxonomy): domain Bacteria; phylum Bacillota; class Clostridia; order Oscillospirales; family Ruminococcaceae; genus Hominimerdicola. The sequence goes on along the minus strand of NZ_JAFUAG010000044.1, from coordinate 23,155 downwards.
CATTTCGGTGTTATAGTTGGCCTCCATGGAAAAGGGAAAATAAATACCCATAAGATCCATCTGGCTCATGAAAAACGAGCAATAAATGCCTTTCGGGTGGACATAGTATCCGCCGAAGTTTCTGAACTCGCTGTCAAGGGCTGCCACAGCCTTTCTTGCAGTATCATCTTTATCCGCCGTAAGAATGAACTTACCCTCATCATCACGCTGCACCTGCACCGAAAGCTCGTTTATCTGACCAACTATCCTGAAAGCCAGTTTTTCCAGCTCTTCATCGGTGTGCTGCGAGGTGGGTATGCCGTTTAGTTCCTCAAAGGTAGAGGTATGGTACAGCACGAAACAGTTCAGCGTTTCTGTACCGAGGATAAACACAAGTATCCAGCCGTAAACAAAGCCGAAGACCCTTGCCACCTTTTTCCGCCTGCCCTTTTTTATGATGAGCAGCACTATCATCGCAAGCAGTGATACAGGTAAGCCGAAAACTGCCAGCGCTATGAGGAATTCCCCGAATGAAAATGGCAGCAGCGAGGTCAGCCGCCCGTAGGTCTGCCCCCAGAGAGGATAGACCCACCGCTGGTAAAAGTCGCAGAAAGCCGTGCTGACCTGGGATATGCCGTTGAGCAGCAGGAATAACACCGTGCTGCCCACCAGCCATTTCAGTTGGGTATGCTTATGCTTTTTATCCATTTTTATGGACTTATCTATGTCGATCTCCCCTGATGTCACACTGTTCGGGTTGACCTTCTTCTTCATCACACACCTCGTTCTATCTATCAGAACAGACCGTAGATGTTGCCCTTGTTATCACAGTCGATATTGTTTGCGGCGGGCACCTTGGGCAGACCGGGCATGGTCATGATATCGCCTGTGTACGCCACCACGAAGCCTGCGCCTGCGGACACCCTCAGGTCACGGACAGTTATCTCGAAGTTCTCGGGCTTGCCCAGCTTTGCGGGGTCATCGGAAAGCGAATACTGGGTCTTTGCCACACATACGGGAATGTCGCCGTAGCCCAGCTCATTTATCTCCTTGAGTGCCTTCTCGGCCTGGGCGGTGTAGATGACACCGTCAGCACGGTATATCTCCTTTGCTATGATATCCAGCTTTTCCTTGATAGGCAGCTTTTCATCATAGATAGGCTTGAAGTTGCTCTCGTTGTTCTCGATAGTATCAACTACCTTCTGTGCCAGGTCCGTTCCGCCGACGCCGCCCTTGGCAAATATCTCGGCCAGGGAAACTTCAACGCCCATTTCAGCGCAGGTGGACTTGATGACCTCTATCTCGGCCTCGGTATCGGTGCCGAAACGGTTGATAGCAACCACCACAGGCACACCGAACTTGCGCATATTCTCGATATGGGTCTTAAGATTTACGATACCCTTTTCCAGTGCGGGAACATTTTCCTCGGTCAGTTCGGCACGGGGCACACCACCGTTGTATTTCAGCGCACGGATAGTGGCTACCAGCACTACACAGCTGGGCTTCAGGCCTGCAAAACGGCACTTGATATCAAAGAACTTCTCAGCGCCCAGATCAGAGCCGAAGCCTGCTTCTGTAATAGTATAGTCAGCCAGCTTAAGCGCCAGCTTGGTGGCACGGACAGAGTTGCAGCCGTGGGCGATATTCGCAAAAGGGCCGCCGTGTATCAGTGCGGGATTGTTCTCGAGGGTCTGCACGAGGTTGGGCTTGAGGGCGTCCTTGAGCAGAGCCACCATAGCACCGCAGCCGCCTATATCCTTGGCAAAAACAGGCTTGCCCTCGGTATTGTAGGCTACAAGTATCCTCTCGATACGCTTTTTGAGGTCATCAAGGTCTGCCGCCAGACAAAGTATAGCCATTATCTCGGAAGCCACAGTGATCTGGAAAGAATCCTCACGGGGTATACCGTTGACCTTTGAACCCAGACCGATGACGATATCTCTCAGGGCACGGTCGTTCATATCAAGACATCTCTTGAACATGATGCGCCTCTGGTCGATATGCAGAGGATTGCCCTGCTGCATACTGTTATCTATAAGTGCGCAGAGCAGGTTGTTGGCCGCAGTTATGGCGTGCATATCACCTGTGAAGTGCAGGTTGATATCCTCCATAGGCACTACCTGCGCGTAGCCGCCGCCTGCAGCACCGCCCTTTATGCCGAAGACAGGTCCCAGGGAAGGCTCACGCAAAGCGAGGATAGAGTTCTTGCCGATAACGTGCATAGCCTCATGCAGGCCCACAGAGATAGTGGTCTTGCCCTCACCTGCGGGGGTGGGGTTTATGGCTGTTACAAGTATCAGCTTACCGTCGGGCTTGTCCTTGGTCTTCTCATAAAGTTCCTCGGAGAGCTTAGCCTTGTAATGTCCGTAAGGCTCATATTCCTCCTCAGTGATACCCAGTTTACCTGCGATCTCGGAGATCTTCAGCATTTTAGCCTGCTTGGCTATTTCGATATCTGACAGCATTGCGATCAGTTCCTTTCTAAACAAAATAATACACTTAAATTATATCACAATGGTCTATAAATTGCAACCCCTTTTTTGCCGCGGGATACTTCCCGCAGATGAGCCGTGACTTTTTGCTGAAAGGCCGTGAATCCCTCTTGACTAGAGTTCACAGGTATGCTATCATATGTGTCAGTGAGGAGATGATGACATTGACACTTGATGACCTTAAAATACATATCGAAACAGGCAGGATACCCATGCTTGAAGGCTATGATAAATTTACCATAGGCAGCTTTTATCGGGACGGTCTTTACAGGCGAAAGATATTCCCTGACGCGGACAGTGAAGAATTACCGGAATGGATAAAGGAACGTCAGCAGCCGGATAACTGAACAATAAAGCCCCGAAGCATAATTACGCTTCGGGGCTTTTCTTATGAGGGCAGATCTCTTATACCCTTGACATGGGCTGCAATGGCGCTGAGGTCGGTGACGTTCACATATTCGTTGACATCAATGTCGGCGACCAGATGTGCAGCTTCGTTGAGGGCTTTTATGGAACGTACATGGGCGGCGGTCAGCACCAGGTCGGTGACATTTATCTCACCGTCAAAATTAACGTCCCCGTAGACAAGCTCATGGTACTCACGGCGAAGGGCGCTTTCTTCTCTGGTGGCAAGCACAGCTTCCTCGGCTTTGCTGCCCTGATAGTAATAGAAGTGAGCGTCCAGCCTTTCAAATTTTTCGTCCTGAACTAAGATGTAAGGCTCTTTCTTCACAGGTCCCAGCGAACCTGTCTCTTCATCGGAAACATACTCTATGTCCAGGAAAGGAACGGTGCATTCCCTGGGAAGAATGATCCTGACAGTATCTTTGAGATCCGAGAAATATGCGTGAAGATGATTATTCACAAAATATCCGCTTGAAGACCAGTTGCCGCTGCTGTCCAGCAGTACGATGTGATCTCCGCAGGTAGGCCTGATGCCTTCGACCTTTTTCCCGAATACAATATCGGGTATGACATAGGCGGTCTTCGGTTCAGAAAAAGCTACCACCCAGGCCTTGTCATCATCTACCATGTAGAGTATGCCGTTATCCTCCCTGGCATATTTGAGATCGGTAAAATAATAAGTCAGGTTAGCGCCGTCCCAGGCATTATCCTGTCTCATGTCAGCAAGGCAGTATTCTAAGAGCGTTTCGGGGGTTCCGTTTTCATCGGTCACTGTCCTCTCACCCAGCCAGAGGCCCTTGCTTTTGGCATAGGCTTCCATATTTTCACGGCTGCCCGCATAGGTGAATACATCACTCGGGGCTTCGATATAGTGCTTGACCTGGAAGCCGTTGGCCCTGGCATACTTAGCCGCAGCGGAATCTTCGCTCTCGGTAAAGATGGTGATGCCCTCATTTTTGACTATCTTCATATCCTCGTCGATATAGTAGCCCACCGAGCGCTCATCTATTTTGGTGACAGAATCGGGTATAAAGAACAGCACCGTTTTTGAACAGCCCATAAAGGCAGAGGAACGCAGTTCTGTGACAGCATGGCCGCTGCGTACACTCTCTATCCTGACAGTACGTACATTATCAACTTTTGTGACTATGGCATTGCCGCTGTCGTCCACATAATAATCAAAATTTCCCGCGGCCGCCGTGATACAGGTCATGGTAAGGCCTGCCCCTGTGGCGGCAAGTATGGCTGATAGTTTTTTCACTTTTGTTCCTCCTCATGTTTTGAGAGATAAAATTCGGGGGCGAGTTCATGCCCCCGGTATCTCTGCGTGAAAGTTCTTATCAGAGAAAGCAGTTCTTCCCGCCTCTGCCCCTTTGTCAGCATATGGAAGAAAGGTGTTTCCGCCCACATGAAGCCCTCATTTTTCGGGTCGGCATAGCCTCCTCCACCGAGAGAACTTCCCTGTTCGGCTATAGAAGTATACTCATACCACACCAGCATATCAGCCCTTTCCCCCGAAGCGTACAGCAATTTTACAAACTCCTCGGGTTCACGGAAGATCAGCACATCAGGCCGCAGGGCATTTTCATGTATATATCTTTCAAGGGCATTATCCACTTATCTCACCTCTTTGCGATAATTATAGCACAGGGCAGTTTCAAAGTCAACAAAAAAAGTTCGGACGGCAAAATAGCCGCCCGAACTGTCTTATAAACTATATAAAAGCTTAAGCCTCAGCCAGCAGGTCGCCCATAGCATAGAGCCCAGCAGGCTTGCCGCAGAGGAACACTGCTGCATTTACAGCGCCAACTGCAAATACCGACTTTGAGTGAGCCTCATGCTTGAGTGAAACGACCTCGTCACGGCCTGCAAAGATTATCTCATGCTCGCCCACGATAGTGCCGCCTCTTACAGAATGCATACCTATCTCATTCTTTGTCCTCTTGGCTCTTACAGAATGTCTGTCATAGGTGTAGGAGCATCTGTTGTCCAGCTCCTCGTTGATGGCATTTGCCAGCATTATGGCTGTGCCCGAGGGTGCGTCAAGCTTCTGGTTATGGTGCTTCTCGATTATCTCGATGTCAAACTGGTCGCCCAGTATCTTGGTGGCACGCTTGGCCAGGTCAGCCAGCAGGTTAACACCCAGGGACATATTGAAGGTGAAGAACAGGGGAATCTGCTCAGCGGCCTTCTTTATCTTAGCAGTCTGCTCATCATTATAGCCTGTGGAGCCTATGACCAGCGCTGTGCCGTTGGTAAGGCAGTAGTTCAGCAGGTCATCAAGGCTGGAGGGGTGAGAGAAGTCGATGATGACATCGGGCTTCACGGTCAGCTCACTTACCGATGAAACTATGGGAAAATCGCCGTACTGCGCTGTTACCTTGTCGATACCCGCAGCTACCCTGCAATCCTCACGGTTATTTATGACCTCGGCAATTACTCTGCCCATATGTCCGCTGGCGCCGCAGATAACTATGTCTGTCATTTTTATCAGTCCTTTCTGTTGTACAGATAATACATATCCTTATGAAAAGAGGGCAGAACTATCCGCCCTCATCATAAATGTTCCTTTACTTTGCCAGACCCAGCTCAGCCATCTTAGCTCTGAGCTTTTCGATCTTAGCCTCTTCCATTCTTACCAGGGGCAGTCTGCACTCGCCGACCTCCCTGCCCATGATGTTCAGGGCTTCCTTTACGGGAATGGGGTTAACATCGCAGAACAGACCATTGTTGTTTGCGAAGTCCACCAGCTTGTTCATCTTAGCCTGAGCTTCGGGATACTTGTTTTCAAGACACAGCTGTGCTATCTCGTGAGTTTCCTTAGGCATAACGTTTGAGAGCACCGAGATGACACCCTTGCCGCCGATAGCCATGATAGGCACGATCTGATCATCGTTGCCCGAATAGATATCCAGGTCATCGCCGCAGAGGGCAGCAACTCTTGCTATCTGGGAGATATTGCCGCTGGCTTCCTTAACAGCCACGATGTTCTCTACCTTAGACAGCTCCTTCAGAGTCTCGGGGGTGATGTTAACACCTGTTCTGGAGGGAACATTGTAGAGTATTATGGGGATATCAACTGCATTTGCAATAGTGGTGTAATGGGTGATAAGACCGCGCTGGGAGGTCTTATTGTAATAAGGTGTTACCAGCAGTATAGCGTCAGCGCCGATCTCCTCAGCCTTCTTTGAGAGGCCTACAGCATAATCGGTGTGGTTGGAGCCTGTGCCTGCTATAACAGGTATCCTGTGGTTGACCTTTTCAACGGCATATCTGATAGTTTCGATATGCTCCTCATCGGTCATGGTAGAGCTTTCGCCTGTGGTACCGCAGATGATTATAGCATCGGTACCCTCGGCTATCTGCCATTCGATAAGCTCACCCAGCTTATCAAAATTGATAGAACCGTCGGCGTTCATAGGTGTGACGATAGCCACACCTGCGCCTGTAAAAATAGTCTTCTTCATGATCATTTCTCCTTATCGGATATATATTGTTGACGGAATGACTCGTTGTTCAGGGCAAGTTCTTCAAAAGTTACGGGAACATAGCCGTTTATCATGCAGCCCGCATTGAATGCCTCATCTTTACGGTGTGTTGCCATGAAATCATAGCCGTCATCACAGCTGCCATGGATATGACCGTAGATAAGCACACAGCCCTGAGGTCTGCGATACCATTCTACCATCGGGTAGTGTGCAAGGAATATCTTCCTGCCGTCACGCTCGATGTATTTCTCGTATACACATTCACAGAACAGATGCTGAAGTGCGGGAGAATTTTTTATACGGTCATCATGATTGCCGTATATAAGGTGCTTCCTGCCGTTAAGGCTCAGCGCATAATGACGTATGTTCTCATCATCGGTCTCACCGTAATAAGTAAAGTCACCGACTATCCACACATCGTCATCTTCCCTGACCCTTGCGTTCCACCTTTCACGCATGACCGAGAACATCTCGGCTGCGTCTTTAAAAGGTCTGGCGTCCCACTTCACTCTGTCCTCATGACCAAAGTGCATATCTGAAATAAAGTAGTCCATGCTGCTTTATCTAGTTAACAGATCAGTCAAAATAGCCTTTTGCAGCCAGCAGTTCAGCCAGCAGAACAGCGCCGCCTGCTGCACCTCTCAGGGTGTTGTGGGACAGGCAAACGAACTTGTAGTCATACTGAGTATCTTCTCTCAGTCTGCCTATGGAAACAGCCATGCCGCCCTCAAGGTTTCTGTCCAGCTTAGCCTGGGGTCTGTCGTTCTCCTCGAAGTAGTTGAGGAACTGCTTGGGAGCAGAAGGCAGCTGCATCTCCTGAGGAACGCCTGCAAATTCCTTCCATGCCTGGAGGATCTCTTCCTTGGTAGGCTTCTTCTCGAAGCTTACGAATACAGCAGCAGTGTGGCCGTCGGAAACGGGAACTCTCAGGCACTGTGCTGTGATAGCGGGCTCGGTAGCGTCAACGATCTTGTCGCCCTCGATGTGGCCCCAGATCTTCATGGGCTCCTGCTCGCTCTTCTCTTCCTCGCCGCCGATATAAGGGATAACGTTGTCGAGTATCTCAGGCCATGTCTCGAAAGTTCTGCCTGCGCCGCTGATAGCCTGATATGTGCAGGCCAGCGCCTTAGTTACCTTGTACTTGGTGTGCAGAGGTGCCAGTGCGGGAACATAGCTCTGCAGTGAGCAGTTGGACTTAACTGCGATGAAGCCTCTCTTGGTGCCCAGTCTCTTTCTCTGGGAAGCGATGATCTCTATGTGGTCGGGGTTGATCTCGGGGATGACCATAGGAACATCATCGGTATGTCTGTGAGCAGAGTTGTTGGAAACTACAGGGCACTCAGCCTTAGCGTACTTTTCTTCCAGAGCTCTGATCTCGTCCTTCTTCATATCAACTGCGCAGAAAACGAAGTCGACCATAGAAGCTATCTTCTCAACGTCTTCCTCTGCGTTCATTATGACCATGTCTTCCATGGACTTGGGCATGGGGTCAGCCAGCTTCCACTTGCTGCCTGCTGCTTCCTTATAAGTCTTGCCTGCGCTCCTGGGGGAAGCTGCCAGACAAACTACATCGAACCATGGGTGCTTGTCGAGTATCAGAGAAAATCTCTGACCAACCATACCGGTCGCACCGATGATACCAACCTTGAACTTCTTTTCCATAACAAAAACTCCTTTTCCTCTTGCGCCACGCCGTCATATCCTACAAGAACCTCAAAGGTATATGCGGAAATTTTGCGCAAAACATAAAAATTTGACATATAACAAAAAAACCGGTTGAAAACCGGCGCATCATACATTATAATTAAGAATGTTGGCAAAATAAAAAACTCGCCGATAGCACTCCATCATAAAGCATGATGACAACCGATGATCTGTTGAACCATCAGTCAGCAAGCGGGTTCCCGAGCCGCAGGCTTCGGCAGTATCACCTTTTGCACAAGTCATTCGCATGGGCTGCTTAGCGTCAGGGGAACTGACGCAGACAAGTGCTACTCATCTCAACTGCACCTCTATCTGTTCTAAACCATAGGATAACACATATTCCACCGCTTGTCAATAGACCTGACCGCCTTAACGGCAATATTTTTATGAATTTTTTGTAAATTACCGCCTGCGATGCAGGAACTTTCCGCCCTTTGCGGACATATGACCGCCCTGCGGGTACGACAGATATTTCTTTAAGGAGAATAGAAAAAATGCTTGATCTTGAGAACATGAAAAAATCCGACTTTTACTATGACCTTCCCCAGGAGCTGATAGCCCAGACCCCTATCGAGCCCAGGAACGCTTCCCGTATGCTTTGCCTTGACAGGAAAACGGGTGCAGTCAGCCACGACCATTTCTATAATCTATGCGACCACCTGAAAAAGGGTGACTTGCTGGTGCTGAACGATTCAAGGGTGCTGCCCGCGCGAATTTACGGCGAGACCGAGGATACCCACTCTTTCATCGAATTCCTGCTGGTGGAGCAGAGGGGCAATCTTGAATGGGAGATACTCTGCCGCCCGGGAAAAAAGGCTCGTGTGGGCAGGCGCTTCGTGTTCGGCGGGGGCATACTGAAAGCGGAGATAACCGAAGTTCTTGAAGACGGCAACCGCATAGCAAAGTTTGAATGCGATGATAATACAAACTTCTTTGCGGCACTGGACGAGATAGGCCAGATGCCTCTGCCCCCCTACATCACCGAAAAGCTCACCGACAAGGAGCGCTATCAGACAGTTTATTCCAACGAGATAGGCTCTTCCGCCGCACCTACAGCGGGGCTGCACTTTACTAAAGAACAGCTGGCGGACATTGAAAAAATGGGCGTCAATATAGCTTATGTGACCCTGCACGTCGGCCTGGGGACTTTCCGCCCTGTAAAGGAAGAAATGGTGCTTGACCACAAGATGCACCGCGAGCATTACGAGCTTCCCGAGAGGACAGCGGAGCTGATAAACAAGACCAAGGCTGAGGGCGGACGGGTGATCGCGGTGGGCACGACCTCCTGCCGCACACTGGAGAGCGTAGCGGCGCTGTACGGAGATATCCGCCCCTGCGACGGCTTCACCGAGATATTCATTTATCCGGGGTTTGAGTTTCGGGTGCTGGACGGGCTGATAACCAACTTCCACCTGCCCGAAAGCACGCTGATAATGCTGGTTTCCGCCTTTGCAGGCTACGAGAACACCATGAACGCCTACAAGATCGCCGTTGAGGAAAAGTACCGTTTCTTCTCATTCGGCGACTCCATGATGATAGTCTGAAAAATGATAGAGCGCCCTTGCCGACTATGACCCGCACCATTGCTGTGAACAGCAAGCAATACAATATGAGCTGAATGAGAATCATTTTGCTGCACTCCAAATCATGTGATCAGCGCCCCGATTCCCGCTACGATCAGACCTGTCAGCGGGCAGAAGATGAAAGTCCACGCAAGTCCATGCTCCGGCACGGCAAGCTTCCACCAGCCGTGCCATTTCCAGTCAGGGTGATCTTCCGCCCCCTTGATGAGTCCCTTGTCCATGACATACATTCTGCCGAGTACATCGAGGAGCAGAAAATCACCGACATTCACAAACATCATTTCGATATATCCCGTCCGGAAGAAATGCCAGAAGCCCTCCACACCCGCAAGATGCGCACTCAGTGCCATGTACAGAAACATCAGCGGATACAGCGGATAGATCGCCCGGTGCATAATGCGACGGTCTTTTCTGGTGACATAAGGCTTTGCGGCTTCACGGATCCCTTTCGGGAACATGACACTGTATCCCTGTGGCGTGACAAAGAAAAACAGTCCGACTATCGCATTAAAAATGAAACAAAGGACGATGCCGTCTAAAATGGTTCTTGTTAGATTCACTGATTTCCCTCCTGTTGTTGCATTGTTCTCGGAATATCATTCACTTTATGATAGACACAAGTACCCCCACCAGTGCCGAGGGTAAAAGTGCAAATACAATTCCCGGAAACAGCATTCCTTTCAGATGAAACCACTTCTGATGATAGGCGTTGTCCATATGCTCCGTCCCTTCAAGGCGGAAACGCTTCAGATCGGCGAACAGCACCCAATCAATGAAGAACGTATCATAAGCCCCGATCCACGCCATCATTCCAAAGGCAAACAGAGATCCCTGCAGGAAGTCCTGGGCACCTGCCGGAAGCGCCATAACCACAAGCACGGCTGCAAAGATCAGTATCGTGATCCCCTTTGTAAGAACCACTCTTTTAGAAAGCGGTCCAGTCGGGACACGCTCATGTGTCTTGAAGTATTCCTCCTGTATTTCGGGCGGATAGTTATGGATCTGTACAGTAGTGCTCTTCCCTGATGTTTTGAAACACATCACGGTAAACAGGATCGAAAAGATCAGCATTTCAACAATATCACAGGTATATTCATATCATTCAGCCCTTCAACGATGTGTGTATTTGAGTTAGTGGCAGCAAACTGAATATCTATATTATAGCATAAAATCGGGGCAATGTCCAGCGCATTATATGAACCTTTTCGTTTTATGTGCTTTTTCTTTCGGTATTACGGCTTTTGCGAAACTCCTGTGAAATCATATAATTGACTTCTACCAAAATTTTCTACCGTTTTTTCTACCAAAATCGCTCTTTTTTGAAATTTTCCATTTCTTCATCTGTCTTGTCACACTATATTATATAATTACACGGCTGCGGGCTGTGACTTGTCCGCAGATGTGTCTTTCTTCTTTTTTCTGTTGTTTGACTTCTTGGGTGCTTCTTCCGACACAGTCTCTTTTGTGTCGGTGGGAGTATCTTCTTTTTTTCCGCTGAGAACCCTTGCAATAGTCTCAGCCGAAGTGACCTTAGCATGATAGTCCAGATGGCTATAAAGGTTCGCCGTGATATTGAATGTCACATGACCGAGCCATTCCTGAATAGCCTTCATCGGAATATCGTTTGCAAGCAAAAGGCTGGCACAGCTGTGACGGAGATCATGGAAACGGAGCATTTTCAGACCGTTCTTCTTGATGACCTCGTGGAAGTCGTGCGTTACCGTGTTCGGACTGATGAGCTTTCCATACGGATCACAGCATACAAAGCCCTCAAATTCCGTAATGTAATCTTTGCCGCAGAGCTTTTTATATAGGATAATTATACCATACTGCGGTCAAAAGGTCGATCAGAAGTAAAAGAAAGGCATTGCAGGTTGGTACCTGCAATGCCTTTCGTGCTTATTTGTTAATCCACTTTTCTCATGTTTTTGAATCGATCCTGATGGACAGATCAAATGTCTTTTCCAAAACGTTCCTTATACTCAGCCATGCTGATGATCTCTGTGCTTACATTAAGACGCTCGGCAACTTTTTTGGCATCTTTAGCATAATAACAGTCTGAATTTAATATCTCACCCGTTTTATCATCAACAACTCGTGCGTTACGACAAAAACCACCGTTAACTATGAGACCGCCGCCTACACCTTCGAGCTGTTCCGGGTCGAGTTCTTCGTTTTCAAGTTTTTTGTTTATTTCATCAGTCATAATAGTGACCTCCTTTAGTTATTTTGTTTAATAATGTACTGTTATATAAACACCTAATCCTTCTAAATATTGTTGTACCTTTTTAGTGCTATTTCCCGGGATACCCATGTTATTTAGATCTTTGTAGGTATATTCTTTAAACTCCGTAAGAGAAATATTCGTTTTTTGTTTTATTATTTGCACCTCTTCTTCGGTAAACATAAAACGAGACATCCTGAACCACTCACCTTCATTCATTGCATATCCACCGTTTACGTCTTCAAGATCATTAATGCCGATCTCTTTGTTTTCAATTTTATTCTCCATTACATCAGCCATATTTGTGACCTCCTTTTAGTTTGTTGAGTTGTGTTACTCTATGTGTTTATTATACATATTCGCCTGGAAAAAGTAAACAATCATTATTAAGGATTAACGGTTTATTCATAATTTTTGTAGATGGAAATAAAACAGTAATATGAGTTTTGTGCATATTGCAGTTCATTAAGTTTATCAATGAAGATTGTTTTGTTGAGTTTATCAGCTCAGGCCGGTTTATTTCATACATTAACATAAACTTTCGGTCACGCGGTGAGGATCTTCCGTTCCATTATGCTTTGCCGCGAAACAGGAGGCGGCGACACGCCGCCCAGGTCATGAAGACGGCATAGCAGGGTATAAGATAATTGTACCATACTGCGGTCAAAAGGTCAATCGGCAGATCATTATTGCTCACGACCCAATGTGACATTCTTGTTAAAAAATATGAAACCTGTGTGAAAATTAGCACTCTCCCCTTGACAGTGCTAATCAAGAGTGCTATAATATAGTCAGAACAAAGGAACAGAGAAGCACCAAAGGATCCGGGTGCTGAACCCTCCGTCCCCTTGCTCGAAGCAATGGAAACAATGTTACGAGTAAAAAAGGAGGACTGACCTATGTTGTATCCAAGCATTTTCGGTGAAAACTTATTCGATGATCTCTTCAGATTCCCTGATTTTAGCAGAGACGTGGAGAAGAAGCTGTACGGTAAACACGCCGCCCAGGTCATGAAGACTGATGTTCATGAGCATGATGATCACTATGAGATCGTGATCGACCTGCCGGGCTTCAAGAAAGATCAGATCAATCTTGAGCTTCAGAACGGTTATCTGACTGTCAGTGCCGCAAAGGGTCTTGACAAGGACGAAAAAACTGAGAAGGGCAAGCTGATCCGTCAGGAGCGTTACGCAGGCGCAATGCAGAGGAGCTTCTATATCGGTGATACTGTTACAGAAGCCGATGTGAAGGCGAAGTTTGAGGACGGTGTTCTGAACATCTGCGTTCCGAAGGCAGAGCCTAAGAAGCTGGAGAATCACAAGTATATTGCAATTGAGGGATAATACCTCGCTAAGTTATGATCCCAAAATAATGCTCCCCGGAGCTGTTCGTATGAGCAGTTCCGGGGAGTTTGTTTTTATGTGATTTGAATGAATCATTATCCTGCCATATCAAACAAGCTCTTGAAATTCTTTTTGGAAAACGAGGTCAGCCGTCCGTTGCTCACCCATTCTATGAAAACATTGTCGAGATCGTCGATGTATAAGACCGTGGCTATGCTGCCGACGGGAACGCTGTCACTTATCTTCTCTCCGAGCTGAACGACATGAAAACGGAGATCGAGGACTTGCAGGTGAAGCTGACAGTCCTGCGGAAATACCGCAAGCTGAAAGTGTACGGCGAGGAGCTGAAAGCCCTCAGCGGAAGTGCTGCGAAGAAGTACCGAAAGGAACACAGCGCAGAGCTTACCGAGTACGGGCAGATTCGCACTAAAGTGTTGGAGCTATACCCGTCAGGACATATCCCGACCGTGGAGAGCCTGGACAAAAAAATAAACGCCCTTATTGGGGAGCGTTCATTGAAGGATCAGCAGTTTCGTGAAGCGGATAAGCGGGCGCGTGACCTTGCCGATGCACAGCGTACCATTGAGGAGTTTCTCCGTCAGGAACGCAACGAGCAGCAGCAAGACCGCAAGCGTAAGAAGAATGGGGATTTGGAGTAGTTACAATATGCTCTTAGAGATATGAATTGAGCCACTCTAATATCTGGTCTATCTCATTTTGAAATGGAGTGTCAGACATGAGCATATCATAAATATCATCATATTGAGTGAAATAATTATCGAAGAATTGACGCAGACCGTTCTCCATTTCAAAGGAATCAATGTAATTAAAGATATAGTCCTGAAGCGGATAATACCAATCATCGTATATTGTCTGGTTATCATCTCTCGATACTCGAATTTTTTGTAAGGCGGTTTTTATATCCTCGACAGTAAGAGGAAATTTACCCTTTTCAAAAAACACAAAAGTATAGTCCGGATAACCACGCTTTATGTCAGACCACCTGAGTTCATACCGACATAGCTTTCTGATCTGCTCAAATGTCAGAATAATAGGAGGAACATATTCGAGCTTATCAAGCGGTAATGTAATATGATCTGCGTTCCATGGATAATCAAGATGATAATAATACAATGTTGCTCTTCCGTTCTCGATTGATTCGATAGTACCGTGATTGATTCTACCCTTGTCATCAAAGGTAACACCATCATATTTCTTGAATGTATGCATATTATTTTCCCTCGTGATTAGCCTTGAATTCCTCCAACGCCGTGAGCAACAGCTTATTCACGCTCATACCGAGCGATTCCGCATAAGACTTGATCTTCTCACGCTCTCCTTTCGGGACGTTGACACGGATATAATCGTAATGCCCTTTGAACGGTTAGCCGTCTGTTGAGGACGGTCTATCCGTGTTTGAGGAGTATTTACCATACTTCGCCTGAGTCTCCGATCTTAACAACATTGAATTCAGAAACCATGATCCCCATTCCTTCTTCACTCCAAGTGCAATTATAATATAAACTAATGGATCGTTTTCCGTAATGATTTTCGTCAAGAACTGCAATTGCGTATAACGAAACCATTTCATACATTTTATTTATATCGCTGATCTCAGGGAATTTCTGGTCATCGGATGCTATTGCACCCCACATCTTTCTACATTTCTGATAGTATTCAAAAATAGGTTTTAATAAGAACTGCTTATATTCCAAGTAGTTGTCTATAAAGAACTCCAAAGTTTCTTTTTCTGCTTCGGGTATTTCTTCATCTTCATTTTCTACGAGTTCTACCTTAATAGTTTTCTCAGAACCGTCAAGATCTTTAACAGTTACTTCTCCGTACAAACTTTCATCACGTTCAAATTTACTGTAATCTACTTTCATAATTGACCTCCCGTTGAGAATGATAATTCTGATTTAAGCGAGAAAGTCCTATTGCCCCTCGATTACTCTTATTATACCAAACCACCCCGAAAAAGTCAATCTACGGGCTATGCGAAATATGAAACCGATCACTTCATTACTTTCAGGAATATCCACGCAAGTGCCGCCGATACAAAAACTTCTATGATAAGTTTATGTATCTCCTTACCGTCCCATTGCGGTTCAACGCTCCATACGGAAGGTGTCTTGCCTGTTTTTTGTTTCAGGAGTATGCCGAATACCCTTGTTTTGGTGAACATCCACCAGTCGAGAACAACAGCATCGAAGATAGAGATCATCCAAAAGAATATCACAAAGCGGATACTAAGCTGCCAAAAATTCATACCGGAGTTCACTCCTTGTTTTCCTGCCGATATGATCGTGATCAGATACAGAGCGCAAAAGACCGCAGTCAGTATTGCAAATGAGATCTTGCCTTTTAGGTTGAACTTCCTGCTGATACAGTATTCTTCAAGTAGCTTTTGGGCATTTGGTGTCATAGTCCAATAAGCGATCTGCGGTACAGCGAAAGCACCGATCAGGCAATAGGCGGTAAGCAGTATGATACCGATCAGACCGTATAAAAAGCTCAACAACATCTTTCATCACTCCTATTTCCGATGATTTACGGGCTTCTTCCAAAACAGCATTCTTGCGAACCACACGATCATACCGCCGTTCATACAGAATGTGTAAAGCCCTTTTGAAAAGGCGCTCTCAGGCAGGAGCATAGAAACTGCTCCGATCAGAGCTATCCATGTCAGAGGTGTGAAGAACGCCTCCTTACGGCTCAGATATGTCCGCCCCCTTGCAATGACCAATATCAGGTCTATCAAAGCAACGGCGATAATGAAGTAGGACAGGTAAAGCCCAATGCTTAGTACCTTGCTCATATCCTGTGAAAGCTGTGCTGCCTGTTCATTGCCGAAGTTCCGGCACATATACGAAAAAGCATAAACATTGACCGTTACGACAAAGTGAAGGATAAGCCAGGCAAAAGTCAGAAATGCAAACACTCTTGATGCTCCTGCCTTGTCCTTATCATTCTTCATCAGATCGGAAATATGGGTACAGCCCTGATGCATGAACAGAACACCGATCACTGCGGTTACTATCGTAATGGTTATTTTTACTGACGGATACTCAGCACCGTGTCCTGCACTGATAAAGTAAAACACATCGCCGTTTACCTTTGCAGGATCAACAAACCCTAACAGCCAGTCACCTATGCCGAACAGAACACAGCCTATTATTCCTTGCAGTGTGTATTTTTTATCCATGATTGCCCCTCGCAATATCTAATAAAATACTAAGCTCATGGTTATACATTGCTAACCGATGCAGCTATTATAACACTTACACCCGAAAAAGTCAATCTCTACACACTTTTTCACGCCCTTTCCATTGCAATATACCGCCGTTCGTGCTATAATAGATTTATAGAGCAGATCGGAGGTGAGCGCAATGGGAAGCATATTACCTATAAAATACGATTATCCGAAAATCCACGATGAATAGGAGGTATTCCATTGACCGTTGATACGAAAGAGGTAGTCACCACGATCTCATATTTAATTGGTGTCCGAAAAGATATTCTTGAAACGCATTTTGCTGAATGTAAGGACACGCTGGACAAGCTCTATGCAGACCGTGAAGCTACCGTGATACGATATTTGTGCAAGCTCCGTACCGTACTCTTGCAGCATTTCAAGAAAACGGACAACGCTATGCACTATGACCTGAAAAACCTCACTTCCCTTGATTGGTACGATAATGATAATATCAAACAGCTTGAAAAGTGGGGATTTCCAATTATTCAGGCAAATTACCGAGCCGAGAAGTATATGTATCACTTCACCAAGCTCATAAACGAAAACATTGATAAATGCTCCCGACTTTTCTATGACTGGATCATATGGGAGTACATACGGGATCTATTTTATATCCCGAAATATCAGAAAGCCGGAGTGCTGAAAGACGAATTTGCAAAGTATATGGGGAATATTCAGCACTACCCGTTTCAGATGTATATTCACTGGCAGCCTGCCGATGTGGGAAGCATCGTCTATTCCGACCGTAAGTTCCTGAAGATCATCTACGGTCAGCATAATGACAGCTTCACCGACTACACGAAATATCGGGACGCAGATGATGAAACACGAAACAATATTTATAATTTTATCGACAGCGCCGAGAAAACTGCGATCGCCGTCGATTGTGAGAACTCCAACCCGTACAAGCTGTACAGTGTGCTGAAAGGCTTAAATCCTGAAGAACTTGCCAAGATCGAGAAAATCACGCTCTACGACGACACGCACACCACAGCAGGCTGGGACTGGCTGTCGAAATTCACGCAGATTCCAGTTGAGCATATTGAGATAGAGAGAGTATCTGACCGAAAGTCCCTGGTCGATGTGCGAATGACAGCAAGCGTAGTCACGGACTTCTACCGTGACGGCATCACATCATTTATCATTGTGTCGAGTGATTCCGACTTTTGGGGACTCATCGAGAGCCTGCCGAAAGCGAAGTTTCTCGTTATGTACGAATACGAAAAGTGCGGAACGGCGATCAAGAACGCCCTCGCGCAGCACGGCATCTACTATTGTGCCATAGATGATTTCTGCACCGCAGGAACGGAGGACATGAAGCGAGCTGTCCTTTTTGCGGAGCTTGAAAAGCATTTGCCCTCGCTTGTCGGTGAGAACCCGCTGGAACTTACACACAAGATATACGAAGCCACAAGAGTGACCGCTACCATGAAGGAAATGGAGAATTTCTGCAATCGGTATGTCAAGACCTTGCGGCTCAAGGTCAACTCCGAGGGAAAGTTTGAGATCGAGATACAGAAATAACGGAAAAAGGACGGTTTGCGCCGTCCTTTTCGTTTTATGGGGAACTTTGATTCCGGACCTGGTTCAAAGTTGTTTTATCGTTAGCAGATAGAAGAACAAAAATCATCGGAAAAACAATCGTAGGCAGAGTATTCTACGATCCTTAGATTCTTCGACACTCTGTCACATACCAATGCCTTATCTGTAAAGTTCGCTGCCCGACAATGTGAAAGAATGATGTAGTTGTATTTTTTGTGAAGCTCTGTATCCTCAAAGCTGGATACTTGGATCATAAATTCATAGAAACCCACGAAATGACGGAGGTCAACCACTATCTCACGCTTTTTCTCGATACTGTAATGCTCGATCAGCTTCTGAGACTTATCAAGGCAGAAGTTGATCTTTTCTTGTCGGCAGACTGTACTTTTTCCTTGTAGAGTATTCTCAACTGCGTGAGCGAGACTTCCGCAGCTGAAATGAGAACTGCGTACAAGGCAGGCTTTGAGAACGGCGTGGTGATGATGAGAGAAGTTCAGGAGTAATACGATAAGTCAACATGGATATGCTCTCCAAAGCGAAACGGAAGGCATATCCTGCCCGAAAAATAACTGTTACACCTTGAAGCAAATCCCAAAAGACCGCTTAAGCAATTTTTATACTGTTCACGCAATTTTAATACCTTTCACGCAAATTCTATTGACTTTTCCGCTGCGATATGGTATAATATTGGAAAAAGATGTAAGGCTTTGTTTACCGAAAGTTTACAACTAGTCTTTCAAAAGGGGTTGACAGGGTTATGTTCGGGTGCTATAATTCAAGCAAGCAAGCAAGCAAGGCATAACTGCGCCCTTTTCACAATTTCATACGATAATAGAAGCGTACTCTACGGGATAACTATGTCCCGTGGGGTGCGCTTTTGTTGTATCTATAAAGGAGGTAATACTATATGAAAGGAAGATTCTGGAGAAAGGCGCTGGCAGCTTCATTGGCTCTGATGATCGTAGCAGGCAGTGTACCGGCCTGCCCAAATGTTGACCTGTTTTTGGGGACATCTGTCACAGCAAGTGCAGAGGAACAGGGAACGCAGACCGTCAGCTTCAAGACAGTGGGCAACATAACGGATATTGGTTATTATGTTTATGTTGGAGACAGTACGAATTATGTCCAAAACCCGGATTCGTTATTTATTGAGGGCGGTACTAAGGTCAAGGTGAATGTTGCGTATAATTCCGGCTATACACCCACGTTGACAGCGAAGTGTACAGTCAGCAATTCGATCAATGTCACTTCAAAAGACGATCCCGGGAACCGTATTGTGACTTATGAATTTAAAATGCCAATGACGGGAAATGTGAATGTTCAGATACAGATGAACCCCATATACAGCACGCTGACGGTGGCCGGTACTGAAAACGGCACTGTTGCTGTCAGGTCACCTAAGGCAGACTACCCCACCGGTGAGAGGGTATATCTTGACATCACACCTGATGAGGGATACACCATAAGCACTTCTGAATACAGCTACTATGAAGGCAGTAGCAGAGTTTCAAAACAGATACAGAACGATGAGAGCGGATACTATATTGAAATGCCTCAGGCTGATACCACTGTGAATGTGCAGTTCAGCGAGATCCTTAATGTTTACATCGATAATTATAACAATGAAAATAACGAGCGTGGCATTGTTGAGGTGACCAGCCCGCTGTCGATGGAAAGCATCCACGAAAACAGTTATGTATATCTTAAAGTCACTCCTGCTGATGGCTACAAGTTCAAAGGCATAGACGTAGTCTCGTTTACCGGCAGCGTAGATTTGGAAAAAAACGGAGAGCAGGAAAACGAGTTTTACTTCATGATGCCTGACAGCGATGTAATTGTTTACTCCACGTTTGTCCCGACAAAAACAGTTACCTTAACCAAATCTGAAAATGGTACGGTGGAGCTAAAAAACGAATCCGTAAAGGTTGATTCGGGCGACAGAGTTCTTCTTGATGTAAGGCCGAAGGTTGGCTATGCTCTTTCCGATCTTTGGGGTGAAGCGGACGGCAAGTTCCATGTCTGTGATATAGACGAGCAAGGGTACTATTTCTTTGAGATGCCCGAACATGATGTCGTGCTCCACGCTGAGTTTGTTGAAAGCAGAACGGTCACTGTTGATCTCGGTAAAGGACACGAGAAACTGGCGGAAAAGTTCGGCGGCATAAGCGGATATACAGTAAACGGCACGGAAATCTCATACGCTGTTCCAAAGGACAAAGATACTGTCGGCGAGGTAGAGGAGGATTTTGCATATCGTGCCAGAGAGATCGCTAACGGGAATGTGATAGATGCTGACGGTAAAAAGTTTATGGGACAGATCAGGCTCCAATCCGATTATCAGAGCGAATGGCTTTATTCTCAAGAGCTTTACAGCGATCTTTCTGCCGAGGGCATTACTTTCAAAGCAATGTGGGCAGATCCGATATCCGAACTGACTATCACAGCCCCCACAGGCCCTGACTACAAGTGTGGAAAGGAACTTAAGACAAGCTTTCAGGCCAGCACGACCAGATATAAACCCTGTGAAGTTAAGTTATCTGAAGGTGTATCGCTGACAGATGATAACAATCTGATCTATACAAACTGGCTAATGGAAAACAATGAGACCGTTTTCCAAGGTGGAAAAAGTTACAATATCTACGGCTATATTCAAGCAAACTTTAACACATATCTGACAGATGATCTCACTATAAAGGTAAATGGCGGAGAGCTTGTCAGCTACGATCCCGAAATGTCAAGGTTTGAGATATCGGTGCCTATTGAGCACGACCTCGATGAGGACGGCGTATGTACCTCCTGCGGCAAGAAGGTCTATTCCGACGGTATCGGTGAGAATCTCATGGGCTACTCCCTCAGTCTGGAGGGCGACATCGGCGTAAACTTCTACATGGAGCTTGATGACAGCGTGGCCGCAAATGAAAATGCATATATGCAGTTTACGCTCCCGAACGGTGACAAACCGAAGGTGCTTGTCAGCGAGGCAGCGCAGAAAACAGTCGGCGGCAAGACCTACTATGTGTTCAAGTGCAATGTTGCCGCAAAGGATATGGCTTCCGATATCACAGCGCAGATGATTGACGGCGATAAGGCAGGCACGAAGTACACCTATTCCGTCAAGGATTATGCAGACTATCTGCTCTTGCATACCGACGATGACGAGGCATACGAAAAGGCAGCACCGCTGGTCAAGGCAATGCTCAACTACGGTGCATATTCGCAGAGCTATTTCGATGAGGGCACACCTTTTGCAGACAGCTATAAGGCCGCTGTGGACGATGTGTCTGTCCCTGTTGATTTCAAGTATAACGATAACGCAAAGCTTCCCGAGGGCGTGACCTTCGAGGGTGCAACGCTTTCACTGAAGTCCGAAACAACACTTTCCCTCTATTTCAAGGGACTGCCTGAGAATACAACGTTTACCTGCAACGGTAAGACCGTTGAGACTTCAAAGAGCGGTAATTATGTAGTTGCCCGTATCAGAGGGCTCAAGGCAAGCGAGCTTGAAAATGATTTCACCGTGAAGTTCGGGGAAAGCAGCGTGACATACAACGCAATGACCTACTGCTACAATGTCCTGAACGGCGGCTCAGGTGATGAGAATTTGCAGAATGTCTGCAAGGCGCTGTATAAGTACGCACAGGCTGCGAAAGCATATTTTGGCGAAGGTGCCAGAAATGATGAAGAGCCCGATTGGTAAACTACAATACAAAATAATTCAGAGGTAAACGACTATGGATAAAGAAAAATACATCTCACCGGAACTGGAGATCGTGGAGTTTGAGACGCAGGACGTCATCACCGCAAGCGGCGAGGACGAAGAACTGCCTGTTATCCCCAACCCTGCAACCAGACAGTGATCAAGCATAACAACATCGGCGGACAGTCAAAGGCTGTCCGCCGATACTTTATTCAAAAAACGGAATAAGAGATAAGAGAACAGCTCTGGGGACAAAATGTTTCCTCAGAGCGTTTTTCTTTTCAGCGGATAGGTCTATTCAAGGTCGTTCCTCTTACGCTTTTGCTGTTATCCTCGGCTCTGCTCATGGCGCATATTTGCGTATGCTCCTTGTCGATGTGGCAGGTCATGAAATACTGATATTCGCCTTTCAGAAATTGCTCACATATCTCCTGACCAATCTGCAATGCTCGTTCGGGAGTAATTTCCCCAGGCTTGAAACTGACGATGAAGTGTTGGGCGAGAACGGAGCTTTTGCCTGTACCGTGTTTCCGAATCTCAGAAAAATCATGACTCGCCTGCAACGGATCAGAGCTGCAACCTTCGGTGATGATCAGTCTGCCGTTATCCGTCTTTTCAGGATTTGCGATGTAGTTCAGTGCTGCAAGGTCATCAGCAGAGATTGAAAATATCTTAGTGGTTGCCAGAGCCGATTCACCCCTTCCTTGATCTCGGCAATATCATCGTAAACTCTGCCGCCGCTGTTTGCACGGACGGCGATCTGGTTAGTGTTGCCTGAGATGTTCCTTGCAAGGCGGAGAATCTCGCTCAGCTTATTTTTCTGTGCAGGGTTTCAGGGGCGGCAGCCCTCTGCCAAGCGGTGCAGATATTGCAGAGCTTGCAGGCGGCGGTCGCTCGTCTGAGGACAGCGATGACATTGCGTTCTACGATAAGCAGGACGGCAATGAGGATTAAAATGCCTGAACGGTCGCCGTACATTTTCCCCGTGACTGCACGGGACGATTTTTTAGGATCATGACAGCAGGAAGTGCGAAAATGGAACGCGCTATCGGAAAGGATAGTGTAGAACGAATAAAACTACAAATGCCGTAGAGAGAGAAAAGGCAGGCGTAAAAACTATGCAGGAGATGGACGAGCTTTACAAAGATTGTCCGACACAAACGAACACCTACGAGGTCGAGGGGGTTCGGCATACGGTGATCAGTCACTTCATTGGTGACAGGGATATTAACGATGTGATGTTCGATTACGCCTACAATAGAGTTGTAAACGAGCTTCTTCATCGTGTTCCCGAAACAGCATGATCCTTTTTTCTGAAAGCTATTGCTTTTTCCGATATGGCGCGCTATAATAGACTCATATCGGAAAAGGCTGCTTTGGAATAGAAAGGAGTTATGATGTTGCCAAAGCAGACTGAATACAAAGTTGGGATGTATATGCGC
>NZ_JAFUAG010000043.1 GCF_017464355.1 Ruminococcus sp. | reverse complement strand
TTGGTAGAAAAAAAGAAGGTTTCCTCATTATATGTATCTACCACGAATGCTGATAAAGCCCGTCAATACGCTATTTGACGGAAAGAAAAGCGGATTTGTTCATATAATCTCATTGACTAAATCAGCAGTATATGCTATAATAATACTAAATCAAAAATCAGGATTAGGAGAGGAAAAATGGATCATAGTTTCAAAATACAAGGTAATGTTTCAGGTGCTATACGCTCTGATGATGAAATGAGATCAATAGATGGAAATTTAGCAGAAAAATCATTTAAAACGCAAAAGAAAATTCTAGATTCTTTTCTCAAAGGAAAAGGTTTTCTAAAATATAAGACTAATAGTTATATCAGACTAAATGAAATAAATGTATTGGAATACTTTGATCTGCAAAAAGAGCGTTATGGCTCTAAGACGTTAACAGCCAATTTTGCATTAATGCCGCTTTATGTTCCACATGATTTTCTATCATTTGATCTTGGTGATAGATTGGGAATACTAATATGTGGTAAAGATATTTGGTGGGATTATTCAAATGAAACCATAGCTGCTTTGAGCTTTAGCAATATTATTCAAGCGATCGAAGTATTTCTATTGCCGTGGTTTAATGAAAGAGCTTCTGTAAATAAACTAAAACAAGAACTCATAAGTGAGGAAGTTAAACGAAAAAAATTTGGTGGTCGTTTGTCAAATATACAACAGTTATGGGTCGATTCATTAGATAAAAGTATGGATCATAGTGAGATCATATTGAAAAATATTGAAGTATTGAAATTGCCTGTTGGAATACGTTAAGTAAGTGTTTTAGTAACTATTGATTCGTCCATCTGAAAATCAACAAAACTGTTAATATTTCAGCCGTAAAAAGTTTTCAATATAATTATAACTACCGGTCGATCTGTAATTGCTGGTCCCATAATTATTTGCTGATATCGTGAGCCTTATTATTCCGAATTTAAGAGTTGGTGTCAATGACATCGATAACGGGTCACCCGTCCGAGGTCATCTATTCTTCTTACGATCCCGGTTGCTTTCATATAAAATACCTCCGAAAAATATTGGTGCGGTAATATTATCTGCTAAGATTTCCGATTTATTCTCATTTTGATCCTGAATTGACCTTTCCGAAAAAATATGATATAATATAAACGGGCAGCTAAGGCTTTTTACAGAATGCTGCCTGCACAGATTTTACACGGAGGTGTCCACAATGAACAGGATAGTTGAAGAACTTAAGAAGGTAGGCGTATTCTATATAGCCACCGTTGACGCAGAGGGCGACCCTCATGTACGTCCTTTCGGCGCAGTAGCCGAGATAGGGGGCAAGGCATACATCTGCACCAACAACACCAAGAAGTGTTACAAGGAAATGGCAGCACACCCCACCGTTGAGATAAGCGGTGCAGGCGCCGACGGCACATGGCTGCGCCTGACAGCAAAGGCTGTGCGTGACGACAGCGATGAGTCAAGGAATGCTTTCCTTGAACAGTGCCCCGAGCTGAAAAATATGTACAGCGTAGGCGACGGCATTTTCGAGGTGCTGGCACTGGAGGACGCTTCCTGTACAAAATGCTCCTTCACCGCTGCCCCCGAGGTCATAGCGTGAGCATAAGCTGATATCTGTCCCGAAAGTCCTGCGGCTTTCGGGATATTTTTCTGCCTGCAAAAAAGCGGACGAATCTCTTCGTCCGCCTGACCGCTTGTTATTTCTCGCTGCGTTTTTTCTCACGGCGCTTGTTCAGCTTTTCAACTGCGATGTCCTTAAAGAAAAATCCCAGTATGCCCAGCACCATGGCGGTGCTTATGAGGGCAATTACTATCTTGAAGTTGCCGTTCATGGCATTGCTGCCCAGGGCAGTTGACATGAGTATGGCAGGCAGTCGGCAGGGCATTACATACATGAAGAAATCCCGCCGCTTTACTTTAGTCAGGGGTACTATATAGGAGATGACATCTTTCGGTATCCCCGGGATAAGGTAAAGCACCACCAGCACACGGATAAGCTCTTTTTCGTCCTGTAAGAATTTGTACTTGCCCAGGAGCTTTTCATCGATGACAGCCTCCACCAGCGGCCTGCCGAAACGGTTTACCATCAGGAAGATGGCCAGGGTGCCCAGCACTGTTCCCGCAAAGGAAAGCAGGCAGCCCACGAACCAGCCGTAAAGCACACCGCCCACTATCTGCACAGGGGGTATCACGGCGATGATGACCTGCAGCGCCTGTATCAGGGTGAATATCAGCATGGATTCCACCCCTGTGTACTTGCTTTCCAGGGTCTGCTTGAGCTTGTCCATGCCCTCGGGGGTGCGCAGTTCTTTTATAATGGGTATGCTGGCGACGGTCAGGCCTATGAGCAGCGCCAGTATGACCACAAATGTAACTATCTGCACCGTCCGCTTGTTGCGGCGGCGTATCCTGTCACGCAGATGATGTGAGCTTTTTTCTTCGTTTATTGCTATATCATTTTCAAGGTGTTTTTCAGCGTCTTTCATTGTTAAATTTCTCACCTTCGTTTTGCAGTATCATTTTCTTCTGAGTATCTTTTTCCTGAACCATTTTATATATACATCTATCACCATGGTGAGGAATTTGTCGTACACCAGGAAACACACCTGAGCCTCCGCCCACAGCAGGGGCAGGGCATATTTCCCGAGAAACTCGGTGCCCTCCATCATATCCACCGAGGTGAAGATGAACTTGAACAGATTATAGTATATGATCATCGCCAGGTTGAATACCCCCAGCTTCACCCCCCAGACCAGTGGCTTGTTCTTTGACTTTGACAGCCGGAACTGCAGTATAGGGTAGTAGCCCATGAACAATATGAAAAGCAGGGAAGCCTCGAAATTCGGGGTGATGAATATGCACAGCAAGCTCACTGCACAGTAGGTGGCTAAAGCCCAGCGGCTGTCTGTTTCAACTATCATCACTACCATGAGTACCCCTGCAAAAACAGGTATGGCATAACTCAGTCCCGGGAAAAACGAGCTGCAGAACATGAGCAGCAGGCACACCGCCGCACATATCCCTCCAAGTGCTACCCGAAAGGCAGTGGTGCCGTAGGACTTTCGGTTTTTATTCTCTGCTTCGGGCAAGGACTTCACTCCTCTAAAAAAGTATTGACATAATGCCTATTATATATCAAGCAGAGTATAACATATAAATGTGTATTTTCTGTGATATCCGACAAAAGCCGCAAAAGGCGCAAAATGTTCAGAAAAACTGCACCTCGGGTCATATTACACGTT
Organism: Ruminococcus sp.; assembly: GCF_017464355.1. GTDB lineage: Bacteria > Bacillota > Clostridia > Oscillospirales > Ruminococcaceae > Hominimerdicola. Next base: position 31,900 of record NZ_JAFUAG010000043.1, on the reverse strand, counting down.
ATTTTTTAGTAATTATTGTGCGAAATGCTGAAAAACTCGGGAAAAGCCCTTTTTTTGAAAAAAAGTGAAAAAAGCACTTGAAATTTTTCGGAAATTGAGGTATTATATTAAAGCACCCTTTTTGAGAGGTGCAGTCAATGAGGTGATGAAATGAAGAAAAAGTCGGTCGATGAACTGATAGCTGAGCTGCCGAAAAAGCAGCGTTACGGCATTGATGACCTGGTCGATCTGGTGACGGTGCTGCGCGATAAGGACAAAGGCTGTCCCTGGGATAAGGTGCAGACCCACAGCACTATCAAGAAGGACTTTCTTGAAGAGGTCTATGAGGTCATGGAGGCTATCGACTTTGACTCACCCGAAATGCTTCGTGAGGAACTGGGCGACGTGCTTCTGCAGGTCGTTTTTCATGTGGTGCTTGAAGAGGAACGGGGCAGCTTCGTGCTGGAAGATGTCATCACTGAACTTTGTCAGAAGCTTATAGTCCGCCACCCCCACGTTTTCGGGAACACCGAAGCTGATACCGTGGACAAGGTGCTGAAGAACTGGGACTCTATCAAGAAAGAGACCAAGGGACAGGAAAGCTATACGGATACGCTCAAGAGCGTGCCCAGGAATTTCCCCGCACTGATGAGGGCGCAGAAGCTGGGCAAGCGTGCTGCCAGGGCAGGTGTCGATTTCAACAAGAGTGAAGAGGACGGCACTGAACTGGAGATGTATGCGGCGATCGGTGCAGCGCTGAAAAAGGTGCAGCAGGCCGATGTGAACGGGGAAGACCCCTCAAAGGATATCGGCAGCCTGCTGATGCTTTGTACAAATCTGGCGAGAAGGCTTGAATGCGACGCTGAGGAATGCCTGGCTGACAGCTGCAATGCTTTCGTTAACAGGTTTGAGGAGCTGGAGCAGAAGAGCGAGGATATCTCAAGGGAAACAGCGGGGGAGCTGTATTCTTTCTGACAGGATAACATTAGAAATTAATGAATAAGCAATTGTTCGTTAAGCATAATATTTTTTGGAGGTTTTTAATCATGAACAAGGCAGAACTTATCAACGTTATTGCAGAGAAGGGTGGCTATTCCAAGAAGGAAGCAGACAAGGCTCTGGCAACTGTACTGGATTCTATCACTGACGCACTGGAGAAGGGCGAGAAGGTAACTCTCGTTGGCTTCGGTACTTTTGAGGTCAGAGACAGAGCAGCTAAGGTAGCTATGAACCCTGTTACCAAGGCTCCCGTTGAAGTTCCCGCAAGAAAGGTACCCGCTTTCAAGGCAGGCAGCGCTCTGAAGGCAGTAGTTGACAAGAAGTAATATATTACTGAACTTTTGGCGGGCAGATATCTGTCCGCCTTTATTATTTCTGTAAGGCAGACTGAGGGAGGCGGATCGTGGATAAGAAGATACTTTTCTATATCTGCCCTGTGATGATACAGACAGCACTGGCAGGGCTGGCGCTACACCTTTCAGCCCATGGCAGAAAAAAAGCTGCCTTACCCCGCAACTGCTTCATGCTTTCGGCCATATTCGATTACAGCGGGGATCTGTGGCTGTGCGTGCCGGCAAATTCGCTGATAAACACCTTTTCACGGGGGCTTTCCGGCGGGAACTTTTATGCGGGGCTTGCCTGCAAGGCTGTGATAATAGCCGTATCTGTCATAATTTGTAGATAAGAGCAATGCCGTAATACGGCAGAGAACGGAGGATATATGAGATTAGATAAATATTTAAAGGTAACAAGACTCATCAAGCGCCGCACCGTGGCGAACGAGGCCTGCGATGAGGGCAGGATAATCGTTAACGGCAAGGCCGCCAGGGCTTCCTACGATGTCAAGGTGGGGGACGTTATCGAGATAGGTCTGGGGCAAAGACCCCTGACGGTAAAGGTGTTGAATGTCACCGAATATGCCACCAAGGAAAATGCCGCTGACAACTACGAGGTCATCTCCCAGGGATAATAGTCTGAAAAATTTCTCTTTTACCCCTTGACAAATCTGCGAAAATGTGGTATATTAATTATCGGCGGAAATCATTGGGCGATGATTTTTGGACGGCGAGAAATTATAGGAAAGAGGGCTGCTGCGTGGCGGCCCTCTTTTCTCTTAGATCATAAAGATACCGAACGGAGGACATAGCATGAATAAAAAGGAGATCGCTGAGATCAAAAAGAACTTTTCCGAGGACAGCAACCTGTGTACCATAAACCGCGTTGTTACAGCTTTTGTGGACGCTGAAAAAAATATCAAGTGCAAGACCAACCAGCTGTACAACATTATCCCCCAGGACGAGAGCGAGCTGATACTTGCCATGCTGAAGAAGACACTCAGCGGCAGGATAGGTGCTAACCTGCTGGAATATCCTTTCCCAAAGGACGCTATACTGGAGGGGGGCGCCCAGCAGTTTTTATGGGGCGTGCTGAAAAGCAAGCTGGCTGACGATGAGGTGGTGGATAACTTCCTCAGCACTATAGTTGAGAAAGTGGAGTATGTTTCCACCTACAGCATTTTTGCTGCCCACTGCACCTACTCGGTACTTAAAAAGAATAAAATGGACGAGCTGGAAGATGATGACTCGGATATGAACTACAATTTCATCATCGTGGCTATCTGCCCTGTAAACCTGCGTATCGACGGCCTCATCTACAATGAGGAAGAAAATGCCATTGCCAAGAAAGAGGGCTCGGACAGGATAGTTGAAATGCCTACAGACGGCTTCCTCTTCCCCCTGTTCAACGACCGTGCCCCCGATGTCAACGGGGTAATGTATTATACAAAAAATGCCAAGAAGCCCAATACCTCCGTTATCGAGGAACTGCTGGGCTGTGAGTTCACCATGACAGGCCCCAGCGAAAAAGAGGTATTCTATTCTATACTGGGCAATGTGGCAGGGGACAAGCTGGACATCGAGGTAATGTCAAAGGTCAACAACAAGATACAGACTTTCATCGACCAGACCGCCAACGACACCGAGGTGGCTACCATAGATGCTCACAAGCTGAACAGTATCCTCTGGGAAGCAGGCATTGACGAAAAGGATCTTAAGGATCTGGACAAGGTCTTTCAGCAGGCCACTGACAACAAGCCTCTGACCGCAGTTAATCTGGTGGAGAAGAAGACGGTGGTATCGGTGCCCAGTGTTACCATAAACATCGGCAAGGACGGCATAGACAAGGTAAAGACCCAGATGATAGGCGGCAGAAAATGTCTGGTCATCGCCATGGACGATCCCGAGATATCCATAAACGGCCTGGAGATGAAAACAGTGGCTAACAAGCCCCTGGGTCAGCAGGCGCCCGAAATGGTCATGATAAATGACGAGGAGCCCGAGGAAGCTATCACCGCAGAGAACACCGCTGACGACGACAGCGCAGCGCCCTTCTGATAAAAGCCCGATAATAAAAACAGCAGCGTTTCCCGCATGAAAACGCTGCTTTGTTTTGTCTTTTAATTACCGTGCCTTGCGCCGAGTTTTTCAAGGAAGCTCTCAAGTATCTCCAGTTCGGCAACTGCCGCCTTGGCAAGACTTTTTGAGTAGTCGTTGTGGGAGCTTTCATCGCCGTTGTCCGAGATAGTCCTCAGCACACCGAAAGGCACATCGTTAACGCAGCACACATGGCCTATGGCGCCGCTTTCCATTTCGCAGACGATAGCGCTGAACTCTTTGCGCAGTTCATCGCGCTTGGCTGCGCTGTTCACAAAGCAGTCACCGGAAGCGATGACACCCTTGGCATGGTTTATGCCGTGTTCCTCAGCTGCTTCCTCCAACAGCTCCACGCAGGTCTTGTCACAGTCGAAGTATACCTTGTTTATGCCCGAGATAAGTCCCTTGGGGTCGCCCAGGGGGGTGGTGTCCATATCATGCTGAACTACCGCAGTAGCTATGCCTGCACCGCCTATCTCCAGCTTGTCCGTCAGCGAACCGCCCACACCTGCATTTATGATGACATCGGGCTGGAAAGTAACTATCATGGCCTCAGCACAGATAGCCGCAAATACCTTGCCTATGCCGCATACCGCAGCTACCACGTGCATACCGAAAAGATCGCCGTAAACGAACTCTATGCCGCTGAGTGTAAGGGTCTTGCAGTTTTCTATACGGGGTTTCAAAGCGTCTATCTCAGCTTTCATGGCGCCTATGACACCTACTGTAAAAAATTTTCTTCCTATGATTGCCATTGCAGACCACCTCATTGAAATTATATATCAATGATATTATACCACATTGGTGCAGTAAAGTCAATGGTCACGGGCTCTTCTTGACATATTCACAATTTTGTGATATAATCTACAGTACAAAAGGGAAATAACGAAGGCAGGCTTGCCCTGCCATAAAGAGAAATATAAACAAATAAAGCGGTCTGCCATGCAGACTACGGGGGTAAATAATATGCATACCGAACAGGAATACCTCGATGCACAGCACGAGATAGCCAGGCTGAAAGGCGAGCTTTCAAAGGCCAGGCGGAACTATACCGCTGTCAGCGAATTCATGTCTCATACCAGCCACGAGATACGCACACCCATGAACTCTATCATAGGGCTGGCGAAGCTGGGTGAGGAAGAGTCCGAGGGGCGGGCAGTAAAGGAATATTTCCGCCAGATAAGAGAGTCCGCGGAATATCAGCTGGAGATACTCAACGATGTCCTTGATATGGCACGCATAGAAAGCGGCAGCGTGATACTCTATCCCGAGGCCTATGCCCTTGAAGACCTGGCGGATAATATAAGCGCTATCATAACACCGCTTATGGAACAGAAGAATATAGATTTCCGTTTTGAGTTCCACGATATACTGGCGGATACGCTGGTGGTGGACAAATTAAGGCTGCGGCAGATATTTTTAAATCTGCTGTCGAATGCTGCCAAATTCACCCCCGAAAAGGGCCGGGTGGAACTGACGGTATCTCAGCTGGCGTCGGGCAGCGGCAAGGTGCGCACCATATTTGTGGTAAAGGATAACGGCGTGGGCATGAGCGAGGATTTCATCAAGGATATGTTCACACCCTTTACGCAGGAACGCACTGCGGCCACCGCAGATATACAGGGAACAGGGCTTGGTCTGCCCATAGCAAAAAACCTCACCGAGCTCATGGGGGGCACCATGCGGGTAAAGTCGCAGCTGGGGGTGGGCACCGCCTTTACAGTGGAGATAGACTGTGTTCCCGCAGGTGATACCGCCGTTGCGGGGAAGAACCCTGTGGGCAGCTACCATTTCTCGGGAAAGCGTGCCCTCGTCATAGATGACCATTCCATAAACCGCATTTTTGAGGTAAAGCTGCTGAAAAGAGTGGGCTTTGAAGCCGACGCCGTCAACAACGGATTTGAGGGGCTGAAAAAGTTCATAGCCTCTGAGAACGGCTATTACGACCTTATCCTCATGGACATAAAAATGCCCGTCATGGACGGCATTGAAGCCTGTCGGAAGATACGGGAGCTTGAACGTCAGGACGCAAAGACCGTGAAGATAATTGCCATGAGCGCCAATGCTTACCCTGAGGATATAGAGCGCTCGAAAAATGCAGGCATGGACGGCCACATTGCAAAGCCCGTCATACCCGCTGTGCTGTACAGCCAGGTGGCAAAGCTTATCAGCCCGTAGGAAAATATGAAATGCCAAGCGTGAGCGCCTTTGCTCACGCTTTTTTCTGTGCAAAAAATGTATGCAGAAAGTATACTGCATAAGTATTGGTTATGCTTGACTAACCAATATATATATGGTATAATCTTAAGTAGAAAATCAAATATATTCACGGTGGCTGACACCGATAGAAAGGACGCATGACTATGCAGACGAGAGTAGCAGTTATTTCTATCATCATCGAGGACAGCAGTACCGTGGAAAGCATAAACGCCATACTCCATGATTTCGGTGAATTTATCATCGGAAGAATGGGCGTGCCCTACCGTATAAAAAAGGTGAACATCATAAGCATCGCCATCGATGCCCCCCAGGACAAGATAAATACCCTGGCAGGCAGGATAGGCAGACTGCAGGGTGTTACAGCCAAAACGGTCTATTCAACTGTCTGAGCCCAAGAGCTTTCTGACGGCGAAGACAGACAACAGAATAACGCAGAACTTCTCCTGACACCGAAAATCATATTTGAGGTGAAAGCAGTCGGCACAAAGGCCTTGGGACAGCTGTGTCCGCAGGGTCTGTATCGGTATATCCGCCCGTGCTCTCTTTTTCGGGAGAGCGCGGGCTTTTGTGTTTTTCATGGTATAGTTTTCTTAAAGGAGATGAGTTTATGGGATTGAATGATACCCCCTCGGGGGAAAGGGTGCATATCGGTTTCTTCGGGAAGCGAAATGCAGGAAAATCCAGCGTTGTCAACGCATTTACGGGGCAGGAGCTTGCCATAGTTTCTGACACCCCCGGCACCACCACCGACCCTGTTTATAAGGCAATGGAACTTCTGCCTATGGGGCCTGTGATGATAATCGACACCGCAGGCTTTGATGACGTGGGCGAGCTGGGCGGGCTCAGGGTCAGGAAGACCGCTGAGATACTGGGCAGAACGGACTGCGCTGTGCTGGTAACGGACTGTACCCGCCCTATGGACGAAAGCGAACAGAAGCTGACAGAGCTTTTCAAAAAGCGTAACATACCCTATGTTATAGTGAAGAATAAGTCCGATCTGCTGGAGAGCATACCCGAAGCCGCTGAGAACGAGATATTCGTCAGTGCGCTGGAGGGCCGCAATATCCACGAGTTGAAAGAACTGGTGGCAAGGCTCAGCAGTGACAAGGAGGAACACAGAGCCCTGGTGGGGGATCTCATCGGTGAGGGCGGCATGGCGGTGCTGTGCATACCTATCGACAAGGCGGCGCCCAAGGGCAGGCTGATACTTCCGCAGCAGCAGGTGATACGCGACCTGCTGGAGCATGGTGCGGCGGCTGTCACCTGTCGGGATACGGAGCTTAAAGATGTGCTGGAAAAGCTGAGCCCCAAGCCCGATGCTGTCATAACCGACAGCCAGGTGTTTGCCAGAGCTGATGCGGATACTCCAAAGGATATAAAGCTTACATCTTTTTCCATACTTATGGCCAGATACAAGGGCTTCCTGGCACCTGCGGTGCGGGGGGCACGGGCCATAGATGACCTTAAGAACGGCGACCGCATACTCATCTCCGAGGGCTGTACACACCACAGGCAGTGCGAGGATATCGGCACGGTCAAGCTGCCGAAGCTTTTGAAGAAATACACAGGCAAGGACTTTCGGCTGGAGTTTACCTCGGGCAGGGAGTTCCCCGATGACCTGACAGACTATGCACTGGTCATACACTGCGGGGGCTGTATGCTCAATGCCAGGGAGATGACCAGCCGCATGATGACGGTGGAAGAAGCTGGGGTACCCGTAACTAATTACGGCATAGCTATCGCCTATATGAACGGCATACTGGAAAGAAGTCTTGAGATGATACCTGGAACAGGTAAAACAGAAATGAGGTAAAAATGAAAAACAACATCTCTTTTTATGAGCGTGGGGGAGAGCAGGCTGAGAAGTTCCGTGAGATAGATAAGTTCCTGGGACTTTCAGCGCACGCAAACAAGCAGAATGCAAAGAAGACCAGGGTAACAGGCTGGACAGTGGGACTGCTGGGTGCAGCGGCTGCTGCAGGCCTCGGGGTGCTGCTGGGAAGACCTGTGTTTTACATAGGCGCAGCGGTATTTCTGGTAATAGGCTTTTATTTCGGATATTTCAAATTCCGAAAGCCCTACACACCTTTGCTGAGGACGGAGAAGATAATCGAAACAGACGGCATTGACCGTGTGTACGAAGACCTGATGCACTGCGAGCGTATCGACCGCAGCGAGGTATATATTGGCGAGTATTACCTGTTCAGGCAGAACAACTTCATGGTGCGCATGAGCGATGTGCGCAAGTGCTACGTCAGCAACATTGAAAGCGGCGACGATGTTGAGTATTACTGCATGGTAGATGTCAGTGATGAGGTCGGGGCGGAAACTCTGGAACTTAGAAAACTCAGCGCCATAAAGGTACAGCGCCAGAAGCAGTTCGAGCAGATAAACAAGCCCATAGAATCCGCAAAGATAAGGCTCTCGTAAACAGAGAACTGCACATAAGATGACAAAGAGATAACAGGAGGCAGCATGAGTAAAAATAATGTGCTGGGCTTTTTTGACAGAGAAGGCGAAGAAGGCCGTAAATACAGAACAGTAGACAATATGCTTAAGCTTTCGGAGAATTATTCCGAAAATGCTCTTTCCGGCAAACGGCTCTATTCCGTGCTGGGCGGTATCGGGATAGCATTGGTGCCCGTACTGGTGTGGATCATTTTTCAGAAGTTTGAGCCCATGGGTATAATTTTCATCGTATTTGGCATTACTGCGGCGGTGCTGGGATACAAGCTGCAAAGCAGCCATTACCAGCCCCAGCTTGACCGTGTAAAAATGCTCATAGCAGCCGACGGTATCGACGCAGTGTATGAAGATCTGCTGTCGGCGAGGTGTCTGGAGAGAAGCACTGTCATGCTGGGCAGCAGGTATGTTTTCGTTGAGGGTGTGGGCATGGCAAGGCTTAAGGATATAAGAGAGGTATACCTGAAGCGCGGCGGCAGATACAGCGGCAGTTCCCATACCGAGATAAAAGCAGATGTCATTGACGAATCGGGCACCTGTTCGCTGAGGCTCGAAAGGTCAGACCGCTTCGGCGGTCAGAGCGCAGGTTCAAGGCTCAGTTATTACAGAGATACGATCTATCAGGCAAAGATAATACAGTAAACAGGGTGGCAAAAAATGAGCAGAGTTACAGAGCTTATAGATAAACTGAATGAGCAGAAACATCTTGATAAGGCTGAGTGGGTGGAGGTGCTTGAAAACTTCACCGATGAGGACAGAGAGTATGCAGCAGGCATTGCACGCAGCATAAGCCTTGGTATTTACGGGAACAAAATATTTATCCGAGGAATAGTGGAGTTCTCCAATGTCTGTAAGAACGATTGCCTGTACTGCGGCATCAGGCGGTCGAATACCAATGTCAGCCGCTACAGGCTCACCGATGATGAGATAGCTGACTGCTGTGATGAGGGCTATGAGCTGGGTTTCCGTACCTTTGTGCTGCAAAGCGGTGAGGACAAAAGCTATTCCACCGAAAGGCTGTGCGGCATAGTCCGAAGGATAAAGGCCGCCCACCCTGACTGTGCTGTCACCCTTTCTATAGGGGAGCTGGAGTACGAGGATTACAAGGCACTGCGTGAAGCGGGGGCGGACAGATATCTGCTGAGGCACGAGACCGCCGACAAGGCGCACTACGAAAAACTCCACCCCGCTGAGATGTCCTGGCAGCACCGCATGGATTGCCTTAAAGCCCTGAAGGATCTGGGCTACCAGACAGGTGCGGGCATAATGGTGGGTTCCCCTTACCAGACAGTGGGTTGCATTGCAGAGGATATGATCTTCTTTGAAAGCTTCAAGCCCGAGATGATAGGCATAGGCCCCTTTCTGCCCCACAAGGATACCCCCTTCCGTGATGAACCCAAGGGCAGCTATGAACTGACCCTTTTCCTGCTGAGCCTGTGCAGGATACTCCTGCCTGATGTGCTGCTGCCCGCCACCACTGCCCTTGGCACCATTGCTCCCCTGGGCAGAGAAGAGGGCGTAAAGGCAGGGGCCAACGTAATCATGCCAAACCTTTCCCCTACGGCGGTAAGGAAGAAATATATGCTTTACGACAACAAGATATGCACAGGCGATGAGAGCGCCCAGTGCAGGGGCTGTCTTGAAGCACGCATGAAGTCCATAGGCTACGAGGTAGCAGTTACGAGAGGTGACCATATATGATAAAATTTGCGATATACGGAAAGGGCGGCATAGGCAAATCAACTATAGCCTGCAACATCTCGGCGGCGCTGGCGGAAAAAGGCCTTACTGTCATGCAGATAGGCTGCGACCCCAAGGCGGACTCGACCTCGCTGCTCCACGGCGGCGAGCGCATACCCACCGTCCTTGACCTGACCCGTAAGACAGGGGGCAAGTTCACCCTGGACGATGTGGTGCAAACCACCGAAAGCGGTGTGCTTTGCGTTGAAGCAGGCGGCCCTGTACCTGGGCTGGGCTGTGCGGGGCGCGGCATCATCAATGCGCTGGAAAGCCTGGAAAAGCTGGGGGCCTATGAACGCTTCAAGCCCGATGTGGTAGTGTATGACGTGCTGGGTGACGTGGTCTGCGGAGGGTTTTCCATGCCCATGCGCAAGGGCTATGCGGATAAGATATTCGTGGTCTGTTCGGGGGAGAAGATGTCCCGCTATGCCGCGGCTAATATCTGCATGGCGGTGGATAATTTCAAGGGCAGAGGCTATGCTTCCCTGGGCGGGATAATACTCAACCGCCGCGGGGTGCCCGATGAAGATAAGTCCGCTGAGGAATTGGCGGCTGATTTTGACACAAAGGTAATCGCCGCTGTAGACCGCAGCGAGGATATACCCCTTGCGGAAGAACAGGGGAGAGCCGTGATAAATTCCGCCCCCGACAGCCTTGCGGCAAAACAGCTGCGGGCTGTGGCAGAAAGCGTCTATGCTGTTTGCGGAGGTGAGTGATATGCTGAAAACACTTGCCTACGACCGCCCCCCTTCGGTGAAGCTGGGCGATGCCCCGAGAGGTGACTTCTTTGCGGGCGGGCTTGAATACAATCCCCCTGCCAGAGGTGTGTGGAACATAGTACACACAGGTATGCTCATACCCGAGTGCCATGAGATATTCGCCTGCGCCCAGGGCTGCCTGAGAGGTGTGATACTCACGGCGGCGGAGATGAACGCTATCGAGCGTATGAGCTGGATATCCGTGTCGGAGCAGGATATGTTCGACGGCACCCTTGAAAGCGATGTGGTGGAGGGTGTAAGCGAGATAATCGAGGGGCTGCCCTACAGACCCCGTGCGGTGCTTTTGTACCTCAGCTGCATACACCTTTTTGCAGGCTGTGATTTTGATATCATTATCGGACAACTGTCCGAAAAATTTCCCGATATAGATTTTTCTGACTGCTACATGACACCCACCATGCGCAAGACCATATCTCCTGATGCGAAGATGAGGGCGCAGCTCTACAATGCCCTCAAGCCTGTGGATATCGACCCGAGGTCGGTGAACATACTGGGCAACGACCGCCCCACCGATGAGCAGAGCGAGTTCGTGCGGGTCATAAAGGAAAACGGCTTCACCCTGAAAGACCTTACCGCCTGCAGGACCTATGATGAGTACCTTGACATGGCAGGGTCGGCGGTGAACATAGCCTACCTGCCCACCGCAAAGTTTGGCTGTGATGAGCTTAGCGAACGTCTGGGGACAAAGGCGCTGTATCTGCCGAACAGCTTTGACTATGACGAGATAAGAGCGAACATGGCAAAGCTCTGTGAAACGCTGGGTATAGCCTGCCCCGACCTTTCCCACGAAGAACAGGCCGCGGAAAAAGCCCTTGCCAAGGCTGCCAAGGCTCTGGGGGATATACCCATAGCTATCGACTTTACCGCAGTTACCCAGCCCTTTGGTCTGGCGAAGCTGCTTGTTGAACACGGTTTCAATGTGAAGTACATCATCAATGATACCCTGGGGGAGGACGGCGCTGCCTTTGACCGCCTGAAAGAACTTGCCCCCGATATAACTATCTTCTCGGCGGTGAATGTGAATATGCTGCATTTCCCCGAGGAAGACCACGAGCATATAGTTGCCGTAGGCCAGAAGGCTGCCCACTATTTCGATACGGACTATTTCGTAAACATAGTGCAGAACGGCGGATATTACGGCTTTACAGGCATAGCAGCCCTTGCAGCCCTCATTGAGGAGGCTGCAGAAGCACCGAAGGACAGGCGAAAGCTCATATCCCACAAGGGCATAGGCTGCGAGAGCTGTCTGTGATAAAAAAGAGGTACCTATGAAAAATGTCAGTACTGTGATACCCTGCTATGCAGCTGATACCTCGGGCGTATGCTCGGCGCTGTATGAATACGGGGGAATGACTGTCGTCCACGATGCATCGGGGTGCAACTCGACTTACTCCACCCACGATGAGCCCCGCTGGTACGACAAGCGTTCAATGATATATATTTCTGCCCTGACAGAGCTTGACGCTGTCATGGGCAACGATGAAAAGCTTATAGAAGATATAGTTTCTGCGGCTAAAGACCAGCACCCTGCCTTTATAGCGCTGTGCGGTTCACCCATGCCCATGATGACAGGCTTTGACTACCGTGCAGTGGCGGAGGACATTCAGCACCGCACAGGCATACCCACCTTCGGGCTGGAGACCAACGGCACCCGTTCCTATGTGTCGGGGGCTTCCATGGCGCTGAAAGCGCTGGTGAAAGAGTTCGTCCGTGAAATGCCAAAGGACAGCTATGATGGCCTGACCTATAATATCCTCGGTGCTACCCCCCTGGACTTCGGCCTGACGGGCACTGTGGAGTCCATAGTAAAAGAGTTCGGCGGGCAGGGCGCAAGGTTCATATCGGGCATAGGTATGGGCAGCACCCTTGAGGATATACGCAAAGCCGCTTCTGCAAAGGTCGATCTTGTGGTATCCTACTGCGGGCTGGCTGCGGCTAAGTATATGGAAAAGGAATTCGGCATACCCTATGTCTGCGGGGTGCCTGTGGGAAATTCGCGGCAGCTTCGGGAATGTCTATCCGAAATGGAAAGGTCAGCCCGTGACGGCAGAAGTTCTCTTGCGCCTGTGCTGCGGGGAAAGTCCCGTGATAAAAAGGCAGACAAGGCCGTCATCGGTGAGGCTGTGCTTGCAGGCTCCATAGCAAGGGAATGGTCGCTGCTGACAGCAAGCGGGGTCGATGTCATTTGTCCCCCTGATGCTGATGAGGAGTATATAGCGGATAAAAAAGATCTTCCGCTGTATGCCGAGGAGGACATAAAGGCATACCTCAGAGAGAACGGCATAAAGACGGTCATAGCCGACCCACTCTACAGATATGTTGTCCCCGAGTGCTGCGGGCTCATCGAACTGCCCCACTTTGCGTTCTCGGGCAGGTGCTTTGCAAGGAACATGACAGGCCTTGTGGGCAAAGACCTCAGGGCGCTCTGGGGCATAAAGTAAAATGAATGAGGAGTTTTTTTGAATGATAAAACTTGCGATATACGGTAAGGGCGGCATAGGAAAATCCACCTGCACCGCTAATCTGGCTGCGGCCTTTGCAAGCCTTGGCAAGCGGGTCATACAGATAGGCTGTGACCCCAAGGCAGACTCTACCATAAATCTGCTGGGGGGCGTGCCTGTAACACCTGTTATGGATTATATGCGTGAACATGATGATGAGCCGACCTCCATTGAGGAGATAAGCCAGGTGGGTTTCGGCGGCATACTCTGTATAGAAACAGGCGGCCCTACCCCCGGGCTCGGCTGTGCGGGAAGAGGCATAATCACCACCTTCGCCCTGCTGGAGGAACTGGAGCTTTTTGAAAAGTTCAAGCCCGATGTGGTGCTGTATGATGTTCTGGGCGATGTGGTCTGCGGAGGATTTGCAGCCCCTATCCGTGAGGGCTATGCCGACAAGGTGCTTATCGTTACCTCAGGAGAGAAAATGGCGCTGTATGCCGCAAACAACATCAACAAGGCAGTGAAGAATTTCGAGGACAGAAGCTACGCGAAAGTCCGCGGGGTAATAATGAACCGCCGTGCGGTGGAAAACGAAGAGGAAAAGGTACGCGCCTTTGCTGAGTCGGCAGGCCTTGATGTGGCCGCTGATATCCCCCGTTCAGCCGATATAATCAAGTACGAGGATATGGGTAAGACAGTCATCGAGGGCGACCCCGAATGCGAGACCGCAAAGCGATTTTTTGAACTGGCAGAAAAACTCATCGCCGAGGAGGAGAAAGATGACTGAGGCTTTTTACATCACCGCCGCTGAACTGGCGGCAAAGGGCTTTGAGAACACCCCCGATGAACTCATGAGTGCCAGACACCTGATATATTCTTCCCCTGCCACCCTGAATTTCAATTCTCCCGGTGCAAAGGGTTTCGGTGTAAAAAGGGCGGGGCTGGCCATACCAGGGTCGGTCATGCTGCTGGTAGCCCCGGGCTGCTGCGGAAGAAACACCGCACTGCTGAACGAGCTGGGCTACAACGAGAGATTTTTCTACCTGCTGCTGGACGACACCGATATCGTCACAGGCAGGCACCTCACCAAGATACCCAAGGCCTGCAAAGAGGTCTGTGACAGCCTTGACTACACCCCCACCGCAGTGATGATATGCATAACCTGCGTTGACGCACTGCTGGGCACTGATATGGAAAGGGTCTGCCGCAAGTGCGAGGAGGCAACGAACGTCCCCACACTGCCTGCATATATGTATGCCCTGACCAGAGAAAAGCGTCTGCCCCCCATGGCAGGTGTGCGCAGGTCGGTGTACGGTCTGCTGAAGCCGCAGAAAAGGCGGGGCGACCGCTGTAATATACTGGGGTATTTCGCCCCCCTAAATGACAGCAGTGAATTATATGCACTGCTCAAGTCGGTGGGGGTGGCCACGCAGGAACTTTCCCGATGTGATACTATCGAGGATTACCACAAGCTGTCACAGGCAAATTTTGACCTGGTAATAAACCCCGAGGCAAGGTATGCCGCCCAGGACATGGAAAAACGTCTGGGCATACCCTACATCGAGATAAACAGATTTTACCGCATTGATAAGATACACAACCAGTACCGCCTGCTGGGTCAGGCCCTGGGGGTCGAGTTCGATGATGCGGAATATTATGAGAATGCAAAACAGAAGACAGAAAGCTTTCGTGAAAGGTTCGGCCAGCTGAGCTTTGCCATCGGCGAGAACGTGAATGCTGACAGCTTTGAATTGGCACTGGCGCTGACGGGATACGGCCACAAGGTCAGTGAGATATACGGCACGGTGGGCGAGCGCAATTTCTTCTTTATAAAGAAGCTGGCGGAGCTTTCGCCCGAAACCAGGATATTCTCAAATCTTTCACCCACCATGCTGAACTACGAGCGCAAGACCCACATCGATATCACCGTTGGCTCTGATGCGCTCTACTATCATCCCGACCTGCCGAATGTTCCCTTTGATGAGGAGGAACAGCCCTTCGGCTATGATATGGTGGAAAAACTGCTGGCACAGCTATCGGCCGCACTGGAAAAGGAGGGTAAGTGATGAAAAAACTGCTCAAATTCATATCGCCCCTTGCCCCCGATGATTCAGGTGCCTGCTCGGTGCTTTACGAGCTGGGCGGCATTACCGTCATCTGCGATGCGGGCGGCTGTGCAGGAAATGTCTGCGGATTTGACGAACCCAGGTGGTCAACGAAAAAGTCTGCACTGTTCAGTGCAGGCCTGAGAGATATGGACGCTATCCTCGGCAGAGATGACCGCCTTGTGGCAAAGCTGGCCACGGCTCAGCAGCAGCTTGGCAGAAGCTTCACAGCTGTGGTGGGCACACCTGTTCCCGCAGTTATAGCCACCGATTACAAAGCCCTTGAACGCATGGCTGAAAAGCGCATCGGGGTGCCCTGCGTAACAGTTCATACCGACGGCACCAAGCTTTACGACAAGGGTGAGGAAGAAGCCTACCTTAAGCTGTTTGAAAAGTTCGTCACCGAAAAGCAGCCCACCAGGAAAGGCACCGCTGCCCTCATAGGTGCCACCCCCCTGAACACAGGGCTGACCACTGCCGATGAGCTTATTTCGGCGGTTAAGGCCGAGGGCTTTTCTGAGGTAGTCTGCATTGGCCTTGACAGCGGACTTGAGGAGATAAAGGATATCACCCGCTTTGAGAAGATATTCGTGATCGCACCCTCTGGGGTCAGGGCAGGGAAGTTCCTGAAAGAAAAGTTCGGCCTTGATGTTGAAGCGAAGAACTGTCCCCTGCCCGAAAAGATCACCGAGGGGCTGAAGGCTTTCTCGCCCGAGGGAAAAACTCTGGTGATACACCAGCAGTACGCTGCCAACACCGTCCGTGATATGCTGGGCGGAAATGCTGTCTGCGGAACTTTCTTCGGGCTTGACGAAGCTGCTGCCCGTGAGGGTGACTTCCATATAAAAGACGAAGAGGACTTCGCCGAAAAGGCAAAGGGCTTTGATACGATAATTGCTGATATCAGCCTGAAAAGAGCTCTGCCCGATCATGCGGGAAAATGGATCGACCTGCCGCATTTTGCGGTATCGGGAAGACTTTACTGATAAAAACGACAAGTGGGGTGAAGATCATAGTTAAGACCGTTAATATACGCGCTTTCGGCATTGTGCAGGGTGTGGGGTTCAGACCCTTTACCGCCCTAGCTGCCGAGGAGCTGGGCATAACAGGCACCGTGGCCAACAAAGGCTCCTATGTGGATATTTTTGCCACGGGGGAGGAGGAAGTCCTCTACGATCTTGCAGACAGGATACGCCACGAGCCCCCCGAGCGTGCCATGGTGCTGGAGGTAGATGTTTCTGAAACTGAATATACCGAGTTTGCGGGCTTCGAGATAATCGAGAGCGAGAAGGAATACGGAGATATCTTCGTTTCGCCCGATATAGCCACCTGCGATAAATGCCGTGCTGAACTGTTCGATAAAACGGACAGAAGATATCTGCACCCTTTTATAAACTGTACCCAGTGCGGCCCCAGGCTGACCATTCTGGACACCATGCCCTACGACCGTGAGCGCACCACCATGCGGGAACACCCCATGTGCGAAAAGTGCGCCGCCGAATACCACGACCCCGCCACCCGCCGCTTTGATGCACAGCCTGTCTGCTGCAACGAGTGCGGCCCGGAGGTTTATATAGTGGGTACGGATATCCGTCGGGGAGAAGCCATCACCTATGTCCGCCGTGCTATAATGGAGGGCAGGATAATCGCTGTAAAGGGCATAGGCGGATTTCACCTGTGCTGTGATGCCCATAATGAAGAGGCAGTTTCAAGGCTGAGAAAGCTTAAGGACCGTCCTGCAAAGCCCTTTGCGGTCATGCTGAAAGACATGGGAACTGTCCTCCGTGAATGCCATGTAAGGGCAGGACAGGAGGCCTGTCTCACAGGCTGGCAGAAGCCCATAATGCTGCTGAAAAAACGCAGCACCGCCACCCTCAGCCCGCTGATAGCCCCCGACAACACCACCGTGGGTGTCATGCTGCCCTACGCACCTGTGCAGATGCTGCTGTTTGACTACCCCGATGATGTGGCCATGACCGACAGCCTGGTAATGACCAGCGGCAATGTCCGCGGGGCACCTATCTGCCGCAGTGACGAAGATGCGGTGAAGGAGATAGGGGGCTTCTGTGACCTGATACTTTCCCACAACAGGAAGATACTTCTGCGGGCAGATGACAGCGTTACCGACTGGCTTTTCGGCAGACCTTACATGATAAGACGTTCAAGAGGTTTCGCACCCCTGCCCTTCATGCTGAAAAATCCCACGGGAAGACAGGTGCTTGCTATCGGCGGCGAGTTGAAAAACAGCTTCTGCATAGCCCGCGGCGACCTGCTTTATCCCTCGCCCTATGTGGGAGATATGGCGGATATACGCACGGTCAATGCACTGGAGGAAAGCACCGAGCGTATGTGCGGCCTGCTGGAGGCCGAGCCTGAGGTCATCGTCTGCGATACCCACCCCAAGTACAACACCGTCCGTGTGGCGGAGGATATTGCAAAGAAACGGGGAATACCCCTGCTGAAAGTCCAGCACCATTATGCCCACATACTTTCCTGCATGGCTGAGAATGCTTACGAGGGCAAGGTCATAGGGGTAAGCTTTGACGGCACAGGCTACGGCGACGACGGAACTGTCTGGGGCGGGGAACTGCTGGTCTGCGATTACAGGGGCTACACCCGTGCAGGCAGCATACGTCCTTTCAGCCAGACGGGAGGCGACCTTTCCTCAAAGGAGGGCTGGCGCATAGCCTCCGCTTTGCTGCGGGACGCTTTCGGCGACGGCGGCGAGGTCATAGCCCAGCGGCTTGGTGTCTGCGATACAAGGGAATACCGCCTGCAAAAGGCCATGGCTGAAAAGGGACTTAACACAGTGGGTTCCACCAGCTGCGGAAGACTTTTCGATGCGGTATCTGCAATACTGGGCATAAGGCGGGCTTCCACCTTTGAGGGCGAAGCTTCCACCGCCCTTATGTGCGAAGCGGAGCGTTTTCTTGAAGAACACCCCACCGTGGCGGAAAACTACCGCCGCCCCGAAAAACTCATAAAGGTCGGCGAGAACTATGTGACCCTCTGCACCACAGCCCTTGCGGCCGACATTGCCGAACGCAAGCTGGCAGGCAGCAGAACGGGCGCCCAGGCCTATACCTTCCATGCGGTGCTGGCCGATATGGTAGAGGCTGCCTGCGGGAAGATAAGCTCTGATACGGGCATTAAGACCGTGGCGCTCAGCGGCGGTGTTTTCCAGAACCGCCTGCTTACAAGACTTTGCCGCGACCGTCTGGAGAAAAACGGCTTTACAGTGCTGCTGCACAGCCTTGTCCCGCCCAATGACGGCGGCATAGCCCTGGGGCAGGCAGCCTACGGCATATATAATTCGTGATATTTTTCATAGAGAAGATCAGGCTGTTTAAAAGCAGCAGTAAAATAGAAACAGGAGGACATTAAAATGTGTGTTGGATTATCTGCAAAAGTAGTAAGCGTTAAGGACGGCACTGCCCTTATCGATGCAAACGGCGCAAGACGTGAGGTCAGCGCTGACATTCTGGAAGAGCTGGAGCCCGGCGATTATGTCATGGTACACGCAGGTGTGGCCATAGCCAAGATAACCGAGTCCGATGAGGACGAAGCTGTAGACGTAATGGAGAATTTCATATGAACGAACAGGCAAGAAAAGCCCGTGACATCATAACGGGCTACAAGGGCAGACCGCTGCGCATAATGGAGGTCTGCGGCACCCACACTCATGAGATATTCAGGCTGGGTCTGCGCAAGCTGCTGCCCGATAATGTTGAACTGATCTCAGGCCCGGGGTGCCCCGTGTGTGTCACCCCCGTGGGCTTTATCGACGAAGCTATCTGGCTGGCGCTGGAAAAGGGCTGTATCATCACGACTTTCGGCGACCTTATCCGTGTCCCGGGAACGGAGATGCCTCTGGCAGGGGCAAGGGCAAAGGGCGCTCAGGTAAGGCCTGTGTATTCACCCCTTGATGCAGTGGATATGGCCAGAGAGAACCCCGATGAGCAGATAGTATTTCTGGCAGTGGGCTTTGAAACTACCACACCCTCCGCCTGCCTGGCAGTGGAGACCGCAAAGAAAGAGGGTCTGAAAAACTTCTCGCTGCTCACCGCCAACAAGACCATGCCCAATGCCTACAAGGCACTGGAGGGCAGTGCAGACGCTTTCCTTTACCCCGGCCATGTTAATGCCATAGCAGGCAACAAGGTCTGCGAGGAGCTGAAAGAACGGGGAGTATCGGGAGTAGTGGCAGGCTTTACCGCCAGCGAGCTGCTCATCGCCATAGCTGTCATTCTGAAAAACGCTGAAAAGGGCGAGCCTTTCTTCGTCAACTGCTACCCCCGTGTAGTAAAGGACGAAGGCAATCCCTCGGCACAGAAGCTGATAGCAAAGGTCATGGAGACCTGCGACACCGAATGGCGGGGACTTGGTGTTATACCCATGTCGGGCATGAAGCTGAGAGATGAGTATGCCGAATTCGATGCAAGGCTGAAATATGATATGCCGAAAATAACAGGCAAGCCCAACCCTGCCTGCCGCTGCGGCGAGGTGCTTCAGGGCAAGTGCAAGCCCAGCGACTGCAAGGTCTTCGGCAAGGTATGCACCCCCGAACACCCCGTAGGCGCCTGCATGGTATCCGATGAGGGTGCCTGTGCGGCTTACTATCAGTACGGCGAGAATTTATAATGCATATCCCATGGCGGAAGTTCTGTAAAAAATAGATCTCAATTTGGTTGTGTATTGTTTTCCCCGACGAAGACGGGGAAACAATACGAAAAAAGCCATTCTGTATCATCAGCAATACACTTCAAAATTGGGAGTAAAATAAAACAGCCGTTTATGCGGCAAAAGGAGTAATATAAATGTCAGAAAAAACAGTTACCCTCGCCCATGGTGCGGGGGGAAAGCAGACCTCTGAGCTGATAGATCAGGTATTCAAGGCTCATTTTTCAAACCCTAAGTTCACCGCTGATGACGCGGCTGTGCTGGATATAGGCGAGGGCAGACTTGCCATGTCTACCGACGGCTTCATAGTTTCACCCTTTGAGTTCAACGGCGGAAACATAGGCAAGCTGAGCATATGCGGCACCGTTAACGACCTGGCCTGCATGGGCGCAAAGCCCCTGTATCTCACCTGCGCTTTCGTCATCGAGGAAGGCTTCCCCATGGACAAGCTGGAGGAGATAGCCGCAGCCATGGAGAAGACCGCTGCCGAGGCAGGTGTGGTCATCGTGGCAGGTGATACCAAGGTGGCAGGCAAGGGTCAGGTGGACAAGGTGTTCATCACCACCACAGGTGTGGGCAGGATAATGGACAATGCCCATACCTCGGGTGCTTTTGCCAAGCCCGGGGACGCTGTCATCGTCACAGGCGACATCGGCAGACACGGCTGCACCATTCTGCTGGCAAGAGATGAGTTCGGTATAGATGCAGAAGTTGACAGCGACTGCGCGCCTCTCTGGGGCACGGTGGAGAGCCTTTATTCTGTCACCGATGACATACACACTATCCGCGATGCTACCCGCGGCGGTGTAGGCACAGTGCTTTACGAGATAGCTGAGCAGAGCAAGGTAGGTGTTCGCCTTAACACTGCCGATATCCCCGTTGACCCTGCTGTAAAGGGTGTATGCGGAATGCTCGGCCTGGAGCCCCTGTACCTTGCCTGCGAGGGCAGACTTGTCATAATAGCCCCCGGGGACAAAGCACCTGCACTGGTGGAAAAACTCCGTGAGGGCAAGTATTCAAAGAACGCTGCCATCATCGGCGAGATAACCGCTGAGAACGCAGGCAGAGTAGTTATGGAAACAGAGATAGGCGCACAGACCATGCTGCCCCAGCCCGGCGGCGAGCTGCTGCCCCGTATCTGCTGATAAGCGGGGTAAGGCTATGAGATTGCTTTTCAAGAAACTTCGTGAGAATGCGGTCATACCCAGGTACCAGACCGAGTACAGCGCAGGCCTCGACCTTTGTGCCTGCCTTGATTCCCCCCTGACCTTACCTGCGGGGGAGACCGCCAAGATACCCACAGGTCTTTCCGCTGAGCTGGAGGGCGAGAAGAATGCGGTGCTGCTCATATATGCCCGCAGCTCGCTGGCCACAAAGCTGGGGCTTGCCCCTGCTAACTGCGTGGGTGTGGTAGACTGGGACTACCGCGGCGAGCTTATAGTGGCACTGCACAACAGTTCCGCAGAAGCCCGTACTATATCCGACGGGGACAGGATAGCACAGCTGGTGGTAACACCTATCTTCCGCCCCGAAACAGCCGAAGCCGATGAGCTTTCCGACACTGCCAGAGGTGCAGGCGGATTTGGCTCCACAGGCGCCAGATAACAAAAACGGCATGAAGAAACGCTCTTCATGCCGTTTTTATTTTACTGTACCCCGCGGTAGTAAAGCCCTCGGGTGATCTTATCGGGACGTCCGTTAAGGCCGCCGTTTGCGTATTCCTCGATGATGTGCCGCACCTGCGCAGGCCTTTCATCGGTAAAGTCCAGCACGAGATGATCAGCCCCGCCGAAGTCATCTGTCTTGTCCGCCAGATAAAGCACCTCGCTGTTGAGTATCTCGACGTAGCCCTCTTTCTTTGAGCATTTTACAGGGAAGTCACGGCCTGTTCGGTCAGTGACTTTTTTTGTACAGTTCTTGCAGCCCACCGAAGCTGATACAGGGCAGTTCGCCGTGAGCATAAGGGGAAGTCTGCCATAGGCATATACCCCTATGGGGAAGGGCTTTTTCAACCTGTTTATCTGGGCGGCCTTAAGCTCAAAGCTTACCACCCCATCGACAGCCCCCAGCTCCTTGGCCATATTCAGCGCACAGGAATTTGTCAGATTGAAACCAAAGCCTGCGTGCAGCACCATACCCTGCTCCCTTGCCATTTCTGCGTGGGCAAGGTTGGTGCCCCAGATGTGCCCTATTCCTGCGGCCTTAGCCTGTTTCAGCCGTTCGCTGATCTTTCGTTCGTTAAAGGTGAACCTTGGCAGTACCACCGCCAGCTTGTCAGCAGGGAAGACCTCTGCGGCCTGCACCGCCAGCTCCAGCGGCACCCCGCAAAGCTGAACTTTCTCCGGGTCAACAGCAGTAAGCTGTTCAAGGCGGCTCACTGTCACCCTCAGCTGTCTGCCCTTGCCATGGTATTCTTCAAAGTCCAATAAATTGTACTTTTTAAAATCTGTCCTGCGGGAATTCCCCTCAGCTCTCGCCCTGTCCATTTCAAGACAGACCCTGCGCCTCAGCTCGTTAAGTTCTTTCGGGCTGACAAAAAGCCCCTCACCTATATCGCAGCTGCATCCGCCGAAGCTGTAGATAGTTTCCCCAAGCTTTGTAAGCTGTTTTTCCACAGCCGCTTCATCTATAGCCCTGTTCAGGGCAGCCTGCGGCATATCGCCCGTGACCTCAGCCCTGTGACCCTCGCCGTCCTCCGCCGTAAGCTTTACAGCCTCGCCGTCATGGATAAAAATGCTGAAAACTATCTGCCCGCGCTTTTCCTCATAGCGGTAAAGCTCGTGTATCTTAGGCAGAGCTTTTGCCCCTGCCGCAGCGTCTTCACCTGTGCGCATACCGAACATATCCGCCCCTAGCCTGTGGTGCAGATAGCCGTCAGTAAAGCCCCCGCGGGAGAACACAGCCTCCAGTGTGGCACGGTCGTATTCCTCGCCTGCCAGCGCCTTTTTGCAGCTGTCCACAGCCATGGCAGTATACTCGGGACGTTTCATGCGCCCCTCTATTTTCAGGGAACTTACCCCCGCTTCAACAATGTCCCTCAGTTCATCGCAGTAAGAAAGGTCTTTCAGCGAAAGGTCATACCTCTCACGACCTCTGCCCCCTGCATTGCAGGGCAGCCTGCAGGCCTGGGCGCAAAGACCTCTGTTAGCGCTGCGGGAACCAATTACAGCACTCATATAGCACTGCCCCGAAACTGACATACACAGCGCCCCGTGTACAAAGACCTCTGTTTCTATGCCCATGTTGGAAAGTTCTCTTATAACGTTCAGCGGCAGCTCCCTTGAAAGAACCGCCCGCCTGAAACCCAGCTTTTTACAGACCTCCATGCCCTTTGCAGTGTGTATGGTCATCTGGGTGGAAGCATGGATATGCAGTTCGGGACAGCATTTGCGCACTATCTCGGCCAGTGCCAGGTCCTGGGTTATTATGCCGTCTACCCCGACCCTTGCGCAGTGTTCCACCGCTTTCATGCAGGCATCAAGCTGCTCATCAAAGATGACAGTGTTTATGGTGCGGTAAAGCTTCACGCCCCGCTTGTGGCATTCGTAAACTGCCCGCTCGATATCTTCATCTGAAAAATTCACTGCGTTCTGTCTGGCAGAAAAGTCAGCACCCCCAAGGTAGACCGCATCGCAGCCTGCCCTGAGGGCGGCCTCCAGCACCTCAGGCGAACCGCAGGGCGCTAATATCTCAGCCATTTACTTCTTGTTCCCCGAAACATCGGGGTTTACGCTGCCCACAGGATTGAAACGTCCTCCCCCCAGCGCACCGTCCACAGGGCGGCTGCCGTACTGAGGTCTCTGGAAGCTTCTCTCCTGCACAGGGGCAGGCTGTTCCTCCTTAACGGGCTTTTCGCCGATAGCAGCTTCAATGTCCCCCTTGAGCATTGCTTCAGCGCTGACAGTTTCCCCAAGGTTGTCCATGGAAGAAAAATTAGTCCTCTCAGCCAGTTCCTTCTCCAGCTGCTCAACTCTCTCCTTCAGCGCCTTTATCTCTCTCTGGGCAGAAGCCGCCTGGTTGCGGGCCCTGCCTGCGTCATCAACGTAGTCCTTTATCTGCGTGCGTATGTTGTCGATATTCCTGTTGGACTGTCCCAGCTCGTCCATGCAGTCAAGGGCGGTCAGCACAGCGCAGTCAGTGACTGACAGGCTGGAAAATCTCGCTCTCATATCCCGTATGCGCTTATCCAGCGCAGCCGCCAGCTTTTCTGTGTAGTCCTTGTTGTCCTCACTGGTCAGGTTGTATTCCTTGCCCATAATAGTGACTTTGTAAGTTGCCATGAAAAATGCCTCCTCATCAAAAGAAATAAAAATATCCTTATCTTACATTATACAACATTCTTCACAAAAAATAAAGACCTTTTTCAGAAAAATTTTTTTCTCACAGGCAGCCCCGCATAAGTTTTTACAAATCACAACATAAACGGACGCTCAGCCGATAAAATCACTTCGCTGATACTGACATCGGGGGCTTTGCAGAAAATTTACCGCACTTATGACCCGGCCTTTGCTGAACGCTGTTACTGTTAAGCCCTTTGCCTTCTGGCGATCGGGAAAACCGTTAGTTGTTTATAAAGATCATCCTTTCTGCTTTAAGCCAAATAATTGACTTTTCAGCGTTAGTTTGGTATAATATGGGTAAGTTAGGGGCGGTTTAACTGCCTGATAATCGTAATATGCAAAGGACGGGGTATTTTGGTAAAGTGGAATACGATTGGATTGGCGCAAACCGGAGATATGAAAGGCTATTATGTGAAGCCAGTCCAAGATACCGATGAGACAGGAGGTTGCTACCTGTTATTTTCAAAAGATTTCAGCGACAAACAGGCTGAGGGATATGATGAGTGGTATCTAAATCCCGATGATTTATCAAAAAGAATAGATGGATTAAATATAGACTGGCAGCAATAGATTTTCATCTTGTAAAACGATTCCAAACAGCAAGGACACCCTTGCTGTTTTTATTTACCCCTCTCCGTTTTCCACTGATAGTACGTCTTGCCATTGTACGGATTTTCCACGATCTCAGGGCGGACGATAGTCTTTTTGCCCTTAGATGTGCAGCTTGTGGACTTGCCGTCAAGCAGTCCCTTTTTCTCGGTGTCCTCGTCATAGTCTTCATTTCAGGCTCTCTCCATAAGCAAACTTGATATCAAGATGTATGTTTCGCCTTAACATAAACTTATTCGTTATCAAAGTAATTTGCTTTATATCCGTGTTCCCCGACGAAATCAGATACTACCGTGCCTTTCAAGACAGCTTTCAGCCGGCACTGCCGCAGAAGTCGGGGGAGCAATAGGAAAGAACAGCCATTCCGTATCATCGGCAATATACTTCAAGAATGGGAGAAATAAAAAACAGACCGCACATACGGTCTGTTTCTGTGTCATATCACCTGAAACAGGAAAAACTTCAGATAATCCGTTTCGGGCACGTTCATGAGTATGGGGTGGTCGGGACCCTGCTTGCGCTCCTCGACCAGCTTCAGCCTTACCCCCGCATCTTTTGCGGCGCTCATGAGCATTTTTACGAACAGGTCGCTCCTCATAAAATGCGAGCAGGAGCAGGTGGCCAGGTAGCCGCCTCTTGGCAGCAGCTTCATGGCGCGGTAGTTTATCTCCTTGTAGCCCCTTTCGGCGGAGTTTACCGTCTTTCTGCTCTTGGTGAAGGCAGGCGGGTCAAGTATGATGAAATCGTACCCGGCCTTTTCCTCGGCAAGCTTTGGCAGCAGGTCGAAGACATCTGCGCAGATAAAGTCCATTTTATCGGACAAATTATTTCTCTCTGCATTGGCTCTCGCAGTGTCCACCGCAAACTGCGAAACGTCCACCGCAGTAACGTGTTCAGCTCCGCCCATGGCGGCGTTCATGGCAAAGGAGCCTGTGTGGGTGAAGCAGTCAAGTACCTTCTTGCCCTTTGAAAGCTTTGCCACCGCCAGCCTGTTGTACTTCTGGTCAAGGAAAAATCCCGTCTTCTGGCCGTTTTCCACGTCCACCTTGTAGACTATGCCGTTCTCGCATATCTCGGTGACGGGGTCGGGCAGTTCCGCAGGCAGAAAATCAGCCTTGTACCAGCCCTTGCCCTTTTCAAGACCCTCCAGCTCTCTTATGGCCACATCGTTGCGCTCCATAATGCCCCGCAGCGAAACTCCGTCCTTAGCCAGCTCTTCGGTGAGCAGCCTGTAGAGCATATCCTTGCGCTGCTCCATGCCAAAGCTCAGCACCTGCACCGAAAGTATATCGCCGTAGCGGTCAACTGTCAGGCCGCACAGCCCGTCAGACTCACCGTGTACCAGCCTGCAGGCAGAAATGTCATCGCCCATGACGGTCTTGCGGTGGTCAAGGGCATAGCGTATCCTCCGCCTGAAGAATTCTTCCCCGAACTTCTCATTGGCATTGTCAGAAAGGATCCTCACCCTTATCTTGCTGTTAAGGCTTACCAGCCCCGAACCGAGATAACCGCCTTTTTCGGTGAGTACATCGGCTATGACGCCGTTTTCAACGTCCTCAGGGGACTTTACTATCTCGTTGTCATACACCCAGGGGTGACCGTTTTTAAGTCTTTCCCCACAGCGCTTAGTCACGATGAATGCGGGAAAGCTCCTCTGCTGCTTCATTTCTTTTCCTCCCTTTTTCCATATTTCTTATTTACCGATACGGTAAAAAACACCATGTCTGCCAGCGAAAGTACGATCAGAAAACCATATGAATGTGTGAACAGCATACGCATGGGCAGCTGTCTTATCATGTACTCGTTCCATAAAATACTGAAATACAGCACTGCCGAAAATGCTGATATATCCAGTGCAGTTTGCAGCGCAGCCCAGATCCTTACGCTTACCTCAGCGTTATCAGATGACCTTCTCTTGGCAAGCCTGCCGGCTATCTTCGGTATGATGATATCAAAAAGCAGCGCTGCTGCCGAGATCACAAATGGGTAGAACAGCATGATCTTGCTGCCTGTGACATCTATCGGCTGATAACCATGGAGGATCGTATGTATCGTCTCCGAAAAGCTCATATCTTCGATAATATACGCTTCGCCCTTGAAGTGTATGCCCGTTTGCGCAGGCAGACCGCCATATACTGTCAGCAGTCTTACAAGCCCAAAGAAAAACAGGCATATCTCAAGCACGAACACCACCCTGTGCAAGCTGTCCGAGCGCCGTTTTACCATGTCTATCCCCCTGCGGGAGCCAAGCAGCAGCCACAGAAATATGCTTTCCTGTTTACCGCTGCCCATAAGCACCGTTTTCAGCTGCTTCTTTCCTTCGTCTGTCATTTCAGTCCTCCGCAGGCACGAAATCCACCTTGCCCGAATTAACATTAGCACCCAGCACCTTTATACCTATGCGCTGGCCTATGCGGTATACCTGCCCTGTGGAGAAGTTTTTCAGCTGCATCATGCCGTCGCTCTCATAGTAGCCCTCGGGCATATTGTCAACGTGCAGCAGACCCTCGCAGGTGTTGTCAAGCTCGATGAACAGCCCGAAATCCGTCACCGAGGTTATAACGCCCTCATAGCATTCGCCCACATGGCCTGCCATGTATTCTGCTTTGTAGCAATCATCGCAGGCACGCTCGGTCTGCATGGCGGTAAGCTCTGTTTCGGTGGAACGGTCAGCAGAGGCATACACGAACTTGTTGAACCTGCTGCGGCATTCCTCAGCTGTCATACCGTCCAGAAAAGCGGACATTATCCTGTGTATGGAAAGGTCGGGGTAACGACGGATAGGTGAGGTAAAATGGGCATAATCCTCCAGCACCAGACCGTAGTGGCCTATGGGCTCAGTATCGTATTTGGCCTTTGACATACTCCGCAGCACCGCATTGTTTATTATCTTCTCAGCGTCCGTTCCTTTGGACAGTTCCAGTATCTCAGCCAGCTGTTTGGGCTTAGGCTCATCGCCCAGCACATACACAATGTTCAGCCCCGCCAGCAGTTCCTTAAGACCCTCTATCTTCTCCGCAGAGGGCGGCTCGTGTACACGGTAAACAAAGGGCAGCTCGTTCTCCTGCCCGAATCTTGCAGCGCACTCATTAGCGGTCAGCATGAAGTCCTCGATCATTTCCTGGGCAAAGCCGCGGGAATATTCGCCCACACCCACACAGACGTTATCTTCGTCTATCATCAGGGCGCTCTCGCTGGTCTCTATCTGGGGGGCACCTCTTTCAAGGCGCTTTTTCATCAGTATCTCAGCCAGCTCTTTCATCAGGGGCAGCTGGTCCATGACCTCAGCATACTTCTCTGAAAGCTCTCTGCTGACAAAGCCGTCGAAGATATCATTTATCTCCGAATACACACCTTTTACCCGTGAGCGTATGACAGATTTTGCAAACTTGTAGCTGATGATGTTTCCGCCCTTGTCCAGCTCTGCCAGGCAGGTGAAAGCCAGCCTGTCCTCCTTAGGATTAAGTGAGCATATGCCGTTGGAAAGCTCAGCAGGCAGCATGGGTATGACACGGTTGGCATAATAAACGCTGGTGCCCCTGTTGAAGGCTTCGTTATCCAGCTGTGACCTCGGCGTCACATAGTGGGAAACATCAGCTATGTGTACCCCGAGGATATATCCCTCATCGGTCTTCTGCACGCTTATGGCATCGTCGATGTCCTTGGTGTCAGCGCCGTCAATGGTGAAGATAGGCAGCTCTCTCAGGTCGAGCCTGCCCTCCTTTTCCTCTGCACTTATCCCCGCAGCGGAAACGCTTCTTGCCTCAGCTATGACCTCAGCAGGGAAGACGGGTGTCAGACCCGCAGCTTCCACTATGCCCAGGGCGCATACCGCAGCCTTAAGCGAACTGCCCAGACAGCTGACTATCTCGCACCTGTGCTCGCTGTGCCTTTCGCCTCGCTTGGTTATGACAGCCACAGCCTTGTCCCCCTCATGGAGTTCAAGTCCCATGGGGTTCACGAAATCGAGGGCATACTTGGATATGACATCGGGCATTATTTTCAGCTTTCCGAATTCATCGACTATCTCGCCGCTGAACCTGCTGAAATTCTCCTCCTCAATGCTCATGACTTCGCCCTCGGGGCTTTCGCCTCGGCTCTCCCTCAGCTGCACCATGACCACATCACCGGGCATGGCGCCCATGAGCCTTTTACCGGGAATGAATATCTCTTCGCCCGTGTCAACATTCTTTACAAAGCCGAAGCTTTTGTGCAGGCGGGTAACACGGCATTTTTTGAGCTTGCCTCCCTTGCTCAGGGTGAAGCCCAGCTTGCCCTCGGTTATCTCGCCTTTTTTCTTCATTTTGTCAACGGTCTCCGCAAACTTGTCAAAGTTGAAATTCCCCTTGCGGAAACTCTTCACAAGCTCCTGAAAGCTCACAGGCTTCTTGCCCGAGGCTTTCAGCTTGTTCAGTATCATTTTTCTGTAATCCTGCTTCATATTCTCTCCTTAAAGTCCAATAATACGGACACTTATTTTCTCTTGTAGGTCTTCTTCCAATCTCTGTAGGCTTGCTCGTAGCTGTCATACCTATAGCGCAGGTGCCTGTCGCCGTTTTCCCAGCGGCGGCGGAGTTCCTTTTCATCAGGCTCCCCCGTTATGCGGTAATCAGAGATCTCCCAGCTGCAATAATACCGCCTGTATGCGCCTTTTCCGCCCCCTATCTCACTTCGGCGGACAGCCCTGGCCGCACAGGTCTTCGGCTTGAAACGCCGCTTGCTTGTCTTTGCCCTGTCTTTGAGTACGGCAAATCTGCGGAAACTCCTGCTCATGTCGCACCTCTGCCTACTGCTCTTTTTTCTCCAGAGCACTTATGGCCAGTACAGCTATCTTGTCACCTGCCAGCTCAGCACATTTTTTGTAGTCGGTGTAGCATATGGGGTAGAAGGTGCCGTCCTTTGCCTTTAGCTTGCTGTTTTTCTTAACATATCTCCATATCTTCTTTTTGCGGCTGCTGTCGGTTTGCATTATCTTGATAGCACATTCATAGAAAGCCCGTCCGTTGGCGCTCAGCAGAACATCAGTGTGTTTGTAAAGCAGTTCCTCGGCATTGGCAGCATCGTTCATATCGCACAGCAGTAATATCATGTGCTTGGCTGCGGTCAGCCCGCGCATTTCCATTATCTTTCCGCTTGCAGGGGACTTGAACACGCAGTCGTAGTACCCAAGTACGGCAGTTTCCCTGTCATCGGGACGCTGTGTGAACTCTGCAAAATGCCTCAGTTTTTCGTAGCCGCTTGTATCCAGCCTGCCCGCCTTGAAGATATCTACCAGTGCGCAGACCTGTTCCCGCAGTTGCATTTCACCTGCCATATAAATGCCGGCCTCTAAATTGTACTCATAGATATCCTTGGGGTAGCCATAGCCTCCGTCCTTCATGAGCCCGCAGAAGCAATCAAAGTTGGCATCTTTGGCTCTTTCCAGCAGAGCGTTGTCCTCGGGCCTGCGGTAGGGCTGTATCATATCTGTCAGCATTTCCATAGAGGAGCCTATACCCTGGAAACTATTCTTTTCACGGGAGATGACCTCCTGCTCGAACAATTCACGGACTATCTGCTCCCGCAGGGGCTCACCGATCTCCCTCAGCCCGAACTGCAAAGCGTATACCAGCCGCTTTCTGCTGACCTGATGCTCGTCCACATCACCGAACTGTTCGTCCCTCATGAGTTTGTACATATAAGGCTCTTTGTCACCCGAGAGATATCTGTCAAGCTCCTCACCTAATATGTCCGATATTTTACTCAGTATTTCCTTGTAGTCCATAAATTATCCCTCCTCAAAGCAAAGGGCAGTGTACTCTTCTTTCAGTATATACCCGAATTTCTCCGCAATTTTCAGGGACATCATGTTGGCTGCGTCCCAGTGGGCTTTCAGCCCCCGCCTTGCACATTCAGCGATGAAAGCCGCCCCCGCAATGGTCGCCAGACCTTTCCTGCGGTGGTCGGGGTGGGTGGCTATCTCCACCTCAACTCCGCCGCTGTAGCTTGAATAGCATGAAGCCCCGCAGATGAGCCGCCCCTCATGGGTGATACAGCAGCCGAAGCCGTTTCGGGAGAAATCATTATAGTCCAAAAAATTATACACAAATGCCCTCGACCAAACTTCCTCCAGCGCCTGATGATAGTATTCTTCATTTATCATCTCAAGCTTATATTCAGGGAAAGCTGACAGGTCAGCCAGTCCGGCAAGCCTTTCCATATCGGGCTTTTCGGGCATATCCGTGCGGAAACGTGTGGTCTTCACAAGCCCCCTGCCCAGCCCCAGCAATGCATCTGTCCACTCATCGTTCAGGGGCATGAACACAGCCTCACTGTTGTCTTCCGCAAGAGCAAAAGCCTCGGCTGCATACCCTGCATTTCCTGCGGTGAAGTAAAAATCTCCCGCACATATCACCGCCGCAGCAGGGAAGTTCGGGTCATCACAGTAGATCTTACCGACCCTGCCCTCAGCGCAGCTTATCAGCACCGAGTCTTCAAAGCCCGAAAACATGGGCATTATTTTTTCTCTGTTCTCTGTCTTTATCATTTTGCATTTCCTTTCGGTGTTCTAAAAATAAAAGCCCCGCCTTAGGCAGGGCTCATATCATTCTCACTTGCTGAGATAACCGTGAATAATGCTGACAGCTATAGTCAGTATAAACATGATTATCGCTGCATTTCTGGTCATTCTGTTCAGCTTGGCATCGCGGGTATTGCCCGTATTCTTGCCGTAGAACGAATCGTTGTAACCGCCGCCTATAGCAGAGGTCAGACCGTCGTCCTTAGAGTCCTGCACCAGAACTACCAGTATGATTATTACGCTGCACAGTGCAAGCACTATTCCTGCGCCGATTTCGATAGGTGACATAATACTTTCCTCCATAAAGAATAACATAATTTATATCATTATAGCATACTTTTTCGGAAAATGCAAGGGCTTTTCAAAATTTTTTTCAGAAAAAATGTACACTTGTCAATGATCTTGGACACTAACCCTCAAAAAAATAAGATGTTAAGCAAATAATTGCAAATTTCCCTCTTGGAGGAGCCGTAGGCGACGAAGAGAGGGAAATTTGCGGCTCACCACATTACAAACAGGTGATCTTCAAGCACCTCGTTTGGGGATCTGAACTT
>NZ_JAFUAG010000042.1 GCF_017464355.1 Ruminococcus sp. | reverse complement strand
TCCCCCGAACCCCTTTCCAAAGACTTTTATATTTTGGGGCGAAAGGGTGCTATTCTACGATAGAACAGTGTGTAGCGGACATTCACTGTACTACTATAGAACAGCACCCTTTCGCCCCAAAACGTAAAAAGTTTTAGGGAGGGGGTCTGGGGGACGACCCTTTTTCAAAAGGGTCTCCCCCAGTAGAACATATAAACTTCTTTATGAGAACTACCCATATCGACCCCCGCTGTTTTTGCAGCTGCTCTCCCTGAGCAGTGTTGTTTTTTCCGCCGACAGCAAAAGCGCCCGAGCTTTGCAGCACGGGCGCTTTTTATTATAGCACTGAGTTATCAGTATTTTATCAGGAAGCCTTTTCGGTCTCTTCTGCGGGCTCTTCTTCGGCGGGCTTTTCAGTTTCCTTTTCGGTCTCCTTCTCCTCTTCCTTTTCTTCCTTGGAAGTTTCCTCAGCCTTGGACTCTTCCTCCTTAGCTGTGGTGGTAGTAGTAGTGGTCTCCTCAGGCTTCTTCTCTTCTTCCTCTACGTCAGCAGAACCGCCGCTCTTGGTAACGGTGTAGCCTTCCTTGCTTACAACTTCCTTATTGAAGTCGTTCATAGTGCCGTAGAAGTAGTAATCCAGGGTATCCCAGCTGCTGCTCTGATAGAACTTGCCGTCGCCTGTGAGTATGTTATCCATGTAGATCAGTGCGTACAGAGTAGCGGAGTTCTCCTCCTCATCATCTGTCTTGACCTTGATCTCATACAGACCGTAAACTCTGTTAACGTAGTTGCTAACGTTGCTGTAGTTGTTCTTTGAAGTGAAAGCAACATAAACGTCCTTAAGAACCATGCTCTCGACCTTCTCGACCTTGCCCTTGTAGTTTACGTTGGAAGCGTTCCACAGCCAGCCTGCGGAAGTATCCTGCAGTTTGGTCTTGATCTCGGTCTCCTCATCAGCGATCATGTCCTTGAGGTCTTCGCTCTCATAAGCTGCTCTTGCATTTTCAGCATCTACGAATGAAGGCATAGTATCGTCAACGGTGAATTCCTTGGTGTAGTAACCGTCAGAATCAGACTCGCCCTTTACCTTGTAGCCCTCGCTGCTCAGGCTGCTGTAAGCATAAGCCTTAACAGTGAACTTGTCGCCTACCTTGAGGCTGTCGGCGTTGTCGATGGAGAAGCTTACATTGTCAACGACTACCTTGTTCATGTTATCGTTATCAACACCGCTTACTCTCAGGAAAGGAGTACCTCTGTCGAACTTGAATGCGATGTTCTCGAATACGTCGATCTCTTCCAGTTCCTTAAGGCCTGTTACCTCGAATTCCTTGACCAGGTCAGCCTTCTTCTTTACAACGTAGCACTTGCCGTTGCTCTCGAAGTAGAAAGCATCGCCTGCGGGCTTGAGGCCGTAAGCCTCGCACTCTACCTTGACCTTGTCGCCGTTGCTCAGGCCGCTGTAGTAGTCATAGTCATAGTAAACTTCATCAAGCTTGTCGCTTGTGGTAGAAATGTTCAGATAGCCTTCGCCGTCCATACCCTCAAAGGAAACTGTCAGGTACTTCTCGTCGAAAGGATCGAACTCAACGCCCTCTTCCAGGTTCTTGACTTCCAGCTCGAAGGAAGTGTTGGTCAGCTTGATCTTGTTCTCCTTGAGCATCTCTTCATCGCACTCGATAGTTACCTTTACCTTGTCGCCGTTCTTGAGGTTCTTTTCCTTGTCGAACTTAGCCTTGATAAGGTAGTTGCCCTTGGAGTTGGTCTTCAGCAGAGCCTTTCTCATGGAGATCATTTCCTTGGTGTCCTTGGCCTTTGTCCAGGTCTTTTCAAGAACAGAGGGGTCTACAGACAGGAAAGGAGATATCTCTTCCTTATTATCGGTGGTATCCATGCTGTCCAGCAGGTCAGCCAGATCCTCGTCCATACCCTTGAGGTCTTTCAGGTTGCTCTTAAGAGCCAGAGCGGTGTCGCTCTCCTTATAAACATAGTCAGGGTAAGCATTCAGTGTGCCTGTTACGGTACCGTAGTTGTTCAGACCCTCGAACTTGAACTCGAAAAGCTCCTTAGCATCTACCTTCTGGTACTTGGTAACGTTCACGATGATGATGATAGCCACGATGATAGCTACCAGCGCACCTGCGGGGATAGCCAGCAGCAGGGGCTGCTTCTTCACCTTTTCCACCAGAGGATTGGGCTGCTTGGGGGCAGCGGGTGCCTGCTGCTGGAAGTTGTTATACTGCTGATCGTACTGCTGCTGGGGCTGAGCATAATTCTGCCCTGCAGCCGCGGGATCTGTTGCAGGCGCAGCATTTGTCTGCTGAGGAAAACCGCCTGCCTGGGCATTCACAGCGCCGACAGCTTCTTTAGCCGCCTCGGCAGCGTCAGCAACAGGTGTGCCGCAGCCTCCGCAGAACTTCATACCGTCTTCGATCTGTGCGCCGCATGAAGCACAAATTTTCATTAACAAAGACCTCCTGTTTCTTCATATGTTTCGGGCTTTGCGCCCTTTTCTTGTACAATTTATATTATTCTTCAAAATTTAAACATAAATGTACATATTAAGTATAAAGCATTAAAAGTCTTTTGTCAAGAGCGCCGCCTACATTTTGAGTTTTATGACAAAACAGGTCAAAAAACTACCCTGCTTTTTAGTATTTTACACTATTAGAAAATATTACCTTTCCGCCGTTCGTTCGGGCAGCAAAAAAAGCGCAGGCAGGCTGCCCTGTCTGCGCTGATATCTCAGTTGTTCCCGCAGGCTCAGTTCTGGCCGTAATAAGCGTTCTTTCCGTGCTTGCGGAGGTAGTGCTTGTCCAGCAGTTCCTGCTGTATAGGTGCGATACCGGGGTTGAGCATGATAGTATGGAAGTTCATGAACGCAGCTTCCTCCAGCACCACAGAATTATGCACTGCCTCGAATGCATCTTTGCCCCAGGTGAAAGGACCGTGGCTGTGTACCAGCACAGCGGGTATGCTCATGGGGTCTATGCCCTTGAAGGTTTCGATGATGACAGTGCCTGTTTCCTTTTCGTACTCCCCTGCTATCTCCTCGGGGGTCATTTTGCGGGTGCAGGGTATCTCACCGTAGAAGTAGTCCCCCTGAGTTGTGCCGTAGGGGATAACTCCCTTGCCTGCCTGGGCGAAGCTTGCCGCCCACTTGCTGTGGGTGTGTACTATGCCCCCTACCTCCGGGAAAGCCTTGTATAGCTCCAGGTGGGTAGGCGTATCGCTGGAGGGCTTATAGTGACCCTCGACGATATTGCCGTCCAGGTCAACGACCACCATGTCCTCAGCCTTCATGCCGTCGTATTCAACACCTGAGGGCTTAATAACTACCAGCCCGCTTTCGCGGTCTATCTCCGAAACATTGCCCCAGGTGAATTTTACCAGCCCGTATTTGGGCAGCAGGAGGTTAGCCTCCAGCACTTTCTGTTTGAGTTCTTCTAACATTATTTTCATCCTTTCGGTTTATTGGCTGACTTCTTGTCCGTCAGCTTAAAGCTCTGCTCTATCAGCCCATATACTTCCCTGATATCCTCGACCCTGTCGGGGATAATGCTTATCCACAGCCGTTTGTTCATGTGGTATGCCCGCAGGAAGCCCTGCTTCTGCACCAGCAGGTCCACCAGCAGAGGGTCGCATTTTACGTTCAGCACATCGGCGGTGCCTTCGCCCTCAATACCAAGGGTGCTGCACTTTACCTTCATGAAAATTCCGAACCACTTCTTGGTGTCGTTATGGCGGAAGACCGCTGTGTCAAAGTCCCCCTCCCAGAGGTACTCGGGCAGTACATCATATTCTTTTTTTATGTGTGCGATCGTGGTTTCTCTGCCGTTCATATAGCTATTCTTCCTCTTCGTCCTCGCAGTATTCAAGGTAGTCCTCCAGCAGTGCCGTGGTCGGGTTGAGGCGCACAGCACGCTCTTTTTCCCTGCCGTCGGGGGGTGCCTGCTCCACATTGACTATCACTTTCTCACGCTCGGCGCCCCTGCCGAAAAAGCCCTCAGCATCAAGGCGCTTCAGGGCTTCCTCCATGGACTCCATGCGGACATACCAGTCCTTGTCGAAGAGGTCGTCCTCGGTCATGCCCTCGGCACGCTCGTCCAGAAACTTTGCAGTTTCCCCGAAATATTCATCGTAGCCGTAGGCGCAGTAGGGTGAGTCAGCATAGTCCCATTTCCACCAGCCCTTATCCTCCTCGGACACCCGGTCATCTATAAGGGACTTCTCATAAGCCTCCTCCGACCAGGCCGAGATGTAGGGGTGCATACCCTCATCAAAGATAAAAGCATAGTAGTAAAATCTCTCGTCATGCTCCCCTTTCAGGGCATTCACGCTGTTTCTGAAAGCCTCCTGAAAGGCTTTCACCAGTTTTTCGTCGGACATAGCCTGCTCCTTATATCCCGCCGAGAACTTTCACGGCATCAAGGCCCTTGCGGTACTGTGCCATGTAAGCTGCCCAGCCCTTGCTGCCCTCAGCATTTGCTGAAAGGGTAGACTTCTCCATACCCGCGAAAGCCCTTGCCTCCAGCCAGTCAGCCAGAGCCTCACCCTTTTTCTCACAGGTGTAGGCCGCCAGCAGAGCCATGCCCCAGGCGCCGCCCTCGCCTGCTGTAGACATTACGCTGACATCACAGCCCAGGGCATCTGCCAGGAACTGCTGTGCCACGCCCTGCACCTTGAAAAGTCCGCCGTGGCCTGTAATGCTCTCGGGCTGAACGTTCTCTTTCTCAAAGAGGATATCGTTGCCCGCCTTAAGGGCTGCCATAGCCCCGTAAAGCTCGGCACGGAAAAGGTCTGCCAGTGACATGGCGCTGTCAGGCTGACGGAAGTACGCAGGCTTCGCGCTGCCCAGACCCACCACAGGCTCACCCGAAATGGTGTTGTATGCCACAACTCCGCCGCAGTCAGCAGAGCCGTTCAGGGCATTTTTATAAAGCAGCTCATAAGCCGCAGAAACGTCCACAGGGCTGCCTGCCAGCTTTGAGAACTCGATGAACATATTCACCCACTTGTCCAGCTCGCCGCAGCAGTTGTTGCAGTGTACCATAGCCACATCTGCGCCGTCGGGGGTAGTTACCACATCTATCTGAGGATAGTGGCCTTTCATGGGCTTTTCCAGAACTATCATGGAGAAAATGCTGGTACCCGCAGATACGTTGCCAGTACCCTTGCGGACAGCATTGGTGGCGGTCATGCCTGTGCCTGCATCGCCCTCGGGGGGTGCAAAGATGACTCCCGCCTTAAGGTCGCCCTGGGGGTCAAGGATCTTTGCGCCCGCTTCGGTCAGGGTGCCGCACTTGTCACCTGCCTGTGCTATGCGGGGCAGTATATCCTCAAGCTGCCAGCCGCAGGCCTTTACCTCGTCAAGCCCCATGAACTTTGCAAGCATTCCGCCGTTGTAGCTGCTGCCGCCCTCAATGGGGAACATACCCGAAGCATCGCCTACACCCAGGGCTCTCTCCCCTGTCAGCAGGAAGTGTACCCAGCCTGCCAGGGTGTTTATGTGGGCGATATCCTTTATGTGGGTCTCGCCGTTCAGCACTGCCTGGTAGAGGTGCGCAATGCTCCACCTCTCGGGGATATTGAAGCCGAACAGCTCGGTGAGCTTTGCAGCGGCCTCTCCTGTGATAGTGTTGCGCCATGTCCTGAAAGGCACCAGCAGCTTGTCTGCCTTGTCAAAGGCAAGATATCCGTGCATCATGGCAGAGATACCCATGCCGCCGAAGGTAGTCAGCTTTACACCGAATTTGTCCGCAACATCTTTTTTCAGGTCTGCATAGCAAGCCTGCAGGCCGCCGATGATATCTTCCTCCGAATAAGTCCACACCCCGTTTTCAAGGCGGTTTTCCCAGCTGTGAGAACCCCCTGCCACAGGGGCAAGGCTCTCATCGATAAGGCAGGCCTTGATACGGGTCGAACCGAATTCTATGCCAAGATACGTCCTGCCCTGCTCGATCATTTCTTTAGTTGTCATGTCAATTCTCCTTGTAACGTTCATTTTTGTGCTTTTCAGATGAAGCCTGCAGCTGTGATACCTCAGCCGTGAAGATGTCCTCGTAGTTCCTGGCTACAGCCTTGCCCGATGACAGCTCAAGATGTTCCGCCGCCGAACGGCTGTCCATTATCCTGATGTCCCGTACTGCACTGTGTTCATCAAAGGGAAACCTCGGCAGACTCTTAAGAAAATCAATATCAGGCAACAGAATTATCAGCCTTATGTAAGCGTAGCCCAGATAGCAGAGCATCAGCACAACTTCAATGGAAAACTCTCCGAACAGCACCTTCACCAGCGGCCACGAAGCCAGCACAGGCAGAAATATCACCCACTGGAATTTGTCCCTTGCCGTCCGTATCAGGCAACTGCTGACAGCCAGCGCTATGTAGTATAGGGCCCGCCCTGACTCAAAGTTCATGGCACTCCTGTCAAACCCCGAGTATTCGTACCCCGCAAAGCCTACCCACCCCAGAAATCCGTATATCACCAGAGCAGGCAGCAGAGGCGCAAATGCTATGCTCCCAAGACGCTTTACCTCTTTTGTCTTCCTGCGGTATATGTACCGCAAGTCAGCATCAGGCATCGTCTGCCAGTTTTCCCGAAAGTCTTCCATCGCTTCACCTCAAATTGTACTTACAAATTTATTATAACACAACTAATTGATAATTACAAGTCGTATCTTTGTTTATTATTTTTCATTAATTGTGGAATTACTTACACCATGGCGCAAAAACACCCGCCGGGTGGGAGTTGCAGATGGTCGTGGTCTTTTATCGGGGGAAACCTTTCTGAAGAAAGGTTATCCCCCGAACCCCTTTCCAAAGACTTTTATATTTTGGGGCGAAAGGGTGCTATTCTACGATAGAACAGTGTGTAGCAGACATTCACTATACTACTATAGAACAGCACCCTTTCGCCCCAAAACGTAAAAAGTTTTAGGGAGGGGGGTCTGGGGGACGACCCTTTTTCAAAAGGGTCTCCCCCAGTGAAAGTCCACGACCATCTGAAACTCCCACTCAGCGGGTGCTTTTGACGTCAGGCGTCTACGGGGCGGCCGCAGTATTCAGCCATGGCTTTGATTTTTTCCATCGTTGCCTTGAACTGGGCGGGGGTCAGGGACTGGGCGCCGTCGCTCCAGGCGTGTTCGGGGTCGATGTGTACTTCTATCTCCAGTGCATGACAGCCGACGGCAATGGCGCCGAGGGAGCAAGGCTCGATGAGGGAGGCAATGCCTGTGGCATGGCTGGGGTCAACGGTGACG
The DNA here is from genome assembly GCF_017464355.1 of Ruminococcus sp. Classification (GTDB taxonomy): domain Bacteria; phylum Bacillota; class Clostridia; order Oscillospirales; family Ruminococcaceae; genus Hominimerdicola. Next base: position 14,855 of record NZ_JAFUAG010000042.1, on the reverse strand, counting down.
GGCAGGTGGGTCTTCTGCTTCAGCAGGGGGACGCTGGCCAGGTCAAGGACATTTCTGGTGGCAGTTTCAAAGGTTCGTATGCCCCTTTCGCAGAGTATGACCTGCTCGTTGCCCTCGCTCATGATGTATTCGGCAGACATGAGCAGTTCCTGCAAAGTACCTGAAAGACCTCTTTTCAGCAGAATTGGCTTGTTCAGCCTACCGAGGGCTTTGAGCAGGGTGAAGTTCTGGGAATTTCTGGCGCCCACCTGAATGATATCCACATCATCGAAAAGGTCAATGTCGGAAACGTCCATTATCTCAGTGACGATAGGCAGACCTGTTTCGGCACGGGCTTTTTTCAGTATCTCGATACCCTCCTTGCCAAGACCCTGGAAAGCGTAAGGGGAAGTTCTGGGCTTGAAAGCACCGCCCCTGAGCATGGTAGCGCCTGCCTCCTTGACTGCTATAGCTGTCTTGATAGTCTGCTCCTCAGTTTCCACCGAGCAGGGACCTGCGATGACCTGCAGGCGGTCGCCGCCCAGCTTTCTTCCGCGGACATCTATGACAGTATCCAGCGGGTGGAAACGGCGGTTAGCGTTCTTATAGGGCTCCTGCACACGCTTGACGGTCTCGACTATCTCCCGGGCCTGCACCGACTCGATGTCAACGCTGGTGGTGTCCCCGATAAGACCGATTATCTTTGAGTGAACACCCTCCACCAGATTTGACTTTACCTCGAACCTGGTCAGCCACTCTATCAGCTCGTCGATCTGCTTTTTGCTTGCGCCGTCCTTCAATACGATTACCATTTTTCATTCCTCCTGTAAATTTATGACATTTAATTACATTTAACGGCAAATTCACCGTATAAAAAAACCGTGCCTTCGCAATACGAAAGCACGGTAATGTTACCTTAAACAGAAAATATATCAGCCCGAGATAAGCTGTATACCCGTCCGCATAGCTTTCATACCACGACCAAAAAGCCTTGAGCCAAAAAATCGGCTAAAGCTAAAGAAGAAGTATGTAAAGACTGCGAATACGGTAGCGTTTATCATCTTCGGGAAATCCTTTCGTTTATTTTTTAGCGTCCAGCTTGTCAGACGCATTTGCCAGCAGTTCAGCCAGCTTGCTGTTCAGGCTGTCGGCCTGAAAAAACTTCACCAGCTGCTCACGGGACTGACCCATGACCGCATGAACGGCAGAAAGCTGCTTGGTGCCTCGGGGCATGACCCCGATGACAAAATTGTACTTGCCCTCGTGAGGCGCCTTTGAGGGGTCAAACATGAAAAGGGCGTCATTCTCGCTGCCTGCAATAGGCAGGGTCACGCTGAAAGCCTTGCCCTCCGCCGAATTTTCGGTGAGTTCCGCCTCAATATCTGCGGGCATCTGCGCCGTGACTTTTGCAAGAGCCCTTTTGAATTTAACTCTGTTCTCGTTGGTCACGCCCATCGCCCCCACTCAAAAATCACAAGTAAATTATACGACACTAACGCCCTAAAGTCAAGGGTGCTATCCATCTTTTTACATTTTCTTAACATTCTACTGCTTATCGAAATAGGCCTTGCCCTTGTCGGGGCAGAAATATGTCCGCAGAAAACCGTCCTTTGACACCACGACGAATTCGTTGGTATCCTCCAGGTAATAGATGTCGTCCCCGTCCTCTTTCTCGGTCTTGTGGAGGGCAGCGGGGTCGTTGACCACATCTGAGGCCGCCCTGCGGTAGTCATCGGCATTATCAAAGCCCATTTCAATTCCGTGCTTCTCATAATGCTGGTCGCGGAGATTTTTTGTGCGAAACCAGTACTCGGTGTACTCCTGTACTTCCTGCACTTCGGAGGTTGTTGGCACCTCAGCGGAAGTTGTCTGCACAGCGGCGGTAGTTTCGGGGGCAGCTGTCGTTGTGGTAGTATCGGAAGTGGCCTGCGTTGTTTCAGCAGTTGTCACCGCCGAAGAACTGTCGTCCTCGATTATCAGATCATACAGCGACTCATCTTCCGCCTTAGCCTTTGAGCCGCATCCCGCCAGACCCATCAGCGCCGCCAGAACTGTCAGCAGCAGCAATAGCCTAAGCTTCATCGCAACACCTCCCTGACCATAATTATACAACAGAAAGAAAAAAATGTCAACAAAAACGGCAGAGCCAAAAGACTCTGCCGTAATATGCTAGTTATTTAATTGACTTCTCGTCGCTCAAATTACTTTCTCTTCTTAGAGATAACAACCAGAGCAGCAGCGGAAGCAGCCAGAGCTACAGCAGCAGTAGAAGCAGCACCGGTGTTGGTGTTAGCTGTAGTGTTGTTGGTAGCCTTAGAGCTTGTGCTGGAAGAAGCAGTGCTGGAAGAAGCAGTGCTTGAGCTGGAAGCAGGCTGAGAGCTGCTGGAAGAGCTGCTGGACTCAGAAGAGCTTTCGGAAGAAGACTCAGAGCTGGAAGGCTCAGGAGTGCTGGAAGACTCAGGCTCAGAGCTGGAAGGAGCATCGCCCAGAGTAGCAGTACCAGTTACTGTAGACCACTTAGCTACAGCGTCGATGTTGTAGTTAGCGATACCGTCGCCCAGAGTCTTAACAGTGATGGACTCAGCGCCCTCATCAGGAATGATGTATACAGTACCGATCTTGGTGCCATCCTCAGCAGGAGTAGCGCCCTTAACCTTGTTGCCGTCATATGCAACGACCTTGAAATCCTTATCCTTAGGGAACTTAGCCTTATCTTCTTCAGTCATAACGCCTCTGTAACGCTTGTCAGTCCACTTCATAGCGTCCAGACCGTCCTGATCCCAAGAGAAACCAGCATAGTCAGCGTCGATCATATCGGACTCTTCATCGTCAGGATCTTCGTGCTGATTCTTGATCTCAGACTTTACAGAACCACCCTCAACATCGAAGTTGAACTGCAGAGAGCACAGCTTGTCGTTACCGGTTACGTATACGTCGAAAGCTACCTCTTCCTGGTCAGCAGTATAGGTCTCGCTCTGGGGAACGAACTTAACGCCGCCCTCAACTTCAGTAGCTGCATCAGCAAATACAGAAGGTACGAAACCAGCCATCAGAGCTGTGGATGTGAGAAGTGCAAATAACTTCTTGTTCATAAAAAATTCCTCCCAAAATTAATATTGAAATTTTATTGTTTAATCATACCCATACAGCTTGTACACAAGTACAACGCATGGTTATACAATTAACCTCGTGGTTTAAATTATAATACATATATACATACTTTTGTTGAATATTTTGTTAACATTGTGTTAACTTTTATTCTACACTTTATCTTATCTAGCAGCTGCCTCCTCGGTATGCATACTGTATTATTCCCCAAACAGGACGTCTCCCATTCGGATTTGTCCACATTATATCACACTTTAGTCTGTATGTCAATAGCAAATTGCTAATAATATTTGCCAAATCAAAATATTTTTTTTAGTATATTCACTACATCACGGCCTTTTTCGGTCCGAAAGTGACCGTCCGTTCAATTTTTTCCTCTATCGGCTGCCAAAATATGAAAGTAAAAAACAAAAAATGCCCTCGCTTTCGCAAGAGCATTTTAGTTGGGGCGGAAGGATTCGAACCTTCGACATGACGGAGTCAGAGTCCGTTGCCTTACCGCTTGGCGACGCCCCAGTATATGATTGGGATAGATGGATTCGAACCATCGAGTGACGGAGTCAAAGTCCGTTGCCTTACCGCTTGGCTATACCCCAGCATTTCGATCTTCGACCATCTTGCTGTCCTGTCCCTGACAGCTTAATTATTATACCACAGCAAATCCCAAAATGCAATAGCTTTCATGTATTGTTTACAATTTTGTTTCATCATGGAAATATTCTTCTTTCTGCCGTATCTCTATACATTATATATAAGCCTTACTATACCTTTTCGATACACTTTCCGCCGCCGGAACAGCCGTGCCTTTGGAATATTTTGCTTACAAATTCCCCATAAAATTAGCAAATACCATAAAATTTAACGAATATCGACTTGACTTGCGCGCTTTAATGTGATACAATATTGATTAGAAATTTTTCCGAAAGGACGTGTAGTGGTATGTTTAAGAAATTTATGACGGAGTTCAAGGAGTTTGCCCTCAAGGGTAACGTTATGGACATGGCTATCGGTGTTATCATCGGCGGTGCTTTCAGCGCTATCGTTACCGCACTGACCTCCAGCTTCATCAACCCCCTTATTGCTGTTATAACAGGTGGTGTCAAGTATGATGAAGAAGGCAATCCCATGATCGTCGGCGGTTCCTTCAAGATCAACGGTGTTGCGTTCGATTACGGCGCATTCATCTCCGCTATCTTGAACTTCCTCATCATCGCTCTGGTACTCTTCATCATGCTCAAGGCAGTTAACGGCGCTGTTGCCAAGGCTGCTGCTCTTGCAAAGAAGGAAGAGGAAGAGAAGGAAGAAGAGCCTGCTGAGCCTACAGCCGAAGAAAAGCTGCTGACCGAGATCCGCGATCTGCTGACCGCAGGTGCTACTCCCGAGGCACTGGCTAAGATCGAAGCTGCCAAGGCCGACGCCGAGTAATTTTCCGAAAACTCAAAAGCTGTCCTGCGGGGCAGCTTTTTTATTGACAAACTGCCTGAGGGGTAGTATAATCAAAGTATCATGATTTTAAGTGAGGTCCTTGACATGGATAATTTCAACAACGGTTTCATCAGGCGCTGCTGGGCGGAGATAGATCTGTCCGCAGTGGAATATAATGTAAATAAATACAAGGAGCTTCTTGCGGCGGACACCGAGCTTATGTGTGTGGTAAAGGCTTCCTGCTACGGCCACGGCGATGAGCTGATAGTGCCCTTTTTGCAGGAGAAAATGGGTGTCTGCCACTTTGCGGTGGCAAACCTCGATGAGGCCGTAAGACTGCGGGATATGGGCATTGGCGGAGATATACTCATCCTGGGATACACCCACCCTGATTACGCACCCCTGCTGAGCGAATACAACGTTATCCAGGCCTGCACCGACCTTTCCTATGCCCGAAGCCTGAGCGAAAAGGCCGAGGACAGCGTTAGGCTCCACGGGGCGGTGGACACGGGCATGACCCGCATAGGTGTTCACGGCACGGCTGAGGAACAGGCAGCGGAGCTTTCCGAGATAGCCGTTCTTCCCAACATAAAGCTTGAGGGCATATTCACCCATTTTTCATCAGCGGACGGCACCACCTCAGCCGATGATGAGTACACAAAAATGCAGGCTGAGCGCTTCTTCCGTGTACGGGACCTGCTGGAGGCGGGTGGCATAAAGCTGAAACAGGCGCATATACAGAATTCCGCAGGGGGCGCCTACGGCTACGGCGAGGGCAGCACCCTGGCACGGCTGGGCATTATAATGTACGGCCTTTACCCCGACCCCGCAAAACCTCTGCCCTTTGAGCCGAAGCCTGTCATGACCTGGAAAGCCCTAGTATCTCAGGTGAAGTGGATAGACGAGGGCACAGCTGTCAGCTACGGCAGGACCTTTGTCAGCGACCGCAGAATGAAGCTTGCCACCATAACGGCGGGCTATGCCGACGGCTACCCCCGTTCCCTTTCAAACAAGGGCGAGGTCATCATAGGCGGCAAGCGATGCAGGATATGCGGGCGGGTCTGCATGGATCAGTTCATGTGCGATGTCACCGACCTTGACGATATAAAGCCCGGGGACGAAGCTATCCTTATGAATGCCGAACTGAATGCGGACAGGATAGCCGAGCTGACAGGCACCATAGGCTACGAAGTCACCTGCGATATCACAGCAAGGGTACCAAGGGTCTTGGCTGAATAATATTGATGTGTATTGCCGATGATAATGATATACAGCGCGGACAAGGCTTGTCTGCGCTGTTTTTGTTTTGTATTATCTCAGGGCTTTCCCTGCGCTTTGCTTTTATGGCCGTGCCTGCAAAGCGGGAAAACTTCTCATCTATCTCTCATCATCTCTGTATTCATGCAGGCGGTAATCCTTATCGGCCTCCATTATCTCTATCATGGCAGCTGCCACGCTGGGGTCGAACTGGGTGCCCGAGCATCTTTCCAGTTCTTTTCGCACGACCTCCTGGGGCAGGTAGCTTCTGTAGCTTCGGTTGCTGGTCATGGCATCGTAGCTGTCCGCCACCGAGATTATCCTTATCTCCATAGGCACCTCGGGACCCGTCAGCTTATCGGGGTAGCCTGTGCCGTCGAATTTTTCGTGGTGCCACCTGGCGGCCTGTGCCAGCTCAGGGAAGCTTTTCAGCTTGGAAAGTATCTCCCAGCCCTGCACCGTATGGGATCTTATGATGCGGTATTCCTCATCATTCAGCTTACCCGGCTTGTTTATTATCTCATCGGGAATGCCTATCTTGCCTATATCATGCAGCAGACCCATGCGGTATATCTTTTCCTTATCCTCTTCGTTGAAGCCCAGCTTGCCCGCCAGCATTCTCGAATACATGGCAACTCTCGCTGAGTGGCCGTTGGTGTACTTATCCTTGGCATCTATGGTCTGCACCAGGGACTTGAGCAGCTCTGCGGAAAGCTCTTCCTTCTCCTTTTCAGCATTCTGTATGGTCTCGATATGGTCATCGACCTGTATCAGCAGGTCACGGAATTCCCTTGAAAGCACACCTATCTCGTTCTTGGAGCGTATCGTCCTTATCCGTTCGATGACCTTTCTGCTGTCCCCGTCCTTTGCAAAATCCGATACGGTATTCTGCAGTATGGACAGGGGTCTTGTGACCACATGGTTTATGGTGATTATCATCACCACATATACCGCCAGCGAAGCCAGGAACATGGTCAGGGCTATGTTCTTCATGACAGACACGAGGTCGTTGCGGTAGTTTTTCCAGTTATAGTCAAGGCAAAGCAGCGCTTTCACCCTGCCGTCCCTGACAATGGGCACGCAGCCCACATAGTAGTTCCTGTCCCCGTCAGAATGGTCGTCCTTTTCAAAGGCGATATCCTCCTTGCCCTCGATGAGCCCTTTCGCCGCAGGGTGGTCTTCAAGGGCATAGTCAAGCTTGTCGCCTATATTGTGGCTCTCACGGCCGTCCTTGTTTATCTCGAAGTAAACGAACCCCCGCCTGTCCTCCGTGACATCGATGAGCCTTACCCCGCTGTAGTTGTATTCGTCCAGCAGGTAGTCTATATCCGCCCTGAGCATATTGTAATGATCCTTAGCCAGCGCCAGCTGAACATTGGGGGGACAAGCCATGAGATAATTCTCTGTCTCCACCTCCGTCAGCCCGAACACAGGTGTGTCATAGGCGATATCCTGTTCTGCCGTGGTCATGGGTTCATCTATCTTCTCAGCGTGTATGCGCCAGTAATCAAGGTACCAGACAAATTCTTCCTCAAACACAGAGTTCTCCGCAATGTTCCTGAGGTCACGCTCTATCATGTCGTTCTTGGCAGTAAGATAAGCAGTCGTGCTGCTCTGATATATGGAAAACAGCGCTATGGGCATAAGCACCATATACGATAAGAGGACGATAAGGCTGAGCTGCCACCTCAATCGCTTTGATGCTTTTCGTTTTTTAGCACCCTTACTCATAAAACTCTTCCTCTCCTGCTGCGGGGGAGATCTTACCTGAAAACCCCGCATAGTCACACTATGATCATACCACTTGAGCCGAACTGTTTCAAGTATATTTTCAAATATACCATGCATTTTTGTATATAACGATCATACAAATGCAAAAGCGCACCTCCGCCTGTTTTAATGCGGGGTGCGCTTTGATGTTTCTTTGTCAGGAAGACACTGTATTCTTGCCCAGGTCTTTGCCCCTGTAGAGCTGTTTGTCCGCACGGGATATGACTTTCTCGATATCGTCCCCCGCCTCACCGTGGCTGACGCCGATAGTAATGGTTATCCTGAAATTCCCGTTCTCGGTCTTAAGCTCCCTGCTCATAATGGAAGAACGTATCTTCTCTGCCACATCAACACCCTCGCTGATATCCGCAGCGGGTATAACGAACAAAAATTCCTCGCCGCCCCACCTGGCAGCATACCCCTCCGAGGGCACTGCCTTTGCTATCATGCCTGCGGCCTGTTTCAGGGCTTCGTCCCCTGCCTCGTGGCCGTAGGTGTCGTTTATCTTCTTGAAGTCATCTATATCCCCCAGACCCACAGCATAGCCCTTGCCTGTACGCAGGCTGTTATGCTGCACCAGCTTAAGGTACTCGCTCATGGCACGGCGGTTGAACAGCTGGGTCAGCGGGTCTATAGTTGCCAGCTTTTGCAGACTTTCATTCTTGGCGGTGAGCTTGTACTGCATAAGCTCACGGCTGAACATATATATGGACGAACAGTAGAGCAGCATTATCGCCCCCAGCGCCACATTGAGGAAATACACCAGGTTGTTTATGAAAGGGTCATGGAAAATATATACAGGCTCATGGGGCGGCCCGAAGAACACCCTCATCACCACATACACGGAAAGCGGCACCATTGAACACACATAGGGCAGCCAGACCTTCCGCAGGGGCATATAGAACGGTATAGGCATTATAAACAGCATGAACATGGGGAAGCCCAGCTGCCAGCCCATGAACACTATACCCATACAGGCGTGCAGCACTATCTCCATCAGGGTAACTATGACCAGGCTGGTCCGTCGGGGGGTCTTGTAGAGGATATACAGCAGCACCAGGTAGAATATTATGGCAGCTATATCCACTGCCAGCATGGGCATGACCCCGAGAATGCCGAAGGTTATCAGATACAGCACGTGTCCGCCCAGCAGCGAAAGGTCGCCTATGGCATACACCTTGCGCCTGTTCATTTTGTCAAAGCGCATTATGTTGATATCAGCTGTCTTGCGCTTGCTGCTCATGTTCCCGCCCTCCTTTCTGCATAGATACATATGTTAATTATATAACATCGTGCCCTTATTTTCAATACATCTATCTTACAAAATTAACCTCTGAAATTTGTAACTTACCATCACGGCAAGAAAAAGCAAGTCTTTAATAGCTCGTAAAAATGGGCTTTTGAAGACTTGTGTACACTGACAGATTTTTGCATCAGCTGTTCTTATTGTGAGAACTCTACAATTTGTTAAACTTATATTTGTGCGGTTTTTCTCATACTTTCTGATGTTGCAGGGCTGCGCAGATAGTGTTATTATAATAGTGTGAGAAAGTGTTATTAAATTCAAATTACCGGATCCTTTCATAATATCGCAGCGCCGCTGTCGGTTGAGCAATCCCGACAGCGGCGATTGTTTATGCAAAAAGATCCCCCGCCTGCAAGGACGGGGGCATTTTTCAGTGTTTCTGCTTATCCTGCCTGATAAGCTTTCTTATGGCCTCCACTGCGCATTTTATGGCGCGGGAGGAATCGTTGGTCATGGTATCGGGAAGTTCCAGCTGGGAGCGCTGCATATTCCAGATAGCAGTCAGCACGGCGCCGCAGCGGACGTCCAGCACCTGACCCACAGCGAAAAGGGCAGCGCACTCCATTTCCGAGGCCAGGCAGCCGCACTTTTCAAAGCTTTCCCAGCGGGGCAGCAGATAGGAAGCCACACCCGAGCGCTCAGGTTCCACCTGACCGTAAAAGCTGTCCTTTGAATGCACCACACCGACATGGTAGCGCTTGCCATGCTCATTTTCCGAGAGTTCCCCGGCAGTATCGGCCAGGGCGCGCACAATGGTGTAGTCTGCCGCAGCAGGATAGCCCTCGGGCAGGTAATCTCTGGAGGTGCCCTCACAGCGGATAGCGCTGCCTGCAATTATCAGGTCGCCGCCCCAGACCTTAAGGTGCATACCTCCGCAGGTGCCCACACGGATAAAGGTGTTTGCACCGCACTTGACCAGCTCCTCCACCGCTATAGCCGTAGAGGGGCCGCCTATGCCCGTTGAGCATACCGACACTTTCTCGCCGTCAAGGTAGCCTGTGTAGGTGTTGTACTCACGGTTGTAAGCCACCTGCTCAGCGTTGTCAAGGAGCGCCGCTATCTTAGGCACTCTCCCCGGGTCCCCGGGCAGAATGACATACTTGCCTATCTCGCTTGGCAGTGTCTGTATATGGAATTGTCTTTCGCCGTCAAGTATGCTTGCCATGGTTTATCCCTCCCGAAAATTCATCTTCCGATCCCGCTGTGTGCAAAACAGCTGTACACAGCAAGGTCATATATTATTTCTGCGGCCTTCTAAGAATACTTCCTGCGCCCGCCCGAGAATATATATCCTATAACACATATCACACCTATGCCGCCGAATACCCATGCTATCACTTTCAGTGACAGACTTGAGCTGCGGTAGTTGGTAAAATGCTCCTTGGGGTCATCGGGGTTGTAGTGTACGGCGAGCTGTTCGCCCTCCTCTTTTCTCTGCCCCTCCGAAAGCATTACATGGCCGTAATAGGGCTCCTCGTTCACTTCATAGCGGTAGTCGGTGCTGTATTCGTAGTAGACCCGTGTCTTTTTGCCTTCCTTTTTGGTCTTCCTCTCTTTGCTGACATTGGTCACTACTGCCTGGGTGCTGCTGACACAGCGCCTTTCCTTTTCCTGTGCCTGCCTTGCAGCGAACAGCAGCGCCGCAGCCGCCAGCACAAGAATTATTCCGAAGGCCAGCGTAGTGCCGTCCCTTCTGCCTGTCCTCTTTGACATATCGTTCACCTCAATGATAAAATATTCGCAGCAGTCAGTTCAGCCGGTTGAAGTCGTCATCGCGGCAGCTATTGTAGTTGTTGTTATAGTTATTGCTGTTATAGCCGTTGTTGTAGTTATTGTTGGGAGCATAGCCGTTTCCATAGCCGTTGTTGTAGCCGTTATTGTTGTTATAGCTGTTGCCGTAGCCGTTATTATAGTTATTGTTTGAGTTATAGCTGTTATATCCGTTATTGCAGCTGCCGTAATTATTGTTGAAGCTGTTATAGTCAGAGCCCACACGCACGCCGTTTACTACCGTCCTGGCACCAAAGCCGTTTTTCTTGCCGTCAATAAAGCCTCCCAATGCGATCACCAGACCCAGAGCGCCCATGAATATGCCTGTGTAGGTATAACCCACAGGGTCATTCAAGCCTGCTATGTAATACTCGGTGGGCTTGTCGGGGTTGTAGTGAACAGTCAAATGGTCGCCCACGCTGTATTCTGCCTTAAGTGTGTCCGTACCTGAATACTCCTCCCCATTGTCGGTGGTGTACTCGAAGCCTGTTATGTAAACATAGTAATAATGCCTGCTGTGCTTGCCCGACTTCCTGCTTCTGCGCTCCTCCCTGACACTGGTGACATCAGCCTCTGTTGATAAAGTGCAGCGGCTGCGCAGCCTGTTCAGCCTTATGCCGTTGCCTATGCCGAAAAGTCCCGCCAATAACATCAGCAGACCAAACACCAGTATCACCTTGGGATTAGTCCTTGTTATTCTCCTTGCCATTTTTGATTGCCTCCATATAAACGTATGATCTTACCGTGCCCCAAAGAGGGCATTCTTCATATACATTATAATATCACAGTGCAATGTATTAATCAACCAAGGGATATTTGCAATTGCGCAACCTGAGGTTGCATTTACTGCAGCCAGGGCTCTTCTTTCTGTCTTTGCTGTTGTGCCGCCTTGCGGGAGATGAAGTATATCATCAGAAAAACTATGACCCCTATGCCCATGACGCCAAATCCCATTATCTGGAACAAAGTCGAAAGAAAATCAGCAGTTTCGTCCGCAGGTACAAAGGCTTCCTCGGGCTTGTCGGGGTTTACCAGCAGCTCCGCACTGTCACCCTTGGAATAGGGCGGGTCGGTGGAGTAGGTGTTGGTGTGGAAGGTGTAGGTCTTGCCCTCGTACTCATACTCATACAGCGGTGAGCGCAGGCCGTTGCCGTTGGTCTTGTAATCCGTCACCAGGGCATTCACCTCATCGGTACATCTTTCCCTGACCTTTGCGTCATGCTTTTTGAGTATAGTTCCCACTCCCGCAAATATGCCGCCTACCAGCAGCAGAAAAGCCATTACTATGGCCCCCACCGTGGTCGCCGATGTATTTACGGGTCTGCCGTTTACATGGGCATAGCTGTAAGTCGATGCTCTCATTTCTGTTGTCCTCCTGTTTGTATTCTTTATATTCTCTAAAAGCCCGCCCTGTTAAGGCAGGCTTTATAATAGGCTTTCAGTGTCACTTCACCATTTTCATGGAGATATCAAAGGCCTTTACCGAATGGGTCAGCGCCCCCAGGGAGATTATATCCACCCCTGTTTCGGCAATGCCGCGGATAGTTTCTTCGGTAACATTGCCCGAGGCCTCCAGCAGTGCCCTGCCGTTTGTTATCTTCACGGCCTCAGCCATTTCCTCGTTGCTCATGTTATCGAGCATTATTATCTCTACCCCCAGGTCAAGGGCTTCTCTCAGCATATCAAGGTTTTCGGCCTCTACCTCTATCTTTACGGTGTGACCCATTTTTTCCCTCAGGGCATTCACCGCACCTGTCATGCTGCCGTAAGCGTCAAGGTGGGTATCTTTCAGCATAGCGCAGTCCGAGAGGTTGTAGCGGTGGTTCCTGCCGCCGCCTACTGTCACGGCATACTTCTGTATCACCCTCAGCCCGGGCAGAGTTTTCCTGGTATCGGCCACGCTGGCCTTGGTGCCCTCGATGAGCTGCACGCACTTGTTGGTGGCAGTTGCTATGCCCGACATATGCTGCACTAAATTCAGGGCTGTCCTCTCGCCTTTGAGCAGCGCCCTTGTGGGGCCTGTTATCTCAGCGATGATATCCCCTTTCTGCACGACCTCGCCGTCGTGAATGAATATCCTGTATGTCACTCTCTCGTCCAGCAGCTTGAAAACTCTCATAGCCACCTCGATACCGCAAAGCACGCCCTCGTCCTTGGAAACATACTTCGCCGTGCTTACAGCGTCCTCGTCCACCAGCAGGTCGGTGGTGACATCAATGTAATTTATATCCTCAAGCAGCGCTGTCTTGATGATATCATCTATCTGGAACTGCATCAATCTCATATTAACTCCTATCTTAATGGGGGCTCACCCTCATCATCTTGTCTGATTTTTTATTATAGGGAAGTGCTTCCGATAAAAACAGAAACTCCCGCCCTGCCAATAATTATGAATCATGCATTATGAATTATTCAGAACCCGTGCTCGTAGTCAACATAGTCCAGGGGCACGCTCTCAAAGGCGATGGTAACAGCCTCGGTCAGCACTATGTATGCCACCGTTGCCAGGCTCCTGGCCTCAACATAATCACGGTCTATCTTGTAGTTGCCCTTTACCAGCATTTCCCTTATCTGGGCAACTCTGGTCAGGCTGTCCTGAAGGCTGCCTATGTCGGGAAGAACAAAGTAGGACTTCTGCATGAGCGCCCTTATCTCCCGCCTTATGCCCGAGGGTATGTGGGGAGCATTTTCGTCCACCTCATAGGGGTAGTCCTCCAGGGGCTTGCTGCGGTCTATCTTCTCGGCTATATCACCTGCTGCCCTGCGGGAGAACACCAGTGCCTCCAGCAGTGAATTGCTGGCCAGCCTGTTGTTGCCGTGTACGCCCGTGTGCGAGCATTCGCCGCAGGCATACAGACCCTCTATCCCCGTGCGGGCATAGGTATCAACATTTATGCCGCCCATAAGGTAATGGTGGCAGGGGAATATAGGCACAGGCTCCTTGGTCATGTCATAGCCTGCTTCCAGCAGGTTCTTGTATATCATGGGGAAACGGTTCTTAACAAACTCGGGGTCCTTGTGGGAGATGTCGATATAGAACTCATCAGACCCTGTCCGCCTGGCCTCAAAGATGATGGAATGGGACACCACATCTCTTGGTGCCAGTTCAAGCCTGCGGTCGTAGTTCTGCATGAACCTTTCTTTATTGCAGTTGAGCAGGTAAGCACCCTCGCCCCGCACTGCCTCTGATATCAGGAAGCACTCACGGGTCTTGCGGTTGTTGAAAGCTGTGGGGTGGAACTGTATATAGCTCAGGTGCTTTATCTCAGCACCCATATCGTAAGCCTTTGCAATGCCGTCACCTGTGGCTATGGCGGAGTTCGTGGTGAACTCGTAAACTCTGCCTATGCCACCTGTGGCAAATATGGCCTTGTGGCAGTTGCAGGTGACGTACTCACCGTCCTTAAGCACCAGGAAGGAAAATCCCTCCCCTACCTTGTGGCAGTCGCACATCAGCGCATTCTCCCAGATCTCCACATTTGGGAGAGTCTGCACATAAGCTAACAGCTTTGTTTCTATCTCGTAGCCCGTTGCGTCCTTATGGTGGAAGATACGGTGCTTGCCGTGGCCGCCCTCAAGGGTGCGGTGGTAGTCGCCGTCGGGCTTCTTGTCAAAATCTACCCCCAGTTTGATTATCTTGTCTATATCCATGGCCGCCTCAGTGACCAGCACCTCGGTGGACTCGGGGTCGTTCTCAAAACCGCCTGCTATAAAGGTATCCTCCTTATGCAGTGCGGGGGAATCCTCAGGGCTCTTGTAAACACCTGCTATGCCGCCCTGGGCCAGGGCTGAGTTGCACAAGGTAAGTTCCCTTTTCGCCAGCACCAGCACCTTAAAGTCATCAGGCAGGTTAAGTGCCCCGTAAAGTCCAGCGGCGCCGCAGCCTGCTATTATAACATCATAATTCTTGCTCATAAAGCTTTACCCTCTTTGCTATGCAGAGATATGTCCCGTCCGCCGCAAAAAGCCGCCTGCGGACAGGCAGTATACCATTATGATATACTTATTTTATTATAGCACATAACAGCACGAATTTCAATAGCTTATGTAAAAAAAAGGAGGGACAGCATGTACACTTGTCAATGATCTTGGACACTCTCCCTCAAAAAAATAAGATGTTAAGCAAATAATTGCAAATTTCCCTCTTGGAGGAGCCGTAGGCGACGAAGAGAGGGAAATTTGCGGCTCACCACATTACAAACAGGTGATCTTCAAGCACCTCGTTTGGGGATCTGAACTT
>NZ_JAFUAG010000041.1 GCF_017464355.1 Ruminococcus sp. | reverse complement strand
TTCTTGGCATTGCCAATTCGGGTATTGCTAACATATGGTTACCTCCATTTTTTCAATAACGATATTGTTTTACTGATGATTATATATTGAAAAATAGCTGCTTGGGGGTTACTCTCCATATGGCTTGCTCACATCTGTCATTATTTCCTCACTTTCCGACAAAAAACAGCAGGCTATGATATACTCAGAAAGTCGGGAATATCAAGCCTGCCGTTATCTGTTCACGCAGACTTTTCTATCTCACGGGCGATAAGCCGGTTGATAATATCTTCCAGACTTTCATCTGTATCTGAATTGAAACTGATCTTAACACGATAAGTTGTCAGACCGATACGGTACTCCGAATAGGAGCAGTCTACCTTCTCTTTCTCTACGGTAGTAGTTGTCTCTTTCAATTGTCTCCTTTCCGCCTGCGATTATCTATCTCTACACGCATACCGCTACTGTCCTAAGTCTCAGGGCATGAAGCAGCTTATGGCTGGTCTTGGTCTGATCCTGCTCGCTATCATTCTCGTTCCTGTGCTTGAGGGCATGATGACGGGTGCAGTGTAATCTGACACACGGTGATTCAAGGAAAGAGACAAGCGTAAACCTCGGCTGAACGCTATATAAATAACGCCGATTCAATAGAATTATGAAAGGTCGCTCATGCGGTGGGATGTGGTGGGTATTTGAGCGATATGACGGAATGGGAATAAATATCGGTTATTTGACAGCAAACCGTACAAGTGCAGGAGATGAGGTCTATACACCATTCTATGCGGTTGAACCACTGACGGAGTTTCTTCCGAAAGACAAGAAGATATGGTGTCCGTTCGATGAGGAATGGAGCGCTTTCTATCAGTTTCTTTCGGAGAAAGGCTATGAAGTGGAGCGAAGCAGCTTAAAGGAGGGACAGGACTTTTTCAGGTATGAACCCGAACATTGGGACATTCTTGTGTCCAATCCCCCATTCAGCAAAAAGAATGATGTTCTGAAACGAGCATTTTCTTTCCAAAAGCCCTTTGCTCTGCTCCTGCCTGTGAACAGTATTCAAGGCAAGGCGAGATATAAGATTTTCAATAACGAAATCCAGATGCTCTCCTTTGACGGGCGTGTGGACTATCATACACGGCAGAACATGGAATGTTACACTAAGGGCAATCACTTCGGCTCTGCTTATTTCTGCCGTGACCTTCTGCCCTCCAAACTGGAGCTTCGGCAGCTTGTCAAATATGACAGACCTTTAGTCACTCCCACGATTGGAGGTGATGAATATAAGTGAGCTTGTCATTGTCATCGGGAGAGAATGAGATCGACATCTTAAAAGCAAGGTTCGTCTTGGGTGTCTCACGCTTGCCGAACAGCTTTCGTGTCATCAGAATATCCCTTGCAAAATTGTCACGATCGCAATTCATTCCCCAATATAAGTTGGGTGCAGTTTTTACGATACCCTCCGAAATTTGTTCGGGCAACTTTCCCAAAATGTAGTGCGCCGCCCGTTCAAGCTGAACCTTAGATTTGCAGGGTTTGTAATCAACATTGACATTCCCGAACATCACTTAACGCCCTTGACGGTAAATTCGGGATTTTTGAGGAAATGCTCGATTCGCTCCACAAGCCTGTCATTGGCAATACGGATAGCTCCGATCTCGGCTCTAACCTTACTGTCCTGCCCGATATTGGAGAAATAGGCAAGCTGGTTGAGGTTTGTGCCGATTTTCCTGATCTCATGGATAAGGGGAGTAATGCTCTCCTCTATGGAATAGATACGCACCTCGCTGTTGCGGATTGCCTGCATCAGATAGTCGGTCTTGCTCAGACCGCTGGCTTCATGCTTGGTATTCCAGAGCTGAAGCTCCTCATCTGTCAGTTTCAGGCTGATTGAGTGATAGCGTTTGCGATTAACCATTGTCGCTCCTTTCTGCCGCTGCGCGGCTCTTGGGGGAAGGTCTCGGAGGGGGAACGTCTCTGAGCAGGTAGCCGATGTGTCACTACATCGGTCCTACCTGCCCGGCGCAATTCCGAGCCGGACATCGCCTTGTTGCTACAAGGCTTTCGACCTCCGTGTCGAATTTGAGCCTCGCCCAACTGGCGTTAGGCGCTCGATCCTGCAAATTCCTCCGTGATATTTGCAGGATTTCATTTTCCGCATAAAATGCTATATTGCATTTTTGCGGTCTACCCTCAATTTTCCCCCTGTCTATTGGTTTATTGCCGTTGTTATATTTATCCGCTATATGAACGGCGTTAAAGCTGTTTCAAACAGTATCAGCCGCCAATGAAATCGAAATCAATAGCGGAAAAATCGTCATCATCGCTGTTATTGGCGGTCTCAAAGCCCTCCGTGGCGTTCGGATTGCCGTCCTCGGCATATCCTCTGCTGTTCTCCGTTCCTACGGAGACAGCCTGCATCGGTGCCGCCTGCATAGGGTAGCCCCTGTTCAGACTCAGCATCAGGCTTGCAAGGAACTTCGGCATTTCAGCGATAAACGCCTTGCCGACCTCGCTGACGATCTGCTGAATGAAACGCTCCTCACGCTGACGGGTCTCGAAATAGGGATCATCGGCAAGTTTCTCCATACGGTCAAAGTAGTCATTGACCGCTGTGATGGCTGCCACATTGGTGGACTTGATCTTGTCCTTATCGTAATTATGGAGATAGTCCCAGGCTTTGGCGTGTTCGGGGTTATCCATATTGAAACGAAAACAGGTAGTAAGAACCTTGCTCATTTTTTCTTCTCCTCCTTTTTAAGCTGTGCAATGGCGAAATATTCATAACCCTTAGCCGATGCACAAATATCTCCGATGACAGTCACTCTATCCTTGTCATAGTTTCCGAAATTTTCTATCAACTTTCCGCCGCCGCCCGTGATGTAAAGACGCATCATCTTGGGGTCATATTCATACTTGCGGAGCAAAGCGAAAATGCTCTCGGCGTACTCGGAAATTGCCTGACGAAGAACCTCGGCATACTCGCTGTCAATGTCGGCAGTTCCGTAGCGGATCATCGACTGGATAATGGTCTCGTCAACAGTCACGCCCAGCTTGTTCATCATGGCATTGGACGCAGCCTTTACGCACTGATTGACACCCATTTTCTCGGTGTAGGTCTTGGTGTTGATGACACGCTTGTTGCTGACAAAAATGATGTTGACCGTTCCGTTGCCAATGTCAGCGATCATGCTGAGACCTGTCATATCGTTCAGCTTGTCCACCACGGCAGCGTAGCCCTGCGGATACACATAGCAACCGATGATGCGGACGGAGTAGAGCTTGTCCTCATATTTGAAATCCACGCTCTCCCTCTGCAACATATACTTGCGAAACTCCTCACGCTGTCTGCCTACCCAGGTGATCGGCAGTCCTACGGCGAGGCAAACCTTAGCTGAAGTGATGCCCTCTTGGTTCAGCTCACGGGCGATGCCCATAAGCGTGAACAGGTAGTTGTCATCGTCCTGCCACTTGTCGGCAAGATATTCCTTGTGTCCCTCACCGATCTGGTAGTAGCTCCCCTCAAAGAAAAGAGTGTTTTTCGTAAAAGTCGGTGCGGCATCGAGCTTGGTGATGCCTGTGGGCGTGACCGTGTTGGCGGTCTTGATGTTTCCGTAACCGTGGTCGATGCCCACAATCAGGAAGTCATTATAGTGTTTCATTGGTATTCCTCCAGTCTTTTTATTCAGTCATTCGGATAGCTGTGCGCTGTCCTTTGGCTGTAATTTCAGTATAGCACAGGATAGCCGAATTTCGATGGACGTAACCTTGACCAAACCTTGACAAGATTTCTGTCCAGCTTGTCAGTTTGACAGCGGAGAGGCAGAAATATGAGCTATTAATGAACAAGCCCTCGGAGCTTTATACTCTGAGGGCGATTTAAGTGTGGTGGCAGGGTAACTTTGATCCCACCGGAATCAAAGTTGACAAAAAGACACGGTTCTCGGATTGAGAACCGTGTCCTTTTTTAGGATTGAATTATTGATGAAGCATTAGCCGTTGCTTCCTTCACTTGTTCTGATGTACTTAGTATATAGTCTTGCATTCGTATATTTAATGTATTTAGAACACTTCGACTTATCCCACACTTTGCTTTCGTTATTCCAATCAGCTTCATTTGCTATCAGCTGAACTGTAACATCTACCTCATAGTTGGCATACAATCTTGACGGATTCTTTTCAAAATCATCTGAACCTGTATATACATAGAATGTTATCGGAATATAAAGAATATGAGTTGTGGTATTTTCAAGTGCTGATCTTGGGAATACAAACGTATACTTGGTTGTTCCATTCGAGGTTTCCTTTGGCGTTTTGTATGCAACTGCAAGTGTATCATCATCAACAACTACTCCTGACAAATAATTGCTAATTGCTAAAGGATCGCTGTAGTCATCTGAATTAGGTAGCTTCTGTTTAAGCTCAAATTCGCACTTTACATATTCATAGTTGGAATAATTTACATCAGATGCTATGGGCGAAAGATTGTACGTTGCACGAGTTCTTACCTCTACGGGTGAAGTATCACCATCAAGATCACTTGCATTTATTCCTAACTGTCCGTATGGTGCATTATCCTCAGCATAAGCATTGTATTCCAGCTTTGCATAATCAACAGAGGTTATGTAATAATACATAGTATTTGCAACAGTTGCAGACATAGTATTCTTACTTAATGCTGTACTGTTCGGATCATAACCAACTTTGGAATTGCAGGAATATTCAGTGTAATAATCTGAACCATGATTGCTTGACTGTGGAAACTGAGTGGTTCTTGAATCTGGCGTTGAGTAGTTAATTGAAATATCAGATTCAATTGTAGCTCCATCAGCAAGCAGCTGGGATTTGATGCTCTGTCCCGTTTTAACTTCAATATATGCAGTGCCAACAGTGCCTGTAATATTTTGTGTTTTTTCAGCACCGGCTACACCATTAATACTATACTTACCACTTATGGTTGCATCAGAAGCAATCGCTTTGACTGTTGATGCCTGGTCATGCTTAGTTGCGTAAACAAGGAAACTCTGATATACCTCAATAGAGGGGTCACTCATGATAGTTCCCAATTCACTTTTAGCGGTGTTGTCAAGTGTGATCTGTGCTGAAAGTCTTGCGTTAACGTGGGTATTCAGAGAGGATATTTCAGCCGAGTCGTTTCCAGAGTAATTAGGTGTAATGGTAACATTACTTTGTGTAAACAAGTTACCGAAAACCATATGAGCCGCCTGCCAAATTCCAGCTCTTGCAGGGCTTGAATATCCACTGATTTCGCCGGAGTTGATTTGATAATCACTAAACTGTATCGCTGTGGCTGATGGAGTAAAGAACGAAATATAATAACTTTCTTCCATTGGGACATAACCTGTTGCATCATTTTCAGTTGTCACTGTTAATGAATACCTTGTTCCATCGTAGACTTCATCATCGCCAATTGCGGCGTAATATCCGTCAGTTGCTTTAATATCTGCACCTGCTTCGACAGCTGCGGCATCATCAGCATATGTCCCTTCTAATTTTTTGAATTTACCATTTGTATCCTCAGATGCAGTTAATGTCAAATAGTTGTTAAAGAACACGGGTGTGAAATTATCCCCAGTTCCGTCAATATTTGATTTAAAACTACTAAGGTTTAATACTCCGTTGGATACAGCACTTCCAAAAGTTGAATAGTAATGCTTATCATAGTTGTTTCGATCCACAAGAACCAAAACGGTACTACTATCAATCGGTGTCCCTGGATTACCTTGTAATGTTATATTTAGTTTCTTTGTGGAATAATTCGCCAATAGTTTATCGCCATAGTTTACAGCATTTTGCCATTCATCTTTGGTACGAAGATAAGTATAGCTGAAGTAAATAGTAGCAGGAGAACCCAGGTTTTCTACTATCGGCTTTTCAAACCGATTATTATCGTAATACCATTGTCTCTCATAATTAGTACCTGAACCTGTCGCTATCCTAAAATCGTATTTCAGCATTTTCTTTACAAACACCGGAATATAAAGGTGATAAGCAATGTTTTCTGTGTTAGTAGGATCGTAGAAACTGATGTCAATCAGAGAGAATGTTGGCAGGGATTCAGCAGAGTCAATGTCAGTGCTGTTCCCGTCCATATAGTATCTGGTATTTGTGTTTACACTCGTACTTTCTCTTTTCAGATTGGCAGTATCCGTTTTAACAAATGCACCGTTATTCAGCTGCATTTTATAAATATTTATATTGTAAATATTGCTCTGAGGAGTTGAAAAATTAAAACTCTCACAGTTTGTCAGCAGCTTAATATAACTGGTGATCATATCATTGGCTCGCTTATGACTGCTATCTTCAAGTACAAGCACAGCAAAGTCCTGAGTTAAAGTATCTGCCGATGACCCCCTCCATTCTGTTTTAAAGGTCGAAATGTTGCTGAGTGTTCCTGTTGCATAACTTGCGCTATTAAGGAAGCTCTCAAATGTTGATTTTGATGATGTGACATCATAACGCTTTGTAACTGATGTACCATTCATGTCAGAAAGTATCGTCTTGACCGGAATGCTCGATACATTTGCCGATATTCCATCGCCTGTCAACAGCAAGTCACCATTTATAATATTCAAAGATGGATTTACTGTTGCATACGGTGCAGCTGTATTGACCATTGTCGCATCGCTGTCACCAAGCATAGGCTTATCGGTACTAAGGTTGCCATTATAACCAACACCGCCGTAGTTCGAGAATATTACATAACCGCCGTTTGGAAGTACAGTTTGCTTACAGCGAATAGTATTTGCGCATATCTTATTCTCTGTGTCAGAATTCAATGGTGGAGTATTGTTTCTCGAAAAACCAACAACTTTAACAGTTTTACCGTCCAGCCATCCTACAATATCGGCGGAATACTTGTTGGTGGCTGTAATATTGTTTAAAGCAATATTATATCCCAGAAGTTCCGATTCGTTCTGTGACATTTGCCCGATAATACCACCCACATCATTGCTTGATGATGTGAAGGTGCAGTCTGTCATATAGTAATTCGTAAGCCTGACCTTGGAATACTGATGCATTTGACCGATCACACCGCCGCAGAATCTGTTGGACGAATCCAGCGTATAGTTTTTGATGCTGCAGTTGTCTATGGTCAGTATTGTATTGTGGTTCAAACCGACAAAACCGCCCACACCTGTATCACCTTTAGAGTGTTCAATCTTTGCAGGAGTACCAGTACCAGTGCTATTTCCGTTAAGATGAACATTCGTGAACGATGCAGAGCTGTTTGTTTCATTGAACTGTCCTACAACCCCTCCGGCTCTGCCGCCCTGAACAGACACATCATTAATGGTACAGTCTGCTATGGTGACTCCCTTCTGGGCTGTTCCGATGATAACGCCGCCTGCGTGTTTTTCGTAAGGTCCCACTTTTGCAGCACTTTGGACGATCGTCATTGAGCCTGAACCGTTCTTTGAAACGGCAGTATTTCTGATGGTACACCCGGATGCGTTACTGAAATATCCGATCACACCGCTGATATTAGAATCAGTAATGCTGTCATATCCGTATTCAAGGACGATCGTATCAATTCCAACAGTCAAGCCGTCTATTTCAAGCGGAGACTTGCAAATCCCTATCAGACCTCCGACATTATGAGTACCGTGTACCTTTACGGGTGTGGCTGTGACTGTATTGATAGTCACTTTGCCGTTTCCTGCGATCTGTCCGATCAGACTGCCGCTGTTTTGCATTGACCATACGCCGTCACCGGAATTAGCTATTGTAATGCCGCTTAATGTAAGAGCATTAGCATTGTTTTTTATTCCTGCAAGCATTCCGGCATTGGGATAATAAGTTCTTGTAGAGTTGGTTGTCAGTCCATACCGATTTCCTGTGCTGTGATCAATAACATCGGTCTTAACACTTCCATTCAAAGTGAGGTCTTTTATTTCGCAATTTGCACCTGAATTCAAATAATTAAACAGACCGAAGCCATAAACCACAGAATTGGTAGTATCATAACCTGTTCGATAATTCTCATATCCGTATTCGTAGGTGTTGTACAGAATATTATAGGTTATTGCTGTACTGCCGCCATCAAGACTTGCGATGCCCAATTGGTAGCTCTTATTATCTTCTGTATATCCTCCGCCTACGCCACGGAATCCGGCAGGCATAGACCATGTAGAGCCGCTCATTGTTACGGCATAGCTATTACCTGAGATAGTCAGTGAACGTGCATCACCCGACCCTTCTGTATACTTATAGATGATATAGGGCGTAAATTTAGCATCTCCGACTTTGACCTCTGTATAAGAGCTTGTGTTGAAGATAGCAGAATCGCATACAGTGCTAATAGTTTTAGTGTTTTTGCAGCCAACATCTTCATAAGTTCCGATATGAGTAGATTTGAAATCTGCTTTATTATAGCTGATAGATGCTTTATCAGTAGAGCTGCTTGTACTGCCCGTTCCGCTGTTGACAATAGCCCCTAATACGAACATAGCCTGAGCATTTTTGATATTGACCTTGCTGTCGCTTGTTACTTCAAGTTTGGCATTAGAAGTGTCAAGCCCCGAAATATAGTAGTTTTTCGTGCCATTTGCCATTGCAGAGTCAGCAGTAGTTGTTGTTGCAGTATTTTCATATACAGCATATCCGTTGATAACTCTGCCAATGATCGGGTTGACATAAAGATATTTGTTTGAGGTCAATATGCCGCTGATAGAATTTGAATCGTCCAAAAAGCTAACACCAGACGAGAGTCCTGTTTTATCGGTTGTCATATTTCGGAAGAACAGACCGCCATTGACAACAACACCAACATATCCACCGACAGGAACTACCCAAGAGCCATTACCCATCGTAAAAGTGGTATTATTGTATGTGAGGGGAACATTATCAATGATGTTGTCTCCGCCCATGATCTTTCCGATCAAAGCGCCGTAGCTTGCACAGCCGCCGTTATACTGGAATGTTGCACTCTCAGGAGAAGTTTGCTCAAAGGAATGCGTAACATTATCAACTTTAAGAATGACATTTTTTATGACGCTGCCATTGCTTGTAAGTATCAGCGGATTGGCACTTTTGTTTGTAATGCGTGGGTATCTTGTCTGCGTTCCCTCAGTGCCGTCAAGGTTGGAATAGCTACCTTCTTTGCCGACAATAACACCCCTGAACGCATATCGTCCCTGATCGCCGGCACCAAGTCCGGCAAATTTTGCAGGAAGTGTGAGATCGGCTGTTATCTGATAGTAAGCACCTGCGAGGTAGCTGCGGACTACAACGTCAGTATATTTATTACCAGATTTCGATGTATCATTACTCGTATATAATGTGCCGTCAGGACTAAATGTTGTTTTACAAGTCTTGTCACTTCCTTCGCACCATTTAAGATTAAGATCACCGTAGGAAGTTGTTGAATACCCTGTGCCTGTTGTCAAATACGAATTATCTGCATGAGGTAGTCTTACTTCAAACTTAGAGTTGACCGAATCCCCTCTGAGTATTTTCGCAAGCGTAACAAGCTGATCCGGGTCATTGATGATATATGGATCATTGTAGCTGCCGCAGCCCACATCGAGATTGGCAACAGTCAGATTGACTTCAAGTTCACGGTATTTTGTAACATGAGCCGTACCGTCCATTGTATCATACCCACCGACATAGGGTCTAAAAACACTTTTGCTGAAATCATAATATCCGTTATTATCATCTTCGTAAAAATTTTTATACAACGGATTAGTAAGGTACGGTCTGCTTGCAGAATAATATTTTTGTTCGCTGTCGCTCTTTTCTACAGTACCGTCTGAGTTAAGCGTACCGTTATCAATGGAATAAGTAACTTCTTGACCGTATGTTACATTATGAGGGTGATCATTTCCGCTTGAAGCCCAATCCTCATCTACTGTATAGTTGTAAGTGCCATTACAACCATTATTATAGATAAACCAATACAGCAGCGTAGAATTATTGAATATGCTTCTTGTAGTCTTATAGACATTTGTGTAAGCTGTATTGTTATTGTAGGTACCAGCATTGGCACCAGAAGAAATCGTAACCTCCGGTATGTTTTCATTAGAAATTCTGCTGTCAAGTGTCAGTTTTGCGAAGTCGAGCTTAATTCCTGTCGTAGTACCATCGCTATTTCCGACTTTACCTATCAGACTGCTTGCAGCACTCCAATTTGTATCGGCTGCCTGCTTTGTCTTATACTTGTCAGCTGTTGCGAGGTCATCTTCTGTTGTCTGAACACCATATAGATTAATCGAAGTGTTTTGTAAAACCTGATTTACAAGCATAGGTGCGTAAGGATAGGACGGCGTATCTCCTGATATATATGCACCATTCACATATGCACCGTTAAGTTTGATAGTGTTAGTATTGGAATCTTTAAGAACGGTAGCTCCATTAACTCCGCCGAGCGTACCGCATACAATAAAGCCTGAACCGCTACCGTTAACGATACCTACGTTGCCCTCTATCACAGCATTACCAAATGAAAGTGTTTTTGTTCCCGAAGATCCGCCAGTGTAATTCAAAAACAGACCGCAGTGCATCATGTAGTGCTGAGTATGATCTGCTATCGTACCGATCGTTGTACGGGCATAACTGTCAGTGTTGCCTTTTGCAGCAGTATCCGCTTCTGCTGCCTCTATTTCTGCATTGCAGAATTTCAGTTTCGATATATTACTAAACGTCAAGTTATCTGAATAATTGATCGGATAGTACGAATATCCGGTCATATCCAGATCGCCGCCGAGTGTATAAGTATTTGCTGCTATAGCAGTATCATTTGCATCTTTGAAGATCAAAGAACGAATTGTATTGTTCGCATACTGATATACGCTCCACAGCATCAGCTTTTCTGCATCGGATTTTTCTGCGTTCCTTCTGATAGTATAGAGGTTGTAATAGTATCTCGAATTGGGATTATACTTTGCCGAAGCAGTATTCCGTCCGTAGTAGGTCTGATTCTGATAAGTATTGCAGCCAGTACCGTCCATTTTAACAAGAGAACCTGAAGAATCAGTGTTGATAGATATTACACTTGCTCCATTAACAGTGATGTTCTCTCCTCTTTTGTGAGTAAAAGCAGCTAATTCATCATAAACCCCTACATTACTGATAGCAACCTTTGAATTGTCGCTTGAGATCGTATATTTGGTCTTATCTGTCAACTCAAGATAAAGAGAGTTTTGTTTTGCATCATCTTTTAGTCTTGTTGCAGAGTTGACAATCATTCCAAAGGAAGTGCTTCCTCCGCCACTGATAGTCAGCTTTTGGATATCCAATTTGTCAACACGCCAGTAACCTGTTGCAAATGTGCAAAGCCCTGACATCTTATCATTTGGAAACGTGCTATCAGATGTCAATGTGATTTCAGGAGCTGTGGTTGCTCCAATTGTCAAATCGGTTATTGTTACATTACCGCCGAACCATTCATAGCCTAATAGTCCACCACACCCATGATGTGCCGATCCCTTTTTACTGATATTAGCATTGATTTTCAAGCCATCAATTGCAAGAGACGTTATGTTGATCTCTTTAAGGTTGTTTGAGTTGGTAACATAAGCGATCAAGCCACCATATTTAACAGTTGTCTCGCCAGATTCAGTAGTAAATGAGCCACCTAATTTACAGGTATTTGTAAAGTTGACTTCTCCGCCTGTTACATCTTCGATACCCGACAAGAATCCTCCGAAGAAGATACCTTTATCTGCATTCCCTGTATTATCATAAATGTCGGCATTACCTGTACAGCCTGAAAAATTCAGGATCACGTCCTTTACCGCAATATACGAAATGAAACCGCCCGTATAGGCTGAATTACCATCACCTGAAGAATGTATTTCAATATCAGATGTTACTCCTGTTATAGCAGTTGTTCCTGCTTTGATATATGCACCGACACCGCCTGTGTAAAGGACAGTACCTATATTTCTGATCCATACTTCTCCATCTATCGTAACATTATTAATAGTTGCTCCTGACAAGATAGCAAATAGACCATTATACTGATGTCTGTAGTTTCTTCCATTAGTATAGCCTGTTCCGTCATTAACATCGAAGGCTAAAGTAGTTCGATTAGATTTATAGCCGTAGGCTGTACCAACAGCCATCTTGATTATCTGACTGCCGCCATTAAAAGTACCTGAAAATTCAACACCCGTTGAGCCATTATCTCTTGTGATGCCTGTAATTCCAGTGCCTGTCAGATCAATCTCAGACGTCGCGGATATTGTGATGATGCTACTTCCTCCAAGAAGTCCGGCAGATGTAATAGTTTCATCACCAAACTTGACGGCACTTTTATTTCGTGCGGTTAATTGAACATATAAAGCCAATCTTATAAAATCAGCCCTATTAGCGATAGCAGAAGTCGTTATTGCTGGTATAGTTACATAATGCCCTGATGCCAGATTTGTCTCATCAACCACTTGATCTCCACTAATATCGGATGCAGTAAGTCTGACCACCTGTCCCCAGTCATAGATGTCATCGACCTGAGAATTAGCAGCTGGTCTGACGAATTTCCAATTGTCGCCTACGCCGTCAGCATTAGAACCTGATCCTTTTGAATAGATAAGGGTATCGTTACGATTGTAGGCAATAGTGGCAGAGCCTCCAAAATCATTAGCCAGATCCGTAATACCGGAGATACGGACAGCTCCTTGATGACCTTCGTACAGAATACAAGCATTATAGCCGCCTTGTATGCGGACATAATCTTTTATATTTATGAAAGTACCCTGACCATTATTCAAGCTGGAAACACCAAATAGACCACCAGATAGAGTTTTCCCCTTGGGATTCCTTGCATAAAAATTAGATATTTCAATATATGCTCCCGCTACACTATCATCAATTGTTCCAATAGCACCGCCATATTTCTTTACATCTTTCACATTATCATTATAAGCATATGTATTGGAAATGGACAATGTATTTAGCAAACTTGACGTTTTATAAGTGCCAATAACTCCACCTTCGCTTACAACACTATTTGTTATTTCAAACTGAGTGGTTATTGATTTACGAACATTATTGAAATTTGTGGACTCCGTTAAGGTATCCATACCCCCATCAAAAGAAAATATAGAACCAACGGTATCCGTGGTTTCAAGAATACCGAAATATGCCCCGACTTTGCTTGGGGCATTGTTCTCCGCAAACACAACTGTATTGGTGAACCCACTGTCCACACTTATTGATTTATCGGAACTTGCTTCATAATAGCCAAATAAGTATCCCGCTGCCATGTTACCGCTTACAGTAGTTTTTGTGGTGTGAAAAGCACTTGTTATGCTCATTGAGCTTGGGGTTTCAGTATCTACAGCACCGATATAGGCATCGTGAGCCTCACCCACAATACCGCCCACATATGTTGTGCCTGATACCGATTGAGTAATACCTCCAAATCCACTACCTGACAATATCAGCTTAGAACTATTATTCATCTTGCCAACAATGCCGCCAGCAGCACCGTTTGATGTGGATACAGTATAATTAGTGTTCGTACCAGTATTTAAGATTGCAGTCAGTGTAGAATTTGCCCCAAGCGTGCCACAAAATAAGCCTACGTCTGATGAACCCGCAACATCAATTATTGCATCAGCTGTGTAACCATTATTTGTAAATTCAACTTTTACCTTGCTTGAAGATGCAATATCCCCTATGAGTCCTGAATAAGAATAATCCCAATCATCAGTTCCATCATTGAAAACATTAAGAACAATTTTCCAATCCGCTTCGGCGGCAGTTGAAGTTGTATTCACAACATGGTTGGCAAAAAGAGGAGCATTGCCAGAAGCCGTTCGGGTGAATGCCAACTGCTGAGAAGCAGTTCCATTAGTAATTTGAGCAGTAACATCAACGAAGTTAAATAATGGAACAGATATATTCATATTTGACGAAGCTGAATCGGCTATTTTTATTGTTCCCCTAAAAGGTTTCAAAGATGTTCCGATA
Source organism: Ruminococcus sp. (assembly GCF_017464355.1). GTDB lineage: Bacteria > Bacillota > Clostridia > Oscillospirales > Ruminococcaceae > Hominimerdicola. The sequence continues at coordinate 318,875 of NZ_JAFUAG010000041.1, read as the reverse complement.
CTATAAAAGCCGCTATAATCAACATTGGTAGCAGATGTGAAGCCTATATTCAATATATCAGTCGAATGGTCTCTTATCGTTGATGTATCTGCATAATCATAATACATTTTGGAATAATAAACCAACTGTTCATAGGAATTGATTGTATACTCGGTAGTAGAGGGATTATCGGTTATGTGTGAAACTATTGTATTAAAATCCTCCGGACTATAATCAACTGTCGTAATTTCCTCGGCAGCGGCAGAAATAGATGTGGTACTTCTAAACCAGCTGAACATTTTACCGATAGGGGACAATACGCCGTTAAGCTCATTTAACGGCAGGTTGTTCATTATAAGAGTAGCTGCAAGAACAGCACTTGTGATCCTCGCCTTTCGGCTTCGCTTTATAGGCTGAGTATTCTTTTTGTTTGCTTTCATACTTTCACCCACCTTATGAAGCATCTTCTGTAAATTTGAATGAGGTTATATAGCCGTTTATCTGATACCATGTTTCATAATCGCTGGCGGTCTTGCTCGTTTTATAAAACTGAGTATCGTAACGGCTGATACCATATGATGTAATTGTTTCGCCTTTTTTTGTATCATTGGAGTTGACATCAAATGTTAATGTCCTTATTCCGTCTGCATCTGCCGATGATAGCGTGCCACTTACCTCACTTACAAATGCTTGATTGATCTCTATTTTATTTGAATTGTATTTTAGTTCTATTTGACCTTTACCGATGCCCTCTATTGCATAATTAAAACCGTCAAGGTCTTTTGAACCAAGTGCAATGGGTGTAGCAGAGGTCGCTGTTTTAGCGTTGGCAACATCGTTAAAGTATCCTTCCCAATCTGCCTTAGCTTCATTGTGTCTCTTATCCACACCCATTCTCATACTAATAGAATGGAGATCTCGATAACTGCTTGCCGGATATGGGGTAGCAGTCATCTGAATATAGAGCTTTGTTTTGGTATTATCATCAAGCTCTGCAATTTGCTTAACATCGAAAGTTATATTGCAAATATCTGTCGATGACTGTCCACGAAGCAGTTTCCCGTTCCAATCGCTACCAATGGAGAGATGTTCATTATCAAATGTATAGCTGTCCGTACCGAATGATACTGTAATATTCTTATCACCGATTTCCGCAGCCGATACTGCTGTTCCGTCATACTTTACAAGCTCAATGGTTAATCTGTATTCAATATCCCTATCGTAATAATAGCCAGGATTGCCCTGTGCATAGTTACATATTGAAATACTTGCTGTAGGAGCTGTTTGATTATTTATAGCATAAGCTGATTGATAATTCTCGCTTGGTGATCCTATATTCATATAATTTGACGAAAACCTGTCTCCGGCTTCATCATAGGTTGCTACCACACTCTTACCTTTATTGGCTTTGGTATAGGCAGCGTAAGAAATAATTCCTCCGAGAACGGCTAAAGCCACGAAAACCCATATTAATGCCCATTGTTTTGCTAAAAAGCGTTTTACTTTATTTTTCATGGTCTGCCCTCCTCTTTATGATTGAATTATGATCCTGTGCCGCTCCAAGATGTCGATTCGGCTATAATATAGATAATATCTGTTTCTCTATCATTTGTTAGGTCTGTATTATTTGCAACAGCCGTTTGATAAGCTGCATCCCAATTTACTTCAAGAATATAATAGTCCACAAATTCATCTTCACTTCCTGCGGTTTCTGGCAGTGAAGAACGTATTCCGTATGCTTGCCAGTAAACTGGCTCTGCATACTGTTGAACATTTGATCCTGAATATGAACCATATGTAAGTTCATGTTCTGTACTATTAGCAATCCTATCACTTGCACTTGTTTTATTTAAAAAGGCAGTTGAAATATTTTGATATAGTACCGTAGTAGCATCTGAATCCATAGAAGTCTTTACTCTTCTTGTAATAGAATTACCACTGTTTATCTGATTTCCGTCAATTTTATAGTGATAAACTGTATCCGTAAGATTTCCACCTGAATCATGCGCCCTATAATCCACTTTTTTATCTGGATCGTTATCCCCACAGGATATAGCCGGATATATTTTGTACTCAAATGGGTTGTTAGTAGTATATGCGAGTTGAAGATTATATGCACGTGCTGAAGCACCATATACACAGAAAACATAATAACTGCTCGTTATTCGTTCGTCATTTTCATCATTTTGTTTTAGGTCTATTCCCGACAAACTAAGATATTTTATATCTTCCTTTTGAGCAGCAGAAATAAATAAGCCCGTAGGTGCATTGACCTCTTTCATATCTTTTAACTGCCGTCTGTCAGTAAACCATGCGTAAACGGGGAGAGCAGCGATGATAATTAGGGTAAGAACCGATGCTATGATTATCTCAGTCTTCATATATCTTGGAAGTTCCTTGAAATAATTACAGCAATTACTAAACTTACTGTTTTTCTTTGCTTCCATCATGCTTCTCCTCCTCTCACAATTATTCAAGATTTTTAGTTGCTAAAAGTTCACATAAGATCAGGTCAACATTTTCTCCGATAACCTGATCCGCATTGTTATATCCGTTACTCAGCGGAATAATATAGCTTTTAATATTAGCTGATGATGACATCATGGTTTCCAAAGAAGCCGAATTTGTATTCAAACTGTCAAAGAAATAAGAACCATCATCGGTCTTTATATACTGGATTATCTCGTTTCTTGGCGTTACTGTTGTATTTGCACCAACAGGAGTGTATGTGGGTTGTGTCGAGTTAAACAGAGCTGCATCTCGAAGGTCTGTATCTCCCGTGTCAAGAACAAACTGTCCAAATGTATTTGCCCATATCCAGTGTATTGTTATAGGATAATAGGTATCCCCATTTCCGTCAGTTTGAGCATCTGCTGAATGTGCAGACGTATCATATAAGAAATAATCGCCTATCCGTCTTGAATAATAACCTGTTGTTGAATCATATGTTTCAAAGAATAATATATGTCCGGAAACGTATTTTGCAGCAGGCTGATTTGCACTGATTTGTGTTATTGTATCATAATTATCTTCATCTTTTACCCGTTCTCCGTTGTTATCTTCAACGTACTCATAAGCAGATACATCTACACTGAATTTTATCGTCATATTTTCGTTCTGCTTGGGATAAAGATTAAACGTAAATGTTCCGTGCGAACCAGGGTGAAGCCCTTTGTTTTCATCTGTTGCTGTCACATCGTTCATGAACCATTTGATTGTATCAACCTCAGCAGAAGTTTGATCAACATCAGTATGTGTTGATTCAGCTTCAAGATAATGGTCAAAATCAGTTTCGTTATTGGTTGCTTTTAATTCAAAAGGTAGTGTTGATGTGGTTACATTCATATTGCTCGTCGATACTTCTTTGTTCATCGTGAACCAGGCAATCGAGCTGAATATAAACAAAACCGTTGTCAGAACAAGCATAGCCCCTATTTTAATAAGAGCCGCTTTTTGCATTCTCTGTCGTTCCATATTCTCAGAGGTGGCAGCTCCGAGCTTATTATTCTGTTCGTTCATCTGCCATACCTCCCGTCTGATTATTACTCAGCATATGTATGAACATTAAATCCAAAGTAATTAGTGTTCTCTACGATCAGCTTATCGCCGCTATCATAGTAATCGTTCAAAGCAGAATAGTCCATTATATCTGTGTTGGTTGGAACAGGTTCACCGTCAACTGCATAGAAAAACTCGTTGGTATTATCTTCTATATAGTCTATCATATTGCTTTGATGCTCGCTGTTTTCAAACAATGCTCCATCAGTCTGTGCATTGACTAATTGCTCATAGTATTCTGCCCATATCCAATAGACTTTGATTTTATATTCGCCATTTCCGTTGAGATCATCATAATGCTCAGTTGTGCGATATGTCATTTTTCCATCTTCGATGAGACCACTGTATTTACCGTTGATCCTATTCTCAAAGAAAAGGATATGTCCGTTTATCAGCTTTTCGACACTTTCGTATGTTTCCCTCTCTGCATTAGTTTCACAACATATATCTGATACTCTTGTGAGACTGCCATCGTTAAGCTGTTTTATGCCATAAACATCGTATTCTATGTGGATAGTAAGGTCTGCATCTTCCTTTCGGGGCTTGATATAAAATGTTGTAGAACCATAAGCTCCTGGGAGAGTATATGATTTTCCGTCCTCCTGCTCTAACTGCATTATTGTATTCCGATTAAATGCAGAAGTTTTAAGGTCGTTAGAATAACCGTTTTCTTCCATAAACTTAGTGCAGACTTCGTTATTACTTGCTAATCCTGAAGCGTAGTCAACTCTCATATCGTAATAGTCCGATCTGAACGGCATAAAGAAGTCCGATACAGCTTCTTTCGGAGAAGTTACTTTACCGCCTGAATGCTTTATGGCTATCAGGTATATCGTAAATAAAATTAGGAGAGTTATGCTGATAAACGTCAATAGAGGCGACAGCGTTCCTTTCACCTCGATAAGCCGACTATCCTCAGCAACATATTCCTCTGAAAACTCATAATCATCACTTTTTTGTTCGGTTCTATTTTTCGCTTTGGAATATCGGCGATGTGTATCTTTTTTCATATGCAATCATACCTTTCACGATGATAGTTTTAGTATCAAATTGCGATATAACAGATACACCTTTTCAATATATATTATATCACAAATAGCCTTATATTGCAATAGTATAGCGATGCTTTTGGGCAGATTTTCACCGATATTTGCAATGTACAAATACCCCGTCGAGTAACACTCTCGGCGGGGTATGTATTTTTATTCAGTTGCGAGTATTATCATTCAGCCTTATGTTGTATGCTCAGTAAACTTAAGATCGATACAGAAATCCTGACCCGCTGTAGCGTTCCAACAGTTCACATCTTCGCCTTCAAGCCAAACTCTAACAATAACACAAACTGCTGCGCCGTAGTTATCAGATGTATCCGCCGAATTACCTGTATAAGCAGAAGCGGTCTCACTTGATCTGCCAGGAAGAGTAATTATTGCTGTACCGTCAGCACTGGAAGCTGTGGTGTTTTGTGTTGTTTTTGATACTGAACCGTAAGTTGGAGACGATCCTTGTGTTCCTAAAGTACCCGTTGTAGCCAAAGCCTTATCTTCTTTATAATATGAACCCTGAGCACCAGTAGAATCATACGGGATTATTACGCCGTTAGTTGTTCCAGCATTAGCTCCGCCAAGTATAGATACTCTCGCCGACTTAAACAAAGCAGCTTCTCCTTCAGCTGCTGTTACAGCCGATGCATTTGTTCCATCTTTTACAGTAGCCCTAACACTGAGTGATAAATCCGCTGTGTCAGAAGTTCTGAACCAAACAGGGAAATCAATATAGTGAGATTCAGTTGCATCATTTGTAGGTGCAACAATGCCTTCATCGGATGCGGTCAGAAGATGAAGTGTTCCCTCGGTACTTGCGATAGATTCACCCTCTGCATTAACAGTCTTACCAACAACAGTTGCATCATGTGTTGTAAAAATCGTTCCGCCTGTATTCGACGATGCAGGTGTAAGCATAGGTGCCTGATAAAAGTCGTAGAAATTCACCATGTTCGACCAGTCTTCTGACATATCACTGTTATCAGGAGCTTTTACAAGCTTTACACCATTTGTGTTTGTACCTTCCGTAATAGTTCCAGCAGTCAAAGCGCCAGTGTGCTGATCGTAACCTAAAGACATCTGAACGTTTATTGGAGCAGATGCTGTAACATTGATATTCTTCAATTCAACTTCCCTTGACATTGTGAACCAGGCGAACGTACTTGTCGCCAACATTGTAGCGGAAACCATGAGCATTCCGGCAGCCGGAATGAGCTTCTTCATAGGGGAACTGCCCTTTGTATTTTTAGTATTAGCTTTCATAATCATGTTCCTTTCATAGTAGGATTTTAGCCTTGACTTGGTGGCTAATGACCTTTCCTTATTTCTATCAGAGACTTGTTGATTTGCTTAAAATGGCTCAACAACCTACGATAAACGGTCATCTAAACCGTTAGAGCCTGTTAAGTACTTGTTGCCAGCATAGTTGCCGAAATCGCGAGCATGCCTGCCGCAGGTATGAGCTTCTTCATGGGATTTCCCTTTTTCTTAGTATTCGTAGTTTTCATAATCATTTTCCTTTCATAATAGATTTCGGCGCCGGACCCGCCGATGATTCAAACTTCCACGATCCGATACATCACTGTATCCTTAACTTGTGCTTATTATATACCATTTTGTTTTGGGTGTCAATACTTTTGGATTTTATTCATATTTTTAACTTCCAAAATCAGTTAGTTGCACAAACGAAACAAATTTTGTTGTGCAATCTTACTAGTTAATTTTGATAATTAACGGCACATTGTTACAAAGTGAGTTATTTTAACAAAATTATTGCTCCCCTTTTCAGCATATTCAGCGGATCATTTTTTGTTAACCACTATATGTTGGGGTTTAATATTTTTTCACATTTTCACAATTTCAGATTTATATGTCAAAAAAAATACCATCGGGCAGCTCATTAGTTAAAGAATACCTCATTTTTCGGAAAATAGTAATATTATTTCCCGATAATGCTTACCCTTATATAAGTAATGAACTGCTTTGCTTTAAAACAATTGATTAAATCTATAAAAAATACCCAATTTAGATTGACATTATTTAATAAATGCTGTATAATAAAAAAGAGTAAATGTTCATGAAAGGAGGTGCGGATATTGACGACCAATGAAAAGTCTACCGTCGGGGGTATGCGTGCAGTTGAACTTTACTACCGTGCAATAAGGAATATCTCTGAGGGTTCCACTGCTTTCTACCAATCCCAGACCAGGCTGAATACCCCGGGGCTGGGGGTGTTGATGCCCGAAAATTTCAGGGACGTATCTGAGATAACCCAGCAGTGTATAAGCTTGTTTGAGCTGGAGGTCATTCAGGCGCTGGAGGCCGTGAACACTTTCAATCAGCGTGAGCTGCTGTTCAACTGGCTGTCGGTGTATATGCCTTCAAAGTATCTGCGAGATATCGGCGCGGAAAACAGGCTCATGGATATCACCGAAAAGCTGAATGTCCGCACTTCGCAGGTCTGCTTCACTTTATCTGAAAAGCTTTTCGAAGAGACCGAAACGGTCGTTGCAGAGAACATCAAAAAACTGAGGAACAGAGGCTTCCATTTTATGCTTACTGATTTCGGCGGGATAAGCAGCCCGATAATGAAGCTTTCAGAGTACGAGGTGGATTACGTCATGCTCAGCCCTGAGATAACACAGTATCTGGGAAGAGATGAACGTTCTGACAGTGCAGTGAAGTCGCTGATAGACTTTGTATCGGGACTGGGCGCAGAACCCATCGCTGACGGCATTTCAAATGTGCATCAAGCAGAAACACTTTATAGTTTTGAGTGTATGTACTGTGCGGGTTCACTTGCAGGCAAGTATATGGCCGAAAGATATGTCCGCAGGAAGAACGCAGAGGATTAATGACAAGTAAAATCACTTTGCATGACATTTCTGCATGATAGAATTATAGAATATTATGAAGGGGTGAACGATTTGGCAGAGACAAAGATCACTGATGTGCTGGAGCTTCGGCGTACTGCCAAAGAAGTCAAGCGACACAGTGTTGTAATGAGGATATTGGGGCTTCTTGTCATACTGCTGGTCGCGGTTATCGCAATAGCTTATGCAATATCGTATTTCTACGACAAGTACGGCAGCTTTACAGTTAAGATCAATAAATATGACATGATGCGACAGGGCCTTACCCTATCAGAAGTTCCTGAATTTGACAAAACGAACTCAGTGCTGAATGCAAACATCGTCTATGACATGACAAATATAAGCGGTGAAGACCTGCCTGACAATATCGATAATATCAATGGCAGTCACAACGGCGAAAGCTATATCGCTTATACATTTTACCTTATAAATGCAGGCGATGACACCATAAGCTACGAGGGCGAGATGACCATAGAGAATGTCACCAACCATGTCGATGAAGCTGTACGTGTGGCGGTCTACAAAAACGGTGAGAAAACCGTTTACGGTAAGACAAAGTCCAACGGAGGCGGCAAAGAGGGTGACTGCGACAGCGAGTTTACCTCATCAACAGTGGTAATGACTACTGACCACAATGGGTTTGAACCCCAGGGCAAAGATAAATATACTGTTGTTATCTGGCTCGAAGGCAATGACCCTGACTGTACAGACGAGCTTATCGGCGGCACGCTGAAGCTCGGCATGGACTTCAAGATAGTTGAAACAACATAAAATGTTAGGAGATATAATATATGAAAGTTTTGAAAGTAATTGTGAACGTGCTGGTCTGGATCATACTTATACTGGCACTGCTGGTGACTATCATGGTCTTCTCTTCAAGCAGAAACAACGGTGTATCAAATCTTCTGGGATTTATCCCGATGACCGTTGAGTCTGACTCTATGAAACCCACTTTTGCCAAGGACGACCTGATAATGTGTAAGGAAGTCGATGATGTATACTCGCTTAAGGAAGGCGATGTCATCACCTTCTGGACTATTATCCAGGGACAGAAGGTCAAGAACACCCACCGTATCGTTGAGATAACAGACCTGGATAACGGCAGGAGCTTCGTTACACGAGGCGACAACAATTCCCTCGATGATGATGTTCCTGTACTTACAGGTGACATTATCGGCAAATGGACAGGGTTCAAGCTGGGGGGCTTCGGAAAGGTCATGAGCTTTCTCAGGACAAAGACAGGTTTCTTTGTTTGCATAGTTATACCGATGGCTATCTTCTTCTTCGTTGAGCTTTACAAGTTCATCGTTACACTTATTGAACTGAAAAAGCCTGCACTTTCCGAAGAGGACGAAGAAGAGATCAAGAAGCGTGCTATTGAGGAATACCTGGCAGCACAGAAGAAGGAGCAGGAAGCCGGCGGAGATACCGAGGGATAAATGCTCATTGATGATATAGAAATATAAGGAGAAGGCTATGACCGGATTTCTTAAATGGTTTTTTGTTTTCATCTCCGAGCTGCTGAAAGGCTTTGCTACCATATTCAGCGGGCTCTGGCAGGGGCTGAAACAGATATTTAATATCAAAAATTACATAAATATTTTCAAGACCTATTCTACTGACTTCGGAGCGCTGGGCTGGGTGCTTTCCATACTGGCCATAATCCTTGTTATCGCAGTGTTCGTGCTGATAGGGCTTATGATCGTGCTGGCTTTCAGGAAATATGTCAGGTTCAGGCATTCTATCGTAAGCAACGAGGATCTGCTGGAAGAGATCGCTGACCTGCAAAGACAGGTACTTAAGATGACCAAGGAAAAAGACGAGATCATGGCTATGAAAGTCGCACAGATGGGCATACCTTCTTCGGGGGCACTTTCTCTTGCAGGAGGCGGTGCCGGGGCTGCTATTGGTGAAGTCAGTGAGAACGGCGCACCTGTGGTTGAAGGCGAAGTTGCCGAAGACGGTGTTATACAGACAGCGGACAGAAGATTTTCCAGACTTATGGAAGTGGACAGCTTCTACCGCAGCTATACCCCGCCTGAGTATGACAACGGCATCACGCTGGAGGGTCTTTGCGATACCTACAGAAACTTTGCCTGCTCCCGTATGCACCTGTTCTATGAACCCAAGACCATTCGTCTGTTCATAGCGGGCATGGCTTCAACAAAGCTTATTATACTGCAGGGTATCTCAGGTACCGGTAAAACTTCACTTCCCTACTCCTTTGGTAAGTTCCTGCAGAACGATACTACCATTGCTTCGGTACAGCCTTCCTGGCGTGACCGTACCGAGCTGTTCGGCTACTTCAATGAATTCACTAAGAACTTCAATGAAACTGAAGTTCTCAAGAGGATATATTCTTCAAGCTACAACAACGATGTAAACCTTATACTTCTCGATGAGATGAATATCGCGAGAGTTGAGTATTACTTCGCAGAGATGCTGTCCATACTGGAAATGCCCAATGCTGATGAGTGGGAGCTTGACATAGTGCCCAATGTATGGAGCACTGACCCTGTCAACCTCAACCGAGGCAAGCTGCGCATTCCCCAGAACGTTTGGTACATAGGTACAGCGAACAACGATGACTCGACCTACGCTATCTCCGATAAGGTATACGACCGTGCCCAGCCTATCAATCTGGACGCTAAGGGTATCGCCTTCGATGCACCTGATACAGGTCCTATCAATCTGGGCTTCGACCACCTGGATCAGCTTTTCAAAGAAGCTTTTGACAAATATCCCATATCTCAGGAAAACCTCAAGAAGATACAGCAGCTCGACCTCTGGGTAATAGAAAAGCTGCGTGTGGCTTTCGGTAACCGTATACTCAAGCAGATGGGTCTGTTCGTACCCGTTTATGTGGCTTGCGGCGGTGAGGAGCTGGAAGGTATCGACTACGTACTTGCTACCAAGATATTCAGAAAGTTTGAGTCGCTGAACCTGGCTATGCTCAGAGATGAACTGAGGGAGCTGGTAGTTTACATGAACAAATCCTTTGGCAAAAACAAGATGAAAGAGTCTATAGAATATCTGGAAAGACTGCAAAAGCTGTTCTGATATTCTGTGACAAGGCAATACGCTTGACTTGATATATCTACGATGTCAAGTGTTATTGCTTTATAATTCGGATAAAGGCAGGTGAGGCGATTGGATAGCTTGTACGGCAAGTGGTATGAGGATTTTAAGGAATCAACAGGTCTGTTTGAAGACGATGAGCTGTTTGAGTCGCTGGATACCCTGCTGCATTCGAGCAAGAATACTTTCGCCATGAACAAGAAGCTTATGGCGAAGGCCATAGACGTAAGCTGGGTAGAAGCTATTGAGAACGGGCTGATACATCTTGACAACGTGCTGAGAAATCCGAGGCGGACCATTGAAGACGTTGAGGAGATAGTTCCGATCGCGCTTTCAAGAAAGATCACCGTTGAATCGGTTAAGCATCTGGCACAGCATACAGACCTCATACAGAGCTATGATAAAAAAACAGGCAAGATAACGCCGTCAAAGGTGCTTAACGTTCATAAGGAAGAAAGCCTTATGACCTACGAGAACAAGTTTGTCAACACACTGGTTGACAGGCTGTATATCTTCATAAGCACAAGATACGAAAAGCTGGCACAGGTCGCCAGGGACGAGGAAGTCTTCTCGCTGGGTTACGATACCACGGTGGACGATGGTGCAGGCGGAAAACTGAAAATAGAAGTCAAGCTGGAGTCAACTTCAAGCCTTGACAGCTACAATAAAAGCGGGTACACTGTATGGCAGAGAGTTGAGAAGCTGAAAAAGGCCATTGAGGGCTACAAGGGTTCCGAACTATGCCAGAAGCTGGGAAACACTTATGTGCGCCCTCCTATCATGCGTACCAACGCTATCATGAAAAACGTTGACCTGAAAGCCTGCCTGACCCTGTGGCAGTATATCGAAAGCTACGAGAAGGTAGGCTATGAGATAAACGTTGAAGACACAGCTTTAAAACCTCAGGAAAACTATATTGAGGATTTCTATAAGCTTGTTATCCTCAATTTGCTGCTGTTCAGGTCATACACCGATGACAAGGGCAAGGCCAAGGGGCTCACGGAATTAAAGACCCAGAAGTTCAAGAAGACTGCACCTAAGGTAGTTAAACACTTCAGTGGTGAGCTTTCGGGTGATTACGGGATCATCGCTGAGGGTGTGGCAGGTTATGTGGCAACTGAAGGTGACTTCAAGATACGCAAAAATCTTCCCCAGGATATCAGACAGGTTTTCGATGAAGTAAATACCGTAATAGATATCGAACGGGAATTCATAGCGCAGAAAGAAGCTGAACGGCAGAAGGCCGAACAGCTGCGTCTTGAAGAAGAGAAACGGCAGGAAGAACAGCGCCGTATCGAAGAAGCAAGACAGGAAGAACTGGAACGTATCCGTAAGCGCAAAGAAGAGGAAGAACGCAGGCTCCAGGAAATGCTCGAACAGAAGCGCAGAGAGCAGGAAGAAGAAGAGCGTCGGCTTGCTGCGGAAGAGGCGGAACGTCAAGCACGTCTGGAAGATATGCGGCGGCGTGAGGAAGAAGAACGCAAGCGCCGTGAGGAAGAAGAACGTGCAGCTGCTGAACGTGAGCGCATAAGCCTGAACAAAAGCAAAATGCGAAGCGAGCTGGGTGAGGCCGAGGGTCTTGACAGCGATGAGATAAACAACGAGCCTACGGAAGAAGAGCTTGAAAAGGAAGCTTACGAGCAGGTCACCGAGGAAGAGATCGAGCAGGCTAAGGCTGCTATTGAGGAAATGGCAGAGGAAGAACAGGAAGCCGAGTTCGAGGACCCCAGAGCTGTGGCCGCAAGGCTCAAGATGGAGCAGCAGCGCAAGGAAAAGGAACGCAGAGAGGCCGAGCGTGCAGCAAGACTCAAAGCGGATAGAGAGTATTTCCAGAACAAGCCGTTCAGGACTATATACAAGGAATACTCAAAGAACCCTATATATGCTATACCAAGGCTGATAAGGCACCTGCTGGTCATACTCTTCGGTATCATACCGAAGGACACAGACAATCCCGACTACAAGCGTATGCTTGCGGAAAAGGAAGAGAAGAAGCGCCAAAAGCAGGAAGAACTGGAAAAGCGCAATGCTATGGAGGTCTACTACAAGAAGTATGCAAAGACCTTCAAGTACCGCTTGCTGAGGAGCATAGACGACTACAAGTTCAAGAAGCGCAAGAAAGCCCAGATGAAGGGCAAGCCAAAACCTGTATACAACCCGCCCAAGAGAACTCCCGAGGAGCAGCAGGCTATCAATACAGAGATGAAGCGGCTGTACAAGGAATATCATGTCAGTGCTATCGAGAAGGTACGCCGACATATCGAAGAACAGCGCAGAGCCTTTGATGATAGCCACAGAAATAAGCGCAAGGAGCAGGAGCAGGCACTTCTTCATAAGATACAGAACGGCGAAAGCACTGAACACAGCAGTCCTGATAATGAGGATAGCACCGTTCGCAGGATAGCAAATGTCATCACAACCGTGATACTCATTGCAGCTGTCATATTCACGGCCTATGTTATGATCTGTGCAGCACGCAACAAGGTAGTCGATGTTTTCGGAAAGAGCATTCTCAGAGTCGTTACGGGAAGCATGGAGCCTTCTATACACGTTGATGAGTACATCGTGGTGGAGAAAACAGATCCTTCGACGCTTAAACAGGGAGATATAATCTCTTTCTACTCAGAGCAGACGGATATCTACGGGCTGCTTGTGACCCACAGGATAGCTAAGGTCTGTGAAGACGGCACGTTCATCACAAAGGGCGACGCCAATGACATCAGCGACAGAGTGGCGGTAAAACCCGACAAGATAGTGGGCAAATACACAGGCAAAGCCAGGTTCTTCATATGGGTGAACAGCTTTGCAAGTCCCAGGAAGATACTGATGATATGCGTGATCATCCCTGTAGCTGCTATATTTATCCTTGAACTAAGATCTCTGGCAAAGATAAGCAAGGAAGTCAGTGAGAACAAAAAGATATCTGCTGAAGAACACAAACAGGAACTTATGCGGGCTGCCATCGAAAAGGAAAAGCAGCGGCTGGCAGAGATAGGTTATCAGGCGGAGGAGGTCAAAAGCGCTGCATCTGAGCCCCCTGAGGATAACAGCAGCGATACAGGAGAAGACGGAGGTGAGATCGGTTGAATCAAGAGAAAATAATGAAACGCAGAATGATAACTGCGATCATACTCTGGATAGTTACACTGATAACACTTCTGGTCTTCATAGCGCTATATATCGACGAGACCCACAGGGTGCAGGAGACCTACAAAAAGCAGTACAAGACTGAGCTTTCACACGCAAGTAAAGAGATAGAACTGTATCTCAAAAACAGCGGCGATGTTGACTTGAGATACCGCAGGATAACAAGCTATGTTACCTGCGCGAACTCTTACTCGTTCCTCATAGAGGATATGGGAAATGACCAGGTCATCATAAACGAAGTTACGACCTGCATGATAAAATACCCCGAGCAGATGACAGCTAAGCTGGAAGACCTGAAAACAGCGCTGGACGATATCAGTTCAGACCTGGATAAGGGCTACGATGAGGCGCAGGCTATAGTCGATTCGGTAGATAAAAAAGGTTATTGATGAGGTGAGATAAAATGAATGAAAAGAGAAAGCTTAAACGCGAGATCAAGATATGCAGACAGACTATCGAAGAGATCGAGCGCAAGCGTTCAAGATCACAGTCGGCACTGGTACAGGCGGTGCTTCTGCAGGAAGAGCCTAACGAGAACGACGTTGAGTGGTTCAACAAGTACACAGGCGAGATAACTGCCTGCCGCAACCACATGATCGAACTGCAGAAAAAGCTGAATTCGCTTTAAAACATGAAAACGGCCGCGGGACTTCCGCGGTCGTTTATTTTGCACATATGCTGCCTTCCGCTGAAAATATATTGCTTAGAAATATCTCAGCCTGAGATTTGTCAAATTGAAAACATATAACAGAAAATTTTGTACAAAACGATAAATTTGCTTTTAAAGATTGACTAATCCGCATTTTTATGGTATAATATATACAACATATTTAAGTTAAACTATTAGAATTTTATTACATATAAATAAGCTAAATCATTATACTATTTTATGAAGGAGAATGTATATGCGATTTAATACTTACGGTAACAGGCAAAATCCCATAATAATCATGCTTACCAGTTCTTTCTGTTCAGCTGAGTCCCTTTCTTATCTCTATGAGGAGCTTACTAACGAATACTACATTATCGTCCCTGAATATAACGGACATTATGAGGGCAGCGAAGATTTCACTACGGCTCATAAAGAGGCTAAGGAGATAGTCGGTTTTCTCAAAGAGAACGGTATCTCAGATGTCTGTCTGATATACGGTCAGGCTATGGGCGCTGAGATAGGTATGGAGCTTATCTCTCAGTCGCTGAGGCAGCGCATTAGTGTTGAATCTGCCTTCTTTGACGGCGGTACTTTCCTGAAGCAGCCTAAGCTGTACAAGGCTATCATGGGCTTCAAGCACAAGTCTATGATGAACAAGATGAAGAACCAGAGCGTTGACGAGGTAGTCAACTGGAAGAACGTCGATATGTTCAAGAATGACGATACCGAGACCATGCGTCCTGTTATCGAGTCAATGGTAAAGACAGCACCTGTACTGACAGAGGGCAGTATCAAGAACGAAACAGAAGCTAGATATACCTTCAACTTCCCTCCCCTGCCTGATGAAGTTCAGGAGAACATCTTCTTCGTTTACGCATCAGACGAGAAGAATTTCAAGTCGTGCTTCAAGCATCTGATAGATGCTTATCCCTCAGCTAATTTCAAGACTCTGAGGGGCGAGGGACACCTGACTTATTCTGTAAGAAAGACCGATGATTATCTCAAGGTCATCAGGGCTATCTGCAACAGGAACAATGACGACGAGTAATGAAGTTTTCTGTGATGTTATAGAAGTCGGCGCCATGGCACAAAATGTGCTGTGGCGCTTTTGTTGCATAAAAAAAGTACCCAAAAGCTGCAAAGCTAACGGGTACTGATTTATTTATCGGGAAATAACGTACTTAAACTGCGTCCTTGTCCTCTTCAGCTTCGCGCCTGATTATCTCAGGGTCGGCGCCGTCACGGACACATTCAGCAGTGATCTTTATGCCCTTTATAGTGCTGTCGGAAGGTGCATCAAACATCAGCTTGGTGAGTATCCTTTCAACCACAGAGCGAAGACCTCTTGCACCTGTCTTCTGATCGATAGTGACCTTGGCTATCTCTGTGAGAGCATCGGGTGTTACCTCAAATTCGATATTATCCAGGTCAAACAGCTTGGTGTACTGCTTGATAAGAGAATTCTTAGGCTCGGTCAGTATCCTGCAGAGCGCAGCTTCATCCAGTTCATCAAGCACCGTGATAACAGGCAGACGACCTACCAGTTCAGGCACTATACCAAACTTCACCAGATCATGAGGCTCGACCTTTTTCAGTATATTGAAATCAGAAGACTTGTTCTTGACAGTTCCGCCAAAGCCCATGGAGGAAGAATCGGTACGCTTTTTTATGACAGCTTCAAGGCCGTCAAATGCACCACCGCAGATGAACAGGATATTCTTGGTGTCTATCTGTATAAACTCCTGATGAGGGTGCTTTCTGCCGCCCTGGGGAGGAACGTTGGAGACAGTGCCTTCAACGATCTTCAGCAGTGCCTGCTGTACGCCCTCACCGCTGACATCTCTGGTAATAGAGGTGTTCTCGGACTTTCTGGCGATCTTATCTATCTCATCGATATAGATTATACCGTGAGATGCTTCCTCAACATTGTAGTTAGCGGCCTGAATAAGCCTTGTCAGCACGTTCTCAACATCATCGCCGACATAACCTGCCTCGGTAAGAGTAGTAGCATCTGCGATAGCAAAGGGAACGTTCAGCAGTCTTGCAAGGGTCTGGGCAAGAAGGGTCTTGCCTGTACCTGTTGGGCCTAGAAGCAGCACGTTGCTCTTCTGGATCTCAACATCATCAGTGTCCTCATCAAGGGTGAGGATACGCTTATAGTGGTTGTATACAGCCACAGAAAGCGCTATCTTGGCTTCGTCCTGACCGATGACATACTCATCAAGGACTGCCTTGATCTCAGCGGGCTTTTTCAGAGTGATACCGTCAGACTCATTGACCTTTGATCTCTTAGGGATCTTCTCAGCCACCTTAGCACGGGGGCCTACAGAACCCTGGTCTTCGAGAATGTCATAGCAGAACAGTACACATTCATCGCATATATGATTGTTTCCCGCAGAAAACATATTTCTGACCTTATTCTCGGTCTTTCCGCAGAAAAGGCACCTTTTCAGTGTATCATTTGCCATTTAGATCACTACCTATCTTTTAGAAATTACCTTGTCAACAAGACCGTACTCCATAGCCTCCTGCGCGGTGAGATAATTATCACGCTCGGTATCGATGGCGATCTGCTCAATGCTCTTGCCTGTGTTCTCGGCAAGTATCTTGTTGAGCTTTTCTCTGGTAGCAACCAGGTGGTCGGAGTGTATCTTGACGTCGGTACACTGGCCTGAGATACCGCCGCCGCCGATGAGGGGCTGGTGTATCATTATCTCACTGTTAGGCAGAGAGAACCTCTTGCCCTTGGTACCGCTGGAAAGCAGGAATGCGCCCATTGAAGCGGCCATACCGATGCATATGGTATTAACGTCACATCTGATATACTGGATAGTATCGTAGATAGCCATGCCTGCGGTAACAGAACCTCCGGGGCTGTTTATATAAATGTCTATATCCTTCTCGGGATCCTGGCTCTCAAGATAGAGCAGCTGTGCGATAACGAGACTGGCAACATGATCATCTATGGGCTCACAGAGCATGATTATCCTGTCGTTCAGCAGACGGGAAAAGATATCGTAACTCCTCTCTCCCCTGCTGGTCTGTTCTACTACATAAGGTACAAGTGCCATATTAATGCCTCCTAAACTATAGATATAAGTATTCGCCCGCAAGCACTGCCGACATTCATCGACAGCAAATGCAGGCGAAATATTTCTTACTTGATAACAGCAGACTCCTTGATGATATCAACAGCCTTGCCAACAGAGAGATCCTTTCTAAGATCCTCAGCACGGATCAGGCTCTTGACCTGCTCAACTTCCATCTTGTAGGTATCTGCCAGCTTCTTGAACTCGTCCTCCAGCTCCTCATCTGTAACCTGAACGTTCTCTACCTCAGCTACCTTCTCCAGAGCAAGTCTGAGCTTGACCTGCTTTTCAGCCTGCTCAGCATAGCCCTTCTTGATAGTATCAAGGTTCTGGCCTGTGAACTGCATATACATATCCAGAGAAATGCCCTGAGGAGCCATTCTCTGCTCCAGCTCAGCTACCATTTCATTTACTCTGTTGTCAAACATTACAGGGGGTATCTCAGCTGTCATGTTCTCGATGACCTTATCGAAGAGGTCACCCTCTACCTTAGTATCAGCAGCCTTCTGAGCAGACTCTTCCAGCTTAGCCTTTACATCAGCCTTATACTCATCAACTGTATCGAAGTCAGTGCTGTCCTTGACCATATCATCGTCAAGCTCAGGCAGTTCCTTCTTTGAAATGCTCTTGAGGTTGATCTTGAATATAGCTGCAGCGCCTGCCAGGTCCTTTACCTGATACTCCTCAGGGAAAGTAACGTTGATGTCGAACTGCTCACCGGTGCTGTGACCAACGATCTGATCCTCAAAACCGGGAATGAACTGGCCGCTGCCAAGCTCCAGATCGAAGTCCTCAGCCTTGCCGCCGTCAAATGCAACGCCGTCTTTGAAGCCCTCGAAGTCGATCTTAACAGTATCGCCGTTCTCTGCTGCTCTGTCGTCAACAGTTACGATCCTGACATTCTTCTCTCTCAACTCGTCCAGCTTCTTCTGGATATCCTCATCAGTTACATCATTGACAACTTTTTCAACCTCTATACCCTTGTAGTCCTTAACTTCAACTTCAGGCTTAGTGGTGCAGGTTGCCTTCAGCTTAACGCCGTTCTCCTTGCTGATCTCGGTAACTTCTACCTCAGGCTGACATACAAGGTCAAGACCTGACTCATCGATAGCACCGTTTACAACGGGAGCATACAGCAGATTAACAGCATCCTCATAGAAAACCTCTTCGCCGTAGTTCTTCTCGATCAGCTTACGGGGAGCCTTGCCCTTACGGAAGCCGGGCAGAGAGATGTTCTTTCTTGCCTTGAGGTATGCCTTTTCCAGAGCCTCTTCAAAATCCTTTGCGGGGATCTCGATCTCCAGCTCGTAGCTGTTTGTTCCAACGTTATTTGTAGCTTTTAAACTCATTTTAGAATTCCTCCAAATTAAAATATATCTTATATATTATAGCATACTTTTGCCATTATTTCCAGTACTTTTTTACAAATTGTCACTTTGCACAATTCTGGTGATATCCATTGGGTCAAAATGCAAAAAATCACTTGAAATAAGCCTGTAATTGATACCGTCATAGACACCGTTTATGGCATAATTATGGGCTTTGCCATGGAGATGTCCGTAGAACACCCACTTTATATGATACTTATAAAGCACGTCCAGTATGTCAAGATTTCTGCTCTCGGCAAACACAGGGGGATAATGCAAAAACACCACAGGCTTCAGCCCTGCCTTTACGGCCGACTGAATAGAAAGCTCCAGCCTTATAGCTTCTCTTGCGATGACCTTGGCGCTGGCGGGTTCGCTGTTATCGTTGACCCAGCCCCTTGTTCCGCAGATACCCACATCACCGAAAGCATAGTGATTATTGTGGAGTATATGCAGCGTATCAAAGCCTTTTTCGTCAAAAAACCTCTGCATTTTGGAATTCGTGTTCCACCAGTAATCGTGATTGCCTTTGGAAATTATCTTGGTACCGTTCAGGCCATTCAGAAATTCCAGATCTTTTTCCGTCTGCTCAAAATTCATACCCCAGGAAAGATCCCCGGGGAGCACGACTATATCTTCCTTGCCGACCTTACTCTGCCAGTTATGTTCTATCCTTGCAACGTGGTCGTCCCAGCCGCCGAAGATATTCATCGGCTTATCCACCCCGAAGGAGAGGTGCAGGTCGGCTATCGTAAACAGTTTCATAAATTGCTCCTTATCTATATGGTAATTATTTCTAGCTATAATAAGACAAATTCAGCACACACTAGCATTATCTGAAGAAAAGGAGTGATCGGCAATGGAAAGAAACAAGATCAGCGGAATACAGTGCGATGTGGAAAACTGCGTTCACAACCACAACGGCCGTGAGTGCACCGCAGGCAAGATACAGGTATGCAGCACCTGCTCAGACCCTGAGTGCTGTGACGAAACTGTCTGCAGGACATTCAAGCCCTGCAATTGCGACAGCTGTCACTGACATTCACCGCCTGCGGGCGGTACATAATCATTTCTATATTACTTTACGTTCAGTGCTCTGAACACGAAGTCCTTCATCTCGTCCTTAGCTATTACCTCAGAGAATCTGATATCCTTATTCTTGAGGGAAGCCAGTGATGCAGGTACAGGCATACCTGATGCCTCGCCCAGTTCTTCTACCAGTGTGAACTCATCGCTGCCTGTATCCTTGCCCAGTGCGCTAAGTACGGAACCTGAGAACTTATAGGGGCTTGCAGTTGAAGCAATAACAGTCTTTGTCTTGTCGCCTGTAGCCTTTACATACTCCTCGTAAACCGAAACAGCAACTGCTGTATGGGTATCGCAGGTGTAGGAATACTTATCATAGTACTCCTTGATAGTAGCCTTGGTCTTCTCATCGTCGCAGCAGCCTGCATAGAACTCCTCAGCCAGAATCTTCTTGACATCTTCGGTAACTTCATACCTGCCTTCGCTTGCCAGCTTGCCGAACCACTCTCTGATCTGGGCATCGTTCTCACCGCAGAGGTGATAGAGCAGTCTTTCCAGATTGGAAGATATCAGTATATCCATGGAAGGTGAGATAGTTGCATAGAACTGTCTGTTCCTGTCATAAACACCTGTCTTCAGGAAATCGGTAAGAACATTGTTAGCGTTGGAAGCGCAGATAAGCTTGTTAACGGGCACACCCATCTTCTTGGCATAGTAGCCTGCAAGAATGTTGCCGAAGTTGCCTGTGGGAACAACTATATTGATCTTCTCGCCCTCAGCTATCTCGCCGTCCTTGAGGAGCTGAGCGTAGCTGGAAACATAGTAGATTATCTGAGGTGCGAGTCTGCCCCAGTTGATGGAGTTTGCAGAGGAGAACATCATGCCGTTCTCAGCCAGCTTGTCGCCTATCTCCTTATTGGTGAAGATAGCCTTGACACCATTCTGTGCGTCATCGAAATTGCCCTTGATAGCGCATACGCCAACGTTCTCGCCTTCCTGAGTGGTCATCTGCTTCTTCTGCATTGCAGATACGCCATTATCGGGATAGAACACCAGTATCTCAGTACCGGGGACGTCCTTGAAGCCTTCCAGCGCAGCCTTGCCCGTATCGCCCGAAGTAGCAACGAGGATAACTACCTTCTTATCAAGGTTTATCTTCTTGGTAGCTGTTGTCAGCAGGTAAGGAAGTATCTGGAGAGCCATATCCTTGAATGCGCAGGTGGGGCCGTGCCACAGTTCCAGCATATAAGTGCCGTCGAACAGGTGAGCCAGCTCTGCGATATTTTCAGTATCAAAATTCTTGGTATTGTATGCGCCCTCAACACAGTAGCGTATCTCAGCCTCAGTGTAGTCAGTGAGGAACTTTGAGAACACGAAAAGTGCTCTCTCAGCGTAGGTCATCTCGCCCAGCTTCTTTATATCCTCCATAGATACAGCAGGTATCTCAGAGGGAACGAACAGACCGCCGTCCTCGGAAATGCCCTGTGCGATAGCCTGTGCCGATGTAACATTTACACCGCTGTTTCTTGTACTTCTGTAAAACATAAAACAACAACCCTTCTATTTTATTCCCTTACGGGTAAGATTTACTTTGTGCTTGCATCAAAGGCCGAGCGATAATACTTAAAGTACACTACCCTGCCGTTTTCATGCTGAACAACAGCCACATCGAAACGACAGAAAGCCTTCACCTTTGTTTTGGCAAGATAGGCTTTAGCCGTCTTTATCAGCCTTTGCTTCTTTGTATAAGTTATGGCTGCTTCGCCGCCCGTCAGCGCACCGACTTTGCGGGTCTTGACTTCGACGAAGGCCAGTTTGTTTCCTTGTGAAGCGATTATATCCACCTCACCGCCCCTTATGGTAAAGTTGCGGCTGACTATCTCATAACCGTTCTGCCTGAGATATTCGCAGACATAATCCTCACCTATGTTGCCGATACTACGGCTTGTCTGATCTTTTAGCATAATACTTTTTCAGAAAGCTGGGGCGGTGTATGGGGCTTTCGCCGTACATATCCAGCATCTGGTAATGCAGCTTCGTCCCGTAGCCCTTATGCTTTTCAAACTGATACTGCGGATACTGCTTTGCCATTTCCAGCATATATCTGTCACGGGCGACCTTTGCCAGTATAGAAGCCGCCGCAACGGCCTGGGACTTGGCATCGCCCTTGACAACAGCCACCGTCTCACACTCAAGGTCGGGGGTCTTATTGCCGTCTATCAGGCAGATATCAGGCCTGGTCTTCATGGCCTCCACAGCCCGCTTCATGGCGAGCATGGCACAGTTGAGGATATTGAACTTCTCTATCTCCTCAACAGTTGCACACTGTATGGAAAAATCCAGTGCCTTATCTACTATCTCATCAAAAAGTTCTTCACGCTTTTTAGCGGTAAGCTTCTTGCTGTCGTTGACGCCCTCGATGACAGTGTACTTATCAAAGATGACCGCCGCCGCAAAAACATCTCCTGCCAGAGGACCTCTTCCTGCTTCATCACAGCCGCAGACTAAGTCATACTTTTCTCTGTAGGTATCATCAAATTCACTTAGTGTCACTGTATCACCCCTTTGGCTTTTCAAGGGAAAGTCTGCCAAGCTTGCCGCCGCGGAACTCATCAAGAACGGTGTTGGCTGCACGCTCGGTATTTATCTCTCCCCCTGAGACCAGGAAGCCACGCTTTCTGCCCACACGCTCCAGCAGTTCATAGCCGACAACGCAACCCTGCATCTCGTCCATAGGTTCAGGCAGTTCATCAAGGGATATACCGTAGCGTTCGGTAAGCAGCTGCGGGTAATCATCGCAGAGAAATTCCAGCAATCTGCAGGCCAGGTATTCGGTATCAAGGATAACATCCTTTACCGCCCCTGTGAATGCCAGCCTTTCGCCCACCAGCTTATCATCGAACTTAGGCCAAAGCACACCGGGCATATCCAGCAGTTCAAAACCGTCTTCAAGGGCTACCCACTGTTTACCTCGGGTGACACCCGGTCTGTCCTCGACCTTTGCCATTTTAGCCCCTGCAAGCCTGTTTATAAACGAGGACTTGCCGACGTTCGGTATACCGACTATCATTATCCTGATAGGTCTGCCCGTCATTCCGCGGGTCTCCCACTTGGTTATCTGGTCAGCCAGTATCTCTTTCAGCATGGGGTAGAATTTATTGACGTTCCTGCCGCTGCGGCAGTCGGTGGCAAGGGCGGATATGCCCTGCTTTTTATAGTATTCTATCCACATGGAGGTAACGTTCCGGTCGGCGGAATCCGCCTTGTTCAGCAGCACCATTCTGGGTTTTGAGCCGCATATCTTCTTTATCTCGGGGTTACGGCTGGAATATGGTATCCTCGCATCGGTGATCTCTACCACCGCATCAACAAGCTTAAGGTTAGATGCCATTATACGCCGGGTCTTTGCCATATGTCCGGGAAACCACTGCACTTTTGCAGCTTCGCTCATTTCAGCCGCCTCCTTTCACTAAACTATCTTTCCTATCCGTGCCCTGTCCGAGCGAAAACGGAATATCGCTTTGCCGATGATATCATCTTCGCTGACACAGCCGAAAGCTCTGCTGTCATTGGAACGGTCACGGTTATCGCCCAACAGGAAGACACTTCCTGCGGGCACATTATATTCAAACACTTCCCTTTCAGGATCATAATAAGTCATATCATAGCTGCCCATATCATCAAGGGCATGATATTTCAGATAAGGCTCGTCGAGGACTTTTCCGTCCACCGAAACAGTACCTGCGGCATAATCTATAGTAACTGTCTGGCCGCCCAGGGCTATGACACGCTTGACTATCAGTTCACCAAGCAGCTCGCTCCTGCACACGACTATATCTCCCGCAGCAGGTTCGTAGAACAATGACCTTATGATTATCCTGTCGCCGTCGAACAAGGTATCCTCCATGGAATTGCCCTTGACCCTCAGGCGGTTGAACACAAATGTGAACAAGAGCAGTATGGCCAGCGCTGAGCCGACAATGACCTCAGCCCAGTCAAGCACCTCATACAGATACTTGTTCCTGCGTTTTCTTTTTGTCATATCAATCAAAAGAACCTATGCTGTTGAAGGGATATATCCTGAACACAGCCTTGCCCATGAGGGACTCGACAGGCACAAAGCCTATGCTTCTGCTGTCCTTGGAATCGTTCCTGTTATCACCCATAACAAATACGCAGTCCTCAGGAACATCATATTCATATACACCGTCCCCTGTCCTGAATGTGGCATCGAAATACATGGTGTTGTCTCTCATGATCTCCTTGATATGCTCGTTGGATATCTGAACGTCATTTACAAAAACATGGTTATTATTGTAGTCTATCACGACCTTGTCGCCCTCAACACCGATAACACGCTTTATAAGTATCTTATTGGCAGCTTCACTGTCTATAACGACTACATCATCTCTTTCGGGAGTATAGTTAACATGAGTCATGATGACCCTGTCTCCGTTGATAAGGGTATTGCTCATGGAGCTGCCATCCACCATAACTATCCTGAAAACAAAGATGAATACCAGCTGTACGATAAGCATTGCAAAAACAAAGGATTCCAGCCATTCGAGTATCTCATTCTTTATGTCAAGAGGTTCTTTTGCCTTTATATCATCAGGCTCGGCTTCTTTGACAGCCTCTATAGCCTCTTCAGTGACATTATCTATATTATTCATTTCTTTGTTGTCGCTCATATCACGTTACCTCTTTTCCTGATAACACAAAAATATTCATATACAATATATTATAGCAAAAACATTCGGAAATTACAAGGGTTTTTGCAAAAAAAGTGATTTTTGTACTTATATTTTTAACTATTTCACAAAAATAAAAAGAGCCGACATATGCCGACTCTCTTATTTCAGAAGAATTATCTGATTGCTTCCTTGACCTTGGCAGCCTTACCAACTCTGTCACGGAGATAGTACAGCTTAGCTCTGCGAACCTTACCGTTTCTAACTACCTCTACCTTAGCAACAGCAGGTGAATGTACGGGGAATACTCTCTCGATACCACAGCCGTGTGCAACTCTTCTGACAGTGAAAGTCTCGCTGATACCACCGTGTTTCTTAGCGATAACAGTGCCCTCGAATACCTGTATTCTGGACTTGTCACCTTCGGTGATAAGAACGTGCACCTTTACTGTGTCACCAACGTTGACAACGGGTGCGTCTGCCTTCATGCTTGCCTGTGCGATCTGCTTTAAAGCGTCCACTTTAAAATCCTCCTTTAATTTTCAGACGTTCATACACTGCCCTTAAATGCAGTCAGAGGACCGTCCGCTTCAATGTCTTGCCCTTAGCGGCACGGCATTAACTCTCGTCGGGGATACCGACGGTCATTCAAATGCTTAAATATTATACCATATTGCAGCAAGCATTTCAAGTGCCTGTCAGCAAAAATCTTCGCCGTTTTCCAGAAGTATTTTTGTGCGTTCTATACAAAGCTTATCCGCCGAAAGCCCATACATACCGAGAAAAGTCTCGATAACGACGCTGGCATTAAGGTTGAAATTCCCTCCTGCGGGAAGTACCATGGTCAGCTTAAGGTTCTCGCCCTCAGTAATGATATCCGTCACGTTTATGGACGGCCTGATATCCACGATGTTCACTGTCTTCTTCTTGCTGCGCTTTTCGATCTCTATCTTTTCCTTTGCAAGAAAGTCACGGAACAGCGTTTCCGTCTCCCTTGCTGTTTTATCTGTTGAAATAGATACTCTGTATTCGGCATAGGTTATCTCAGTATGGCTGTGAACAGGTGCATTGCAGCTGACTATCCTCATGCCCTCGGGCATCTGGGCATCAAGTGCCCTGACGACCTCATCGTTGTCCATATCTTCAAGCAGAGAGATATCCATGACCTCCACCTTGCTCTCAAATCCCAGCGAAAGGGTCAGAGGAAACATGAGATAGATGTGAGGATTAAATCCCTGGGTGTACCAGATAGGCAGCTTTGATCGCTTGATAGCACGCTGCATGGCCCGCATGAGATCCAGGTGGGATATATACTTTGCCCTGCCGCATTTTTCGTAGACTATCCGCCTGTCATACTTATCAGGGCGGAGGTCTACATTTTTAGGTTGAAGTCTTTTTTCCGCCACAGTAGACACCTCCGCATTCAGGTTTTATGCCACAGCCCGAGCAGCCTTCTTTGCAGTTTCGGGTAGTCTGGGCAAGGTGAGCCTTTTTGTTCTCACGGACAAGGAACTCATGGGATACAAGATAATCAAGGTGTGACCAGGGCGCCACCTCATCATAGCTGCGGGTGCGGTTAGCATAGAAAGTGGTATCTATGCCCGTTTCTTCAAAGGCCTCCAGCCACTTGTCATACTGGAAATGCTCGTCCCAGCTATCCATATAACAGCCTTTCTTCCAGGCGGCATATATGGCTTTGCCCACACGTCTGTCACCACGGGCAAGCACTGCTTCAAGAACAGATGTGTTTGAGTAGTGGAGCGATAGCCTTATCTTCCTGCTGCGCACAGCAGATTTCAGAACGTCCTGCTTATGGTGTATCTCTTCTTCAGTAGCCTGGGGTTCAAACTCAAAGGGAGTAAAGGGCTTAGGCACAAAGGTCGCCGTTGAAACCGCTATCTGAATAGAGCGCCCCCGCTTTTCCTTCGTGGTGTCATAATAAAGCTGAAGTATTCTGTCAGAAAGTTCAGCTATGCCGCGGATATCATCATCTGTTTCAGTGGGCTGCCCCATCATGAAATACAGCTTTACCGTGGTATAGCCCCATTCAAAGGCAAGCTTGCAGGTGCTCATTATCTCGTCTTCTGTGATGTTTTTGTTGATGACATCACGCAGGCGCTGGGTGCCTGCCTCGGGGGCGAAAGTCAGTCCGCTTTTTCGGACAGCTTGTATCCTTTCGAGCAATTCTTCGTTGAAGCTGTCAAGCCTCAGCGAAGGCAGCGAAAGGTTAACGTTCTCACCGTCGGTATACTCCGAAAGGCTCAGCAGGAGTTCATTTATCTTTGTGTGGTCGCTGGTAGACAGTGACGACAGCGAAACTTCCTCATAGCCTGTCTGCTCGCACAGAGACTTTGTTTCGTTTTTAATGGTATCTATATTCTTCTCACGGAAAGGTCTGTAGATAAATCCCGCCTGACAGAACCTACAGCCCCTTATGCAGCCGCGGAGGACTTCCACTACTGAACGGTCATGTACTATCTCACTGAAAGGCACCACAAAGCTGTCGGGGTAATAGACCTTGTCAAAATCAGCGATAATGCGCTTCCTGATACGGGCAGGTGCTTCGGGAACATTGGGGGTTATGCTCTTTACAGTGCCGTCATCGTTATAGTCAACATCATAGAATGACGGTACATATATGCCCTCTATCTTCGCGGCCTCACGGAGGAATTCTTCCTTGGTGGGGTTCTCGGGCTTCATCTTTTCGTAGAGCCTCAGCAGTTCAAGGTTGACTTCCTCGCCCTCACCCAGAATAAACAGATCAAAGAAATCCGACATAGGCTCAGGGTTGCAGACACAGGGTCCTCCGCCGACCACAAGGGGTGTCAGTGAGGTGCGCTCCCTGGCCAGCACAGGCAGGCCTGCCAGGTCAAGCATCTGCAGGACATTGTTGTAGGAAAGCTCATACTGCAGTGTAAACCCGATGAAATCAAAATCTTTTATAGGGTCAAGGCTTTCAAGTCCGTAGAGTGGGATATCATTTTCACGCATAAGCTTTTCAAAATCCATTTCAGGCATGAACACTCGTTCACACCACCAGTTGGGCACCTGATTTTTCAAGCCGTAGAGTATCTTCATACCCAGGTGCGACATCCCCACATCGTATGTATCGGGAAAACAGAAAGCAAAGCGCACGTCCACTTTATCTCTGTCCTTTACCACACTGCCTATCTCTCCGCCGATATAGCGGGCGGGCTTGGTGGCCTTGAGGAGTATCTTATCCAGTTTGTTCTTTATCTCTTCCATATCAGTTCTCCGTTAAAAAAGCATATCGAAAAGCCATAGATCGTGGTTGAGCGCCTTAAGCTCACTGTATGACGTTCTTTCAAAGGTGTTGTCACGAAGTCCGTTAATTATGGCTTTTACCACAGAGGGCGTAACAGCAGCAGGCACCTCAAAGGGCAGCAGGAAATCACCTTGACTCTTCTTATCATCATTGAAGGACACAAAACAGAAAGGTCTTTCTATCTTCCCGTAACTCTTATCAGGACTCAGCGGCGCCCTTATCCGCATATCCTTATCATGGTCGCAGATATGGAGTATATGCCAGCCGCCTTCCTTTTCGGGCATAACATACCAGATGTACTCTTTGCCGTCAACAGTTATGCGGCGACGGTTTTTTGTGCGTATAGCCATGGTCACACCTCCTTATGTTATATTATAACATGACCCTCTGCAAAAATCAACAAAAAATTTCCGATGCCCAAAAGGACATCGGAAAAATATCAAAGGTCAAATTCCAGGCCTTCGCCCAGTTTGAAAGAATATATGTAGCTGCTCTTGACCCTTTCGCCCAGCAGGAGTTCAAAGGCGGCTTTATATAGCATGAGCTGTGTACCGTACTTTTTCATTTCCTCGGGGCTTTTGAAATTGTCTGTCTTGTAATCCACCAGCACCCAGCCGTCGGGTTCTTTGAAGATACAGTCTGCTATACCCTGAATATAGCCGTCAGCGGTGGTATGATCTTTCAGTTTATCGGAAAGCTCAAGGTCTTTTACGGAAGCTAAAAACTTCTGCTCACGGCGCAGGTCTTCGGAACTGCACATTCTCTTGAAGAAATCAGAATGCACGAACTTAGTCAGCTTGTCAACGTACACGCCCTTAGCCTCACGTTCGGTGAACAGGCCCTTGCTTTTCAGCCTGTTGAGTTCATCACGCACGCTGATCTCAGCCTTGCTGTAATCTGCCAGTTCCATGAACTTGTGGGTGAAAGTGCCCCTTTCAGCAGCGGTCAGGTCGTCGAGCTGTTCTGTAAGCTTCGGGAAATTTGGGAAGAACTCGGGGTTCTTGTCACCGTAGGCCTTGGCTTTTTCAGCACTTACTATCTCGGTAACTGTCAGCTTGGCAGCAAGATAATTCTCGGGTCTGTCATATTTAAATCGGAATTTCTCCCTCAGTTTCAATACTACCGAGGGGTCAGCAGGCAGCGTGGTCTCTGCCTTGTCATCAGCAGTATCAGCGGCAGCTTCATCGTCAGGTGAACAGCTGTACCATTCCACACCGAAAGCTTCTCTCGGCTTGACCTTTGGCACTGTATCCAACGCCATGCCCAGCCATTCTTCGAGAGCATTGCAGTTTTCCAGCTTGGCCAGCGCCATGACCGACCAGGCCAGCATACTGTCCTGTTCGGCTGTTATATCAGCGGGAACTTTCTCATACTGCGCTGAAAGCTTTACAGCGTCCCTGAGAGCAGCCAGCTGCTTATCACGGGTGACATGGCCTGTTTTCTCATTTGAGCAGACCAGGATGAGCTTCTCTTTGGCACGGGTGCAGCCCACATAGAAAAGCCTCATCTTCTCGCTTTTCTGCTCTCTTTCGAGAACTTCGTTCAGGTAGTCGTAATAGAGATTTACCCTTCTGACGTTCAGCCTGGTATCCTTTATCTGAAAAGCACAGCCCAGTGATTTATGCAGCTTGAAGCTGTCACCTCTAGCGTCGTCACGGATAAGCTTTTTTGAGAGGGTACACAGGAAAACAAAGGGGTACTCCAGCCCTTTTGACTTATGGTAGGTCTTGACATTGACAGAATCTCCCCCCGCGGTAACAGAGGTCGCATTCTTGAAAGCCTTGTCGTTGCCCGATACCGAGTCGATAAAGCGCAGAAAACCTGTAACGCCCTCATTGCCGCTGCGCTCATAGTCGCCTGCATACTGCTGCAGCAGACGCAGGTTAGCGCGCTTTTTCGCTGAATCAAGGTACAGCGAGGTAATGCCCATCAAGTCGGTGACATCGAATATGCGCCTGATGAGTTTTTCAAGGCTCATGCTCATGGCACAGCAGCGCAGGTTTTCTATGAGTTCAAAGGCAGTGCGGCATTTTTCCTGCAAAACAGCATTGCCCATGTCGATATACTTTGAAGACTTATTATCGTCCTCGGCACTGCCATCAGCTGTCTTAGCAGCACCGCTCAGCACCTGATAGATATGATTGTAGCGCTTTAATTCCTTTACCTTGCTTTTAATTCGCACAGCTGTCATCTCATCGGCAGTAAAGCCCATTATGGGTGACATCATCACTGCTGCAAGAGCGATATCGTTCATAGGATTATCCACAGTGCGCAGTATATCAAGGGTCAGGGATATCTCACGGGACTTTATGTAACCGTCTGTGTCCTCACAGAAAGCCCTGAGCCCTACAGCTGACAAAGCCTCTGTAGCCTGACGTATGTTATCATTGGTATTTACAAGTATACAGAAATCCGACTGACGGCAAGGCCTGTCTTCACCGCTGTCACAGACTGGATAGCCTTTGTCTATCATTTCTCTTATTCGCTTTGCGCTCTCTGTAAACTCAGCGGGAAGGCCTCCGCTCTTATCCTCGGGAACATCTATGAGCATTACCTCGGCGGGGCATTCTCTTTCTGTGTAAGAAGCACCCACTTCCAGACGTTCATTATCATCATAGTCCACCTGTCCGCAGCCCTCGGTCATCAGTGTTTCAAAAATAAAATTTGAGAGACCGATGACTTCCCTGCGGCTGCGGAAGTTCTTCTGCAGACTTATGTGTTCAAGCTTTTTCTTACCTCCGTAATTTCTGGCAAGGTCTATGCAGTTTTTGAACAATTCGGGATTAGTCTTGCGAAAACCGTAAATGGCCTGCTTCATGTCACCAACGATAAAAGTATTGCTGCCCATGTATTCAAGGTCATCGGTGTCTGATACAGCCTTGAAGATTATTTCCTGTATATCATTGACGTCCTGATATTCGTCTATCATTATTATCTGATAAAAGCCGCCCGAGCGTATCTCCTCGGCAAGCTCGGTGCGCTCAAAACCGTAGTCGGTCTCCCTTACCAGCAGATTTTTAGTCATAAGCTCGATATCGCTGAAATCTACCGCATTCTTTTCCAGCTTGATATCATAGCTTACTTCCTCCACACGCCTCTCAAGCCTGCACATGGCGCAGAAGACTTTATCCGCTTCAAGCAGATTATCCCGCAGATGTTTTTTTGAAAGATCAAGCCCCGCAGAAGCTTCCTTAAGCAGACTTACCATGTCGTTTATATCCTGCTTGAAACGTTCCTTAACATCGGTGAATATGGCCTTGACATCTTCGGGAAGTTTACCCGACAGCCGCATGGCTTTGTACTTTTCGATCTCTATCTTACGAAAGCTTTCTCCGTCACGGTGTCGGGCAGCAAGTTCATAGCCGCTGTATACGGCCTCGCAGAGCGCCATGTTATCCTCAGCCGTCTTTACATGATCCCTAAAAGCAAAAGACTTATCCCCTGCGGAGATAGTATAGTTGAAGCAGAAGCGGGCGTCCTCCAGCAGCCTGTTGGCAGCCTTCAGCTGAGTTTCAAAACGGCTGAAAGCACTGTCATACAGTTTCTCGAAAAACTCCTCGCTGCGATAGTTCTCGGAGGTCTCACTTATCCATCTGTCAGTGTGACAGATCGACTGCAGATGTTCGTAAAGGGCTTTGACAGCCTGTTTCAGCTCGCCGCGTTCAATCGGGAAAAAGTTATCCAGCAATGCATATTCATCAGGGTCGCTTTCACAGAGTTCTTCTGCGGCCTGTTCAAAGGCTGTATCAAACACTATCTCACGCTCGGCATCGCCAAGAATTTTAAGCCCGCCCGAAAAATCGAACCTGTCAAGATTTTCTTTGACCATATCAAAGCAGAAAGAATCTATGGTAGAGATACGAGCCAGCTGCACCAGGTCCTGCTGCTGCAGCACCCAGGCATCTTCGGGATCCTCACGCAGCTTTTTCTCGAAGGCAGCATTCAGCTTGTCGCGCATCTGGGCGGCTGCATCAATGGTAAAGGTAACAGCCAGCAGTCTGTCGGCGGGTATCTTTTTCTTCTTGTCCGTAAGCAGACGGATTATCCTTTCGATAAGGACAGCAGTCTTTCCGCTGCCTGCTGCAGCAGAAACTGTAACTCCTCTGCCAAAGGACTCAATGGCTTTTTCCTGATCTTTAGTCCAGCTGACGCTCACTCTGCACCCTCCTCGCTTTCTTTCATTATCTCTTCAAGAACTTCTTTCATCTGTTCCTTTGAACCCTTTTTCGGCTCTTCGGGAAATGCTCTGCCGCAAATGCCTGCATACTGGCAGTAGCCGCAGATATCCTCCAGAGGGTCTGCATCTATATCACCCTCTGAAAGTCTGTTGCCGTATTCGATGACCTTTCGCTCGGCAAATATGCGCATAGCTGTGAACATGGGGTCGCTCATAGTCATATTTGTAAGGGCGGTCTTTCCTATCTCGCTGTCGAGCTTGGTGTTCACCTCAGAGATATCCGATATGCGCCCCTTGCGTGAAAATGAATTTATGGCAGATTCACAGGCGGCGCTGTACAGCTTTTCTTCGCTAAGTTCACTGTCTGCTGAAAGAGAATTGCCGTCACCTATAAGCTTCAGGTAGAAAACACCCGCCTGCTGCAGCTGAATATCCTCTCCCACAGCAGCCCCTGTTTCCAGCAGAATGGAAAGATATATGAGCATCTGCAGGTCAAGGCCGCAGTAAAGTCTGGCAAGGTCGAAATTTGCGTGCTTGCGGAATTTATAGTCAACTATGCGAACATACTGCCTGCCGTTCTCATCTTCGTAGATATCGGCACGGTCGATAGTGCCTATGAGCACTATATGCCTGCCGTCGTCAAGGGTAAGGTCAAGGTGCTTTTCTTCACCGTCGCCTGTCAGTTTGTACTCTGTTACAACAGGCGAAAATTCACCGTGAGCAAGTTCTTTCTGCACATACCTTACTATGTTGAAGGCCTGGTGCTTCATCTGCTCAAAGCGGTAGCGGAAAGTTTTGCTCTTGCCGAAATCTCCGCAGAAAACATCGTTGTAATACTCATCAAAGCAGTTTTCGATAAGTTCGTTTATCTGCTCATCGTTCATTTCAAGAAAACGTCTGCGGTTCTCCTTGGGGTCGCCGCTTGCTGTATCAATTGCCTTCTCCAGTACCGAATGAATGATAAGACCCTTGTTCATGCCGTCCATATCCATTTTCTGCGAACGGCTCAGGTGAAGTCCGTAATTGCAGAAATACATGAAGGGACACTTGAAATAATTATCAAGCTTTGTGGGCGATACCTCAGCACGATCTCCTGCAAAAAATGTTTCCTCTGCGGACTTTTTTGAAAGCTTGTAGGGCGCATCGGAATTTGCCTGCCTGAGAGCAGAAAGCTTTTCATAATAATACGGC
The DNA here is from genome assembly GCF_017464355.1 of Ruminococcus sp. Classification (GTDB taxonomy): domain Bacteria; phylum Bacillota; class Clostridia; order Oscillospirales; family Ruminococcaceae; genus Hominimerdicola. The sequence goes on along the minus strand of NZ_JAFUAG010000041.1, from coordinate 285,718 downwards.
GAAGCTATAAGCGAATCCCTTATACTGCTAACAGACACGCTATTGTCACGGGAATGCTCTATGTACTTGATATACGCTGTCTTGTAGGAAGTGCAGAAAAAGTCCACGGGAAGTGTGTTGATGTTTTTAGCCTTTATGCCCAGTACCTCACAGACTTCCTTTACCAGCACTGATGGACGCTTTTCATTGCCCAGCAGGTCGGCTCTTGAATAGATGACATAAAGCCTTTCAGAGGGCGCACAAAGTGCTGAATACGCAGCAAGTCTTTCGTGCATAAGGTCATTGATAGCATTGGCATCTATGTTGATATCTTCTTTTACCCTGAGCAGTTCTTTCTCATGCTCGGTCATAAGTCCCCTGCTCTTTACAGCCGCAGGGAAAATACCGTCGTTGACCTCAGCGGCAAATACCGCCTTAACAGAACCTATCCTTGAATGGGCAGCATCAATAACACGCACGCAGTCAAGCTTCTGGGGAGGGACAGATACTTTCATTCTTGAAAGCATAAGGCTGTAAAGTTCGTAATAAGACCTGAGTGATATCTTGTCACTGCCCAGTATCTCATAGATAGACTTGACCGCAGACAAACTCATGGACCACAGCTGCTTCAAGCCCCTGGACATTTCTATCTCGGTGTCGTTGTCGGAAGTGCTGATGCGCTTTACCAGAGAATAGGTCTTTTCGGATAAATGCAGTTCTCCCAGCAGCTCATAGAATGCCCGTGATATCTCCTCTGCGGAAGCATCACGGCAGGCGGCCTTGAATTTTGCAAGGGGGGTGATCACCTGGCTGCGCAGATAGTTTATCCTTTCAAGGCTCATGCCGTTTTCAGGCTTGGCAGTAAAATCCTCCAACCACATATCCCTGTCAACGCCCCAGCGGATACAATAGTCTTCCAGGTCGCATATCTCATAGTTCAGCAGACCGAACAAGGGGGACTTTATCAGCTTCATGATATTATCCGTCCTGAACTCACGGGTGAGGACGGTCTTGAAAATTGTATTTATGTAGTGTACTATAGCAGAGGCATCAACGCTGTCACGCTTATCAAGGAAGAAAGGTATATCATATTTTTCCATGGCGCTTTCTATGACAGAGCCAAAGCTTTCCAGCCCGCGGACAGTGACGGCTATATCATTGTAAGAATAGCCCTTTTCTCTGACAAGACGGCATATCTCGGCGCAGATATAGTCTGCTTCTTCGTACATATCGTCTGCCGCAAGCACCTGAACGCTGTCGCTATGGGCAGTAAATCTCATTCTCGAATAATCAAAGAGCCTTTCTGAAAGCTGCATAAGTTCAAGAGAATCAGACTCGATATCCTCAGCACGGGTAAAGCGTACTTCCCTGCTATGTGCCCTTGCCATATCAGCCAGCTGCTGACGGGTCTTTACAGTGACATCAAAGGGGTGGGTGCGGCAGCGGGCTGCAAAGGCATCATCAAGCAGCAGTGAAACTGTCAGGCTGCTGCTCTGCCTTATGCAGATATCAAGTATCTTTCTTTCATCGTAGGAAAAATCGGTAAATGCAGAAACGAAGACTTCTTTCCCCTCAAAGACCTTATTCCCTGATGTGAGCTGAACGGCCTCTTCCATGACAGACAGTGAATCGTTCATATCAGCAGCTTCCAGTTCTGCCATATAGTTTTTGAAGATCTGCGAGAGATCCAGCAGTTTCAGCGAAACAGAGCCCTCCAGCCTTTCACCTGCAAGCTGAAGCATCTCAGGGGTAACACCGCTTTGCCTCAGCTGGGGCAGCAGCCCTGTCAGTTCACCGATGAAAGCGGCCTTTGAAAGGCTGTTCTTGTAATACCTGACAGCACCCTCTTTACTGAACTTTTTCACAGCACGGTACATAAGTATCATCTGGGCATTGTCATTGGCGATGTCCTTCGCCTTGCTGCCGTAATTATTCACTATATCCTCGGCCAGACGGTTGAAGCCTGTAGTTTCAATACTGTTGAAGCGTTTTGCCCCCAGATGTTCGTACAGAGTTTTATCATACTCAAACGAATACTGGTCGGGCACGATAACAAGCACCCTGCCCCCCGATGAGGCAGCAGCGCATATCCTATCTATAAAAAGCTTTTCACGGCTGCTTCTCTCGCCGCCTGTGATGATCTCTACCATACAGCAGACCTCCATGATGATCTTGATTATCTACAGTATAACACCCCGAGGGAGATTTGTCAAATCCAAGTGTACATATTATCGGACTATTTAAAACATTTCCCTATAAGTTCGGCGATAAAGAATGAAAACTCTATATCATCGCCCTTGATAACAGTGATACCGCCCTCGCTCACCTTTTCCTCCTTTAAGCTAACAGCCTGAGAGGGAAAGAAAGCCTGGGGCTTTACAGCATTGCCCGCTCCCGCAGAGAAGAACGAAAACACAAATGCCATGATGATACTAAGTCTGAATTTTGCTGTTGCTGACATAAAAACACGCTCCCATAAAAAGTAATTACATACTGATTATGGGAACGTCTTAAAGAATTATTCAGTTGCCGAAAACTTGTCTTGCGATATCTACAGACTGCTTTGCGTCCTTTGAGTAGAAATCCGCACCTATCTGTTCAGCATAATCAGGGGTGACGACTGCACCTCCAACCATTATCTTGCAGTCAACATTATTGGCGCGGAGCAGCTTGATAGTTTCCTCCATGCTGACAAGGGTGGTGGTCATCAGCGCCGAAAGACCTACCAGATGAACATCGTTTTCAATGGCAGCATCGACCACCGTCTGGTAATCAACGTCCTTGCCCAGGTCGATGACATCATAGCCGTAATTCTCCAGCAGTACCTTGACGATGTTCTTGCCGATATCATGGATATCGCCCTTTACCGTAGCCAGGATTATCTTCCCCTTTGATACGCTGTTGCCGCCCTCAGCCAGCATTTTCTGCTTTATGACCTCAAAGCAAGCCTGTGCCACACCTGCGGTCTGAATAAGCTGGGGCAGGAATATTTTGCCCTTCTCGAACTGTTCACCTGCTTTATCAAGAGCAGGCACCAGCATTTCATTGATTATGACCATAGCATCAGTGGTTTCAAGGAGCTTTGCGGTTATCTCGGCGCCCTCGCCCTTAAGGCCGTTCTCTATGGCATAGGGCAGATCCATCTCTGACTTTTTCTCAGCCTTAGGTGTCGGGGAAGATGTATCTGCACCATAGTGAGCTATAAAGTCCACCGAGTTCTTGTCAATATTTGTCAGCAGCTTATACGCCCTGACAGTTGCTGTCATGGAATCGATATTGGGGTTCATGATAGGCAGGTCAAGGCCGCTGGTCAGGCACATCATCAGGAAATTGTGGTTGACTATCTCACGGCTCGGCAGGCCAAAGCTGATATTTGAAACACCAAGCACTGTCCTGAGCCCAAGTTCTTCCTTGACACGGCGGACAGCATTTACTGTCTGCATAACGTTTTCCTGTTCAGCCGAAGCTGTAAGCGTAAGGCAGTCGATATAAACATCTTCACGGCGGATACCTATGGCCATGGCACGGTCAAGTATCTTCTTAGCCAGCTTGAAGCGCTCATCAGCGGTCTTGGGTATGCCGTTCTCATCAAGGGTAAGGCCGACTACGGCAGCACCGTATTTCTTTACCAGCGGCAGGACTGTGTTCAGTGACTTTTCCTCTGCATTTACCGAGTTGACTATGGGCTTGCCGTTGTATACACGCAGGGCAGTCTCCATGACCTCAGGAATAGTCGAATCAAGCTGCAGCGGAACATCCACCACACCCTGCAGGGCTTTGACCGCCCTTACCATCATAGCTTTTTCATCTATAGCAGGCAAACCTACGTTGACATCAAGTATATCTGCCCCTGCATTTATCTGCTCTATCGCCTGGCCGAGGATATAATCTATATCGCCGTCAAGCAGAGCCTGCTTGAAGCGCTTTTTGCCTGTGGGATTTATGCGCTCGCCGATGATACGGGGCTGGTCTATGACCACAACATCTGTGGCTGAACAGCACACAGCGGGTATATGTACATTTCTTTGTACAGCTTTTTTATCTGCAAGCATTTCTTTCAAGCAGGCGATGTACTTGGGGTCGGTACCGCAGCAGCCGCCTATTATCTTGATACCCAGGGGGATAAGATCCTTTGCCAGCTCTGCAAATTCTTCTGCCGAGCAGTTATACTCATTGGTAACAGGGTCGGGCAAACCTGCATTTGGCTTAACGACCACAGGCAGATTTGTCCACTGACATATCTTCTCAACAACAGGATAAAGCTCCTTGGGTCCCAGAGAGCAGTTTACACCCACAGCGTCAACGCCCAGGCCCTCTGCCGTCAGGCACATAGCGCTTATATCAACACCTGTGAAAGTACGCATATTCTGCTCAAAGGTCATGGTACACATTATAGGCAGGTCGCTGTTCTCCTTAGCTGCAAGTATGGCAGCCTTGAGTTCATAGAGGTCTGTCATGGTCTCAAAAACGACCACATCGGCTTCTTTTCCTGCAATGACCATTTCCTTGAAAATGTCATAGGCTTCCTCAAAAGCCAAAGTCCCCGTCGGTTCAAGCATCTGGCCGATAGAACCTATATCCAGCGCCACAAGGGTATCTGTGCCCTCAGTCGCCTGACGGGCAAGCTTTATGCCCTCGCCTATTATTTTATCCACCGAGTAGCCGCACTTGGCCAGTTTGTGACGGTTGGCGCCGAAGGTGTTGGCATATATCACATCAGAGCCCGCTTCAACGTACCGTCTGTGAATATCAAGGAGCCACTCGGGCTTCTCGATATTCATAGCCTCGGGGGTCTCGCCCATTTTCAGACCCTTGGCCTGCAGCATGGTACCCATGGCGCCGTCAAGTATGATAAATTCCTTTTCTTTCAGAAGTTCTCTAAATCCCACAATGATCTCCTCGTTTCCTGAATTGGCATACGTCTTTCATATTGCAGGCAGTACATCCCTGCCTGCCCTTTGGTATCTCATGGTCGCTCAGCCCGATGACCGCCGTGACGGATTTTCTCGGGGTGAGTATATTGTTCTCCGTGGCGTTGAGGCCTATGCGTTTCTGCGCCTGAAGAACATCTAAAAAGCTGCCCTGTATATCCAGCGGCAGATCCCCGTAGCCGGGAGAGAACCGCCAGGTCTGGTAAAATTCACCGAACTCTTTCCTGACCTGTTCATCTGCCCTGTCACAGACCTGTTCCACTGCTGCGCTGGCAAGAAAATCTGCCATTACCGCATAAGTCATATCGGTAGCTTCATATCGTCGTATCACCCTGTCAGCATGGGCTGAAAGGGTCGCTGCCATAAGCACACATTTTGTGCAGCCTGCCAGGTGTTCGGTTATAGCTTTACCTTCAAGCACCAGCGCCGTACCGCAGACCGCCACGCTGTTTTCCCTTGCTTCGATATCGAACACATGGTAGATACAGCAGGGCTTTATGACCTGCAGCAGCGTTTTCTCGACCTCGTTCATCATAGACATGATCTTCTCATCGGGAGCAGTGCTGCCGTAACCCATATACCGCAGAGCTTCACTTTTGTTAAGACTATCAAGCTCGACCTGCAAATATCCGTTCAATCTGCGTCCCTCCCAAAGTCAGCTATGTCATATTATAACACATCACAAACGAGAATACAAGCATTTTTACTATTATTTTACTTTTTTGATACTGATTGACAAACATAAAAGTATATGATATAATTAACCGAAACACAGAAGAACTATCTGAGGAAAAGAGGTCTTTCAATGACACTGTTCACCAAGCGGTTTATCAAGCGTATGGGCATATTTTCGGCAATTCTGTACATACTCAATGATGTCATTGTCAAGATGACGATAACAGGCGCAAGGATAAAATTTGAAACTGTAAACTCACCTGTGTATGTGACTTTCATTTTGTCAGCATTGATAGTTTCAGGTGTGATAGCGTGGCTTGCCATTGTTTTCACAAGGGATCTGCGATGTTCCTCAATATACCATTTCCCGAAGAGCGAGTATAAGTTCTACACCGTATATTTTATCTTCTACTCACTGATACCCATTGCATATGCGTTCTATATCTACCACTACTCACTTCCCTTTTATGCAGAGGCCTTAAGAGAAGCCATAAACGGTGTTTACATTTACCGGTATGAAGAAAGTTATTTCAAAAAGCTATCCGGTCAGCTGACGGATATTCATGACAGCAGGCTGCTGGCCGAGAAGATAGCTCTGGCCATAGGCTGTGTTATACACATCACAGTTTACCGCATCTCCATGCTCAAGCTGATAAAGGTCTACCAGGACCCATTCAAAAAGCCCAAAAGAAGAATATGAGAAAAGGCATACCTGCGGGTATGCCTCTTTTGCTCAGAAGAGTTTCTTTATCCTGTCGATGACAGCTTTAAATCTTGGCTCGTCCTTTATTGCGTCGTAACATTCACGGCAGATATAGTTCTCGTATACTATCCTTGCTTCGGGACGGTCATCTGCGGTCTCCCATTTCTTGCTGCATACAGAACCCCTTACCAGCGGCGAAGTGTAAGTGTACTTTTCGGGAAGTGCAAAAAACTTTTCCATATAGCTGCAGGCCTTCTCGCTGTAGGCCAGAGCCTCTTCTTTCCTGCCAAGGGAGATAAGGTCGGGGATTATCATTCTGAAATACTCTCTTGGAAGTGTACGATAAAACGAACCGTGGTCGTCATCATTAAAGATGAGTGCTTCGATATCCTCTATCACCTGCATATACTTTATGCGTTCCTCAGCTGTGAATACTTCCTTTTCAACAGCCTTTTTCTCAGTTTCCCACGTATTACCCGAGCAAATCATTTCCCAGATGTTCCACTGAAGATCTCCTGCACTGCTGCATACACGTCTGCCGATATGGTCAAGCCTTTCATCGCCCCGCAGCGCCAAGTAGATGTAGTTTTCTCTGCAAAGCCCCTCCTCGGGGAGCGACTCAAAGATCTTTCTGCCCTTTTCAAGGTCGCCCAGGTCATCGCAGTAATGGAAGCCCAGCCTTGCCTTAGCTTCAAGGCGGATATTATCATCAGTACAGCCTGCGATTATGCGCTCGCCGAGGTCGATGATCTCATGACTGTACTTTGCCTGATTTTCTTTCCAGTCTGGGATATTGCCTGTTTCATCGCCTGCTATGAAAAGCGCATACATAAGCGCATTCATAAGCTCGTAGCTCCGTGGGAAATCTTTCAGGCCCGCACGGGATATCTCGATACAGTCATTTACGCTGCCTTCTCTTATAGCGCTGTCAAAATCCGCCATATACTTATCATGCTGAGCCTTGCGGCGCTCATTTTCCACCCCCAGCAGAACTTCCAGGCTTACGCCGAAGTATTCTGCTATCACAGGCAGCAGAGTGATATCAGGTGTGGTCTGCCCGCATTCCCAGCGGCTGACGGCCTGAGGCGAAACGCAGAAAACTTCTGCTGCCTGTTCCTGTGTAAGTTCCTTTTCTTTTCTCAGTTTCTTGAAGACCTCACTGAAATTTATGTTCATAAGTGTTACCTCCGTTTGTCTATATGGTGTTTTTGTTGTTTCCGACGTCGTTGTATACATTATAGCATATTTTCATGAAAGGTCAAACACTCATTTGATGAGATCTTATCAACTGAACCGAGAGAACGCCTTGCACAAAAGTACAAGGCGTTCAGTATTACTTAAATATGTCTTTAAGCTTATCAAGCTTTTCCTTGAAAGAATTTTTCTTCGCATAATTCTTCTCGTTCAGTGAACGCTCGAATTCACGGAGCTTTTCTTTCTGGTCACGGTTGAGGTTGCGGGGAACTTCAACATTTATGCGCACATAATGGTCGCCGTAATCAGACCTGTTCAGGCGCTTGATACCCTTGCCTTTCAGGCGGAAGACAGTGTTGTTCTGTGTGCCCTCGGGAACAGTATATTTCACCTTGCCGCCAACAGTAGGAACAGTTATCTCATCGCCAAGAGTAGCCTGTGCATAGGTTATCGGGATATCTGTCCATACATCATAACCGTCACGTTCAAAAATAGGATCTGCCTTTACGCTTATATTGATGTGCAGGTCGCCGCTGGGGCCGCCGTTAGTACCTCTGTGACCCTCCCCTGCAACGCGGAGAGTCTGGCCGTCATCAATACCTGCAGGAATGTCGATATCACGTTCAACGGTTTTCTTTATCATGCCCTGGCCTGAACATGAACGGCAGGGAGTATCAACAACTCTGCCCTTACCGCCGCATCGTGAGCAGGTAGTAGTCTGGGAGATATTACCAAAAGGTGTACGCTGGCTTATCCTTACAGAACCTGTGCCGTGGCAATCGGGACAGGTCTTGGGAGAAGTGCCTGCTGCGGCACCTGAGCCGTTACAATCGGGACAGGTCTCATTCCTTGCATACTTCATCTTGACCTTTTTGCCTGTGCAGGCTTCCATAAAATCAATGGTAAGATTTGCACGGATATCCCCGCCCCGTCTGGGTGCATTAGGGTTAGCCGACCTTCCGCCGCCAAAGCCAAAGCCGCCGAAGATAGAATCGAAAATATCGCCCATGTCGCCAAATCCGCCGAAGCCACCCGCACCTGCGCCTGCGCCGCCGCCATAGTTGGGGTCAACACCTGCATGGCCGAACTGGTCATATCTCGAACGCTTTTCAGGGTCGGAAAGCACCTCATAAGCTTCATTGACTTCCTTGAATTTTTCTTCTGCTTCCTTATCTCCCGGGTGAAGATCGGGGTGATACTGCTTGGCAAGCTTACGGAAAGCCTTTTTCAGCTCGTCGTCAGAAGCCCCCTTCTGGACACCGAGCACTTCATAGTAATCTCTTTTCTCTGCCATATATATCGCTCCTAAAGGGGTATACCCCCATTCCGTAAAACGGAACGGAGGCAACCTGCATTATCTCATATTAATCTGCGTCAGTGAACTCAGCGTCGATAACGTCATCGCCGCCCTTGTTGTCATCAGCAGCAGCTGCGCCGCCGCCCATGTTCATGTTGTTGGGGTCAAAGCCCTGCGCACCGCCCTGACCGCCTGCCTGCTGGTAAACCTTTGTAGCTACCTGCTGGAAGGTCTCCTCCAGATCCTTGTGCTTAGCCTTGATAGCCTCTATATCAGTGCCCTTGAGAGCTTCCTTCAGGGCTTCTATCTTGCTCTCGCAGGAAGCCTTGTCAGCAGCATCTACCTTGTCACCGAAGTCCTTCAGTGCCTTTTCAGCCTGGAATGCCAGCTGATCGGCATTGTTTCTGGTGTCTACCTCTTCCTTCTTCTTGGCATCTTCTGCAGCGAAAGCCTCAGCTTCCTTTACAGCCTTGTCGATGTCTTCCTTGGACATATTGGTAGAAGAAGTGATAGTGATGTTCTGCTCCTTGCCTGTGCCCAGATCCTTAGCAGAAACATGAACTATACCGTTAGCGTCGATATCGAAGGTAACTTCGATCTGAGGGATACCTCTGGGAGCAGGAGCGATACCGTCCAGCCTGAACATACCCAGCTGCTTGTTATCTTTTGCAAATTCTCTTTCGCCCTGCAGAACGTTGATGTCAACAGCGCTCTGGTTATCAGCAGCGGTGGAGAATATCTGGCTCTTCTTGGTAGGGATAGTGGTGTTTCTCTCAATGATCTTGGTGCATACGCCGCCCATGGTCTCCAGACCGAGAGACAGAGGAGTAACGTCCAGCAGCAGCAGGCCGTCCTTAACGTCGCCGCCGAGAACACCGCCCTGGTATGCAGCACCAAGAGCTACGCACTCATCAGGGTTGATACCCTTGAAAGGATCCTTGCCGATAAATCTCTTTACAGCTTCCTGAACAGCAGGTATTCTGGAAGAACCGCCGACCATCAGTACCTTCTGCAGGTCGCCTGCGGAAAGACCCGAGTCGCTCAGTGCCTGTCTTACGGGGCCCATGGTGGACTCTACCAGGTCAGCTGTCATCTCATTGAACTTAGCCTGTGTCAGTGTCATCTCCAGGTGCTTGGGGCCTGTGGAATCAGCTGTGATGAAAGGCAGTGAGATAGTGGAAGAAGGTGTGCTGGACAGCTCTATCTTAGCCTTCTCAGCAGCTTCCTTAAGTCTCTGCATAGCCAGCTTGTCAGCTGTCAGGTCAACGCCCTCGGCAGTCTTGAACTCGCTTACCATCCAGTCGATGATCCTCTGGTCGAAGTCATCGCCGCCCAGCTTGTTGTTGCCTGCGGTAGCCAGAACTTCGGTAACACCGTCGCCCATTTCGATGATAGATACATCGAATGTACCGCCGCCCAGGTCATAAACCATTACCTTCTGGTCTTCTTCCTTATCGATACCGTAAGAAAGTGCGGCAGCAGTAGGCTCGTTGATTATTCTCTTAACTGTCAGACCGGCGATCTGTCCTGCGTCCTTGGTTGCCTGCCTCTGGGCATCGGTGAAGTAAGCGGGAACTGTGATAACAGCCTCAGTTACCTTTTCACCCAGATAAGCCTCAGCATCAGCCTTCAGCTTCTGGAGTATCATAGCGGAGATCTCCTGAGGAGTATACTCCTTGCCGCCCATAGACGCCTTATAGTCAGAACCCATGTGTCTCTTTATGGAGATAACAGTGTTCTCGTAGTTTGTAACTGCCTGTCTTTTAGCGACCTGACCTACAAGTCTGTCGCCTGTCTTGGAAAGTCCTACAACAGAAGGAGTTGTTCTCGCACCCTCGCTGTTGGGGATAACTACTGCCTCGCCGCCTTCCATAACTGCTACGCAGGAGTTTGTTGTACCAAGGTCTATACCTATGATCTTTGCCATAAAATATCATCCTTTCGATTTTTTCTCTTTTTAATTGGTTCAGGTGATCATATACAATGCGGTATCTGCCGCGTTCTATATACTTTGTTTACTACGGATTTGCCACAACGACCATCGCATATCTGATGACCTTGTCGCCTATCCTGTAACCTTTCTGGAAGACCTGCGCTACCACATTTTCGCCGAGCTCGGGGTCTTCTATCTGGTTAACTGCATTTGCTATATTGGGATCAAAAGTTTCGCCCACAGGGTCGATAGCTTCTATGCCCAGCTTAGTCAGTGCATCATTGAACTGCTTGAATATCATCTCGATGCCCTGCTTGTAAGCCTCGTCTTCTGTTTCGGTATTGAGCGCCCTCTCGAAATTGTCGATGACGGGAAGTATGTCAGCAACCGTATCTCCCTTTACCGAAGCGGAAAGCTCCAGCCTTTCCTTTGCAGAACGCTTGCGGAAGTTATCGTACTCAGCCATAAGCCTGAGGTACTTGTCCTTGCTTTCAGCCAGTTCAGCTTTCAGCTTGTCTTCCTCGCTCTGCTCTTCGTCAGGCTCTTCGGCGCTCTCCTCTGAATTTTCCTCTTTCTCCTCGGTGTCCTCCGTATTCTCGAAGGTCTCTACCTCATCTTCAAGCTCTTCCATGTCCTTTTCCTCAAAAGCCATTTTATGCGCCTGCCTTTCTTTCAGTTATTTTCATCGTCAATATTTTCATCTCTTGCGTCTATCATATCAGATATACGGGAAGTGAAGTATTCAAGATATGGTATGAATTTTGCGTAATCTATCCTCATGGGACCTATGAGCCCCAGCGTACCTGCAGTTTTGCCGCCCTTTGAAAAAGGTGCAGTTATTATCGAAGAATTGTGTATCACGAATCCCTCAGCTTCAGGGGAGAACTTTACATTCAGACCCGAGAAGGTACTGTCTATAAAATCCATTAGTTCCTTCTCATTGTCAAGGAAAGAGATTATCTCAGTCTGGTCGAAGTCCTTGCAGGTCAGCAGATTTTTCTGCCCCTTGACCACTACACTGCGGTCAAGCTCCTTGGACATTTTCAGCAGTTCGCTAACCAACGGCGAAAGGGTCATCATATATGCGCCCATAGCCTCGGTCAGCTTCTCGATATTTGCATCTGTCAGCTCACTCAGCGGAACACCGTTGAGATTCTGCTTTACAAAATTATCAAAGAACTCCAGCTGTTCATGAGTAAGGTCAAATTCAAGTCTGCACACCTTGTTCTTTATCTCACCGTTAGAGGTTATCATGAGAATGACATACATACGCTTTCCCGTAGGTATTACCTCTACCTTTGATATCAGCGAGAACTTAGGTGTTGAATTTGCCACCACAGTTGCGCACTTTGTCAGGTCGGCCAGCGCCAGCGAAGCGCTTTCCACAAGGTCCTTTTCGGTGACAAAGTCATCGGGTAGCATGGAGTCAAGCTGTTTTTTCTCCTCCTCAGTGAGAGGGTCCTGCTCCATAAGCTTATCCACATAGAGCCTGTAGCCCTTGTAGGTTGGCACACGTCCTGCCGAAGTGTGAGGCTGTTCAAGATAGCCCTGCTTTTCAAGCTCGGCCATCTCGTTGCGTATAGTCGCTGATGAGGCCTTGATATGGTTCATTATAGCCTTTGAACCCACAGGCTCACCTGTGATTATATATTCATCTACTACAGCAGATAATATCTTGAGTTTTCTATCATCCATTCTATCACCGTCCTGCTTCCTGAAGCCTTACAGTTTAGCACTCTTAGCTTTCGGGTGTTAGCACTCATTCTTCCCGAGTGCTAAGTATAGTTTATACCTTTTTTCACTTTTTGTCAAGACCTTTGGCTCGATTTTTTTCTCCAAACTTCCATTTTATTTCAAGGATAAATTGTGCAAACAATACAAAAGGAGCTGTGACCCGAAGTCACAGCTCCCGAAAAAGCTACTTTTTTTCGCCGTTCCCGTACTTTTTCATCAGGAACTTCATGTAATTAGGTGTCACCAGGAAAATAATGAGATAAGCTACCACCAGGCTGATGACCATTGACTCACCCAGCATAGATCCGAACCGCAGTGGCACACCATGAGAAGTGGCCTGCTTGTAAGCCATGAACACCATTACAAATGTTATTATCGGTGTATATATAAGGTCTGAAACCAGGCTCTCAACACAGCGGCAGGCAAGTGGTCTGTCCATGATGCCCAGCTTCCCACAGGCCGCATCGCCGACCTTTTTCATCGGTACAAAGAAACCTATCACAAAGCTGATGACCAGACTTTCAAGAAAGCTCAGCAAAAATCCTACCAGTGTGAACCTGCCCGATGTGAACGTACCGACAAAAGACAAGGTAAGGCTGAGGGTAACACCCATCATTATGCTCATACCAAGTCCTATCTTTTTCATATTCATATTCCGCCCCCTGTAACGCTTATGGAACTATCTTTTCTCCCAACCCAAAAGATGTATATATCTGTATAGTTAATTATGTCATTTTTTAGCAGACTTGTCAAGCCCATTTCCTCATTTCGTTGATTTTTTACAAATACTGTACTGAATTGTCATGCTCTTTGACCAAAACATTGCTTGACAAATTTTTAGCAAAGTAGTATAATAAAAACAAATTTGAATTTTTCGGGAGATGTTATGTAATGCGCAAAACTAAAATAGTATGTACTATCGGTCCTGCAACGGACGATGAGAACGTACTCAGAGATATGATGAAAAATGGTATGGACGTGGCACGTTTCAATTTCTCACATTCAGACCATGAAGTTCACAAGCAGCGTTTCGAGACCATAACCCGTCTGAGAGATGAGATGGGGCTCAACATCGCAACTCTCATGGACACCAAGGGTCCTGAGATAAGGCTGAAAAATTTCAAGGATCACAAGCCTGTCACTATCAAGGACGGTGATACGTTCACCCTGACAGCAAGAGATGTTGAAGGCGATGAAACTATCTGCTCCATAACCTTCCCCAGACTTCCCAAGGACATTTCCACAGGTACCAGGATACTTATAAATGACGGTGTTATCGAGCTGAAGGCTGTAAAGATAGATTCGACCGATATCCAGTGCGAGGTCATACACGGCGGTGTCGTTTCCGACCACAAGGGTATCAATGTTCCCGGTGTTAAGCTTTCCATGCCCTATATCTCAGATGCTGACATGGCCGATCTGGCTTTCGGCGCTAAAATGGGCTTTGACTTTATCGCAGCTTCTTTCGTAAGAACAGGCGCTGATGTCACCTACCTGAGAAAGTTCACCCAGAGCCTGGGCTGGTTCAACCCCAGGATAATCGCCAAGATAGAAAATGCCGAGGGCGTTGAGAACATCGATGAGATACTTGAAGCCGCTGACGGCATAATGGTTGCCCGCGGTGACATGGGTGTTGAGATACCCTTTGAGAAGATACCCGCTATCCAGAAAGAACTGATCCACAAGGCCTACAACGCAGGCAAGCAGGTAATAACCGCCACACAGATGCTGGAGTCGATGATAACAAATCCCCGCCCTACCAGAGCAGAGATAACCGACGTTGCCAATGCTATCTACGACGGTACTTCTGCTATAATGCTCTCGGGCGAGACCGCAGCAGGAAAATACCCCGTTGACGTCGTAAAGACCATGAGCCTTATAGCTGAGACCACTGAGGGTGACATAGACTATGTACGCCGTTTCCAGAAGCGTGACGACATCGACCACCCCAGCATAACCGACGCTATCTGCCATGCAACTGTTACCACCGCCCACGACCTTAAGGCAGCTGCTGTACTGACAGTTACCAAGAGTGGCGCAACTGCCCGTATCCTTTCCAAGTACAGACCTGACTGCCCTATTATCGGTCTTACCACAGACCCTGTCACCTGCCACCAGATGAATATGTCCTGGGGCGTTCTCCCCGGCCTGGTAGAGGAAATGGACAACACCGATAAGCTTATTTCAAGAGCTATCGAAGTCGCACTGGAAAAGGGCTACCTCAAGGAGGGCGACCTGGTCGTTATCACCGCAGGTGTACCTCTTGGCATTAGCGGCACCACCAACCTGATGAAGGTAGAGAGAGCATAAGCTGCAGATCAGCTGATATTTTCCATACAAACACACAGCTGACCCTGATAGACAGGGTCAGCTGTTTTTATCCTCTGGCGGGTATTTCAAAAGTATCATTTCTGCGCAGCTTTTTTGCTGAATTTGCAAGACCTGAAAGAACAGGCACCAGAAAAGCCGAGCCGACAGAAACTAAAAGACAGCGCAGGTCGGGAACTGCCGTGCTGAACAGTCTGCCGAGGAGAGGAACATATATCCCTGCGAACAAAGCAGCTGCCGATGTTATCACCGCAAACAGCAGGAAACCGTTGTTAAAGTAGGGCACCGAGAACAGAGTCTTTTCCTCAGATTTGCACTCAAACACATGGATAAGCTGGCTCAGCACAAGGGTTATAAGCGCCCCTGTGCGGGCAGTCTGTAAAGAGCTGTCCCCTTTCAGCAGCATTGAGAAAGTCCCCAGTGTGCATATACCTATGAGCAGCCCCCTCAGCAGCATACGCCACAAAAGTCCGCCGCTGAAAAAGCTGTCGTTCTCCTTTCTGGGGCGCCGTTCCATAATGGTCTTTTCGGCAGGTTCAAGACCCAGGGCTACAGCGGGCAGGCTGTCCGTCACAAGGTTGACCAGAAGTATCTGAGCAGGCAGCATGACCATGGGCAGACCCATGAGTATCCCGCCGAACATGGTTACAACTTCTCCTATGTTGCTGGATATCATGTAACGCACGAATTTCCTTATATTTGAATAGATAGTTCTGCCGTCCTCAACGGCACTTACGAGGGTGGCAAAATCATCATCGAGCAGGATAATATCTGCGGCCTGCTTTGTTACCTCCGTTCCCTGTATGCCCATGGAAACACCTATGTCAGCTTCCTTGACAGCAGGTGCATCGTTGACACCGTCACCAGTCATGGCACATATATGTCCCTTAGCCTTGAAAGCCCTGACTATGCGAAGCTTATGGGCAGGTGTGACACGGGCGAACACAGAGCAGTTATCTATGATGTCTGCAAGCTTTTCATCTGATATGGCATCAAGTTCGCTGCCTGTCAGTATAAGACTTCCCTGCTTCATTATGCCTGCCTCTCTTGCTATGGCTGAGGCGGTAAGCTTGTGATCACCTGTTATCATCACGGTGCGTATGCCTGCCCTCTCACATTGGCGGACAGCTGCTGCTGCCTCGGGCCGCAGAGGGTCCTGCATTCCCATTAATCCGAGGAAAACAGCTTTGCCTGCCCTTACCTCGCTGAAAGCAAGAACTCTCAGTCCCTCAGCAGCAAGCCTGTCACCCGCCCTCAGCAGTGACATCTTTTCGGCGCTGCCGAAGCTGACTGTTCCGTTATCTGTTAATGCTAGGGAACATTCATTGATTATCACATCAGCGCTTCCCTTTCTGAAGGAAACAACATTTCCCGAAGGATCACGGCATACCACTGTCATGGAACGGCTCTCGCTGTCAAAGGGTATCTCATCGGTGCGTGTGAAGACTGTATCCTCCGCCCTGATGCCAAGTTCTGCTGCCGCTACGGCTATGGCGCATTCGGTGGGATCGCCCTGGGCGGTAAAGCGTTCGGGGCTGTTTTTGGCTTTCAGAAGTGAGGGCGGAACTTCTTCAAGCACAGCATTGCAGCACAGCACACCGCAGGTCAGCAGCTCTTTCATGTTTTCAGAACTTGCACCAGCCATTGAAGATATATCATATGTCTTGCCCGTGCTGTCTGCAATTGCGGTGACTTTCATTTTATTCTGCGTGATAGTGCCCGTTTTATCCGTGCATATGACAGATGCACACCCAAGAGTTTCAACGGAATGAAGCCTATGCACCAGGGCATTTCGCTTTAGCATTTTTCTCACGGCCAGAGAAAGCGCTATGGTAACAGCCGCAGGCAGACCCTCGGGGATAGCAGCGATAGCTATGGTTATGCCTGTCATGGCCATATCAAGCAAAGGTTCACCCTGCAGAAGTCCTGCAATAAAAACAATAAAGCAGATGACTATGCATATAACAGCCAGTGTTCTTCCAAGCTCAGCCAGTTTTTTCTGTAGAGGGGTAAGTTCCTCATCAATACTGTTCAGCATAACAGATACCCGCCCCATTTGTGTGCTTTTGCCGATAGCTGTGGTATTTATGACAGCTGTGCCTTTTGTGACAACAGTTCCCATATATGCCATATGATCTTTATTCAGTGAGGAAAAGTCGACCTCATCGCGGCGGGGGCGCTTTACAGCGGGCTCGGCTTCTCCCGTGAGGATAGACTCATCACAGCAAAAGCCCCGGCATTCGATTATGTAGCCGTCCGCAGGTATCCTGTCCCCTGCTTCAACGGTGTACACATCTCCGCAAACAAGCCTTTCTGCGGGCAGCTTTACAAGTCTGCCGTCACGGTATACGCGGGCTGAGGGCGCTGTCATCTCTTCCAGTTTTTCAAGGGTCTTTTCGCAGCGGTACTCCTGTATGAACCCGAGAAATGCATTTATAATTACCACTGCTACCATGGGTATTGCATCACGGTACTGCCCCAGCAGAACAGACACCACCGTTGCACCGAGCAGTATCATGACCATGACATCATGGAACTGACCTGCAAATATTTTCAAAGCACCTTTCTTCTTCCGTCCGCCCAGAGTATTTGCACCCTGAGTCCTCCTCCTGTGTTCAGCCTCTGCAGAAGTAAGCCCTCTTGTTTCTCTCGGTGGCTCATGAGCTTGTGAAGCATCAAGGGCTATATCCAGTATCCCTGACATATCATCATTCCTTTCCGTAAGACAAGTTGTATATCTAATACTATGCAGCCGAATAATAAAAATGACAAGCATACGAAATGAGAATAAGCTTCATCGCAAAGCATAACTTCTGTCATGTTCGCTATTGACATTTTGAAGGATTTGTTATATTATAGAATAGGTCTGCTGTCGCTGAGTGTACAGCCTTGCTTCAGCAGCGGTCAAAGACGGCGTAGCTTTCAGCTGTACGAGGGTGACAGTAATGCAGGTACCGAACCCTGCCGCCGTACTAAGCTAGGGAGGTCTGCGTTATGAGTGGTTATATTTCCGATATGAGGAAACTGGTCGGTCACAAGACCCTGATACAGTGCGCAGGAAGTGTGATATGCGTTGACAGCGAGGGCAGACTTCTCCTTGGCAGAAGAACCGACAACCACCTCTGGGGATATGCAGGCGGCTCAGTGGAGATAGATGAAAAGATCGAAGATTGCGCTGCAAGAGAGCTTTTTGAGGAAACAGGCATAATATCCGACGAGCTGGAATTTTTCTATGTGAACTCAGGCAAGGAAGCTCACTATGTTTACCCTAACGGCGATGAGGTATCGAATGTGGAGATAATTTACATCTGCCGAAACTACCACGGTGAACTTAAGGCACAGCCCGAGGAGATAGAGGAGCTGAGATTTTTCAGCCCCGAGGAAATCGACATCGAAATGATATCTCCGCCCATAAGACCTGTTTTTAAGCGTTATTTTGAGGTCTTCGGCAGATAGGAAAGGAAAGCTACGATGAATGCAGATGAATATATAAAAGCACTTGGCAAAGCCTATCACGATAATGACCTCGGCGAAGAGTGGGACGAGCTTATGAGCGTTGCCACAGGCATTTCCGCGGAACAGAAGCGTGAGCTTTACGCGGTCTTTCCGCTTTTTCCAAAGACTCTCATGGATATCCTTGAAAGGATAGACGGCACTTATTACCGTGAATACGGTGACTATGAGTCCACAGATTATTTCTTCGGTTCCGATGTGGACAACGGCGAATATCCCTATCATCTTCATTCCTTTGAAGATATTATGAGAGATAAGGATAACGCTCAAAATCTTTCTGATATGCTGTATGACTATTACGGCTGTCCCGAGGAGAAAGCCCTTTATGTCGATGACAGGCTCACAAGCGATACTGAGAACATCAAGTGGCTCTGCTTTTCGGACTGCATGAACAATGGGGGTACATCTTCTCTTTTTGTGGACTTTACGCCCTCAGAAAAAGGCAAGGTAGGGCAGATAGTGAGATTTCTGCACGACCCTGACCAGATAGCTGTCATTGCAGACAGCTTTGATGAGTTTCTGGATATGCTGGTAAATAACGGCATGAAATTCATAGACAAAGAATATTTTTAATTTTTCGGAGATCTGATATGAACATAAAAAACACGCTGACCATATGGTTCGGCAAATTCATGGTAAAAGCACTGCACCTGCTGGGCAGGGACGCAGGCAATGCCCCGGGGCTGATACTCTGGGAGCTAAACAAGGACTGCCTTAAGGCTTTCAAGGTGGACTGCCCAATAATAGCAGTAACAGGCACCAACGGAAAGACATCCGTTACCAACTACCTCAACCACATATTTGAAAGCACAGGCAAGAAGATAATCACCAATAAACAGGGTAATAATCTGGACACTGGCATAACTTCCCTGCTGCTTCAGAACTGCGATATGAAAGGCAGGGTAAAGGCAGATTATCTGGTGCTGGAGATAGACGAGAGCCATGTGCCCGTAATATTCTCCAAGATGAAGCTGGAAACTCTGGTGCTGCTCAATTTCTTCCGCGACCAGCTTGACCGAAACGGCGAAGTGGAGACACTGATACTCAAGGTCAAGAAATTTCTGGAGACCTTTGAGGGCAATGTGGTGCTGAATGCCGATGACCCCAACGTTTCAAGGCTGGGGCTCGCTAATCCCCA
Organism: Ruminococcus sp.; assembly: GCF_017464355.1. Taxonomy (GTDB): domain Bacteria; phylum Bacillota; class Clostridia; order Oscillospirales; family Ruminococcaceae; genus Hominimerdicola. The sequence continues at coordinate 266,293 of NZ_JAFUAG010000041.1, read as the reverse complement.
AAACAAGAATATCTTCTATTTCAGCGTTGACCGCTACGCAGGTGCCACGGACAAGCCCTACGAAGTCGGCGAAGGCAAGTTCTGCCCGCGGTGCGGCGAGGAACTTAAGTATGATTACTACCAGTATTCCCATGTGGGCAGGTTCCGTTGTCCCAAATGCGACTTTGGCAACGTAAAGCCCTATGTCACCGCAAAGAACGTCAGACTTGATGTACCCTCCATTGAGTTTGAGGGCGAGGAATACAAGATAAGCCACAACAGCATTTACTATGTGTATAACCTCTCAGCGGTGTACACTGTAGCAAGTCTGTATAATTTTGACAAAAAGGTGCTGCATGAAACTTTCGAGAAATTCGAGGTAAACAACGGCAGACTTGAAAAGTTCAGGGTAGACGGCAGCGAGCTGCTGGTAAATCTGGCAAAGAACCCCGTAGGCGCCAATATGACCCTGCGTGTAATGAACGAACACAAGGGCGAGAAGGAACTGCTTTTCGTGCTTAACGATAATCTGGCGGACGGCCACGATGTTTCCTGGATATGGGATATCAATTTCTCCATATTCAATGATGTGACAAGAGTTGTCACCAGCGGCACGAGAGCATATGATATCGCCATAAGGATAAAATGCTCGGGCTACGACCCCGAAAAGATAGTGGTAAAGCCCGACCTTGATGACGCTATGGTGGAATTCTTCAAGAACAAGGGCAGCAAGTATGCCATTGCAAATTACACCGCCATACAGCCCACACGAGCTGCCATAAAGCGTTACAAGGCAAAAGTAAAGGAGGGCAGGGAAAATGGATAAGCTTAAAATTCTTCATATGTACCCTGCCATGCTGGACCTTTACGGCGACAGCGGAAATGTGGAGATACTTTCCTATCGCTGCAGGATGCGGAGCATCGAAACAGAAGTTATAAAACACGACCTTGGTGACAAGGACACTGATTTTTCCGGGGTAGACATCGTATACCTGGGCGGCGGCGCTGACTTTGAACAGCAGCTGTTGGCTGATGACCTGCTTGCCCTCAGGGATAAGATAAAAGCCGCTTATGAACAGGGCGTGTACTTCCTGATGATATGCGGCGGATATCAGCTTATGGGGCAGTATTACAAGGACTCCAACGGCAAGAAGATACCGGGCCTGGGGCTGTTTGATTACTACACAGTAGCTTCCACCAACAAGCGCGAGCGCTGCATAGGCAACATAGTGGTCGAAACTACACTGGGCGACAAGAAATACAAAGTCATCGGCTTTGAGAACCACGGCGGACAGACCACCAATGTAAAGTCACCTTTCGGAAAGGTCCTTGCAGGAAAAGGTAATGAGTTTGCAAGTTCTGTTGAGGGCTACACCGAGAAGAACGTTACAGCCACCTATCTTCACGGACCTCTGCTTTCAAAGAACCCCAGGCTGGCAGACCACATTATCTCCTACTGCATGACCAGAAAGACAGGCGAGAACTATGTTCCCAAGCCTATCAATGACAAGCTTGAAGCTGACTGCCGCAAGCAGCTTTTTGAAAGGCTGCTGAAAAAGTAAGGAGGACGCTATGTTCCCTTTTTTCAAGAAAAGATCCGCTGAAACCGAGCCGCCCCTTAACAAGCGGGTGCAGACCATGAAGTGCCGCAAGATAAATTTTGTGGACGATGATTACGACGGCCTGTGCAGGGATATGAAGACAGATCGCAAAGCCCTCCTGCGGCTAAAGCCTGTGAATTACTATGCTATCAAGAACAGCTATATAATGGGTATGCTTTATTCAGAGGAAGACTTCTCCGATAATTATATACAGCTGCTGCATTTTGAGAGCGAAAAGCGGACGGGCAAAAGTGAGCTTTTCCCTGTTGACACGGAAACTGCTGTCAAGGCGCTGGCAAAGGTCGGCATAATGATAGACCTGAAAAAGCTGCATGAAGAAAAACAGGATAAATAAGAAAACGCACCTGATGGTTACTCTCATCAAGGTGCGTTTTTTATCTGATATAAAAAAGCAGGTGCCCTGTTCTGAACACCTGCTCTGAGCCCTCACAGTTATCAGTCGCCTGTAGACTGGCGAAGTATGACTTTATGTTCAACGGTATAATACTTGTTGTCTTTGGTGGAAGAATGTATATTCTCCAGAAGCTTTGCGATAACAATTTCACCCATTTTCTCGCAGGGCTGCTCAACAGTCGATACCGTAGGCAGCATGAGGTCACACATAAAAATGTTATCAAAGCCCATTATAGAGATATCCTTGCCGATAGCATAACCCAGCTCCGAGGCACGGTGTATAGCCGCAATAGCCAGCAGGTCGGAAACTGCAAATATCGCCGTGGGCTTTTTCTTGAGGCCATCAAAATAGTTCATGGCATCAGCACCGCAGGTATAATCGTAGCTGTCCTTGTAGACCAGTTCCTCGCGGAAAGGTATGCCCGCTTCTTTCAGGGCGATCTTATAGCCATTCTCACGGGCAGTCGAAGATATAGCCTCCGAGGTCGTGCCGATAAAGCCGATATCCTTGTGGCCCTTCTTGATGAGTGCCTTCACCGCATCAATGGCAGCACCCTCATCATCTACTGCTACAGTAAGAACATTAGCACCCTGTACACCCTCACAGCACAGCGCTATGTCATAATTCTCAGCCAGCCTGTTCAAAGACTCTGCATCAAATAGAGTTCCCAGCAGCACTACACCGTCAACTGTACGGTTGAAAAGCATATTCATCTGCCTTGCCTCAGCAGTGGAAACACCGTCTGAAACAGCAGTGATGATATCATAGCCTATCCTTGAAGCATATCGCTGCATACCTGCAACTATCTTCGAGTAAAGCGAATGCTCTGAGGAGGGCATTATGCACAGTATAACGTTGGTCTCACACTTTCTCAGGTTTCTGCCAAGAAAATTCGGCGAATAATTCAGCCTTTTGATAGCATCGTTAACACGCGATGCCGAATCCTCGGAAACATTGCAGCTCCCGTTGAGGACTCTTGAAACTGTTGCCACAGATACACCCGCTTCTCTGGCAACATCTTTTATTGTTACGCTCATAACATACTCCTTCCGCAACAAAAAACGTCATTCCATTCCCATTCTATTATACCATATTTAGTCAAATTGTCCAATATACATTTCAAACAAATTTAACTGTTGTTTTTTATATTATTAGACTATGCACTTGAAATCATGCATAGGATATGTTATAATTAATCAGTAAATGAACTTACAAACTAAACATATAGCTAAAGGAGAAAAGCATATGCTTCACGGATATTTTGACCTGCCGACCTTCTACTTTTTTGAAGAAGGCAACATCTGGGCAGGAAGTCTGTATACAAATTTCAACTACCGTATAGTCCCCAAAAAGGCTAAAAAAGACAGCGATGAGGAAAGCGCTCTGAAGCTGGCTGTCTGGTATGGTACAAAATGCTTTGATATGGCAGATGAGTTAGTGGCACAGTACACCGAGGCTTATTCCGCTGAGGGACTGGAAGCCTGCATAGCTGACCTGACCAAGGAATTTGAACATTTCAAAGAGATAAGAAAGGAACTGGGATATTGAGAACAACAGCAGTTATCAGCATGACACTATGCGCAACCCTTGGCATGATGACCCTGACCGCCTGCGGCAATGGCACACAAAAGCACAGCTACGGTGTTTTTATCGGAGCTTCACCCAAGGACGCTGCTTATATGGAAAACTATGACAAGATAGTAATTGATGCACAGTATTTTACGGCTGACGAGATAACCGAACTGAAAAAAGCAGGACATACGGTCTACAGCTATATCGACCTTGGCTCGGTGGAAAATTTCAGACCCTACTATGATGACTATGAGAAATTCACCCTTGATGTTTACGAGAACTGGGAAGAAGAAAAGTGGGTAGATGTTTCCCAGGAGGAATGGCAGACCTTTGTGGTCGATGAACTGGCTGTCTCCATACTTGCCAAGGGTGTGGACGGCCTTTTTGTGGACAACACTGATGTCTACTACCACTACCCTACTGACGAGATGTTCGAGGGTGTAACTGCGATACTCAAGGGCTTCAAGGCGCTGGATACTTATGTGGTCATAAACGGCGGCGATGCATATGTCACTGAATATCAGCAGCGAAACGGCAACCTTGACGGAGTTATGGACGCTGTTAATCAGGAGACCATATTCAGCAAGATAAACTGGGACGACGGGACTTTCTCTGACAACGAAAGCTCCGAACGGGAATATTTTCAGGATTACGTCAAAATGGTAAGCGACAACGGCAAGGACGTTTATCCGCTGGAATACACCACAGACGAGGACCTGATAGAAAAGATAGACAAGTTCTGCAAAGACAACGGATACGAATACTACGCTTCAAAAACACTGGAACTGCTTGTCGTAAAAGAATAGAGGAAGATGATATGAACGCAGAGGAATACCTGAGAATACTGCATACAGCCGAAAGGCTCAAGGACACTATGCGTCACTGCACGACTTCAAAGGGCAGAACAGAAAGCGTAGCTGAGCACAGTTGGCGGTTAACGCTGATGGCATTTCTGCTGAAGCATGAGTTCAAGGATATTGACATAGGCCGAGTAATGGATATGTGCGTTATACACGACCTTGGCGAATGCTTTACAGGTGATATACCTACTTTTAGCAAAACAGATGATGACCGCAAAACCGAAGATGACCTTTTGCGGGAATGGCTCACTTCCCTGCCCGAAGATATTTCTGCTGACATGATATCCCTCTGCGAAGAAATGGAAAAGCAGGAAACCAAAGAGGCACGCCTTTTCAAATCACTGGACAAGCTGGAGGCACTGATACAGCACAATGAATCTCCCCTTGATACATGGTCTGAGAATGAATCTGAACTGAACAAGACCTATGCCTTTGACACAGTAAGTTATTCCGAATGGCTGACAGAACTGAGAAAAGCAATTCTTGATGAGACCCTTGAAAAACTTGGTGAATAGAAAAACGTTTCTGCCAAAAGCAGAAACGTTTTTTCAATTATTTCTTTGGTTCAAATTTTACCATGCCGTCTTCACAAACGATATTCCCGACAACTTTCACAGGCTCAAAGCTAATATCAACACCGCTGGTATCCTGTTCCAGCTTTGCCTCATAGACATTGTAGATATCTACCGCCTCGGGAGAACCTTTCAGGAAAGTGTTCCGCAAAGCAACTATCAGCACAGAACTATCATCTAAGCCCTCGATATCCTGTGATGACACGATAACACTATAACCGCCGGTGCTAACATTATACAGAGATATCTCTGAACGAGATACTCCCGAACCGCAGGAAGATGCAACCAGCAGGTCTTCATTTCCGTCCTCATCATAGTCCCAGGGGACAGCGTTGATAAAACCCGAGCCTCCAACATAATTACATATTGGATGGATTCCCCCATTGGCATAGGCAAATGATGCACACGAATCGCTGAACTTGAATATCCTGATACCTGTTTCTTCATACATGAGATCAGATGTCAGATTATAACAGTTCTTCTCGTCAAATTCTTCCTTGACATCAAGATCGTCCTTGACCTTATCCAGGTCAGCCATAAAGTCGCTAACATCGTCTTTTGTACCTTTTACAACGCAAGCTTCCTGCTGCACATCAGTGTCGCCCGATGAATTCTTATCCTTTTTCGTATTTTTGTCTGAACTGCATGAAGCCAGACACAGCAGAGAAACTGCCATGATAACCGTGATAAATCTTTTCATTTTATTTCCTTTCATGATAACGATATAGAAGTTCAATACCAATATTATAGCTAAACAAACGGCTTTTGTCAATTGTCAAGAATGAAAGTTCAGGTCGTGTCAAAAAGATAATTTTCATGACACACACTCAGACAGCTTTGCTGCCATTATTCATCACATAAGCGATCAGCTCTTCGTTCATACCGGGTCAGTCCATAAAAAACTGCTTCTTTTGCCTTGCAGGAACATTCTCGTTAAGATCAGGCTGATGAAAAACTGTTTTGGAAATGGGTGCTGACATAGCAATATTCAATACCTCGAAAGGCTCGGTATCATAAGCATCTTTATATAAGATACAAAGTATGAGATCGGCAGCGTGTACATTCATGGTATGCCAGTCAGCCGCAGGCGGAAGACCTTCGGGAAATGCTCTGTATATATCAGAATATCCCGCACACGAAAGATATTTCACAATATGATAAGCCATATAAGAATGATCGCAGCCATTATTACTGTTCCATAGCAAGTCAGACTTATTAACAAAATTCATAATAGCCTGAATTGAGGGATAGTCTTTCATATCAAGGTATTTTTCAGTTCCTCAGCACAAGGGTCTAAAAAATCTTCCTCGGAACAATTAAAAAAATTCCAGAAATAAAGAAAATATTCCAGATATTTGTGTTCATCACCCTCAGACTTGCTTTTAGCAGAGTCGTTAAATTTATCAAGTCTTTAAAAATAATTATCCAGCCTCTTATCAGATGATCCTATGATACTCATATATTACCCTCCATAGCAAAGATTAATTTTAAGTAACAAATACAAGATCATTAGTTTACTGATCGTTACTCCGGAAGTTGGAAAGGAGTATAACGCACTCCACATGAGTAGTCCTTGGAAAAAGATCAACACCCACCACTTTATCACAGCTGTAGCCAAGCTCACCGAGGATAGCGCAATCCCTGGCGGCAGTAGTGTGATTGCAGGAGATCATGACTATCCTGTCGGGAGACATCTTGGCCATGTACTCAAGGGAGTCCCTGTCGCAGCCTTTTCGTGCAGGGTCAGCTATAATGACGTTGGGGCGTTCGCCGCGGTCATATAGTATTTTTGCAACTTTGCCTGCATCTCCGCAAATAAACTCAGCGTTATCAATACCGTTATTCTGAGCATTGAGCACAGCATTATCAATGGCGGGCTGAATTATCTCTACGCCGAAAAGTTTTTTTACTTGTCGAGCCATTGAGAGACCGATAGTTCCCGTGCCGCAGTATAGATCAAGAAGTTCAGTATCCGCCGTAAGCTGAGCAAATTCGGCAGCTTTGCTATAAAGTAATTCTGCTTGAATGGTGTTCACCTGATAGAAAGACAGCGGGGATATAGATATCTTATTACCGCACATAATATCAGTGATAGTACCGTCACCATAAAGGAACTTCATCTTACTACCCAGGATAACATTGGTGTTCCTGGGATTTTCATTGAGTAGGACCGTTCTTATGTCCTTGAATTTTTCCAAAAGCAGCGGAACAAGATCACCAAAAACATCAGCTTTTTTTAGGTCAGTGATAACAAGACAGACCATTATCTCCCCTGAGTGGGCACCCCGCCTCAGATAAATATGTCTGAGAAGTCCCGTTAACGCGATCTCATTATAGGCAGGAATATGCTTACTATTAACGTAAGAAATGATAGTATCGACTATCTCAGAAAAAACAGCAGGCTGCAACTTACAGCCTGTGTACTTCACAACGCGGTGAGAACGCCTGGCATAAAAACCGCAGACAGCCGCGCCGTTTTCATCAGCCACAGGATACTGAGCTTTATTCCTGTAAAGGTCGATATCTTTACACCCAACAAAAGGCAGATATTCAGGCTCAAGCTTGCCAATGCGTTCAAAGGAGCTGCGAATAAAGCTTTCTTTTAGCCTGCACTCCTCCTCATAGGTGATATGTCTGAAAGAACAGCCGCCGCAATACTTGCTCACAGGGCAGTCCGTCTCTATACGGCAACCCGCCATATGTGTAAAGCTTTCAACCTTGCCATAACAATAAGAGCTTTTCACCTTTACGATCCTGCAAGATATAACGTCCCCAACAGCAACAGCAGGTACAAAAATGGCAACGCCGTTATATCTGCCCACACCATTGCCTTCATTAGTCACGTCAACTATCTCCAGGGGAATGATATCGTTCTTCTTTAATACTTCCATATATTTCCTCTTAAAACTTCAATTCAGAATTACAGTGTCAATACAGCCATCAAACATTTTGTTCGTAGAAATCGATGATCTGCTTTTTCCTTTCGATCATAAGGTCAAAATGCTTGTTGTATTCCAGCGGGAATTTGTAGTTGAAAACACGTTCCAGCCTTTTCGGGTGGTCAACAAGCTTGGTCGAAGCACCTGCGCCCATGGCCAAGATAGTCTGGACTTCCTCCATAATGTAGATATTGTACAAGCTTTCGTGACCCGTTTTAGACCAACCAATGTTTTCCAGATTACCCACCATATTCTTTTGCCTGTACAGGTAATATGGCAGATAATCGTTCTTGAACAGAGCATTGGTGGCATATTCTACCATTTCATCGGTGGGATTTTTCAGGACCGCCTTATCGCCACGATTCAGAACAGCGGCCCGCTTTATAGAAAGCGTGTGTACAGTATAATTTTCCGGTGACAAGTCCACCAACTTGTCAACAGTATTTTTGAAGCTTTCTATAGTGTCATTGGGCAAACCCGCAATGATATCTGTGTTTATGCAGGAAAAGCCTATTTTTCGGGCTAATTCGTAACTGTCATAGAACTGCTCAACTGTATGTGAACGGCCGATAGCTTCCAGCACGGAGGGGTTAAGGCTCTGGGGATTGATAGAAATACGTGTACAACCATTTTCCTTGACAGTCCTGAGCTTATCTTCTGTGATAGTATCGGGACGTCCTGCCTCAACAGTGTATTCTCTGACAGAAGACATATCAAAGCTATGCTCGATAGTTTTCATTATCGTTCCAAGCTGCTCCGCTTCAAATGAAGTCGGTGTGCCGCCGCCAAAATACACTGTATCCAGCTTAAGTCCCAGCCGCTTGGTTATCAGGGCGGTCTGCCTTATCTCTCGGCACATCTTGTCGATATACTCAGGGATAAGCTTGCGCCCGCTGTCCAGCGTCTGGGAAATAAATGAACAATATGAGCATCTTGTGGGGCAGAACGGTATGGATATGTACAGGCTGAAAGACTTCCTGTCCAGAGCGTCCAGGACCTGTTTCTGGGTCATGGCTGTTGCAAAGGCTATATCACATTTTTCCTTGCTGCATAGATACTCGTTCTGCAAACGGCTGTAAACTTCATCCTTGTTACAGCCTTCATTCAGCCAGGTATTTACACGCTTCACGGGACGTATCCCTGTCAGCACCCCCCATTTAGGCACTATGCCTGTAATCTCAGCCAGAACTTTGTATAAAACGCGTGACAAGTAAAGTTCCTTGTCGTATTTTTGAGTACTTCCATTTTTATCAAGTATCTCACCTTGTCGTCTGTAGTCTCCGTTGTATCTGCATATTATGTAAAGAAGTACAGTATTCTTAGTTTCTTTTACCCTGGCGAAAACATAGTCGTCATCGCACTCGATCTTATCTGAGTACATATGGGTAAACTGAGTGGCTGGGATAAATAATTTAAGCACGCCCTCAAGTTCATATTTATAATCGTTGCCACTGAGGATAAGGGTCATCAGAAGCCACCGCCCGTATGTTCTCTGAGATAAGGATTGCTTCGGCGCTCTGCATCAAGGGTCGTCTGACCCATATGCCCGGGGTAAATGGTAAGGTTTCCCCCAAGGTCAGCTATTTTGGCAAGTGATCTCTTCATCTGCTCAAAGTCACCGCCTTCAAGATCAGTTCTGCCAATGGAACGGCAGAACAGCGTATCCCCCGAGAACATAGTTTCACCGCAGATATAGCACACAGATCCGGGAGTATGGCCGGGAGTTTCCAGAATATCAAATTCCAGCTCATCGAGCTTCAAAATGTCATTTTCTGTAAACAGCTTGACCTCGCCGTTATAACTCTTATATCCCCGTGACCTGAAATGCACAGCCAGCATCTCATCGCCGTTGCGAAGGAGCTTCTCGTCCATGGGATGGATATAGACCTCACAGCCAGTGGCTTCCACCAGGTCAGCCACTGCACCTATATGGTCAAAATGCCCGTGGGTCAGGAAAATTTTCTTAAGGGTACAGCCTGCGTTCTTCACTTCCCTGAGGATATACTCAGCATCAGCAGGGGCATCTATCAGCACCGCATTATCCTGTGAACTTATGACAAGATAACTGTTAGTTTCACATATGCTCAGGGGTTTAAGCTTGATTACTCTCATGTTGACCTACTTTCCGCTTCTCTCTACAGAGATCACATTCTTTATCTTCTGCAGCTTGCTCATTACAGTTTTCAACTGTTCCATGCCTGCTATGCTGACAGTGATGGACATAAGTGCGTTGCCGTTTTTCAGTTCTCTTGAAGTTGACTCGTAAATGAACACGTTTATCATGGCCAGTGCAGAAGAAACATCAGCCAGAAGACCTATTCTGTCTACCGCCACGATGTCAAGGGTAGTCTTGAAATAGGTGGTATTATTGGTGCCGCTGGTCTTTTCCCAGTTTACATTTACCCAGCGGTCGGTATTCTCGCCTTTCTCCATCTGGTTGAGGTAGTTTGCACAGTCCTTCTTATGTACCGAAACACCATGACCCCTGGTTATGAAGCCGATGATATCGTCCCCGGGGAGAGGGTTACAGCACTGTGCGAACTTGATGACACAGTCGTTGATACCGTCTACTACCACACCCGAAGAGGATTTCACAGGCTTTATCAAGGCCTGCTCATCAAGGTCGTCGCCCTTATCGCCGTACTTTTTGTTATAGGAGTCCTTAAGGCGCTGCATGAGCTTTGAAAGCTGAACACCGCCGTAGCCTATGGCCGCAAAGAAATCGTCCAGGGTATCGCAGTTGTGGCGTTTCATATCCAGCTTAAGGAAGTCTTCCAGTTCTTCCTCAGGCACGCGTATCATGTGCTTTCTGAATTCTCTTTCAAGGGCAGTTCTTCCCTCGAAGATGTTTTCTTCACGTCTTTCCTTTTTGAACCATGAACGTATCTTGGACTTAGCCTCGTTGGTCTTGGCCATGTTCAGCCAGGATCTGCTGGGGCCGTGGCCGGGAACGTTCGATGTAAGTATCTCGATTATCTCGCCTGTGCTAATAACGTGGTCGTAGGAAACCATTTTCTCATTGACCTTAGCACCGCTCATTCTGTGGCCGACTTCGGTGTGTATCGCATAGGCAAAGTCTATGACAGTAGCGCCTACGGGCAGGGTTATCATATCGCCCTTAGGTGTGAATGCAAATACGTCTTCGGGAGAAAGGTCGCTCTTGATAGCCCTTACTATCTCCTCGACGTCGTTGGATTCCTTCTGGTTCTCGATTATCTGTCTTATCCATGCAAGGCGCTTATCGTCCTTGGCATTGCTCTTTACGCCCTCCTTGTACTTCCAGTGGGCTGCGATACCGTATTCTGCCAGGCGGTGCATATCCCAGGTCCTTATCTGCACCTCAAAGGGAATGCCTTCCCTGCCGATAACAGTTGTGTGCAGTGACTGATACATATTCGCCTTAGGTGTAGATATATAGTCCTTGAAGCGATTAGGTATGGGTTTGAACATATCGTGGATAATCCCCAGCACGTTATAGCATTCGTTGACGGTATTTACTATTACCCTTACAGCATAGCGGTCATAGATCTCATCTATGTCCTTGCCGTCGCGGTAGACTTTCTTATAAATACCGTAGTTGCTCTTTACTCTGCCCGAGACCGTGGGCGCAGGCTCAAATTCCTTGGCGAGCCTGTCTGCTATCTTATCCTTTATGCTCTCTACCAGAGCCTCACGGCTGTCACGGCGCATGGCCATGAGCTGCTCTATCTCCTCATGGGCAAAGGGGTCAAGATAGAAGAAGGACAGGTCTTCCAGCTCGTCCTTGATAGAACGTATGCCAAGCCTGTGAGCGATAGGTGCATAGATATTCATTGTTTCTCTGGCGATAGTTCTGCGCTTGTCGTCCCTGCAGTAATTGAGGGTACGCATATTGTGAAGCCTGTCTGCCAGCTTTATGATTATTACTCTGATATCCTCACTCATGGCAAGGAGTATCTTTCTGATATTCTCAGCCTTCTGCTCGTCCTTGGTGAATATCTCTACCTCACCCAGTTTTGTTACACCGTTTACCAGCATAGTAACATCTATGCCGAACATCTTGTGCAGCTGTTCAAGGGTACAGTCGGTATCCTCTACCACATCATGGAGAAGTGCTGCGCAAATGGTATCGGTATCCATGCCAAGCTCCAGCAGGATATAGGCTACCGCTATAGGGTGGGAGATATAAGGCTCCCCAGACTCACGGCGCTGGTCATGATGATACTTTTCAGCCAGTTCATAGGCTGAAACTATCTTTGAAAGATCATACTGCTTTTCGCTGTCTATGACCTTCTGTATTATCATATCAATGGTGTATACCTGTTTGCTCGCCTTGAGGATATACGCAGGTATGGGCAGGCTGCCCTCTGCGGTCTCATAGGTGCTTTTTCTCGGTACCTCATCACTATTGGATCGAATGTTTTCTGACATAACTATTATTCCACCTTTCCAATCATTGATCTTAATTTCACCAGCGTGTCTGATTCTTCCAGATCCACCTTTTTAGTAACAGGCAGAAGGGTTATCCTTGAGGTAGCACCCTCAATGGAGATAAGCTCCTTATCCCTGAAAATATCGGTTATTATCCTGAGTTTGCAATAATTCATGGTGTCGCTTGAAAGCCGCATGAACAGACCGTCCATTGTCGTTTCACGGACAGCATTCAGATATTTATAAACTGCAACGAGTTCATTTCTCTCAGGTATTACCTTCTTTATAAAGTTAACGGGAAGTTCTTCGCCGTTTATAAGCTTTTCGTAGGTATCCTTTGCAGCAAAGTATCTTTCCTGCTTGACACCGCTAAGCCTGTGGTCTTCAACTCTTATCGAAACGGATTCCTTTCCGTTGAACACATTTATCTCCAGCGCCACCAGCATATCAATGGCATCGCCCTTGCCGAAGCAAAGCTTTGTGGGGTCATGGCCGAACATCAGCGCCTGCGCCCTGACATTTCCGTAAGTAAAAGTTATCTTGGTATGAGCATTTTCCTTCAGGCCGATAATATCCGTTACCCTGGCGCCAAGTATAGCGAACAATGGCTTGGGGTTGCCCTCGCCAGTGGGTTCAAGTACGCTGAGACCCTTTACCATCTCAACGCTGATATCAGCGGGCATAAGCACCTTATCGGCATACAGTGTTTTTACAGCGGGCTTTTCGATAGTTGCAGAATACTCATATACTCGCTGTACAAATTTTTCAATATCTTCTTCTTTGAGCGAGAAACCGCCTGCGCACTCATGTCCGCCGAATTTGGTCAGCAGGTCGCCGCAGTAGGTAAGGCAGGAATGTATATTCAGCCCCTTTACCGAACGCGCCGAACCTCTGGCCTCGCCGTTTTCTTCTATAGTGATGATGATCGAAGGCTTGCTGTATCTGTCGAGTATCTTCGAGGCAACGATACCGATTATACCATGGTGCCAGCCCTTGCCTGCCAGCACGATGACCCTGTGGTCAAGCACCGAGGGATTTTCATTTATGTAAGCGTCGATATCCTTGAGTATCTCCTGCTCGCTTTTTTTACGCATGGAGTTTAGAGTTACCATGGTATCGACATAGCTTTCAGCATCATCGGGGTCTTCGCAGGTTATGGCCTTTACCGCTGTTATAGGTGAGCCAAATCTGCCTGAAGCATTTATAACGGGGCCGATCCTGAAGCCCACATGGTCGGAAACTATATTGCTCCTGTCTATCTTAAGTTTATCAAGAATAAGGTCAAGTCCCAGTATCTCGGTATTTGGGAGATATCTGAAACCTGTTTTTACCAGTGTTCTGTTCTCACCGTTAAGGGGGACTATATCTGCCACTGTACCGATAGCACAGAGGTCGGAATACTGCTCTATGACAGCTTCGTAATTACCGTCATCAAGGGCTGCGCAAAGCTTCAGCGCCACCCCTGCACCGCAGAGGTCCTTGAATTTCGAGGGACAGTCAGCCTGGTGGGGGTCAACTACAGCAGCTGCTTCGGGAAGGACTTCTCCCGGTTGGTGGTGGTCGGTGATGACCAGCTTGATATCCAGTTCCTTACAGCGCTTGGCTTCTTCTACGGCAGATATACCGTTATCCACCGTAACTATCAGCTTGACACCTTTCTCGGCAAGGTTCTCAACAGCCTTTATGTTCATGCCGTATCCCTCGTCACGTTCAGGGATATAATACATAACGTTGGCGCCCATGCTCTCCAGATAATTGAAAAGTATCGAGGTAGATGTGATACCGTCGCAGTCATAGTCACCGTAAACGCAGATAAGTTCGTAGGCATCTACCGCAGCTGTAATAGCTGCTGCTGCCTTATCCATATCCTTGATAGCAAAGGGATCTTCCAGCTCCTGCTCGGTAAAAAACTCAACTATCCTGTCAAGATCATTATAGCCGCGGGCTGAAAGCACTTCAAGGGTCAGCCTGTTAAGGTCGGTCCTCTGCTGAAACTCAGCGACCTTTTCGCTGTCGGCTTTGCCGATCCTCCACCGTATCATTATACTACCCCCATTTTAAAATGATTTTCTTTATATTATACCACTTACACACTTTTTTTACAAGGGGCAAATCGTTAATATATTTGTTCTTATAACGAAATTTTTATATAACATAGACAAAGCCCTCCCACGTCAGTAGCGGTACTAATATAGAAATCTTATGCCATAGTATCTCCGATTTACGTCGGAAGTACAATGGCGTTTTTATTGACAAGGCAAAGAGTATATGATATTATAATTCAATTTCACACTGAGTACCACCGAGCAACACTGAGTCACACAAAAAATCATATCCAACGGGGCTTTTTGATGTTAGAAAGCTCAAAAACAGCGTAACAGCGCTGTTCTGAAAATTCAAGCATTTTGAAGTTTTTGGTAGAAACTTTTTAAGCACCAATTATCGAAGATTTCAATGCAGTCTTTTCCGATAGAACTGTATTTGAAAGGAAATAGTACGATGATCGATGCACTTTACAACTACCGCCAGGGCGCTATTCACTCCGCCGAGTTCTTGGACGAGTTTAATGCTCTCTGTATTCCGTTCGAGGAGTCGCTGACCGAAGCCCGGCTCACTACCTTCCACAAGCTCCTCGACGGCGTGGTGATGATGCGAGAGGTTCAGGAGTAATACGATAAGTCAAACAGGGATATGCTCTCCGAAGCAAAACGGAAGGCATATCCTGACCGAAAAAAACTGTTACACCTTGAAACAGTTCCCCCAAGACCGCTTACGCAATTTTTATACCTTTCACGCAACTTCTATTGACTTTTCCACTGCGATATGGTAAAATATTGGAAAAGGTTGTAGGGTTTTGCTTACCAAAAATTTACAATTGATCTCTCAAAAGGGGTTGACGGACTATGTTGAGGTATTTCTATCTATGTAAAAAAGCTACCGTCATAACTGCGCCCTTTTCACATTTTTATACGGAAATGGAAGCGTACTCTGTGGGATAAATGCGTCCCGTGGGGTGCGCTTTTGTGCGTAAAGGAGGTTTTTTATGAAAGGAAGATTATGGAGAAAGGCACTGGCGGCGGCGCTGGCTCTGCTGGTAGTGTCGGGGAATGTGCCGATAAGGCCTGTTGCTGACCTGTTCGGCGGTACGGCTATCACGGCAAGCGCTGAGGGATCAGAAACGTCCGGTCAGTGCGGAGATAACGCATACTGGCTGCTTGACTCAGGCAAGCTGACTATCTCAGGCACAGGGGCTATGTACGATTATGAATATGATGATGATACCGAAACTGTAAATTCGCCGTGGTTTGCCTATAAGGACAATATTACCTCTGTTGAGTTCGAAAACGGCATTACTTCTATCGGCAATAGTGCGTTTGATAGTTGTGCATATCTGACATCGATCACGATACCAGACAGCGTTGAACGCATAGGCGATAATGCGTTCTTTATCTGCTCAGGTCTTACATCAATAACGATACCTGACAGTGTTAAAAGCATAGGTGATGAAGCGTTCAGGGGCTGCACAGGTCTTACATCAATAACGATACCCGACGGTGTTACAAGCATAGGCGATTATGCGTTCTATTCCTGCACAAGCCTGAAATCGGTCACAATACCCGACAGCGTTACAAGCATAGGCTTACAGACGTTCGCTGGCTGCGAAAGCCTTGAAACAGTAACGATACCTGACAGCGTTACAGGCATAGGTGAGGGTGCGTTCGCATTCTGCGCAGGTCTTACATCAATAGAGATACCCGACAGCGTTGAAAGCATAGGTGCTAATGCGTTCTATGACTGCACAAATATCACTGATGTTTACTGCGATGCAGACCCTGAAAAGCTGACATGGGACGATGGCGAATGTGACGATTTCAAGCTTGACGGCTCGACTGTCTGCCACGTTCCTGGGAAGTATTACTGGCAGTATGTAAAGAAGTTCGGTGCTGTAAGTGGAAACCCTGTAAACGTCACATTCGACACGGAGGCCCTTCATGGGCAGTGCGGAGAGAATGCAACATGGGAGCTTGAACTTGACTCAGGCAAGCTGACTATCTCAGGCGAGGGGGCTATGTACGATTATGAATATGATGATGATACCGACACTGTAAATTCACCGTGGTTTGCCTATAGGGACAATATCACCTCTGTTGAGATAGAAAGCGGTATCACTTCTATCGGCGATAGTGCGTTTGATAGTTGTGCAAATCTGCCATCAGTTTCGATACCTGACAGTGTTAAAAGCATAGGCGTTTTTGCGTTCTATGGCTGCACAGGTCTTACATCAATAACAATACCTGACAGCGTTAAAAGCATAGGCGTTCAGGCGTTCCAGGAATGCGCAAGACTTGAGTCAGCCGTAATTGGTAACAGCGTTGAAAGCATAGGCAATAGTGCGTTCGCATTCTGCGAAGGTCTTACATCAATAGAGATACCTGACAGCGTGACAAACATAGGTGCTGATGCGTTCTATGACTGCACAAATATCAATTATGTTTACTGCGATGCAGACCCTAAAAACTTGACATGGGACGAGTACGGCTGTAACGATTTCATCTATGACGAAGAAAATGCTTCCGATGTTCACTATACCACCGTCTGCTATGTTCCTGCGAAGTATTATCTGGAATATGTTAAGAAGTTCGGTGCTGAAAGTGAAAACCCTGTAAACGTCACATTCTACACGGAGGCTCCTCATGGGCAGTGCGGTGAAAGCGCATACTGGCTGTTTGACTCCGACACCGGCAAGCTGACGATCAGCGGCACAGGGGCGATGTATCATTACAGTAGTAACGATCAGCCGTGGTACAAGTGTAGGGACAATATCACCTCTGTTGAAATCGAATACGGTGTTACAAGCATAGGCGATTATGCGTTCGAGGGATACACAAGCCTTGAATCAATAACGATACCCGACAGCGTTACAAGCATAGGTAGGGATGCGTTCCGTAACTGCGAAAGTATCACAGATGTTTACTGCTATGCAGTCCCTAAAAACTTGACATGGGACGATGGCGGCTGTGATGATTTCAAGCCGGGCAAAGAAACTATCTGCCACGTTCCTGAGGAGCATATTGGTTATTATAATTCATATTTCGGCAGCCGCGTGAATGTTACATTCCAGGCGGAGAAAATGGGCAAGTGCGGAGAAAACGCATACTGGCTGTTTGACTCAGGCAAGCTGACTATCTCAGGCACGGGGGATATGTATGATTATGAATATGGCACTCAGCCGTGGTATACCTATCAAAACAATATCATCTCTGTTGAGATTGAAAAAGGTATCACTTCTATCGGCAATAGTGCGTTCATGGGCTGCGAAAGCCTTACATCGATCACAATACCTGAAAAAGTTACAAGCATAGGCGATTTTGCGTTCGCAAGCTGCACAAGCCTTACATCAATAGAGATACCTGACAGCGTGACAAACATAGGTGCTAATGCGTTCTTTGACTGCACAAATATCAAAGATGTTTACTGCTATGCAGACCCTGCAAACCTAACATGGGACGAATACTACTGTGATGATTTCAAGGAAGACGGCTCGACCGTCTGCCATGTACCTGCGAAGTATTATCTGGGATATGTTAAGAAGTTCGGTGCTGAAAGTGAAACCCCTGTAAACGTCACATTCGACACGGATGCCCCGCATGGGCAGTGCGGTGAAAACGCATACTGGCTACTTGACTCAGGCAAGCTGACGATCTCGGGCACAGGGAATATGGATGTTTATGAATATGATAATGCTACCGAAACTGTAAATTCACCGTGGTTTGCCTATAAGGACAATATTACCTCTGTTGAGTTCGAAAACGGCATTACTTCTATCGGCAATTATGCGTTCTTTATCTGCACAGGTCTTACATCAATAACGATATCAAACAGCGTTATAAACATAGGCGATCTTGCGTTCGAGGGATGCACAAGACTTGAGTCAGCCGTAATTGGTAACAGCGTTGAAAGCATAGGTAATAGTGCGTTCTATAAATGCAAAGGTCTTACATCAATAAAGATACCCGACAGCGTTACAAGCATAGGTGCTGATGCGTTCTGTAGCTGCACAGGTCTTACATCAATAACGATACCTGACAGCGTTGAAAGCATAGGCAATTATGCGTTCGCTGAATGTGAAAACCTTACTTCTGTAGAGATATCCAAAAACATTACAAGCATAAGCGAGGGGACGTTCTATGGCTGCACAGGTCTTACATCAATAAAGATACCTGACAGCGTTAAAAGCATAGGCAATAATGCGTTCGATGGCTGCGAAGGTCTTACCTCAATAGAGATACCTGACAGCGTGACAAGCATAAGCGAGGGGACGTTCTCTGGCTGCACAGATCTTACCTCAATAAAGATACCTGACAACGTTGAAAGCATAGGTAATAGTGCGTTCCAGGACTGCAGAGGTCTTACATCAATAAAGATACCTGACAACGTTGAAAGCATAGGTAATAGTGCGTTCCAGGACTGCACAGGTCTTACATCAATAAAGATACCTGACAGCGTTACAAGCATAGGCGGTTATGTGTTTAATCATTGCACAAGCCTTACTTCTGTAGAGATATCCAAAAACGTTACAAGCATAGGCGATGGGACGTTCTTTGGCTGCACAGATCTTACATCGATAAAGATACCTGACAGCGTTGAAAGCATAGGTAATGATGCGTTCTTTAACTGCACAAGCCTTACATCAATAACAATACCTGACAGCGTTGAAAGCATAGGCAAAGAGGCGTTCTATGACTGCACAAATATCACTGATGTTTACTGCTATGCAAACCCTGAGGATCTGACATGGGACGAAGGCAGCTGTGATGATTTCATTTATGATAGCGAAAATGCTCCCGATGTTCGCCATACCACCATTTGCCACGTTCCTGCGGAGTATCTTGAGGATTATGAAGCTAAGTTCGGTGCTAGTGGTGAAACCCCTGTAAACGTCAGATTCGTTGGCGACGTGGACATGGGGCTGGGCGAGCACCTGTACGGTTACTCCATTACCCTTGACGGCAGTATCGGCGTGAACTTCTATGTTGAGCTGACAGATGAGCTTCTTGCAAGCGAGACTGCTGAAATGGTATTCACTGTTCCCAACGGCAGCAAGACCGATACGCAGAACCTCCTCGTCAAGGACGTTATCGCAAAGAGCAGCAACAAGGTCGTTATCGGCAGCAAGACCTACTACAAGTTCAAGTGCAGCGTTACCGCAAAGGATATGGCTTCCGAGATCACCGCACAGCTCGTTGACGGCGAGAATTCTGGCGAGAAATATACCTATTCTGTCAAGGATTATGCGGACTATCTGATTGAACACACCGAGGTCGAGCAGTATGAAAAGGCAGCACCGCTGGTCAAGGCAATGCTGAATTACGGTGCGTATTCGCAGGAGTATTTCGGTGAGGGCACACCTCTTGCAGACAGCTATAAGGCCGCTGTGGACGATGTGTCTGTCCCTGTTAAGTTCGAGTATGATGATAACGCAAAGCTTCCCGAGGGCGTGACCTTCGAGGGTGCGACGCTTTCGCTGAAATCCGAAACAACACTTTCCCTCTACTTCAAGGGACTGCCCGAGGGTACAACGTTTACCTGCAACGGTAAGACCGTTGAGACTGCGAAGAACGGTAAGTATGTGGTTGCCCGTATCAGAGGCATCAAGGCAAGCGAGCTGGAGAACGACTTCACCGTTACATTTAAGGACGGCAGCGTGACATACAACGCAATGACCTACTGCTACAACGTCCTGAACGGCGGCTCAGGTGATGAGAAATTGCAGAATGTCTGCAAGGCGCTGTATCTGTATGCGGAGGAAGCAAACAAGTATTTTGGAGGTAACAATTGAGCATGGATAAAGAAAAATACATCTCACTGGAAATGGAGATCGTGGAGTTTGAGACGCAGGACGTCATCACCGCAAGCGGCGAGGACGAAGAACTGCCTGTTATTCCCAACCCTGCAACCAGACAGTGATCAAGCATAACAACATCGGCGGACAGTCAAAGGCTGTCCGCCGATACTTTATTCAAAAAACGGGATAAGAGAACAGCTCTGGGGACGAAATGTTTCCTCAGAGCGTTTTTCTTTTCAGCGGATAGGTCTATTCAAGGTCATTCCTATTACGCTTTTGCTGTTGTCCTCGGCTCTGCTCATGGCGCATATTTGCGTATGCTCTTTGTCGATATGGCAGTACAAACAGCGCACCCTACGAACACGCTGAAACGTCTGTTTTACGGCACTTTCAAATGCCGTAAATTACCTCTATCATCTTGTCATCATTATGCGATATATAGATCACATCTATCATCTCGGCGGCTACATCATGTTTTTCCTGTACTGTTAAGGAATCCCAGTTGGCAAGCGGTTTAGAGGGCAGCGGTGATGCGGTGCAGACTACTACAAAGGCAGTGCGCCTTCTGCGGAATGGAAAGCCTATCATCAGGCGGTATTGTGCGTTTATGAAAGCAGACAATCCCCCAAAACACAGCAGTGAATTTATAGAAATATTGAAAAAACAGTTCTGAGGTGAAAAAATGAAAGAAGTAATGTTAGTCACAGGTGCAGGACAGATCAGTATGACTATCGCAAGGCGCATAGGCTATGGAAAAAAGATCGTCCTCGGTGATAAGAATATGGGCAACTGCAATACGATTACAAAGATCATGAATGATGCAGGCTTTGACGTAGAGCCTTTTGAAATGGACTTATCCTCCCGTGAGAGCATTCTTGCCATGATCGCAAAGGCGCAGGAGTACGGAGAGATAAAATACCTTGTGAACGGTGCAGGTGTTTCTCCCTCGCAGGCTCCCATTGAAGTGATTTTGAAAGTCGATCTTTACGGAACGGCTGTGCTGCTCGAAGAAGTCGGCAAGGTCATTGCAAAAGGCGGCTGTGGTGTGACGATCTCCAGTCAGTCGGGGTGGAGAATGCCACAGCTTACCGTAGAGGAGGACTTTCAGCTTGCAATGACTCCCACCGAGGAGCTGCTTGACCTTGAAATACTCAAACCCGAAAATATCCGTGATACCCTCCACGCTTATCAAATGGCAAAGCGCTGCAACGAGAAGCGTGTTATGGCGGAGTGCGTCAAGTGGGGCAAGCGTGGTGCAAGGCTCAACGACATTGCGCCGGGTATCATCGTGACACCCCTTGCAATAGACGAATTCAACGGTCCGAGGGGCGATTTTTACAAGAATATGTTTGCAAAATGTCCGGCAGGCAGACCGGGTACTGCCGATGAAGTCGCAAATGTTGCGGAACTTCTTATGAGCGACAAGGCGGCATTCATCACAGGTTCAACCTTCCTGTGTGACGGCGGTGCGACTTCAAGCTTTTTTTATGGAGATTTAAGACCAACTGAGTGAGGTGCGATATGACAGTATTTGAAGAACTGCGTGAGGGCAAAAGCTACGATATCCGTGATGAAAAATATCAGCGTGAAGCTCACGGCGAAATGGACAGATGCAGACATCTGTGCTGGAAGATAAACTCGACCGATCCTTCTGACCGTGGAGCAGTAATGGCACTTGAAAACGAGTTGCTGAACGGTCAGATGACGGCTGAAAGCGGCAATTTTTTCACTCCGCCTTTCCAGATCGACTGTGCGAACCGTGTGTTTCTCGGCAAAAATGTCTTTGCAAATCACGGTCTGACGGTTATGTCAATCGGTACGATCACAATAGAGGACGGCGTGATGATGGGACCGGAGGTCGGGCTGTTCACGGTAAATCACGAGCCGAACAATATCCGTGTCATCAAGACGAAAGAGATCCATATCAAGAAAAATGCGTGGATCGGTGCAAGGGTGAATATCCTTGCAGGCGTAACGATCGGTGAAAATGCGATCGTCGGCACAGGCTCGGTGGTAACGAAGGATATTCCCGACAACTGCGTGGCTATCGGAAATCCTGCGAGAGTTATCAAGAGGATAAACGAATGAAAAAAGACAGAGTAGCAGCATTTACCGATGCAGTGCTTGCAATCATCATGACAATACTCGTTTTAGAGCTTGAAAAGCCGTCAGCTCCCACATTGTCCGCTTTGTGGGAGCTTCGGCACAGCTTTTTCTCCTATACGCTGTCATTTTTCTGGCTGGGTTCTATGTGGGTGAATATCCATAATGAGTGGGAACGGATAGAAAAAATAGGTGCCAAAACGCTTTGGGTAACGCTTGTTCTGCTGTTTTTCTGCTCGGTGATACCCTATGCAACAGACCTTGTCAGCGGAGATTTCAACAACCGTGTGACACAGGGATTCTACGGCATTTTTGTCATGCTTGTCACATTTTCAAATATATGGCTCAGCAAAACGCTTGACAAGGCAGACAGCGATATGCCGAAGGAAATCATGGCAAAACGCAGACGGCTCTTGTGGATAGATATTGCAATAAAGGTCGTGGGGCTTATAGTTTCTCTGTCCGTTTATCCGCCTGCAATGATGTACAGTGTTATCATTGCAGCGGCATTTCTGATGATAAGCATTCACAAAATGAAACTTGATTGGAGTGATAACTGATGAAAAGGATCAGAACTTTGTTTTGTGCTGTTTTACTCTCAGCAGCACTGACCGCCTGCGGCAGCGGAGAGCCTGCCTCTGCCCCAAGCGTTGCTGACAGCGACAAGGCAGCAGTGCAGGAAAAGCTGAACAAGCAGGACAGCCAAACCGATGAAACAAAAGCCGATGATAAACAGTCTGATGAAAGCACCGCTGCAACTCAGGCTGAAACAGAAGCTCCGACAGACGGTGAAGGCAAGAATATCCTTGTTGCGTACTTTTCCAGAGCCGATGAGAATTACAATGTTGGCACGATAGATAAGGGCAACACGCAGATCATCGCTGAGTATATCGCTGATGAGGTCGGTGCAGACAGCTTTCATATCGAAACGGTCACGCCCTATCCTGCCGATTATGATGATTGCTGCGACGTGGCAAAGCAGGAGCTTGCAGACAAAGCACGTCCCGAAATTCTGAGCGGTGTGGAGAATATGGAGCAGTATGACATCGTGTTCCTTGGCTATCCGATCTGGTGGGGCGATATGCCGATGGCGGTCTATACCTTTATGGACAGCTACGATTTCTCCGACAAGGTAGTGATACCGTTCAACACCCACGAAGG
Source organism: Ruminococcus sp. (assembly GCF_017464355.1). GTDB lineage: Bacteria > Bacillota > Clostridia > Oscillospirales > Ruminococcaceae > Hominimerdicola. The sequence continues at coordinate 242,835 of NZ_JAFUAG010000041.1, read as the reverse complement.
CAGCGGTGAATCGGGAACTTATTCTGCGATCGGAAGCTATCTGCCGAATGCACAGGTGCTTGACGGTATGGCAATTCAAGGCAAGACTGCGCAGGAATTCAGCAATGACACACAGCAGGCTGTCCGTGACTGGCTTGACGGTTTGGGATTTTGATATGAAAATGAAGATAAAAACAGCCGCTGACATTCTGATGACAGCGGCTCTGCCCGTTCTGATGTGCTATTCTATCGTGGGAGAAACGGCACATGAAGTGATCGGCATTGCGATGTTCGGTCTGTTCGTCTTACATCATATCCTGAACTTCGGCTGGATAAAGTCGCTGTTCAAGGGCAAGTATGACCTTCGCAGGAGCGTGAACACTGCTGTCAATGCGCTCGTGTTCCTGTGTATGATCGGGCTGATGTACAGCGGTATCATGATCTCAAAGCACGTTTTTACCTTTGTGAATATCGGCGGTGCGATGTTCGCCAGAACAGTGCATATGCTCTGCGCCTACTGGGGACTTGTGCTGATGAGCGTTCATCTCGGTATGCATATTTCGCAGATGGCGGCAAGAATGAAGCTGAAAAAGAAGGCTGTGGTATGGGCTTTGCGTATTATCTTCGGTGTGATCGGAGCAGTTGGTGTATATGAGTTTATCTCTCTGAAATTCCCGGACTATCTGTTCGGAAAAGTGCAGTTTGCATTCTTCGACACGTCTGCTTCGGCGGTGCTGACAACATTACAATACCTGTCTGTCATGGTGCTGTTTGCCTATGTCGGATATATCCTGCAAATGCTTTTGAAACGAAATAAAAAAACGGCGGTTCAGTGATGAATCGCCGTTTTGTTTCATTGCTTGTATAATATCAAAATCCGCCCAATCCACGGTGTCCGTAGACCTTGTGCTTGTTCAGCTCGCTGTCAAGTGATTTGAACTCCTCGTCCGTCAGATCCACTTCGGCAGCGTTCAGGTTTTCAATGATACGCTCCTTGTTTTTTGAGCCGGGTATCGGCACAACATTAGGGTATTTGTGGAGCATCCACGCAAGGGAGATCTGCGCAGGGGTGGCGGTTTTCCTGTCCGCAAATTCTTTGAGCATTTCCACTATCGGCATATTGCCCTCGATGTTCCGACGGGATAACTGCGGCACCCAGTTGCGCACATCGTCGTTTCTTTCAAACTGCGTTTCAGCAGTTATCTTTCCCGAAAGCAAACCGCTTGCAATGGGCGAAAACGGCACAAAGCCGATGTTATGTTCCATGCAGTATGGGATAATTCTGCGCTCGCAGTCACGTTCTACCATTGAGTAAATATTCTGTATAGCCGTCAGCGAAACAACGCTCTGCGCACGATCAATTACATCAACATCGACCTGAGAAAGCCCCCAACCACGGATAAGCCCCTCATCAATGAGTCTGCCCATAGCTTCTGCGACCTTTTCCACAGGCACACCGCCCATTCGGTGTAGATAATAGATGTCCACATAATCGGTTCTAAGGCGGTCAAGGGAGCCTTCCAGATGACGACGGACTTCGTCATAAACACTTTTGCGGAAACCCACGGAACGGAGCATAAGCTTAGTTGCGATGACCACTTCAGCACGCACATCTTCCAGTGCCTTGCCGACGATCAGCTCGTTGTGACCTATCCCCGACAGATTCGGGCTGTAGACCTCCGCTGTGTCAAAGAAATTGCAGCCGTGATGATAGGCATTCTGTATCGCTTCAATGCTGTATTGCTCGGACGGTATCTTCCCGTAGCCGTGAGAAAACGCCATGCAGCCCATGCCGACTGCGGAAACCTCTATATCTTTCAGTTTTCTGGTTTTCATTATTATCCCTCCTTGTCATTCAGGTGAATTAACAGCTATCCATTCGCCGTTACGTTTTTCGCAGTAATGTGTGCCTTTCATGCGGAAAGTTCCTCTCGCGCCGTAAGCATTGGCATTCAGCACTGATGTATAAGTCACACTTGCGGTATCACCGCTGACCTCGACAGTCGGGCTGTCCATACCGATAGTGAAGTACCGCAGGCTGCCGCCAGCAATGTCTGCAAAATATTCCTCACGGGTCTGTGTCATTCCGCTCATGTGGGTGTAAGTCATATCCTCTGAGACCAGATCACGCATAGTGTCAATATCCCCGTTGGTCATAGCCTGACAGTATCTCGCCTGTGCATACAGAACAGCAAGCTCTTCATCGGTCATAGAGCCGAGTTCTGCATTTATAAGCTCCACATTTGTAAGTGCGGAAAAGTCGTAATAATTCATATCATCACCGCTTTCGAGCGTTGTCGCCAATTTTAATGAGGTGTTTCCTCCCTCTGCCGTACAGCCTTTCAGCAGAAGCAGCAGTACAAGTAACAGCGCTTTCATTTTACCTGCCCAGCTGAAATTTCTTGTTTTTGAGAGCCGCTATCGTTCCGCCGTCAACGAGCAGGTCTGTGCCCGTCACATAGCTTGCGGCATCGCTTAATAGGAACGCTCCTGCCGCACCGATCTCATCGGGAGAACCCACACGGCGCATAGGTGTTGCGTCGATCATTCGCTGATAGCCTGCACCGTTTGCATTGAATTCATCATAAGCAAGGGGCGTTACGATCACTCCGGGGCTTATGGTGTTTATTCTCGCACCACGCTCGCCCCATTCGTGGGCTGCGGCATACTGCACCTGCAAGTGGTTCGCCTTTTTTGAAACGATGTATGCCGTTCCCGAATTTGTGATTCGTTCGGGCGACAGGCAGGGCAGGTCTTTGAGCTTATCCGCAGGGGTGGTCATGATCTGATATTCCTCCTCGGCGGTGAGAGGCGGGAACATATAGCCCGTCTGACTGGAGATCAGCAGCCCTGCGCCGCCCTTTGCGATGACCTTTCCGAAGGCATCAAGTGCGTACTTCGAGCCGATCAGATCAAGGTCGATGATCTTTTCGGGGCTTGCCTGATTGGGCGAATGTCCTGCGGTGTGAATGTAGTATTTCACCTCGCCAAGTTCAGCAGCTTTTGCGGCAAAGGCTTCGATGCTCTCTTTACTGTTGGCATCGACCACCATTGTTTCCACCGCATAGCCGTAGCCCTGATACTCATGCTTTACTTCATCAAGACGCTTCTCGCTGATGTCACCGAAAAGCAGCGTCATTCCTGCACAAACACGGCGCAGGATAGCCGTTCCCATGCTGCCTGCACCAAGCAGTACAGCGACCTTTTTATTTTCGTTTCTGTCAAATACCATAGCCATTATGATTCCTCCTCAATGTATCTTATACATACCCAGCGTCACATCATTCGACATATTGTCGGGATCATGCGTACCCTTGCCCTTGTCGAGGGAACGTATCGCAGTAATATCCTCGTTGGTCAGTTCAAAATCAAAAATGCTGACGTTGTCACGGATATGTTCAAGCGACGTCGCCTTCGGAAGTGCAATGATACCCTCCTGATAATGCCAGCGGAGAATGATCTGCGCCACGCTTTTACCGTATTTTTCGGCAATTCCAACAAGCACCTTGTCGGTCAGCAGCTTGCGGTTTGCGTGACCGAGAGGATACCACGCCTCCATGCGGATATTGTACTTTGCAAGATACTCACGCAGCTCCTTCTGCTGAAAATATGGGTTGCACTCCATTTGGTTCACAACGGGAAGTATCTCCATTTTCGGCAGCAGCTTTTCAAGGAATTTTACAGTGTGATTGCTCACTCCGATGGAACGTATCTTGCCTGCCCTGACCGCTTCTTCGAGGGCTTTCCAAGCACCCGCGGTGTCACCGTAGGGCTGGTGGAGCAGATACAAGTCCATGTAGTTAAGCCCCAGTTTGGAAAGCGAGGTGTCGATTGCCTTTTTCGCCGCCTCATAGCCGTAGTCCTGAAGCCACAGCTTCGAGGTCACATAGATCTCCTCACGGGGAATGCCCGACTATTTCATCGCCTTCCCCACGTCGCTTTCGTTCTGATATTCAGCCGCCGTGTCGATCAGACGGTAGCCCTCTTTCAGCGCCGTCGTGACGGCTTCCTCAGTCGGGCCGTTGTTCGGCACCATGAATACGCCGAAGCCTGTTGCGGGAATCGTTGTATTATCGTTCAGGTTGAAGTTTGTCATACAGATCACCTCATAAAAGTTTTTCTTTACAATTTCATTATATCATGGTATAATGTAATAGTCTAATAGAAAAATCCTATAACCGATAGAAAAATTAAATTGAGGTGATACCATGACCACAAAGCAATTGACCTATGCCGCAGAGCTTGCACGAACTCAGAATTTCAACCGAGCAGCTGAAAATCTCTTTATCTCACAGCCCACACTGACCTATCAGATCAAGCTGTTGGAAGACGAAATAGGCTTTGAGATATTCGCTCGTTCGGGCAAGGGTGCGACCCTCACTCCCGCAGGCGAGCAGTTCATCGTGACGATAAGAAGTGTCCTGACCGAGCTTAACAAAGCGATAGAAAACGGGCAGAATTTCAGCTCGAAGTATAAGGGCAACATCAATATCTGTATGCCAGTGCGGTCGGCGCTTTATTTTCTGCCGCAGATAATTATGGAGTTTGCAAAGCTCTATCCCGATATTTCCGTCACGCCGTACTTTATTTATTCGGGCTACTTGGAGCGCTTTTTCGCAGGCGAGATGGACGTGACATTTTCCCTCGAACACAATATGAAACGCATTCACGATGTGAAAAAGCATCACCTTTTCGACAGCGGCATTTATCTCATCTGCAAGAAAAACGATATGCTCTCACGCAAGCGCATTATCCGTGAAAGCGACCTCTCGGGGCGAACACTGATGATCGGCAACACCTCTCCGCCAGAGCTGAAATCCGTGCAGCAGCGACTTATCTCAGGGGGCAACATCAGCTATTTCAACAGCCCCGACCACAACACCACGCTGACGAATGTAGCGTCCGAGCGCGGCATCTGCCTGTCGCCGGGTTTCCTTAACGACCACACGGGCGAGTTTGTGTGGATACCATATGACTGCAAAGAAAAAATGCCCTGCGCCATATATACCCACAGATCCGAGAGCCGAAAGTTCGTGCTGGACTTTGTAAAGCTCGTTCAGCAGACCTACGAGGGCAGCGGACTTAAAGTTTAGCGATCAAAATTTTCTATCGGTTATTTAATATTTCAATTAGACTTGTTCCGTTTTGTGTGCTACAATTATTGTAGAAACACAAGGCGGATTTTTTTGAGGTGATAAAAATGACCAACACAGAAGAAAACATAATGGGAACACTGCCTATCGGCAAACTCATGATGAAAATGTCCGTACCCGTGATACTTTCAATGCTCGTTTCAACGCTCTACGGCGTGATCGACAGCATTTTCGTTTCACGGCTCGGAGATAATGCGCTGACTGCAATGTCGCTCGCAACACCCATTTCAAGCCTGATCGCCTGCATCACGGTGGGGTTCAGCGTGGGTATGAATGCGGAGCTTTCCAAGAAGCTCGGTGAGGGCGACCTTGACGGTGCAAACAAAGCAGCGGGCAACGGTATTCTCGTCAACTGGATCGTGGCAGGCATATTCCTGATCTTCGGGCTGTTCTTTGTGCCGATGTTCTACCGCCTGCAAACCGACAATGCGACCATTCAGCGTATCGGCACGGACTACACCTCAATCATCTGTATCTTTTCTTTCGGTGTTGCAAATCAGGTTATGTTTGAGCGTATGCTCGTAGCAACAGGGCGCTCCATCGGCTCGATGTTCTCGCTTCTAACAGGAACTATCGTCAATCTGATACTTGATCCGATTCTGATATTCGGCTATCTCGGCGCACCTGAAATGGGAATGAAAGGTGCCGCTATCGCAACGGTCGTTGCACAGTTCTCGGCCGCAGCGGTGGCGTTCGGCTTCAATCTCAAAGTCAACAAGGAGATACATTTCCAACTCGGTATGCTGATCCCGAAATCCGACACCATGAAGCAGATATGGAACGTAGGCTTTCCTGCGGCGATCCAGCATTCCATCAGTCCGACTATGATATTCGGTATGAACCAGATACTTTTAGGCTTTACCGAAGCTGCACCTGCGGTCTATGTCATCTATGTCCGCTTACAGAGCATTGTTCTGATACCGATATGGGGCTTGAAGAATACCGTCGTGTCCATAATTTCGTACAATTACGGTGCAGGCAAGCGTGAGCGAATACTTAAAACGATCCGCATCTGCCTGATCGCAACGGTAGCGATCACCCTCTGCGGACTTGGCATTTTCCAGCTTATCCCCGATACTCTCCTTGCACTGTTCAATGCACAGGGCGAGGTGCTGAAAATCGGCAGAGTGGCTCTGCGGATAGTGAGCTTTGTATTCCCGTTTTCGGGACTGACGCTGATACTCGGCGCATTCTTTCAAGCCCTCGGCAACAGCAGAAAAACGCTGCTGACTTCTGTTGTACAGCTCGTTATAATGCTGACTTCGGCTATCATTCTTTCAAAGATCGGCACGGTCAATACGGTATGGTTCGCATTTGTTATCACTGAGGTGTTGGTGACAATGCTTGCGGTAATATTGATGAAAGCAGTGAACAAAAAGACAATATCCCGCATACCGTCAAATATCGTAAAAACAGATCTGGCGGCAGAGATGTAGCCTAATATTGGCATTGAACAATTTCGGTAAACCGTTAAGAATGAAAGCGAACATAAATCAACAGGAGCGCTGCTGTTTTTAGCAACGCTCCTGTTCGCTTATAAGTCCTCATCGCTGCACTCGTCAAGTCCGCGAAGTAGCTGAATGTATACGCACTCTGCACATTCATGCTCTTCGCCGTCTGTTGACATCATCATTTCAAAGAAATATGCCCTCGCTTCCTAATAGTCCTTCCATACCTCACGCCAGCCGTTGCAGACTGTCGTGACCTTGCGTGATCTCGGCATAGCCAATTCGGGTATTGCTAATATTTGAAGCAACTCCAATTTCATAGCAGGGGATTCAAAATCAGAAAGAATAAACTTTTTCTTTTCGTGATCCTATAAGTCCATTTGATTCAAACAGATCAATAAATTCATCGGCATTGATATCCATAAAAGAAATCATCATTTCCTTCCAGCCAATATACAAACCATTCTTTAAAAGTCATTTTTGGAGCACACGGCTGTATTCCAACATCGCAGATCATCCACATACCGCCGTGATCTTCACCTTTTACTACAATGTTCCATGTCTGTGCATCTCCGATATCTATCAATTCTATGATACCATTTTCAATGTCTGAATGATCATATAAATCATTTTGCCCATTCTCCCATATCCAGTATTTCTTAAAGGGAAAACGTTTTTTGATTCTGTCTGCATTAAATCTCCATTCTTCAAATGAATACAATTTGAAACCGTCGATCATCACGCACCCGTTTGTTATTGAAGTATAAAACTCCACTAATTCCAGTGGCAATTCAATGTTGTGCGTTTTTTCAAATTCCCTTATGGTATTTATATCTACAGGTTTATTGAGTTTTATGCCTCTTTCTTTTAATTGTAGAATGATCTTATCTTTATTCCAAAGAATAGTTTTCATTCATTTCTCCTCCTACTTTATATAGAAAGCACCGTCTACATTATTAGTTAATACTTCTTCAAACTCAGGAGACTGATAAATATTTTTATACTTATTTCTTTCAATAGCCTTTGCTATCGGGTCATCATCTTCTTCGTTCCTGTCGTTATCACCATCGTCACCGTCACTGCCGCTGCTGTCCTTGTCACGGGCATCGAAGAATTCCTCACTTTTCTGGCTGAAATCCAGCACCTTTTGTGACAGCTCTAATGTTTTGTCAAGGTTCTTATTTAATTCTACCACTTTTCCCGCATTTTTGCAAGTCTTTTCAAGCTGAACGATAGACCGTTTGGAGAGTTTTACGGTGTTTTTCAGCCCGTTGGCAGCTGCTTCAGCAGCATCAACATCAATATATTTTGCTATCCGAGGAAATTTAACGGTTATTTTTTCAACTGCTTTAGCGACTTTAGGAAAATCATCAGCGTGCTTGGATATAAATATACTTAGTTCTTTTCCACCCTTGATAAGATCTCCCTGCCCGGGAATAGCCCCGATGACATTAGTGAAGGTATCCATTTTTGAACCACTCAGCATAGCAGCAATAATATCTCTTGCATCACTTATCTTATCAGTATATGGGCACATTGAGGCAGTTACCTGACCTACGATATTGGCTACAGTTTTGTCCTTTATAAAATCACCCTTGACAAAGCCCTCCATGAACTGGAATTCCCAGTCTCCCAGGTCATCATCATAACTATTAGGTTCAAAGCCCAGCAAAAAATCGCTGAGATCATCATGGACATCTCCGTCAGCATTGGCAGAAGTCGAGTCAAAACCGATAACTATCTCCTTGCCGTCATCAAGACCGTCTTTGTCAGTATCTTTTGAAAACGGATCTGAACCTGCTTCTTTTTCTACCAGATCATCAGCAAAGTCATCATCGCTGTCAGCGTCCGTTGGGTCAGACAAAAGGAAGAGTATCCTCCAGAACGTGTAAAGCTCCTCGGTGAGCTGTCTGCCTATTACAGCAGCGGTGCCCGTAAGCGTGACTTTGCAGCTGATGAAGCAGTACTGCTCCCGAAAGATATGAAACATAGACGTTTTTCTAAAAAAAACAGGGCGTTTCAAAAATGAGACACCCTGAAACGGCGCTATATCTTGCTTTTTCGGGCGTGATAGGTCATAATAGAAGTATGTGCACCGAGGTGTGCATAAAGAAAGTATGCAACGCATAAGTTTTATTCGTTTGAAGACTTTAAAAAGCAGCTTGCTGTACACAGCAGAAAATACAACAAATTCCCCATGCGTCCATTGAACTGGAATTCTCCTGCTGATTATATCAGCGAATTCCTCTCCAACGATGAACTTTTTTTGAAATCCTTGTATCACATCATTGACAAACCAGCAATACAGTTGACAAATTCACGCTTTTATGATATAATATCAGACAAAACAACTGGTCGGATTCTGACTGGTCGATCGGCACACGATTTGCTTACTTTTTTCGTCATCTTGCACAGCAGATTTGATCAGTGAAACCTAATACAAATCAAAACTTATTGGAGATGATGAAAAACATGAGTGAATTTTTGTGTATCACAAGCGAAGAAGCCGTTGAAATACAAGTAAATCGAACAATATTGGGAAATTGTTTGTATTTTAATAAAAGGAATTTGTATGACTATTCTAATGGCAAGACCAGAGAAAATCAAGAAAATAAATATAGGCTTTTGCGATCTCTAAATGATAGGTCAAAAGAACTGCTTAGTGGGACCCAAAATAAACTACAGATCCGGATCCGTATTTGGAAAAATTCTTCCGTGCAGGGAGCTTCGTTAATTGATAAGTTTTGTGCAGTGTGTAGAGCCGACAATGCGTATACTATTTCGTGGGACAAAGAAATTAAAATCGTACTCCAAAGTCTTTTTCCTGTCAGCACTGCTCTAGCAATATGTAATGCTAAAGATACAACTATCGAAGCCGGTTCTTTACTTTATGAAAGTATAGGTATTACGTCTTTTTGTGATGACAGCTACGGTGGATGGGACATTTATCCTATAAAACAAGTATCTGATGAGAATATGTCTGTTGAAAACAGACTTATCATCTCAGTGCTTAAAGATTATGCAAAAGATAAGTTTTTAAATACTTCTTCAAAATCAGGATCCGAACAAAATCATTTGAATGCTTTTAGTGAGAGTACAGACTGGCAAGATGCAAGTCAATTTACAAAAGGAATTACTGCTAAAACAAATTGCATATATACATTAGCATCAGAACCTGATGAACAGGGAAAATGCAGAATTTATATTGGAGAAGCCGTTTCTTCAGGAAAACGGTTGAAAAAAATTAAAATTAATGATAAAACATATATTGACCACACCAGGAAAGAAGCCGAAGAACGCAAATTTACTCGTTTCAGAGTAGATACATTAAAAGAAGGAGCCAGAGAGTTTTTACACGATGCTCAGGATTCGATCATTGGTGTAGTGCGTATGTTACAACAGGAGTGTCCAGAAGGATACGAAATGAAAAATAAGCAATTATGCTCGTCAATATCTACTGCACTTGTAAAAGATGAAAGAAACAGAAAATGATATAGATCAAGTTAATATTAGCAGGCTGACAACGCCCCGAAGCACTTTGAAATGCTTCGGGGCAAAACTTCTATTTTGGTATCTGTCTTATGTGAGAGGGCCTGTGTTCAGCGCCTGTTTCTAATCTCATCTATCATCTTTTCGGTAAGTTTGTCAACGGCTGAAAAGTCCATAGCTTCGATATAATAAGCTTCGATCATATCGTGGACCGCCTTTGCCGCCCTTATGGTGCTGTAGACCTCCTCGGCCAGGCCGCCTGCGGCTATCTTGTTCATTTTAAGTCTGCTCCTGTAGCGTGTTATGGCCATTTTATCGTAGAACCTTGCTAGATTTAGCTGCTTTGCACCTTCGATATGGATATCGTTAAGTGGTGTTGCCGACACCAGTGCCACGCCAAGTTCAGGGATAAGCAGATGTTCGCCGGCATTATTGTCAAGACCATGGCTGGGGCAGATGATGACGTCATAATTACGGCGGCGGGCTTCGGCGGCGGCTTTTTCGCAGATGAAGCCTGCGCAGGCAAAATATTCGTCCCGCATAAGATAGACTTCGGGATAGCTTTCAAGGGTCTCGGTCATGGTGAGCCAGCCATATTCTGTTAATGCTGAAAGCTGTCTTATATCCTTTCTGCCTGCGCCTGTGCCTTTGCGCATAAGAATTTTTTTATAGAACCTTGCAAGGAAGCCTGCAAGCTTTTCCTCGTCGATACAGCCTGCTGCGCAGGTAAAGCTGTCATTGCAGACATTTGACAAAGCCGCCGAAAAACGCTTTGCTCTTGCCAGCAGGGACTTGTTTTTATCGGTGACAGCGATGATCTCATCTTTATGCTCACGAAGCTTTGCTTCGTCCCAGTTGGCGCCCAGGTCAACTATCTTCTGCTTTACTGCGGGGTAGGTTGGGTCAAATACGTGGGGCGAGGTGCCGTCAACGATGAGGACATCGGAGCTTTCCAGCCATACAGCGTCAAGAGAAGCGGGGTCTGAGGAACAATAGAAACGGACGATATGCTCCTGCTGCTCAAATTCTGCGGCTATCTTTTTCATGAGGGAAGACTTCCCTGTTCCTGCGCCGCCCTTGAGGATATAAGTAAATCTGCCGTCTTCGCTGATAAGTCTTCCGAATTCGGTGGAAAAGCCCTGCTGGGTCATACAGCCCAAAAAGTATTTTTCTGACATAAGTGTACCTCCCGTTAATATCATGGTACATATTATGCCGAAACTGACTTTTATGTTAATAAGCATTGCACGCTCAGATCGGCGGCTGCAAAAAGTCCCGAAGCGGATATAAACGTTTCGGGACTATAGTACATTATTTCAAATCAGAGCCTGAGCAGCCACTTGACAGCAGCTTCAACCCAGGCAGCAGCTATGGGCTGGATATGGCCTTCCCAGGTAGCTGTAGTTTCATCACAGAGGCCTAAGCCGTGTCCGCCGTTCTCGTAGATGTGAGACTCGAAAAGCTTCCAGTGCTTGGCAAGGGCTGTCATGTAGAAGAGGGAGTTCTGCACCCTTACACAGCCGTCATCAGCGCAGTGCCACAGGAATGTGGGCGGTGTCTGTTCGCCTACCCTGTTCTCCATAGCCAGGAACTCACGGAGCACCTTGTCATCTTCCCTGCCGCGGAGGAGGTTCTGTATAGAGCCCTCGTGGGTGAACTCGGGGTCACTGGTCAGCACAGCGTAGCAAAGCACAGATGCATTGACCTTGATATCCTCAGGTTTGCAGCCCAGGGGCTTGGTGAGTATCTCGTTATCCCAGAGGTTTGCCACGGTTGCTGCAAGGTGTCCGCCTGCGGAAAAGCCCATAACAGCTATCTTATCGGGGTCGATATCAAAATGCTCGGCATTCTCTCTGACATACTTTATAGCAGCAGCACACTCAAGAGCGTCCTGGGGGAATGCACGCTGGCAGGTATATCTCACCACAAAGCAGTGTATGCCGTAGGCGAGAAATCTCAGTGCCACAGGCTCAGCCTCTCTTTCGGAGCAGTAGTCATATCCGCCGCCGGGACAGATGATGAGCGCACGGTGGTGCTTTCTGCCTATCTCCTCGGTGAGGGTGCTGTAGTAGCAATCAAGAACGGGCTTATCGCCTATATCCTTGATGCCTGCCTTTTCGTAATCTACTTTTATATCAACTGTTTCCTTCAACATTATCAGTATTCTCCTTGTTCAGTCTCTTCGGCAGAGCTGTCTTCGGGGGCAGCTGCCACAGAGAGTTCAGTTTCATTATTATCGGACATATTTACCAGAACTATGTAGCCGTCATCATTGTTTCCCGAAATGACGTACTTGTACTCGCTCTCGTCCTCACGGGTGGGCACAGGCACGCTGGTGGTAGTTGAGCCGCTGTCTGCGGGCACGAAATAAGCAACGTACTCGGTACCGTCATCTGAGGAATAATACATGGGCTTTTCAAAGGTATATTCCTTGATAGCTGTCTGCATTTTCTCAAAGTCAGCTGAACCGTCGCTGCTGCTCATAAAACGGATAAGCTCTGCTGCTTCTTTTCCGATATAGCGCAGCCTGTTGGTGCCGCGCATAACAAAGCCGTATTTATAGCAGTTGTTGGGTATCCATACATAATCCTCGGTACCTGTGAATTCTTCAAAAGTACCATTATAGTAGTCATACAGCATGAGGTCAGCACAGGAGCCTATGTAAGCTTCGTCGGTCTTCGGTGAAGCTCCTTCATCGGGAACCATGGAGCTTACCATGAGGGTGCTGAGACCTGAGTCTTTCTCGAAATCGACAGCCAGCTTATTGAGAGCAGAAAGCATTTCAGGCAGAGCTTCATCACTGGGATAGCTTGCTGCCAGCACCTGCTCACCGTTCTCATCAAACATGAAAGAGTACAGTGACTCAGCGCCGTTTATCTGCCCTGTAAAAGGGTGAGCCTCGCTGACCTGCAGCAGCAGCCCGTTGTTGAGCATGGTGCCGTTCTGCATTTCCTTGTATTCATAGTTTTTGGTAAGACGCTTCTCGTTATCATCGGCAGTTTTTTCCACTGCGGAAGAAGTTGTCTTATCAGGCTTGTCCTCGGTTTTCTTCTTATTTGAGTTACGCGAGCTACAGGAGGTGGAAATGCCCACCATGATAAGCAGAAGCACCGCCAGAGCAGCTGCGATATTCTTGTATTTATAAACCTTTACTCTTGATGTATCTGACATAAAGCTGCACCACCTTAGTAACTGATAATTCAATTATAGCATATGTTTTTGTCAGATTTCAACATTTTAAAGCAGGTAGGGGTCACTTTCATCACTAACCACAAATTTAGATGATGTATTTTGTTCAATTAGCCAAGACTTATCAGCTGTGAACATACTCAGCCAGCGAATGCATAAACACCCTGCCCTCCGCAGAAGCGGCTAGCTTTTCAGGGTCAGCGGTGCAGACCACTACCTTTCCGCCAAGATGTTCATATTCATAAAGCAGAGCAAGGTCATGGTTGCGCTCGAAGTTGTCTATCATGCGAACGATGACATTCTTTCCCACTGACTTGTCATCAAGTATCTCACAGCGGGAGTTCTGCACTATATCCCACCAGACGGGGGTGGAATACTTTTTGCAGGCAAACCCAGAAAGTGCAGGGTGAGAGGTATCAACGACCAGCCCCATGGTGCCTACAGGCTCGGGCTTTTTCATCATGCGGGAAATGCTTGCAAACATGGGGAAGCACCAGAAATCCTGACAATAAAAACCCTCGATAGAGTTTTCAAGCTTTGATAGTTCGGGGAAGATGAGTACCTTGTGACCCTGACGAAGAAGCTTTTCTGCCTCGGCATTTACCTCACGGAAAACAGGCGAATTGCTGAGATCAGCCTTGCTGACAGCGGGAACTATCTCCAACTCGTAATGGTTGCGTATATCGGTGCCATCAACTGCAAGGGTGAGGGTGGCAGAGGTGATATTTTCCACTATTGGCAGTTTAACGTTTACAGTAGTAACATCGGTGTAGTTTTCCTCGGTGGTGATAACTGCACTTCCCTTTTCCTCGGTGTTTCCTGCCCTCAGTGACCAGGTGACTTTTCTGCCCTTAAGGCTTTCGGGGCGGAAGTTTGCAATTCTTATATCGAAGGTAAAGTCACTTCCTGCAAGAGGTGTATAGCTGTCAAAAATGGCCTGCACAACAGTGTCATTGCAGAATTCCCGCCATTCTTCGGAGGTGATTATGCCTTTATTATCCATGAAAGCATCGAGCATACCCACAAGGGCTGTGCCCTGGCCTGAGAAATCCTGGATATCAAGTATCTGGAAACCGCCCAGCAGCCTTGAACGGAAGACCGCCTCAAGCTCCTCTTTATAGCAGGCCTTTGCCAGCTGACCTGAGCAGTAGAAATAATCCTTTGCAAGATGACCAAGACCCTTAGTTTCAAGGCGCTCTCTGAATATCTCAAAATTGCGGGCTTTCAGCGAACCTGTGTACTTTTCGATCTCATCGAAGTTCGGGTAAGTTTCAAACTGGCCTATCTCGTGAGTGACTATGGGGATATCGGGGACAAGGCCTGTATCGGCTTCAGCGGCTTTTACAGTTTTCATGGTGGTACCGTACTGTATCTGCACGGTGCCCTCAGCAGAAGCTTCTGCCGAAGCGCCTGCATGGTCGGGGTGGACAATGCTGTCATAGCTGTGGTTTGCTGCGGGCTTTTCCGTCTGGATATGGCCGAGAGGTGCATCGCACATGGCATAGGAGCCCCTTATGAGCCTGTCCTTGGCAAGCCTTACACCCACGAAGAAGTCATCGTTTTCCACAATATTTGGAAACCACTGGAAATTGTTGGAACCCTGACTGTAGAGATGACGGTCATCGGCCTTTTTGAAAAGACCCATTATCTCGTTGATACGTTCGGGGCTGCCCCACAGTTCGTTGCCCATGGACATCATACAAAACGAGGGGTGGCTGCCGAAAGCTTTCATCATGGCAAAGCCCTCGGAGATGAGAAATGCCTGTTCCTCGGCCTTATATTCTTCTTCATCGGGAGCATGGACAGTTCCCCAGAACGGCAGCTGAGGTTCCATGTATATGCCCAGCATATCCGCTGCGATAAAGGCAGCTTCGGGAGGACAGCAGGTATGGAAACGGTAGTGGTTTATCCCGAAGGAACGGGATATCCTCATGACCCGCAGCCATTCCTCCACATCACAGGGAGCATAGGCTGTCTTCGGGAAGATAAGGCCGTCGTGCTTGCCCCGCAGGAAAGTCTTTCTGCCGTTTATGCAGAATTTGTCCCTGACAGCGGTGAACTCACGCATACCGAAAAGCTGGGTCGTCTTGTCGCCGCAGATCTCAACTGTCATCTCATAGAGGTAAGGTGAATGCTCGCTCCACAGCCTAACGTCTTCACCCATGGGGTAAACGGCATGAAGTCTGCCGCCGTTAAAGGCAACAGTAACAGGCTCACCCGCTGCATTACCCTCGGGATAAGACCTTACCGTGACAAGGGCTGTACCCTCTTCAGCACCGATGATATCGGCATGGACCGAAGCTGTTTTATTGTGGATATCGGTTTTTACAAACAGGGTATCTGCATGGGCTTTGCCGTAGGCTATCAGCTCTATCCTGCCGACTATGCCGTTCCAGTTGGTCTGGGTATCGGGGGAGGTCAGGTGTCCGCCGCCTGTTTTATAGCCAACGTTCGAGACTCTTACAGTGAGTTCATGCTCACCTGTACATATATATTGGCTGAGGTCGTAGACATGGGGCGCCACAAGACTTTCCTGCACACCGAGAGAATTTCCGTCTACATAGACCTCGGTGATCCTGGTGCGTTCAAGGAATAGTTCAAGGGCGGAGCAATCGGGTATATCGGTATTGACACTACGCCTGAACCACGCCCAGCCTTCAAATTTATATGTATCAGTGAGAAAACCTGTTTCACGAGCCTCGTTCGGATCACCTTTGCCTGCGTTTGAAGTTGTGTTCGGCAGTTTAATATTTTCATTAAACATAATATTTTCGCCTGTCATTTGTTCATCAAGTGCAAGCTGCCAGATACCGCTAAGGTCGGTTTTACTTATCATGGTGCCACTCCTTTCGATATTAGAATGCGAATATATTATACCACAATATTTTTGTTATTTCAATTAAATTTCTGAACTTCTTAAAAAATCAGTGAAAATATGTTGAATTCAACAAAAAGATATGATACAATAAGATAAAACAAAACTACAAAGGGGTGACACTATGAAGCTGAACGACAAAGAAGCGCTGTTTGCGCTTTCTCTCATCTATTCACCCGGCAAGCCGGGAATGGACACACTGCTTGAAAAGTACGAGAGTCCTGCGGAGCTGCTGGAAGTTCTGCTGGAGGGGGAAGACAAATACATTCCACACAATATAACAGCCGCGGCAAGAGCCTTTGATATGAACTTTGCTTCACAGGTAAGGGAATACTGCGAGAACAACGGCATACAGATTTTCACCAGAGTTGATGAGGGATATCCCGAGATGTTCTTTGAAGTTGACTGTCCTCCCCTGGCCTTTTACTGTGCGGGTGACAGCAGTGTTCTGCAGGACAAGGCTGCGCTGACCATTGTTGGAGCAAGAAATTCCACTGAATATTCAGTAAAAGTTGCAGGGACTTTTGCAGGCGCTGTAGCAGCTGAGGGTCACACCATAATAAGCGGCTTTGCCAGAGGCATCGACAGTGCCGCTCACTGGGGCGCCATAAATGCAGGTGGCAAAACGGTGGCTGTCCTTGGGTGCGGGATACATTACGATTACCCCAGAGGCAACGGCGAGCTGAAGCAGGCTATCATCAACAACGGTGCAGTGATATCTGAATATCCGCCGCTGCAAAGCCCTGACAGGGAGTATTTCACCATACGCAACCGACTTATAGCGGGGCTGGCAAAGGGTGTGCTGGTGGTACAGGCCGGGGTGAAAAGCGGCTCTCTGAATTCGGCAAGCCATGCTATATCCCAGGGCAAAGATGTTTTTGTTATACCGCCCGCTGATATTTTCTCAGAGGATCACAAGGGGCAGAGCATACTTATCCGTGACGGCGCCATACCGGTGTTTGAGCCCCACGATATTCTTATGGAGTTATGATATGACTGAAGACCTGATAGAATACTGCTTGCAGAACAATGCAGTTTATAGGATAATATCAGCAGCTGAAAGAGAATAACTCAGGCGCATAGATGAAAAGTTCCGTGATAGTTCAAAGAAATTCGGCAGAACGCTTTCTGACTTTCTAAAGAAAAAGGAATCGGTCTGCGTCGATGACTCTGATTCATTGCGGTGGCTAAGGCCGTTTTGAAAACAAAAAGGCCATTGCATTTTTCTGATACGATGACGAAGAATATGTTGAATTAGCGGACGTCAGCGTATTTTTTTAATTCTACGATGACTACCCTGCGGGCGAGTTTTTTTCGGGTACGCCCCTTCGCACATCGGTTTCACTTTCGGGACAGCTGCCGATCGGCCGGAACACAACGAAAGCTACAAACGTTTCTACCATAAATGATCCCGATCGGTATGCGTATTTCCGATCATTCGATACGCGGCCCTGTCGGGATAAAATAAATGCCGCATATCACAGGTGCGGTGCTTATAAAAAGTCTGCATATCTATCGGGGGATGACCTTTTCAGAAAAGGCTGTCCCATGATAGAACTCACAGAAATTTTATGCGCACCGTCCTTTATGATATACGGCATTCATCAACTATGCAAGTATTTTCAGTATCTCGCTGATATCTGCGTCAATACAGATACTGCGGGCTTCTATTTCCTCGGGAGCACAGGCTTCACCGAAATTCAGGCAGGCATAGACAGCATGGGGGTCTGCATAGGTCATTTTCCAGAACGGATACTTGATTATGCCCGGCGTATTCATGCCAACACCAAGCTCCAGAAAAAGTATATGACTGCCACTGTGCTGATGAATGAATTCTTCATAGCGCCTTGCCGCTTTATGCCAGCCCTCGTCCTCCACGAATGTTTCATCTGCCCGCAGGTTCATGCTCATAGGCTTGCCGCAGACGGGACAGCGGGGCACAAGCTCGGTGGGTACACGCATATCTTTCTGCTGTGCAAACATTGCCCTGACCGTTTCCTCGTTGTCGTAGGTCTTCTGATGACAGGGCTCGCTGCACTGCCACAGGCCGTAATCGCCCTGAGTGTAGAAAAGGCGCTGCTTGTCAAAGCCTGCTTTCTGGAACTGGTGGTCAACGTTGGTGGTGATAACGAAATAGTCCTTGTCATGCACAAGCTCAAACAGGCGCTTGTAGGTACCGTTGTCAACGTCCATATAACGGTTGATGAAGATGTATCTTGACCAGTATGCCCACTGCTCTTCGGGAGTCGGGAACGGATAGAAGCCCCCTGAATACATATCCCGAAAGCCGTATTTTTCCACAAAGTCCCCGAAGTATTTCTTCAGGCGCTCTCCCGAATAGGTAAAACCCGCAGCGGTGGAAAGCCCTGCGCCTGCGCCTATTACTACAGCGTCAGCGGTTTCCAACTCTTTCTTAAGACGTTCGATCTCAGCCGAGTAATTTTCTGTATATCTCATAGTCGTCCTCCTTGAATACGTTGAATATCACTTGTATATCATGGCTTTTGCAAAACTCCCTGACGCTGCGGACTGCAATCTCTGCGGCCTTATCCTGCGGGAAACCGAATACCCCTGTCGAGACACAGCAGAAGGCTATCGAATGTACATTATTTTGTACAGCTATCTCAAGACAGCTCCGATAGGAGCTTTCAAGCAGGCAGCAGTGTTCTTCAGTCAGCCGCCCCTGCACTATGGGTCCGACAGTGTGTATCACATAGTCGCAGGGCAGGTCGTATGCAGGCGTTATTTTCGCTCTGCCTGTGGGTTCTTCGTGTCCCTGTGCCTGCATTATCTGTCCGCACTTGTATCGCAGGCGAACTCCCGCAAAGGTGTGTATGCAGTTGTCGATACAGCTGTGGCAGGGCTGCCAGCAGCCTGTCATACCCGAGTTTGCCGCATTTACTATAGCACCGCACCTCAGCGTAGTGATGTCGCCCTGCCAGAGATAGATACTGTCCTCTATGGGCGAAAGGTCGGCAATATCGGTAATGCCCTTTTCTGCGGTAAGGGCTTTAAGATATTCGTCTTCGGCCTGCAGAAATTCATCATCAGCTTTCACAGCAGGACGGATATTCACAAGGCTTCTGTAAAGGCGGAATTTGTCCGCTTCATTTTCAGGTATCTCTATACTGCTGACATCATTTCTCTCAGCAATAAGGTAGTTTATCAGTAGATCGACTTTGTTCATCCCGGGCACCTCATTTCGGTATAGTTTTTACTCACGGCACATTTTGGCTGCTTTCGCACTGGACATCTGCTTTACTGCTTATGTATAATTATAGCAGGTTCCCTGCAATTATTCAAGTGACAAAGCAGAAATTGCCGCTTACGGAAATAGTGCTTTATCACTAAAAAAAGAGCATGGCTTTAAATTGAATGCTCATAACCTGCGGTAACGCGGGCAGCTTCTGACACTTATAAAGAAAACGCCCCGGGCACTCGGATCGCCCAGGGCTGAATTCATGTTCGCAAGCAGGAGATCTACAGCACCAAAGGTCTTTTGCTGCGCTTTTGCTTGATAGCGCCTGAACGGTAAGCCTTCAGCAGTTCACGCAGGTCGTTTATCTGACCAAGCAATTCCTCGCCCTTGTCAGTATCTGAAATATTGGCACGACGTTCCAGCCGTTCCACCATGCTGATAGTTGGGGTATGCTCGCTTTCACCTGCTATGAAGGGCTTGTGTTCTGCAAGATTAAGGCTGTGGCTGTCGTAGATGAGAGTATAGCCTGCTATGCCTGTAGCTTTCTGGTAGGCCTTGGATATGCCGCCGTCGATGACGAACAGCTTGCCGCCTGCTTTGACAGGGCTTTCGCCGTTCTTTATCTTTACAGGGACATGGCCGTTTATGATATGACCCTTATCGGGGTCAAGGCCGAACATCTCCAGTATGTAGCGGCAGACATCTGCCTGCTCGGAATAATGGTAATATGCATTGTAGTTCTCGGTGTGCAGGGACTTGTCATCTATGAAATATCTCTCAAAGAAAGCCATTTTGTCCTTGCCGTAAAGGGGCGACCTGGGGCCGCACCAGAGGTACCAAAGCATATCAGCGGAGTTTTCCTTTTCTTCGCATGGGTGCAGGAAGTAGGCCTTATTTGCCACTTCGTCAAGCTTATCCAGCAGGGCTTTGCCCGAATACTCCTCACCTTCGATAGTAACTGACTGGGGAGCGCCGTTTTCATCAAGGGGTATGCAGCCGTGGAAAAGCAGATTTCCGTTTATTGCCTTGTACATGGAGCCGTTGGCGTACAGAAAGCGCATATGCTCTGCCAGCTTTTCACTGTGCATGAATGAATTCGCCAGTACTGTCATAAGCTCGTTTTCCTCATCTGTCAGTGCAAGAGGGTCTTCCTTGTTGACGGTGGGGAAATTTTTGTCCAGAAGTTCGTACACTTTGCCGTTAAGTTCAACGATGCCGTTTTCAGGGTCTATATGACCGAAGATCTCCCTGTCGTCCATGCCCCATTCAGGGTGGCGCTGTATCAGCAGACTTTCCAGCTTCAGCTGTATGATAGTTATGGCTTTATGCATTTTAGCCACAAGGCGGGTATCCACAGGGTCATAGATATTATCATCAAGGGTCTGTGGCATGAAAAGCTCGCAGTCATCGTTCTTGTAGACTTCCCCCGCAAACACCGCCAGGGCACGCAGGTTAAGGCCGTAGCCGTCTTCAAGGATATCAAAATTGTTATAGCGCATGGAAATGCGTATAACATTGGCGATAAGCGCCCTGTTGCCCGAAGCTGCGCCCATCCAGGAGATATCGTGGTTGCCCCACTGGACATCGACATCGTGCATTTTTATAAGCTCATTCATGATGATGTCGGCACGGGGGCCTCTGTCGTAGATATCACCGATAATATGCAGGCTGTCGATAGCAAGGGAGCGTATGAGTTTGCAGAGTTCGCCGATGAAATGGTCGGCTATGCCTGTATCGAGAATAGTGGTGATTATCTCATCATAGTAATACTCTTTGATAACGTCATCGGTGACATTGAGCAGTTCATCAAGGATATAGACCATATCACGGGGTATGCTTTTACGCACCCTTGAACGGGTGTATTTGGCTGACACAGCTTCAAGCACAAGTATGAGCCTGTAGATGGTCAGGCTGCGCCATTCATCGGTGAGCTGGCCCTCGTTTTTAAGACGCTTCTGCTCTTTGTCGGGATAGTATATCAGGGCAGCAAGGGCTTCCCTTTCGGCGGAAGAAACTGTCTTGCCAAGGGTAAGGTCTATCTTTATCTTTATCATGCCAGAGGCGCTTTTGAGCATATGCAGGAAAGCTTCGTACTCGCCGTGCATATCGCTGAAAAAGTATTCTGTGCCCTTGGGCAGGCTGCGTATCGCAGAAAGATTGACTATCTCGCTGGCTGCACTGTCGATGTTCGGGAACTCCTTAGCCAGCAGCTGTAAATATTTTTTGTCCATTTTTTGTTACACTTTCTTATGGTTTATGATGTGGATCAGCTCAGGTCAAAGGTCTTATAGCCCGCCTCATCGATGAATCGCTGAAGCTTTGCAAACTCACGCTTGTTCACGGTATCGCTGAGCAGACCTTTTCTGTTGAAAAGTATCTTAGTGTGCCTGTCCCCTGTATAAAAATCAAAATACGGGGGCTCAGCGCAGATATCCCGTTCGGCGACGCATTTTTCGTCCTCGGCACAGCATTCTGCAAACAGTATCTTCTCACCCGAAGAAAAGGTTATGCCCTCATTGTCAAGGCTTACGATGTCGGTATAGCTTTTAACAAGACCTTTCATGCTGCCTGCCTTTCCTGATATAACTATATCATATGATATGAATTTATTCAATCGTTAAACTAACTAATTTTCGTAAAAGCGAAAACGCTTTCGGTAAGCAGGATATAACAGATTTTCGCTTATGAAAACATATTATCTATTAGAGATATTATACTAAATATCAGCCCGCTTGTCAAGGTAAATTGTTAAATATCATTAACGGCAAATAATATGGACAAAACAGAAAATTTCTGTCTTTACGAAAATCAATTGTTAACGTTAAGGAATTGACATCTATGTTAAAAATGTGGTATGATATAAGTGAGAAATATGATATTCTAATATCACGGAAAACAACATATAAAAATGGAGGGCAGACATATGAAAATATTTGAAGGATTTCAGAAGGGCGTTGACCTGGGCGGCTGGCTTTCTCAGGGGAGCTATGACAGAGAGCATCTTGACAGCTTCATAACCGAGAAGGACTTTGAGACCATAGCAGGCTGGGGCTGCGACCATGTAAGACTTCCCATAGATTACAACATATTTGAAACAGAAGAGGGCGAGCCCATAGGCACAGGCTTTGAGCTGGTGGACAAGGCGCTGGCATGGGGCGAAAAGTACAAGCTGAATGTTCTGCTGGATGTACACAAGGTTTACGGCTACTCCTTCTATTCAGGGGACGGTGAGAACGGTTTCTTCGACAGTGAGACTTTACAGGAGCGTTTTTACAAGCTCTGGGAAAGGCTGGCCGAGAGATACGGCAAGTATCCCGAGAGAGTGGCTTTTGAACTGCTCAACGAAGTCAACGACAAAGAATTCTGCGAGGCGTGGAACAGGATATCTCACCACGCTATCGAGGTGGTACGCAAGTATGCACCCAAGACAAAGATAGTTCTTGGCAGCTACTGGAACAATTCGGTAGATGCACTGCATGATCTGGAAATGCCCTACGATGAGAATATAGTATACAACTTCCACTGCTATGACCCCTTTATGTTCACTCATCAGGGCGCCACTTGGGTAGATGAGATGCCTGTGGAACTCAGGCTGGATTATCCCGGGGATATAAACGACTACCGCAGGACAGCTAAGGAAACGGGACTTACCCGCATACAGGATTATCTCGATGTGCCCGACAGCGGATTTGACGCTTCTTATTTTGAGAAGAGGTTCGTTGGTGCTGTAAAGCTGGCCGAGGAGAGAGGCACTGCCCTTTACTGCGGCGAGTACGGCGCTATCGACCGTGCTGCACCCGAACAGATACTGGCCTGGTACAAGGATATCAATTCTGCCTTTGTAAAGTTCGGTATCGGCAGAGCTGCATGGAACTACAAGGAAAAGGACTTCGGGCTTTCCGATGAAAGAATGAAGCCTGTTATCGAAGAACTGGTAAAATATCTGTAATTATCATATATATTTCTCCCAATGATATGCCCCGCAAAGCTGACGGACTTTGCGGGGCATCCCTTTATGCTTTTAACCAGTTGATTATCTCTTTCTCGGAGTCTTCAAAGGCTTTAAGGCAGGCTTTTCTGTTGTGCAGAAAGGCGCGGTAGAAAATGCTGATGACGGGCAGCGCCCTGTATAGCCAGGGGTGGCGCTTTCTGTTGGGCATCATACCGATGAGGTGGCTTGCATGGGGGTAGACCAGCATTTTGTAGTCCTTGTCGTAGCCTGCTTCGTCAAGGCTGTTTTTGATGAAGTTTACAGAGTATTCAGAGTCCCAGTCCTCATCTGAACCGCCTGCTATCAGCAGGATACGGGCACCTGTCTTTTCAAGGTGGAGCTTGGCAGCAGCTTCCCTTTCCTTGTCATCGTAGGCATCGCGGAAAGCGCACCACATTCTTGTTACCTTTCGGCCCGATCTTTTGTCATAGACATATCCTGCAATATTACCGCAGGAAAAATCGGGCTTTACAAAGGGTATATCTTCCCCGCCGAGGGTGGCTATGGAATGACCGCTCATTTGCTTTTTGTCCACCGTGCCCTCAAAGGGGACGTGGGAGGGTGAACACATGATAATGTTGTCGATACCGCCAATATGCTGTGCCACCAGAGCCGCAAATATGGAGCCCATGGACATACCGTAAATGCTAATTTTTTCCATGCCAAGATCTTTCAGCAGCTTTACGGCAGGACGGAACATTTCCAGGGGAACACGGTCAACGCCCTCAGGCAGACCCTCGGCGCCGAAAAGAGATACCGCAAGTCCGCAGAAGCCGTAGTCAGCAAAGCGGGCGGCTATCATGGTACCCGGGAGCAGGCTCTGTTCACCGCCCATGATGACGATGACTGCCCTTTTGGCTCCATTATCGGGGATAGCTAAATGTCCCACAAAGCCATGTTCGGCCATATTGTAATCTTTCTTTTTCATGAGAATTCTCCTTTGGTTATATATAACTAACTCTATGATATCACAAGAAAAAATGTTTGTCAAGCATATTGATTTAAGCGGCGGGGTATGGTATAATCAAATGTATAACGGATAAAGGAGGTATACTATGGAGATCGAATACAGAAAGCTTACAGCTGACGACCTTGATATTTTTATAAATATGCGCATAACTCAGCTGCGGGAAGAGGGTGCCACCGAAGACATCGACCTTGTACCCGCCCTGCGGGACTACTATGAACGTCATCTTGCTGATGACACATTTGTATCATGGCTGGCAGTGGACGGAGATAAAATTGTGGGCACAAGCGGAATGTCCGTGTGGAAAAGCCACCTTATTTCGGCTGCCCCAGCGGGAAGATAGGTCTGCTTTCAAGTATGTTCACCGACCCTGACTACCGCAGAAAAGGCATTGCGAAAACGCTGCTTTCCAAGGTAGTGGAGGAAGCACGCATACGCAGCTGCGGCACGGTTCAGATAACTGCATCGGACATGGGCGTGCTGCTTTATACAGATTTTGGTTTTGTCAAGAATGGCAACTTCATGGCTTACAAGCTGTGACAAGCGAAACTTCTTGACAGATGAAATATAAATAAGACAGGAGATGATATAATGCCCGATATTTGTCTTGCAGGTACGGGCGGTATGCTGCCTTTAAAGGACAGATACCTGACAGGGCTTTTTCTCGAATACAGCGGAAAAGCCATACTTATAGACTGCGGCGAGGGTATGCAGGTGGCACTGGCTGCCGCAGATATAAAGATAAGCCGCATTGAGATGATACTTATAACCCATTATCATGCTGACCACGTTACGGGGCTGCCCGGGCTGCTGCTTTCCATGGGGAACTGCACCCGTGAGGACCCGCTGGATATCTATATACCGCAAAGTGCTGAACGTGTTGTGAGAAATCTTATATCGGTATGCGGACACCTGCCCTTTGAGGTCAGGCTGCACCTGCTTTCCGACAGGGAGCCCGAAAGCTTTACAGCTGACAAGATAGACCCTATGCTGACTATATCTACCCTGCCCGTAAGACACAGCGTAAAATGCATAGGCTACAGCTTTTTACTTGAAAAGAAGCCTGTGTTCCAGCCTGATAAAGCAAAGGAGCTTGACATACCTGTAAAGTTCTGGAGGGTGCTGCACGGCGGCGAAGCTGTTGCCCTGGAGGACGGCAGAGTCATTCAGCCCGAGGATGTTACGGGAGAAAAGCGGGAGCCTGTCAAAGTGACTTATGTGACAGATACTTTGCCGATAAGGGAGATAGTGAATTTTGCCGAAGGTGCTGATCTTTTCATATGCGAGGGTATGTACGGCGACAAGGAGAAAAAGCAGAGCATGAACGAAAAAGGGCATATGCTCATGCAGGACGCCTGCACACTGGCGGCAGAGGCAGGTGTCAAGCGGCTTTGGCTGACACACTATAGTCCCGCAGAAAAGCACCCCGAAAACTTTGAGAAGGAACTTAAGAAGCTGTTTCCGAATGTGCTTATCCCAAAGGACGGGGAAAAGATAACGCTATGACAAGCAAGGCTTTATCATATTTAAGCCGCCTCGCGGAGGAACATCGAAGTGTTTCAGACAAGGTTCAGGCAGAATTGCTTGACAGGCTGTTCAATGAATTTGAAGACCATGAAAAAACAGCAGACGAGCTTTACGAGCTGTTAGGAGCCGAGGGCTTATTCAATGAAACGGACGTTTTTGACAATGCTGTATTGGCGGTGCTGAGCTGTGTTGTCTGCAAGGCCTATATCGATGAAGGGCAGAAATATCTTCCCGAGGATATCGAAAGCATTCAAGCTGATAAGCTTGACGGCTTTTTCGCATATCTGGCGAAGTTTCCCTCAGCGGAAGAATGCTATGGGTATTTTCGCAGAGAAGTCTGCTTATAATAACAATGAAAAGGAGATGTTAAGATGAGTGTACTGACGGTAAACAACGATAATTTCAAGGCAGAGGTACTGGAGTGTGAAAAGCCTGTGCTGGTGGATTTCTGGGCAAGCTGGTGCGGACCCTGCATGGCGCTTTCCCCTGTGGTAGATGAGCTTTAAGAGGAGACCGATGAGGTGAAATTCTGCAAACTTAATGTGGACGAGGCCAGGGAAATCGCCATGGAATACGGCATTATGAGCATACCTACCCTCATGCTTTTCAAAGCTGGGGACGCTGTGAATGTTTCGGTGGGACTTGTAGACAAGGAACGGCTGAAAAAATTCATATCGGGCAGATAATGCAGGATATGCTGCATAAAATTTCATAAACCAGAACAGCAGAAGTTTACTTCCATAAACTTTATTTTATGGACTTCTGCTGTATTTTTATGTCCATATCGGTGATGATTTTGATTACTGTTTGTAAACTAATATGAATAATGAATACCTTCTTCCTGCAAAATGCTACTAATCATGTCTGCTTTTCACAGGGTTAATTGTCATAATGATAAAATTTGAACATATTATAGTTAAAACGCTTGACAAAGGGTAAAAATATGGTATAATAGAAATAGTGAGCGCCACAATATATTGTATAAAATATATTGTCACAGACACGAATTTTCTATTTAAGGAGGAAAATAAAATGGCAAATCTTGATCTTACAAAATATGGCATCACAGGTTCTGTTGAGGTCATTCGCAACCCTTCCTACGAGTTCCTTTATGAAGAGGAGACCAAGGCAGGTCTGGAAGGCTACGAAGTTGGCCAGGATACTGAGCTGGGTGCAGTAAACGTTATGACAGGTATCTACACCGGTCGTTCACCTAAGGATAAGTTCATCGTTATGGACGAGAACTCCAAGGACACTGTTTGGTGGACTTCTGACGAGTACAAAAACGACAACCACGTTGCTACCAAGGAAGCTTGGGACGCTGTAAAGAAGCTGGCAGTTGAAGAGCTGTGCAACAAGAGACTGTTCGTAGTAGACGCTTTCTGCGGTGCAAACAAGGACACCAGAATGGCTGTTCGTTTCATCGTTGAGGTGGCTTGGCAGGCACACTTTATCCTGAATATGTTCATCAAGCCCACTGCTGAGGAGCTGGAGAACTTTGAGCCTGATTTCGTTGTATACAACGCTTCCAAGGCTAAGGTAGAGAACTATAAGGAACTGGGTCTGAATTCCGAGACAGCAGTTGTATTCAACATCACCAGCCGTGAGCAAGTCATCATCAACACATGGTACGGCGGCGAGATGAAGAAGGGTATGTTCTCTATGATGAACTACTATCTGCCTCTGAAGGGCATTGCTTCCATGCACTGCTCCGCTAACTGCGATATGGACGGCAAGCACACTGCTATCTTCTTCGGTCTGTCCGGTACAGGTAAGACCACTCTGTCCACCGATCCTAAGAGAAGACTTATCGGTGATGACGAGCACGGTTGGGACGACAACGGCGTATTCAACTTTGAGGGCGGCTGCTATGCAAAGGTTATCGGCCTCGACAAGGAGTCTGAGCCTGACATCTACAACGCTATCAAGAGAGATGCTCTGCTGGAGAACGTAACTGTTGATGCTAACGGCAAGATCGACTTTGAAGATAAGTCCGTGACCGAGAACACTCGTGTTTCTTATCCTATCGACCACATCAAAAACATCGCTTCTGAGGTAAACGGTGTTTCCGCAGGCCCTGCAGCTGAGAATGTTATTTTCCTGTCTGCTGACGCTTTCGGCGTTCTGCCTCCTGTTTCCATACTGACACCCGAGCAGACCAAGTACTACTTCCTGTCGGGCTTCACTGCAAAGCTGGCAGGTACTGAGCGTGGTATCACTGAACCTACTCCTACATTCTCTGCTTGCTTCGGCCAGGCATTCCTGGAGCTGCATCCTACCAAGTATGCAGAAGAGCTGGTCAAGAAGATGGAGAAGAGCGGTGCTAAGGCATATCTCGTTAACACAGGCTGGAACGGCACAGGCAAGAGAATTTCCATCAAGGATACCCGTGGTATCATCGATGCTATCCTGAACGGCGACGTTCTGAAGGCACCTACCAAGAAGATCCCCTTCTTTGATTTTGAAGTTCCTACAGAGCTGCCCGGTGTTGATCCTGCTATCCTGGATCCCAGAGATACATATGCTAACGCTTCCGAGTGGGAAGAGAAGGCTAAGGATCTGGCTAACAGATTCATCAAGAACTTCTCCAAGTACGAGGGCAACGAGGCCGGTAAGGCTCTGGTTCCCGCAGGTCCTAGGGTTGACTAATATAGTTTAAGCTATTCAGATAAAGCTCCGCACCGCTGCGGAGCTTTATTTTATAAAAGGAGAACAGCATGGCTAAACAGAATGCAGAGCTAAGGCCGATAAAAGATAAATTCCCTTTTGGGATCATTTCCACGGCTATACTGCTTGTGATATTTCTGATAATTTATATCATTCTCTGCATACAGCACGATACCAGATTTACAGTTCTGTTTGATTTAAAAAGATTTGATCCTGCATTGTTCATTTTTTCGGTCATGATATTAGACATATTATTCTCCGGCTTAAAATACTGCATATACTGTATCAATAAAAAACTCATCCTATCTAGAGGGGAAATAAGCAGAGGAACCATAGTTGATACTACTGAAGTCCCTGTAAGAAGCATAAGGGGAAAACACGTTACGCACTATAATTATATATACGGTGTAAGACTTGACGACGGGAAGCAAGTTTATACCGATCAATATGAAGTTGATCTCGTAAAGAAATATCGTTTCAGCAGCTGCACTGTACACAAATACAGGGGCAGGTATGTATTCAGCGAATTCAGAAGATAAAAACGAAAGGAATGATGATATGCAATTTGTATGCTACCCCAAATGCACCACCTGCAAAAAGGCACAAAAGTGGCTTGAAGAACAGGGCAAGAAATTCGAGGTACGGGACATCAAGGAGGACAACCCCACCTACGATGAACTGAAAAACTGGTATGAAAAAAGCGGGCTTGCGCTGAAAAGATTCTTCAACACCAGCGGGCTG
The DNA here is from genome assembly GCF_017464355.1 of Ruminococcus sp. GTDB lineage: Bacteria > Bacillota > Clostridia > Oscillospirales > Ruminococcaceae > Hominimerdicola. Next base: position 213,610 of record NZ_JAFUAG010000041.1, on the reverse strand, counting down.
CTGTACAAGTCCATGGAGCTTAAGGACAAGCTGCCTGCCATGTCAGAGGAGGAACAGCTCAGGCTGCTGGCCACTGACGGTATGCTGGTAAAGCGGCCCATACTGGTAGATGATGACAAGGTGCTGGTGGGCTTCAAGGAAGCTGAGTGGAACTCCATAAAATAACAAAAACGTACCTTTGCGCCATGCAGAGGTACGTTAATTTTTTTATCGATCAATCAGTGACCAGCTTTTTCAGCTTGTCCACCGCTGATTTGACAGGGTTGCCCTTGGGCTTGTAGAAATGCTGGTAATCCTTGGAATTAGTCCAGTCGCCGCCCCACAGCCAGCCTTTGCTGGCGAAGACCTTGTAAGCCAGGTCATGGTGGTTTATCTTATGGGGGAAATCCAGGGTGCGGTCAACGTAGGGTGTACCGTTGGCAGGGCTGACCTTCTCCCCTACTATGTAAGGATTGTAGAGGGGGTTGATATCTATCGCTCTCCCCAAAGCGTGCAGAGAAAGCTCCTGGGTGCCTGCCACGTTGCGGAAATTGAAGGCTGACGAATTATTGTCGCTCATGGAAGCTTCATCATCGCCGTCATATTCATCGCAAAGCTTTATCTTCTCTATCTCGTACTCAGCCTCGAACAGCATCTCGAAAATCTCCAGAACTTCCTTAGCCAGTGACTTATGAACTATCAGTTCGCCGTCAGCTATGCTATGGGAGAAATCAAGATACCTGACATTAAGATAAGACAGGTCATCAAGGTCTATATCGTCATTCACCCTGTATGTCTTGCCCTTCATACGCTCCCTGATCTCAGCGGGAACAGGTGACGCAGAAAAGCCTTCACGAAGCATAATCACTTCATTTTTCATAAACTATCCTCCAGAAAAGTGACCCTTAACACTGCCGTTCCATATACGGCACTAGCATATTTTATCAGATATATGGGCTTTTGTCAAGGGATATTTCAGTTATTTAAGAATTAATCGTCATTAGAACGAAAGTTCATATAAATGAACGAAAGATTATGGTGATTATTTAATCAGTATAATAAAGCTTCTGTAAAGGTAACAATGACACCTCCGAAAAAATCGGAAGTGCCATTTATTAACTATTGAAAGCTTTTCAGTTAAACCTTAACAGTGGGTTTCTCGGGAACAGATGTGGGGTGGAAGGTAGTAACGACCTCCTGCACCTTTTCATAAACACCGTATTCGTCCTCACGGTAAGCCACGTTCATAAGGTCTCTGATATCAGTCAGGAACTTATCATACTCAAAGGGTATGGGCTGACCGATATGTATCTTCTGGTTCTTGGTGCGCTTAAGGCCTTCCTCAGCCATGAGCTTTTCCTCGTAAAGCTTTTCACCCGGGCGCAGGCCTGTGTAGACTATCTTGATATCCACATCGGGCTTATGGCCTGAAAGCTTTATAAGGTTACGGGCAAGGGTATCTATCTTGATAGGCTCACCCATGTCAAGAACATATATCTCGGAGCCGCTGCCCAGCACGCTTGCCTGCAGCACCAGCGAAACAGCCTCGGGGATACTCATGAAGAAACGGTTGATGTTCTTGTCAACGACGGTAACAGGCCCGCCCTCAGCTATCTGCTTTTTGAACAGCGGGATAACCGAGCCGTTGCTTCCCAGAACGTTGCCGAAACGAACGGCGCAGAACTGAGTAACAGGCTTGAAGCCGTCAAGGGACATATCCTCGTTCCACTCATCATCGGACATATGTGCGTGGAGCCTGGGCAGTTCGTCACATCTGCCCTCCTTGACCATGTGGTCAAAGGTCTGTATTATCATCTCACACAGACGCTTGCTGGCGCCCATGATGTTTGTGGGGTTAACGGCCTTATCTGTGGATATCAGCACGAACCTCTGGCAGCCGTTGCGCATAGCGGCATAGGCTGTTTTATAGGTACCTACAGCGTTGTTCTTGATAGCTTCACAGGGGCTGTCCTCCATAAGGGGAACGTGCTTGTGGGCTGCTGCGTGGTAAACTATATCAACGTGGAACTTCTCAAAAACGTCATTTATACGCTTGCTGTCGCGGACCGAGCCTATAAGCACTTCAAGGTCAAGCTCGGGCATTTTACGGCGAAGCTCCATCTGTATCTCGTATGCATTGTTCTCGTAAACATCGAAGATTATAAGCTTCTTGGGATTATGCTTGGCCACCTGACGGCAAAGCTCACTGCCAATGGAACCGCCGCCGCCTGTTACCAGCACGACCTTGCCTTGGAGGTTATCATAGACCTCGGACATATCCATTTCGATAGGCTCTCTGCCCAGAAGATCTTCTATAGCGACATCTTTCATTTTGGCAACGGAAACATCGCCCGAAACCAGCTGGTACATACCGGGAAGATTTTTCAGCTCACAGCCCGTTTCCTTGCAGATATTCAGCAGGTCACGTCTGTCCTCGGCAGAGGCACTGGGTATTGCCACATAGATAGCGTCAACATTATATTTCTGAACTGAAAGCAGGATATCGTCACGGCCGCCGACTATCTTGACACCGTCGATAAATCTGTCCCACTTGTTTGGGTTATCATCTATTATGCAGACTACCTTTTCTTTCAGTTCCTGGGACTGTTCGATATCTCTCAGTATCATCTGGCCTGCATTGCCCGCGCCGACCAGCATAACATTCTTGTAATGGCTCGTATCGGACTTTTTGCTCTCGCGGCTTCGTTCACGTTCAAGCAGGACAAATCTGTAGGCAAAGCGTATGGCGATTATAAAGCCGAACTGAAGGAAGGGTCCCACAAGGTAGTAAGACAGAGGCATTACACCGAACAGCAGCGTGATAAGCCCACCGTTTATCATACCAAGCAGCACCGTAGCAGTAATAACGCATTTTAGTTCAGTATAGCTTGCAAAGCGCCATATACTTTTGTACAGCCTGTTTATCCAGTGTACGAATATGACCAGAACTGCATATATGGGAACGAACTTGATGTACCTTACGATATATGCTGTATCCTTGAGTTTGGAATAACTTAGATCGAACCTGAGCCACAGCGCGATAAAATAGCTTATGTTGGCAAACAACATATCATACACCATGAGGTACAGCGAGATTATCTGCCAGTGTTCAAGCTTTTTTCGCGGCCTGAGTTTAGCTTTTTCCATATTCTTGGGCTCATTTTCCATGAAATAAATACCCCCTGTGATAAATTCTCAATCTTATATATTATATCATAAACGGGCGAAAAAAGTCAAGTATTTGTCAATAGAATAAGGGTTTACACCGACCATATTAATTAGTGATAATGACAAAAAGCCCCTGACAACGATGCTGTCGGGGCTTGAATGTCAAATATTCACAATTAATTATCCCTTTGCGATCTCAGCCTTGATAGCTGCAAGCAGCTCATCATAGGTCTCAAAAGCGGGCAGCTGGGGATAATCGGCCTTTATCTTATCGGTGCTCTTGAAGAGATAGCCTGCACGGCTGTTGAGTATCATGCCCAGGTCGTTGAAGCTGTCGCCGCTGGCGATAGTTTCAAAACCGCAGGACTGCAGAGCCTTTACGGTAGTCAGCTTGGACTTCTCACATCTCATCTTATAGCCAGTGATCTCACCGTTCTCCCCTACTATCAGTTCGTTGCAGAAGATAGTGGGCATACCCAGCTTCTTCATCAGGGGCTTTGCAAACTGTGTGAAGGTATCGCTGAGGATAAGTACCTGGCAGCACTCTCTCAGTTCATCAAGGAACTCCTTAGCGCCGGGCATGGGGTCGATCTTTGCGATGGTGTCCTGTATCTCCTTAAGACCCAGGCCATGCTCCTTCAGTATAGCAAGGCGGTACTGCATGAGCTTATCATAATCGGGCTCATCTCGTGTGGTCTTCTTCAGCTCGGGGATACCGCTTGCTTCTGCAAATGCTATCCAGATCTCAGGGACGAGCACGCCTTCAAGGTCAAGACAAGTAACTATCATTTTTCATTCCTCCATATAAGTTCTGGTTTTTTACCTTAATAATTATACACCATACCGTCGGATTTGTAAAGGGCTTTTTTGCAATTTTTAAATTCCAATCCTGCAAAATATATACTCCATTGCCGTTTTTATATAGTTTGCACAAGCAGAATTTACCAGCGGCACTGCGACTGTAAAAATTATTTTTATTATAAAGTGTAATTTTGTAAAAAAGGTGAAAAATCGTAAAATTTCTGAAAACCCCCTTGTCAAGCGGGGAAATATACGCTATAATGTAGATGTAGGTCGGTTAGATTAAACTAGCCGTATATATAGTATGGAGGTATTTATTGTAATGGGTAGCGCTGACAAGATTTTATTTGACAATGACTCGCGTGTTGCACCTCTGGGACTTATCCCCATGGCAGGCGCCAGAGAACTGGGCGAAAAGGTTAATGCTTATCTGGTAAAGTGGGCTAATGAGGACAATTTCTTCAAGGACACTTTCCTGGTTGAAGCTGAGTGCCCCAGATTTTCTTCGGGTGACGGCAAGGGTCTTATCAAGCAGACCGTCAGGGGTAACGATCTTTTCATTCTGTGTGACATGGGCAACTACAGTGTAAAGTATGACTACTTCGGCCACGAGAACTATATGTCCCCTGATGACCACTTCCAGGACCTGAAGCGTATCATTCAGGCTGCAAGCGGCAAGTGCCACAGGATAAATGTTATCATGCCTTCGCTTTACGGCGGCAGACAGCACAGGAGAAACTACCGTGAATCTCTGGACTGTGCAGTGGCTCTGCAGGAGCTGCAGGCTATGGGTGTAGCGAATGTTCTGGCATTTGACGCACATGACCCCAGAGTACAGAACGCTGTGCCTCTCATGGGCTTTGACAACATAATCCCCTCTTATCAGGTACTTAAGTCCATGTTCAGGAGCCTTGATGACTTCAAGCCCGACAAGGCACATTTCATGATCGTATCTCCCGATGAGGGCGCTATCAACAGAAATATGTACTATGCATCTGTACTGGGCGTTGATATGGGTATGTTCTACAAGAGGCGCGACTACTCTACCGTTGTAAACGGCAGAAACCCCATTGTAGCCCACGAGTACATGGGCAATGATGTCAAGGGCAAGGACGTATTCATTGCTGACGATATCATTTCTTCGGGCGAATCCATGCTGGAAGTTGCAGTTGAACTGAAAAAGCGCAATGCCAACAAGATCTACTGCTATGCTACCTATGCTATCTTCACAAACGGTCTGGATACCTTTGACAAGGCCTTTGCAGACGGCGTGATAGACGGCGTATTCGGTACTAACCTGACCTACCGCACACCTGAACTGCTCCAGAGAGTGTGGTTCCATGAGGTCGATGTGGCTAAGTACATCGCTTACTACATCGCCGCCCTCAACCACGATGCTTCCATTTCGGAGGTCATCGACCCTCACAAGAAGATATCTGCACTGCTTGCAAAGTACGATATCAAGAAGAGCAATTAATTCCATCAACTCAACGGGCGATATATTCGCCCGTTTGTTATATAATGAGTTTTTTATTCGGACAGGTAAAAAATATGCTTGACAGATTTATCAAATGGGCTGAGGCTAACGGCTGGAACATCGTGACGGACAGCGAGAAGATCGAGCTTCCCGAAGAGATAAGAAAGAGATACGCTGTACCCGACAAGTGGTACAGCTTTATATGCAGGCTAAGAATATGCGAAAACAGTTCTCAGGATAAATGGTTTTTGACCCCCTTGGACTTTGCTGACGGCGGAAACGATGAAAGCTTCCGCTGGAACGAATTCGAGCTGATGAGCCTGGAATGGACGGACAACGACAGCAGTGTCAGAAAATTCTGGGACAGACATATGCCTATTGTCATGTCAGTTGCAGGCGGGTATTCTTACTATGCAATAGATACCGAAAACGGCAGGATCGTCACTGGCTGTGAGCCTGAGTTTGAAGAGGCGCGGGGAGTCGCTGAAAGCTTTGAGGAGTTCATTGAAAAGATAATTGCAGGTGAGATAGTCCTGTAGGACAGGAGGTGATTTCATGGAGATATTGAAGACCGAAAGACTTACCGTGCGAAAGTTCAGGGCGGAGGACCATGAGGATATGGCGGAGATACTGACAGATGATGAAGTGACTTTCTTTGAGCCCTACCCAGCTTTCACAAAAGAAGCCTGCGTGAAAGAGGCTGAGAATTTTGAAAAGAGCGATGAGTTCTTTGCGGTGGTGCTGGGTGATAAGGTCATCGGGAAGATATATTTTTCCAAAAGAAACTTCGGTACATGGGAGATAGGCTACACCTTCAACAAAAGCTATCAGGGAAAGGGCTATGCCGCCGAATGCCTGAAAGCTTTTATGGGGTACGGCTTTGACAAGCTGGGGGCAAGACGTATCATCGCTGAGATAGATACAAGAAACACAAAGTCCGAGAACCTGGCAAAACGGCTTGGTATGCGCAAAGAGGCAGAACACAGGGAGATCTATCCCGATAAGTTCGATAATACTAAATTCAACGATTTTTACCTATATGCTATGCTGAGTTCTGAATACAAAAGATAAGGGGGCAAACGCTATGGACAACACCTCTGCTTTTAGTTCAAATGCCTTTGATGAAAATATCAGAAAAGTCATACCGCTGTATGATGTTATATATGACGAGATAACCGACCTGATAAAAGTATTCTGCGGGGACAGGAAAATAGCTTTGCTGGACACAGGCTGCGGCACAGGAACTTTTGCGGAAAAAGCCCTGGCTGAACTGGATATCGGTGAACTTGTGCTTTGCGACCCCTCTGCTGAAATGCTGGATATAGCAAGGCAAAAGACAAAGGGACATGATGTGGAGCTTATCTGCAAGGGTTCTGAGAAACTAGCTTTTAACGGGAAGTTCGATGTGGTCACGGCAATACAGTGCCACCACTATTTTGACAGGCCCACCCGTGAAACGGCAGTGAGAAACTGCTTTAATGCCCTTAAGGACGGCGGGATATTCATTTATTTTGAGAACACCGCACCTTTCACCGATATCGGTAGGGAGATAATGCTTGACAGAGTTGCAAGCTTCGGGCTGAAAGCGAGGCGGACGGAGGCTGAGGTAACGGCACACAGGCTTAGGTATGGGAAAGAATTCTTTCCGCTGAATATAAAGGAACACCTTGAACTGCTGGAGAAGGCAGGTTTTGAACGCGGTGAGCTGTTCTGGCATTCATATATGCAAAGCGGTTTTTACGGGATAAAAGGTCACAAGGAGGGATAGCATGATATTTGCAGGAATAGTTGCAGGAGGCAGCGGCACCAGGATAAAGCACGCTGACAAGCCCAAGCAGTTCATCGAGATAGGCGGTGTGCCTGTGCTGATAAGGACGGTCAAGGCCTTTGAGGACATTGCTGAGATAGAGCGAATATACATCGGTATAAACCCTGACTGGTACGATTATGCTGACCGACTGCTGGAAGAATATGGTGTAAGCACCAAGCGGGTAAGGCTTGTTACAGGAGGAAAAGACCGCAACGGCACGGTGCTAAATATACTGCGGGAGATAACGGGCATCTTCGGGGTGAACAAGGGAGATGTACTGCTGACCCACGATGCTGTACGGCCATTTATCAGCGAGAGGATAATAAGGGACAATATCAGTGCTGCACTGGAAAATTCAGCCTGCGGAACTTACATACCCTCAGACGACACGGTGATACGCACCACAGACGGGCTTACGGTCAGCGAAAATCTTGTCCGCAGCGAACTGATGCGTGCCCAGACCCCCCAGACCTTTGAGATATCAGCCCTGTGTGAATGCATAGACAAGCTGGGTCAGGAAAGGCTTTCACAGCTGACAGACACCTGCGGCATAATGACAGAATGCGGCTACCCCATACACATCGTTCAGGGGGAGCCCATGAACTTCAAGATAACAACCGACCACGACCTGATGATAGCGGGAATGATAGCAACGGAATAAGGAAAAACGCTCACCGTAAAATGCGGTGAGCGTTTATTTTTACTTGTAGATAACTTTCTTGTGCCAGCATTTCTGACCGCAGGCGGGGCATTTCATTTTTCTTGAACGTCCGCTGTGCATAGCCATAACAACGTCCCTGAACTGGGGAACATATGTATTTCCACAGTTATTGCACTTGTAATAACCCGCTTCCGTTTCGATCTTGAGCGCGTGATAAATGTAGAAGAAAAACTGTACCACGCCGACGATTATCAGAATAGCTTTCAGTACATTTGGTATGCTCGCATATGCCGCGACAACCACAAGCGCCACTAACGTGATCACAGACGGTATTCCCATCCAAATTTCAAAGTCAAGCATCATACGGTTCTTCTTCTCTTCATTTTCCTTTAATTGCAGCATTGCTGCCTCAGCAGCTTCCTTATAGTTCTCCATAGTGACTCTCCTTCCGTTGAACAGATCATTTACACTGATGTCAAGCAGTTCGCAAAGCTCAGGCATCAGAGAAGCATCGGGCATACATTTGCCCGTTTCCCATTTAGACACGGCGCGGTCAGATATACCAAGTTTCTCGGCAAGATGTGCCTGTGTCATTTTCTTTTCCTTTCTGCAGGCAGCTATGAATTTACCTATCATTATCTGATCCATATGCCTTATCCTCCTTTCTGTGCTTATCATAGCACAGAATTTTATTTTTGTACACGAACTGCCGGTTGAGTTTGCTAAAACTGCGTATTTACCGGGTTTCAGCCCGAACTCAACTTAAGGTTGGGAGAGTTATTCCAAGATAAAAAGCTTATCCCCGACAAAAAATGCCGGGGACAGCAGTATACATCAGTTTAAAATATTTGACATTAGTTGCCTGTAGGAATGAAGGGTCTGATAGCACCAGCAAGGTTGCTGACAGGCATTGTCTGGAGCCAAACATGGCCGGGACCTGTTACTCTGGTATTGAACAGACCTTCGCCGCCGAAGAGCATATTCTTGATACCCGAAACCTGTTCGATATCGATAGAGCAGGTAGCTTCCATAGCAGCAAGACAGCCTGTATCTACCAGCATGGACTGACCGGCAGCCAGCTGATACTCAATGATAGAACCGTCAAGTTCAAGGAACACAGTACCCTGACCGGAGAACTTCTGCATAATGAAGCCCTCACCGCCGAAGAAACCTGCACCCAGCTTTCTCTGGAAGAATATCTCCATATTAACACCCATTTCAGAAGCCAGGAATGCTGACTTCTGGGCAACTATGGGCATCTGTGAAACGTCCATGGGCTTGATAGCTCCTGGGAAGTTTGATGCCATAGCGATCATACCGTCACCGTTCATAGCAGTGTAGACATTCTGGAACATGGACTCGCCCGAGAACATTCTCGACAGGGCCTTTCCAACACCGCCACCGGCATTTGTTTCCATTTTCATGTTGGGGCTCATCCAGCTCATTGCTCCCTGCTGGCACTTTACAGCCTCGCCGTTGTTCAGATAGCAGATTACAACGGGCAGCGGCTCTCCTTGGATCTCATAACGCATAATTTTTACCTCCTTTATTTGTCAGGCTATATGCCTGTACTTAACAATGTATCTTTAAATTCCGTCAAGCTGTTTAGCTTGATATGTGCTTTTTCGAGCATTTCTTCGTCAGGCTCTACAAGGTCAGGGATAAGCACGGGTATCATTCCCGCTGCGTGGGCAGAGATCATGCCGTTGCGCGAATCCTCCACAGCCAGAGTATTTGCGGGGTCAACTCCCAGCCTTTGGCAGGCTTTAAGGTAGATATCGGGATCGGGTTTGGAATTTTCTACCATATCACCGCCAATGATGACATCAAAGCAATCAATAAGGCCGACCTCCTGCATTTCACGGACAACGGTATCATAACTGGTAGAAGATGCCAGCCCGACCTTTATGCCGCTGTCATGCAGCCACCTCAGCACCTCGGGGGCGCCTATTTTAACGGGTATACCCTCCTGCTCGAAAGCTTCTCTTATCACCACACGGGACTCAGCATAAAGCTCGTCCAGGTCAACTTTATCACCATAGGCCTCAGCTATGATACGCTTGGTATCCTTAGTGCTTCTGCCTATGCAAAGGCGGATATTTTCCTCCACATTTTCAAGGCCGTGGCGCTCACCGACTTTCTTCCAGCAGCGCATACTGAGCCTTTCAGTGTCGAAGATAACACCGTCCATATCAAAGACTATACCGTCCAAATTTTCCAAAGTGTACATTTTTTCTCCCTACTTGAAGTACATATACAGATCGCACTTGATCATGCCGTTGTACAGTTTACGCTTTTTATCCGCCTTTTTGCCGAAGAACTTCTCGAACTCCTCATGGGGCGAGATTATATAGCAGGGTCTTTCCCCGGAGGGCTGCAGCCTGTCGCCCAAACGCTTGTATAGCTCCTCAGCGTCCCGTATCTCCAGCAGTCTTTCGCCGTAGGGGGGATTGCAGAAAGTGATGCACTCCTCAGGCTGGACAAACTTTGAGATGTCCTGCTCCTTGACAGTTATCTTAGAGCCGACTCCCGCTTTCTTGGCATTATCGCGGGAAAGCTCCACAGCAAAATCGTCGATATCGAAGCCGAAGGCCTTGAAAGTGCCTTCCCTGTCAAGCATATCCATGGCCTCAGTGCGGGCATTCTGCCAGACCTTTTCAGGTATCTGCTCCCACTGCTGGGCCGCAAAATTCCTCCTTATACCCGGGGCAACTTTCAGCGCCTTATAGGCGGACTCGATAAGAAAAGTGCCCGAGCCGCACATGGGGTCGCAGACGATGGAATTTGCTCTCACCCTGCCAAGGTCGATTATTCCCGCGGCAAGAGTTTCCTTAATAGGCGCAGCATTGGAATTTCTGCGGTAGCCACGCTTGTGAAGACCCACACCCGATGTATCAAGATAAAGAGTGAAGACATCTTTCATCAGCGAGAACTGAAGCTGGTGCTTTGCGCCTGTTTCCTCAAAATAAGAAATTCCGTAGACCTTTTCAAGGCGCTTAACGCAGGCTTTTTTGATTATCTTCTGGCAATCGGGAACTGAGTGCAGCTGAGAATTCAGTGAGTAGCCCTTTACGGGGAAAGCATCGTACTTACCGATGTGATCTTCCAGCGGTAGACTTGTTACTCCCTGAAAAAGCTCCTCAAAGGTGCGGGCTGTGAAGCTTGTCAGCTCGATAAGTACCCTTTCCCCTGTGGATATCCACAGGTTTGCCTTTGCCACAGTTTCGTAGTCGCCCTCAAAGCAGACCTTGCCGTCTGTAACCGTAATATTTTCGCCCCCGACCTTTTCGACCTCAAATTTCAAAGTTTTTTCCAGGCCGAAATGGCATGGGACGCACAGTTTTAATTTATTCATATTTAACCTTCTAAAAAATGACCTCCGCACAAAAGTACGGAGGTCACGGATACTTTTAATGTCCGCCGTAGCAGTAATCTGGTGTATTAGATGCCTTGAAATAGCCTGTTGCACGGCTGGAGCAGCCGTTTGTAGCTATAAGGCCTGTCCTTGTACAGTAATCAAGCTTTACAACTGTATCAGGCATGGGGAAGGTATCATTGAAGCTCTTATGCTCCTCAGCATCGGCTATGTCGCCGAAAATGTTCTTCCAGATAGCACCTATATTCTCATAATCGTTAGTGGGGATAGTTTCCTGATTTTCGTAACCTATCCAGATACCCGATACATAATCAGGTGTACAGCCAACGAAGTTAAGGTCGTACCAGCTTTCGGAAGTACCTGTCTTGCCGACAAGGTCTGTCTTCTTAAGCTTAGCGTATCTACCTGTTCCTTCCTTATCGTTGATGACGTACTGCATCATACGGTTCATGATATATGAGGTACTGTCGGAGATAGCCTGCTTATATCCCTCGTTCTTTTCGTAAACGGGCTTGCCTGTGGAATCTTCGATCTTGTAGATATAGCTTACATCATACTTTCTACCGCCGTTGCCGAAGATCATATAAGCGCCGACAAGTTCTTCCAGCGTAAGACCCTGACTGAGACCGCCGACAGTAACAGGTGAATAGTCAGCATCGGATTCTGTAAGGGTGGTGATATCCAGCTTGTTCTTAAGGAAATTATAAGAGTAAGCGGGGGTCATCTTCTTTATCAGCTGTGCAGGCATGGTATTAAGGGACTTGAGCAGCATCTGATAAGTGAAGAGATCCTTATAGGACCAGTTTGAACTGGAGCCGTCCTCTGAGTAGTTGACAGGCCACTTGGATTTCTCGCCGCCCTCAACTTCGATCTCGATAGGCGAGTCGTTATAGAGTGACGACCAGGTTATCATATCCTGATCCAACGCAGGCGCATAGGAAGCTATTGGCTTGATACACGAACCGGGAGAACGGGTACCCTGTGTTACCATGTACAGGTTACGGGACTCGGTCTTCTCCCAGCGGCTGCCGACAACTGCCTTAACATTGCCCTTATAGTCCATACAAACAAAGTCAGACCAGAGGGTATCGTCCTCGGGATCCATATCCCAGGTGGTAAAGTTACTTGCGGTCTGCATAGCCTTTTCGACCTTGCGCTGCATATCGATATCAACATTTGTATAAACGGTATAGCCCTGATTATACAGTCTTTCACGGGCTTCCTCGATGGTTATGCCCGCCTCATCGGCTATCCTTTCCTCGGCCTCACTTATAGCGGCATCGAGGTACCAGTCGGTAATGCCCTGATCCTCCAGCTCACCGTCGTAAACAGTTTCGCTGGAATAATCAAAGTTGCCAGCAAGCTCAAGTGGTTCATTCAGAGCCTCAGTATATTCCTGCTCGGAGATAGCACCGTTTTCAAGCATATGATCAAGGCAGTACTTACGTCTTGCGTCGTTATTTTTGATATTGTCGATAGGGTTGTTATAGGCAGGAGCATTGTTCATACCTGCAAGACAAGCAGCCTCTGCGAGGTCAAGCTCAGAAACGTCCTTACCGAAATAGAAGTTTGCGGCTGCCTGGATACCGATGATATCATACTGCTGAGTACCGCAGGGGATAACATTCAGGTAGCTCTGGAGGATATCGTCCTTAGTATAGGTCTTTTCAACGTTGATAGCACGGAAGACCTCTCGTATCTTACGTTCGATACCCTGTACACCGTCGGTGGCATTATCACCTGTCAGATTTTTTATGGTCTGCTGAGTGATAGTCGAACCGCCTCGGCTTCTGCCCGTTGGAAGAAAAATATTTACGAAGGCTGCAAAGGTACTCTTGAAGTCAACACCGTCATGGTTATAGAAACGCTCGTCCTCAGTATACACATAAGCGTCCTGAACTACCTGAGGTATCTCTTCAAGGTCAGCCCATATGAAATGCTTATACTCATTTCTCATGCTGTAATAAAGCACATACTGGTCGATAGGGTCATCAACTTCCTCATCATAATCGGGATTATCGTAGAGGAACCTGGTGATAGTACCGCCCTCGGTCTTTTCCAGGGTAACGGTGGTGGTAGTATCTGCAAAATTCAGAACGTAGATAGTAAGCACCGTGCCGAAGATAGACAGCGTGATTATAATTATGAGAAATACAGACAGCAACAGCGTACCCAGTGCCTTAAGGATATGCACGACAGGGTTTGTGCCTCGTCTTTTTCTTTTTTTGATTGTTGTTTTTCTTCTTTTTTGTTCCATATAAATAGACCTTCCGTTACTAAAAGCGATCAAACGCGTATATTATCATTACTTAGTATTATTATACCATATTTTCTAAGATAATGCAAGTCTCTGGCAAACAAATTATGCAGCAGATAAGCGTTTAAATCAGTACATTTATACTATTGGTCAGTATATCTCTTTAAAATGAAAAATGGGGACGAATAATCGTCCCCATGATCAAATGCCGATTATTCAGCGTCGTTCTCGATCTCTTCCTCATCGTCGAGCAGAGCTCTTCTGGAAAGGCTGATCCTCTTCTTATCAGCGTCGATCTCAGTGATGCGGCAGTCAACAACGTCGCCAACAGCCAGTATATCAGCCACATTGTTTACTCTCTGATTAGCTATCTGAGAGATGTGGATAAGGCCGTCGATACCATCAATGATCTGTGCGAATGCACCGAAGGAAGTGATAGATACGATAGTAGCCTTAACGTCCTGACCTACCTCATAGTTGTTTACAAATATCTCCCAGGGATTTTCAGAATCCTTCTTGTATGTAAGGGAAACCTTCTTGGTCTCAGGATCGATATCCTTGATCTTAACAGTTACCTTGTCACCGATAGCAACAACATCGGAAGGGTGCTTGATCCTGTTCCAGCTAAGGTCTGCTCTTCTTACCAGGCCGTCAACACCGCCCAGGTCAACGAATACGCCGTAATCAGTTATAGACTTAACAACGCCTTCCATTTCAGCGCCTGCCTCAGCAGTCTCAAAGAACTTAGCCTGCGCAGCAGCCTTTTCATCTCTTGCAACTGCTCTTACAGAACCAACTGCTCTCTGCTTAGCGTCATTAACTTCAAGGATCTTGAACTTAACGCTCTGCTTCAGCAGCTCGTTGAGATCGAAATCTCTCCTGGGAGCAGCCTGAGAAGCAGGTACGAATACCTTTACGCCGTCAGAAGAAACGAGCACGCCGCCCTTTACAACGTTTGTAACGATACCCTCGAGTATCTCGCCGCTTTCAGCAGCATCCTTGATCTTCTGGAAGCTCTTTACAGCGTCAACTCTCTTCTTGGAGAGCATTACAGTACCGTCGGTATCGCTTGTCTTGATAACGATAAGCTCGATAGTGTCGCCTACGCTAACTATATCTGAGGGCTTCTTGGTAGGATCATCAGTAAGCTCGCTCAGAGATACATAGCCTGTATGCTTGGTGCCGATGTCAACAATGACCTCGGTATCGTTCACAGATTCGACAGTGCCTTCTACCTTCGCTCCCGGATATATTTTTTTGAGGGTCTTATCGATCGCCTCCAGATTAAATTCTTCGTCAACAACATTATTGTCAACATTGTTCAGCAGTTCACTCATAGTGTCCTGTACCTCCTTTATAATATAGCCGGGTGTCGAAGCACCGGCAGAGATCCCGATAAATTTTGCTCCGGTCAGGTCAAGACCGCAACTTCTAAGATCACAGGCATTCTCAACAAGCACTGTCTTACAGTGCTGTTCGCAGATAGCCTTGAGTTTGTGGGTATTTGAACTGTGCTTTCCGCCAACGATGACCATGAGGTCAGCTTTCTTCGCCATATCCTCAGCTTCGTCCTGACGGATATTGGTCGCGTTGCAGATAGTCTCGCATATCTCCGCATGGGGAAGATATTTTTCAAAAAGCGTGACACAGTTTTTCCACATATTCTTATTATACGTCGTCTGCGCCAAAATTGCAACCTTTTTTTGTGAAAAATTCTGGCTTTTCACCAAATTTTCAAAGTCGTCACAATTTTCAAACACATAACACTCGCCGTCACTGTGTCCCATTATCCCTTTTACCTCAGGGTGAGCGGCATCGCCTGCTATCAGTACCACATATCCCTCAGCAGACTTGCTTGCTGCGATATTATGTATCTTCCTCACAAAGGGACAAGTCGCATCAACGACCTCAGCGCCAAGTTCGTCAAGCTTTTCCATGACTTCCCTGCTGACACCGTGGGAACGTATGATGACAGTCTGTCCTTTTTTGATGTCTTCCAGCTCAGCGGGATAGACCCCTCTGGCTTTCAGGTCATCAACGACGTTCTGATTGTGAATGATTGGACCCAACGTCACAATATTATTTCGGTTATCCAATTCATTATACACCATTTTTATCGCTCTGTCTACACCAAAACAGAAACCTGCGCTTTTAGCAACAAAAATTTTACATTTACTTAACATTACTCATGCACCAGACTTGTAATTTCTTCCATTACTTTGTTCTTCAACACCTTGAGCGACTTGCTGTCGGTGCCGGCAGCACCTATTTCAGAAGGAATGATAGGCTTGCCGTAACGAACGACCACCTTTTTACGGAATTTCAGCTTGCCCTCAAAGGTGATGCCCACAGGGATGATCTTCGTCTGGGCAACTGCGGCGATGAGCGCCACACCCGTTTTGCCCTTGCCGACCTTACCGTCCTTGGAACGTGTGCCCTCGGGAAAGATAGCCAGATTTCTGCCCATTTCAAGCTTTTCGATAGATGTATCTATAACAGCAGTATCGCCCTTGCCTCGGGTAACAGGGAAAGCGCCGAAAGCGGTTATCAGCACCTTGAAAGCCTTGTTACCCTGGAAAAGCTCATCCTTAGCCATATAGGAAAGAGGGACCTTGGTATGCAGTGCGATGAACACGGGGTCCTGATAGCTGCGGTGGTTTGAGGCGAAGATATTTCCGCCGTCCTTAGGGACATTCTCAGTGCCCTCCCACCTGATATTATAGAAAAGATGATAGAGCGCTATGACGATGACCCTCAGCAGATCATAGAAAAACTGCTTAACAGGGCTTATCCTTTTAGTCTTGCTGATAGGTCTGACCTCCATGATAACACGGGGGGTGCGCTCTTTCTTTTCGGTCAATGGCTCAGATTTTTTTTTTTGCTCCAGCTTCTCGGTGATCACACGGCAGATCTCGTCGATAGACTGCTGCAGATCAAGAGAAGTAGTATCCACCTCAACAGCGTCATCTGCCTTTTTGAGGGGAGCAGTTTCACGGTGGGTATCGTTGTAGTCACGCTGTTCGATATCTCTCAGGACTTCCTCATAGGTAGAGGGGTCGCCTTTCTCCTGAAGCTCCTTGAAGCGGCGATCAGCCCTTTCTTCTGCGGAAGCTGTCAGGAATATCTTCACATCGGCGTTGGGCAGAACTACCGTGCCGATATCACGGCCGTCCATTATGATATCATTTTCCTTGGCCATAGTCTGCTGGAGGTCGAACAGGAATGTTCTGACCTCAGGGATAGCAGAGGTCTTTGAAGCTGCCATGGATATCTCGGGGGTCCTTATCTTGTCGGAAACGTCCTCGCCGTTAAGGATAACGTGCTGAGCACCCTCCTTGTATTCAAGCTTTATTGCGATATCGGACAGCTTGCCGATGATATCCTCAGTATTGTCTAGGTCGGTGCCGCTTGTTACCATATAGCAGGCAACTGCGCGGTACATGGCGCCTGTGTCCACATAGACATACTGCATTTTTGCAGCCACTGCCTTGGCGATGGTGGACTTTCCTGCTCCCGAGGGTCCGTCAAGGGCTATATTAATTCCCATATTTTAACAACTCCTTATATAAAGATAATATCATACATCATTCATACTCAGGTATACTCAACGGCCTGGGCGCAGGCATAGGCAGTAGACCATGCTATTTGAAGATTAAAGCCGCCCGTGTAGGCATCGAGGTCGAGTATCTCGCCAATAAAGTACAATTTTTTACATAGTTTAGACTCCATAGTCTTCGGGGCTATCTCGGAAAGCTCCACACCGCCGCGGGTGATTATAGCCTCGTCGATAGGCCTCAGTCGGTCAACTGTATAGGTGAGTTTTTTCAGTGTTTCAGCCAGCTTTCTGCGTTCCTCACGGGTTATCTGGTTGACCCGTTTATCCGAAGGTATGCCGCTTCTTCTGACGATGACGGGTATCATCTTGGCAGGCAGAAGCTTACCCAGAGAATTGCAAAACTCACGGTTGGGGAAATCTCCGAAGTCCCGCAGCAGACGGGCATCGAGCTGTTCATGGCTGAGGGCGGGCTTTAGGTCGATATCAAGGTGATAGGTATGCTTTTCCATATCCCGAAGATGGGCACTGGCCGAAAGCACCAGCGGCCCCGACAGCCCGAAGTGGGTAAACAACATCTCGCCCAGCTCTTCATAGACAGGCTTTGTCTTGTCGTCCTCACGGAGGGCAAGTGTACAATTTTTCAGACTCAATCCCATCATTTCGGCGGATTCTTCATGTTCTGCCGTAACTATAGGGCAGAGGGAAGGCAGTATGGGCGTCACCCTATGGCCAGCAGACTTTGCAAGCTTATAACCGAAACCGTCCGAGCCTGTTTTAGGGTAGGAACGACCGCCTGCGGCGATGATGACACTTCCGCCAAGGAACTCTCTGTCACCGCACCTTACACCCGCAGCCTCACCGTCTTCGATGATAAGGGAGGTAACTTCCCCGCTGACAAGTTCCGTGCCGCAGTCAAGGCAGCACTTTACCAGTGCATCAGCTATATCATGGGCGCTGTCACTGACGGGAAAGACCCTGTTGCCCCTTTCTGTCTTAAGGGGAACACCCAGGCCTTCAAAGAAAGCCATGGCATCCTCAGGGGCAAATCTGCTGAGGGAGGAATACATGAAGCGGCTGTTGCGGGGGATATTTTTCATGACAGTTTCAACATCGCAGTTATTTGTGACATTGCACCTGCCCTTGCCCGTAATGCGCAGCTTTCTTCCGAAGCGCTCATTTTTCTCGATGACCACAGCGGACTTGCCCAGCAGACCCAGCTGTGCGCCGCAGAAAAGTCCTGCAGCGCCGCCGCCGACTATGACAGCATCATACTTCTTCGTCATCGCCTGTATGCTCCGTATTCTCGCTGTTTTTAGCGTACACATCAAAGTCCTCCCAGACTTTTTCCAGCTTGCCGAAGGTCTGGGTGACAAGGTCAACATTTCTTATGGAAATGGAGGCTATCAGCGCATTTACAAGGCTCAGGGGCGCCACGAGGGAGTCCGCAAAGGAAGCCATATCGCTTTTAGCCAGCAGCAGCGCATCGGCATAATCGGCCAGAGGCGAACTGGTAGAATCGGTGATAGCTATGACCTTAGCCCCATTTGTCTTGGAATATTTCAGCGCCTTGACTGTCTGGTTGGAATATCTCGGGAAAGATATACCTATCATGACATCGTTGCTGTCAATGCGCATTATACGCTCAAACAGCTCGGAGGTCGTGGTGCTGGGCACCAGCTTTACATGGGGGAACAGAAGATTTAAGTAGTAATTGAGAAAGTAAGCCAACGCCGCAGAGCTTCTTGTGCCGATGATATAAATGGTGTTGGCCGAAGTAATCAGGTCAACGGCACGATTGAAATCTGCCTTGTCGGTGGCATTCAGGGTCGCCCTGATACGGTCTATATCCTGATTGAGCACACGCTGCAGCACGTCTTCGCTGTTCATCTGCTCAGAGCTGACCTCGATACGCTGCACAGCTGTCAGCTTGTTGCGCATGAGGTCCTGCAGCTGTCTTTGCAGCTCGGGATAGCCGTCATAGCCAAGCTCGGAGGCGAAACGCACCACTGTCGATTCGCTGACACCCACTGTCTTGCCCAGCTTTTGCGCTGTCATGAACGCAGCCTTGTCATACTGAGAAAGTATGTAGTTGGCAATAAGCTTATGTCCCTTTGACAAGGTGGGCAGTTTTGCCTTGATAACTGAGAAAAGATCTCTGTTCAATCCTATCACTCCATTTCATGGGTACCGCACTTTTTCGGGGCACCCCTGCCAAACAGCTTTTGCTGCATGGACATTATCTTCTTTTTGCGGGAAAGGGTCCTTTCACGGTCGATGACATAGGCTTCACCGTCAAAGACCAGTATATCCCCTGTTTTTACACCGCAGGGAAGATCATCAAGTTTTATATCTGTGAAAGCACCGCTGCTGTCCTCACAGACCGCAATGCTGCTCTCGATCCTGTCGATAATTATTTCTTTGCCTTTTTCGCACATTCCACACTCAGCCCCTTACCGTCCGAGATAAACACAACATCGCCGTCACGGGAGGTTATGTAGATATTGTCAGCATACTTTGAAAGCCTGCGCAGTGTAGCGTCATGGGGGTGGCCGTAGTCATTGTTCCGCCCGCAGGAGATAACTGCGTAATCCGGCAAAACCTCATCGAGAAATTCAGCAGAAGACGAAGTATAGCTGCCGTGGTGCCCCGCTTTCAGGACCTTCGCCTTAAGGTCAAGCTTGCGGGATAGCAGATCTGCTTCCTCTGTGTTCTCGCAATCCCCCGTAAACAGGAAGCTGTTGCTGCCATGGACAAGCTTCACGATAACGGAATAATCGTTAAGATTTTCAGAACTTTCGATACCCGAAGCGTACATCTTAACATCGCACTCGCCCAGCCTGAAGCTTTTGTCCTCGGCATACGAGGACTCAACACCCATGGCCGAAGCCATTTTAAGCATATCCTCATAGCATTTTGTGTCGGGTATATAATCTTCGGGCACATAGGGCATGATGAAGTTATCCACCGTGAAAGTGCCCATAATCTCGGCCATTTCGCCTATGTGGTCGGCATGAGGGTGGGTGGCGATAAGATAGTTTATCCTGGTAACGCCGTGTTCCAGCAGATATTTCTCTACCCTGTTGCTGTCATCACGGTCGCCGCTGTCAATGACCATGATCTCGCCCTTTGACATGACGAGGGTGCAATCCCCTTGGCCTACGTCGATAAAGTGGACTTCCAGGTCGGCACGGGTGGCAGGCCTGTCATATATCCCCAGGCGGAAAAATATCTCGCTGACAGGCATTATGCCTGTAAAATGCAGCAGTGCCGCCGCCCCCACGCAGAACAGCACAAGCACCGTAAGCATAAGTTTAAGCCGTTTTTTCAAGGGGAGCTTAGGGGCAGGCTTTTTCTTTTTAGCGGGAGTTTTGCGGGGTGCGGGCTTTTTGGTAGTTTTTTTAGCAGCCATTATCTTCTTGCCCGCATTTCAAGCCATTCGGCTTCGGTAAGATTTATCTTTCTGGGCTTAGCGCCCTCCTGGGGGCCTATGATGCCCATATCCTCTATTTCGTCCATGATACGGGAAGCACGGGAAAATCCCAGTTTCAGCTTACGCTGGAGATAAGAGGTAGACGCATTGCCCGTCTGGACTATAATGGTTATGGCCTGGTCTATCAGGTCATCATCGGGATTGATAACTACCTCGTCCACATCAGACTTATCGCTGTTTTTCTTGTCTTCCTTGGGCTTGGGTGTATTTTCTTCCACCTCAGCCATGATAGACTCGCTGTATTCAGCAGAATGCTCGCTTTTCAGGAACTCGACAACAGCCTTTATTTCGGGAGTATCAGCAAAGCCCGACTGTATTCTTATGGGATTCTTGACACCCACAGGCTTGTACAGCAGGTCGCCGTTGCCAAGAAGCTTTTCAGCGCCGCCCTGGTCCATGATAACTCGTGAGTCGATGTTACTGGAAACGCTCAGCGATACACGTGAAGGTATATTCGATTTGATAAGACCTGTGATAACGTCCTTTCGGGGGGACTGGGTAGCTATGACCATATGTATACCAGCGGCACGGGCCAGCTGTCCCAGGCGGATAACAGAATCCTCGACCTCACTCCCTGCCGCCATCATAAGGTCGGCAAACTCATCGATAACGATAAGTATCTGGGGCAGAGGCTTCATCTTGGCATAGATGGGGTCCTGCATATCCACGGGCTTAGCGTGTTCATTTGCAAGCATATCATTGAATTCAGCCAGATTTTTAACATCGTTGGCCTCGAACTGTTTATAGCGCTTGTTCATCTCATTTACCGCCCAGCCCAGTGCGCCTGCGGCCTTGAGGGGGTCG
Organism: Ruminococcus sp.; assembly: GCF_017464355.1. Taxonomy (GTDB): domain Bacteria; phylum Bacillota; class Clostridia; order Oscillospirales; family Ruminococcaceae; genus Hominimerdicola. The sequence goes on along the minus strand of NZ_JAFUAG010000041.1, from coordinate 192,231 downwards.
GTGACAACGGGTATGAGCAGATGAGGTATCCTGTCATACAGCTTGAACTCGACCATTTTGGGGTCGATGAGTATGAGCTTGACTTCCTCGGGAGAAGCGTGGTAAAGCACGCTGAGTATGATAGAGTTGGTGAACACTGACTTACCTGAACCTGTAGTACCTGCCACGAGCAGGTGGGGCATTTTTGCAATATTCCCCACAACTATCTTGCCCTCGATGTCCTTGCCCACAGCAAAGGTCAGCTTGCCCTGAGCCTTGCGGTACTCATCACTGTCGATAAGTTCACGGAGAGAAACAGGGTCTCTGGTATCATTAGGCACCTCTATGCCCACGCAGGGCTTACCGGGAACAGGAGCTTCGATACGAATGCTGAGCGCCGCCAGATTAAGGGCAATATCATCAGCAAGGCCGATTATCTTGGACACCTTTACACCTGCAGCGGGCTGCAGCTCATATCTGGTAACAGATGGGCCTCTGAAAATACCTGTGATACGGGTCTTGACCCCGTAGACCTCCAGTGTTTCCACCAGCTTCTGGGATTTCTCGTGTATCTCGGCTTCGATTATGGCACTGTCGATCTTCTTCCTGGGATATTTCAGCACGTCCACGGGAGGTGTGACATACACGGGTATCTGCTCATCTTCCTCAAACATGGTCGTCTGACCCTTGCTGTCGATATTGACAGTTTTAGGAAGCTCAGGTTTCTCCTCTTCTGTCCGCGGAACAGGGAGCTTTCTGTTCACAGCCTGCTCGATTATTTTTTTCAGGTCTTCATCGGCCTTTTCCTGAGCCGCCGTTTCCTCCTCAGAGGGCACCTCTGCTATAACAGGCTCCGGCTGCTTAACAGGCTCCGGCTCGGAAAATTCTTCCGCCAAAGCAGTTGTTTGCGGCTCTCTCTCCTGCTCCTGCTCGGCTGCCTGTTCCTCCTTGGGCAGAAATCTTGCAAAATCTACCCGCTGTCTTCCGCGGGGACGTTCTTCCTGTTCTTCCGCCTGCGGTTCTGCTCTGCGGCGCTGAGGTCTTGCAGCAGGCTGTTCAGCGGCAAGCTGCTCTTCCCTTTCCTGCCGTGCAGCTATGCGCTCGACCCTATCAGAATGGACTGCTTCCACCGAAGCCACAAAGGGCTTGGACAGCAGCCTGAACAGCTGGGGCAGAGTGAGGTCGGTAAGCAGAAGAATGAAAGTAAAAGCTATCAGTAGAATGATTATGGAAGCCCCCAGCCTTTTAAATGCAGCCAGCAGCGGCCAGCCCAGTACAGCGCTGGCAAGTCCGCCGCCGCGGAGAGCAACACCGTCTTCATAAAGGCCGCGGAGCTTTTTGAAAAAGCTGCCGCCGTCCACCGAGCCTACCTGAAGTATCTGCACGATACCGCTTGAAAGCAGCATAAGCACACCGCCCTCAATGCACTTTGCGACAACGGTATTCTTCTTGGTGTTTGAGGCTATCATCAGAGCCACATAGATCATCATGGGCGCAAAAAGGAAGACAGCCAGGCCGAACATACCACGGTTGAAGTTGTGCAGCGAACGCCACAGGCCGTCACCCTTGATAAAGGTCAGCAGAAGCTCCAGCACGCCCACAAAGAACAGTATGTAAGACCAGAAGCGCCTGACTTCCCTCTCCTTGGCAGCATTCAGTGCGTCCTGCGCAGCCTTGCTTACCTTGGGGGAGCTTGCGCCCGTCTTAGTTTTTGCAGCCGTTTTCGGCTTGTTGGTATTCTTGCTCTTAGTGGCACCTGCTGCCATTTGAACACTTTCCTTTCATATGTCTAAAAATCGCAAAAAGCCTGAACGTACTATCCAAGCTCTGTTGCGTATATGTAATTATATCAGAATGTTATGGCGTGACCCATGCAGAACTCGATAAAGCTGACTACCAGTACAGCACAGCCCAGCACAAAGGCATATATGGCAAACACCTTGAAACGGTCTGTTTTAACGAGCCAGTTTACAAGCTTTATGGCCAGCACACCCACAGCGGCAGCCACGATAAATCCGACGATGCAGTTGGCAGCGCCCACATGGATATTTGATTTTACAGCCTTTGCAACTTCAAGTATACAGCTGAGGAATATAACGGGGATACCCAGAATGAAAGAGTACTTTACACTGGTTTCCCGGGAAAAGCCCGAGAACAGACCCGCAGATATTGTCGAACCCGACCTGGAAACACCGGGCAGCAGTGCAACGCCCTGGAAAAGTCCTACCGTAACAGAGTCCTTCGCGGTGATATCGCCTGCGGTCTTGCTGCCTTTGGAGCATTTGTCCGACATGAAAAGTATAGCTGATGTATAAAGGAAGCAAAGTCCCTCCGCAAAGATAGAGCCGTCCTCGCCCACAGACTCGAACCAGTCCTTGAACAGCGCAAAAGGTGCCAGACAGAAACATGACAGTATTATCATGACTATCATGCGGCGCTCGGGGTTCATGTCCTTGAGAGTGAACCTGCGTCCGAAGATATCCTTTATCATGTTGCCAAGTTCTTTTATCAGTGCCCAGATATCTCTCCTGAAAGCTATGAACACGGCCACCAGCGTACCCAGATGAAGCACCGCCGAGAACATCAGCGCACCCTCTCCGTTATTGCCTGTAAAATGCTGGTAAAGGGAAAGATGTCCCGAACTGGACACGGGCAGAAACTCTGTCAATCCCTGTAATATGGCCTGAAATATCGCATCAAATAATGTCATTTCTTCCTCCGAATATCCTCACCGTTCTCACGGCTGTTTTCTATCATATCATAAAGACAGGCAATCGCATCTGCCAGCCCGCCCATATTATCTATAAGACCTTCCCTGACAGCCTCTTCGCCCTCCAGCACCGTGCCGATATCCGTCATCAGCTCACCGGTTGACATCATCAGCTGACGGAAGCGTTCAGGCTTCATGGAAGAATTGCTGCACACAAAACGCACTATGCGTTCCTGCATTTTGTAAAAGTAAGACATAGTCTGGGGAACGCCCGGCAGTGTACCGCTCATTCTTACAGGGTGTATGGTCATGGTAGCTGTAGGCACGATGAAGGACATATCCGCACTTACCGCCAGGGGAACCCCTATGGAATGTCCCCCGCCCACAACAAGCGATACCGTCGGGGTCTTCATGCCTGCGATAAGTTCGGCTATGGCCAGACCTGCCTCCACATCGCCCCCTGCTGTATTCAGCACCACAAGCATACCCTCGATATCACTGTCCTGCTCCACTGCCACAAGGGCGGGTATGATATGTTCATACTTGGTAGACTTATTCTCAGGCGGCAGGATATAATGCCCCTCTATCTGCCCGATTATGTTAAGGCAGTTGATAAGGTGTCCGTCCCCCGAAAGGGTCATGCTGCCCGTATCGCCGCAGCCTGCAGATGATGATATATCACACATCATAAAAACCTCCCGAAAGCTGTTCTTCGGGATAGTTTACGCAGTTTGCAGGGAAAATATACTTTATGCGGTCACTCTTATATAATAGCACAGAAAAACGTACTTGTCAATCACTTTTATGACCAAAAAACTGTCCAAAAAGAAAATTTTGCAGGAAATGCTGCAATTTCCTGCAAAATCATATTTATCTGACATATTCGGCAGACAGCACCTGATCCACCCACATGACCAGGCTGATGAAGCTTTCCTTGTCAAGGACTGTAAAGTACTTGTTGTTGGTCTGAGTCTCTCCCATAGAGGTATGGTCAGTAAGGCAATAACCATCAGCGGAAAGGGTCATCGTCACCACATCGTCGGTGCCGTAGCCTGTTTCTATCTGGATATAATCCAGGGATTCATCCTTGCTGGGAGATCTGACCGAACCTGTTTCGCCGAAGCTGTCCAGCAGCTTCATAAGTTCGGAATAATCATCGTGGTCAAGGATATAGCACTCACCGTAGCCGTCACCGACCTTAAGCCTTATATATCCGTAGGCCGCATTGTAAATAGTATAATTATAGAACCTGTCAAAGCATATATAATAGTATTCGCCGTCTTTTTCGGCACGGTAGAATGCATTGTAGGGGCGGGCGGTATTTATGGACTGGGCCGTCACCGCCTCGACCTTGTCCCACTCGCAGTAGAAGGTGTCCTCACCGACTATCCTGCCGTCAGAAAGCACCATATTCTGCACCTTGTAGTATTCCTCAGCCTCATCGCCCTCTGCCTGTTTATAACGCATATCTTCCGAAATCGTGATATTGTCGCTGCGGAACTCAGGAGGTTCCACTGATGTTATAACACCAAGGCCGTTGAATGTAACATAATCATCGGGTGCATTCAGTTCCTTATCGCGGGACAGGGAAAGCGTGCCCATGCTGCAGGGTGAAATAGAAGTATAGGTATCCGCCTCCAGCAGGACCTTTCCTGCTGTATCAAGCAGACCCTTGAACTTACCCTCTTCAAAAACATACAGCGAACTGCCTATCATTTCAGTGCAGGTATAGTCTTCAAAGGGCTGTTCTGTGACCTCAGTTACATAGTCAGAGGCTGCAAAGCTGACATATACAGGGCTGCTAAGCACATCGGGCTGCTTTTTGCCGTCGAGAAATTCGGGAAATTTATAGTTTTTAAGTTCGACCTTATCGGGCACGGCCTTGGGTTCTTTTGTGGAAACTGTGGTGTTCACACCGCTATCCCCACCTGTGTCCGAAGAACAGCTGCCAAAGGACAGCGCCGTCAGCACCGCCAGAAAGAACGCTGCCGTTTTTACAAATCTCATTAGACCTCTCCTTAGTGTATGCGGCTCATATTTTTTTCTGCCGCTATGTTGTCAACTTACATTATAATATAATACGCAGGATTTTTCAAGGGGTTTAAGAAATTTTTCCTGCCGGGTCGGACAAGTCTTGTGAAAAATATTATGAAAATGTTAAAAATCGTCAAGGGTGTTTACAAAGCAAAAAATGTATGATATAATATATTGGTGTTGGTGTTGGGATTTTCACATAGCACCACGCTAAATCATCACAACAACGTAATTCTGCTTGACAGCAAGGAGGACATTCACAAATGGTAAGAGCAATTGTAGGCGCAAACTGGGGCGACGAAGGCAAGGGCAAGCTCACGGACATGATGGCGCAGGAGTCTGACATAGTTATCAGATTTCAGGGCGGCGCAAATGCAGGCCATACTATACACAACCACTATGGCAGGTTTGCACTTCACACTCTCCCATCCGGCATTTTTTACGATCACACCACAAACATCATCGGCAATGGTGTAGCTTTTGATATCCCAAAGTTTTTCAAGGAGCTGAATGAGGTAACTTCTCAGGGCGTACCCATGCCTAAGCTGCTCATATCTGACAGAGTACAGATGATAATGCCTTACCATGTTGATTTTGATAAGTTCGAGGAAGAGAGGCTGGGCAAAGCAAGCTTTGGTTCAACAAAGTCAGGTATCGCGCCTTTCTACTCTGACAAGTATGCTAAGATAGGCTTCCAGGTACAGGAGCTTTTCGATGAAGAGTCACTTAAGGTAAAGATACACAGAGTTTGCGAGCAGAAGAACATTCTGCTGAAGTACCTGTACAACAAGCCTGCCATTGATGAAGCTGAACTGTTCAACACCCTTATGGAATACAAGAGCATGGTAGAGCCTTACGTTTGCGATGTTTCTGCTTACCTGTGGAACGCTATCAAGGAAGGCAAGAACATTCTGCTGGAGGGTCAGCTGGGCTCACTTAAGGATCCCGACCACGGTATCTACCCCATGGTAACATCTTCCTCCACGCTGGCAGCTTACGGTGCTATCGGCGCAGGTATACCTCCCTATGAGATCAAGAAGGTCGTTACTGTATGCAAGGCATATTCTTCCGCAGTGGGCGCAGGCGCTTTCGTTTCCGAGATATTCGGCGATGAGGCTGAGCAGATGAGAAACCACGGCGGTGACAAGGGCGAGTACGGCGCTACCACAGGCAGACCCAGAAGAATGGGCTGGTTCGACTGTGTAGCTTCTAGATACGGCTGCCGCATTCAGGGCACTACTGATGTAGCTTTCACTGTAGTTGACGCGCTGGGCTATCTGGAGAAGATACCTGTATGTGTGGGCTACGAGCTGGACGGCGAGGTCATCACAGACTTCCCCACCACCCAGAAGCTGGAGAAGTGCAAGCCTGTTCTGGAGGTACTGGACGGCTGGAACTGCGACATCAAGGGTATACGCAAGTATGAGGATCTGCCTGAGAACTGCCGCAAGTACATAGAGTTCATCGAGGAGAAGATAGGCTTCCCCATCACCATGGTATCCAACGGCCCCAAGAGAGAGGATATCATCTTCAGAGAGAGCAAGCTGAGCAAGTAACAGCTTGGTCGCCATAACATGATACATGAGCCATAGCATTTTCACAAGTGCTATGGCTTTTTTCTGTATAGTTTCACAAAAGTAAAAAAGCCCCGAAGCGCTGTAAGACGTTTCGGGGCAAATGTTATATTCAGCCTTAATACAATATATCATCAGTTTCCCAGGAAGGCACGAAAATGGAGAAATCAGATACGAACTCAGCGAGCATATCCTGCAAAGCTGAGATACCTTTTATCTCGCCCTCGTCCCTGAGGCGGATAACATCTTTGTCACTGACCTCAAAGTCATTGGCAATGTAATCAGCGGGGTACTCATAATCACGCAGACAGAACAGTGTGCTTTCATACTTGGCTTCATCAAGTATCTTATCGGGAATATCCTTAGTTCCCTGTTCGTTTATAACATAGGGTATAATAAGCACAAATCTGCGGTCGCCTTCACAGGCGGCAGGAAGTTCGGCACAAAGCGCTGTACCTGTTATAAGGTCGTTTATCTGTTTACGTTCAAAACTCATATGTGTCCCTCTTTCTATTTCTCATGTATGCCCGACTTATTTGTCATAGATATCTATAATGACATATTCGGATATGCAGCCCGTCTTGAAAGGTATAGCCCAGCCCGAGATACCCGAGGTAACAAGAAACGTGGTGTCGCCGCGGACTTCTGTTCCGTATACACGGTCATTGGCGCCCATGGCCAGCCCCAGGAAGCCTGCGGGGAAAATATGTCCGCCGTGAGTGTGACCTGACAGCACCAGGTCGGGTGACGCTACGGCCTCGGCAGCATAATCGTTGGGCTGGTGGTCAAGGACGATGGTGTACTTTGTGGGGTCAAGGTCGGCGCAAAGGTCGGCTATGGGCTTGCGTTCAAGGTCGGTCTTGTCGTTTCTGCCCACAAGGTAGAATTTATTGTCTATGAGGACAGTTTCGTCCTTAAGTACGGTGACGCTGTTCTTTTCAAGCTCGGTATACAATTCATCAATGGTGAAATTGCGGTAGTTACCGTAGCCCCTGTCGTGGTTGCCGTCAACGTAATAGACACCGTATTTCACATCAAGCTCGCCCATGGCCTGACAGGCGCGTATCATATCGGCCTTGTCGCTGTCATCATCTACAAAGTCCCCTACCAGCACGACCACATCGGGGTCTTCGGCCTGAATGCGCTTCATCTGTTCGGCAAACTTTTCACCATCAAGGGTTATGCCCAGGTGAGAATCTGCAAACTGCGCCACACGCAATTTATTAGTGCCGAGGTCCTTGTCTGTTTTAAAACTGTAATCTGTCCTGAAAACATGGTGAGCAAAGAACCAGCCTGCGCCCATGTAAACAGCTGTGACTATGAGCGCCACACCTCCCGCAGTGTAACGGCTGCCGCCGCTGTGGGTACGCTTGCGGTGGATAAATGCAACGAGGTCACAGACAGCCCAGATAAGCATGAGGTGAAGCAGCACCACGATAGAAGCATAGACATTGATGATGTTGAACAGGAATACAGCTCCCACAGGCAAAGCCGACAGCACCCAGGAAAGCCCGCGGTGCTTCTCGCTGAACCTCTGCATAAAGCCGAACCTGTGGAAGCGTGTGATGAGATAGAACACACCCAACAGTGCGGCTATGAACATTCCCCCGAACAAGATCATCCACATTGTATTACCCCTCCATATCTCCCTTTTTGCGACAATATCTTTTCTAAATTATACTACAGCGATATGATTTTGTCAATAATGATATCTCAATTTAGATGTGAATTGCCGATACTTCACAGCCAGATCAAAAAACCAAATCCCAATTTGGTTGTGTATTGTTTCCCCCGCCGAAGGCGGGGGAAACAATACGAAAAAAGCCATTCTGTATCATCAGCAATACACTTCAAAATTGGGAGAAAACCAAAAGATAATAGATCGGGAGCTGACAGTACAAAAAAATGCGATATCACGTTATTAACGCAATATCGCACAATTCTTATTGGCGGAGAAGGAGGGATTCGAACCCTCGATGAGCTATTAACCCATACACGAGTTCCAGTCGTGCGCCATAAACCGGGCTAGGCGACTTCTCCACGGTTTTTATTCTCTGTGTTTCTCACAGCTTAATTATTATAGCACATTACTTCTCATTTGTCAACCCCTTTTTTCAATTTTTTTTAGTTTTTTTAAAAGCAAGGTCAGGCGGTACGCAGACTTTCACATATAACTGATATCGAAATCGATGTTTACAGCATAGGCAGGAAGTCGGTATGATAAACGCCGACCAACGAAAGTAATCTTGCCATAAACGGGAATGACCGAAGTCACCTGAGATGAGAAAAAGCCCCCGACCATCGTCAGGGACTTTAACATTACCCGTTTGTTTACTCAACGGCACCGCATTCGGAACATTTATGACCAACAACAACTGTAGTTGTTTCGTCCCAGGCATCTCTTACCTTGATCTGCTCCTGAAAAACAGGATATACTTCATCAGGACTATTATTATACATCCAGAAATCCCAAGACGCTGCACTGCCATGAAGGTCATTCCATGCATCGTTGTCAAGATCATAGTTGTCGTAGGTAAGAATAATATCAGTATTAGGATTAAAATCAGGTACATGACTACCTGTCATAGGGTTAGTACTGCAGAATAATACAGAACCAGAAAAACCAAAGAAATTATCGCACTCTTCTGCAGAATGGAACCGCTGTACATAAGAAGGGAAATTGCTAGGCGTACCATACTTCCAAAGAAGAATATCAAATGTAGGAGCCATATACGAAGTTGACTCTTCCCAACCGTAGTTCATCCAATCACCATAACGACCAGGAACAGTAAGATGTGCATCAGTTAAATTTTGACAGCCATGGTAGAAGCAAGGCTTATCCCAATAAGTTCTAGTTGCATATTCAGCGTCGTGATGAATAACTCTTGTTTCAGTTACATCGACCCAGTTATGAACGTGAGCAGCAGAAGAAGTATCGTCATTTTCGGTGGTTGAGCCGGAGTCTTCACCTGATGTATCATTTTCAGCTGAGGAGCTTGTGCTGTCGTTCAGCGATGAACTTGTGTCGTTCTCGGGCAGGGAGCTTGTATCGGCCTCAACAGGGGGGATAGGCCGTATGCTCTTTACATGGGCTGCAATAATGTTGATATCGGTAACGTTGACATCGCCGTCCTGATTAACATCAGCATAGACAGTCTCTTTAAGGCCACGGATATTTTTAACATGGGCTGCCACAAGGGAAACATCGGTCACATTTATATCGCCGTCACCGTTGATATCACCGAGTATCCTGCTGCCGAGGTCAGCATTTGCTATCATAAAAGCGTTCCCGAAAATAAGCGAGACCGCTGTAAGTGCTGCCGTTATATTCTTTATCTTCATTGAGAAATTCCCCCTATGATCGTTTATATGGATATTATAGCATATCCCGCAGAAAAAGTAAACAGTTAACGAAGACTATTTTTTCCTCAGCCGCCGCAAGTTTATAAATAGTTGAAATTTTTATTATAATATGGTATTATTATATAAGTGCTGTTTTTTGAAACAGGCTATCAACATTAAAAGGACGTGACCTTATGTATAAAATACTTGTGGCAGACGATGAAAAGGACGTTGTCAGCCTGCTGAAAGACTATCTCGAACTCAAAGGCTACTGCGTTTACACTGCCTATAACGGAGCTGAGGCTATCGAACAGGCTTCAAACTGCCCCGACCTGATACTTCTTGATGTAAATATGCCCGAGGCCGACGGCTTTGAGGTGTGCAGCAGGGTCAGGGACCATGTCAGCTGCCCCATACTTTTCCTCACCGCCAGGATAGAGGACGAGGACAAGATACAAGGCTTTGCCGCAGGGGGCGATGACTATATCCTCAAGCCCTTTTCCCTTGATGAACTGGGTGCAAGGATAGCAGCACACATTCGCCGTGACCACCGCAATGCCTCCGTCTCAAATGTGAAGTTCTTCGGGGACACGGTCGTCAACTACACCGAGAAGACAGTATCCTGCAAGGACGAACCCCTTGACCTTACCAAGAAGGAATACGCTATCATCGAACTGCTTACCCTCAACGCAGGGCAGGTTTTTGATAAGGAAAGGATATACGAGAAGATCTGGGGCTTTGACGCCGAGGGCGACAGCTCGGTAATAGCGGAACATATCCGCAGGCTTAGGGCGAAGCTGGGCAAATTCGATGAGGACGGCCATTTGGGCACCGTCTGGGGAATGGGGTACAAATGGATAAAGTAAAAAGTCTGCGTTTTGCATTGATAAAGTACCTGATTCCCTGCCTGATACTCTGCGTTATAGGCTGTTTCCTGATAGAATGGCTGTCCATATATCTTCAGGACTGGTACAGGGCGGAAAACGAGCGTTTTTATCGCTACGATGAAGTAACAATGCTGATAATGGAGTCAAATGATAAGCCTGATGACCTGTGGCTGTACTACATATTCCGCTATGCAAGGCTGGCGCTGATACCTCTGTGGACAGGGTGCTGCCTGTGCGGCGCAGTCATGTTCTTTTACCGCAGGGAGATCAAAAAGCCTGTTGACACCCTGACAAAGGCGGCTGAACGTATACTGGACGATGACCTGGATTTCACGGTGGAGTGTGACCTTGGCAACGAGCTTGGGGCGCTTTGCGGCTCTTTCGAGGAAATGCGGAAAAATCTGTATGACAGCAACTATCAGCTGTGGAAATCTCTGGAGGAACGCAAGCGGCTGAACTCAGCCTTTTCTCACGACCTGCGAACGCCTATAACAGTGCTTAAAGGTTATATGGAGCTTATCAAGCAGTTTGACGGAAAGATAAGTCCCGAAAAGCAGGCAGAGATCCTTTCAAAGATGTCAGGGCAGATAGACAGGCTCGGCAGCTACACCGAGAAGATGAGCAGCCTGCACAAGCTGGAGGATATAATACCCGAAGTAAGCGGTATTGGATTTGGCAGGATATGTTCTCAGCTGGAGGAAAACGGCAGGCTGCTCTGCGGCGGCGTAAGCTTTTCCTTTGCCGCTGAGGGCGACAAGGATATGGTGGTCTTCACCGATATCGAGCTTGTTATGCAGGTGTTCCTAAACCTGGTGTCAAATGCTCTCAGGTATGCGGAAAGCTCTGTGGCCTGCAGTGCAGCGGTCAGCGAGGAGAGTATGGAGATCGTCGTTTCAGATGACGGCAAAGGTTTTTCCAAGGAAGCTCTGCGCAAAGCCTGGCAGCCCTTTTACCGTTCAGACAACAACAACGATAAGGAGCATTTCGGTCTGGGGCTGTATATCTGCAAGCTGCTCTGCCGAAAGAACGGCGGAGATATCACCATAGAGAACAATGAAAAGGGTGGCGGAAAAGTCACTGCAAAGTTTTCTGTAAAAAAATCTGAAAAACAGATAAATAGTTGATAATTACATTTTATAATAATGACATGATAAGGAAAGCATCATGTCATTATTTTTTATTATCACTGAGGAGGAGACATTATGGACAACAGCATAATTATCAGAAAAATGAATAAGTACTACGGCAGAAAGCAGGCACTGTACGATATCGACCTTACTATAGAAAAGGGAATGTTCGGGCTGCTTGGCAGGAACGGTGCAGGCAAGACCACCCTTATGAAGACCCTGGCCGCTATCCACAAAAAGAAAAACGGCAAGATAACCGTATGCGGTGTACCTATCGAAAAGGAAAGGGAGATAAGGGCGATGACAGGCTATCTGCCCCAGGATTTTTCAATGTACCCCAACATGAGAACAGACGAGGCGCTGGACTATCTCGGCGCACTCTCGGGCATACCGAAGGATGTGAGGAAAAAGCGTGTTGACAGCCTGCTTAGAAAGGTCAATCTCCAGGAACACCGCCGCAAAAAAGTCAAGCAGCTTTCAGGCGGTATGAAAAGACGTCTGGGTATCGCACAGGCACTGATACACGACCCCAAGGTACTCATAGTAGATGAGCCCACCGCAGGCCTTGACCCCGAAGAAAGGATACGTTTCCGCAATCTTCTCTGCGAGGTCGCAGAAGACAGGATAGTAATTCTTTCCACCCACATTGTCGCTGATATAGAAGCTTCCTGCGAACAGGTAGCTATCATGGATTCGGGCAGGATACTCTGGCACGGCACTGTATCACAGCTGCTGGCAAATGCCAGGGGACACATCTACTGTGCGAACGTGGAAAAGAGGTTCATCGACCAGATAAAGCGTGAATATATAGTAACAGGTATTCTCACGCAGAATGAGTACACAACTGTCAGGCTGGTATCAGAGGCTGAACCCGACCTGCCCAATACGGTGCTGACCGACCCCGACCTTGAAGACGCATATATGTACTGCCTGCACAGCTGCGGCTGTGAACTGAAAGGCGGTGAGGAATAATGCTGTTTAAGAAAGAATGCAAAAAGATACTGTTATCGCTGACTTTCTGGATATACTGCATACTGGTCGTCATCATGTTCGCAGAAAACTATTATTCAGAGGCAAAATACCCTATCGGCAAGCCTGCCAAAGACGGCAGTGACTACGGTTACATGGTCCGGGAAGATCCCGAACTTATCATGGAGGGCGCTTCGGCCTCACTGATGAGCGATTTTGCTTCAAACCGATATGTCTGCTACCCTTACGGCTTTTACAAAGCTGTCAGCCTTGATAAGGAAGACAGAGATAAGGTCGAAGAATATGTCACTGAGATAACCGCATGGGATCACGACGAGATCCTGAAGCAGATAGACTCCGCTGAGGTCTACTATATGGAACACGGATTTTCAACGTTCCCGGGGTATAAATTTGAAAGCGTGAACATTGACAAAAACATGACCTATGAAAGATACAAGGAGATAATGGCGGATATAGATGATATCCTGGGGGGCGGTTCGGCTTACAAGGTCGAAACGCTGGCTTCACGCTATTCCCTTGTTCCCATGACCTACGATGATGCTGTCAGGGAATACGAAGACTCCATAACCGAGGACACTGTAACAGGTTCGCTGGCACGGCTCTTCTCTGACTACACAGGGATCTCTCTTGCCCTTACACCCGTGTTTGCAGCAGCTGCACTGACCGCAGCTGACAGAAGACGCGGCATGACCGAGCTTGTTTATTCAAGAAACATTTCCTCGCTGAAACTCACATTCATAAGATACGGCGCCCTTGTGGCTATGATGTTCATACCCGTATTCCTGACGATGATAGCCGCTGCGATCCAGGCAGGCGAAGTTTACGGCGATGAACCCCTTAAAATGCACTATATGTTCACCACCACAACTTTCTGGCTGCTGCCCGAACTTATGGCCGTTACCGCTGTAGGTATGTTTTTAACGGAGTTTTTCTCAGCGGGTGTTGCAGTGGCTGCTCAGGGGTCCTGGGCTTTCCTGAGCCTTATGTCAGGCGGTGACGAGCTTAGCGGTAATATAACCAAGTTCTGTCTGATCTGCCGCCACAACACCCTCTACGGCCGCAGCGAGTTCATGGCCACCTACAATGATTTCGTATTCAACCGCATTTTCTATATAGTGCTGGCATTGGTGCTGGTACTGGCAGCTTCTTATATATATCATCTGAAAAGAGGAGGTAGATTCAATGGCATCAGGCTGTTTGGCAAAGGTGGTCTTTTCAGACGCAAAGCATAATTTTATCATACACTATCTGGCGGCCATTGGTTTGCTGTTGGTATCGCCTGTAGTTTTCGGGTTCTCGGGACTTGACGAAAGGCTGGCCGCTATCCCCCTGGAGATGCTGGCACCTATATTAGGCATAATACTCATGACACCCGTTTTCATGCCCGAGCAGAACGAGAGCATTTACGATGTAGTGAGGTCAAAGAAGATAAGCCACACACTGGTATGCTTACTGCGCATACTTTTATCAGCTGTCATAATAGCCCTGCTTGTGGGCGGGCTGTCACTTCATATGTATCACAGCGGTTCACAGGTTACAGCAAGGGTCTTCGCCTCGGCGCTGATAAGTGCATTGACATTGGGGGCACTGGGTACGTTTGCCTCAGCTTTGGGAGACAGCTCTATAATCGGCTACATGGTCTCGGCTTCGTATTTTGTTTTGAATATGCTTTTGCACAACAAACTAAAAAAGTTTGACCTTTTCACGTTCACCGACGGCGGCACAAAAGTAAACCTCTGGCTTGCGGCAGCTGCTGCAATATTGGTCTTCGCCGCCCTTTTGTGGAGAAAAATAAGAAAATGACCCGCAGGACGCTCCCTGATGATAATCACAGGGAGCGTCTTGCAATTACGCTCGCACTATGATATTTTCTATATCATAAGACTGACAACAATTTACCATAAGGAGATGTTTTGTATAAGATCGATATTATTTCCTCTGGAAAAAATAGTTTCAGAGGATCAAGAGATAAAGCTTGGAATGACAAAGGCTGATGTCGAAGCGGTACTGGGTGAGGGTGGACCTTTGATGAGTCACGCTGCTACTACTATGATGAACCAACTGTTGACTTTTCCGATGATGACGGCACTGTTGAATACATCGAATTTCTCGGCGGCCCAGAGGGTGAGATACAGCCCGAGATATATGGTGTAAAGGCATTTCAGACAGATTCAGACGAGCTTATGGAACTTCTGGCTGAACATAACGGTTCTGATATAGATGACAGCGAAGAGGATTCCCGCGGATACATTGCAATAAGCGTGGGCATATACCGTGAAAACTACGATGAACGACGGGAAACTATCGGGATAGGTGTGAAGGACTATTATAAGTAAGGATAAATATAAACTGCGCCTTCATTCAGCTCGACGCTTTTTCTTGTAAAAAACAAATACATATATTTTACGCTTTTTGAAAGTTGATCTCACCGATACACCCTGACTATCAAGCATTATAGATATTGTTTATAGGCAGCCTTTTTATGATAGCGTTATCTTATAGTTGAAAACAATTTTGCAGGCTTTTGTGCCGAATTTGCTTAAATTTAGCGAAAAAGCCCACAGCAGCGCGGTGACAGCGTTATCACGTTTTGCCCGAGGCGGTCTGTATAACACGCATTTTCGCTGAGATATGAGGCCGCAAAGGCTTTGTCTGCGGTAGGACATGAACCTTTGCGTGCTAACGTTATCATCGTTTTTCGTTGACCTTTCATAGTTTTTAAGCTAAACTGAAAACATCATAAGACGAAAGGAAATGGTGAAAATGAAGAAAAAAATATTTGCGATGGTAATAGCAGCTGTAACGGTGCTGGCTTCATGCTCGGTAAGTGAGAGCAAGGAGAGCAAGGAGAACAGTGGTGAAAGCAGCACATCTCCCAAGGCTGAGAACACCGACTTCAAATACGGCAGCATAGATATCCCCGGGAAGGACGGGGCACTCTGCGGGGCGCCTATTTATATTGCTTACGAGAACGGCTATTTTGCTGAGGAGGGCTTTGATGTTAACCTCATCTCCGCCGACTTTGAAACCAGGAAGATAGGCCTGAACAACGGCACCATACCCATAGTGAACGGAGATTTCCAGTTCTTCCCTTCTATCGAGAACGGCATTGATGTAAAGGTAGTGGACGGCCTGCATGAGGGCTGCATAAAGTTTGCGGTGCGCCCCGACTCGGACATAAGCACTGTGGACGACCTGAAAGGCAAGAAGATAGGCGTTGACGAGATAGGCGGCACACCCCATCAGGTGGCTTCGCTGTGGCTTGAAAACGCAGGCATATCTGCTGACCCTGCCGACGGCGAGGTGACTTTCCTGCCCTATTCTGACGGCAACCTTGAATTTGAAGCACTGGCCAGCGGCGAGATAGATGTGGCTGCCCTGTGGGATCCGCTGGGCTCTATCCACGAAAAGGCGGGAGATGTTAAGATAATCTTCGACCTGGGAAAGGACCCCTATTTTGAGGATCACTTCTGCTGCTTCCTGTATGCTTCAAACAAGGTGCTTGAAGAAGACCCCGATAAGGTGGCGGCGCTGCTGCGCGCTTACCGCAAGGCGCAGGAATGGATATATGAAAACCCCGAGGAGACCGTGGATATCATAGTTGACAAGAACTACGCTTCCATAGAGGACAAGGAGCTGGCAGCTGACCTTATAAAGAGCTACGGATATCCTGCGGCGGCTGAGCATGACGAGAACTGGGACAGCCACGTTGAGGCAGATGTGAAATACTTCGTGGACGGCCTTGCAAAGATAGGCTACCTTGAAAGCGACCCCGATGAGTTCGCAAAGAACATCTATCAGAAAGTCGAGGTGCAGAAATGAGCACCGCCGCAGTAAAGCTTTCGGCGACAGTTAAGGAGAAATCCCCTGCTGCAGAAAAAGCTCCCTGGAACTACCGCAGCAACGGGTATCTTCTGCTTAAGATACTGCTTACGGTATCAGGGTTCATCATCGCCATTGGGGTGAACATTTTCTTCCCCCAGAAAGCGGCAGTGGAGATAAAGGAATATATACTTAGCATATTCGGGCTTAACATAAGCCTTAACATGAACGATCTGTACATTCTTCTGCTGGCAGCCCTGGGGATATATTACCTGGCGGCGGGTCTGAGGGCATGGTCTGACAAGGACAGGCGGAAGAAGTTCTGCAAGAATGCGGCTTTCCGCTTTGCGCTGGGGCTGGCGCTGACAGTGTGGGATATAGGGGGGACGAAACTTCAGGTATTTGCCCAGCCCTTTTTCCCAGGGCCTGCCCAGGTGGCGGAGGCTTACCTGGCTGACGGTGAATATGTTTTACAAAACACATTGTACTCCCTCAGGCTTTATGCGGCAGGATTTTCCTGCGGGGTACTGCTGGGGGTGGGCACAGGCATACTCATCGGCTGGTTTCCGAAGGTATACTACTGGGTCTTCCCTGTGCTTAAGATAACGGGTGTCGTGCCTGCGGTGGCATGGATGCCCTTTGCGCTGACCCTGCTGCCTAACTCATTTACGGCAGCGGTGTTCCTCATAGTGATATGTGCCTGGTTCCAGATAGCTTTTCTGACGGCACAGGGCATACAGTCAACACCCAAGCAGAGTTATGAGGCAGCGCGTATACTGGGCAGCAGCTCTGTTGACCTCATATTCCACGTTGCCATACCCCACGCTATGCCTGATATTTTCACAGGCATAACATCGGCCAATGCCATGGCATTCACCACCCTTGTCATGAGCGAGATGCTGGGTCAGCCAGGGGGACTTGGCTACTACATAAACCAGTCAAAGGTGTGGAGCGCATATTACAAGGTGCTGGCAGCCATCGTGATAATGGCGGTGTTGTTCTCGCTGATAAACCATATCATCGGGCGCATACAGAAGCACACACTGCGCTGGCAGGAGGGAGTTTTGAAGAAATGAGCAGCAATATAAATATCTCGGACGTAGACAGGGTATACACCGACACTGACGGCAAAAAGGTGCAGGCGCTGAAAAATGTGGGGCTGGATATAAGGGCGGGAGAATTCATCTCGCTGATAGGCCCCTCGGGCTGCGGCAAGACCACACTTCTGCGGCTGATAGCGGGGCTGGACAAACCCCAGGCGGGTCAGCTGGATATTGACGGCAGGCGCATAACGGGGGTAGATCCTGAGAGGGGCTATGTTTTTCAGCAGGGCAGCCTTTTCCCCTGGCTGGACATAGAACATAACATAGCCTACGGCCTGCGTGCGAGGGGGCAGCTGAAAAAGAAGAAAGCTAAGGTCGGGGAGTATATCTCCATGGTGGGTCTGGAGGGCTTTGAGAAAAGCTATCCCCACCAGATATCGGGGGGCATGGCTCAGCGTGTGGCCATAGCAAGGGCGCTGATAAACGAGCCGAAGGCACTGCTGCTGGACGAGCCCATGGGTGCGCTGGATTCTTTCACGAGGGCAGACTTGCAGGACAAGCTGCTGGAGCTATGGAAAGAAAAGGGCACTACAATGGTACTTGTGACCCACGACATCGATGAGGCTATATATCTAAGCGACCGCATAGTTATTATGACACCCCGCCCAGGGAAGATAAGCCGTGTGATAGATGTAGACCTGCCCCGACCGAGGCACAGGGGCGGTGTGGGATTTCTGGCAATGCGCAAGGAGATACTGGAGCTTTTTGAACTGGCACAGGCACAGCCTCAGCCTGAGTACAATATTTAAGGATAATGAAAATGAAGAAAAACATATTTGGAATTGCTGAAATAGTATTAGCGGCCTTGCTTACAGTGGGGTCGTTCACAGTTTTTAAAGCCTGCGGTGAGCATGATGGAAAATACATGGCCTGCCACTGGGCGCAGAATGCTGTTACCCTTACGGGAACTGTCATAGTTCTGCTGGCGCTGCTGAGGATATTACTGTCTGACAGAGGGGTAAAGGCAGGCCTTGCCATAGGTGTGTTACTGTCGGCGATATCGGTCATACTCATACCTGATACAGTAATCTCGCTGTGCATGATGGACACCATGCGCTGCCACAGCATTTTCAGGCCTGCGGTGACGGTCATCGCATCGGTGCTGGCAGCTGTATCGGGTGCGGACAGCATTATCGGGCTCATAAGGTCCGGTAAAGACAAATGAAGCTCAGGGAACTTCCCCTCATAGATATCCGCCGAAGACCCCTGCGGTCGACTGCCCTGATAGTAGTGGCAGCCATACTTTCAGCGGCGGTCTTCGGGGGGCAGGTGGTGATAAGGAGCCTGCAGAGGGGTCTTGACAGCCTGAAACAGCGGCTGGGGGCGGATATAATAGTTCTGCCCGAGGGTGCTGAGAACAAGGTCGATCTGGAAAATATACTGCTGCAGGGTACGCCTGGGTATTTCTACATGGATAAGTCTGCGGCGGAAGAGATCGCTTCGATAGACGGAGTAGATAAGCTTTCGGCACAGTATTTTCTGGTATCTGCCAACGCTGAGTGCTGCACTGTTCAGGTGCAGATAATAGGATTTGATGAGCAGAGCGACATCACAGTGAAGCCCTGGCTGAAAGAGGCCTACGAGGGAAGCCTGGGAAAGAACGAGATAATAGTCGGGGCGGGGCTGGCCACCAAAGTAGGGCACAGCCTTACTCTTTACGGGGTGGAATGCAGAGCTGTGGGCAAGCTGGAGAGGACAGGCACAGGGCTGGACACGGCGGTATATGCCACCAACGAAACTGTCCGCGGGCTGATAAAAGCCTCGGCTGAGCAGGGCATAGCGGTGCTTTCAAGGCAGAGCCCCGAAGATGTGGTATCCTCGGTATACATAAAAGCGGCGGAGGGCACTGACCTTGATGAGCTGACAGCCGCTATAAACACCGAAGTGGAGGGCGTGCAGGCAGTACGCACAAAGTCCATGATGACCGAAACTGCCGACAGGCTGGGGGTCATCTCAAAGGGCATAGCTGTATTTATCGCAGCCGTATGGGTGCTGGCGGTGATAATAATGTCGGCTGTATTTTACCTTACTGCCAACGAGCGCAAGCGGGAGTTCGCGGTGCTGCGGGTAATGGGTTTTTCGAGAAAAAAGCTTAGCAGGCTGGTGCTGACGGAAGCCCTTATCACCGCGGGGGCAGGGGCGGCTGCGGGGGTGATACTGACTTCGGCGGCGGTACTGCCCTTTGTGAACATCATCGAACAGAAAACTGCCCTGCCGCTGCTAATGCCGAAGACCTCAGCTATAGTTTCAGCGGGAGCCGCAGTGATAATTACGGTGCTTGCCACAGGTTCGGCAGCGGCGGCACTTTCGGCATACAGACTGAGCCATATCGACACAGGTAAGATACTGAGGGAGGGCTGCTGAGATGAGGATAAGCGCTGAGGACATAGGCTACAGCTACAGGAAAAAAGGCCGAAGCATAAGGGTACTTGAAACTGTGAGCTTTGCCCCGAAGGCGGGAGAGCTGACGGTGATAACTGGGCGTTCTGGCAGCGGCAAGACCACTCTGTTAAACGTTCTGGCGGGGCTGCTGATACCTGAGGATGGTCGGGTGATGTATGACGGCAGGGACATATGCAGGGCTGATGACGGGGAGCTTTCGGCTTTCAGAAACGTGAACATCGGCTATATCCCCCAGGGGCACAGTGCCCTTGCGAACCTGACCCTTTTGCAGAACATACTTCTGCCTGCCGCCCTTGCGGGTGAAGACAGGACAGACACAGCCCTTGAACTATTGCAGGCGGTTGGTCTTGAAAAGCTGAAAAACGCTTACCCCGATGAGCTTTCGGGAGGAGAGCTGAGGCGTCTGGCTGCTGCGAGGGCGCTGATTAATTCCCCGACGGTGATATTTGCCGATGAGCCCACCAACGACCTTGACGATGAGAACGCCGCAGTTATCCTCAGCCTGCTGAAAGCCCGCGCAAAAGAGGGTGCGGCTGTTATAATAGTCACCCATGACAACATGGTGTCGGGGTATGCTTACAAGGTATACACCATGGACGGCGGAAGACTATCAGAAAAGGAGAATGACCACGATGATACGCTTTGCAGACCTCTCGTTTCTTGATGAGATAACGGACATCGAAAGCAGATGTTTTCCCCCTGAGCAGGCTGCAAAGAGAGAGCAGTTTGCAGGAAGGCTGAGAGTGTACCCGCAGCATTTTCTGCTGCTTTGTGATGATGACGGAAAGGCGGCGGCCTTTGTAAACGGCTTTGTGACCGATGAGCCCGACCTGACGGACGAGATGTATGCTTTCCCCGAAAAGCACAATGAAAACGGGGCATGGCAGATGATATTCGGGCTGTGTACCCGCCCTGAACACAGGCACAAGGGATACGCCAAAAGCCTTATGAATGAAATGCTGCGCCTTGCAAAAGTACAAGGACGAAAGGGTGCTGTGCTGACCTGCAAGGAACGGCTTATCGGGTTTTATGAGCAGTTCGGGTTTGTAAACGAGGGTATATCCCGCGGGTCGGTAATAGGCGGGGTAAAGTGGTATCAGATGAGACTGAGATTTTAGTTTGATCAAAGTCAGCGATAAGTTCACCTTACCAGTATCACACTGTAAAAGTATGCCAAAATGATTAAGGCTGCGCGGCCCTTAGGGTCACGCAGCCTTATTTTTGTACCGCTTTACGAAAGAAGCACATATCCGTTTCTTATGTACTGAAGAATTGAACTTTCCCGATCTTGACGTACATTGCTGATAAGAGTTTACAGATACCTTTCGCTGTCCAGCATAGCTTCACAGCAAAGCCTATCGACCAGTGAGTATATAAGTTCACCGTTGGTAGGGACCCAGTTTTTATCAAGGGCTCGGTTTCCGAAAATTTTCAGCTTGCTTTCAGTTTCAGAGATCTCCCAGGCACGGCTTATTGCGAAACGCATTCCCCTTTCCACCGCAGCAGGGGTCTTTCCCGAACGCTTTGCCACCAGCGGATATACGGTCTTGGAGATACCTGTCATTAACCTGTCAGAGGCAAAAACTATCCTTACTGCCTCACGAAGATAGTTAAAGCCGTCATACTTTGGTGAGAAACACAGGGAATTCAGTATCCTGGTTATCTCATAGTGCAGTTCACCCTCATTGTAGATGATGACCTCGTCCATAAACTTTGTTTCTTTCTCTCTCATTGTGAATTTCCCTCCAAAATTATTTGTCGCTTTTTGCGAACGAATTCTATTATACCACGATTTTAAAATAATTCAAGAGTAAAAATCAGCTTAATTACAATATTTACACGAAGTTAAATCTAGGTTCACAAGCGATTGAAAACTAATCGTAAATGAACATGATGTGAATGCAAAATGCATTCATTCAAAAGTCAATACACGCATTTAGGTGGTTAAGTTTTAAAGCAGCACAAAAAAAGTGCTGACAACCCGCAGGGGTCGTCAGCTATAGAGAGACATCTTTTAATCACCGCAATTTTCGGTCAGCTGATTTTTCCTTTTTATAACCGTTGAAACCACCCTTTGTGATGATATCAGGGTAATCCACATAGGCGATATCAAGGTCTACAGAACCTTTTATACCGCTGATATGCCCAGCTGAGCTGAATTGCCACATACCGTAGTCACCGCCATAATTGCACCTGCTGCCGTACTCGGCTATCCACAAAGCATAGCGCCTTGCGACCTCGGGTGTGATATAGGTCTGCAGGGGGCTGCGGCTCATATACAGGCCTGCAAAGTAACCTGCTTTTTCCAGCTCATCACAGAAAGCCTTTACCATGGCTGAACACCTCTGCCTGCCTTTTGCGAAAGCTTTCTGCCATTCGAGGTCAAAGTATATGGGGTACTCAAACTTCTTGCCCTTTATATATTTTTTGCAGAGTGCGGCGTCCTGCTTTGCCCCCGAAACAGTGGTCTGCCAGGTGAAATAATAAGCGCCGATATCAAGCCCCGCTGCCCTGGCACGGGTATAATTCTTATCGAAGAACGGGTCCTTCACCACACAGTTTTTGGCGGTGTCCCACTTGTTGCAGCGAATGATGACAAAGTCCACCCCTGCTGCTTTGACCTTTTTAAAGTCGATATCTCCCTGCCATTCTGAAACGTCAATGCCTTTCATATGCTCCTCCTTTTTTGACTTCTCATATTACCGACTAAGCTGTCGTATCATATAATATGCAGGCTTTGGAGATAGGGTGAAAAAATCTCCCGATACAGCAGCGTATCGGGAGGTGCTATCATCTGTTATTGACAGTTTCGGGATAGAGGTCGTGGTGGGTGAGCCTTTCCCAGGCTACTTCTTCCCACTTGGTACCCGCCTTGCCGTAATTGCAGTAGGGGTCAATGGAAATGCCGCCCCTGGGCAAGAACTTTCCCCAGACCTCGATATATCTGGGCTCCATGAGTTTTATCAGGTCGTTCATGATTATGTTGACGCAATCCTCGTGGAAATCTCCGTGGTCACGGAAGCTGAAAAGATACAGCTTAAGGGATTTGCTCTCGACCATTTTGACATCTGGGACATAGGATATATATATAGTTGCAAAATCAGGCTGCCCGGTAATGGGACAAAGTGAGGTGAACTCGGGGCAGTTGAATTTTACAAAATAATCTCTGTCGGGGTGCTTGTTTGGGAAAGTTTCAAGCACCTCGGGAGAATAGTCCTTGCTGTACTTTGTGCCTGCCTGTCCAAGCAGGGTGATACTTCCCTTTTCGTTTTCATTTCTGCCTGTCATGTTCATTCTCCTTTCATCAGGGGGTCGATCAGTCCGTTCGCCTCGAAGGCTGCTATCCTGTCACGGCAGGTGCCGCAGACCCCGCAGGGCTTGTCGCCGCCCTCGTAGCAGCTCCAGGTAAGTTCAAAGGGCACACCAAGTTCAGCGCCCTTTTTGACAACATCAGCCTTTGTCATGGAAACAAAGGGTGCTTCTATCTTAAGCTGTCCCCCGCTGCCGAGATAGACCGCGTCGTTCATGGCTTTGTTGAAATCCTCCGAGCAATCAGGATAAGCATTGCCTGCGGCGTCATCGCTGTGGGCGCCGTAGTAGATGACCTCGCAGCCGTGGGAAAGAGCTATGCTTGCCGCAGAGGCAAGGAAAAGTCCGTTGCGGAACGGAACGTAGGTGGAAACAGGCTTGCCCTCGCTGCCGCTTAGCTGGTCGGCGTAGCTTTCCTTAGGGATATCGCCCTCAGCGCCTTTCAGCAGAGTGCAGTCAGAGCCCTCGAATATCTTTGCCAGATCAAGGGTCAGCTGCTTTACACTGTAATGGGCAGCTATCCTCCGTGAAGCCTGTATCTCCTTATCATGCTTCTGCCCGTAATAGACCGACAGTGCCAGCACGTTTTCGGCACCGTATTTTTCCACAGCCAGGCCAAGACAGGTAGTGCTGTCAAGTCCGCCGCTGAATAAGACCAAAGCTTTCATATTTATCCCCCTCAGTCCAGCAGATCTTTGAGCTCGCGGCTCTCTTTGAACTTGCCTATATATGTTCTTGTTTCGGTTCTCGCAGAGGTATTGTGTATGCCTCTGGCTGTCATGCAGCTGTGTGAACCGACTATCTTAACGCCCACATCAGTGGTGCCTGCGGCTTCAGCGATTATCTCAGCGATATCTCTGCCAAGTCTTTCCTGCAATTGAAGGCGCTTGGCTGCCATATCACATATCCTTGCTATCTTGCTGAGCCCCAGGACTTTTCCGTGGGGGATATAAGCCACATTCACGGTCATATCATACATGAGCGCCATGTGATGCTCGCAGTAGCTGAACACTGTTATATCCTTCATGACAACAGCTTCCTGCGCACCATGGTCTTCTGCGGTAAAGGTTTTTGAGAACATCTCGGCTATCTCATGGTTAGTATACTTTGTACCCTCCAGGACTTCCTCCAGCATACCCGCAACTCTGGCGGGGGTCTCTTTCAGGCCTTCCCTTTCAGGGTCTTCGCCTATGGCTTCCAGCAGACCTCTTATATGAAATTCGATCTTTTCTCTGTCCATTATTCAGACTCCTCTCTTGTGGGGATCCCAGATAAACTTGTGCAGCTGCAGCTGCAGTCTAACATTGCCAAGGCCTTTTCCTTTCATGAAATCAACTATCTCCGCAGGCTCGATATCCCCGAAGACAGGGCTGAGGTACACCTTGCAGCGAGGCTTTGTTTCATTGATGACTTCGTAGGCGCGCTGTAGGTCTTCTGTGCTGCCGCAGACCATTTTCATGGTGTCAGCTTCGTTCAGCAGAGGTATATTCTCTTTTCTCATATGCGCCTCCATTCCGCTGGAGGGCAGTTTATAGTCCACCGTGAAAACAGGCCTGTTCCCGACTATAAAAGGGCTGATATCCACAGAACCGTTAGTTTCTATCTCGACCCTTATCCCCAGGGGCACGAGGGCTTCGATCAGGCTGCCCATGCCCTCATGCAGAAGAGGTTCGCCCCCTGTCAGGGTCACATTGTTGACCCCCCGGGACATGGCAGTTTTTACTATACCCACCAGTTCTTCAAGGGAGGTATCCCTGTGGGGAGCGCCCTTGGTGTTGGCCCACATGGTATCGCACCAGCTGCACCTTAAGTTACAGCCTGTGAAGCGCAGGAACAGGGCAAGTTCACCTGCGTGCTGCCCCTCGCCGTTTATGCTGACAAAGTTTTCTGCCAGCCTGAATATCTGTTTCATCTGTCCGCCTCATATTCTGCGCAGTTATCCTGCGTTTCGTAGACCCTTACCAGTGTGACGGGAAGTTTCTTTTCTGCCAGCTTGTCAAAAAAGTATCTTGCAAAGTTTTCTGCCGTAGGACGGAATGGCACGGGTGTGAGCCTGAAATTTTCCTCGTTGAGAGCCTGAACGGTCTTATCTTTCAGGGTGCCCTCCTCGTAGATAAGGGTGTGGTCAAGGCTGTCAGCAAGGGAGCGCACTGCTTTTTTTATAACGGAAAAATCCGTGAGCATACCTCTTTCCTGACCCTCACTTTGCAGCTCAGCACCTGAGAATTCCGCCTCTATCTTCCAGCAGTGGCCGTGAATGTTGGCGCACTTGCCCTCATATCCCGCAAGAAAATGTGCGCTGTCAAAGGCAGCAGAAGTCTTTAATCTGTACATTTCTATCCTCCAAAATAAAAAATGCGTCTGTATAAAACAGGCGCATCAAGAAAACAGCACGAGCCGCAGCTATGCTGTGATATTCAATGAATGCCCTGGTTTTGTTTAACGACAGGATGGCGCAAACGAACTGTCAGTTTAAAATTATATCACATCGCTGACCAAAAGTCAACATCTTGCTGAAAATGTTTACAAATCTCTCGATTTTGATATATATTACTGATGATACACAACCAAATTGGGATTTACAAATAAGCTATTCGGGCTTTTTGCCTGTCAGGTAGTAGACAGCCAAAGCTGTCCTGTGGGAGAGCCCTGCCTTTGACAGGATAGAGGTGATGTAATTTTTTACAGTGCCTTTTGAGATAAAAAAGCGCTCGGCTATCTCCTCATTGGAAAGGCCAACGGCCACGGCTTTAATGATCTCCAGCTCGCGGGAGGTGAAATCTTCTGCGGCAAAGCCTGCGGGGACTGAGGTATTGTTCTTCGTCAGGTTTTCAAGAATGCTTTCCTCCATGACACCTGTGCCGAAGTACACCGAACGTATCATCTGTTTGAGGTGTTCGGGAGTATGGTTCTTTATGAGGTAGCCCTTGGCACCGTTTTTAAGGGCGGCCTGCACCAGCTCGTCCTCATCGAAGGTCGTCAGTATAAGCACCTTGCCAAGACCATGGTCGGTGATATATTTTGTGGCCTCGATACCGTCCATGACGGGCATCTGTATATCCATAAGAAAAATATCGGGAGGGTCTTTTTCTGCAATTTCGCAGGCTTCCCTGCCGTTGGCGGCACAGCCTATGACCTCGAAATCGTCGTCCACATCAAGTATTATCTTCATGCCGTCACGGACAAAGTTGCTGTCATCGGCAATTATTACTCTTATCTTTTCCATAGTTCTCACCTTTCATCAGAGGGGCAGCAGCATATTCACCTTGAAGCCCATATCAGGCTCTATCTCAAGTATGCCGTTTACCTGTCTTACTCTGCGGCGCATACCCGAGATACCCATGCCGTCAGCTACCTCAGCGCAGCCCCTGCCGTTATCTGCTATGCTGCACCTGACAAATTTATTCATGACACAGATGTTTATCTTTATCTCGCTGCAGCCCGAATATTTCAGGGAATTTGACACCGCCTCAAAGCTGTTGTCAAGTATTATCTCCAGATAATTTTCGGGCACGGAGGAAAGTTCACCCTCGGTTACAAGGCTTGCGGTTATGCCCTTGGCACGGCAGTCCTCGCAGAGTTTTTCCAGCTGTGCTGCGGCCAGCAGATGTTTCTCGGGGCGTTTTTTACGCAGGATAGCCCTTATCTCGTCCATGCCTGTCCTCAGCTGGTCGATGACTGCCTGCACCATTGTCCGTGAGCGTTCGGGGTCTTTTTCCATAAGTAGCTTCACGGCTTCAAGCTGATATACAGAGCCGTTTATATTATGCCCCAGCTTGTCATGCAAAGTCTGGGAAAGCTGCGCCCTTTCTTCCATTACCTGGTTTTCGGCAGAGAGAAGGCTTCTTTGCAGTTCAGCCCGAAGCTCATGCTCCTTCCTGCCCATATCGTGTTTGAGCTGCTGCTCGTTGAGGTCGTCTTCCCTTGTCCTGTCTCGGTAGTACCTGACCACATGGTCGTGCTGGGAATAGATGATGCACAACAGCAGAGATATCATCACACCGCTGAATATGTTTTCTTCCTTTTCAAGGAAAGCAAGCATGGGGGGAAGAAAATACCAGGGCAGCGGCGGACGCAGGTATGCAAGTATCTCGCAGCCTGTTATTACACCGAGGAGGAACATACCTCTTCCGCAGACCCAAAACAGGACGCCGCACAGCAAAGCAGCTGTCCCGATGAACCAGAGCCTTTGTTTTTCGGGAAATATCTCCTTTAAAGAAAGTGCTGCCGTGAACAACGCCAACAGCAGCAGCACCCCTGAGGACGCTGCTGTCAGCATTGAACCTGATATAACTGTATATACAACTGTCATCAGCAGCAGGATAGTCCGCGCTGCTGTGAAATAATTATCTCTGGTCTTTTCGTTCATGTGAGTATCCTTCGGGGAATGTCAGCTTCCCTGTTTGCTTATCTTAAGTCCTACGCTGCCAAGACTTATGATAACTATGAGATAAGCGGCGGTAACGCAGGCTATCATGGGATATGCCCCCGATGTTCCTGCAATGAGCCTTTCAGCGGCTTCAAAGAACCAGCGCTGAGGCATGAGATAGGACAAGGTCTTCAATGCTGAGGACGAATCGCCGATGGGGAAAAGAAGTCCTGCCAGCATGGAGGAGATAGTCCATATAGTGAAAGCAGCGTAGTTTGAACTCATTATATCACCAAAAAGAACTCCTGTCAACATACTTATCGTAGCAAAGATAAGCCCCAGCAGGAAGACCAGCAGCAGGAATACGGGCATGGAGATACCTACATCAAGTCCTTTTACAAACTTAAGGCATACAGCCAGCACCCCTGTCTGCAGCAGGCACATGAGGAAGACCACGATGAACTTTGAAAGGAAGTATTTCAGTGTACCTGTGCCTGTCATCATTATCCTTGTGTAGACCTTGTTGTTATCCTCGGTGATGACTGTATGGGCCGCAAAAGTACCGCAGAAGACGAAGCCCAGGGTCATTATGGCGAAGGCATAGCCTATCTGCACCTTGCTGTTAGTCTGGATATCGGTGAGGACGACTTCGTCCCTGCCTGCCAGGTCAACGACCTGCTTTTCGGGGATATGAGCTGATATCTCATCAAGGGCTGCGATAGTTTTTTCTGCATCGCCGCCGCAGGCTTTTCCTGCACGGCAGACCTTTGAAAGTATATCAGTAAGCTCTGTATCAAAAAGCTCACGGCGCTTGTCATCGGATACCCTGAATATTTCTATGCCTTCTGAAAGCTCATCATTAAACACTGCGCTGTCGAAATTATCATTCAGGTAAAGAATGACACCTGTGCGGTCACTGAAAGCGTCCTTTTCTGCCTGAGAACATATATCATCGTACGCCATGCCCGACATATCCACACGGCAGACAGAGAACATTCCGTTCTCAGCCAGTATTTCAAGGACATATTCGGAAAGCCTGCTGCCTGCGCCGTCATAGACCTTGACTATAAAGGCTGTGTTATCACCCTTATAAAATGCCTTTTCAGAGGTATCTGCAAGTTCGGTGATATGACCCTCTTCTTTATTTTTATAGATCTCGTATTCGACTTTATTTGCAAGTATAAGGGTGGAGATGATCGGTGTCACCAGCAGGAAAAACAACAGGCCTTTATTTCTCAGCATAAGCTTTATGGTGGTCTTTACAAGAGATATCATGCTTTGCCCCTCCTTTTAAGAGTATCAGTAAGAACGGCCAGGAACGAACATATGAGTATCAGCGCAGCGGAAAACAACAGCGATGAAACAACGAAGTCGCTGTGACCCATGCATGAAAGCTCCACCAGTGCCCTGTTTGCATGATAGAAAGGGGTTATCTGTTTGACAGCCTCAGAGGTCGATGAGTACATATATGTCTCAAAGGAACCGCCGAGATAGCCGAGTATCCAGATAACCGCGAATGAACCAATGACCGTAACAGCGAGATTTCCCGATATGCTGTAAAACAGCAGACCCATGGCGGTGAAGGCAGTTATCATCATGAGTATGATGATAGCCGACAATAGGGGGTCCCCCCAGTGTATGCCGAAAAGCACGGCCGTTACGGCTGTTTCAATTATACCGCAGACAGCCACAACACCGACGGTGGGGAGAAGTCTTGCCATATACAGTGCAAAGGGTGAGAGGGAGCAGACCTTGTATTTTTTCTCGATACCGTGCTTTTTCTCACTGCCCAGCATACCTGTGGCGCAGATCATTCCGCAGCAGCTGAAATAGAGTATATATATGATACCGTAGTAATCGGTGGAATTTACTGTAGGCATGAATTCTATCTCTGTTTCCGGCAATGCAGAGGTAAGCTTTACCTCGGGGGCTATGATATCAAGGGCTGCATCAGCACCTGTTTTCATTACCCTTTCAAAGAAATACTCAGCCACAGCGCCCTCGGCTTTATGGTCGCCGCTTTTATAGAGGGTGTAGCTATCCTCAGAAAATTCAACGAAGGCAGAAAGGTCGTTGTTGTTTATGATCTCCTCGGGTTCGCCCTCGGGGTATTCACGAAATTCGATGCCTGCTTCTTTTCCCGCAGACTTTATATCCGACATATTATCTGAGATAGTATTGCTGTATGACCTGTAGCCTACAGCGAAGCTTTCAGGTGCTTCGTAGGTCTTCATCATCGCCTCAAAGGCATTGGAAAGCATCATTATGGTCAGCAGAGGGCCTACGAGCAGCAACCCTACGGCCAGCTTGTTACGGAATATGAGTTTGAAATTATTCTTTAAAAGATACTTTATCATGCTATCACCTTAATCCCCGATATCTCTGAGCTTTTTGCCTGTAAGGGTCAGGAAGACCTCTTCAAGGGTAATATCCTCATTGCCGCCCACCATTTTCTTTAGCTCTGCGCTTGTGCCGCAGGCTATCATTTTGCCGTTGTCCATTATACCTATCCTTGTGCAGACAGCTTCTACTTCCTCCATGTAATGGCTGGTATAAATAACGGTGGCACCTTTTTTGTTGGACTCCTTTATCTTCTCCAGAATGAAATTCCTCGATTGGGGGTCTATGCCCACGGTAGGCTCATCGAATATGAGAAGTTCAGGGTCATGACCTATGGCACAGGCGATGTTGAGCCTGCGCTTCATGCCCCCTGAAAAATTCCTGGCGAACTCGGTGCGCCGTTCGCTAAGGCCTACATATTCAAGAGAGGTATCTACTGCGGCCTTCAGCTTATCTCCTTTTATACCGTAGAGGGAGATGAACAGCTCTGCGTTTTCCCAGGCTCTGAGATTTCCGTGGATAGCCAGTTCCTGGGGGATATAGCCTATCCTGCGTATGATATCTCTCTTGTTCCTGCGAAGCTCCTTGCCGAAAAGCTCCACATCGCCTGCAGTAGGTCTTACCAGAGAACATATCATGTTCATGGTGGTGCTTTTGCCTGCACCGTTGGGTCCCAGCAGCCCGAAGACCTCGCCCCGCTTTATCTCCAGCGACAGGTCATCCACTACAGCTTTGTTGTTATATTTTTTTGTAAGGCCTGTGGTCTTAAGTATCATGTCCTCCATATTTATCCTCCTTTGATGATGTCTTATATCTTTCACTGTGACCATTATAACCTATCTCAGCATTTTTCGGTAGTGAAAAAGGAAACATTTTTTATGTGACTAAAGTCATGTTTTCCAAATGACAAAAGTCTTAAGGCAAAAAAAATCAGCAGAACAGGAAAAACTCCGTTCTGCTGATTTAGATATTCAGTTTGCTACATACATCTGTCTGTAAGGGTTACTGCTGTCGGGAGTAACTACTGTAAATGGGTGGTCGAGGAGTTCCTGCAGGTCAAAGTTAAAGTAGGTACAGTAATGTCTGAGATAGTGGGAAGCTTCTTTCATATCCTCCTTATCTGCGGGACGGACGTGTACCTGATGAGGGAAATGTATGCCCTTGCAGTCAGACCTGAGCAGCATTTTTCCGCCGTGCATACCTGTGCTGGGGAAATTGCCCACAATAGGACGGTCACTGTCTTCAAGGCCTAAGACAATTATCATGCCACCTGCCTGGTACTCACCCAGAAAGCTGCCTGCCTTACCGCCGATGATGAGGGTGGGCTGTTTTTCCTTATAGGCTTTCATGTGTATGCCTGCCCGATAGCCTGCGCTGCCCTGAACGTATATCCTGCCGCCGCGCATGGCATAGCCCACAGCGTCACCAACACTGCCGTGAATGACGATAGAACCATCGTTCATGGTATCGCCTACTGCGTCCTGGGCATTGCCCATTACTTCGATACGGGCACCGTTGAGGTAAGCACCAAGGGCATTGCCGGGGATACCGCTGACGGTTATGTTCTTATCGGATATACCTGCTGCCAGGAAACGCTGTCCCAGACAGTTGGTTATATTGCACTTGCCCCGTGAATTCCTGAGAGTTTCATTGAGTTCACGGTAGTCAAGGTCTGTTGCATTTATAGTCATTATACCACACCTCCAAGTTTTTTCCTGCGGATATCCGCCTTATATACTGCCAGCGAGGGGCTCAGCCTGAGCCTTGCTGTGTCCACCTCTTCAAGGGGAGTTTTCTCACGGACAAGGGCAGTGTAGATGCCTGCACGGTCAACTTCACCTATTAGGATATAGCCTGCAAGTCTGCCGTTTTTGATGTAAAGGCGCTTGATGCCCCCTGCGGGATGGTCTTCATAAATCTCGCTGTCAGCGGGGTATATGCCTGCGGTTATGGAATGCAGCCCGAAAAAGCCGATGGAATTCATGGGCACTGCATTGGTGACAGCTTCTTTTCCGCCTGCCATATTTACACCTGCGCAGTGACCCTGCATATAGGCATTGGGCAGGATAGCAAGCACCCGCTTTTCGCCCGAGGCACTGTCAAGACCCTGAGTGCAGTCACCTGCGGCATAGATATTGCTGACGGTGGTCAGCATTGTTTCGTCGATGATAATGCCCCTGTCGGTATCACAGCCTGCTTCTTTGGCAAGGGATATCTCAGCACGGACACCCACGGCCAGCACCAGTATATCAAAGCCTACCTCGGCACCGCTTTTCATGTGAGCCTTGTCCTTATCAAAGCTTACAGCTGTATCACCCAGCATGAAGGATATACCGTGCTTTTCAAGATGTGCCTGCATGACCGCAGCGCACTCGTTATCCATAATGGAGGACAGCACCCTGTCCGCCAGGTCGCAGACGGTGACGGTGCCTACCCTTTCGGCAATACCCTCGGCACATTTAAGACCGATAAGTCCTGCCCCGACGATAAGTACACGGCTTTCTGGGTTGAGGGCTTTTTCAAGGGCAAGGCTGTCGTCCATGGTCATGAAGGTGAATTTCTTTTCAACGGCGTCAAGCCCCTCAAATGGCGGAACAAAAGGGGAAGAGCCTGTACAGAGGCATAGCTTGTCATATTTGAGCTTCTGCTTGTCTGTGAGGGTGATCGTCTGCTTTTTGCTGTCGATGTGTTCTGCCCTGCTGTAGATAACTTTTACTTTGTTCTTCTCATAAAAATCTGCGGGGCGGTAGTTCATCTTTTCAATAGTTGTCCTGCCCTCAAGGTAATAAGATATCAGGGGGCGGGAATATACGGGGTGATCTTCGCCCGAGATAACGGTGATACTGCTTTCAGTATCGGCTGAACGTATGCCCTCGATACAACCTGCTGCTGCCACACCGTTGCCGACTATAACATATTCGCTCATATTATCACCTCTCCTCATAAACTATGGCATTGTTTGGACAGCCTGCCACACAGGCAGGTTCTCCGCAGGAATTTGCAAGGCACAGCTCGCACTTCTGGGCGGCGCCGTTTTCGCCTGCGGCTACTGCACCATAGGGACAGACAAGCACACAGGTCAGGCAGCCTACGCACTTTTCCTTGTCGATCTTAATGACACCGTCCTGTATACTGATAGCGCCTGCTATACAGCTTTTCACGCAGAGGGGATCCTTGCAGTGGCGGCAGGATACCGCATAGGTGATGCCCTCAGCTTCCTCGATATGTACACGGGGGAATATGGGCTTATCTTTCAGCGCCTTGACCATGCTGTCAAGGCCTGAGTTTGCAAAGGCACAGTTGTATTCGCAGAGCCTGCACCCAAGACACCATTTTTCGTTAACATATACTCTTTTCATTTCAACAAAGCCTCCCTTACTCACCTGCATGGGCTATGCCAAGTATTTCAAGTTCCTTTGCGGTAAGCCCTACACCGCGGAGCATGAGTCGGTTGCCCCGCAGGCTCTCGATAGAGTTGATACCCATGCCGCCCATAAGCTCCTTGATCTCGTGGCGCCATGCGTTCATCAGGTTCACAAGGCGCTGAGAACCGATGTCGGGATTAAGGCGCTTTACCAGGTCGGGGCGCTGGGTAGCTATGCCCCAGTTGCACTTGCCGCTCTGGCAGGTGCGGCAGAGGTGGCAGCCCAGTGCCAGCAGGGCTGCGGTGGCAACGTAGACAGCATCTGCGCCAAGGGCAATGGCCTTGACTACGTCAGCGGCAGAACGGACACTTCCGCCTACCACGAGAGATACGTTGTTGCGTATGCCCTCGTCACGAAGGCGCTGGTCAACTGCGGCAAGGGCAAGCTCGATAGGAATGCCCACGTTATCCCTGATACGGGTGGGGGCTGCGCCTGTACCTCCGCGGAAGCCGTCAATGGCGATGATATCAGCGCCGCTGCGGGCGATACCGCTGGCAATGGCAGCTATATTATGCACCGCTGCCACCTTGACGATGACGGGCTTTTTGTACTCGGTGGCTTCTTTCAGGGAGAACACCAGCTGGCGCAGGTCTTCGATAGAATAGATATCGTGGTGAGGTGCTGGAGATATGGCATCGGAGCCCTCGGGTATCATACGAGTGCGGGATACGTCACCGACTATCTTAGCCCCCGGGAGATGTCCGCCGATACCCGGCTTTGCGCCCTGACCCATTTTTATCTCAACGGCTGCGGCGGCTTCAAAGTAATCCTTGTGAACACCGAAACGTCCCGATGCCACCTGAACTACGGTGTTGGGGCCGTAAACGTAGAAATCTTCGTGGAGGCCGCCCTCGCCTGTGTTATAGCAGATGCCCAGCTCCGTAGCTGCGCGGGCAAGAGATGCATGGGCATTATAACTGATAGAACCGTAGCTCATGGCTGAGAACATGACGGGCATGGAAAGCTCCAGCTGAGGGGGCAGTTCGGTGATGATCTCGCCTTTATCATTTCGGCGGATCTTATCGGGCTTTTTGCCCAGGGTAACACGGGTCTCCATAGGCTCACGGAGGGGGTCTATGGGAGGATTTGTTACCTGTGAAGCGTTTATGAGTATCTTGTCCCAGTAAACAGGCAGGGGC
Organism: Ruminococcus sp.; assembly: GCF_017464355.1. Classification (GTDB taxonomy): domain Bacteria; phylum Bacillota; class Clostridia; order Oscillospirales; family Ruminococcaceae; genus Hominimerdicola. Next base: position 157,678 of record NZ_JAFUAG010000041.1, on the reverse strand, counting down.
TTGGGATTGCCCATGGAGGAAAGCAGCACACCGCCGCTGTTGGCCTGCTTGTAGACCTCCTTGATAGTTTCGTCCGACCAGTTTGCATTTTCACGAAGGCGGCAGTCGCTCTTTACTATCTTGAGCGCCCTTGTGGGACAGAGCGAAACGCAGCGCTGACAGTTGACGCACTTGGTCTCATCGGATATCATGGCGCCGAAGTCGGCATCGTAAAGGTGTACCTCATTGGCGCACTGCCGCTGACAGACACCGCACTTTATACATCTGTTATTATCCCTGATGACTTCAAACTCGGGATAGATAAATTGTTCTCTCATCAGTATCTCCCCTCTCTTACTCTGACTATGACAGGCTCGCCGCCTGCAGGTGCGTACAGGTTTTCCGCTTCGGGCTCCATGACCCTGATAGCTGCTTCTTCGCTGGCTATGAACACACGGTCAGCCTTGGCGGCCGTTACCATTGAACGGAGCTTCAGTCGGTCGTTGAGCGCCATAAGTCCTCCGTTCCAGCCGTATACTATGGAGAACGGCCCTGTTATCAGCAGGCTTGGGAAGACGGTGCGCAGGTAGGTAAGCTTTTCTTTTTCCTTTTCGGGAAGGTTATTGATAGTCGTCCAGAAAGGTGCAGCTATTACAGAAGCGGCTTCTTCAAGGGTAAGCCCCTGCCGCCTGATAAGGTAGTCAAGGATATAGGTTATTACCTCGGTATCTGTCTGGAGGGTGCATTTATAGCCGAACATCTCGATATATCGGCGGTTGGCATCGTAGGAGGATATCTCACCGTTATGCACCACGGAGCTGTCCAGCAGTGAGAAAGGATGAGCGCCGCCCCACCAGCCGGGGGTGTTGGTCGGATAACGGCCGTGGGCTGTCCAGGAGTAGCCCTCGTATTCTTCAAGCTTATAGAAAAGACCCACGTCCTCGGGGTAGCCCACCGCCTTGAAGCAGCCCATGTTCTTGCCGCTGGAGAAAACGTAGGCACCTTTCATCTCGGTGTTGATCTTCATGACGGTGCGGGCAGTGAACTCATCTTCATCGACCTGTTCTGAAAGCACCATGGATCTCAGAGGTGAGCAGAAATATCTGTAGATGATAGGTTCATCGGTTATCTCGGGGAGCTTTCGAGTGGGAATGATCTCACTTTTGACTATCTCAAAGTGCTCTTTGAGGAAAGCTTCACATTCCTTTCTGGTGGAACGGTGGTCGAAGAAGATATGCAGTGCATAGAAGTCTTTGTACTCAGGATAAATGCCATAGGCTGCAAAGCCTCCGCCGAGACCGTTGGAACGGTCATGCATGGGCTTCATCGCATTGTAGATGACATCACCCGTAATGCCCTTTCCCTCACGGGAAATAACGGCCGCTATGGCGCAGCCCGACGGGATACGGACTTCTCCTTCTCTTTTCATAAGTATCTCTCCTTAAAATAAAATAATGGCGTCCACAGCTTCTGCACCCATAGTACAGAAAAAGTGAACGCCATTGCTCACGGTTATCAAATCATGCAAGTATTATATCTCAAAATTTCATTCCTGTCAATAGGTTTATGCAACTTTGTGAAGTTTTTGCAAGTTTTGAAGTTAAGTGTTGCAAATTTTTGTGAGCTACGAGATTGACAATTTTCTCCTTTTGGTGTATAATACAAAATATAGTAAAAGAGGCAATGGCGTCTCGAAGGTTTGACTTCGGGCGGCATTGTCTCTTTTTTTGTGTCAACAGCAACTTATACAAGGAGATGTGGTCATGAGAAAATACATATTTGTAACAGGCGGTGTCGTTTCGGGACTGGGCAAAGGCATAACGGCGGCTTCGCTGGGACGTCTGCTGAAAGCAAGGGGACTTGTGGTGGCAGCCCAGAAGCTGGACCCGTACATAAACGTTGACCCCGGAACAATGAGTCCCTACCAGCACGGAGAGGTCTATGTGACCGAGGACGGCGCTGAAACAGACCTTGACTTGGGACATTATGAGAGATTTATAGATGAAGACCTCAACCGCTATTCAAACCTGACTACAGGCAAGGTCTACTGGAACGTGCTGAACAAGGAACGCAGAGGTGAATATCTGGGTTCCACGGTGCAGGTGATACCCCACATAACCAATGAGATCAAGGAGTTCGTATATTCGGTGGGAAAAAAGACCGATGCAGATGTCATCATAACCGAGATAGGCGGAACTATAGGCGATATCGAATCACAGCCCTTTATTGAAGCTGTAAGGCAGATATCCCTAGAAGTGGGCAGGGAGAATGCCATGTTCATACACGTTACGCTGGTGCCTTTTCTCAGCGGTTCGGAGGAACACAAGACCAAGCCCACACAGCATTCTGTCAAGGAACTGCAGGGCATGGGCATAAACCCCGATATCATCGTGCTGCGCTGCGACAGGCCCCTGGAGGAGTCTATTTTCAGGAAGATAGCACTTTTCTGCAATGTGCGTGAGGAATGTGTCATCGAGAACCTTACCCTGCCCGACCTTTATGAGGCTCCCCTGATGCTGGAAAGCTCGGGGTTCTCGGAGGTGGTATGCAAAAGGCTGGGCATAACAGCTCCAAGGCCTCATCTTGATGAGTGGCGGGAAATGGTGGAGAAGATAAAGTCCGCTGATACAAAGACGGCCATTGCCCTTGTGGGAAAATACACCGAGCTGCACGACGCTTATCTTTCGGTGGCGGAGGCTTTGCGCCATGCGGGGTACTCTCTGGGGACCCATGTTGACATAAAGTGGGTGGACTCGGAGAAGCTTACCGCAGAAAATATTACTGATGCACTGGGCGATGTAAGCGGTGTGATAGTACCCGGGGGCTTCGGTGGACGCGGCATTGAAGGCATGATAACAGCTGTAAGGTATGCAAGAGAAAAGGGACTTCCCTTTTTCGGCATATGCCTTGGTATGCAGATAGCTGTCATCGAATACGCAAGGAACGTCTGCGGGATAGCTGATGCTGACTCGGGTGAGTTCAACGAGCTTTGCAGAAACAAGGTCATCGACTTTATGCCCGGACAGAGCGATTCCATCGACAAGGGCGGCACGCTGAGGCTGGGGGCTTACCCCTGTGTCATCACAGAAAACACCACCATGCGCCGCTGCTACGGCAGTGAACAGATAAGCGAGCGCCACAGGCACAGATACGAATTCAACAATGATTACCGCGAGAAGCTTTCATCGGCGGGGCTGACCCTGAGCGGGCTTTCCCCTGACGGCAGACTGGTGGAAACGGTGGAGCTTTCTGACAGAGATTTTTATGTGGGTGTACAGTTCCACCCCGAATTCAAGAGCAGGCCTAACAGACCCCACCCGCTGTTCACTGGATTTATCGCAGCGGCAGTAAAGAGGTCGGAAGAATGAGCACGCTCCATGAAGAGTGCGGAGTTTTCGGGATATGGTCGCCTGAAAAAGCACCGCTGGCTGAAACGGTCTACTACGGCTTATATGCTTTGCAGCACCGCGGACAGGAGGGCTGCGGCATAGCTGTATGCGAGGACGGAGTGATAACCGCCCACAAGGACACGGGGCTGGTAGGAGAAGTCTTCGACCACATGACGCTGGCTGATATGCCTGAGGGAAACATGGCGGTGGGTCACGCAAGGTATTCCACCACGGGAGGAAATGAGCGCAGGAACTGTCAGCCCATTGTGGTGAACCACATGAAGGGCAGAATGGCTATAGCCCACAACGGAAATCTTTCAAACGCCTACGAACTGAGGCGGGAGCTGGAATTATCGGGGGCTATCTTCCACACGACCTCGGACACAGAGACCATAGCATACATCATAACCCGCAAAAGGCTGACCTGCGGGTCTATAGAGGAAGCTGTGCTGGGAGCTATGGAGGTCATCGAAGGAGCATATTCGCTCATAGTCATGTCCCCCACTAAGCTTATCGCTGTAAGGGACCCCTTTGGTTTCAGGCCGCTGTGCTACGGCAAGACCCCTGACGGGGCATATATAGTGGCTTCGGAAAGCTGTGCGCTCACTGCGGTGGGGGCTGAATTTATCCGTGACATCGAGCCCGGGGAGATGATGATATTCTCGGCAGGCGGGGTTAGGTCGGTAAAGGACAACTGCCGTAAGAAAAGGCGACAGATATGCATATTTGAGTACATATACTTTGCAAGGCCAGATTCTTACATAGACGGGATATCCGTGCATCAGGCAAGGCTGAGGGCGGGGCGCATACTTGCTGAAAGCTGCCCTGCAAAGGCAGATATAGTCATCGGGGTGCCGGATTCGGGGCTGGACGCTGCCCTGGGCTTTGCACAGGCCTCGGGGATACCATACGGTATCGGGCTTATAAAGAACAAATATATAGGAAGGACTTTCATCTCACCCACTCAGTCTGCAAGGACAGACAAGGTAAGGATAAAGCTGGCGGCAGTGGGAGAAACTGTGCGGGGCAAGAGAGTCGTGCTGGTAGATGACTCCATAGTGCGGGGCACTACGGGGGGACGGATAGTTTCTCTGCTGAGGGAAGCGGGGGCAAAGGAGATACACTTCCGTGTATCAGCACCGCCTTTTCTACACCCCTGTTATTACGGCACGGATATAGACTCTGACAAGGATCTTATCGCCTGTCACAGGACACCCGAGGAGATAGCTGAGCAGATGGGAGCTGACAGCCTGGGTTATCTGCCTGTGGCAAGGCTGCACGAACTCATAGGCAGTGATGACTGCTGCAAGGCCTGTTTTGACGGCAGCTACCCCACTGCGGTAACAGCAAATGCTGTCAAGGACAAATACGAGATGAAGCTGCCTGCAGCGAAAGGAGAATAATTATGCTGACACCTAATATGAACTATTCACACCTGAAAAGTTCTTACCTGTTTTACAACATTGCAAAGAAGACCAGGGAATATCTGGCACAGCACCCTGATACGCATTTATACCGCATGGGTATAGGAGATGTTTCGCTGCCACTGTGCGATGCTGTCATAAAGGGGCTTCACAAGGCGGCCGATGACCAGGCAGATGCAGCCACATTCAACGGGTATATGCCTGAATGCGGAGCGCCTTTTCTCAGAAGCGCAGTGGCGGGATATTACCGCGGACGCGGAGTGGAGGTCGATGATGAGGAGGTATTTATATCCAGCGGTGCTTCCGATGAACTGGGGGACATACTTGACCTGTTTGACCGTTCAAACCGATCACTGATAATCGAGCCCGCCTATCCCGCTTATGTGGACGCAAATGTCATGGGAGGACGGGAGATAATCCACCTGCCGTCCTCGAGGGATAACGGTTTTCTGCCTCTGCCTGATGATGACACAGATGCAGAGCTTATCTACATATGCTCACCCAACAACCCCACAGGTGCGGTGTATAGCAGAGAACAGCTGAAGGTCTGGGTGGACTGGGCAAATGCGCACAACTCGGTGATAATTTTTGACGGGGCCTATGAGGCTTTCATTGAAGATGAGACCATACCCCATTCCATATTTGAGATAGAGGGCGCCAGGACCTGTGCCATTGAGATATGCTCGCTTTCAAAGACAGCGGGCTTCACGGGGACAAGGCTGGGCTACACGGTGATACCCAAGGAACTTGTACGCTGCGGCATGAACTTCAACGAGATGTGGGTACGCAACAGGACGACCAAGACCAACGGTGTTTCCTACATTATACAGCGTGCTGCCTGCGAGGTCTTCACGGAGGAAGGGCAGCGTCAGATAAAAGAAAACATTCAGGTATACAAGAAAAATGCCCGCACGCTGATGAATGCCCTGGACAAGCTGGGCATATGGTACACGGGTGGAAAGAATGCACCTTACATCTGGCTGGAATGCCCTGACAAAATGGGCAGCTGGGAATTTTTTGACAAGCTGCTGAATGAAGCACAGATTATCGGCACACCCGGGGCAGGCTTCGGCAAATGCGGAGAGGGCTACCTGCGGTTTTCGACCTTTGGAAGTCCCGAAGACACGGAAGAAGCTGCAAGGCGGCTGCTGGAACTTCTGGATAAATAATAAACAAACAGCACTTCACGGGGATGAAGTGCTGTTTTATCGTTTGTATCATTCGGTGATCGCTGCACCGTCAGCCCCGAGGATATAGCCGTCCACCTCGGTATCGGTCAGCATGATGCCCTGCCAGTCGAAATAGTAGAGCTTACCGTCTATCTCCTGCCAGCCTGTGGCGATCCTGCCGCCCGCAAGGTTATAGTATTTATTGCCGCTCCAGCTTACCCAGCCTTCGGTGACATAACCGTTCTCGCCGAGATTTATCATCTCGCCGTTTATATTCAGGGGACCTCTCAGCATAACGCCGTGTTCGAGGTAATAGCGCTTGTCCTCGATAGTCGTCCAGCCCTCCTGCAGAGTGCAGTCGTCGCCGAAATAGAAGTCGGTGCCCGCTATCTTGTTCCAACCCTTATAGGCACGGTTATCGTTGCCGAAGTAGTAGGTCTTGCCGTTTTCTACAGTGACCCACTTGTTTTCCTCGGCACCGTTACGGCTGAGATAATAGGTGCCGCTGTCATCGGTATATATACCCTTGACCATGACACCCTCTTCATCAAAGAAATAGCGCTTGTCTTCGATAACGCACCAGCCAATGGCTGCATTGCCGTTTTCATCGAAATAGTAGGTCTTGTTTTCTTCGGTATGGAAATCTTCCTTGAGCCACTCTTCGTCGCCCTTTTTATATTTTATCTGACCGTCCACCTTGACGATACCGTCAGACAGCACACCGTCTGAGGAGAAGACATAGTTCTCTTCATCGCCCTTGAACTCGCCTGTGCAGGCAGCGCCTGTTTCACCGAAGTAATAGCGCTTGCCTTCGATAGTAGCCCAGCCTGTGGATTTCTTGCCTGTTTCCTCATCGTAGTGGAAACGGTAGTCGCCCACGGTTATCCAGCCATAGGCCAGGGTGTTATCGCTGTAGAAATAGTAGTTGCCCAGCACATCGCCGCCGAATTTATCATAGACTTCCTTCTGGAATTTATTGATAGAATCGTCCTTATACTTCTCTTCAAGTTCAAGGTAACGGTCACGGTCTTCACCTGTGAGGGCACGCTTTTCATCATCGGAAAGCTTGTTGTACTTACGCAGGTCTGACATATCCTTTTTGAACAGCTTGACCTCGGCGGAATCACTGCCGATAGAAGCCCAGCCATAGGCAGCCTCGTGAGTTTCGGGATAGAAATAATATTTGAGCATCACAGGTTCCTGCGTATATGGCTTAAGTTCTGTTCCCGGAAGTTCCGTCCAGCCGCTGGCTACTACACCGCCGCGGCCGAAGTAATACTTCTGGCCGTTGATAGTCTGCCAGCCGTCAAGAAGCTTATACTCATCATCAAAGTAGTAGAAATCTTCACCTATCTGCTCAAAGCCCTTGCCTGCCACACCCTTCTCGTCAAAATAGTACTTGGAGTTCTTTTCCTCGTACCAGCCTGTGGTCATGATACCGTCAGAAGAAAAATGGTACATATTGCCGTCTATCTTTTTCCAGTTCTTGACCATTTCAGCCTTATCATCGAAATAGTAGGTGTTGCCGTCTATCTCATAGAAGCCTGTTACGCAGGCGCCTGTTTCGTCATCGGCATAATAATAATTGCCGTCCTTTTCTATCCAGCCGCGGTGCATGACTCCGTTGGAGTTGAACAGGTATCTTCTTCCGCCAATTACCTTCCAGTCGGAGGCCATTTTACCGTCGCTGTCAAAGTAGTAGACCTCGCCCTCTATCTCATAGAAACCTACGGCCATTTTGCCGTCGTTCTTGAAATAATACTGTGAGCCGCCCACGTTTACCCAGCCGCGGTACTGCTTGCCGTTTTCATCGAAGTAGGAATTTCCCGAAAAACCTGTACTGGGGAAGCCGTGTTCATCAAAGTAATATTCATCGCCGTTGATATTGACAAGGCCTGTCCTGAAGACGCCCGACTCGGTGGAGAAGTAATACTTCACGCCGTCTATCTCTATAGTTCCCCGCTGAATGGTGCTGTCCTTGCCGAGGTAATAGGTATCTCCGCGGAAATCCTGCCAGCCCGGGGGGAGGATAATGCCCTCATCGTCAAAGAGGTAGCAGGTATTGTCGATTATCTGGTAGCCTGTCACACGTTCACCTGTTTCGGGGGAAATATAATAAGTACCCTCAGCATGGGTATGCCAGCCTACAGAATAGTACGACTGATAAATAAGATGACCCGAAAAGCCCACGCCGATCACTGCGGTGCAGATGAGAGCCGAAAGCGCATTTCTGGCACCTCTGCGGCGGGCAACACTGCGGGTCCTGTCGGGTACATATCTGTTTTCCATGCCGTTGGTACTCATTAAAGCCAAGATCCTTCCGATAATAATAAACATGACACTGCCGTCAAAAAAATCACTACAAGTTAGTATAGCACATTTTATCCCTCAATGCAACCGTTTTTACCAAATCTTCACCCGATTTTCAGATAGCAAAAGGTCGGAGAAATATCTCCGACCTTGTCATCATCAATAAAACTTTGCTATATCATCAAGCTCGCGGCGGCGGGGCTTTTTAGGTTCTTCATCGGCATAGCCCAACGCCAGCACAGCACCTATCTCCTCATTCTCGGGGATATCAAGTGCGGCGCGGAGCTTATCGGCATCACGAATGCCCATGATGAGGGTATCGAGCCCAAGCTCTCTGGCTTTCAGGATAAAGTAAGCATTCTGCAGACCGAGGTCATAGCAGCCCCAGCCGTTGCCCAGTTCATTGACAGGCTCGCCGTTTTCGTTGAAGCCAACATTGTTCTTTTCAAAAGCGGTGACAACCAGTGCGGCATTGAGGGAGCGCTGTTCGTTGAAAGAGGGGAAACAGGTCGTCCTGACCGCCTCACGCTTTTCCTTTGAAAGCACGATATAATACTTACTGGTCTGCTGATTTTTCCAGGAGGGTGCTTCCTGTGCGGTGCGGATAATTTCCTCCACCTGTTCACGGGTGACTTCCCTATCAGCATATTTTCTAACACTTCTTCTTGCTTCTGCAAGCTTCTGGAATTCCATAGTTTACCTCCTTCATTCGCTTTCATACCATTTTCTGAAGACCGATATAATAGTTTCAAGCTTGTCGGGGTCTCCGCAGCCGTGAAATATACATCGTCCTTCACCCAACAGCTGTACCAGTCATCATCGCCGTTGTCCAAAAAAATCTTTTCAAAGGGTCTTCCCTCAGCGGAAGTCTCCCTCACATCGATCTTAACAGCCCAGCCAGGGTTATCAAGAGTGGTGATCTCCACACCGTAACAATGTTCCCAGTCACCGTTGCATCGGGACTTATACCAGTCTATAAGCCAATTTATTCGATCCATTTACATCACCGCATTTGCCAGCATCAGCTTGATACGGTTCTCCTGATTGACCTTTGTTGCACCCGGGTCATAGTCGATGGCAACGATATTTGCATCGGGATAAGCCTGCTTGATTACACGGGCACTTCCCTTTGCAACTATGTGGTTTGGCAGGCAGCCGAATGGCTGGGTGCAGATGATGTTCTTGGTGCCTGTTTCGGCAAGGGCGGCCATTTCAGCGGTGATGAGCCAGCCTTCGCCCATTTTTACACCCTGGTGGATATACTTATCGGCGCATTTGCGCAGGTGTTCAAAATCATGGGGGGGCTGGAAAACGCCCTGCTCGTTGATCATCTTTATCTGCTGTTTCTGGAACTTATAAAGCACATCGTAGCCTATGCCGTAGATGAGGGTCTTCTTATCTCTGGAGTCATAGAGCTTGCTGTCATTGATAGCGTCGGAGGCGCAGTACATAACGAAGTCCAGCAGGCCGGGAACATTGGGCTCGCAGCCCTCGCTCAGCAGGAATTCATTCAGGTGATTATTGGCAAGGGGCGAATACTTTACATATATCTCACCAACTATGCCGACCTTGGGTTTCTTCTCTTTTCTTCTGGGAAGAGCCGCAAAGTCTTTGAGCATGGCACGGTAGTGCTTTGCAGTGCTCATATATTCACGCTTGGTATGGAACAGCTTACCCAGGCGGTGCTGCCACCTTGCCAGCAGTTCATCTGTGGAGTTGGGTTCTATCTCGTAGGGCTTGCACTGGTTATACAGCAGCATGAGCATATCGCCGTAAAGCACCGCATATATCAGCTTAAGGGCGATAGTGGGCGAAACTTCGATAGAAGCGTCCTTTTCCAGGCCGCTGAAATTGAGCGAAAGCACAGGCACCTGGGGATAGGTGGTGGAAAGGGCTTTCCTCAGCAGGTGGATATAGTTCGAAGCTCTGCAGCCGCCGCCTGTCTGGGAAATGAGCAGTGCGGTATGGTCGGGGTCATACTTGCCGCTGTTGAGAGCATCAAGGAACTGACCTATGACCAGCAGTGCGGGATAGCAGGTATCGTTATGGACGTTTTTAAGTCCCTCATCGATGACACTGCGGGTGGAAGTCTGCAAAAGCTCCATACGGTAGCCGTACTGCTCGTATATCGCCATTATCAGCTTGAAGTGTATGGGCAGCATATCGGGGACAAGCACTATGTAGTCCGATTTTCTGGACTTATCAAAGTATGACTTGTTTACCCTGTCCGAACCCGAATGGGGTATGCTGCAGGTTTTGTTCTTTTCAGACATTTCTATTCCTCCGAATTATCTTATCGGTATTGATCTTTAGTCAGATGACATATCAGGCATTTTTCAGCAATGCCTTCTGCTTCCGGGCGTCCTTTTCTTCAAGGGCTGCCGCCAGAGAGCGCAGTCTTATCTTGGCTGCGCCGAGATTGGTTATCTCGTCTATTTTCAGCTGGGTATAGAGCTTGCCCTGCTCCTCCAGGATAGCACGGACTTCATCGGTGGTGACAGCGTCGATTCCGCAGCCGAAGCTCACCAGCTGCACCAGCTGCATATCATCATGCTCACAGACATACTTTGCAGCACGGTAGAGCCTTGAATGATAGGTCCACTGATTGAGGACATCGAGGACGGGGGTATCCACCAGGGATGCAACGCTGTCCTCAGTGATGACAGCAAAGCCCAGGGAAGCTATCAGCTTATGTATACCGTGGTTTATCTCGGGGTCGATATGGTAAGGTCTGCCTGCGACAACTATGATCTTCTGACCCTTGCGCCTTGCCTCACGCATTATCTCCTGAGCCTTGGCCTTGACATCACGGCGGAAGTCTATCTGGGCGGAGTATGCGCGGTTGAGCAGTGCCATCACCTGCTTGGCGGTAATGCCGTATTTCTTCAGTGCCCTGGCCATAGCCTTGGCAACGTGACCCTTATTATTGAGGTCGATATAGGGAGCTATGAAATTATCCTCGGTAAGCTTATCGTTATTGGCTTTGAGCAGTTCGGGATAATATGCGACTACGGGGCAGTTATAGTGGTTATCGGAACCGCCCTCGTCGATATTATAGCTCATGCAGGGGTAGAATATGAAGTCAGCGCCCTTTTCCAGCAGACTTTCTATATGGCCGTGGGCAAGCTTTGCGGGGTAGCATACGGTATCCGAGGGGATAGTCTGCTGACCCTTATAGTAGGTAGCCCTGGTGGATTCCTCAGAGAACACCAGTTCAAAGCCCAGGTCGGTAAAAAGCTGTGAGAAGAAAGGCATGAGGTCATAGAAAGAAAGGCACAGTGGAAGACCCACCTTTGCAATTGGCTTCATGCGGGGCTTTTTCTCTTCAAGACCCTTTATATACTCAAACTTATACTCTATCATATTCTCGGTGCGGTCGGTTATTTTAATACCTGCACCCTTTTCGCAGCGGTTGCCCGAGATAAAGCGATGACCGTCATTGAAACGGATAACGGTGAGGTTGCAGTGGGCACCGCAGCCGCCGCACTGTACTGCACGGGCGGAATATGTGAAGTTCTCAAGTTCTTCTTTTGATATGATACCCGAAGTTGTCAGCGTGCCCGCAGACTTCTCCTTGGCAAAGAGGGCACAGCCGAGAGCGCCCATAAGTCCTGCTATAGCGGGACGTATAACGTTCCTGCCAAGCTCCTGCTCAAAGGAACGCAGCACAGCATCGTTCAGGAATGTACCGCCCTGGACAACGATGTTCTGTCCCAGTTCATCTATGGACTTGGCACGGATAACTTTATAAACGGCATTCTTGATTATGGAAGCTGACAGACCTGCGGAGATATCCTCAACGGTAGCGCCGTCCTTCTGGGCCTGTTTTACTGAACTGTTCATGAAAACAGTGCAGCGGGAACCAAGCTCAACGGGGGCTTTAGCGAAAAGTCCCAGCTGGGCAAAATTGGCTATATCATAGCCCATAGCGCCTGCAAATGTCTGTATAAAGGAGCCGCAGCCCGAGGAACAGGCTTCGTTGAGCATTATGCTGTCGATAGCGTTGTTCTTGATCTTGAAGCACTTTATATCCTGTCCGCCGATATCGATGATGAAGTCAACTTCGGGGCAGAAATAGGCAGCTGCCTTATAGTGTGCCACAGTTTCAACTATACCGTAATCAACGCCCAGGCCTGCCTTTATCAGTTCTTCGCCATAGCCTGTAACTGCGGAGGCTTTGATATTTATCCTGCCGCCAGCAAGACGATATATCTCTTTCAGCTTAGCTGAGATGACATCAAGGGGCTGACCCTGATTGGAGCAGTAATGCTGATAGAGCAGCCTGCCCTCGGGGGTTATCAGCACCAGCTTGGTGGTGGTGGAGCCTGCGTCGATACCAAGGTAGGCATCGCCCGAATAGGACATGATATCCTCATATTTGAGGTCGGATTTTTTATGACGCTCGATGAACTCGGCATACTCAGCCTGAGAGTCAAACAGTCTTCTGCCCACAACGATATTGTCGTTGGTCTTGGCATTTACTATCTTTTCCAGCGCCTCATCAATGGTGATCTCCTCGGAGAGGTCGTGGGCATGGAGCGCTGCGCCGTAGGCGATATAGCAGGAAGACTTCTCGGGGAGGACAGCATTGTCATCAGAGAGAAAAAGGGTCTTCCTGAAAGTTTCACGGAGGGCGCTGAGGTAGGTGAGAGGTCCGCCGAGGAACAGCACCTTGCCTGATATCTTTCTGCCCTGAGCCAGACCCGAGACCGTCTGGTCTACTACGGCCTGGAAGATAGAAGCGGAGATATCCTCTTTCTTGGCGCCCTGATTGAGCAGGGGCTGGATATCGGACTTAGCGAAAACACCGCAGCGGGAAGCTATGGGATAAGTCTTCTCGGCCTTGAGAGCCAGGTCGTTCATATCATCGGGAGTAACACCCAGCAGACCTGCCATCTGGTCGATGAACGCACCTGTGCCGCCTGCGCAGGAGCCGTTCATACGCTGCTCCACACCGCCTGTGAGGAAGATTATCTTAGCGTCCTCACCGCCCAGCTCTATGACCACATCGGCATCGGGGTAAGTCTTATTCACCGCAACGAAAGCGGAGAAGACCTCCTGCACGAAGGGTATGCCGCAGGCTTCGGCAATGCCCAGGCCTGCTGAACCTGTTATGGCGATACGGAACTTATCCTCGGGGTAGCTTTTGCGGATAAGCCTGAGCTGTTCCGCAACTGTTTCCCTTACACGGGAGAAATGTCTTTCGTATCTGTTATATACAAACTCACCCTCATCGGTGATAACGGTCTTGACAGTGGTCGAACCAACATCGATACCCAGATCGTAGATCTTGCTCATCTAAACAACCTCCGCTGAAATTACAAATTAGAATTATTATAGCATATCTGTTTGCAATTTACAAGTGGATTTTATTAATTTTCATACAATTGTCAAAATCCGCACACTTCAGCAAAGCTGGCAAAACATGGTATTTTGGTGCTCGATGTCTTATATATGCACTGATATGCTTTCGGCACAAGGCATGAAAAAGCCCCGCAACGCATTGACACGTTTCGGGGCAGGGTCTACTTTTCTTTTATATCAGCGATAGCTTCTTCCTGTTCATGGAAAGGGACTTCGTTGACCTCATCGATAGAGGGGATATCCAGTTCCATAAGCTGTTCTGCTGTGAGAGGAGTACGCTCGGGCGGCTTTTTGTAGAGGTGCGCCACATCGTCCATATAGTACTCGGTAGCCACGGGCAGCTTTTTGCGCCTTAGCTTATCTTCCACGGAGGAACGGATAAAGCTGTAGATCAGCGCAGAGGTAGGAACTGCCAGCACCATGCCTACAAATCCGAAGACACCGCCGAAGAGCAGCAGCGAGATCAGCACCCAGAAGCCTGGAAGTCCCGTGGAGTCCCCAAGTATCTTTGGACCGAGGATATTTCCGTCAAACTGCTGGAGAACTATGATGAACACGATGAATATGAAGAACTTATTGGGTTCTATCAGCAGTATGAGCAGTGCTGAGGGGATAGCGCCTATCAGGGGGCCGAAGAACGGGATTATATTCGTGACGCCCACCAGCACGCTTATCATGGTGGCATAGGGCATACCCATAATGGTAAGGCCTATGAAGCAGATAAGGCCGATGATGAACGAGTCGATTATCTTGCCAGTGATAAAGCCCGAGAACACGGTGTTTGCCTGGGAGCATACGGACATTATCCTGGCGCAGGTACGCTTCCTGGTGACGGAAATAATTATCTTCTTTATCTGGGCAAGGAGCTTTTCCTTGCTGCAGAGCATATACACGGAAACTATAAATCCCAGCAGGAAGTTCTTGACAACGGTGACAAGTCCCCAGGCGCCTGAAAGGATATTTTCAAGCATGGGCTTGAGATTTTCATAGATAGTTCCGATATCCGCATTGAATTCGGACAGCCACTGGGTCGCGGCCTGCTCGATGGACGGGTAGTTGCGGAATATCTTGTTTATCCATTTCTGGACGCTCTCGAATATGGAGCCTGCATTATCAAAGATCTCCATGATGGATTTGATAAGCTCAGGGACTACGATAGCAACGATGCCTGTGACTACCCCAAGGAAGAGCAGCTCGGTTATGATGACGGATATGACCTTGACGAACTTGCTGCTTTTTGCACGCTGTTCATCATCCTTATACAGCTTGCGCAGCAGTTTGCTGGTTTTATCCATAATAGGATTTGTCAGGAAAGCGATGACCAGCCCCCAGATCACGGGCTGCAGCACCACGAACAGGTTCTCCACGCTTTTCATTATATCAGAGAAATTGTACAGTGCCAGCACCAGCAGCACGTTCACCGCAATGACGACAGCGGCATAGACGGCTATGGTCTGGTATTTTTTATTTGCGTAAAACTTCATAGGATCTCCTTTTATCAAAAAATACTATATCGTTATATATTATAACTCATATTTTCTGCAATTGCAAGGGCTTTACAAATTTTTTTCTTAAGCGGGAAGAAATCCGTTCACAAAAAGTTAATTATTTTGGTGAGAAAAACCTATTGACAAAATAGGAAAATTGTAATATAATGCAAACATGAAAATTTGATATGAGAAATCCTGTGAGCAAAAGTAAGTAGCTGTGTGAGGTAGTTTCAGAGAGCTGTCGGCAGGTGTGAGACAGTACGAGGGCATACGGTGAATGGATTTGTGAGGAGCAGAGCGAAAGTTTTTAACGAGTATCTCTCGCCGTGATCCCTACGTTAGTGCGGAGGGGTATTGATCTTGATGGGTTGACCTGAGAGTGCGTACCTTGATGAGCCGACAATACGATTGTCGGGAAAATGGGTGGCACCACGGTTCTATCGTCCCATGACTTAAGTCATGTGTGATGATGGGGCTTTTTTTATTGCCTTTTTGCTTTGGGATAAACTAAGGAGGAAAACATTATGCTGTACCCTGAACTTAATGATGTCAAGAAGTATCTGGAAAGCTACAAGACAGTTCCTGTTTTTTACGAACTGCTCATGGACAGCTACACGCCTATCCAGCTTTTCAACTGCCTGCACGAGCTTTATGATGACTGCTTCATTCTGGAGTCGGTAGACAACAAGGACAAGTGGGGCAGATATTCTTATGTAGGCATTGACCCCAAGGCTGAATACGAGTTGAGAGATCATGTGATGACCATAAAGCAGGCGGGCAAGGCGCCTGTTCAGAAAAAGCTTGATGACCCTATCGGCTTTCTTTCTGAGATAATTGAGGAACACAAGTCGCCCAGATTCAACAACTACCCCAAGCTTACGGGGGGACTTATGGGTTATTTTGCTTACGACATGGTAAGGTACTTTGAGAAGAAGCTGACAAATGTTCCCCATGATGACCTGGGTATGCCCGATGCAGACCTGTTCATGTTTGAAAAGCTGGTAGCTTACGACCATCTGAGCAACAAGGCGGTCATAATACTGAATATAAATGCTTCGGACAATATCGATGAAAAGTACGCCCTGTGCGAACAGACAGCACTGGACATCGTGGTGGCGCTGAGGAGCTATCAGCCTGAGACCAGGAAGAAAAAGTCCGGGGCTGATGAACTGGAAGTACGCTCGAACATAACCAAGGAGCAGTACATGGCCAATGTGGTAAAAGCAAAGGAATATATCAAAGACGGAGATATTTTCCAGATAGTGCCCTCACAGAGATTTGAGATAGACAATCCGCCCGACAGCTTTGATGTTTACAGAATGCTGAGAAGCACTAACCCTTCGCCGTACCTGTTTTACTTCAAGCACGCTGACTATGCCTTTGCAGGGGCTTCACCCGAGATGCTGGTGAGCGTTGAGAACGGTACTGTGGTGACAAGACCTATCGCAGGCACCATAAAGCGTGGCAGCACCCATGATGAGGACATGACCAATGAGCAGAGGCTGCTGAACGACCCCAAGGAAAGGGCTGAGCATACCATGCTGGTAGACCTTGGCAGGAACGACATTGGCAAGGTCAGCGAATTCGGCAGCGTTGAAGTGACCGACCTTATGGTCATAGAGAGATATTCAAAGGTAATGCACATTGTTTCCAACGTAAAGGGCAAGCTGAGGGCTGACAGGAAACCTCTTGATGCGCTGATGGCTGTACTGCCCGCAGGCACCCTTTCGGGGGCTCCCAAGGTGAGAGCCATGGAGATAATAGATGAACTGGAGACCACCAAGAGATGTCTTTACGGCGGAACTGTAGGTTATCTGGCCTTTGACGGGTCCCTGGACACCTGCATAGCCATAAGAACAGTGCTTTTCAAGAACAACAATGCTTATGTTCAGGCCGGCGGCGGTGTGGTAGCTGATTCGGTCCCCGAGAACGAGTATGAGGAAAGCTGCAACAAGGCACTGGCTGTTATAAACGCAGTCAAGGAAGCAGCCAGACTTTAAGAACAGGAGGGCAAGGATATGATACTTCTGATAGATAACTACGACAGTTTTACATATAATCTGTATCAGGCCATTGGTGTGCTGAACCCCGATATCAGGGTGGTACGCAACGATGAGATAACCATTGAGGAGATAGAAAGACTTGAGCCCCAGGCGCTGGTCATCTCCCCCGGGCCATGTTACCCCAAGGACGCAGGCATATCGGTGGAGGCTGTAAGGCATTTCAGCGGAAAGCTGCCTATACTGGGGGTATGCCTGGGACACCAGGCCATAGCTGAGGCCTTTTGGGGAAAGATAGTCCATGCGGCTGAGCAGATGCATGGCAAGCAGACCGACATCGACATAGACAACAGTCAGCCGATATTCAAAGGGTTAAAGAAGACACTGGCGGCAGCGAGATATCATTCGCTGATAGTTGAAAAAGAGAGCCTGCCCGATTGTCTGGAGATAATAGGCAGCGATGACAAGGGTCAGATAATGGCGATCAAGCACAAGCAGCACAGCACCTACGGTGTGCAGTTCCACCCTGAGAGCATACTGACGGAGTACGGCTCGGTGATACTGGCGAACTTCCTGAGAATGTCGGGGATAGAAACTGCGGCAGCTGAGATAAATGTTCTGCCTGACGCAGAGAGGACGGAGCTTAAGCCCTACATCGCCAAGGTAGTGGACGGCCAGCACCTGAGCCGTGAGGAAGCAAGAACAGCTATCGATATCATCATGGGCGACAGGGCGACCAACGCCCAGACCGCAGCACTGCTGACCGCCATGAGAATGAACGTGGAAACTATCGATGAGATAACAGGCTGTGCTGAGGGCATGAGGGACAAGATGGCAAAGGTCCCCCACAGCAGAGATGTGCTGGAGATAGTGGGTACAGGCGGCGACCTGGCACAGAGCTTCAATATCTCTACCACTTCTTCCTTTGTGGTATCAGCAGTGGGACAGGCAGTGGCAAAGCACGGCAACAGGAGCGTTTCCTCCAGAAGCGGCGCGGCTGATGTACTGGAAGCGCTGGGTGTGAAGATAGCATCTACTCCCGAAAAGGCTGCGGCCTGCATTGATGAGGTAGGGGTATGCTTCCTGTTTGCCCAGAGCTATCACAAGGCCATGAGATTTGTGGGACCTGTAAGAGCCCAGAGCGGTATACGCACAGTTTTCAACATACTGGGACCTCTGGCAAATCCTGCGAACGCTGAGTACAACGTTATAGGTGTTTACGAGGAGAGGCTCATAGACATCGTGGCAAACGTGCTGAAAAACCTGGGTGTAAAGCATTCGCTGGTGGTATACGGTACTGACAGGCTGGACGAGATATCCATTTCTGCACCTACAAGGATAGCTGAGATAAACAACGGTGAGATAAAGAAGTTCACCCTGACCCCTGAGGACGTGGGGCTGAAAACTGCCAAGAAGGACGAGATAGTCGGCGGTGATGCACTGGAGAATGCGGGCATAACGCTGGGCATACTCAAAGGCGAGATACAGGGTGCCAAGAGGGATATAGTTCTGTTCAATGCGGGGGCTGCGCTGTATGTCTGCGGCAAGGCTGAGAGCATTGCGGAAGGTGTGCAGCTGGCAGGAGAAGCCATTGACAGCGGTGCGGCACTGGCACAGCTGAACAAGCTGGTGGAATTCACAAACAGAGGATAAAGCTATGATACTTGATGATATAGTTAGTCAGCGCAGGATACAGCTGAGCCGCGAACAGGAACGATGCCCGCTGAGCAAGATGAGGCGCAGGGCTGAGATACAGCTGACGGAGCGCGCTCCCCTTTCGCTGGAAAAGGCGCTGAAAAAGGATACGCTGTCCTGTATCTGCGAGGTGAAGAAGGCTTCACCCAGCAAGGGGCTCATACGGGAAGATTTTCGTCCTGTGGACTTTGCAAAGGAATACGAGGCGGCGGGTGCAAATGCCATAAGCTGCCTGACGGAGGAGCATTATTTTCAGGGCTCGTCGCAGTATCTTGCGGATATACGCAAGGCGGTGGACATACCCATACTTCGCAAGGATTTCATCTTCGATGAGTACCAGATATTCGAGGCTGCCGCCCTGGGTGCGGACGCTGTGCTGCTGATAGCGGCGGTGCTGGATATACCTGATTTTGACAGACTTTTCAGGCTGGCAAGGACACTGGGGCTGAGCGTGCTGGGCGAGATGCATACCGTGGAAGAGATGCAATGCTACGCTCTCGACCGCGAGGGCATGGTCATCGGTGTGAACAACCGCGATCTGAAGACCTTCGAGGTCAGCCTTGATACGGTGGAAAAGCTCAGGCCTTATGCGCCCGCGGGTGCGGTGTTCGTTTCCGAAAGCGGCATAAAGACCAACGATGATATGAAGACGGTCAGGAGCCTTGGGGCTGATGCGGTGCTTATCGGAGAAACGCTCATGAGAAGCGGGAGCATTACAGATACACTGCACGAGCTGAGAGCAGGTGTATGATATGGAAATAATGCAATGCGGCAGTCTGAAGGAAGTAAGGGACGAGATAGACCGTATCGACAGCGAGATGATAAGGCTGCTGGCTGAACGGGGCGGATATGTCAGGCAGGCGGCAGCATTCAAGAAAAACAGGAGCGATGTGAAAGCGCCTGACAGAGTGGCACAGGTAATTGAAAAAGTCAGGGCGGAAGCCGCTGCCTTAGGTGCAGATGTTAACATTGCAAAGGCTGTTTTCCGCACGATGATAGATGGTTTTATAAACGCTGAGATGAATGAATTTGACGGAAAGAAGGAAATAGAATGAGCAAGATCGGACGCTTCGGCGATTTTGGCGGACAGTATATCCCCGAGACAGTTATGACAGCCGTTCACGAACTGGAGGCGGCTTACGATAAATACAAGGACGACCCCGACTTCAACAGAGAGCTGAGGGAACTATATCACGATTATGCCAACAGGCCTTCAATGCTGTATTATGCTGAGAAGATGACTAAGGACCTGGGGGGCGCCAAGGTCTACATCAAAAGAGAAGACCTCAACCACACAGGTGCCCACAAGATAAACAACGTGCTGGGTCAGCTGCTGCTGGCCAAGAAAATGGGCAAAAAGCGCATTATCGCTGAAACCGGTGCGGGTCAGCATGGTGTGGCTACAGCTACTGTATGCGCTCTCATGAGACTTGAATGCGAGGTATACATGGGTGCCACCGATATGGAAAGACAGTCGCTGAACGTTTACAGAATGAATTTGCTGGGGGCAAAGGTAACAGGTGTCAACAGCGGTACGGCTACGCTGAAAGATGCTATAAACGAAGCTTTCCGTGACTGGTGCTCAAATATCGACACCACATTCTACTGCATAGGTTCTGTTATGGGCCCCCACCCCTACCCCACCATGGTGCGTGATTTCCAGAAGATCATCGGCGAGGAGATAAAGGCTCAGCTCATGGAGAAGGAGGGCAGGCTCCCCGATGCGGTAGTTGCCTGTGTGGGCGGCGGCTCAAACGCCATGGGTGCTTTTTATGATTTCATCAAGGACGAGGGTGTAAGGCTCATAGGCGCTGAGGCTGCGGGCAGAGGTGTAGACACCCCTGAACACGCTGCTACTGTGGCTAAGGGCGACCTGGGCATTTTCCATGGTATGAAGTCACTGTTCCTACAGAACGAGTACGGACAGATAGATGAGGTATATTCTATCTCTGCGGGACTTGATTACCCCGGCATAGGTCCTGAACACGCTTATCTGCATTCTATCGGCAGGGCTGATTATTTCAGCATAACCGACGAGGAAGCGGTGCAGGCATTTGAATACCTTTCTAAGACCGAGGGTGTCATACCTGCCATTGAGTCTGCCCATGCTGTGGCTGCGGCTATGAAGATAATACCCCAGATGAGCAAAGACCAGATAGTTGTGATAAACCTGTCAGGCAGAGGCGACAAGGACGTTTATTCCATTGCGAGATACAGAGGAGTTGAGTTAGATGAAGAATAGGATAGATGCTTGCTTTGAAGACCTGAAAGCCCGTGGGCGCAAGGCGCTTGTGACCTTTGTTACCGCAGGGGATCCCGATCTTGCCACCACCGAAAAGCTTGTGACAGAAATGTTCGATGAGGGCGCTGACCTGGTGGAGATAGGCGTTCCCTTTTCAGACCCCATAGCTGAGGGCGGCACCATACAGCGGGCTTCGCTGAGGGCGCTGAAAAACAAGACTAATCTCGACCAGATATTCAGCATGGTCAGCAGGCTGAGAGATGTGACAGACAAGCCCATACTGCTGATGATGTACATGAACACTGTCTTCCGCTACGGTACGGAGAAGTTCTTCAACAACTGCCAAAAGGTGCAGATAGACGGTGTGATAATACCCGATATGCCCTTTGAGGAGCGTGACGAGGTGAAGGAATACGCTGAGAAGACAGGTGTACACAGCATTTATCTGGTAGCGCCCACCTCTAAGGAGAGGGTGAAGATGATAGCGGAGGAGAGCAAGGGCTTCCTTTACATAGTATCATCGCTGGGTGTAACAGGTACCCGCAAGGAGATAAACACTGATTTCAACGAGCTGCTGGCACCTCTTAAGGAAGGAAATTACTGCCCTGCCTGCATAGGCTTTGGTATCTCGGACGGTGAGCAGGCTAAGAAAATGGCTGCTTTCAGCGACGGCTGCATAATAGGTTCGGCTATTGTGAACATAGTTGAAAAATACGGTGCTGACAGCGTTGAGCCTGTGGGCGAATTTGTAAAGAGCGTAAGAGATGCGCTGGACGGCTGACATCGGCATTCTGTGAAGTATATGAAGAAAAAAGCCTTGCTCTGTGTTATGCAGAGCAAGGCTTTTTGTTATCTGACTGCCGATCTCGATATGTTTTGCTGATATACATAACCAAATCGGGATAAATCATTTATGAAGTCCGTCTTTTATCTCGGCCTTAAGGCCTGACATGATGATATCGCGGGCTTTGTGTGCCCCTGCGGCGGACATGGGCGGGGTATTGCCCAGGGGGTAATCAAGGCCGAGTTTTTCGTACTTGGATTTGCCCATGGTATGATAGGGCAGGACATCAAGGGCTTTGAGGGTCTTGATATGGGCGATAAATCTGCCTAAGCGGAACAGTTCTTCCTCATTATCGGTAAGCCCCGGGACGACCACATGACGTATCCAGACGGGCTTGCCTATATCGCTGAGGTAGCGTGCAAAGTCCAGGATACAGGTATTATCGTGGCCTGTGATGTGCCTGTGCTTTTCGGGGTCGATGTGCTTTATATCCAGCATGACAAGGTCTGTAAACTGCATAAGGCGGTCAAACTTGGCATGATCGTTTTTACGGAAAGTGATGCCGCTGGTATCAAGGCAGGTGTGAATGCCCTTTGCCTTGGCTTTTTCAAAAAGCTCTGTCAGAAAATCTATCTGCACACAGGGCTCGCCCCCTGTGCAGGTAAGACCGCCGCCCTTGAGAAACTCTTTTACAGAGTCGAACTCTGCCAGCAGTTCTTCCGCTGTGACTTCACTGCCGCCTTCCATACGCCAGGTATCTGGGTTATGGCAATATAGGCACCGCATGGGACAGCCCTGAAAGAACACCACGAAGCGGTTTCCCGGGCCGTCAACGGAGCTGTAGCTTTCTGTGGAATGGATATATCCTTTCAAATAATTCACCTGTTTCAATTAAATGACATCAGCTTTTGAATATCATGTAGATGACGCTCAGCACGGTTATCAGGATACCCATAAAGACCATAGCCTTGTTGGCACTTGACTTTCCTCTGCAAATGTCGATAGGGTTTGAAGGGTTGACCATGATATCGGCACCGTCACCCACAGCAAACTCAGGAGGGCTGCTGAAAACGCTCTCTGTCTGGACGTAGGAATGGCCGCCTATCATGTACTGCCAAGTAGGGGCATATACCCAGTGGACACCGTGGTGGTGATTGGTGGAGCTGCGCTTCTTTTTAAGGCCTATGCATACCGCCCTGACGCTCTCGGTGCAGCGGCGGAGCTTCAGCTTGGTGCGGATAAAGGGTCCTGCGATGCAGGCAAGGCCTACAAGTGCAAATCCGCCGCCTATGACGACATGGGAATTATCGGGCATGGCGAACTTTGCAAACATCGAAGCTGCCGCCATGAGTACGCCGAAGAATGAGATAAGTTTGCAGGTAAACTTGCTTTCCTGCCTGTAGGGTTCAACGTCCAGGCCATAAAAAAATGCTGCTGCAGCGGCTGCCAGCGATGCGGCTGACAGGGCGAAATAGGGAGCATTTTGAATGAAGAGCGCCGCTGCGAAGATCGCCAGTACGCTGATAAGGAACGGAATGGCATGGGGGCCATTTTTGTGTTTCTCGGGAACCTGGTCAAGGAACTGAGAATTCGGCGATACAGCATCGGGCATAGCGTTCGACAGGTCGTTGTCGTACTTGTTCAGCATTGACTTGTACAGCAGGTCATTGACAGGCTGGGGCAGTTTGTTTGCAACGGGGTTGCTGTACTGATTTGGTACACCGTTCACCACGGGGTTGTTATACTGATTTTGGGCACTGTTCTGCATGGGGGTGCCATACTGATCAGGGGCGCCGTACTGATTGGGCGCACCGTTCTGCATGGGATTGCCGTACTGGTTTGGCGCACCGTTCTGCTGCGGCATAAGTTCGCCGCGGGTGACAAGTTCAACATTATCGGGGACCTGTGTACCTGTCATCTGCTCAAATTGTTCTTTACTGAACTGCATTTGTAATTATCTCCTCTTGTATATCTAAAGTATATCAACGCTCTCCCAATTTTGAAGTGTATTGCTGATGATACAGAATGGCTTTTTTTCGTATTGATTCCCCCGCCTGCGGCTGGGGAATCAATACACGACCAAATTGGGATCCAACGATTAATATTTTAACATAATACGCTGGAAAAGTCAACTGTCTTCGGGGAGCATTTTTTCTATCTCAAGGACGATGTCGCTCATATTCACCCCGAGTGCGCAGGAAAGCTTATACAGCGTTTCAAGGGTGGGCTTGCGCTCGCCCCTTTCAATAGCGCTCAGATGAGTCCTGCCTATGCCCGCAAGTCCACTCATGACCTCCTGGGATATGCCTTTCTTTCTGCGGAATTTTGCTATGACCTCACCGACTATATGTGGGTCAAGTTCTCCGATGTACATATCTATCACAACGATATATTGCTGATGATACACTACACTATCAATAATGCCCTGCCGCAACAGCGCGGCAGGGCATTGATGTTACCTGATAAAATATTACAGCTTATCGTGGAAAGTTCTGGAGATAACGTCGTCCTGCTGCTCCTTGGTCAGCTTAACGAAGTTAACTGCGTAACCCGATACCCTGATAGTCAGCTGGGGGTACTTCTCGGGGTGTGCCTGTGCGTCCAGAAGAGTTTCGCGGTTGAGCACGTTTACGTTCAGGTGGTGGCCGCCCTTTTCAGCATAGCCGTCAAGCAGACCTATAAGGTTATCGACCTGTGCATCGGTAGGTTCAAAATTTGCCATATTTATCCTTCTTTCTGTATCAAAGTTCTTCGTCCTCATCGGGCGCTTTTTCATTGGGCTGACAGCAGGCGCCTGTACCGCAGTCATTGGTGCGGAAAGTCTGAACATTCAGCGTTGCGCCATCCTCAGAGGTGACTTCTCCTGCCTTTACATTGACATGACCGTCACCTTTGGTTATCAGCTCATCTATCATGGCGACAAGTTCTTCGACCTTGTCGTCCTCGGTCTTTTTATCATCAATTGCCATTATTCAGTTCCTCTGTGATGCTTGCGATGTCTATATCGCCTACGAACATCTCATCGTCCTTGCCCAGGGCACCGGGAATGATAGAGAATGTGTTGGAAATACCGTCCTGTGCGTGTCTGAAAGGCAGCTTAGCTACTGAAGACAGTGAAGAAGCAGCACCGTGAGTATCTCTGCCGTGCATGGGGTTAGCTCCGGGTGCCAGAGGCACACCGATCTTTCTGCCGTCAGGTGTAGAGCCTGTCTTCTTGCCGTATACGACATTGGAAGTGATAGTCAGTATAGACATGGTAGGCACACCGTCACGGTAAGTATGGTGCTTCCTGATCTTGTTCATAAAGCGCTTAACTATATCAACAGCAAGCTTGTCAACTCTGTCATCGTTATTGCCGTACTTGGGGAAATCGCCCTCAACTACATAATCAACAACTACATTTCTTGCAACGTCAACAACATTGCCTGCCTTGTCCTTGATCTCGATATCCTTGCGGATAGGCTTGACCTTGGCGTACTTTATAGCAGACAGAGAGTCAGCCACAACAGACAGACCTGCGATACCTGTAGCGAAGTATCTCTTTACATCTCTGTCATGGAGAGCCATCTGGAGTCTTTCATAGCTGTACTTATCGTGCATATAGTGGATAACGTTCAGGGTATTTACATACAGACCTGCCAGCCATTCCATCATATCATCGTACTTGCTCATTACATCGTCAAAGTCAAGGTACTCGCCCTCAACGGGTCTGTACTTAGGACCTACCTGAACGCCCAGACGCTCATCGACACCGCCGTTTATAGCGTACAGCAGGCACTTGGCCAGGTTTGCTCTTGCGCCGAAGAACTGCATCTCCTTGCCGACTACCATGGAGGATACGCAGCAGGCGATAGCGTAATCATCGCCGTGGGTAACTCTCATCAGGTCATCGTTCTCGTACTGTACAGCAGATGTTCTTATGGACATTCTTGCACAGAACTTCTTGAAGTTCAGGGGCAGCTTGACGCTCCACAGAACTGTCATGTTAGGCTCGGGTGCAGGACCCAGGTTATTCAGTGTGTTCAGGTATCTGAAAGAAGTCTTTGTTACCATGGGCACACCGTCGATAGAAACACCGCCGATGGACTCTGTTACCCATGTGGGGTCGCCTGAGAACAGGGAATTATACTCGGGAGTTCTTGCGAACTTTACAAGACGCAGCTTCATGATGAAGTGGTCAACCAGCTCCTGAGCCTGTTCCTCGGTAAGCACACCGTTTTCGATATCTCTCTGGATATAGATATCAATGAATGTAGAAGTTCTGCCAAGGCTCATGGCAGCGCCGTTCTGCTCCTTGACAGCTGCAAGGTAGCCGAAGTACAGCCACTGGATAGCTTCCTGAGCGGTCTTTGCAGGTCTGGATATATCGCAGCCGTAGATCTCACCCAGCTTTTTCAGCTCACCAAGAGCTCTGATCTGCTCAGCCAGTTCCTCACGGAGCCTAATGTTCTTGGAAGTCATTCTCACCAGAGAATTTGCCAGCTGATCCTTCTTGTCTTCAACAAGGTAGTCGATACCGTACAGTGCAACTCTTCTGTAGTCGCCGATGATACGGCCTCTGCCGTAGGCATCGGGCAGACCTGTCAGGATAGCTGCGTGTCTAGCCAGCTTCATCTCGGGGGTATATGCATCGAAAACGCCCTGGTTATGGGTCTTTCTGTAATCGGTGAATATCTTTACGACCTCGGGGTCAACTTCATAGCCGTACTGCTTGCAGGCAGCCTGAGCCATACGAAGTCCACCGAAAGGCTGCAGCGAACGCTTGAAGGGCTTGTCCGTCTGGAAGCCTACGATCTTCTCAAGGTCTTTATCGAGGTAGCCTGCTGCATGGCTGGTGATAGTAGATACTATCTTAGTATCCATATCAAGCACGCCGCCTGCTTCTCTCTCCTGTCTGGACAGCTCCATTACCTGCTCCCACAGCTTAGTGGTGGCCTCGGTAGGACCTGCAAGGAAACTTTCATCGCCGTCATAGGGTGTGAAATTCTTCTGGATAAAGTCTCTAAGGTTAACAGAGGTGCTTGACCACCTGCCGTGCTTGAAACCTTTCCACTCCTCTTCGAACCAAATTCTTTCCATACTGTTCATCTCTCCCTGACTATGCAGACACACGCAAAAGCCCGAGGGCTGTTCCCCCGAGCGTCATTGTCATCTGCTTAATGTTCAGACGATCTGCTCCGCCCCTGCGGAACACTGACACAATATATAGATCATCTTCTGCTTTTAGGATATCACATTTAGTACCCCATGTCAAGGATAAAACAGAAATATTACTTTAGTTTAACACTTATTTCATATGTTAGTGAAGACCGTTAAAACCCCGAATTTTCGCACATTTTTTACATGGGTCATGTCTTTAGTGACATAGCTTCAAATTGTTTTCTGTACATTTTAGTGTACAGTTCAAGATTGAATGTTAATTTTTTAACGACCCATATATGTTGTGAATTCCCCTAAAGTGTACCATTTTGGTGTCTTTTTCGGTGCCGCCATTTTACTATAAAAAAACGACTTTCCTCCCGAAACACGGCAGCAAACGTCGGGAGTTTGATAACGTTAACAGTTTGCATTTTTTGTGTAAATAATGTAAGTGCAGATGTAAATATTTTAACAATACAAACTATCCTCCGTGAGAACTGCCTGCATATGGACAAATCAGTCATTCGGAAAATTGAAAACTTTTTAGCAAAACGCTGTTTTCATTTAACAAAATAGCCCCGAAGGACATTTGCTTCGGGGCCGGATATTTTGCGTTATGTTATTTCTGGTTCTGATTATTTGAAAGCTCCTTAAGTTCGCGGCCTGCTTTCAGCAGTTCACGGAGGCCGTCGGCATCTTCGGCTGCTATAGCGTCACGGTATTCGGTCAGGCGGGCGATGATGCAGTCTATCTCATCGACCAGGGGCTGCCTGTTCATAAGGAACAGCTCTGTCCACATATTCTCATTGAGCTTGGCCACACGGGTAAGGTCTTTAAAAGAACCTGCGGAGAAGCCTGCCTGTTTCAGCAGGCTGGGGCTCTTGACATAGGCGCTGGAAACAACGTGCGCCAACTGAGAGGTAAATGCGATGATACGGTCATGCTCTTCAGTGGTGGAAGTTACCACTCTGGCAAAACCTATCTCATAGGCCAGCTGAGATATCTCACGGACGGCCTTTGCAGGCAGGTCATCGGTGGGGGTCATGATGAAGCTGGCTTTCTCGAAAAGGTTATCCACCGAGTAAGCAAAGCCTGAGAACTCACGGCCTGCCATGGGGTGGCAGCCAAGAAAGCTTACGCCCTCCTCTGCCAGGGGCTTTTCAACAGCCTCGACTATAGCTGCCTTGACACCGCAGCTGTCGATGACTATGCTGTTCTTTTTGAACTTAGCCTTGTTTTCAAGGATAAAGCTGATAGTCTGTTCAGGGTGCAGGCAGACTATGGTAACATCGCAGGTGCGCAGTTCATCGGCGGTTATCTCGCCGTCGATAGCCTCCTGGGCTATGGCGCCTGCTATTGCTGCACGGTCTATATCCAGTGCAAAGCAGCTGTGCTCGGTATTTTTCTTTATTGCTTTGGCCAGTGAACCGCCGATAAGTCCCAGGCCGACTATACCTATTTTCATGCTGATCTTCCTTTCATGATTTCATGCTTTTATGTAATAAAGTATAACACTATATGTATATTTTGTCAAGAGAACAGAAAGAGCGCGGTTAATTAATGTGAATTTTTCGTGATTTTTACTGAAAATAGTAAAATTATCTAGATTTTTAAAAATTATTATATTTTACTATTGACAAACATATTATCTTGTAGTATAATATGACCTGTGAGAAAGATTAATTTTCTTACGAATTATGAAGGTTTAGGTGATTTGGCGAAGAAGCAGCTTTTTAGCTGCTTTTTTCGTTTTTATTTGCAATATTTGACATTATGAAATATTTGTTAACAAAATAAGCGTCTGCGGGAAGTGTGCCTGCGGGCGCTTTATTGATATTCTGTGTCCTGTGGGAGGGGTATCTCGATGCCGACAGTGCCTGCTGTTTTTGAGGGGAAGACGCAGGCAGCGTACTCCCAGCCTCCGTGGGCTGCAAGTTCTGCGGACAAGCTGCGGATATCTTCTATGCGGACACCTGTCTGCGGCTTTATCTCGATGAGAAGCTCGCAGGTATCTTCAAGGTACTCAACATTTTCTATTTCAGCAGAAATGCCGCGGGCAGCAAGAAAGGCTTCCACCGTATCGGCGCAGATATCCTCGGGGGAAACGGCAGGTGTGTTTTCTGTCAGGCTTTCGCGGACGGCCTTTTTAGTTCCACGCTTGTCAAGCATGGCAGAAAGTTCGTCCCTGTCCCAGAGGATAACACCGTTCATCTCTGCCAGACGTTTTGCGGGTCCGGTAAAATAGCTGTTGGTCATGACAGCGCCTACCTCGCAGCCGTATACCGCCAGGCCGCCGATGACCTCCTGAATGGCGGAATTATTCAGCTTTTTGTCATAGCGCTTGCACTGCACGGCGTACTTTACCCGCTTTTTCTCGGCGGTGATATCCACACCGAAGTCCCCCGAGCCCTGAGTGACCTGCACCTTTTTAAAGCCGTTGGCACGGAGTATGCCTGCGCAGGCATATTCAAACTCGTGACCCTCCATGGTATCGAGCTTTTTCAGGGTCAGCCTGCCCATGCGGCGGATAAGTCTGACCGCACATACTATTATAAGGGCAGCTGCCGCCAAGCGAGGAAATATTTTCAGGAATACTTCCCTTTCGGTGCCGCCCATTAAGCCGACGCGGCGCAGCAAACGTTCTGCGCCTATGGACAGGGCTGTTACTGCTGCTAGAAAGGATATCAGGCTGATGACAGTTTTTGCCTTTTTCATATGCTGCCCCCTTTCATTATTTTTAATGACTCCCAAATTTGAAATGTATTGCTGATGATACAGAATAGCTTTTTTTCGTATTGTTTCCCTCCCCTTCTGAGGGGAAAACAATACACGACCAAATTGGTATCATAATGATTATACCACCATGCAGGGCTGACGTCAAGTATGTGGGAAATATTTCGGACTGATGAGAAGCTATTGACAAGTTCGGGAAGTCGTGATATACTTTTATTCAAAGTTTGATAGTGTCTTCGGGGGCTGTCAGGCAGACAAAAGAAAGAACCAGTAGAAAAAGAAAAAACTTACGGAGAGTGACAGAATGGAAATACTGAAAATGTTGGCCGCGCCTGTTATAGGTGCGGTGATAGGTTATTTTACCAACTACATTGCGGTAAAGATGCTGTTCTTCCCGCAGCAGGAGGTAAAGCTGTTCGGGCACGTTCTTCCCTTTACGCCCGGGGCTATACCCAAGGGCAAGCCCAGGCTCGCAAAGGCTGTGGGACGGGTCGTGGGGAACAACCTGCTGACCAAGGACGATATCAAGGCCAAGCTGCTGGGCGGTGAGATAGAGGAAAAGCTGACCTCGGTGATAACCAGGGAGCTTTCAAACGGCATGAAGGACGAGATATGCAAGCTGAGCCACTGTGACAGCGACACCTATGAGGCAGGCAAGATAAAACTCAGCGAGATGCTGAGCCAGCAGATAGTTGACGAGCTTTCAGCCTCGCAGCTGCCTGAGATAGTTGTGGATAAATGCAACGACACTATCAGGGAGAAGCTGAACGGCACCATGTTCTCAAAGCTTATCTCGGACGACAAGATACATTCCATGACCGCACCCCTTGTGGGCAAGATAAGGCATATGGTGGACAAGGAGGGCATGGGCTGCGTTCAGCCTGTGATAGAGAGCAAGCTTACAAACGGCAGCGAGAAGACAGGTCTTGAACTGCTGGAAATGGTAAAGGTAGATGAAGACAAGGTCAGGGAGCTGACAGGCAAGGTCTACCGCAGGACGGTGGACAACTATGTTGACAAGCTGTTTGAAAAGCTTGATCTGGCGGCCATGGTCGAAAAAAAGATAAACGACATGGACGTGGAGGAAATGGAAAGGCTGGTACAATCGGTGATGAAGAAAGAACTCAGCACCATTGTAAATCTGGGCGCCCTCATCGGTTTTGTGCTGGGACTTTTCAACCTGATATTCAAATAAGTGTAAAAATACGGAGGATCATTATGAGAGCAAAAAGAGCATCGGCATGGATAACGGCAGCAGTTATGGCGGGGGTATGTATTCTTCCTGCCTATGCTGAGGGCAATGACAGTGAGGGCCTTTTCAGGGCAACTGTGGGACTTGCCAGCAAAAATCTCGATGTACAGAGCTGGCTGCCTGATTTTGAGGTACACGAGGGTCAGAACAAAGTGACTATAACGCCCCCGAAGAACAGCAAGGGCGGCTCGACGAGCATAAAAGACCTGGGGCTGCTGGTCATCGACCTGAAAGACTGCTTCTATGAAGTAGGGGCTGTCAGCGTGGACGAGATACTGGTGGACGGCGAACCCCTCAGTTTCAACAACGATGCTGTCATCTACGGCGCTGATGACGGCACTGACAACGATGATTTCAGGATAGAGCTGTATTCGACCTACGGCAAAACTAAGGAAGAACCTCCCTTTGATGTAAGCAGCGTCACGGTCAGCGACAGCATAGAGCTGACATTCACGGTGAGCAGAGATGGCTACAGCGGCACAAAGAAGACCCTCTGCGGTAATGTAGTAGCAAACAAGAACAGCGATACCCCTGTGGCACTTACAGATTTCAGCGTGGAGATAACCTCCGATGAAGACACCCTGACCCCCGGTGAGGACATAAGCGTTACTGTAGAGGACGACAAGTTCTATGCCGAACTGAAAAGAGGCATTTACGATATGACCGTCAGCAAGGATGGTTATGTTACCCGTGAGTACAAAGGCATAAGAATGGGCAAGAAGGACCCTTACGAACTGGCTGACATCGATCTGCGTGAACTCGGCGACATAAACGGTGACGGCGACATCAATGTTACTGATATCTCCCTTACAGCCGCTTATGTTAAACAAATCAGGGCATTTTCAGAAGATTATCAGTTAAATGTGGCCGATGTGAACCGCGACGGAGACCTGAATGTGACCGATATTACGGTCATTGCGGCTCATGTGAAAGGCATCAGAGAAATTTCTTGAAAAAAATTTCAAAAAACACTTGACAAATCTGAAAACATGGTGTATAATATATAAGTCGGTTGACGAGAGTGATAAAAACACTTAAAACCGACGGTAAGCTGATATGGCTCAGGTGGTAGAGCACATCCTTGGTAAGGATGAGGTCCCCGGTTCGAATCCGGGTATCAGCTCTTTGCTCCGAATAGTTCGGGGCAATTTTTTTTGATATATTTGCAGGGGGACTAAAGGCAGCAGCCTGAGTTGAGAGGACAATGTTCCGACCCTTTGAACCTGTCGGTCAACACCGTGGTAGGAAGTCAAATATTTATGAAAATGTTTTGCGCCTGCCATTTCGGCTGGCGCTTTTTTGTTTGCTGCAAAACAGTAGAAAGGAAGTTTCATATGAAAAACTCAAAGATCCTGTGGCTGGTAGAAGGCGCTGTAATGGTGGCGCTGGCATCGGTGCTTAGCCTGATAAAGGTCTACAAGCTGCCCTGGGGCGGTTCGATAACACTGCTTTCCATGCTGCCAATTTGTATCTACAGCATAAAGCACGGCATAGGCAAGGGACTGGCTGTTTCCTTTGTTTATGCGCTGGTGCAGATGTTCCTTGACCTGGGCGAGGTACTCAGCTGGGGACTTACGGCAAGTACACTTATCGCTTGTCTGCTCCTTGACTATCTGGTAGCTTACACTGTCATCGGCTTTGCAGGCATTTTCAGGAGAAAAGGCATGGCAGGCTGGATAGCAGGTACTGTTATCGCACTGCTGCTGAGGCTTGCGAGCCATTTCGCCAGCGGTGTGTGGATATGGGAGAGCGCAGGCAAGCTGTGGGACGGCTTTGACACCTCCAATACTTACCTGTACAGCCTGGTATACAACGGCTCTTACATGGTGCCAGAGATCATCTTCTCGGTGATCGGTGCGGTGATACTGTTCTCACTGCCCCAGACAAAGAGGCTTATCGCACCTGCTAAGGACTGACCTGAAATATACTTGAAAAAAATCGTCTGACATGGTATAATATGTCAGACGATTTTTTGTGAGGTGGACAGAATGATAAGAAGAGCCGAGGAAAAAGATATACCGCAGATAATGGCACTGCTGGGGCAGGTATGCAATGTCCATGCCAAGGGCAGGCCCGACCTGTTTGTTATGGGCGGGACAAAGTATGATGAGAAACAGCTGAAAGCTATACTGGCCGATGACAGCACACCTGTCTTCGCCTGCTGCGGCGATGACGATGTTATGGTGGGGTATGCCTTTTGTGTGCTGAAAGAGCCGACCTCAGATACGGCGACTACAGATATACGTTCACTTTATATAGATGATATTTGCGTTGATGAGAATGCAAGGGGTCAGCATATAGGGACACAGCTGTATGAGGCGGTGAAGGCCTTTGCCAAAGAGGCAGGCTGCTATAACATCACCCTGAACGTGTGGGAGAAGAACCCTGCGGCCAGGGCTTTCTACGAGGCCATGGGCATGAGCGTCCAGAAGACCTGCATGGAGGAATTGCTTTGAAAATGACAAAGAGCGTGAGGAAAACTCACGCTCTCTTTATATCTGCTGATATGTATCAGTATTCTCCCAATTTTGAAGTGCATTGCTGATGATACAGAATGGCTTTTTTTCGTATTGTTTCCCCACGCCTTCGTCGGGGAAAACAATACGAAACCAAATTGAGATTCAGTATTCAAGCTCGGCCTTATGCTTGGGCTTGCGCTTGTAGGCTTTGCCGTTGGGGACAACACGGGTGCGGGGGTCTGCGCCCCAGAGGTTCCTGGCCTTTGCGTCAAGCTCACGGCGCTGCTTTTTGCTCATTTTCTCGTAGGGTATGAATTTTTCGGTCATGGTATCACCTCATTCTCGTTCTGCCGTGGTCTTCGGACTCCCCTGCCTTGAAGTTGTATATAGGCTTTATTATCTCGTCAACATTGCAGGTATCGCCGATATTATTCACGATGTCATCTATGCTCTTGTAGGCCATGGGGGACTCATCAAGGGTGGAGGAGTTTACGGAGGTGCTGTATATGCCCTTCATCTCCTTCTTGAACTCGGTGAGGGTCAGCTGTGCCTTGGCGGCGGAACGGGAGAGTATCCTGCCTGCGCCGTGGGGTGCTGAGCAGTTCCAGTCGGGATTGCCCTTGCCTGTGCAGATAAGGCTGCCGTCACGCATATTTATGGGTATCAGCAATACTTCCCCCAGCTGGGCGGAAACTGCGCCCTTGCGGAGTATCATGTTATCGGTGTCGATGTAGTTATGTATGGTGGTGAACTGCTCCTTGACGTGCAGGCTCATGCCGTCGATTATCTCGTCCATCATGGCCTGACGGTTCAGCATGGCGAACTGCTGTACTATCTTCATATCGTGGATATACTGCTCGAAAAGCTCGCCCTCGGTATAGGCCAGCTGCCTGGGGACATCGGTGTGCTTGGTGTTCTTCAGCTTGGTTATCTCGGTCTGTATCTGCTTATCCTTGCCCTCGGCCTTAAGCTTTGCTATGAGCGCGTCGATATCCGCCTTGGTACAGCCGTTTAGGGTCTTGTAGGCCTCCTCCTGATAGTACTTGGCTACCTCCAGGCCAAGGTGCCTTGAACCTGAGTGTATAACGATATATACAGCGCCGTCGCTGCCCTTATCGGCCTCGATGAAGTGATTTCCGCCACCCAGGGAACCAAGGCTGTGTACGGCCTTTTCGTGGTTTATGTGCTTAAAGCAGTAAAGCTCGGTCAGGTCTATCTTATTGTTGAAGCGGTGGGGCTTCTTACGGATATCAAAGCCTGAGGGTATCTCGCGGTATATGAGCTTGTCAAGCTGCTGTACCTCGATGTGCTTTTCCTTAAGCTTTACGGTTTCCATGCCGCAGCCGATATCTACCCCCACCAGATTGGGTACGGCCTTATCGGTAATGGTCATGGTGGTGCCCACGGTACAGCCTGCGCCTGCATGGACATCGGGCATAATGCGTACCCGCTGACCCTCTGCCATGGGCTGGTTCATAAGTTCAATTATCTGTGATATGGCTGTTTCGTCGCAGATATCGGTGAATACCTTGGCGGTGCCGTACTTTCCGTTAAGTTCAAACATATTTTATCTCCTTTGTATCTCATTTTTCCATGCTGCTTCAAACTCGGCTATGGAGCCAAAGCGCTTCTCTCTTTCGGGACTTACAGCTTTCATAAGCACATCATAGCAGCCCTTGCCCAGGGGAAATGCTGCGGGGTCATAGCTGCTGTCGGTGAATATGGAAAATCCTGTCTGCCCCAGTGTGAAAACATTGGTCATCTCATCAAGCTGTGCGCCTTTTTCGTATTCCTCGGGGGACATAAATCTGCTGCTGCCCCACATACGTCCCATGTCGTTTACAGTGGGCTGCGGTCTGAAAAAGTCGATGTCGCAGATAGTGGTCTTACGGCTGACGGGGTCATACATTATACTCCCGTCATAGAAGTCAACAGCGGTAAAGCCCGTGGCTGCGGTGTGCTTCAGGAAATCTGTCACCGCCGCGAAAATGCCCAGCTTTTCTGTTACGGGAAGCGCCATTATCTTGCGGTGGCTATCCTCATACATACGTCCCATACACTCCCCTTCTGCCCAGTCGAATACAAGGCCGTAGCCTGTGCCCATGCTGCGGGCTTCACGAAAACGGATAAGAGCCGGGTGCGAAAGCTTATGGTATATCTCAGCAGAAGCTTTCAGCCGCATAATGGCATCGGCGGGGGCGCCGCTGTATTCTGCGGTTGGGGCGCCTGCATATTTTATGAACAGCCTGCCCTCGGGAGAATCAACCCCGAAGCAGATGTTCCCTGAATCCTGGTCATCGAAAACTTTGAATACCTCTCCGTAATCTTCAAGAAAGCTGAGATCGTGGTATGAAGCCATTTTGAATTTTATGCCATTGATGGTCTGTGTTATCATATTACCTCTCTTCCGAAGTGACCTGCCGAAAAAAAAAAAGCACGCTCCCGCAGACGGGAACGCGCCGTAGATCTCAATATCAGCCAATGCGCTTATATCAGCGTTTACTGTATCGGCAAGTCACCTGTCTTATACTGTATGAAATTTTGTTTGTGTTACTGTTTATTTTACTATGTATATTTTTCAGCATCTGACTCACCGTCCTTTCAAGTAATATTTGTCATTCGCGCTTTGATATTGACATTATAACCCAACTTTCCATATTTGTCAATAGCGGACGTTATATTTTTTTCTGCGAAGAGGTTTTACCAAACAATAAAATCGTCACAAAAGCCCATTTTTCCACATATTAACGTTAAAGGGGGTGTGCTTTTTTGTGCGAATACATAATTGACAATAAAATAGCAATGTGGTAATATATATAAAGATGTTGTGCCTCCGTGGCACGGCTTTATAGTAAACGGCATACGTTCAGCAATGATTTTGCCGTTTAATATAAGTGAGGTTATTTATGCTGAAAAAACAAATAGATACATTCAAGAGATACCGCTTTTTGCTGCGTGAGCTGGTCAAAAAGGGTATCAAGCTTAAGTACCGACGCTCATATCTGGGCATACTGTGGACACTGCTTGAACCGATACTGACCACCTGTGTGCTGACGCTGGTGTTCAGCGGGTTCTTCCACAAGGGCGACAAGACTTTCCCTGTGTACATACTTACGGGACGTCTGCTTTACACCTTTTTCTCATCGGGCTCAAAGGCCGCGATGAAATCCATACGAGCCCACGCAGGCATGATAAAGAAGGTATATGTGCCAAAGTACATTTATCCCCTTTCCAGCGTGCTGTTCAACTTTGTGATATTTGCGATATCGCTGATAGTGCTGGTGGGTGCGCTGTTCATCTTCAAGGTCTACCCCAACTGGTGGACGCTGACGGCTATACTGCCGCTGATAATGCTCTTCCTGCTGACGTTGGGTGCGGGCATGATACTTTCAACGCTCTCGGTATTTTTCAGAGATCTGGAATATCTGTGGGACGTAGGGCTGATGATGATAATGTATACCTGCGCTATATTCTACGATGATAAAGCGATGATAAGCTCGGCTAACGGCTGGGTATTCAAGATAAATCCCCTGTTCGCCATAATAAAGGATTTCAGGGCGGCTATCTACGGAGAGAATATGTTCGCAAGCCCCGCATGGGTAATAATGCCTGCGGTGGTCAGCGTGCTTTCAGTCGTGATAGGCGTGCTGATGTTCAAGAAAAATCAGGATAAATTCATACTTCATATTTGATAATACGATGCCCTCTTTGCGGGAACGCAGGGAGGGTTTTTACGAAAGGATAAACCATGGCAAAATACGCTATAGAAGTCAACGATGTTGGCATGAAGTTCAATCTTAGTCAGGAGAAGCTTGACAGCCTGAAAGAGTACGTTATAAAAATGCTGAAAGGTCAGCTGAAATACAATGAATTCTGGGCGCTGAAGAATGTGAACTTCAAGGTCGAAAAGGGCGACCGCGTGGGCATACTGGGGCTCAACGGTGCGGGCAAAAGTACCCTGCTCAAAGTAATTGCGGGAGTTTTCAAGCCAACTGAGGGCAGCGTGGTAAGACACGGCAGACTGGTGCCCCTGCTGGAGCTGGGTGCAGGCTTTGACTCGCAGTACACAGGGGCTGAGAACATTTATCTTTACAGCGCAGTGCTGGGCTACTCAAAGGAATTCGTGGACAGAAAGTTCGACGAGATAGTAAAGTTTGCTGAACTGGAGAAGTTCATAGATGTGCCCATAAAGAACTATTCATCGGGTATGAAGACCAGGCTGGGATTTGCCATTGCAACTCAGGTGGAACCTGACATACTTATCCTGGACGAGGTACTTTCGGTAGGTGACGCTAAGTTCCGCAAAAAAAGCGAGGCCAAGATAATGAGTATGTTCAAGTCGAATGTGACGGTGCTGTTCGTTTCACACTCGCTGGATCAGGTAAAGAGGCTGTGCAACAAGGCTATAATCCTTGAACACGGCCAGCTGATAGCCTCGGGTGACATTGACGAAGTAGCCGCTATATACGAAGAAAAGACCAAGTAAGTAAGACCGCGGTATTCCTGCATAAAGGGATACCGCGGATCATTTTGCTATGAAAATATCCCCGATGAAAGACATCGGGGATAAAATTATTTCTGAATAGACTCAAAATCGTGGGAGACTTTAAGCTTGCCTTCCTCCACAAGCTTACGCAGTTCTTCCTCGGGGACAGGCTTGCTGAACAGATATCCCTGAACACGGCCGCAGTTGATAGAGCTTAGGAAATCATACTGCTCTCTGGTCTCAACGCCCTCGGTGAGAGATATGATATCCAGCTCCTTGGTAAGATTTACTATGTTCTGGATAATTGGGCGGGTCTTGGGATTATTTTCAAAGCCCGACAAGAATTTCATGTCGATCTTGAGGACATCGAACTGGTAGTCCTTGAGGACATTCAGCGATGAATAGCCGCTGCCGAAATCATCAAGCCATACGCTGTAGCCTGCTTCTCGCAGTTTTGCCATTGCTTCCTTAAGAAGGCCCTGGTTGTCGGTCAGGGCGCTCTCGGTTATCTCAACATCAAGGAAAGCAGGGGGAACGCCATATTTTTCCGCACGGTATTTAAGTTCAGCGACTATATCGCAAAGTTCAAAATCCAGACGAGAGAAGTTCAGCGATACGGGAACAAAAGTACGTCCATTGGCAGTAGCGTCACGGTAATCACGGCAAACGCTGTCAATGATACAGATATCAAGCTTGTGTATCTGGCGGTACTCCTCAAGTATCTCGATAAATGCACCCGGGGGCAGCAGGCCATAGCGGGGGTCCTGCCAGCGTGCAAGGGCTTCAAGACCGACGATCTCACCTGTGGCAGTTGAAACCACAGGCTGGTAAAAGACCTTGATATGATCGTTGGCGATAGCATTGTCGATACTGTTGACGATGTACTGTTTCAGCTGGAAATGAGCCTCCATAGACTTGTCATAGGAAGCAAAGTTAGTTTCATAATGCTTCTTGATACTGTTGCAGGCAAAACGTGCGCGGTCACAGGCAAGGCTGGGGTCGGTCTCATCTTCTGTGGGCTTGTAGGCGCCGCATTTCAACTGAAGACTGACTTCACGCTGCATATCGGTTATCCTGGCTGACAGCTTGTTGACCGCCTCGATACAGCCTTCATCATGGGTCAGCACCACAAAATGGTCGTCCGAAAATCTGGACACCAGCGAATTCGGGAAGGTATCTGCAATGAGATTTGCTGTATTTATCAGCAGCTGATTTCCCTCATGAAAACCGTACTTCTCATTATACGACTTGAAGTTCTCGATATCAAAGAACAGAAAGACAGAATTCTCTTTATCGGTGGTGACATATTTCAGCAGCTTTTCAGCCTCGCTCCTGAAATAGACCATGTTGTGTATGCCTGTAAGTTCGTCCTCCACCGAGATACGGCTGAGGTGCGAATTCATCTTTTCAAGACGTTCATCTTTGACCGCCTGAGAAAGGGTCTTGTTATAATTTGCGATACAAAACAACATCGTCGAGAGCCACATGGTAAAGCTGTTGATCTGGGTGGCAAGGGTCAGCCCCTGTTCACCCGTATTGTGAGCGACCATGATGTCAAGCTGCAGGAAGAAGTACATATAGGACGAAGTCAGTATCAGAAAACCGACCACAGGCCGCCAGGTCAGCAGGCAGACCACAAAAAGCTCCATGGTAAGAAATGTAAGTATCTGCTCACCTTTAGCGTAGTCGTTCATGGAAACTTTAATGCCGAAATAGATACATATGAACGAAAACAGCCACTTCAAAGTAAAACCGATACCTTTGATTTTAGTGCGTTTCGTGATATACATGACAGCGTAGATAAGCATAGCTGTTCCCGCTGCAAGAAGTATAAAATAGTTTGAATAATATTTCTCAAAAAGGTGCGGCAGCTGGTCTTCAAGGCGTTCAACGATGACGGTACGCGTCAGGCGGATTATCATCCAGACTTCAAGAACGATAACTATCGCAGACATATATATGCTGGACTTTATATTGGCATCAAAGAAATAATTATCAACATATTCAGAATGCTTATCGAGACCGATAGCAGTTAAAATGCGCGAGCGCAAGGAAGGTCTGTCAATATTTCCCAAATTATACCACCTCACATTCATATTCCATATACATATTATATCTCAAAGGTAGATATTTGTCAAGAATTGTAGTTAATTTTCATGAAATATATTGAGATTGCACAAATGTGAAGCCGTATATTGAGAAATTCATTAAATTTCAGAAGACTTCGAGGAATTTTCACGAAGTATCCTGCGGACAGCTAAAAAGACAGCGATGAAACAGGCAGCAAGTCCGCCTACGATACCACCACAGGTATCTAGAATGACGTCATTGAAAAGCCCGGCCCGCCCAGGTACGAAACACTGGTGGAATTCGTCAGAACAAGCGTAAACAAAAGTAAACAGCACCGCAAGAAGGTAGCGAGGAAGATACTTCCTGACCCTGACAAAAGCGCAGAAAGCCAGCGCCGAAAGAACAGCGTATTCTGTAAAGTGGGCAGTTTTTCGTACAATTACAACAAGCAGAGATATGAGTGCTTCCTGCTTTGCAGTGGAAAATTCTTTAAAATTATAGAAAAAAGTGTCAATAATAAGATCAACGATAAAACCGCTTTGTTCACTGGATTCATCAGCCTTCAGACCCGAAAAGCAAAAAATGACTATACACAGCGCGGCCAGCAGCCCCCACCTAAAAACAAGTTCTTTACGGCTGACCATTGAAATTCTCCTTTATGAAGGCCACGAGAATATCATGATCGTTTTCCACAAGTTCATCTATGACATTATCAAGGGCGAAATTAAGGGCTGATTTGATCTGCTGACCCTGAAATCCCAGGGATATCATATCATGACCATTTATTGCGAGGTCACTGACTTTCAGACAACTCATCTCCTCTTTGATCTCAGCACCAAGACGTGTCAGTTCATCAAGTTCTGCCAGTTTTTCAGCTCTCAAGTAGTTGGATTGAGCAAGAGTATCGGCACGGCGGACTTTAAGCCACTTATCAAAGAAATCATAGTCATATTTTGCTAAAAAACGTTTCACAGACCTGCGTTTCGGCAGGATACGATCGTCGTGTTCACGAACAAGATCTGCAACAAGCTTAAGGGTCTTGTTGGAGCTTTTAAGCCTGGAAAGAACTGCCTCGGCAACATCAGCACTTGCCAGCTGGTGAAGCTTGAAATGGTCGGTGCCGTCCTCATCAGTGGTCTTTTTTGAGGGCTTGGCAATGTCATGAAACAGCATAGTTAAGCGCAATTCTTCATCAGGCTCAATATTCTCGATACTGTGACAGATATGCTCGTAGACATCATAGCAATGGTGTACGTTATTTTGTACACATCCGATACAATCAGATATCTCTGGCAGAATAATTGTGATAAGATCGCTGTACTCTGTCATGATCCTGCAAACCGCTTTACCGCAGAGAAGCTTTTTGAGTTCGGAAAAAATACGTTCGGCAGATATTGCGCTGAGCAGATAGGCTTTGCTTCGCATAGCAGCAGCTGTATTTTCTTCTATATTAAAGTCAAGCACAGAGGCAAATCTCAGGGCACGGAGGATACGCAGAGCGTCTTCATCAAAGCGTTCCTCAGCAGTGCCGACACAGCGGATAAGCTTGTTTTTCAGGTCTTCAGCGCCGCCAAACATATCCACAAGACCGTCGTCGGGGTTATAGCACATGGCATTAATGGTGAAATCACGGCGCTTAAGATCCTCACGGAGTTCGGTTTCAAATTTTACTGTATCAGGCCTGCGGTGGTCGGTGTACTCTCCATCGCTGCGGTAGGTGGTGACTTCCACAGGCATATGCTCTGACATGATAGTCAGGGTGCCGTGCTTAAGGCCTGTTTCGATAGTGTGAAAATCCTTAAAGATATCGACCATTTTATCAGGAGTACAATTAGTGCAAACATCGTAATCATGAGGCTCATTGTTCATCATAGCGTCACGGACGCAGCCTCCGACTATATAGGATTCATATTCATTTTGTAGAAGTCTGTTCAATACCGGGGTAACATAGCCCGGGATCTTAATGTCCATATTTCCTCCCAGTTATTTAACTTACATCAATAAAAGCGATAGCAATAATTGCTCATTCATATCAGAGCAATATATGGTAAGAATAAACTGCGCAATTTATGATAGTTTTTCTATCATAAATAGACGTGCTGTGAATGTTTTTTCAAAGCAAAATGTAGCTGTACGATAATTTGTATTCAAAGCATATTTATCCTTGTTGAACGAGGGATATATGCAGGTCATCTTCATATCATTGCATATCTTATCACCTAAAGGAACTGTGCAATATTTGCTGCCTTCTCTTCTCCAGACAGCAAGATAAAGTTTGTCACCGCAGTGTAGTCCGAGAGCTACCCAATCGTCCGAGAATTTGGACAGTCCCAAAGGAAAGAATGGCACAGAAGTCCGAATATCCCTGCGAATACGCTTGTAAACAGCAATGCCTTCCTTTACAAGTTCACGGCGCTCAGGTTCAAGCTGCGCAAGATGTCCGCTTTGATGGATACGCAGAAGCATGGCATTGACCATGTTGAAAACGACCTCTTCGCGGTCGCCCGAAGTCATGGGATACGACCAGACAGCCGCCTGTTCAGGGCACAAAGCCGAGGGCGCATTAGCAGCAATAGTCGCGTAACGGCGGTAATCGTCCTGGTCGGAAGTGGATTGAATGGAATATTTTGACAGCATTGCATAGTCCATTCGCAGGCCGCCGCTGGAGCAATTTTCGACTATAAGACCCTTGTGTCTTGCAAAAACATCGTCAAGCCACGATAAATAGGCTCTTTCGTGCTCCAACAGGCCGTCGCCGAAGCTGTCAGAGCCCAGCTCGGTACCGATGCCCGGTTCAATATTGTAGTCCATTTTTATGTACCCAACACCATATTCACTGACCAGTCTGTCGATGACTTCATCGCAGTGTCTGCGGACTTCAGGATTACGAAAATCCAGCTGATAGCGGCTTCTGTCGTACACACGCTTCCCATGTCTAACGAAGAACCAATCATCTGGAAGCTTATCTGCAAGGGGACATTTTATGCCCATGACTTCTATCTCCAGCCACACCCCGGGGACTAACCCTTTTTTGCGGATATAGTCAGTGACTTCCCGCAGGCCGCTCGGGAAACGTTTGCGGCTTTCCTGCCACTCTCCGACCCAATCCCACCAGATACCGTCGGCATACCAGCCTGCATCTATGCAAAAATATTCGCATCCAACTTCGGCAGCTGCGTCTATCAACGGGAACTCCTTTTCTGCAGTGGGGTCAGCCCAGAGGCAGTTCATGTAATCATTGAATATGACCGCCAAGCGCTCATTATCGCGGTTTTTGCGGCGGATAAGTCTGCGGTATACGGTCATTTCTGCAACTGCTTCATCAAATCCGCCTGCAGCAGCTGCAATGCCGCAATATACAGATCTGAAACTTTCCCCCGGAGCAAGTTCCTTAGTCCAATGGGACTCGATCTCCGACGGGCCAGAAAGCTGGAGGTAGAGATGACCCTCCCTATCAGAAATTTCCCAGTGCCAGGAACCGTTATGCTCGATCTGCCACATGATGGCGCCGCCGACCTCGGAATTTTCCAGATACCCCATGGGGATATATTCCTTGGACGACCAGTTTCCCACGTTTGTGACCCCAAGCACCTTGGAAGAATGCTGATAATCGGCGGGCTGCGCCTGGCCAAGTCCCACCTGTTCAAGGCTGTAGAACTGCCATTGAAGCTCCCGCTGCCAGGAATTGTGGCATATGCCGATACGCATTTTTTCGTCCTGGGGAAGTATGCCCTCCTTTTCGATACCTGTCAGTGAAAAAGACGAAACATACTCAATAGTCCAATTTTCTGTACCACGATTATTGACATCTGTCCATGTCCTTACGACCTGCGTGCCTGTATAGAACTGCATATGCGACACTGTTTCAAGACCTGTTTTCTCATCAAAGCAGGTTATCTCCAGCTTGCGTCCGAGAGAGTTGTTCAGGTCCTTAAGATATTTATATTTCATGCGATAGCCGGGAGCAGTGATGATATACTTGTTCCCGTGGCGTTCCCCTGCCCTGTCTATGCCGCTGACCTGGAGTTCTACCAGACTAAAGCCTGTAATGCCTGTTCTTGAAGTAAGGTCATTCTCATCGAATGGCAGTGTAGAAAAATGCAGTAGCTTTATCTCGTTTTCATCGGTTATCTCAAAAACCACATAGATGCCGTTTTCAAATATTTGTATCCTTCTCATTATATACCCTTTGTCTGCTCATCAGAGAGTGAGCAGCTTATCCAATATCCTGTGTGCAGCTTCTTCCTTTGACATCAGCGGAAGTTCATCAGCGCCCTCTTTAGTTATCATTGTGATGACATTTGTATCGACACCGAAGCCCGCGCCTGCTGTCCTCAAAGAATTTGCGCATATCATATCGCAATTTTTGCTGTTCAGTTTTTTGGACGAATTTTCCAGTACATTATCAGTCTCCATGGAAAATCCGCAGATCTTCTGGCCTTCACGCTTATGTTCGCCCAGATATTTCAGGATATCTTTAGTGCGCTTAAGCTCGATATTCATATCATTGTCAGACTTTTTCAGCTTGCTGTCTGCTGTAGTTACGGGGGTGTAGTCTGCCACGGCTGCGGCTTTGACTATAATGTCCATTTTATCGGACAGCTGTGTAACTGCATTGAACATATCCTCAGCACTTTCCACTGGCACATACCTTACAAACGGCGGCAGCTGAGCCTCAACATGGCCTGCCACCAGAGTTACATCTGCACCCCTCAGCATTGCTGCCTTTGCCACGGCAATGCCCATTTTTCCGCTGGAATGATTGGTTATGAAGCGGACAGGGTCAATGGATTCGCGGGTAGCCCCTGCGGTGACAAGGACTTTCTTCCCCGCCAGATCTTTCTCGCAGGCGATGACCCTGAGAATGTACTCGTACAGCACCTCGGGCTCGGGCATTCTTCCGTCGCCGCTGTCGCCGTTAGCGAGCATTCCCTGCTCAGGCTCGACTATCTGATAGCCGAATTTCCGCAGTTTTTCAATATTATCCTGAACTATGGGGTTATGGAACAT
Source organism: Ruminococcus sp. (assembly GCF_017464355.1). GTDB lineage: Bacteria > Bacillota > Clostridia > Oscillospirales > Ruminococcaceae > Hominimerdicola. The sequence continues at coordinate 112,683 of NZ_JAFUAG010000041.1, read as the reverse complement.
ATTGTGGTTCATGGCAGGTGAGATTATTTTTGGACAGTTACAAGCCATTACCGTGGTAGTGAGCATATCGTCCGCAATACCTGAAGCCACCTTGCCTATGACATTTGCAGATGCAGGCGCTATAAGCAGGACGTCTGCCTTTTTGGCCAGAGCAACGTGCTCAACGCTGTACTGGAAGGTTCTGTCAAATGTATCTACCAGACATTTATGCCCCATAAGGCTCTCAAATGTTATGGGGTTGATGAAATTGCAGGCATTCGGGGTCATGAGTATCTCAACATCGGCGCCCTGCTTTTTCAGCATTCTGGCAAGATTTGGTATCTTATAAGCCGCTATGGAGCCTGTGACCCCGATAACGACGCATTTTCCTTTAAGCATTTTCATTCTCCTTTCAGGCAGACTAAGCTGTCTTGCTGTAAAAAACTATCATTATGATTATAACATATTTGCGCTGAAATTTCAACTGTCCGCGGCGATATTATGATTTCGGCTCGGTGTGGAAGACTTTTTTTCTTACCGATGTCTTTTGTTGTATCAGAAAAAATGAGTATGATATGCTTTTGCAAAAGTACCAAAAAACGTATCTGTTGGAAAGGCTGTCCAAAAAAAGTCTTACTAAATTTCAAAAACCTCTTGAAATTTGAAAAATTGTGTGCTATAATGTAAATCAGAGAAAAAAAACGTACATCATTTTGGCAGAATAGGAGTTTTACATATGAGATGTCCCTTTTGCAGTTTTGAGGATACACGAGTTATAGATTCCAGACCCAGCGAGGGCAAAAAGCGCAGAAGACGTGAATGCCCCAAATGCGGCAGACGTTTCACCACCTATGAGGTAGTTGAAAAGCCTCTGCTCATGGTCTATAAAAAGGACGGTTCTTTCGAGCCCTTTGACAGGCAGAAGCTGATCAAGGGTCTGCAGAATGCCATAAAGAAGCGCCCTGTCAGCGTGGAGCAGGTGACAAATCTGGTGGACGACATTGAAAACACCTATGCTAACAAAATGCAGACGGAAACTACCACAGGCGAGATCGGCGACATGGTGCTGCAGGGACTGAAAAAACTGGACAATGTGGCTTATGTGCGCTTTGCCTCGGTGTACAAGGATTTTAACGATGTTGATTCGTTCATACAGATAATCTCTGAGCTTTCAGAAAAATAATATGAATAAAAGCGATGTTTAAGACACCGCTTTTTGTGTACAAAAAAAGTGCCCGTTGTCAGCAGACATAGGCACTTTTTCGTTATTTTCAGTTATCGAGAAGTTCGGAAGCTTCCTGCAGAAGAGAGATTATCTCCAGGTGCTGGGGACAGACACCCTCGCACTGACCGCACTGTATGCAGTCAGAAGCCTTGCCTGCACCGTTGATGACATTTCCGTAGAAATTTTTGGCTCGCCAGTCATTGGGGTAAAGGCGGAGAGTATTCACGCACCTGAAAACATCGGGTATCTTTATGCCCATGGGGCAGCCGTCGCAGCAGTAACGGCAGGAAGTGCAGCCTATCAGCGGTGTGTTGAGATACTCATCACGGACTTCGGTCACTACCTTTTTCTCCTCTTCCGTGAGGGGCTCAAAGTTAGTGAATGTGCCAAGATTATCCGCCATTTGCTCCTCGGTGGACATACCTGAGAGTATGGTCATCACACCGTCAAGACTTCCCACAAAGCGCAGAGCCCAGGAGGCCACGGAAGCTTCAGGTCTGACTGCCTTGAACTTTGCTTCAAGCTCGGGCTTGAGTTCAGCCAGGGTACCGCCCTTGACAGGCTCCATGATGACCATGGGTATGCCTCTTTCGTGGAGTATATCGTATAATCTGCCTGACTGCACCACAGGGTTTTCCCAGTCAAGGTAGTTCAGCTGTATCTGAACGAACTCCACCTCGGGGTGATCGTCCAGCAGTTTCTCCAGAAGTTCGGGAGTACCGTGGAAAGAGAAGCCGAAATGCCGTATCTTGCCCTCTGCCTTTTTTTGCAGGCCCCATTTGAAGCAGTCCAGTCTCTCATAGGTATCATAGTTATTGCCGTCTTCAATAGAATGCAGAAGGTAGAAATCAAAGTAATCTACCCCAGCCCTTTCGCACTGTTCGTTGAATATCTTGTCCCTGTCATCAGCAGAATGCAGACTCCAGGCAGGCAGCTTTGTGGCAAGATAAAAGCTTTCTCTGGGATAGCGTTCAACTATGCACTTTTTTGCTGCTACCTCGGATCTTCCGCCGTGGTAGACATAAGCTGTATCAAAATAATTCAGACCTGCCTTCATGTAAGCGTCTACCATTTCACATACCCGTGCATGATCGACCTCATCATCTTTCTGTGGCAGCCTCATGAGCCCGAAACCTAGCTTTGGCATTTTGGTAAGATCTATCGCCATATAATGACCTCCTTCTAAATTGTTTTATCTATTATATCACAAATTTTTCCATTTGTACAGTACTTTTTGTATAAAATTTTTATTCGTATTCCAATAAATCGCTTTCTGTAGAATGGGGCGTGTAACAGTTTACAAAAAGGCGATATCTCTTTTTCTGAAAAAGCTACACCTCGGCCAAGGAATGTCGCTTAATTTACATAAGCGGGAAACACCGGGGATAACGATAAAACGGAGGTAATCATCATGACTAACAACAGTGCAGTAAGGATCGAACTCAGCGAACTTGAAAACATCACAGGCGGTATAACAGCACCCTACGACTACACCAAGCATCCCAACTATTGCCACTACAGCGGCAGAGGCCACAACTTCAAGGCAACAGGAGGATCCAGACCTACAGATGCCTGGTTCTACGACACAGAGGAACATTACGTTTGCGCCTGTGGAAAGGGCTACCTGAGCGCGGGTTTCTGGGATTTCGGCAAAAAGTGGGACTAATGGCGGCTTCACAGAATGATGATACATTAAACAAAATGCTCTCCCCGAAATTTTCAGGGAGAGCTAATCATTTTATTTGATCAGGAATGCTGCTGCGCTGTGGGCGGGCAGTTCAACCTCGATAGTTTCGGTGTTTTCGGCGGTGCTGCCATTCCAGAGGTCAGTGCAGGTGACGGGAGAATATATCTCCAGGTCGGAAAGCGCCAGGGTGAATTTACCTGCGCTTTCGCCTGCGTTGAAAACTGCGGCATACTGTCCGCCGTCGGCACAGGCAGCTGTCCAGAGGATATGCTCGCTGCCGCCTATGGCCTTGCGCCACACCTGATGTGCATGACGGGCAAGCTTGTTCATGGCGATGATACCGTCATTGCAAAGCAGTGCGAGAGTGTCGGTATCAAGCTTTGTAAGCTCACCGCCTATCATCAGGGGCGAACGGAAAATGCTCCACAGGGTCATCATGGTACGCTGCTCATCGGGGGTGAATTTAGTACAGTTTTTCGGACTGTAATCCTGAAGTATTGCGCCTACGGGCAGCATATCCGCATCGGGATAATGGCCTGCACCTGTGTGTATGCTCCACTTCTCACAGCGTTCGAACATATTGTAGAGGGCGTCCCAGTTATCCCAGAAATCGTCGGTAATGCGCCACATAACAGCGGTCTGCTTATAGAGTTCGGACTTTTCCAGCAGTGCGGGTCCCGGGGAAAGACTCAGCACCATATCCCTGCCGCAGCTGTTCAGGCAGCTGCTGAGCAGAACAAGCTCGGTCTCCTCGTGGGGCAGTTCACGGCAGATGTCATCGCACTTGATAAAATCAACGCCCCATTCGGCATACAGCTTGAAGATACTTTCGTAGTAGGCTTTTGCGCCCTCCTTTTCGGGGTCAACACCGTACATATCGGTGTTCCAGGCACATATGCTGTTCATCTTGGCTATGCTGCGGGCTGTGGCGTTGGTGTCAAGTATCCCTGTGTTTTGGTGGACAGCCTGTCTTGGTATGCCGCGCATTATGTGTATGCCGAATTTAAGTCCAAGAGAATGGACATATTCTGCAAGAGGTGCAAAGCCCTTTCCGTCAGCAGATGAGGGAAAACGCACGGTGTCTGGTATAAGGCGTGAATATTCGTCCATGCAAAGCTCGGTGAAATGGTTATACTCATGGTTCTTGGCCTTTGGTTCATACCACTGTATATCGACCACCACATACTCCCAGCCGTGCTGTCTGAGGTGACTCGCCATATACTCAGCATTCTGCCTTACTGTTTTTTCATCGACAGCCGCACCGTAGCAATCCCAGCTGTTCCAGCCCATAGGCGGTGTTTTAACTATCATATATATACCTCCGTAAGATGATTTTGTAACATTATAACACCTCTGCCCACGGAAGTCAATGACATATCCGCCTGAAAGATTTACTTATCCGACGAAAAAACCGCCATATAAGGCGGTTTTCTGCAAACAGATGAAAGTTTATAAACCATGAAAAGGCTGTGTTTCATATATTCATAGCGTCCAGTGCGGTGATGTAATCGAGGGTTGGCACGAACACGCCCTTGTGGCGCTCACCCCGCCAGACCTCTTTGCCTGCACGGTAGGCTATCACCTGAGCCATTGGAAAGGGCAGCCATTCGCCGTCATCAGGGGGCTCGGTGGCGAACATAAGGCCGTTGCCCAGCTTTTTGTAGCTGAGGGTGTTTTTCAGATTTTTATGGACATACATCAGCTCGCCGTCGTATATCATCAGGTTCAGCTTGTTTCTTGGGGCATTTTCCACGATGAACCTGTCAACCGTTTCAAAGCGGTCTTTTTCTGACATGACACCCTTTTCACAGCGGCGGTCTATCTCTTCAAGCAAGGCCATGAAAAGTCTTTCAGAGTCGGTGTCGCCCTGCTGGGAGGAATAGTATCTGTACAAATTTTTACCCGAATATATGGTACCGTTATGTATCATCGTCCATTCACGGCCTGTAATATCTCTGCCTGTGAAAGGGTGGCAGTTTTCAAGCCTGATTGAACCCACGGTGGCAAAGCGTATGTGACCCAGGAAATTTTTCTGGGGCTGCAGGCGTTCGATGAGTTCTGCCAGCCTTTCGCTGTCAGCGGCACATTCAGCCCCGCGGACGATGGCCCTGCCCCCGAAATTCTCGCTCATCATGCCCCAGCCGTGGGGGTGCTTCTTTCCGTGGGCGAAAAAGGCTTTCAGCACCTTCCGTATATCTGTTTCATCGGGGGAAGAAAACCCCAGTAACTCGCACATTCACATCACTCCAGACTATAGATATCTTTTGCTGCCAGCCTTTCGCAGAGCCGCTTATTATCCAGCTTATCAAGCTCATAGGCTATAACGGCCAGCGCCTTGGGCTCATCGGAAAAATGAGCCTTCATCTCATCAAGTATCTCTCTTGCCCTGTCGATGATAGGGGTGCTGTCAATGTTGACACCCTGCAGGTCGTACAAAGCCGCATTTCGGTGGTCACGGACAGCTGCTTTCTGTTCGGCATGGGTATATTCGGTATCTTCAAGGGTCAGCAGCCAGAGGATAAGCAGGTGGGCAAAGGTCAGGTCATTTTCGTCTACGCCGAATTCGGTAAAGGGGTTAAGGTCGAACATTCTCAGCTCGATATGGTCAACGCCACCCTGGGTCAGTGCAGAGATAGTGTTCACTCCGCGGGGCTTGAGCCTTATGGGAAGATATAGCTCACTGGCCGAGAAAAGCATACCCTTTTTCACATAATTTTCGATACTCTCGGTAAAGGCCGAAAGACTGCTGTGATCCATCAGGGGGACAAACTCGTTCCAGTAGCCCCTCTCGCTGTTTCTCATGGAGGAATATCTGCTGCGCCCGACACCTGATAAATGGTCGCCGTCAAGGGACTTGTCATACCATGGGCTGACTGCTGTCAGCAGTACGGGCAGCCAGCTGTAGCGGCAAAGCTGCTTGTAAAGGCGAAGATACAGGCTGTCGGTAAAATCACGGTATGAAAGCTCGCTGTCCTTGTGCCATTCCCGCAGAAGTTCATCTGCAAAGGAAAAATTGAAATGCACCCCCGAAAACAGCATGAGCCGTTTGCCGTACCTCCGCTGAAGATTTTCGCGGTAATCACGCTTTGATGACTGGTCGCCCCCGAAGGCTGCTATGGGTATATCAGCTTCGGTCTCAAAGTGGGGCGGGTTGCTGTAAAGCCAGATGCGTTCGCCATTTTGCGCAAGCTTTTCCTCGACAGACTTTGCCAGCCTGCCCAATGCGCTGACGGCTTCCCCTATGGTATGACAGACGGGGGTTATCAGCTCTATCTGGTTCTCGCAGAAATCACGGGTGATATGGGGGTCATCGCCGAAGGGGTGGGGGGTCTGCGCCAGCCTTCCGTCGGCCGAAACACGGAGAGTTTCACGTTCAAGGCCGAAATTTCCGTGAAAATAAAATTCATTCTTTTTCATATATGACACCTCTTGACTTGTATTGCCGAAAGCTGTATAATCAACTTGTACGCTGTTTGGGCGCACACAAGTCATCAGCAGGAGGACGGCTATGTATCAAAGATTTTTTGAAATGGCAGAAAATGCGGGCATAAGCCTGCACTGTGCCGAGATATTTCACAAAGGGCAAATTGCCGAGAAACGCTGCTTTGCAGAGGACAAGGCTTACCCCATTTACTCAGCTGCAAAGTCGGTCACGGCGGCAGCTGTGCTTATCGCCCGAAGTGAGGGCAGGCTGGATATCAGCGACAAACTGTACAGATACATGGACAGCAGATATCTTGATGTGATATCAGCGGACTTCCGTGAGCTGACCTTTGAAAACTGCATGACCATGTGCATAGGTGCATACCCTTTCAGGCCGCAGAACGCAGCAGAGCTTCTGGCGGACAGCAGGGAGGACGATTGGCTTTACAATATATTCAGGCTGCCTGTGGATAATACTGACAGGCGCTTCCATTACTCGAACATTCCCGCTTATCTGGTAAGCGCCGCCTGCGAGAATGCAGTGGGTCAGCCCCTGGCAGAATACCTTTCACCCCGTCTGTTTGTGCCCCTGGGCTGGGGCAGACCTGTTTATCAGACTTCCCCTGAGGGGCATTTTTACGGCGCCACGGGCATGGAGCTGACGGTCAGTCAGCTTGCCCGCCTGGGTCAGCTTTTCCTGCAAAAGGGTATGTATGAGGGCAGGCAGCTTATCCCCGAAGAACTTGCCCTGAGGGCAGTTACCGAGAAAGTCAGGACAGACAGGGAGGGCTACGGCTATTTCTTCTGGGTGGGTAAAAACACCTTTGCCATAAGCGGCAAGTGGGGACAGCGCTGTGCTGTCTGCCCCGAAAAAGAGCTTATGGTGACATATCTTTCCCACAACCCCGAAAGGTCGGGAGAGCTTGCAGCTATCGCCCAAAGGTTCATGGACGAATTTTAGATAGCAGCATATTCCCCGATAAAATGCTCCATGGGGACTCCCCTTTCAAGGCCTTCAAGCATGGCCGAAGCGGGGTTTATGAGCCTTTCAGCACGGTCATACAAGGGGACAAGAAGAGTTTCTTCCCCCTTGCCCCGAAGCTTAAGGCCTGATGAAGCCAGGTCAAGGATATTGACCAGCTGTCTGCTGAGGGCTTTTCTGTCCAGAAATTCGGGCAGTTTTCTCAGGGAGAGCAGACGCTGCAGCTCGGCGGGGCTGTAGCCGTGGCCGTAGATGACACGGTCGGCTGTGACAAGCTCTTTAAGCTCGTAAAGCTGCTTGTTAAGACCTGTGTGGAAGGCCGCCACTGTCATGACATCTTTTATGGGCTGACAGCAGGAGCTGCGATATTCTATGGTGCCGCGGTAGGTCAGGTCCTCAAATTTGAAGGTACGCAGGTATTCAAGATCGCCCGCTTCGGGTCGGATAGTAATGATGCGGTATCTTTCGCCGTCAAAATACTCGCCCTCGATGCTTTCACGGGCGAAATATTCACGGACGGGAACCGGTGTGAAATCCACATATCTGCCCTCACGCATGGTGCAGTAGATCGACTGGGTGCCTATGTACTGAACAAGTTCATCTATGTTGCCCACCTGCTGGTCAAACATACCGATGTTATGGGGGTTGTAGCCCTGCATACTGTGTTCCCAGAGCATATTGCGCACACAGAGGTACTCGGGATAATCGGGAAGATATGAGTTCGCAAATAGTATGGATTTATAGGGTTCCAGCATACCGAAGACATTAAGCACATCGGTGAGCCTGTCGCAGCTTACATCAAGCTGCACCTGGGAGGCACTGGTAAAGGTGCCGAAATCGGGACGGTCATGAAAGCGCATATCCACTTCGGTGCGGTGCCTGGGGTATGAGTGCAGATAGTGGTAAAGCATACGGTAGCGCTCATTGGGTATAGGCTTGTTATGATTGATGTTGGCATTTGGGTTAACACCCATGCCTGTCAGGGTATAGCCCGACTTTGCAAACTGTCCGTTGAGGAATTTATAGTATTCGGTGAACCTGCGCTTTATCTCGAAGAGGTCACTGCATCTTCCCATGGAAAGTTCAAGATTTGAATAGGAACAGTCAAAGGACAGGTCATCACCTGTCTTTTTGTCTATCATGGAATTTATATTGCCGTCGGCATCGCGGCCTGCTTCTTCAAAGCCGAATTTTTCCGCAAAAGCGGCAGCAGTTTCTATTGACACGCTTTCTTCTACAGGCCTTCCCGAAAGGTCTACCACGGGCATCTCAACTTCAACACCTATGAAATCAGGGCGTGAAGCCTTTGTGGGGGTTATGTATTTTTCGTATATGGCATTTTCTATCGCTGAGCTCTCCATATGTCTGACCTCCTTTTCTATCACGCTATATCATATTTGCTTACTAGGCTTTTTTACAGTTTATCACATATATCATACTATGTCAATATGTTTTGTAGCTTTTCTCCGTTTCTCACAAATCACGCTGCCATGCCGTTAATAATTTTATTGCGCTTTACATTTATCTCCCAATTTTGATATGTATTGCTGATGATACATAATGGCTGTTCTTGCGTATTGGGATACATTTATTTAAATATACACCGCAGGTACTTCGGAGGGGGAGCAAAAAACTTTGAAAAAGCACTTGATTTTTCAAAAAAAGTATGATATAATGATTAAGCTGTCTAGGACAGTACGCAGATGTACCCAAGTGGCTGAAGGGTCCGCACTCGAAATGCGGTAGGGCGGTAATACCGTCGCGAGAGTTCAAATCTCTCCATCTGCGCTGATTTTTTTAAGAAGCAGTTCTCTTCTGAGGACTGCTTTTTTTATGGCTGTTCTGTCAGTTTGCATATAAGTTAGATGGTAAAGTTGTGCATTTCTACAAAAACATAAGATCATGGTAACATTTTTCTGCTTTGGGCGCACTTTACAACAGACAACAAAACGGATATAATATGAGGGAGGGCGCTTATGGAGGTCACTATTGAAAAGCTGATAACAGAGATACTTCGGCTTATGGCGGAAGAAAGCGTCCTTACCGACGAGGACAAGGAAAGGCTCTACATAAAAGTATTCGGCAGCGAAAGGACAGGTGAGACATATGACGAACAGTGAGCAGACCGCTGCGGTAATGGCGGCAAAGGGCGGTGACAGGCAGGCTTTTGAGATGCTGTATGCCGACTACAGGGATAAGCTGTTCTTCTTTGTGCTGAAAAACGTGGGCAGCAGAGAGGCCGCAGAAGATGTGGTATCGGAGACTTTTCTTGATGCCATGGAGAATATAGGAAGTCTTCGGGCGGAGGAAGCTTTCGGGTCGTGGCTGTATTCTATCGCTTACAGAAAATGTATACGCTGTCGGGAGGAAAATTCCCGCACGGCACATTTTGAAAGCGAGGAAGAACAGGAGCTGGCCATGTCAGATGCGGCACTTAATGAACCTCTGATGCTGCCTGATGACTACGCTGTGAACAGCCAGCGCAGGGAGCAGCTGAAAGCTGTGATAGACGGCCTGAGCCGTGAACAGAAGGCTGCTGTCATACTCTATTACTACAATGAACAGCCCCTGCGGGAGGTGGCAAAAACTCTCGGAATAAGCGAGGGTGCGGCGAGGAAGCGGCTTTTCGATGCAAGGAAAAAGATAAAGGAAAAAGTCGAGGGACTCATGCGGTACTGCACTTTCTGTGCGGTGCCGGTGGACGCCATGCTGCAAGGCAGTATAGACCAGAGCTACGCTGGTGCAGCAGTAAAGGCAGGCTCGGCGGTAAAGGCCATTACCTTTGTGAAGATAGCAGCTGTAGGTGTTGCAGCGGCGGTAGCTGTGGGTGTGCCGCTGGCGCTGGGGCATTTCGGGAAGAACAGCAAGCCTGTGGGCGATGTGCGGCCTGATGTAAGCAATTCTTCCTCGGCAGAAGAAAGCGAGCGCAGCATAATGCGGGTAAAGCTTGTGAAGTATGATCCCGAAAACCATGAGATGCTGGCCATAGGCGATGACGAAACAAAGCGCTGCAGCCTTTACCACATAAAAGTCCCAGATGACTGCCTTGGGGAAATAGAACGCAGCCCCATATCGGGACACGAGTACAAGATAAAATTCTCGGAGGGGATAGAAGAGACCTATCCTGCCACGCTGGACGGGGTATGGTCGGTAAAGCAGATATTCAACGACCAGAGCAGGACCTTTGTTGAGCCCTACTACGAAGATATCCTCGCCCTATGCAAGGACATTTCACCCGACAGTGAGAACTTTGATGAACTGGTGGAGAACGAGATACTCAGCTATGAACTAAGGGTGACTATCTTTCCGAACCTGACCAACGGCGAGGTAATGGCACTGAAATATCTCATCGAAAACGAGCTGACCTCGGGGAACATAGATACTCAGATACGCACGGGCGATGAGCTGACAGCGGAATACGAGCTGGTGCAGTATAACAAGGACTCGGGAGAATGTCTGGCAGCAGATAGCTACAGCTTGTATAACTTCACCGTGCCCGACGAATTCAAAGCACAGTTCGACAGCTACGAGAGGGTTCCCTCGGGGCTGAGTGTGACAGTGACCTTTGAACTGCCCATACTGGAGACCTACCCCGCACAGCTGAACAATATTTCTTCGGTGACATTGGGTGAGGGTCGGGAGGATTTTGTGGAAAAATACCTTGATATGGCCATAGCGGACTATCTAAGTTCTGATGGGGCGCAGGCTGACCCACTGGAAGGCCCTGAATATTCTGAACTGAACGAAGCGGAAAGAAGGGGGATAAACTGGCTGTACGGGTCTGTGGTTAATGAACTGCTCAATGACAGAGCCTATCTTTCGGTATACACGGGTAAACGTCTGGCTGAACTTGAATACAGCGGGATAGCAAAGGACGGTATGCCTCAGTATACTTACATCGCGGAAGACGGCACGGTCTATCAGCTAAATCTGAACGGCAGGTGGGTCTGGAGAGGTGACAGCAAGGCGGTGCTGCCCGAGGGACTTACCGAACTGCTGAAGGCTTTCCCTGCCGAGGCAGGCCTGCAGGAGGAGAACCACTACACTTTTCTGCAAGATGATATAGAATAAATTTATATGGTTTGCGCAGGCATAGCCTAAAGCTATATCTGCGCATATTTTTTTAGTATTAACACTTTTCCGAAATATGTGTTATAATCATAAATACAGATTAATCATATTGGAGGAATAGGAAATGAAAACAACTATCATAGGTTATCCGAGAATAGGCGGACTTCGTGAACTGAAATTCGCCAGCGAGAAATATTTCAGAGGTGAGATAAGCGCCGATGAGCTGGAAAAGACAGCAAAGGACATACGCAGCTACGATCTGAAATTACAGAAAGACAGCGGGCTGGATATAATACCCTCGGGAGATTTTTCTTACTACGACGGTGTGCTGGATACAGCATTCCTGCTGGGAGCTGTGCCTGAGAGGTACACAAAGCTGGGTCTTACAGAGCTTGACACCTACTTTGCGGCAGCAAGGGGATATCAGGGTGAAAAGGGCGATGTAAAGGCGCTGGCCATGAAAAAGTGGTACAACACCAACTACCATTACATGGTGCCCGAAATAGATGACAGCACCGAGATAAAGCTCTGCGGGACAAGACCCTTTGACCTTTTCAGTGAGGCGCTGGAGAACGGTGTGAAAACAAAGCCTGTTATCGTGGGCGGATATACTTTCCTGAAACTGGCAAGGTATACGGGAAAGAAAACCGCTGCCGACGTGGCTGAAGAAACAGCAAAGATCTACAGCGAGATACTGAAAAGATTCGCCGAACTTGGTGCTGAATGGGTGCAGTTCGATGAGCCCTCACTGGTAAAGGATATGACAGCTGAGGACATTGCACTGTTTGAGCAGATATACAGCAAGGTGCTGGAAGACAAGCATGGTGTAAAGGTGCTGATACAGACATACTTCGGTGATGTAAGAGATTGCTATGATGAACTTGCCGCCCTCGACTGCGACGGCATAGGACTTGACTTTGTTGAGGGCAAGAAGAGCCTTGAGCTGGTAAAGACCAAGGGTTTCCCAAAAGGCAAGGTGCTGTTTGCAGGTGTGGTAAACGGCAAGAACATCTGGCGGAACCATTACGCAAAGACTATCGGGATGATCGGCGAGCTGAAAAAGCAGGCTGAGGACATAGTGCTGGGCACCTCCTGCTCGCTGCTGCACGTTCCCTGCACGCTTGATAACGAGAGCAAGCTCAGTGACAGCATAAAGAAGCATTTTGCCTATGCCAAGGAAAAGCTGGGCGAACTGGAAGAACTCAAAAATATACTTGCAGCCGACAAGCCCGAAGATACCGAGGAATTCAAGAAAAATACGGCACTGCACAGCGAGGTCAGGGAGGGCGCCAATGCTGCTGTAAGGGAGAAGGTAGCTGCCCTCACCGAAAAGGACTTTGTAAGGCTGCCTGCCTTTGCTGAGCGTGAAAAGATACAGAAGGAGCGTTTCAAACTGCCCCTCTTCCCTACCACGACCATAGGTTCTTTCCCACAGACCGCTGATGTAAAGGCGGCAAGAACTGCACTGAGAAAGGGCGAGCTTGCGCAGGCTGACTACGAAAAATTCATCGAGAAAAAGATAGCCGAGTGTGTGGCACTGCAGGAGGAGATCGGCCTTGATGTGCCTGTACACGGTGAGTATGAGAGAAACGACATGGTTGAATACTTCGGTGAGTGCCTGGATGGTTATATCTTCACTGAGAAGGCCTGGGTGCAGTCCTACGGCACCCGCTGTGTGAAGCCCCCTGTGGTATGGGGCGATATCTCCCGTGCAAGACCCATGACAGTAAGGTGGTCAAAATATGCCCAGAGCCTTACCGACAAGCCCATGAAGGGTATGCTGACAGGCCCTGTTACCATACTCAACTGGTCCTTCCCCAGAGAGGATATAAGCCTTAAGGAAAGCGTATTCCAAATAGCCCAGGCTATCAGGGAGGAAGTGCTTGACCTGGAAGCCAACGGCATAAGCATAATACAGGTGGACGAAGCTGCACTCCGTGAAAAGCTGCCCCTGAGAAAGTCCGACTGGAGAGAGGATTACCTGGATTGGGCCATACCCGCATTCAGGTATGTACACAGCGGTGTAAAGCCCGAGACCCAGATACACACCCATATGTGCTACAGCGAGTTCGCTGACATAATAAAGGATATCGACGACATGGACGCAGATGTCATCACCTTTGAAGCCTCCCGTTCAGACCTGACCATACTTGATGTGCTGAAGGAAAATGATTTCCGTACTGAGGTAGGCCCCGGGGTATATGATATACATTCGCCCAGGGTACCCTCGGAGGAAGAGATAAAGTCAGCCCTTGACAAAATGCTCGGCCGCATAAGCGCCGACAAGCTCTGGGTAAACCCCGACTGCGGCCTTAAGACCAGAGGTGTGGCTGAAACTGTACCCAGCCTAAAAAATCTTGTGGCAGCCGCTAAGAGACTCAGAGAGGAAAACAGCAAGGCTTAACTGAGAAAGAAAAGCTCCCGCATGGGGGCTTTTTTTCTTTTTGGGATACTGCTTTACGGGTGCCGGGGAAAAACGTCCCATGCAAAGGCGGACACTTTACAACGGGGAGATGTTATGCTATGATATGAATATCAGTGGCGGAAAGCGGTGAAACTAATATGGAAAGATATGAATATATAAAGTGGTTCTGGAAACATGAAGATGACAGGTTCCCAATACTCTTGTTTTATGAGATCGACCTTGAAAGCGGGAGATATGCAGCCCGTATGCTGGAGGTATATGCCGACAGAAGAGCTGTACCTGTTATTGAGGAAGGCTTTGAGTTTATTACAGAAGCACCTATCCCGCCTGTGGACGAGATAAATACCGAGCCCGAGTTTTTTGCGCAGGTAATTTCAAAGGAAGAATTCGAGGCAGCTTACGTTTGTGACAAATATACGGAAGAGATAGCCTTCCCAAAATGATGACAGTAAAGAAGCCCTCTCATTCAGACAAATGCAAGGACTTGTTTTTTTGCACAAAAATTTTGTTATATGTGTTCACAAAAATTTAGTTGACAAATTATGCCTGCGATGATATAATTAGTTAGAAAACTAACTATATGATACAGCAAAGGAGGACAGAAGATGAAGTTCAAAGATGACCACACCCAGATGCCCAGAAAGCTTCTTGAACGGCAGGACGCCAAGCCCTCTATGTTCGTGAATGATGTATCGAGATTGTTCATGCACCGTGTCAGGCGGGAGCTGGAGAGCAAGGGTGTTTCCCACGGACACCATAAGCTGCTCATGGAACTTTTCTTCAACGAAGGTGCGACCCAGCTGCAGCTTGTTAAGCAGACCCACCTGACGGCGCCTACAGTATCAGTGGCCCTGGGTAAAATGGAGGCTGAGGGTCTTGTGCGCCGTGAGGCTGACACTGAGGATATGCGCGCCATGAAAGTCTACCTGACTGACAAGGGTCGGGAAAAGGTGCAGTGTGTGCGGGAGACCTTCTGTCAGGCAGATGAACTGCTGACAAGGGGCATACCAAAGGAAGAAACAGATGCGGCAATGGCGGTGCTTCGCAAAATGCTGATAAATCTGCTGGAGGAGGAAGATAAGTGAAGTTTCTCAGATACATAAAGCCCTATATGCTCTTTGTGCTGCTGGCACCTGTGAGCATGGTAGGCGAGGTCATGATGGACCTTTTGCAGCCGAAGCTCATGTCAAAGATAGTTGATGAGGGCGTACTTGGCAGCAGCATGGAGGTCATCATAAAGACAGGCATACTTATGCTGGTGACGGTGATATTCGGCGGATGCTGCGGCGCGGCATCGGCATTTTTTGCGGGCTGCGCCTCTCAGGGTTTTTCAAAAGATGTCCGCAACGACCTGTTCAAGCGGGTCATGGGGCTGTCATTCCAGCAGACGGACAAGTTCACCACGGGCTCGCTGGTAACAAGGATAACTGCGGATATAACAGCCATTCAGCAGATGGTGGATTTTCTGATAAGAGGATTTGTCAGAAACATCATCATGTTCATAGGCGGTATCATAATGATGCTGAGCCTTGCGAAAAGCTTTGGCACTATCATCGCTGTGGCACTGCCTGTGGAGGCTGTGATAGTAATAATGATAATGCGCCATGCTAATCCCCTTTATGCCATAGTTGCAAAGCGGCTGGACAGCGTGAACTCGGTAATGCAGGAGAATGTTACGGGCGCAAGAGTAGTAAAGGCATATGTGCGTGAAAAGCACGAGGAGCAGAGGTTTGAAACTGCCAACATGGGTCTTACGGAAGCTAACCTTAAAGTACAGGAGCTTATGGCACTGCTATCTCCCCTGCTCATGGTGATAATGAATTTCTCGGTCATCGCCGTTATCTACATAGGCGGCTGGCAGGTGCAGGCAAAGGAAATGCACGTCGGCGAGGTCATGGCGGCTATAACCTACCTGACCCAGGTGCTGCACGGAATAATGATGATATCCATGATGTTCCAGACCATGGCAAGGGCCAGCGCCTCGGGCAAGCGTATACTTGAAGTGCTGGACACCGCACCTGTTATAAACGACGGCGAGGGTGCTGAAAACAGTACAGAAAAAGGTACAGTAAGACTTAGTGGAGTGACCTTTGCTTACCCTACATCAAGCGGTGAGCCTGTGCTGACAAATATCGACCTTGACATAAAGTCGGGAGAAAACATAGCCATACTGGGCGCTACGGGCTCGGGCAAATCTTCCCTGGTGAACCTTATACCCCGCTTCTACGATGCCGATGAGGGCGAAGTTTTTGTGGACGGTGTGAACGTCAGGGATTACAAGCTTGAAGACCTGCGCAAGCGGGTGGGCATAGTTTTGCAGAAGAGCGAGCTGTTCTCGGCCAGTGTGGCTGACAATATCCGCTGGGGCAACGATGAGGCCACAGACGAAGAGATAGTCATGGCGGCAGAGATAGCCCAGGCAGACGAATTCATATCCCGTATGCCCGATGACTACAACAGCATGATAGCCGAAAAGGGTGCTTCCCTTTCAGGCGGACAGAAACAGCGTATGTCCATTGCCCGTGCGGTACTGAAAAAGCCGGAGATACTCATATTTGATGACTCGACCTCAGCTCTTGACCTGGGCACTGAGGCAAGGCTGCGGCAGAAGCTGAAAGAGAACCTCAAGGGCACCACGGTCATAACCATTGCCCAGAGGATAGCAAGTGTAAAGAACTGCGACAGGATAGTCGTGCTTGACCACGGGCAGATAGTAGGCTGTGACAGCCACGATGAACTGCTGAGAAACTGTGAGGTATATCAGGATATCTACAGCTCGCAGGTAAAGACCAACGGAGGTGAAGTGTAATGCCCCCTATGCCACCTAACCCAAACAACAAACAGCAGGCTCCCGGCGGAAGGAACGCGGCTCTGGTAAATGCAGAAAAGCCCAAGAATGCCAGGAAGACCCTGGGCAGGCTGTTAGCTTACATAGGCAGGAGCAAGTACCTGTTCTTCGGGCTGCTGGCAATAATGCTGGCCATAACCCTGCTGGGACTGGCAGCGCCCTATATCCAGCAGATAGCTATCGACTGCATAACCCTGGACGACAGCAAGCTTTCTGTGAACACCGACAAGCTGATAAAGACTCTTATCGCCTTAGGCGTGGTATATCTGGCGAACTCGCTGTTCTCCTATATGCAGGGCATTTTTTCTGCAAAGCTTTCCCAGAGGACAGTAAGCACCATGAGAAGAGATCTTTTTGGTGATCTGGTAAAGCTTCCCATAAAGTATTTTGACACCCACAAGCACGGCGATATAATGAGCCGCATGACCAACGATGTAGAGAACATATCGAACACCATTTCTCAGTCTATCGGCTCGCTGATATCGGGTGTGCTGACGGTCATAGGTTCTATCGTGATAATGCTGACCTACTCTCCCCTGCTGACGCTGATATCTCTTTCCACAGTTGTACTGACCATACTGGTATCAGCCAAGATGACCAAGTTCATGCGCAAGTACTTTTTGCAGCAGCAGATAATACTGGGCAAGCTCAACGGCCATGTGGAGGAAATGGTCACAGGATACCGCACTGTGGTATCCTACTCAAAAGAGCAGGACGCTGTCAGGGATTTCAACCAGATGAGCGATGAACTGAGAAAAACAGGCATACGCGCCCAGATATGCGGCGGTGTTATGGGTCCGCTGATGAACTGCATATCAAATTTCGGGTTTGTTATGATAGCGGCCTTCGGTGGCTGGTTCAGCTTCAGGGGCTGGATAACTGTGGGCACTATACAGGCTTTCATTCTCTACTCGAAGCAGTTCTCAAGGCCTATAAACGAGATAGCCAACCAGTATGCGAATATACAGACAGCTATCGCAGGCGCAGAACGTATATTTGAGGTAATGGAAACAAAGCCCGAGCCCGATGAGGGCAAGAGTGAAATGACAGCTGATGATGTTCGGGGGGACATATGCTTCAAGGATATCAAATTCGGCTACGAGCCAGAAAAGCCTGTGCTGAAAGGCCTTGACCTGGATATAAAGCAGGGGCAGAAGATAGCTATAGTCGGCGCAACAGGTTCAGGCAAGACCACCATAGTAAACCTGCTCACACGCTTCTACGAAACGGACGGCGGGCTGATAACTGTGGACGGTGTGGATATCAGAGATATCAAAAAGGACGAGCTGAGAAAGTCTGTGGCCATAGTTTTGCAGGACACTGTGCTGTTCAAGGGCAGCATTGAGGATAATATCCGCTACGGCAAGGAGGACGCTCCCGATGAAGCAGTGCGCAGGGCGGCACACCATGCCAATGCCGATGAGTTTATCCGCCGCCTGCCAGAGGGCTACAAGACCCAGCTTTCCGAGGGCGGTTCAAACCTGTCTCAGGGACAAAGGCAGCTGCTTTCCATAGCAAGGGCTGTACTGGCCGACCCAAAGATACTCATACTTGACGAAGCGACTTCCAGCGTTGATACCAGAACGGAGATGCACATACAATCCGCTATGGTAGCGCTTATGAAGAACCGCACCTCCCTCATAATCGCCCACAGACTTTCCACCATACGCGATGCAGATGTCATCGTGGTCATTGACGGCGGAAAGGTGGCCGAAAGCGGCAGGCATGAGGATCTGATAGCTCAGAAGGGCTGCTATTACGACCTCTACCAGACCCAGTTCGCAGGAAATAAAACTTAAGCTTACAGCAAAAAAGGTATCACCTGTTTTTAGCAGATGATACCTTTTATCATTATCAGAATTTTGAGTAGCTGACACCCAGCGCTTTCAGTTCTGCCTGCATTTTTGAACGCTTGGCGCTGTCGAAGCGGCAGCCAATGCAGTTTTCGGCCATGGTGACTTTTACCCCTGTTTTCACAGCACCTTTAGCAGTGGCACCTACGCAGCCGCATTCGTCAAGGCCGCAGAGAATGACCTCGCTGTAGCCGCTTTTTTCCATGTGCTGTCGGAAGGCCTTGGCGGTATAGGTGTCGGGGAGGTTCTTCTCGAAATACAGGCCTGAAACTATTTCAAGCTTTTCATAGAACTGCGCCCCCTCCGTGCCCTTTATAGAGAAGCCTATGAACCATTTGTTTGTTATTATATTCGGGAACATCTGGGCTATGTAGATGATATCTCCGCCCTCATCCTTTACCTTGTGTATAAGCTTGTTTACCGAGGATATGAGTTTTTCCGTATCATATGAAAACTTCGGCTTGCGCTTGTCCCAGAGATAATCGTTCTGAAGGTCTATGATTATCAGTGCTTTTTTATCGGCCATGTTATCCTCCTTTATTCGGTTATAAGTTCTCTTACTTCAACACTTTTCACCTTGCGTGATGAGAAGTAAGCTGTAACGAAGAAGCAAAGGCTTATGGCGGCTGCGGGGCCAATGTAGGTAATGAGGGCATAGTCGGTGGTAAAATCCGTAAGGCCTACTATACGCAGGATAAAGGTCAGCATACGCCTGGAAAACAGCATACTTATCACACAGCCCAATGCTGCGCCTGCCACAGCTACCAGTGCAAAACGGACTGCAAACTGCAGCCGAAGGTCATCTGCGGTAAAGCCCATGGCCTTGTATATGCCGATGTCCCTGCGCTCACGGATAAATGCTCTTTTACAGACCATGTTCACGACTACCGCTGCAAATATCATGAGTACTGCATACATTCCCAATGTGAGGGATAACATCAGGGTATCAACGACCTCTCTATAGGCTTCACCATAGGCATCTTCAGTAAACACTGAGGCCTCCAGCTTATCGGCGTATTTGTCATTGAGAATGCTGATAAGCTCTGTCTGCTTTGAAGTGTTGCCGAGCCTTATGTAAGCTTCGCTTATATCAGTATAGCCCAGTTTTTCCAGACCCTCTACGGTCAGATAGGTGCTGATGCCGAAATCAAAGATAGTATCGAAATAACCTGTTACAACGTAATCCTCTTCGTTGTCAAGGTATTTTACGGTAACGGTGTCGCCTATCTCCTTGCCAAGCATTTCGCTGACATTTTTTGTTATGAATATCTCGTTGTCATATATGGGTGCGCGGCCCTCGGCGGGCTTGAAGACAGGTTCATTTGAACGGAATGCGTTGACGCGGATCATCTCGTTATCCACCAGCAGATTGTGATTAGAACAAAATTCCACCGATGCATCACCGTCTATCTCCTTGATATCTTTATCTATCTGTTCGGCAGTATCTATATCAAGGCCGCCGATATCGGTAAGCTCTATCTCTCCGCCGATGGAGTAGAAAAGTTCATCAGTATCAAGGCCGTGGGTGAGTATCATTATGCTCACCAGGAAGAACACCAGCATGGCCACGATAAGCATGGTACCGATATAGCTTTTTTTGGAAGAACAGAGCTGTCTCAATGCAATGAAAAAGCTGAGGGGACGGCGGCGCACGGGGACTTTCAGCCTGCTGTCAAAATGGACATCGCTGACACTTCCCGAAATGGCACGGACGGGTGAAATGGTGCGTATCCTGGAAGTTGCCATGAGTATGAAAAGGGTGCATACAGCTATTATCATCACACAGAGGATACCGCATTTTGCAAAGGAAACTGAGGTATCGGTAAGTATGCCCGTTATGTTTTTCCAGGCGCCTATCATTAGATCGCAGGCGGGTATGGAGATGAGTATGCCTGCAGCACCGCCAAGTATCAGGGCGATAATGTACTGGAGTATATACACAAGACTTATCTGACGAGTTGTAAAACCCTCGGCTTTTAGTATGCCCAGCTCGGTGTAGTCAAGCTCGATACTGGCGGACAGGCTGTTGTACATGGAGATAAGTATGACCACCAGAAGCAGCACCACAAATATACCAACTGTACGGGTGCCCACACGGGAATACATCTCGATGCAATCTATCAGGTACTCTCTTGACATCACGTTGTTTGACGAGCTTATCAGGGTAGTTTCACTGCCAAACTCCTTCCTGAGTTCTTCGGCGGTGACACCGTCAGCGGCTTTTATGTGCAGCCAGTCTATCTCGATAGCACAGCTGCTGCCGCTTTCGAGGGGGTCTGTCTTTTCAGTAAGTATCCTGTTGAAGTCATTTGGCGACACCACGCAGTAATTCCAGCCCATAGTGGTGGCACCTGTATAGATGTCCTCGTAAAAGCCCTTGATGATGAACTTCTCATCAAAGCCGCTGCGGGTACGCAGGGCAAGCTCGGTGCCAACGGTAAAGCCCTTGGCTATGTGCAGTTTATAGGGAAGATATATCTCGCCGTCTTCTATGCTGACATTTTCTTTGAAGCTTTTACCGTCATCAATAAACACGCGGGTATCGCCGTCATCTGCCACCAGGGAGAGCGGCATATTGTTCTCCTTGCCGTCAAGCTGCACTGCTGCTGAAAAGAACACTGCCTCCCGCACCTTGACCTCGCTTACCATGGGGTCTTCTTCAACGCTTTCAAGCATATCATCGGTGAGCCTGTCTCCGTAGATATTCACGATGAGGTCTGCCACATCGGCCGAGTTGAATTTTTCATCACGGGCTTCCACCAGGCGGTCGTTATTGCTGACAGTTCCCGAGAAAGAGAAAGTCAGCAGCAGCATGAGTATTATCATACCCTTGAAGCTGCCCTTGCCCCTGCGGATATTTGCCCACATGAGTTTAAGTATACTTCTCATGCCGCACCTCACCATTCCATGGAAGCAAGCCATGCATTTACCTGAGTTTCGCGGCTCTTCTCCTCCTGCTTGTCGTAAGGGGGGAGCTCCAGTTCACCGATGACCTTGCCGTCCTCGATATACAAGAGCCTTGAAGCCCTGCAAGCTGCGCGGGCGTCATGCGTGACCATAAGTATGCTCTGGCCGCTGCGGTTAAGGTCTGTCAGCAGGTCAAGTACCTCGGTGGTATTCTTCTTGTTGAGTGCCCCTGTGGGCTCATCTGCAAAAAGCAGCTTAGGCTCATGGATAACAGCCCTTGCTATGGCGCAGCGCTGCTGTTCACCGCCCGAGCATTGAGAGGGCAGGTGGGTCTTCAAGTGGGTGATGCCCATTTTCTCCATAAGCTCCAGGGCACGCTTGTCCGTATCTGCGCTGGAACGTTCCTTATTGAGATACCCGGGAACTGTTATATTCTCAAACATTGTCAGGTTGCTCACAAGGTGCATCTGCTGGAATATGAACCCGAAATCACTGTGCCTGAGGGCAGCAAGCTTCTTCTCGCTCATTTTCACCAGGTCTTCCCCGTTGTACATGACCTGTCCGCCCGTAGCCCTGTCCATTCCGCTGAGGGCATAAAGGGTGGTAGACTTGCCCGAACCCGAAGCACCCATTATCACCGTAAAGTCATTCTCGTAAATATCCACATCAAGCCCTGTCAGAATATGTATCTGCCCGCCGTTATGCGCAAAGCTCTTGCAAAGCCCCTTTGCTGAAAGTATAGCTGTTTTCATTTTTGCGGCCTCCTTTGGTTTACTGTACATATTCTAGCACTTGTGGTATTAAGAAATCCTTAAGAACAAGCAAGCCTGTGTTTTCGGGAACTTCTGAGTTGTGTGTTCCTGATAGCAGGGTCTCTCTAATAAGTATAGCGAAATACGGCGGGGCTGTCAATAGAGGGGAGATGATACGGACGTCCTTCCCCGCCGAGCGTGTCATGCAGATAGCCCACAGCCTGAGCGACCCCACCGTGTCAGATGATACCATAAGGCGCAGGGCAAGGTCGGTGTCGAACGTTGTGGTATCTCTGCATGATGACTTTATCGAAGCCAATGCGAAGTTCCGTTCGGGAGCAGGGCTTGAATGCTACGTTGAGCGAATAAATGACGGCGCTTGCTGTCAGTGGTGTACGAATATTGCAGGAAAATATCTCATGCGTGAACAGCCGGAGGGCTTTTGGAGCAGGCATGACCACTGCGGCTGCATGATAATCTATGACGGCAAGGTTTTGCGTGGTCAGTTGGGAGCGAACGGCAGGCGTGGGCGCAGGTGGGTTGAAGAACCACCCAAAGTTGAGTATACACCGCCGAAGCGTTTTTCGCATGATGAAGCGCAGAAATTGCAGGCGGATAATGCGCCGAAAAGGTTGACTTATGATGAGAAACGTGGTATAATGTTGTCAACAGGTAAGTTCTATAAAGCGGGCGATGACCCGATGTTTGATGTGTTTGGAAGCGCTGAAGAATCAAACCCTAAAGAATTGGAAGATTTAAAACACCAAATGGCTGAAATTGGTGTAAACATCGTTTACCACGAAGACGGCGGTACACTTGCTTATCAAGGAGTAAGGCTTGGTGAGCCGGGAACAATCAGTGCAACAAAGACAGCAAGCTACAGTGCTTGGCTTCATGAATGTCAGCACGCTTTTGATGACAAAGAAGCGGGTTGGAATTCCTGTTACGCCGCATGGGATGCCGATGAACATATAAGACGTGAAATGCGAGCATATCAAAAGGAAATCGACTTAGCAAATTCATTGGGAAGAAATGATATAGCAGATAAACTGATTTCTCTAAGAGATAAAGAAATATCTGATATAAAGAAAAGAGATGAGATGTATGCAGAAATATTCAAAAACGATAGCAATGATTGAAAATGATCTTTTATCAAAAGATACGGTTGCGCAGGCTTATGCTATTCGAGCGTGTTGCATTAGCGGCTATTCATCGCCTAAAATCATTTCTGCACTGAAACTGCTTACCAAAAGTAATGAAAAATCAATGTGGCAAAACATTTCAGATATGGCAATCGCCGCATTACATCTTATCGGAGCAGAAAAATATTCCGGTAATAACAGCGCAATAAAAGAACTTATAAAAACAAAGGATTTTAGTATTATTTAACCGCTTAACTCAGTTAGGCGGTTTTTTCATACCCGAAAGGAGCTGATATCATGCACGATATGGGCTGAAATATCCGCTATACTTGACCTGCTCGACAGGCAGTACAGCGGTCTCATAGACGACTAGCACCGTTGAGGTGCTTTTTTTATACCCAAAGGAGATGACCGATATGTGCGCTATTTTGGTGTTTGAAGGACAAGCGCAAAGAAATTACGCGATTATTCCACACAATGTTCATAAATGTGCCTGTTTTTGACGTTTATGAACCGATACTCAACTTAATGTAAATATTGGTGATAAGTTAATTTTGCCTCTTGATTTATTTTTCATTAGTGGTATAATAGAATGCGGTCGTTAAATGCGGCCTAAAATTTTTCCCGGAGAGGTAATGAAAAATGAGAGAAAGAAAAATGGAATTCATGGAAGAAACTATCACTTACGATGCAGGCGAGCTTCACTATGAAGTAACAAAAATGCTCAATGCGCTGGGTTTCTCACCCAGGTACAGCGGGTACAATTATACCCGTGAAGCTGTAAAGATGGCCTTTGCCTCAGGTACTATGATGAGGACTATCTCAAAGACGATATATCCCGCTATTGCAAAGATATCGGGGACTTCGCCCTACTCAGTGGAACATGGGATATACAAATCCATCATACAGGCATGGAAGATGATAGACACGGGAAGCAAGCAGAAATATTTCGGAAAGCAGGGGCTTGATGAGAACTGGCGGCCTACCAACAGCGAGCTGGTCTACACACTGGCCGACAAACTGCGCTGTGATGTCTTACTTGAGATGATGTAAAAATACGAAAGCCGCCCGAAGTATTTCAGGCGGCTATTTTTCTATAAATCAAGGTTAATTACGTACTTAATTAATCTTACTCGCAATTGGCAGGCTCACGGTAACTTCAAGACCCTTATCGCAATTTTTGGCTTTTACCTCACCGCCCAACTGCTCGGCTATGTACCTGACGATAAACAGCCCAAGCCCTGCGCCGCTTTCGCCCGAGGTGTTGCTGCCGCGGTAGAATTTTCCGAAAACGAAAGGCAGGTCTTTATCGGGTATGCCCTCGCCGTGGTCACGGAAAATTATGTTCGCCATGTATTCATCACGGGTGACAGAGATGTCAATTTTTGTTTTGGCATATTTTCTTGCGTTGTTGATGAGGTTCTCGGCTATCTGGGCAGTTCGGCCCTTATCGGCACGGACTTCAACGGAATACAGGGGCTTTTCGTAGCGGACATCATCTCTGTCCGCAGAAATGTCGTCCAATATTTCGGACAGATACTCGCCTAATTCAAAAACCTCGGGGAACATTTTCAGTTTGTCCAGGTCGGAAAGGGAGTGAGTCAGCAGATCCTCGGTGAGTTTTGAGACCTCATCGCATTTTTTCATGATAACGCTGATGTATCGGTTTCGCTTTTCGGGATCGCCGTCCATGCCCATTTCAAGGGCTTCGGTATAGGCACGAATGGAGGACACGGGGGTCTTGATATCGTGGGAAAGAGAGGCGATGACCGTCTTGTTATTCTCGACAGCTTCCCTTTCGCAGGCACGGGCACGCTGTATCTCACGGCGCATACTGTCGAATGCCCAGGTGAATTTACCGAACCAGTTGGTGCGCTCATATTCAAGTGGGACATCAAGGTCGCCCAGGGCAACACGTTCGGCAAAGGCAGAAAGCTTCTGGAAAGGCCTTATCATCACGAACCAGCAGTAGCAGGACACCCCTGCCAGAAATACAAGGCAGATGCCGCACATTATCTCCACGGTGTAGTCGGGGGCGGCAGTTCTGTCCTTTCGCATTTCAAGGCGGAGTTCCTCTGCGCAGGCGGAAGCTTTTTCTGTTTCTCCCTGTTCGATGAGATTTTGTATCTCGTTCAGCGAAACAGCGTAGTCCCCCGTAGGGTCGGGGGTCTCACGGGTGCGCAGAACAGCGGCGGTGCCTATGCCGACTATGATGAGCGCAAACGTGATAAAGGCTGCGATAAGTTTTCTCATTTTACGTCCTCCAGCATATAGCCCAGCCGCCAGACAGTTTTTATGTAGACAGGGACAGCGGGGTCATCTTCAAGCTTTTCCCGCAGCCAGCGGATATGCACTGTCAGGGTCGAAGGCTCGACCTCAGAGAAAGCACCCCAGACCTCGGATATCAGCTTGTCTTTTGGAACAGCGGTATTCTTGTTTTTGCATAGGTAGGAAAGCAGATCGTACTCACGCTGGGCAAGGGGCACAGGCTTGCCGCCCTTGGTGACAGTGCGGCTGTGGGTATCTATCCGTACCTGACCAAAGCCCAGTTCACGGCTCTCCTCCTCTGCACCATAGGCACGGCGCATAAGGGCATTTATGCGGGAAAGCAGTTCTTTCATGGAATAGGGCTTCTGCAGGTAGTCATCGCCCCCGATATCAAAGCTGCTTATGCGGTCGTCCTCCGCGGTACGGGCGCTGGCGAAAATAACGGGCACCCGTGAATTCTCACGAAGCTCCCTGCATATCTCAAAGCCTGTACTGTCTGGGAGATTTATGTCCAGCAGGATAAGATGATAGGGCTTCTTCCCGAGAAGTTCATAGGCCGAAGCGGCATCGGCGGAGGTATCGGTATCATAGCCGCAGCCCTGAAGCATTTCGGCGATTATGCAGGAAAGCTCCTGCTCATCGTCAACTATAAGTATTCGTTTTTTGTCCATGGTGAGCCCTCACTTTCATGAAAGTCCGCAGAGCTTAGTCTGATATGACAAGGTCGCTGCTAAAATAATAATATCACAGCTTGACAGAAAATGCAATAGATGTTATCATCTATAGTGAGGTGAATGACATGGATATCAACTACATACACGAGCCCACCGACCTGCAGTGCGGTCAGGCGGTGCTTGCCATGGTGCTGGGGCTGCCTGTTGAACAAGTGGCTGCGGAGCTGGATAATTATAAGGAAACTAACCTTAAGGAGATGAAAAGCTATCTGCGGGAGCATGGGGCTTGGGTATCTGACGAAAGGGTGCAGGTACGGGAGAAAAGCGAACTTCCGCCCCTGTGTATGCTCAGTCTGGAAACGCCCCGCTGCTGGCACTGGTCGCTGTACTGCGAGGGAACTTTCTACGACCCCGAACATGGTGTGCTGGAGGATTTCCCCATTTCGGGAAGAAGATATTTCTGGGAGATACGTCTGTGATACGATAAAAGCCTGTAAGCTTATGCCTACAGGCTTTCTTCATTCTTGTCTGAGTTTTTCCTGCTCTTCCCTTTCACGCTTTGAGAACACGCAGCCGCAGTAATCCTGCCTGTACAGTCCGTATTCTGCGGAAAGTTCTATAGAGCGCTTATAGCCGTTCTTCTTTTTGAAATCGGAGGGCAGGGCTGACAACGAGTAGACCTCGCCCAGTTCTTCGGCTATCTCGTTCAGTTTAGCTGAATTCTTGTATGGGGATATGGAAAGCGTTGTGGTGAAGTAGTCAGCGCCAAGTTCAGCCGCAAGCTGTGCGGTGTGTTCAAGGCGCAGGCGGTAGCAGGCGAAACAGCGCTCGCCGCCCTCGGGGATATTTTCAAGCCCTTTGACAGCAGTGTAAAACTCCTGCGGGTGGTAGCCCCTTTCCACCAGAGTAACGGGGTTTTTCACGGGAAGCTCACTGATGAGCCTTTGCAGTTCCTTTACACGGTGGTCGTATTCCTCGGGGGGAAATATGTTGGGGTTATAGTAGAAAACGGTTATGCTGAAATACTGTGTGAGATATTCCAGCACATAGGAGGAGCATGGCGCACAGCAGCTGTGCAGCAGCAGCTTCGGGGGAGGTGCTGCGGGGTCGAGGGACTTTATTATATCGTCAAGCTTGCGCTGATAATTTGTCTTGGGCTGTTTTTGCATGGTGACACCTCTTTACAAAATTCGGGACAGAATGCTCTGTCCCGAAATATTATATCATCTTGTGCCGATGTTGTCAACCGAGAGCCACATCAAGTATCATCATGACCACAAAGCCTATGGCAAAAAGTATAGTGCCTACGTTCGAGTGTTCGCCTGCGGACATCTCGGGGATAAGCTCCTCAACTACCACATAAATCATGGCGCCTGCCGCAAAGCTGAGCAGATAGGGCATTATGGGAACCATTGCCCCCGCTGCCACGATGACCAGCAGTGCGCCGATAGGCTCCACCGCCCCTGAAAGCACCCCTGCGCCGAAAGCTTTGCCGCGGCTCACACCCTCAGCCTTAAGAGGCATGGAGATAATGGCGCCCTCGGGGAAATTCTGTATGGCTATGCCCAGCGCCAGCGCCAGGGCACCTGCGGCGGTTATTTTTGCATTGCCGTAAAGCAGACCTGCGTACACCACGCCCACAGCCATGCCCTCGGGGAGGTTGTGCAGCGTTACTGCCAGCACCAGCATGGTCGTGCGTTGAAGGCTGCTCTTCGGGCCCTCGGGCTTATCTGCATACATATGCAGGTGGGGGATAAGTCTGTCCAGCAGGAGCAGGAAGAACATACCCACCATAAAGCCCACCGCAGCAGGCAGGAATGCCAGCTTGCCCAGCTTTGAAGACTGCTCTATGGCGGGCAGCAGCAAGCTCCAGACAGAGGCTGCTGTCATAACACCTGCGGCAAAGCCCGTAAGCGCCCTTTGCACCGAGCTTTTAAGCTCTTTCCTCATGAAGAAAACACAGGCCGAGCCTAAAGATGTACCTATGAACGGGATCGCGATCCCTTCTATTACCTGAGATAACATATTTATCGCCTCTCTTTCAAAAGTTAGGTTAGTAGTAACTAACCTAACTATATTATAGCACCTCTATATTATTTTGTCAACTGCACAATTGAGCAAATGTTAAGATATATAGCTTCCTGATTTGTGATATTTTACCAACAAAGATCCCGAAGCACAGGTCATGTACCTCGGGAGAAATTTTCACAAAAATAAAGTTTACCGCATCAATACAGAGCATCAAGTCAGCAGAGCCTGCACCTGCGCTCTCTTTTCAAACAGTACACAACCGCCGTTGTGGTCATCGTTGAGCATTCCGCTTTCACGCAATGAGGTGAACAGCTTGGACTCCATGATCTCCAGCAAGGTCTTTTCACGGACACTGCTGTCAGAATACTGAGAGAACGGGCATGGCTCGGCACCGCCCCCTGAGTTGATGTGAAAGAACCCTCTGCCCGCAGCAAGGCAGCCCCCCGAGGACTTTTCATCTCCCGGGAAGGATATAAACACGATATCCCTGTGCGCACTGCGCAGCTCGCCTATACGCTCAGCCATTCTCAGACGGGTGAATTCATCGGGCGCAAGCTCAGCTCTGCCGTCCGCTGGAACATACTCCACATAAAACACGGCCTTGCAGCCCTTTTCCCGCAGGTCATTCACGAAAGCTTCACTGTAGACAGTTTCAAAATTTTCCCTGGTGACAGTGACCGATGCCCCGAAAAGCACCCCTCGCTCATGGAGGGCTGCCATTTTTTTGTTAAGGCTGTCATAGACACCCTTGCCCCGTCGGCCGTCGGTCTGTTCACGGCCGCCCTCAATGCTCATCACAGGGAAAAGGTTGCGGTGCTTGTCAAAAAGGTCGGTATACTCTTCCTCTATAGCTGTGCCATTGGTAAATATAGGGAAAAGGATATCGCTCTTCCTGGCGGCAGCATATATCACGTCCCGCCGAAGCAGCGGTTCGCCCCCTGCAAGGATAATAAAGCTTATGCCGATATCAGCCGCCTGGTCAAAAACACTGAGCCACTCATTGGCACTCAGCTGGGCAGTATCGGCAGCACCGTCATGACAGCTGTGGTTTGCCCTGGCATAACAGCCTGCGCAGTGCAGGTTGCATTCATGGGTCAGGCTGCATATGAGAAAGGGCGGGACATGGGTGCCAAGCTTTTCATACTTGCCCCGTCTTCTCGAAGCTTTCAGGCTATCAGCTGAAAATCTGAGCATAAAGGCACTTTCCCGCGGGTCTTTGGCAGATGCCCGCAGTATATCTTTCATCAGGTCCTCAACGCCCTGAGCAAGATAGCTTTCAAGCTCAAATCCATTCATCACAGGACCTCCAGCAATTTTTTCTCCAGTTTTTCGGGTGTGGTCGCAGAAGCAAAGCGCTCCACCACCTCGCCCTCGCGGTTTACCAGGAACTTTGTGAAATTCCACTTGATATTATTGCCAAGCACCCCGCCCCGCTTTGATTTCAGCACGGTATACAATGGTGACTCGTTTTCGCCGTTAACATCTATCTTGGCGAATTGCCTGAAAGTTATGCCGTAATTGCCCTTGCAGAACGCACCTATCTCATCATCGGACTCAGGCGCCTGATTTGCGAACTGATTGCAGGGAAAATCCAGTATCTCAAAGCCTTTGTCTTTGTGCTTTTCGTACAGTTTCTGCAGCCCCTCATACTGAGGTGTGAAGCCGCAGCGGGTCGCGGTATTGACCACCAGCAGCACCTTGCCCCTGTACTCGGAGAGAGAAACGTCATTTCCCTTAGCATCTTTTACTGTAACGTCATAAATTCCCATTCAGATACCCCCATTCAAAAAGAGGTGTGATATTTGCACCCACTATGATTATATCCTACAATTGCAAGTTAGTCAAGGGGATTTTCGATTTTATTTATGAAATTTCTATAAATATTATCAATATTAACTCTGTGTAAAGGTTTAAATGCACTAAATAAAAAAATTGACATATTTCCATGCAAAAAAATGGCGGCAGACTTTTAATACCTGTCGCCGAATGAATGCTCTAAGCTGAAAGCTTCAATTATTCAATATAGCTTACCTTGCCGTCCTCACCGAAAGCTATCCTGCCCTTGAACTTGGCTGCCCTTATGCCCAGGGACACTGCTGTTTCCACAGCGGGTGTAAGCCTTGTGAAGCCGAACAGGCGGGCGGTCTCACGGAGGAGGTCGTCACGCTGCATGGCTATCTGCCTGGACATTATGAGGATAACACCGTTGCCAAGTTCTTCCGCAGGTATATCCTTGATATCACGGCGGATCTCGGGGGCGCATTTAGCACGGCACTTGTCATAGGTATCGGGGTCCTGTTCCTTAAGCCAGATGAACTCGGTCTCACCCGACATGACAGACTTGCCCTCTGAGCTGCCGAGGGCAGCTTCAAAGGCCGCTTTTGAGGCATTTGTCTGCCTTGCCACGCCCCAGGCTGTCTGCACACGCTTTTGCAGGACTTCCCTGCTGACAGGCGCTTCGGCTTCAAGTATACTGTCGATGCAGGCAGTTATCTTCTTTAGAGAGGCTTCATTGAACTGGTCGGAAGTTCCTTGCACCTTGGGGATAAAGGGTGCGTACTCATCGCACTCATCAGCCAGTGCAGACTGCTCTTCCCTTTCAAACTCCAGCGGCTCGGCCTTTTTGGGTGCTTCTTCTGCCGCGGGAGCAGGTGCGTGCTTGGCTTCAATGGCTTTGTCTATCTCAGTTATGATATTCTGAACATATCTTTCCTTAGCGGTGAGCCAATCCAGCAGATAAACGCAGATGACGTTCCAGCCCAGGCCTTTCAGCACTGAGGGCTGGGATATGCTGCGGTCATAGGCAGTGCCGTTTTCGTACCAGTTCTTTCCGCAGCAGCTGATACCCAGGATATAGGTATCGGTGTTCTCGGGGTCGGCCACGGCAACGTCCACCTTATGATCCGAGCAACCCACGCTGCACCTGACGGTGTAGCCCTGTTTTTCCAGTTCATCGGCCACTAGGCGTTCAAAGCCTGTGCCTGCCTTGCTGCTGCCTGCACGGACAGGCAGTGCTGCTCTGCCCTTGGCTGCAAATTCAAGGAAGCCTTTAAGGCCGTCAACGCCCTCGGAACGGGTGCGGCTCAGGTCTATCATCTCGGGGGTGATGACCGAGTAGACCACCATTTTCTCCCTGGCACGTGAGATAGCTACATTAAGTCTGCGCCAGCCGCCGTCACGGTTCAGGGGGCCGAAGTTCATGCTGACCTTGCCCTCCTTGTCGGGGCCGTAGCCAATGGAGAAGAATATGACATCACGCTCATCGCCCTGGACATTTTCCAGATTTTTGATGAGTATGGGCTCATACATCTCGTTCGCCCATACTTCAAGCTGAGGTTCGGCACGGAAAGCGTCTGACAGCACATCGTCCACCAGATTTTGCTGGGGCAGGCTGAAAGTTACCACACCTATGGAATGCTTGCGCAGCTGAGGGTCTCTCAGGCGGCGGCAGATCTCCTCCACTACTGCTTCGGCCTCGGCACGGTTGGTCTTGGTGCTGCCCTTATCATAGAAGCCCTCAACGTGTACCCAGCTGACTTCGCTTATCTGGTCATCGGGCGAGGGGAAGGTATACAGCTTGTTTTCGTAATACTTGGAATTTGAGTAAGCTATAAGGCTCTCGTGGCGGGAACGATAGTGCCACAACAGATGTTTCTGGGGCATGGAGAGGGCAAGACAATCGTCCAGCACGCTTTCAAGGTCTTCCTTGTCGTAGTTCTCCTCGTCCACCTGATTAGTGGAGAAGAAGCTTGTAGGGGGCATCTGCTTGGGGTCGCCCACTACTATGACATTCTCGCCGCGGGCAATGGCGCCTACAGCCTCGCAGGTGGGCAGCTGTGAAGCCTCATCGAAGATGACAAGGTCGAATTTCGGGTAGCTCGGGTCGATATACTGCGCCACCGAAATGGGCGACATGAGCATGACAGGGCAAAGCCTTCTCAGCAGATTTGGTATGCTGTCGAACAGCTTGCGTATGCTCATCATGCGGCCGCCGCTTTTTATGGCACGCTGGAGGATACCCAGCTCGCTGCTCTTGGCGCTCTCCCCGGGGGCGGGCACCTTGGCGGAAAGCTCTGCTGCCAGCTCCTGGATGGTCAGCTTTTTGAAGCTTTCGTGTACGTCGTTAAGGCGGCGGACAGTGTCCTCGAAAAGGGTGCCCGTAAAGCCCGAAAGCACCTTGCTGCCGTTCATGGCGGTGGTGACTTCCGCCTTGCTCAGGCTGCAGTCAAAGGCGGCAGACAGCTCGCTGCTGTCCACTTTTCCGCCCAGATATGCTTCGGGGATATTGGCAGCCCCAGCCTGCTCCAGCTTCTCACAGAAGCCCATAAGCACTGTCCAGTCCTTAAGGCGGGGAATTTCAGACGAAAGTGCAGAGAGCCTTTCCCGTATATCGGAGATACTGCCTGCGGTAAGCTTAACGGTATCTGTCCTGAAGGTGCTTTCAAGATCTTTAAGCACCTTGGTGAGGTCATCATTTTTATATGCAGGAAGAGTGCCCTCGCCCAGTTTTGTGCCCAGTGCCGTCCGCTGAGAAGTTTCAAAGGGTGATGAAGCCAGCCTTTCCCTCAGCGCCAGGGACTTGTCAAGGGAAGCTTTCAGGCTCTTCGGCTCACTGCCCTCGCCCTGCCACAGCGCCCCGAAGACCTCCTGCATGGCGGCCTGACCGCTTTCGGTATCAGCTTTCAGGTCTGCGGCTTTTATTAGCTTTTGGTAATGGTCGGCTATGTTCTCCTTGGTGACAGCGCCTGCATTCTTCCCATGGACAGCAAGTTCCTTTACAAGGCGCTTGCTGCCGAAATGCTTGGGTATGAACCATTTTGCCTGAACGCTTTTCCATTCGGTGCTGGCTTTTTGGACGTCATAGCTGAACACGCTGTCTTCAAACACAGCGGAAAGCTCAGCCTTTGAGGAATGCAGACCCTCAAGGGAGGTCATGGTCTTCTGCACGGCGGAGGAAAGCATATCCCATTTATTGCCGTTAAGCACTGCGGACAGCACAAAGCCTTCCCCTGCGGAAGCTGCCTTGCAGATCTCTGCCAGTGCGGAAAGCTGAGCGTAGGTCAGCTCACCGCCGCCGACCATGGCCGAGAGGGAGCCCTCGTTCTTTTCCAGTTCATCAAGGGCGCTTTCAAGTTCGTTCAGCTTATTTCTGAACTCGTCACCTGTGGAAAGACTGCATTCTGTCAGGCGGCAGAGGGTAAGGGCTGTAGATGACACATCGCCGAACTGACTGCCGAGATTTGCCAGGCTTTCCACCAGTTCTTTCCACTGAGAATAGGTATCGGCGGTCATGGCAGTTACCTGCTGTGAGGTGAAATCAAGCTTGCCCTCAAAAGCACGGCACTGCTCGTAATGAACAGCTGCGTCATAGAGGGAAATGCCGTAATTGCGGACTTTGTGTATTTCCTCCATGGTGCCGTTAAGCTCGGCACGGAGGGATCTCAGCTTATCGGCCTGCGCCTGATGATCGGCGGGCTTTTTTATCCTGCCCACGTTCAGGGTCTCGTTGAGCTGGTCAAGCACAGCACGCTTCTGTGCCTTGTTGGAATGCAGCTCTATACAGAAAGGACCCAGACCTATTTTGTCAAGGCGCTTTTCAACTACCGACAGCGCCGCCATTTTTTCAGCCACGAAAAGCACGGAACGTCCGTGATAGAGGGCATTGGCGATCATGTTGGTTATGGTCTGGGATTTGCCTGTACCGGGAGGGCCGTGAAGCACAAAGCTTTGTCCCTGACCCGAAGCCACCACTGCGGCAAGCTGGGAAGAGTCCGCCGCCACGGGCACAGCAAGGTCTGAGGGGGCTATGCCGTCAAGTTCCACAGGAGAAACGGCAAGGTCACTGCCCTCCCACTCGGTCTTGCCCGAGATAAGACTGGCCACCACCTTGTTCTGCGCCAGTTCATCGGTACGGTTGCGGATATCGTTCCACATTATGAACCTGTTGAAGCTGAACTGTCCGATGAAGGCATACTCCTCGATATCCCACCTTGAACGGGACATGACACCCTTGCGGATAATGCTGAATATCAGGGGTATATCCACACCGCTATCGTCCTCGGGCACAGGGTCAAGGCCTTGTATATCCAGTCCGAAGAACTGTCTGAGCATTTCAAGTAATGTGATATTCACCTGGGTATCTTCATCTCGTATGCGTATGGAAAAGCTCTTGTCCTGAACCTTTTTGATAATATCAACAGGGACGAGGACTAGAGGCGCATACCTGGGTTTCTCGCTTTTATCGGTCTCGTACCACCTGAGGAAGCCAAGAGCCAGATAAATGGTGTTGACACCGTTTTCCTCCAGGCTGACCTTTGCCAGGCGGTGGAGCTTTTTCATGGTCTTCTCCAGCTCACTCTCGCTGATATAGGTGCGAAGCCTTTTAGACTGAAATTCCTTGGCGGCGATATCGGCTATGAGTTCACGCTGGTTCTCGTTTTCATATATCTTACTGTCGGAAACTTCAAGGGTCATATCGTTGGGCATTGGCATTATCTTGAAAGTTTCATCGGCGGCTATGCGGTCTTCAAGGGCGGCAAGGCTGTCCACCATTAGCTGGACATTCGAGGCTGTTGGCCTGAAATTCAGCAGGCTGTTGCGCAGGCTGAGGTCAAGGAGCTTTCTCTCCCACATCATCTGCTTGGTGACTTCACGGGGCTGTCCGTTGATATCAAGGTCATTCACCGCTATCTCACCCGGGGCTGCGGTGATCTCATTTTCGCTTCTTGCGCCGTAGTCAACGGCGGTGAAAGTGCCGTTTTCCGCCACCCTGGCAGGAATGGGACGTATGCCGCCAGTGCGGGTGCGGGCAACGTCTATGGCAAAGCAGAGATCCGCTGACTTTGCAAGCTTGTCTGCCGCGTGGCTTTCAGCGGTGTCAAAATCCACGCTCTTACCTGCGGTGAAGTCGGTACACTCGATAACGCTTATCTCGTCCACACCGCTTGACATACGCTTGGTCAGGGCAGAACTGTCATACTGCAGGCTGTCAGAGAATGTTTCCTCTTCAAGCCAGCAGCCTGCCATGGCATGGGTGGCGGTTATGACCAGCAGGCTGTTGAGGCCTGCGGCTTCAAGGCAGGCGCAGTAAAGCACCGCAAGGTCTATGCAGGTGCCGCACTTGCCCTCCAGCACGCTGTCAGGCAGACGTATGCGCTGGGCTTCCTCAAAGCTGGCGGGGGGCACGGTATAGGCGATGTTCTCCTGCTGGAGGGCGGCATATACAGCACCCATCTGCTGCTTTACTATATTGGGATTTTTTGTCTGATAACCTGTGAATGCGGGGTCGCCACACCATTTCTGCAAAAACAGGCTCGCTTTGGAAAGCACCCCCTGCACCGCAGGGTGGTTGGGTGTTATGAAAGCTGCTGCGGTCTCGGGCATGAAGTTCACGCCTGTCCACTGGTCGTAGGCAAGCAGTTCAAGATCCCTCAGTTCTCTGCCGATAACGGTTTCTCCCTCAGCACTGCGGGAAATGGCTTCAATGCGCACATAGCCCGCTATCTTCTCGGTGAGGCCGAAGAGATAGTCGGGACGAAGCTTTATATCCACGGGGGATATCTCCACGGGAACATCGGGCTGCAGGTCCATGGGTGCAGACTCGTACTCCTCGGCAAAATCAGGCTCGAAGGCTATGCGCAGGAAGACATTTTTCAGGGTACTGTCCGAAATATTGGTCACAATGATGCTTCTGAAAATGGGGACATAGTTCTGCTGCATGGCAAAATTGATATGGGCGGTCATAGCTCCGCCGAACTTTACAAGATTTTCCATAATACACTCCTCTCGCGAAAGCTGACAAAGTCAGTGCAAAAAATATTTATACTTAGTTAATATTATATCACTCATCGGCTCACCTGTCAACGATATCATGCAAAAATGCCCGAAAGCGGATACACTGCCGCTTTCGGGCTTATCACATTCACATTACGAACCAGCCATAGCCGTCCCTGCCCTTTTCCTTTACCTCGTACAGGGCAGTATCGGCGCAGCTTTTCAGCTCTTCAAAGCTTCTGGCATCATCGGGGCACATGGCACCTCCGCAGCTGCAGCTTACATGGTAGGGGTCGTCCTCCTTCTCGGTAACAGGCCTGATAGCGTGGGCTCGCTCGTTGAGTATCTTCATCTTTTCATCGACCATTTCCTTATCGCTGTTTATTGCGAATACCAGGAACTCATCACCGCCGTAACGGGAGATAAGCCCGTTATCACCAAAAAGCTCTTTGAGCAGCGCCGCAAACTCCACCAGCACCTTGTCGCCTGCGTCATGGCCGTACTTGTCGTTGACGGTCTTGAAATAGTCTATATCTATAAACAGCATGGCGCATTCGGGCTTGATCGGTCTTGAAAGATAGTTCTGCACCGCCATATCAAAGGCACGCCTGTTCATGACCTCGGTCAGGGGGTCATGGACAGAAAGATTTTCCAGTATTGCTCTGTCAGCTTCATCACGTCTGTGGGTCAGCAGGAAGAGTATCATCGTAGCTGCCAGCAGCAGCGAAACAAAGACCAGCACTATAGTCCTGAAGCTTTCCATAGCCGAACTCATGGCGCTGCTGGGCACCCTTACCACCAGGAACCAGCCGTCCATGAAGCTTATCTTTGAATAGACCTGCGTATAGCTGACATCACCGATATGATAGACCACAGCCTCCGAGGGGATATTGAGCTTAAGGCTCTCCTTCCACTCTTCGTAAGCCTCCTTATCAGCAGGTTCCATAGACTGTTCAAAGGTCAGCATGGCATTCGCCCAGCTACCAATGGCATACTTGTTGCTGCCTGCGCACTGTATTATGTTCTCAGACTCGGCATTCATCAGCCAGATCTCGGTATCATCTGCCAGAGTGGCAGTGTATGCGATATTCTGTATCTCTTTCAGAGGATAGGTCAGGAACAGGAAACAGCTTTTGCCGCTGCCGTAGGTCATCCGGGCAAACATGGTGAACACAGGCTCACCCGTCAGCCCCGAACGGTAGGGTGCTGAGATAGAAACAGGGTCAGCCTCATAGGCTATCTCCATAAGACCCCATTTCTCAAATTCTTCCTTTTCTGTGTCGGTGGCAAAAAGCTCGCCATCTTCGCCGACAAATCCCAGGCTGACATAGCCGTCGCCCTGCAGGTCGCTCATATCCTCATAAAGCTTCGCAAGGTCATCATGCTTCTGGGCTGAGAGCAGTGCGGACATATTTTCTGCCGAGGTGGTCATGTACTCGATAGAATTGTTCATTTTTTCAGCGATGACACTGCACATCTGCGAAGTAAGCGTCTTGTCATGCTCTTTCATCAGCTTGTTGATGGAATTTATCATGACGAAGATACCTATGCCGCACACCGCCAGGTAGACCAGCATTACCCTGAGAAAAGACCATCGGCGCTGTATACCATCGTTGAACGTTATAGCTTTCTTCATATCTCCCTCAATTGTGACTTAGTATTTCCTTAACATCGGGGTCATCAAGTGTTTCTCTGCTTACAACGACTATACCCGTGTCAATGAATTTATTCTCTATATCAGCACCGTCTAGCAATTCAAGGGCTGTACCGATGCCGCGGTTGGTCATATCATACTGTCTTTGCAGCACGGTGGAGGCTGTGTACTTCTCGCTGGATATCAGCTCGGCCATTTCGGGGGAATAGTCAAATCCCACCACGACCACATCTGTTCTGCCTGCCGCCCTGACCTCTTTTGCGAAACCCACGGCGGAACCGTTGTTCGTCCCGAAGACCCCGCAGATATCGGGGTAGCCCTCAAGCAGCTCGGTGGCACATTCGGAAGCCTTGTCAAGGTCGCCGTAATTGCACTTTATATCGTGTATGACTTCCCAGTTCGGCGGAGCATTATTCTTCCAGTATTGCAGAAAGCCCGCGATCCTCTCGCTGATAGTCTGGGAAGATGGCGAACCCACCTGTATGCCGACTTTCAGTTTCTCACTGTCATCATGACCCTTGGCATAAAGCTGCCTTATCATCTCGGCGGCGGCCTGCTGGCCTGCCATTAGGTTGTCTGTCATGAAACAGATATCGTAGTTCTCGGTATTGGCGGCGGTGTCTATCAGCACGACCTTTGTGCCTGTGGCATAGACCTCATCTATCTTATCCGAAAGCTTCACCGAATCATCGGGGGCAAGTATGATGGCATCTGCCCCTGCGGCCACCGCTTCGTCCAGCAGCCTGCTCTGTGACTCCCAGTCGGTCTCCGAATAGCTGCCGCTGCAGTAGACATTGCAGCCGTACTTGTCGCTGCTGTCCCTGGCGCCCTCTATGATGACCTGCCAGTAGCTGCTTTCAAGATTTTTAACGATGACGTATATATCCCGCCTGCCCTCGATAACATCGTCCAGGACAGAAAAAGGCGGTGCAGGCTCTACCTGGGGCGCTTCATCTGTCTGCTGCTCGCAGCTTGTCAGCCCCAGTATCATCAATGCACACAATGCCGCACTGATAAATCTTTTCATAGCCTGTCACCCCTTTTATATCTTTCTATAGTAAAGTAACTTAATTACTGCTTAATATTATAGCATACTTTGTCATACTTTACAAGAGGAATAGGATATTTTTCATTTTTTTAATTTAATTATCTTTCCAGCACTATTTCGATGAATAAAATGGCAGATATCTCAGAACATGGCAGTATTTCCATAAAAAGGGTGAATTATTCACATATTGATATTATTAATAAAATATTCATTACTGGTAACACTTTGTCCACAATAATATGGTAGAATATATAAGTTATATTCTGCCCTTATGAAAGCAAGGGTAAATAAAGACAAAACGAAGGAAAGATGACATGAGTATTTTCAGACCAAAGGATGCTGATGAGGGTGCTATACCCCGTTTTATAGATCACAGCTTCCTGAAGAAGATGTCCTTTACGCAATTTCTGATGTTCGGCTACTCACTGCTGATACTGGTGGGTGCCATAATACTTTGCCTGCCCATAAGCTGCAGCGAAAGGCACTACACCCCGCTGCACCACTGTGTTTTCACCACTACCTCTGCCCTTAGCGGCACGGGGCTGACGCTGTATGATACTTACAGCTACTGGTCGCTGTTCGGGCAGATAGTCATACTTATCATAATACAGATAGGCGGCGTCGGGTTCATGAGCATAGGGCTTTTTGCCCTGAGCTTCATGGGAAAGAAGATAGGTCTCAAACAGCGGGCCACCATGCGTGAATCCATAGGCAGTGTATCCAGCGGCGGCGTTGTCAAGATGACCCGCTTTATCCTCAAAGGCACAGCCCTTTTCGAGAGCCTGGGCACTGTGGCGCTGTGCTTCTGGTTCGTGCCGAGGCTTGGCTGGGGCATGGGCATTTACTTTGCGCTTTTCCATTCCATATCGGCTTTCTGTACGGCAGGTATGGACCTTATGGGCTACTTTGAGCCCGGAAGCTCGCTGATAACCGCCAACGACAGTGTTCTGCTGAACCTGCCCATAATCATACTGCTGATAATAGGCGGCATAGGCTTTTT
Organism: Ruminococcus sp.; assembly: GCF_017464355.1. Classification (GTDB taxonomy): domain Bacteria; phylum Bacillota; class Clostridia; order Oscillospirales; family Ruminococcaceae; genus Hominimerdicola. The sequence goes on along the minus strand of NZ_JAFUAG010000041.1, from coordinate 72,941 downwards.
CACCTGGTCGGATATAGTCACCCACAAGCACCACATCAAGAAGTATTCCGCACAGACCAAGATAATACTGGTAGTCACCATAGTTTTCTATGTGCTGGGTATGCTGGATATGGGTCTGCTGGAGTGGGGCAACCCTGAGACCATGAAGGACCTGGGTGTGGGCGGAAAGGTAGTTGCTTCCTCCATGCTGGTCACTTCGGGACGTGATGCGGGCTTTGCCTCGGTGAATGTGGCGGGGCTGCGGCAGACCTCTATCATGCTGCTCATATGCTTCATGTTCATAGGCGGCTCCCCCGGGTCTACAGCCTGCGGTATCAAGGTAACTACCTTTGCAGTCATGATGATGACCATAACCACAGTCTTCCGCAAGAAGAAGAGCGTTGAGTTCTTTGGCAGACGTGTGGACGACACCACGGTGCGCAACGCTTGCTGCATAACCACCCTTTACCTGGTGCTGGTAATAGTATCCGCCATGATAATAAGCGGTGTGGACGGCCTGGAGCTTACCCCTGTGGTATTCGAGCTGGTGAGCGCCATAAGCTCCACGGGGCTGTCAATGGGCATCACCACTTCCCTTTCAGACCTTTCTATCTTCATAGTAATAGTTATAATGTTTTTCGGACGTATAGGCGGCATATCCTTCATAGTTTCGCTGCACAACAACTATGCATCGAACAAGAGCCAGCTGCCTGAGGAGAAGATAATGCTCTGATAAAGCAGAAAGGATACGCTATGACTGCTAAAAAGAACAGGATCATCATATTTGTTTTTGTTATCGCAGCCGCTGCTGTAGTATTCGTTATGCTGCTGCCGAAAAAGTTCCGTGACAAAGCTGTCAGCGAGGTCATGGAAAAAACGTATAAAACATCTGCCAACTATACGGTGGCTGATGTGAACAAAATGGCAGGGGCCGATTGCAATACCCGTGAGAGCAAGCTTTATAAGGTCAGCTGTACGGAATGCTATTACAAAAAAGAGCCTGAAAACAATTATCAGAAACTGCGCTATCATTTATTTGATTCTGAAAAGGACGCAGAGAAAGCGCTGGACAAGCTAAAGGAAAATATGTCTGAGGGCGCTGAGATGACCGAAAATTCGGTGTACGGCTACGAAAATGATGTCATGGACGCTTCTGTCGAGTTATACTGCATACGCAAGGATAATATGTTAGTTTCTGCCTCGGCGACATACAATACTTATTACGAAAAAAGCGAAGAGGAAAAGGTAAATGCTGACAATGCCGAACGTGGCAGGCATTTTGATGAACTTAAAAGCTGGATGGAGGAAAATTTCTGACATACAGGCTGACAAAATATTAAAAGAGTAAAAAACGGACAAGAGGAGAATTATTATGGCAAGATCGTTTCTTATAGTAGGTATGGGACGTTTCGGCAAGCACATGGCAAAGTCGCTGACAGCCATGGACAATGAGGTGCTGGCTATCGACATCAGCGAGGACAGGGTCAATTCTGCGCTGAAATATGTTACCGATGCCCGCATAGGCGATGCCACAGACGAGCAGTTCCTGAAAGAGCTGGGCATAAACAACTTTGATGTGTGCATCTGCGCCATCGGTGATAATTTCCAGGCTTCACTGGAGACCACCTGCCTTATGCACGAGCTTGGGGCGAACTACGTTTTCGCCCGTGCAAACCGCGATATCCACAAGAAGTTCCTGCTGCGCAACGGTGCTGACGAGGTCATCTACGCAGAGAAAGAAACTGCTGAGAGATTTGCAGTGCGCTTCGGTTCGGAAGGTGTGTTCGACTACTTCAACCTGAACGACAAGTACGCTATCTACGAGATAAGCGTGCCTGAAAGCTGGGTGGGCAAGAACCTGATAGAATCGAACGTCCGCCAGAAGCACCATGTGAACGTGCTTGCCGTAAAGCAGGACAATGACTTCAAAATGGCCACTATCGACCACCGCTTTACAGCTGATGAAAGACTGCTGGTAATGGGCACTGCGGATAACATCAAGAAGATGAGAAAGTAAAAAAACTGCCTTGCGGGCTGACCTGCAAGGCAGTTCTTTATTGAAAGAAAACGGCGTTCCCCTGAGGGAGCGCCGTATTTTTTTGATCTTATGGGATATCAGCTTTCCAGATCTATCTCCATGATAGGCTGGCTTACGTCAGCGCCTGCGGGTACCATGGGCAGCACGTTGACGTCCTTATTGATGACAACATCTACCAGCACGGGTCTGCCCTTTGCTGCGTAGTCAAGAGCCTTTTTCAGGCCGTCGGTTATCTCGTCCTTTTTGGTTATGCGGACACCCTCTATGCCGAAGGCTTCTGCAAGCTTCATGAAATCGGTGCCGCGCTCGATATTGGTCTGGGAGAAGCGCTTGCCGTAGAACAGGCGCTGCCACTGGCGAACCATGCCCAGCACGTCATTCTCGAATACCAGCTCTATAAGAGGTATCTTATGCTTTGCAAGGCTGGAAAGCTCGTTGCAGTTCATGAAGAAGCTGCCGTCACCTGCGATGTTCACAACTGTTCTTTCGGGGTTGCCTATCTTGCAGCCTATAGCTGCGCCAAGGCCGTAGCCCATGGTGCCAAGTCCACCGCTGGAAGCAAAGCTTCTGGGGCACTTGAAATCATAGTACTGCGCAGCCCACATCTGGTGCTGGCCGACCTCGGTAGCGATGATAGCCTTGCCCTCGGTGAGCCTGTCCAGCTCACTGATGACCTGGTCGGGAAGAACTTCATCTTCCTTCTCGATTGGTACCATGTGCAGGGCATACTTTTCCTTCCAGCCCATTACCTCATTGAACCACTCGGGGTGGGACATATCGGGCAGCAGCTCATTGAGCATTGCTATGGCCTTCTTGACATCGCCTGTTACATGGTGGTAAACATCAATATTCTTGCCTATCTCGGCGGGGTCTATCTCGATATGGATAATATGTGTGTTCTTGGCAAAGGTATTGGGGTTGCAGAGGACTCTGTCCGAAAAACGTGAACCCAGAACTATCATGAGGTCACAGTTGCTTACAGCCTTTGCAGCGGCCTTTGTACCGTGCATACCCAGCATACCTATGTAATTCTCGGCAGAATTGTCATAAGCGCACTGACCCATGAGGGACAGGGCAACAGGAGCATTGCACTTTCTGACCAGCTCCTTCATTTCGTCCACAGCATCAGCGGAAACAACACCGCCGCCTGCGTAGATGAAAGGCTTTTCGCTCTTCTTGATAAGCTCGGCAGCCTCGGCAACTTCTGCGGCCAGGGTGTCGGGGTCCTCATAAACGGAAGCAAGGGGGGCCTGCTTCTCGTACTCTATCATAGCTGCGGTGATATCCTTGGGGATATCGATGAGTACGGGACCCTTTCTGCCTTCGTTGGCGATACGGAAAGCTTCCCTGATGATATCGGGCAGCTTAGCGGGATCCTTTACTATATAATTATGCTTGGTGACAGGCATGGTTATACCGCAGATATCAACTTCCTGGAAAGAGTCCAGACCAAGCAGATTTCTGGTTACGTTGCCTGTTATAGCCACCAGAGGCACACTGTCCATATAAGCAGTAGCTATACCTGTAACCAGGTTGGTAGCACCGGGGCCTGAGGTGGCCAGCACCACGCCTGTTCTGCCTGTGGTACGGGAATAACCGTCCGCTGCATGGCAGGCAGCCTGCTCATGGGCTGTGATAACGTGTCTTATCTTGTCAGAATACTTGTAAAGTGCATCGTAGATGTTCAGCACCGCACCACCCGGATAACCGAAAATGGTGTCTACCCCCTGTTCAAGAAGGCATTCAATGATAACGTCTGAACCGTTGAGCTGCATAAAAGATCTCTCCTTATATATGGAAATAACAATGGTAACTAATTATTTATTATACTATATTTATCCGCCGATGTCAAGAGCATTCGCCCAGCAACGGCTCATCATGTGAAAAGACCCGATAACGCAGGCTATCGGGTCGGGGATATCAGTCTGTCTTATGCTTCATGGCATTCATCTCACGGACAATGAATATCATGACCACAATAAATGCGGTGAAGTCGGAAACAGGTGCAGCTGCCATTATGCCTGTCAGCCCGAAGAAGCTTGAAAGGATAAGCACCAGGGGTATCAGGAAGATGACCTGTCTTGTCAGGGACAGCACAGCGCCTTTAAGGGGCTTGCCTATGGCGGCAAAGAAATTCGAGGATATCATCTGTATGCCTGTCAGGGGCAGCAGCAGCAGGAATGTGCGCATGAACTTCACGGCGAACTCAAAATAAAGTTCTTTATTATCCTGAGAGGAACCGAAGATAGAAAGCACCTGTGCAGGGAATATCTGGAACACTGCAAAAGCGATAAGTGTTATGACCAGCTCGCAGGTTATGGCAAGCTTGTACACCTGCCTTACACGGTCATACTTTCTGGCACCGTAGTTGAAGCCCACTATAGGCTGCATACCCTGGGTTATACCGATGATCACTGCAAGCACGATGGAATTCACTTTCATGACGATACCGCTGGCAGCCAGAGGTATATCAGAGCCATAGACGGACATGGCACCGTATTTTACCAGTGACCTGTTCATAACTATCTGAACAAAGGTGATAGCTACCTGTGTCAGGCCGTTGCTCATGCCCATGGCGGCAGTGGTGCCCATTTCTGCCAGGCTGACACGGATATGCTCACGACGCAAGGTAATGCGCTTGAGCCTCTTTATATACATAAATGCGAACAAGCAGGATATCACCTGGCCGATGACCGTTGCCCAGGCTGCACCTGCCACTCCCCAGTGGAAGACTATCATGAACAGAGCATCAAGCCCTGTGTTGATAATGGCGCCGATGAGCATAGTCACCATGGAATAGGTGGGGCTGCCGTCGGCACGGGCAAGATTGCTCATGCCGTTCATGACAACGATGAAAGGCATACCTATGGCGGTTATCCTGGTGTATTCCAGCGCATAGGGAAGCACAGCCTCCGTCGAACCGAAGGACACCAGCATGGGCGTCAGGAACAGCTCAATGATAAAGGCATAGATAATGCCGAAGCCGAACATCATGCAAAGGCCGCAGCCCACTGTTTTAGCAGCACGCTCCTCCTCGCCCTTGCCAAGGTACAGCGAATATCTCGAAGCCGTACCTATGCCGATAGTCAGGGTTATCGCCATACATATGGTCGTCAGCGGGAATGCCACGTTTGTTGCAGCGTTGCCCAGATAGCCCACATACTGTCCGATGAATATCTGATCCACCAGATTATACAGCGAGCTTACCAGCATGGCGATTATGCTTGGCAGAGCAAAACCTCCCAGCAGCTTGGGTATAGGCTTATATCCAAGGGGGTTCTTTGTATTTACTTCACTCAACTTTTCCTTACCTCTTTTACGTCCTTAACATTTTCATTCATATAATAACAATGTTTATTATACTGCATTTACGGGGATTTGTCAAATTATGTATTGTGAAAAAAACACATGATATTTACCCATTTTTGCGCATTTCAGACAATTCGCCCGCGACCTGAGAATACATATTTACATATACAGGAAGTATATCCGTATAAATACAGCAGGCCGCACAAAAAATGAACGGTCTGCTGTCAAGGTAAAAATATCATCTGAGCCTTTCACGAAGCTTTTCAAGGGCACGTTTTTCTATGCGGGAAACATAGGAACGGGATATACCCAGTTTTTTGGCGGCTTCACGCTGGGTAAGGGCAGTTGTACCGAAAAGGCCGTAGCGCTTGACGATGACCTCCCTTTCACGGTCATCGAGACATTTATCCAAATCTTTGTATACTTGTTCTGCCTGCACCAGAAGCTCTATCCTGTCCCCCAGGTCTTCTCCGTCGGTCAGAAGGTCCATAAGGCTCAGGCTGTTGCCGTCCTTGTCGGACTGGGCGGGTTCTTCAATTGAAACATCGCCTGCGGATTTTTTCAGCGACCTGAAATGCATGAGTATCTCGTTTTCAACACACCTGCTGCCGTAGGTGGCAAAGCGGGTGCCCTTGGTGTAGTCGAAAGTCTGCACCGCCTTGATAAGGCCTATGGTGCCAATGGAGATAAGGTCGTCCTGGTCGGAGGAGGCTGCATAATACTTTTTGATAATGTGTGCCACGAGCCTGAGGTTATGTCTGATAAGCTTTTCACGGGCAGACTTGTCGCCCTTTGACATACTCTCAAAGCACTCCCTTTCCTCTGCGGCGGAAAGGGGGCGTGGAAAGACCGTGCGGCCGTCGAAGTGGAGCCCGAAAAACAGCCCTGCTGCACCAAGCTTATGCAGCAGTTGAATGATCTGGGGGAACATGATATCATCACCTTTCTTGAATGATGATACATTATATGTGTACAATTGCTTGTACTATTCACGGCATTTATGGGAGGGTTGCCCATTTTCAGAAAGGTGTTCGGATTATAAACCAGGCTTATTGTTTTACGGACGGTTATTCTGCAAGCGCCGCAGATATAGATAAGGGTAAACAAGAATTGTGCATATTGTTATATTTCAGATATCATTTCGTGATGATATGCACATTTTTCACAAAGTTGTGAAAACGGTGTTGACAAACGTGGTCAGTTGTAGTATATTGAATACAGGTTCAGTGAATATCCATTCAACGAAATATCGACGGAGGACAAGGGTATGACAAGAAAAGAACAGAAAGAAATGCGGCAGAAACAGATAATTTTCAAGGCGCTGGAATTATTTGTGACAAAGGGCTTCAGTGAAACAAAGATATCCGATATAGCGGAGGCACTGGGCATTAGCGTGGGACTGCTTTTCCACTACTATGAGTCCAAGGAGGCACTTTACAAGGCGTTGGTGACCATGGGCGTGGAAGCGACTAAGCGTCCTGAAAGTATTGAGTACAACGACCCGACAGAGTATTTTACCAGATTTGCACAGGGGCTTTTCAAGGCGGCGGAGGAACAGCCCTGGGTCTTTCAGATGTTCGTGCTGATGAGCCAGGCAAGACGTCAGGGAATACCCGAGGATATAAGGCAGCTGGCACTGTCGGTGGACCAGGTGAAGTTCTCAGCAGAGATAATAAAGAAAGGCCAGCAGGCAGGCAGTATAAAGGAGGGCGACCCCACAGCGCTTTCCTTTGCGTACTGGTGCAGCATACAGGGTGTAATGGAACAGCATATAATCTCCCCGGAAATGCCCCTGCCTGAGGCTGAATGGATAACGGATATTCTCAAAAAGTAGATCAAAGAAAGGAAGACAGAAAATGAAAAAAAAGATAGTTATCATAGGCGGAGGAATAGGCGGACTTTCAGCAGGCATATATGCCCTCAAGGCGGGATACGAGGCTGCCATATACGAGAAGAACCCCGTGGCAGGCGGCGAGTGCATGGGCTGGAACAGAAAGGGCTGCCACATCGACAACTGCATACACTGGCTGACAGGCACTGACAGCAGCACCTCGGTATGGCAGGTGTGGAACACCATGGGCGCCCTCGATAAGGACACCCCCTATGCGGCCACTGACAAGTTCTACTCCAGCAGGCTGAACGGACAGGAAGCCACCCTCTGGAAAGACCTTGACAGGACAGAGAGGGAGCTTATCGCACTTTCACCCGAGGACGAGGCTGAGATAAAGAAATTCATACAGCACGTAAGGTACGCGGAAAGCTGCACTATCCCGGGGGAAAAGCCCATGGACATGATGAAGATAGGCGACTACATAAAAATGGGCAAAAGCATGGCAAATATGCCCAAGGTGATGAAAGAATACGGCAAGACCGACCTGAGAGGTCTCGCGGAAAGATTTCATTCTCCCCTGCTGAAAAAGCTGATGACAGACTATCTTCCCGCTGAATACACAGCTTATTCCTTCCTGGTATCCTATGCCACCATGACCAGCGGCAACGGCAATATCCCCGTGGGCGGTTCCCTGGCTATGACAAACAGGATAATCGAAAGGTTCAAGGCTATGGGCGGTGAGCTGCATACGAATACTCCTGTTAAGCGTATCATCACCGAGAACGGCACTGCCAGGGGCATTGAACTGGAGAACGGCGAAAAAGTCATGGCAGATGAAGTCATCTCGGCGGTAGACCCAAGCTTTCTCTTTGGCAGGCTGCTGGACAGGAAATTCATGCCGAAGGAATTTGAGTCGGCTTACAGCGAAAGCAAAAAATACCCCACTACCAGCGGTTTCCAGATAGCTTTCAAGACCGATGACGACATAAGCGTGGAGGACACTGTGTTCTTCGGGTGCGAGCCTGTGGCTATAGGCAGCAGACGCTTCGACAGGATATATGTGAAGAACTACGGCTACGACAAGACCTTCGCTCCCGAGGGCAAGGCTGTTTTGCAGACAAATATCCCCCAGAGCGATGAGGATTTTGCGTACTGGAAGAGCCTTTACAAAGAAGAATACAAAGCGAAGAAGCAGCAGCTCATAGAAGAAGTCACCAAGCGCATAGTAACGGAGTTTCCTGAGCTGGAGGGCAGGCTGGAATTTCTCGACTGCTGGACGCCCCTGACCTATGAGCGCTACTGCAACGCCTATCACGGTGCGTACATGGCCTTTGTCACCACACCCGACTCAAAGCAGGTGAAGATAAAAGGTGTGCTGAAAGGGCTGAAAAATTTCTACATGGCAGGACAGTGGATAATGAGCCCAGGTGGTCTGCCAATTGCAGCTATTTCAGGCAAATTCGCAGTTCAGAGGATACTTAAAAAGGAAAAAAGATCCATAGAGATATGACAGAATGTAAGACCGTCTGAACACAGGCGGTCTTTTTTGCGAAGATACCTCTTGACAAGGGGAAAGAAATGTGCTAGAATAATTAAGCGACCATTATTTATATTTCAGTCGCTTAAATTCAAAATACGGTATTCAAGGAGGTCTGTATGTCACCAAAGATTTTTTCCATAGCCGAAAAAGAACAGCTGAAAGAGAAAATGTTCCTTTCGGGGCTGGAATTGCTGAAGCAGTACGGCATGACCCATATGTCGGTGGAGAAGATAGCAGCTTCGGCGGGGATAGGTAAAAGCACCTTTTACAACTTTTTCATGTCAAAGGAAGATTTTGTCATTCAGCTCATCGAGTTCAACCGCAGCCGTTTCTGGAAAGCTGTAGCGGATATGCTGGGGGAAAGGGAAAAGCTCAGCGTTGCGGAAAGCAAGCAGGTGCTGGCGGCAATAATCAACGACCAGGACAGCGTGTATCAGTACCTGACCACTGAGGACGAGAAAAAACTGGCTGCCGCCGACCCTGACAGCAGCACTGCGGACATCGTGGAAGAAACAGAAACGCTGAAAAGGCTGTTCTTGATGTTTGAAGATGTGCGGGAAGACATCGACTACGGGGTGACAGCAAACCTGCTGAAAATACTTGCTATCACGGCCGAGAACCGTTATGCTTTGCATGAGAGCGCCTATGAGCGCACTCAGGAAAAGCTTTTTGAACTGCTTTACGGCTGCATTTTCAAGGAGGGTAAAAATGGATAAGAAACCAAAGAAAAAAGAGGGCATTGCCCGTCTGCTGGAGTTAGCCTAGACTAAGAAGTCGGCGCTTACAGGTGCCTGCACTTTATCGGTGCTGTCAAGCGTATTCAAGATAGTGCCATTTTTCACCATTTACAGCATACTCAGGGAACTGATCCGCTGCTATTCGGCAGGTGAAAAATTCAGCTTTGGCAGTGTTAAGCTGCTTGTGGTCATAACAGCGGTGAGCGCACTGCTTTACGGGGTATGCGCCTATGCCTCGGCCATGCTTTCCCACGGGGCGGCTTTTGATATTTTATACGACCTGCGCATGAAGCTCATGGAGAAAATGGGAAAGATATCCTCGGGGTACTATACGGCCAACACTCAGGGTTCTATCAAGAAGCTGCTCATCGAAGATGTCGAGCAGATAGAGGGCTTCATCGCCCACAGTATGTGTGAGGTATCGGCGGCTATCGCAACTCCCCTGCTGACCATTGTAGTGCTTCTCATAGTTGACTGGCGGCTGACCCTTGTATCGCTGCTGCCTATCATATGCTCATTCATCATACTGGCCATGGCGCTGAAAAAGCCTGACGGCGCCGCCCACCAGAAAAACATGGCCGACAGCAAGGCTAAAATGGAGGGCACTATCATCGAGTACATACACGGTATGTCGGTGATAAAGATATTCGGGGGAACGACCAATGCTTTTAAGAGGTTTGAGCGTGACATGAACGATTTCACCAAGGCTGTACACGACACCGCTTACTACAACGCCAACGGCATGGGGCTATACTACGCATTCTTCGGGGCGCAGGTGCTGTTCCTGCTGCCTGCGGCAATAATAATGCTGAACAACAGCGCAAGCTACAGTGAGGTGCTGCCCAAGGTGATATTCTTCCTTGTGGTGTGCGCAGGTCTTAAGGAACCACTGGAGAACATGATGAATGTCAGCATTGACAGCACCAAGATAAACGTAGGTCTCAGGCGCATAGACGACCTGCTGGCTGAACCTGAGATAGCCCTTGTGGGCGAGGGCAGAAAGCCCGAAAGCTTTGGTATCACCTTTGATGAGGTATCCTTCGCTTACCCGGGCAGCAGCGTTAAAGCCTGCGATGGAGTTAGTTTTAACTTACCGCAAGGCAGCTGCAATGCGCTGGTAGGACCTTCGGGGGGAGGAAAATCAACTATCGCCCAGCTGCTGCTGCATTTTTACGAGATCGACAGCGGTTCCATAAAAATAGGCGGTGTGGACATAAAAGAGATCACCCATGCAGAACTGGTAAAGAACATAGCCTATGTTTTTCAGGACTCTTTCATCTTCAACGATAGTATCGAGCAGAACATACGCATGGGCAATGACAAGGCTTCTATCGAAGAAGTAGTTGCGGCGGCCAAGGCTGCGAATATCCACGAAACTATCGTGGGGCTGCCTGAGGGCTACAGCACTGTTGTATCGGACAGCACAGGGCTTTCGGGGGGCGAGAAGCAGCGTATCGCCATAGCAAGAGCCATACTGAAAAATGCGCCAATAGTCGTGCTGGACGAAGCCACGGCTTATGCCGACGCAGAGAATGAGTCCAAAATACAGGACGCTTTTTCAAAGCTCTCGAAGGGCAGGACGGTAATAATGATAGCCCACAGGCTGACTACCATACAGAATGCGGACAACATACTGGTAATGGACAAGGGCTGCCTGAAAGCCATGGGCAGACACGATGAACTTATGGCAAACTGCGAGCTTTACCGAAATATGGTAAATGCCAATGACCGCCGTGACAGCTGGTCAATGAGAAAGGTGGAGAAAAATGGATAAACGTTCCGGGCTTGCCGTATGGTGGGATACCATAACCTACGGTGACAGCAAAAAATACGGTAAATTCATAGCATGGCTGTTCTTTGACAGCTTAGTGGCTTCGATACCCTCAAGCATAATGATGATAGCGGTGTACTATTTCCTGGCACCTGTGCTTGACAAGACCAAGGCCTATGAGCAGAAGTCCTTCTGGGTGCTGGCGGGGATACTTCTGGCGCAGACCATTGCTTATGCCATTGTAAGGCGAAAGTCATATCTGGATATATGCGTGGGGCACGTTTCGGCACAGCAGGAGGATAAGCTAAGGCTGGGCGACAAGCTGAAAACTCTGCCCATGGGATTTTTTGCCGACCATGACGCAGGTGAGATATCGACCCTGATGATGAGGAACTATGAGGAGATAGAGAACCTGTCCTCCAGCGTGGTGGGCAACGGCACCGTCATACTGATAAGGCTGCTCATAGCCCTGGTGGTACTGAGTATATTCAATATTAAGATGACACTTGCAATGTTCGTAGTGATCCCCCTGGCCATACCCTTTGCGGTGATAAGCTACAGACGGGTGGCAGATACCAGCAGCGAACTGCTGGCCATACAGCAGCAGACCGCAGACAATGTCATCGAATACGCAGGGGGCATAACCACCTTGCAGGCCTACGACAGAACAGGCAGTGCTTTCGAGGGGCTGAAAAACAGCTTTGCCAGGCTGCGGGACGATTCCAAAAAGCAGGAGAAGGCAGGCGGGGCAGTTTCCATGTACGGCAGAGCCATACTTTTCCTGGGCATAAGCATTGTCATGGGCGTGGGGGCATATCTGCTTTCTGCGGGAGAGATAACTCCCTTTTTCTACATAATGTGTCTGCTGGCGGCACTGCAGGTATATGAACCTATAATGCAGCTGTTCGTTTTCGTGATAAGTCTGGCGAGGATAAACCAGTGTATCGAAAAGCTTTCAGCCCTTAAAGCCGAAAAGGAACTGGCTGTCACACAGCCCCCTGTATTTACGGAGAAAAGCGATATCTCCTTCAGGGACGTTCACTTTGCCTACGACGGCAAAGACGAGGTCATCAGGGGAATAAGCTTTGATATACCCGAGAGAAAGTTCGTGGCACTGGTGGGTTCTTCGGGTTCGGGCAAGACCACAATTGCCAGGCTGCTGGCACGTTTCTGGGATATACAGAAAGGCGAGATACGCATTGGCGGGGCAGTTATAACCTCCATGACACAGGAACACCTGCTTTCTAAGATAAGCATGGTATTTCAGGACGTTTACCTTTTCCGCGACACTATCGAAGAAAATATCCGTATAGGCAGACCTGATGCCACCCACGAGGAGATAGTGGCAGCGGCCAGGGCGGCGGCCTGCCACGACCTGATAACCTCACTGCCCGAGGGCTACGAGACCATGGTCGGCGAGGGCGGCTCGACCCTTTCGGGCGGCGAAAAGCAGCGTATCTCCATTGCAAGGGCAATACTTTCAGATGCGCCGATAGTTTTTCTCGACGAAGCTACCGCAAGCCTTGACCCCGAGAACGAGGTGCTGATACAGCGTGCCATAGACGAGCTTGTTAAGAACAAGACCGTACTGGTCATAGCCCACCGCCTGCGCTCGGTGATGAATGCAGATGACATCATCGTGCTGGACAACGGCAGGATAACCGAAGAAGGCAGCCACGATGAACTGCTGACAAAGGGCGGAAGATATGCTGTCCTCTGGAAAGAACAGGCTACAGCAGACAGCTGGAAACTGACATGATATCAGCCTAACGCAAAAAACTCCGTGTTTCCTTTCATGGAAGCACGGAGTTTTAGGTCTTATCCCGATCAGGTGATGTATCACATTCCCGGCCTAAGGCGGGGAGTGCGATACAATAACACCGATTCAATATCATCGGAAATACAGATCGCAATAGAGAATTGATCTTTATTGAAAGATCAGAATTCCTTGATGACGACTACTTCTATCTCATCATCAACGGTGGAAACCGTAACATCATCAGCCAGATTAGCTATGATCGACTTTTCCAGCTCGTCCCAGGCGTCAAGGTTTTTGTTCTTGCCGCTTTGCTTAACGCTGTCGATATAGCTGAGCAGCGACCAATTATCCATGGTGCCCTTCTTGTCCCTGCCCTCATTAACAGCCCTGTCAAAAGCTGCGCATATCCTGCGGAGGATACCCTTTTTGAGGAACGGGTCGGAAGAACGCACCACACCGTTGACCTTGCTGTCAACATCGTTTGGTCTGACACGGAGATGTATCTCATACTTCTGATAGAAATTGTCGATCCAGAAAGTACCGTCGCCGTACTGAAGTATCTCAGGCAGCATACATATGGTTTCCTCCACCAGAAGGCGCATATGCATAGCTTGCTTATCGTTCAGTTCATTTGCCTTGGAAAGCTTGTCGGTTTCCTTAAGGATTATCTTGATAGTATCATTGTATGCATTTTTCATAAGACCGTTGGCATTGCTTCTGCCCATTAGTCTGAGGACACTTGATTTCATATAGACCCTCCCGTCAAGATCAAGTATAATATATTAAGTAAGGTATATCACTTTTCATTACCGCTGTTTATGGTAAGTATCCTGGAGAAGCCTGTGATCTCGAATATTTCAAGAATATCCCTGCTGACATTTTCAACGAAGAAAAATCCGTCTTTTCTTGCCATTGCCTTGTGGACAGAAAGCAGCACTCTCAGGCCTGCAGAAGAAATATATTCAAGCTTTGCACAATCCAGCACTACCACAGAGCAGCTTTCTACCACCTCCGACAGATCCTGCATAAACTCGGAAGAATTAGTGGTATCAACTCTGCCTTCGACGACCGCTGTAGCACGGTCGGTTTCTTTATTTATAGTAATTTCCATAAAACACCTTTCCTTTCATCATATTATAAACAAATTCAGCTCCGCTCATTATATCATATTTTTAAGAATAAGTCCACACTCATAAATTGTTAAAATAATTTTCGTATAATTGCACAAATTTTGGTGGTAATTTTAGGCAATTGCAAAGCAAAGGCCGAAAAACCGCTGAAATAAAGCAGATAACACTGCTGTCAGAAACAATATTTTTACATCAACATCACAAATATCAGGGGCGGGATTTGTGAAAATCTTTCAAAAGAAAAATATTTGCCTCAAAGGCAATTGACATTCAGTTGGAACACTGGTAAAATTATATATAGACAGACCGTGCTGTCTGCCAAAAGGCAAAAGTTTGATCGGAGGAAATATAAATGAAAAGCGACATTTACAAGCTGACCAAATTTCAGGAGGATTTTTGCGGCATACCCGCAGAGGCTGAAAAGGTCGGGAGATATAATCAGCTGGACCGCAGGTCGGTGCTCAGACTGAGGCTGCTTTCAGAGGAGCTTATCTGTCTGCTGCCCCAGCTGCTCATATACGGCAGCGGAAAATTCTGGATAGAGAACACTGAGAAGGATTACGAGCTGCACATAGAGGTGACACCTGATGACAAGGACATTGACATCGACAAGGTGCTGTCGGTATCTTCAAGCGGAAAGAATGCGGCTGCCAAAGGCCTGGTGGGCAGGATAACTGCGGCGGTGGAACAGATGATGAGCACCCGCGCTAAGCTTCAGCAGAGCGACCCCTACGGTGTTTGGACCACAGGGCTTTGTGATTTTGAAGAGGGCATGATCTGGACACTGAGCGCATACAGGAACGGCTTCGGTGACGAGCAGACAAAAGCTGACAATGCTGAGGAATGGGACGAGCTGGAAAAGTCCATAATAGCAAACATAGCCGATGACGTGGTAGTAGGCGTTCTCGGGGGCAAGGTGGATATCGTGGTCAAAAAGACCTTCTGATATGATAAACGCAGAAATAGCTTAGTTTTTAAAGGAGTTGGATCTCATGACTATCAACAAGAACAAAAATGCAGACAAGCTGACTATCTCCATTGAGGGCAGGCTGGATACTTCCACCGCACCAGACCTTGAGAAAGAGATCAAGACAAGCCTTGAGGGCATAACCGAACTGACCTTCGACTTCTCTGCTCTTGAGTACATATCCTCCGCAGGGCTGCGCGTACTGCTGACCGCCCAGAAGCAGATGACCAAGCAGGGCAGCATGACCGTTACAGGCAGCAGCGATGATATACTGGAGATATTTGAGGTAACAGGATTTTCCGATATACTCACCATAAAGTAGTCTGTATATGACGGCACTGTGCTTATGGCACAGCGCCGTTTTTGGTTATGTAGAAGGCTGTAACCTGAAAAAATTGTGGTATCTAGACAAGCTTTAGTTAAATTATTTGTCATTGAATGCTAAATACACCAATTAAAACATATAATTTTTTGTGATAATGCTGAATAGTCTGCCATGATATTTGTTCATATATACGAAATTTTTTTATTTTCGTCTCAGGCTGATGACAGCGGCGAAAAAAACTGGTAAAATAGAGGTATGATATCTGATAACAAGACCTGTCAGGTGCTGCTGCAGCCTTGGGCAGGACGGATAATGTACTTATTTTTTGAAAGGAGTTGACCTTATATGAAGATCAACAAAATCGCAAACGGAAGCAAGCTGACAATAGCCCTTGAGGGAAGACTGGATACCTCCACTGCCCCCGACCTTGAAAAAGAGATAAAGTCATGCCTTGACGGCGTTACTGACCTGACCTTTGATTTTTCTCAGCTGGAATACATTTCTTCCGCAGGTCTGCGCGTGCTGCTGGCTGCACAGAAGATGATGAACAAGCAGGGCAATATGACCATTACGGGCAGCAGCGAGGATATTCTGGAGATATTTGAAGTTACAGGATTTTCCGATATACTGACCATCAAGTAAGGGGGATAATCGAATGAAGACCGACGTTATCACCATAACCAGTGACCTGGCGGGCAAGGAAGATGCTATGCAGGCCGCGGAAAGGTTCTGCGAGTACAACGGCATCGAAGGCAGAGGCGCCAAGCATATCCGCCTGCTGACCGAGGAAACTGTCAGCATGGTACACGGTATCATGGATAACTTCAGGGGTGAGCTTTGGCTGGAAAGCGACAGGATCGACAAGGGCACAATGTGCCGCATTTGTCTTTCTGCCATGAAATCAGCTGACGGCCTGCAGGAGGAAAAGCTGCTCTCGGTGGCCACCAGCGGCAAAAACGAGAATGCAAAAGGTATCATGGGCAAGATAAGGGAGCTGTTCCGCATGAGTATACAGCACAACGCCGACGGCGTTTACACCTTTACCGACCCCGCGGCTGACAGCTGGTACTACATGGGCGTACACGGCAGCGAAATGGCCAGCGGCGCCGCCATAGGTGCAGGGCTGTGGTCGCTCATGGCTTACCGCAGCAATCTGTCCGAGTCAGTTTCAAAGGCCTCTGAGGAATGGGACGAGCTGGAAAAGTCCATAATAGCCAACATCGCTGACGATGTAAAGGTATGGCTGAAAAGCGATTCTACCCAGATAATAATCGAGAAGCTTATTACCGCATAAGCGGGCATAAAGAAAATGCAGATGCGTGCGCATCTGCATTTTTTGTCAGGTCATCTGTCCGAGGAGTTTGTTTCCTCTACGGGGGAAATGGAGCTTATGGTACATTCAAAGGCCTGTCGGCAGTAAAACCTGTCACTGGTGCGGGCTATGTACTGGACGATGTAGATTTTCCCGCCGAAGGCAAAGCATACGACCTCACCGTACACAGGCTCATCGGTTATGGGGTCACTGCCTGAGAACTCGAACCCTCTGGCAGTTACACCGCAGACGCTTTCGGTAAGCTCCTTTTCGCGTTTGTACTGCTCTATCTCACGGCGGCAGTTTTTCTCAAAGCCCAGCAGCTTCATGCCCATGAGAAAGCTTGTGAAAAGGGCGGGTTTGACTGAACCTGCGCATACCACATAGATGGTCAGTTCCTCCTCGGTGGACTTTACGCCAAGGCTGGGCCTTACCCAGGACGGGGCATCTGCAAGCTCCGTTTCACTTAGGACGGTGAAGCTGTCGGGATAAGATATATTTAGTTTTTTATTCAGTGTAGTTTTTTTCATGCTATCGCACCCCGCGGATAATTCTTTTTTTAATATTTTACCACAATAAATCGCCGTTGTCATTTACCGAAACGGCAAATACGGACATGAAAATTTGCCGCTGAGGCAAGACCTCGCATTATAAACAAGAATGCTTGCGGGGATTTGTTCAAGCATACAAAATATGTAAAATTACCGCGCCGGCAGATGACAAATCACCAAAAAGCTGTTACAATTAATATATGGTTAACAGACAAATTGCCATATTCAAAACGTTCCATAAAAGTCCTCCCCCGAGCAAGGGAGATCATAAGGACAGACAGGAGAAAAGTATGAAAAGATTGGAAATTGAAGCCAGGTTAGAAAACCTTGATGCAGTGACCGCCTTCGTAGATGAGCAGCTTGAGAGCGTTGACTGCCCTATGAAGACCCAGATGCAGATAGATCTTTCGCTGGAAGAGATATTCGTTAACATCGCACATTATGCCTACACCCCTGAGGTCGGCATGGCGGTCATAGAAACTGAGGTGTCGAAGGGAAAAGCAAAGATGATCTTCTATGACAGGGGCGTGCCCTATGACCCGCTGGCAAAGGAGGATCCTGATATAACCCTTTCGGCGCAGGAACGTGCCATTGGCGGGCTGGGGATATTCATGGTAAAAAAATCCATGGACAATGTGGAATACGAATACCGTGACGGTCAGAATATACTGACCCTTGAAAAAAACTGGGGGTAATCATTTGAAAAAGTTACTGGGAATGACTTTTGGAGGATTGCAGCAGAAGATACTCAATCTTGTGCTGATCTTCATGCTGCTTATAATCGGTGTGTTCGGCGCAGTGTCGGTATACCAGAGCAAGCGGCTGACCAAGATAGTTTCGGGGGCTGCTGTTGAACAGCAGGAAGCTATAGAAAAGGTTTCGGGTGAGACCATGTCGGCAGTGGTGAATTCCACCATGACGAAGACCACGGCCTTGCAGGCCTACATCGCTGACGATATGTTCTCGGAGATGAGAAGCGATGTGGCCACGCTGCAAACTCTTGCGGAGGGGCTTTTTGAACACAGGGACAGCTTTGAGCCTTACCCTTACTATCCCCCCGACAAGGCCAACAACGGTGTGATGACGGCACAGGTGCTGGCTGAAGAAGGTGTGGATGTAAACAGCTCTGAATACCTGGGCGTTGCGGCACACATGGGCAGCACCATGATAGCTATGTGCGAAAACTCGGACTACCTCAGCAACTGCTTTATCGGGCTGGCTGACGGCACGTTGCTTTGCGTGGACGACAATTCGGCCAACAAGTTCGATGAGAACGGCAACGTGACTACTTTCCCTGTAAGGGAAAGACCCTGGTACACGGGGGCTGTTGAGGCAGGCGGGCTTTACTTCACGGGCATTGAAAGAGATACCTACACCGACAAGGTAGGCATTGAATGCTGCGCACCTGTTTATGTGAACGGTGAGCTGATAGCTGTAGTTGGCGCTGACCTTTTCCTTGATTCAATGGCGGAGTATGTTGACCAGTCCTCTGCCAACGGCGGATTTATCGCTGTGGTAAACAACGACGGTCAGGTAATATTTGCCCCCGAGAACAACGGGCTGTTCAGTGTGATGACTTCCGATCAGGCGGAAGACCTGAGGGCTTCAGAAAACAAGGATCTGGCTGCTTTCATAAGCTCTGCCCTTGCTGACAGGACAGCTGTTGAAACTGTAAATGTCAATGGCAAGGACTACTACATGGCCGGTTCTCCCATGACCACCGTGGGCTGGGCAGTTGTGGCAGTGACCGAAAAGGATATAACAGAACAGCCTGCCAAGATGATGATAGATGAGTTCGACCGCATAAACGATGAGGCGACCGGTACTTTCTCCGAGGGTGCAAAGCATTCTGAGCAGATGATATTCATCATGATAGCGGTTATTCTCACACTGGGTTCCATAGGTGCAATGACAGTGGCCAACAGGATAGTCAAGCCTATCTCCGAAATGACAAACAGCCTGATAAACAGCGGAAAGACGGGCGAAACCTTTGAGATGAAGGACATCTACCGCACCAATGACGAGATACAGGTACTGGCTGAGTCCTTCGATGACCTATCAAAGAAGACAAAGCAGTACATTCAGGATATCACCAATATCACCGCAGAGAAGGAACGTATCAGCACTGAGCTGGAGCTGGCGCAGAGAATACAGGCAGATATGCTGCCTAACATCTTCCCTGCTTTCCCTGACAGGCCTGAGTTTGATATTTACGCTTCGATGACACCTGCCAAGGAGGTCGGCGGTGACTTCTACGACTTCTTCCTGATAGATGACGATCATCTGGGCATGGTAATGGCGGACGTTTCGGGCAAGGGCGTACCTGCGGCACTGTTTATGATGATGTCGAAGATACTTATAAACAACTACGCTATGATGGGCGGTTCACCTGCGAAGGCACTGGAGCAGACCAACACAGCTATCTGCCAGAACAACGAGGAAGAAATGTTCGTGACGGTATGGTTCGGTGTATTGGAGATATCCACGGGCAAGATAACCGCTGCCAATGCGGGACATGAATATCCCATTATAAGAAAGGCTGACGGCGATTTTGAGCTGTTCAAAGACAAGCACGGTTTCGTCATCGGCGGTATGGACGGCATAAAGTACAAGGAGTATGAGATGACCCTTGAAAAGGGCGGAACGCTCTTCCTGTACACTGACGGTGTGCCTGAAGCCACTGACGCATCGAATGAGCTTTTCGGCACAGACAGACTTCTTGCAGCCATGAACACCATGAAGGACGCAGCACCCAAGGAACTGCTGACGGGTGTAAAGGCCTCGGTAGACAAGTTTGTCGGCGAAGCGCCCCAGTTCGATGACCTGACTATGATGGGCATAAAGATGCTATGATAATGAAAAATACCCGTCCCGAAGCAAATGTTTCGGGGCGGGTATATTATATATGGTCAGCCGCTGACATGGATTGTTTTGATGAACTTTGCAGGCACTCCGCCGACTATGGTGTTGGCGGGGACATCTTTTGTGACTACCGCTCCTGCGGCTACCACTGCGTTATCCCCTATGGTGACACCCGAAAGTATGGTGGAATTTGAGCCTATCCACACATTGGCGCCTATGTGTATGGGTCGGGGGATAAGGTCGTGGCGCTCTTCGGGAAGAAGACCGTGGTCAAGGGTGGCGAGGACGGTGTTATGGCCGATCAGGGCACCGTCACCGATATATATGCCGCCCTGGTCCTGGAATTTGCAGCCTGAATTTATGAACACCCCTTTGCCCAGATGAATGTTCTTTCCGCAGTCGGTAAAGAAAGGCGGGAACAGACCGAAGCTGTCATCTACGGGAGAACCTGTCAGCTCTGACATAAGCACCCTTATCTCCTCAGGGGTGTGATAGCGGGTGTTTATCTCCATGGTTATCCTGATAGCCTGCTGGCTAAGCTCATGCATAATTTTGTGGACACCGCTTTCAGCTGTGACCTGCCTGCCGCTGTTCATGTATCCAAGAAATTCCTGTGTATCCATAATATATCCTGTTATGGTTAAAATTCATATGTCGGTTGCTGTCAGATATTCGCTGTAGAACTCAGCCAGCTTGTCAAAGGGGATCGCGTTGTTCCCGCCGCCGTCGTAGAGGTCGGTATGTGAAGCGCCCTCGATGACAAGAAGCTTCTTGTTCTCGGTATGATTGCTGTTGCTTATCATGTTCTCATAAGCGTCCCTGCCGAAGTAGAATGAGTGTGCCTTATCGCCGTGCATCACCATTACAGCAGAGCGTATCTCATGGCTGTAGCTGAGTATAGGCATATTTATGAAGGACAGGGAGGAAGTCTTGTTCCAGCCGCCGTTGGAATTGAGTGAGCGTGCATGGTAGCCTCGTGGGGTCTTGTAATAGGAATGATAATCCTTAACAAAGAAAGGTGCGTCCTCAGGGAGAGGATCTACCACACCGTCGCCGAGCTCGTATTCACCGGACTGATAGTCTTTCAGGCGCTGAGCATTGAGCGCCTGCTTCATGGCATAGCGAGCGTCCTCATTGTCAGCTTCATCAAAGTAGCCCTTGGCATTCACACGGGTCATATCATACATGGTGGAAGCCACCGTTGCCTTTATGCGGGTATCTATAGCGGCCGCATTTATGGCCATGCCGCCCCAGCCGCATATACCAAGTATACCTATGCGCTCAGGGTCAATGTTATCCTGCAGGGAGAGGAAGTCTACTGCTGCAGAAAAATCTTCGGTGTTAATATCTGGGGAAGCCACATATCTGGGCTGACCGCCGCTTTCGCCTGTAAAGGAGGGGTCAAAGGCCATGGTGACAAAGCCCTGTTCTGCAAGAGTCTGGGCATAAAGGCCGCTGCACTGTTCCTTGACGGCACCGAAAGGTCCGCAGACAGCAATGGCGGGCATTTTACCCTCAGCAGAATTCGGGGTGTACATATCGGCGGCAAGGGTGATGCCGTAGCGGTTATGGAATGTAACTTTCCTGTGAGAAACTTTATCGGACTTAGGGAAGGTCTTGTCCCATTCGGCTGTCAGTGTAAGCTTTTCATCTTTCATATCAGATACCTCCGTTTTTCATTTTATAGGTGAGGTAGTCAAGGCAGTCGATACGCTCGTTATATTTATGGACGTTTTCCAGCAGCGTTTTTCTGTAGTCACCGAGAAATCTCTCCAGTTCGCAGCAGCGTTTTTCTTTCAGCATTTCAAGGCACTTTTCGGTGTCCTCATCGCACAGCCCCATATCACGCAGATTTTCTGCCATTACCGCTGTGCTGTCAAGAGCGTTTGCCATTTTCTCACCTCCTGTTTTCTATGATATAAATATAACATATAATTCGTGATATGTAAAATATCTATTTTTCATAGCTTGCTATTCTTGACAGGAATAGCAGAAAAGGTTATAATATACTAAGAAAACAACAGGAGGTGCAATATGGAGATACGGGTGCTGAGGTATTTTCTTGCCATAGCAAGAGAAGAGAACATGACACGGGCGGCGGAAAGGCTGCATATCTCACAGCCTTCACTTTCAAAGGAGATAAAGAAGCTGGAGGAGGAGCTGGGGCATGAGCTGTTTATCCGCGGGAACAAAAGTATGCGGCTGAACGATGAGGGTATGCTGCTTAGAAAGCGTGCCGAGGATATTGTGGCCATGGCAGACAAGACCGCTGAGGAATTCAGGCGGCTGGACGATATCATCGGGGGCGAGATACGCATAGGCTGTGCTGAGAGCCATCTGATAAAATATCTGGCGCGGAGCATAAAGAGCTTCAAGGAGCAGTACCCGAATTTCATTTTCCACATTTTCAGCGGGGACACCGAACCTGTAGTCGAAAGGCTGGACAGGGGCATACTTGACCTGGCTGTCATAGTGGAGCCGCCAAATCTTTCCAAGTACAATTACCTGACCATTCCCGAGAGCGACAGGTGGGGCGTGGTAATGCAGCGGGGCAGCAGGCTGGCGGAGAAAAGCGAGATAACCTTTGAAGACCTCTACGGCCTGCCCCTGTTCTGCTCGGAGCAGTCTATCAGGGTGGATTTTCCACGCTGGTGCGGTGAGGATATGGACAAGCTGAATTTCGCGGGAACAGTCAACCTGGCATACAACGGCTCGGTGCTAGTGAAGGAGGGGCTGGGCTATCTGCTGACCTTTGAACATCTCATAGACACAAGCCCTGAAAGCGGCCTGTGCTTCCGACCCATAACTCCCCTGCTGGAAACGAGTATGTATATCATCTGGAAAAAATATCAGGTCTTTTCGCCCATAGCAGAGCTTTTCCTGAAAAAGCTGAAAGAGGATAACGGCAGTATGTAAAAAAGTCCGCAGTACCGAAAACAGGTACTGCGGATAATTTTATGTCATTTACTTTACATATAATTTCGCATACTTGCCACGGATATGGCAAGGGTTGAGGAATTATGCAGAAATGCGGAGGTAGTGGGTGCCAGCACACCGAAAGCCCCCAGGGCCATAAGGCCTGTGTTGAAGCCCATGATGAAGCGGTAGTTTGAGCCTATGCGCTTCATCAGCTCACTGCTGAGCTGACGCAGGGTGAGCAGACAGGTCAGGTCTTCGGCGGAAATGGTGATATCGGCTACCTCGCGGGCTATGGCGGCACCGCTGCTTATGGCGATACCTGCATCGGCCTCGGATAGGGCGGGTGAATCATTGACACCGTCCCCGACCATGATGACTTTCCTGCCCTGCTGACGTTCCCGCCTGATATATTCTGCCTTGTCCTCGGGGAGAACTTCGGCATAGTATTCATCGGCGCCTACCAGCCCTGCCACGGCCTTTGCGGTACGTTCGCTGTCGCCTGTCATCATGACGATCTTTGAGATACCCATGCCCCTCAGCCCGTCAAGGACCTCGCGGGCTTCTTCACGTATGGGGTCTTCGATACAGATGACCGCTGCAAGCTCGCCGCCCACTGCCAGGAACAGGTGAGAATACTCCTCGGGCAGTTCATCGAACTTTTTCTCCTCGCCCTTGGGAAGAGTGCAGCCCTCGTCCTCAAAGACAAAGTGCTGGCTGCCGATAAGCACCTTTATCCCCTGAATTGAGCTTGCTATGCCGTGGGCAACCACATACTGCACCTCGGAATGCCTTTCCTCGTGGATAAGGCCTCGTTCTTTTGCTTCTCTGACAACAGCATTGGCTATGGAGTGGGGGTAGTGTTCTTCAAGGCAGGCTGCAAGGCGCAAAGCCTCGGCTTCATCGTTCTCACCGAAGGGTATCACCTTTGCCACCCTTGGCTCGGAGTGGGTCAGGGTACCTGTCTTGTCGAAGATGATAGTATCAGCATCGGCCACAGCTTCAAGGAACTTGCCGCCCTTGATGGTCATTCCAAGGCTCTGACCCTCACGCATGGCTGATATCACCGAGATAGGCATGGCCAGCTTAAGAGCGCAGGAGAAGTCCACCATTAAGATAGACACGGCTTTAGTGGCATTGCGGGTCAGCAGATAGGTCAGCACCGTTGCGCCAAGGCAGTAGGGCACCAGCTTGTCAGCCAGATGAGAAGCCCTGCTCTCCACCTCGGATTTAAGCTTTTCAGACTCCTCTATCATCTTGACGATACGGTCATATTTACCGCCGCCTGTGAGCCTATCCACCTTTATGACACAGCTGCCGTCTTCCACCACTGTACCTGCATAGGCATAGCTGCCGCTGCACTTGTGGACAGGCAGAGCTTCACCTGTGAGGGTGGCCTGGTTGACCTCGGCTTCACCGTCGATGACTTTGCCGTCAAGGGGTATCATGCTGCCTGTGCGGACAACTATCTCGTCCCCCACAGCAATGGTGCTGACAGGTACAAGCTTATCCTCGCCGCCGCTGCGCAGCCAGACTTTTTCTACCCCCAGGGACATGGTGCGGGCAAGGTCGTCCACTGAACGCTTATGGGTCCAGTTTTCAAGCAATTCGCCCAGCCCCAGCATGAACATGACAGATGATGCCGTAGGCTGATCTCCCCTCACCAGTGAAACGGTGATAGCTACTGCGTCCAGCAAAGATACCTCTATCTTGCCCGAAGCCAGGGTCTTTACCGCCTCGATGATATGGCCTGCCGCTTTCTTTACAGAAAGCAGAAGTCTTAACGGGGCAGGCAGTATGAGCTTTGATATCCCCCGCTGTACCAGCATAAAGAACAGCTTGTCCTCAAACTCACGGTCAAGGGCACGGCCTGTATGCTCGGGCACCAGAGCTGCCACAGCTTCATCTTTATAGGAGAATGCTGCCAGGGCGTTCACGGTCTTTGCCCTGTCGGTAAAAAGTATAACAGCGTCGCCCGTGCGGTCATAGACCTTGACGTCCCGCACAAAGGGCTTTGAGCGCAGGTAATACTCCAGCATATCTGCCTGTGCAAGAGTCATGCGGCGGCGCATGATATGTACACGGATACGCCCCCGCGACTCATGCAGTATACTGCACTGCATTATTCTTCGCTCTCCGGAGTATCTTCGATATAATCAACGATCTCGCTGTCTTCGGCGGACTTCTTCTCGTTGATGTCCTTGGCATCAGCCAGTATATCATCACAGCCCTCACGCACCTTGGTCACGTTCTCCAGCACGCAGTCCTTGCCCCTGAGAACAGCAGCAGTGGTGTGGGTGTAAACTTTCTTGGCGGTCTTGCTTGAAAGCAGCTTCAGCCCTGCTGTGCCGAAAAGCAATCCCCCTGCAAAAAATGCGGTCTTTACCAGAATAGACATAGTGATCTTCCTTTCTCTGAGCAATGCTCATTTTAGTAATACTCGACTAATTTGCCGCAGTAATTCAAGGCTAACCGGATAATTCAAAACAAACTGAGTTAGCCATCTCTAATATTATATCAGATAATGTCACATTTGTCAAGACAAAAAGCCTGTGCAAAACACAGGCTTCGGTTCATCTTTTTATATCGTGATCCATATCCATTATGTTGCGGATAGTTTCCACATCATCGGTGATATTGGCATCTCCGTGGATAGTGTGCTTGATGACACTGCTTGCTACGGCGAAATTTACCATATCCATGGGTTTGTAGCCGTTCATCATGGCATAGATGAGTCCGCTGGCGAAAGCGTCACCGCCGCCCACGCGGTCAAGTATCTTGAAAGTAAACAGCTTGCTCTCAAAGGTGTGGTCCTCGTACCAGAGGAAAGCTTTCATGCTGTTCTCACTGCCGCTGTGTACATAGCGGACATGGCGGGCTATGCACTTTATGTTCGGGTAGCGCTTTACAAAGCCGCGGAATATCTCGTCCTGCTGCTCGTAGCTGGGCTGCATGGGTATGCCGTCCTTGATATCACCCTTGCTGTGGTCGGCCTCATTTTTCCAGAGGTGATAAGGCTCTATGCCCAGCAGAACGTCCACATAGGGCAGGCATTCGGTGCAGAGATCTCTTGCTTCCTCCCAGCCCCAGAGGGTACTGCGGAAATTGCCGTCAAAGCTGACTGTAAGACCTTTCTCCTTGGCCACCCGCAGGCTTTCAAGCACCAGCTTTCTGCAGGAGGGTGAAAGGGCGGGGGTAATGCCGCTGAGGTGCAGCCAGGTGTAGCCTTCAAGCAGTTCTTCCAGGTCTACCCTGCTGTAGTCGTATTCCGAGAATGCGCTGTGCTTGCGGTCGTAAGTCACCTTGCTGGGGCGGATACCGTAGCCTATCTCCAGGTAGTAGCTGCCCATGCGGTGGGTCGGTGTTTCCTCGGGGGTGCTGAGTATCATGGGGCTGCAGTGGACATCACTGCTGCGCAGCATACGCACTGCGCTTTTGCCCACGCTGTTATTCGGCACCACGCTGAAAAACGTGCTGTCGATACCCAGGTTTGCCAGCGCCAGGGCGATGTTGGCTTCGCTGCCGCCGTAGCTGGCCTCAAAGCTGGTGGCGGTGCGTATCTTCTCATAGTTGGGCGGGGTGAGCCTTAGCATTATCTCTCCTATGGTGATGAACCTGTTGGTCCTGTCATTATCTTTTAGCAGAGGGTTCTTGTCTTCCATGATATCTCTCCTTTGTACAGAGAAAGGCTGTGCGCTGCGGCACAGCCCTTTTTGTAACGGACTATAAAAGTCTGAAATTATTTTGTGAAATAATTGATAGCGTTGTTGTAGCAAACGTCCCTGACTATCTGTCCTACGAACTCAACATCGTTGGGGTACTCGCCCTCCTCGATGAGGGTGCCGAACATATTGCAGAGGATACGTCTGAAATACTCATGTCTGGTATAGGACAGGAAGCTGCGGCTGTCTGTGAGCATACCTACGAACTTGGATACCAGTCCCAGCTGTGAAAGTGCTGTCAGCTGCTTTTCCATGCCGTCCTTCTGGTCATTGAACCACCATGCAGAACCGAACTGCATTTTTCCTACAATGCCGCCCTGCTGGAAGCAGTTCATGATAGTTGCAAGCACCTCGTTGTCGCGGGGGTTCAGGCAGTAAAGTATGGTCTTGGGAAGCTCGTCGGTGCTGTCAAGAGTATCAAGGAGCATGGAGAGCTTCTTGGCAAAGGTACTGTCCTCGATGGCATCAAAGCCTGTGTCGGGGCCAAGAAGTCCCATATACCTGCGGGAATTGTTGCGCAGGGCACCGATGTGGTACTGCTGTACCCAGTGCAGACGGCTGTACTGTCTGCCAAGGTGAACCAGCACATGGCCCTTGTACTGCTCGATCTCGGTATTGGTCAGTTCCTCGCCGTTCAGGGCTTTCTTTACTATCTTGTCAACTCTGTCATGGTCGGCAGGCATGAACATGACCACATCAAGGGCATGGTCGGAGCATACACAGCCTACGCTGTCAAAGTATTCTATTCTCTTTGTCAGAGCTTCGCAGATACCGTCAATGCCGTCAGTGCGGACATCTGCTGCATCTGCCAGCTTTGCGATATAGGGCACAAAAGTGGGCAGCTCGATGTTTATAGCCTTGTCGGGGCGGAATGCGGGATATACCTCCACATCGAAATCGCCGTCCTCTTTCAGCTGCTTGTGGAAATGCAGGTCATCGACAGGGTCATCGGTGGTAAACAGCTTCTTGACATTGCTGGAGGATATGAGCTTGCGTGCGGTGAGAGTTTCAAGCTTCTCGTTGCACTTGTTGAAGATGTCCTCAGCGGTCTTGGGCGAGAGGATATCCTCTATACCGAAGTAGCGTCTAAGCTCCATATGGGTCCAGTGGTAAATGGGGTTGCCTATGGCATAGGGCATTACCTCTGCATACTTCATGAACTTCTCGAAGTCGCTCTTGTCGCCTGTGATGTAGCTTTCGTCAATGCCCATCTCACGCATGAGGCGCCACTTGTAATGGTCGCCTCCCAGCCAGCATTCAGTGATAGAGCTGAACTTCTTGTCGTTGTAGATCTCCTCGATGCTCAGATGACAGTGAAAATCGAAGATAGGCATATCCTTTGCATAGTTTTCATAAAGCACCTTGGCGGTGTCGTTTTTCAGGACAAAGTCCTTATCCATAAATTTTTTCATAGTCTGCTCCTTACTATTTTACAGCGTGACACCTGTTTTGAAAATCGCGATATCACGGGAATTGTACTTTTCGTTTACGGTCTGCATACCGCTGGCGGTGGCAGCTACCAGGTCTGCCAGGGCTTCAAGTCTTGTCTCAAAGCTTTCGCCCTCAGCGATGTCCCCTGCGTTGAAATCTATCCAGTTGGGCTTGCGGCGGGCAAGCTCGGAATTGGTGGATATCTTCACGGTGGGTACGAAACCTCCGAAAGGCGTGCCTCTGCCTGTGGTGAAAAGTACCATATGGCAGCCCGCAGAAGCCAGGTTCGTCACAGCGACCATGTCGTTGCCGGGGCCGTTGAGAAGATTGAGCCCATGGGAAGTAAGTGCATCACCATCAAACAGAACATCACATACCTCACTTGTACCCGATTTCTGGGTGCAGCCCAGGGACTTGTCTTCAAGGGTGGTTATGCCCCCTGCCTTGTTGCCCGGAGAGGGGTTCTCATAAACGGGCTGGTCATGCTTCTGATAATATTCCTTAAATCCGTTTACAAGCTTGACTATCTTTCCAAAGGTCTCTTCGTCCTTGGCCCTGTCCATGAGAAGCTGTTCAGCGCCGAACATCTCAGGTACTTCCGTCAGCACGGTAGTTCCGCCTACTGCCGCCATGTAATCGGAAAATCTGCCTACAAGGGGGTTGGCGGTTATGCCCGAAAGTCCGTCGGAGCCGCCGCATTTAAGGCCTATCCTCAGGCAGGAGATATCTCTCGGCACACGCCTGTCGGTCTTTGCCTTTTCATAGAGCTTTTCCAGCAGCGCAGTACCCTCGGCTATCTCATCAGCTACCTCCTGGGCTATCAGGAACTCGGTGCGTTCCTTGTCATAGTCCCCTAAGGTTTCACGGAAGATATCCATGCGGTTGTTCTCGCAGCCAAGTCCCAGCACCAGTACACCGCCGCAGTTGGGGTGCCTTACCATGCGCTGAAGAATTACTTTGGTGCGCTCGTGGTCATCGCCTATCTGGGAACAGCCGTAGGGGTGGGTGAAAGTGAAGCAGCCGTCAATGCCCTCAGCCTCGGGGTGCTTACGGTTGAAGCTGTCAACTATGGCCCTTGCCTGGGAATTGACACAGCCCACCGTGGGTATGACCCACAGCTCGTTGCGTATGCCTACCTCACCATTCGCACGCTCATAAACATTTACCGTGCGTGAGGTAAACCTCTTCGGCTCGGGTATTTCTTTTTTGTGGTAGCTGTATTCCAGCGTACCCTCAAGGTTGGTGGACATATTGTGGATATGTATATGTTCACCTACAGCGATATCAGCTTTGGCTATGCCTATGACCTCGCCGTACTTTATGACCTTGCTGCCCTTAGCAATGGGCTTCAGGGCAAATTTGTGACCCTTTTCGATGTCCTCTTTCAGGGTGACACCCTCGGCGCTCTCACCTTTTTTCAGGGGAGCCAGTGCCACTGCCACAAGGTCATCGGGGTTGATCTTTATCGTCTTTTTCATGTTATTCACCTAAGAATTCTCTGAGGGCCTCCCTTTCGCCCTTATTGAGTATATCGGAGATATACTTTGCTGTCAGCCTGACATTTTCCTCATCGGAAAGATCCTGCTGCCAGATGTTTTCTGCGGACAGCGCCTTTCTTGCGATCTCCGTGGGGTCATCAAGCTGCCACAGTTCTGCCCAGAATTTCAGATACTCTTCATCGTCTTTCAGGGCGATATCCTCATCTCCTCTTTTGCCGCGGAAGAATACTGTCATAGACGCAAAGGCAAAGAGTATATGCTTTGGCGACTTGCCGAACTTTGCGCGGTAATCATTGTAGGTGGGCAGCAGCCTTGTCCTGAACTTTGTGGTGGAATTCAGGGCTATGCTCATAAGCTCGTGACGGATAAAGGGGTTCATGAAACGCTCGATGACGCTGGAAGCGAAAGCGTCCATTTCATCAGCGGGCAGGTCAATGGTGGGCTTTATCTCGTCGTTTACAAGACCAAGCACAAATCTGCCCACGCTGTTGTCTGTTACAGCTTCACGGACAGTATCTATGCCGCTGAGGTATGCCACAGGCACCATAGCGGTGTGGGAACCGTTGAGTATCTTCACCTTGCGCTGCTTGTATGGAGTTATGTCATCAGCAAAGATGACATTCAGCCCTGACTTGTCAGCGGGAAGACGCTGCTGTATAAAGGGCTCCTTCTGCAGCACCCAGAGGTGGAAGACCTCGCCCTTATCAATGTTTATATCGTTGAAGCCTGTTTCTTCACATACGTTGGCAGCGTTGTCCCTGGGGTACCCCGGAACTATCCTGTCTACCAGAGTATTTGTGAAGTGGTTAGCTGTTGTCAGCCAGTTTATGAAGGCTTCGTCCATGTTATTTATCTTTGCAAGCTCCACAAGGATACGCCTGAGTTCATCGCCGTTGTGGTCGATAAGCTCGCAGGCCACTATAGCCAGACCCTTTTCGGTATCGCCGTCAAAATGGTCATATCTTGCTTTCAGGAAAGCCAGCAGCTTTCCAGGAAAGCTTTTGGGACATACGCTGAAGTCGGTATCGCTTTCATCAAGGGCAATGCCTGCCTCGGTGGTGTTGGATACAACTATCTCCAGGTCATCGCTTTTTGCATATTCAAGATATTTTGCATACTCGGTGTAGGGGCAGACGAAATCGCCCAGCACATCTATTATCTGCCGAGACTGCACACGCTCGCCCTTTTCTATGCCTTCAAGGCAAAGGGTATACAGGCCGTCCTGGGAGGCAAGCTCCTTGTTCCTGCCTGCGGGGGTAGGCTGTACCACAACAGCGTTTGCATTTATAATACCGTTGTCGTTCAGGTCCTGGAGTATCCAATCCACAAAGGCACGAAGAAAGTTGCCCTCGCCAAACTGGAGTATCTTTATGGGTCTTGAAACTGTTTCGTAGTTTTTTCTGTTAAGTTCTTTCATATTAACCACCCTGATATATTTGATTTCCTGTCTTACTAAAATATTATGCTTTCCCCCGCACAGGGCGGGGAAAAACATAAATGAGAGAAAGAAAGGGGGAATTCTATGTTATTGGAAAAACGCTTACTTTCTGAGTTTTATGCGCTTTTCGGTCTCTTTGTCGAAGAGATATACGCTGCCGTAGGGGACCGCAAATTCAAAGCCTGTATTTATTGCAGGTGACTCGTGGGGGTCTACCTTAAGTATGCTGGAGGTACCGTAGATATCCACATAAACATTGGTGTTATCGCCCAGCAGCTCTACCAGCTCCACCACGCAGGAGAAGTTGTAGGCATTCTCCACGGGCTCGTCCTTAACGACCTTTACAGCTTCGGGACGGAAGCCGAAGACTATATCCTTGCCCTCGTACTTTTCAAGGACTTCCCTGTCGGCCGCAAAGCTCAGGTCAACGATGTTGCTGTTGATATCCAGCTTGCCGTTTTCAAGGCGGCTCTCGATGAAGTTCATGGGAGGCTCACCTATGAAACCCGCAACGAACATATTCGTCGGTTCAAAATAGAGGTCGTAGGGGGTACCCACCTGCTGTACATAGCCGTCTTTCATGACAACTATCCTGTCTGCCATGGTCATGGCTTCTGTCTGGTCGTGGGTAACATATATGGTAGTAGCACCTGTTTCGCGGTGTATCTGGGTTATCTCGGAACGCATGGTGACACGCTGCTTGGCGTCCAGATTGGAAAGGGGCTCGTCCATCAGGAAGATATCCACCTTTCTGATAATGGCACGGCCAACAGCCACACGCTGGCGCTGTCCGCCTGAAAGCTCACGGGGAAGTCTTTCAAGGTAATCTGTCAGGCCGAGTATGGCCGCAGTGGACTTTACCCGCTGCTCTATGACATCATCGTCAACGCCCTGCAGTTCAAGACCGAAAGCAAGGTTATCGTAAACGGTCATGTGAGGATAGAGCGCATAGCTCTGGAAGACCATGGCAACTCCGCGCTCACGGGGGCCTTTCTCGTTGGCACGCTCGCCGTCGATGTAGAACTCGCCCTTGCTGATATTTTCAAGTCCTGCGATCATACGCAGGGTCGTCGATTTGCCGCAGCCCGATGAACCGACAAACACGATGAACTCGCCTTTCTCGATCTCAAGATTGAAATCATGTACGGCATGGTAGCCGTTGGGATAGATCTTGTTGATTCCTCGTAAAGTTAAATAAGCCATAAGTCAACCCACACTTTTCATAGTTTATGTTTTACGTTACTTGGGAAACTTCCCAACTCTGCTGTGCATTACATATGCTGCAACGCACAGCAGGATCGGAAAATAATTTTGGAAGGAGAATTGTGTATTGCTCCCCCCGCGCACTGCGGGGGACAATACAAATTCAAAATAAGGAGGTGAGATGTAGCCCCTGCACAGCAGACTGTCAGTTACACAGAGAATGCTGTGTTCACCGATAGCCTGCTGCTTCGGGACCATATCCGATACCGCACTATGCAAGAAAGGATAAGTACGATACCTCAATAGGGTGGTCCTTGAATGCTATTTCAGATCGAGATTGCCTATGGTGTCCATATCATCATAGGTCTGGTTCTCGCCGCACATACCCCAGATGAATGTGTAGTTGCTGGTAGCTGTGCCGCTGTGTATGGACCAGCTGGGGCTGATCACAGCCTGCTCATTATGCATGATGATATGTCTGGTCTCCTGGGGCTGACCCATGAAATGGAATACCACGTTATCATCTTCCAGCTCAAAATAGAAGTAAACTTCCATTCTTCTCTCGTGGGTATGTGAGGGCATGGTGTTCCAGGAGCTTGTCTTGTCCAGCTCGGTCATGCCCATCTGCAGTGAACAGGACTCGCATACATTAGGGTGGATATACTGGTTTACCACACGCTTGTTCATGTTTTCCTCACTGCCCAGAGGTCTGTGGTTTGCCTTCTCCTTGGTGATGAAAACTGTGGGATAAGCCTTGTGGGCGGGGCTGGAGTTGATGTAGAACTTTGCGGGATTTGCACTGTCAACGGACTTAAAGGTGATATCCTTAGTGCCCATGCCGATGTACATACCGTCCTTGTAATCAAGCTCATGATCGGTGCCGTCAAGGGTGATGATACCCTTTCCGCCGACATTTATAAGACCCATCTCTCTTCTTTCCAAGAAGAACTCTGTGCCAAGCTCCTTGGTGCTGCCCAGCTTAAGCTCGCTGTTGACGGGCATTGCGCCGCCTGCTATCATTCTGTCCTGATGAGAATAGGTAAGTGCTATCTCATCGGGAACAAATACTGTATCGATAAGATAGTTCTTACGAAGAGTATCTGTATCGTAATGCTTTGAATCATCGGGGTGATTGCTGTATCTTATGTCTAAAGTCATGATTTCCTCCTACTATTTACATACGCTCTTTCAGGTGAGCAATTGCGGGAGCTATATCCTCCCCTGTGGTGCCTTCAAGAACAAGGTTCGCATTCGGGCATACCTTTCTCATCTCGGAAAGTATCCTGTCGTAATCAAATATACCCTTGCCGACACCTACCTGCTTAAGGGAACCGTCAGCGTTTATCACACAGTCCTTTATGTGGAAAACGCATATCCTGTCGCCGAAGGTCTGCAGGCCCTCGCTGAGGATATCGTACATTCTGTCAACATTAGAACCGTCCAGATAATTGTACAGGTCAAATATGATCCTGATGTTGCTCCTGCCTATGGTCTTAACGGCTCTGTCAAGGGTGGTCACATCAAAGCACACATGGCCGAAAGCACCCTCCATTCCCACATTTACACCGTTATCGGCCGCATGGTCGCAGAGGCAGCTGAAAGTGCGCACTACCCGCTGCACAGCTTCTTCGGTACGGTTCATGGGGTGATATATCCAGGGGTCGCCGTTATAGGAGCCTGTCTCGGAACCAACGATATCACAGCCAAGTTCCTTAGCCAGGGTCAGGTGTTCCTTGAAAACAGCTATGCCGTTCTCTGTCTTTTCGGTATTCGGGTGAACGGGATTGAAATAGGCGCCTATCAGCGGTACTTCAAGCCCTGCCTCAGCAAAGGCCTTGTGGAAACGGGCTGCCCTTTCCCTTGTGAGAGAACCGGGGGTATAAGCCACATCTTCAAGGCATTTGTAGGTCACCAGCTGCACGCCTGAAAGGCCAAGTTCTTTCAGCCTTGCGATGATATTTTCCTCGCCCTTGACACCAAGGTCGTGGGCACGGATAAAGATCTTCATCATCTCTGTACTCTGCCCGAAGCGTCGCCGCCTGCAAGGTTCTCGACCTCAGCACGGGTAACGAGGTTGAAGTCACCGGGGATAGTGTGCTTAAGGGCGGAAGCTGCCACTGCAAATTCCAGCGCCTGCTTGAAATCCTTGCCGTCATTCAGGCCGCAGATAAGTCCGCCTGCGAAGGAGTCGCCGCCGCCTACACGGTCAACTATGGGGTTAACATTGTACTTTCTTGAATGGTAAAACTCCCCTGTCTTGCCGTCCATTATGCAGGCTGACCAGTCGTTGTTGGAAGCGGAATGGCTCTCACGGAGAGAAGAGATAACGTACTTGAAGCCGAACTTGTCTATCATCTGCTTGAAGATATCCTTGTAGCCCTCCAGTTCAAGCTCGCCCTTGGTAACATCAGTCTTGCCTGCCTTGAAGCCCAGTACCTTTTCAGCATCTTCCTCGTTGCCTATGCATACATCAACATACTGCATCAAGTTTGTCATGACCTTCTGTGCCTTTTCGGAGGTCCACAGCTTCTTGCGGAAGTTAAGGTCTACCGAAACGGTGACACCGTGCTTTCTTGCGGCTTTCAGTGCTTCCTCGGTAACTTCTGCTGCCAGGTCTGATACCGCAGGGGTGATACCTGTGAAGTGGAACCAGTCAGCGTCCTTGAAGATATCATCAAAATCAAACCTTGAAGCATCAGCTGTAGCTATGGAAGAATTTGCTCTGTCATAAACTACGTTTGAAGCTCTCATGGAAGCGCCTGTCTCCAGGAAATAGATGCCCAGTCTTTCGCCGCACTTAGCGATGTGCCTGGTCTCGACACCGTACTTTCTCAGGGCAGCAACTGCGCTGGCGCCAATGGGGTTATCGGGCACTGCGGTGATGAACTCAGCCTCATGACCGTAGTTTGCCAGTGATACAGCCACATTGGCCTCGCCGCCGCCATAGTTGATATCGAACTGATTTGCCTGTATGAACTTTTCATTGTTTGGGGTAGACAGCCTGAGCATGATCTCGCCCATCGTTACTATCTTTGCCATTCTATCATTACTCCTTAGTATTCCGGATATTCCTTATTATTCTTTCGCAGTGTTATCCGTTCCCCCCGCCGCAGATGACGGGGTGAGGGATAACGTTTTCTTGGGGTATATATTTATGAAAGATCAAAGCTTTGTAATTACTTTTTCTCTACGAAATGAACTGCAAATCCGCCGAAGTCTTCTTTAAGATAAACCACGGTCAGTCTGCCGTCAGTATCGTATTTCGCAGTGGACATATCAGCCTCGATACCCTGATGAGCCAACTGATAAACTGCCCTTCGCACGCTGTTGGTGGAAACGGCGATGTGTCCCTTTTCACCCTTGAAAGGCGACTTCATGCACTCTACTGCGCCGCCTGCGAAAACGCTGCTGTTGCCCACTTTCTGCTCCCATCCGAAAAGCTTGTCGAACTTGGAAGAAACTTCAAGGGCAGCGTTTTCATTATTGCAGTTGATACCGATGTGTGCCAGCGAAAAGCCCAGCATTTTATTAACGGCACTGCGGCAGAGGGCGGTTATCTCCTCCCACTTGCCTGCCTTAACCAGCTTATCGGGAACTATCCAGCTGCCGCCGCAGCATACTATCTTCTTGAATGCCAGGTAGGTGTTCAGGTTGTTCTCGTTGACACCGCCTGTGGGCATGAACTTCATGTTGGAATAGGGTGCGGAAACAGCCTTGATGTAAGGCAGACCGCCTGCCTGCTCTGCAGGGAAAAACTTTACGAAATCGAGTCCAAGCTCCATAGCCTGCTCTATCTGAGAACCGTTGGCAACACCGGGGGCGAAAGGTACGCCCTTGTCAAGGCAGTGCTTAACGACCTTGGGATTGAGTCCGGGGGCTACGCAGAACTTTGCGCCTGCCTCAATGGCTCTGTCGCACTGCTCGGTAGTAAGCACAGTGCCTGCACCTACGAGCATATCGGGGTAAGCCTTTACCATGTCCCCTATGACCTTATCAGCACCCTCGGCACGGAAAGTAACTTCCGCACAGTGTATGCCGCCGTCATAAAGTGCCTTCGCCAGATGAACTGCGTCATCGGTATTTTCAAGCTTTATTACGGGAACTATGCCCGTGCATTCCAGCTGTTCCAGAAACTTTGAATTATCCATTTTCATATCCTCCGAAAGATCATCTTGCCAGCCAGCCGCCGTCTACTGCCAGGGTGAAGCCGTTAACGTAATCGCTTGCCGAAGAAGCAAGGAACACAGCAGTACCCATGAGGTCATCGGGTGTGCCCCACCTGCCTGCGGGGATCCTTTCCAGTATAGCTTCGCTTCTTTCAGCGTCAGCGCGCAGTGCCTGAGTGTTGTTGGTAGCCATGTAACCGGGGGCAATGGCATTTACGTTTATGCCGTACTTAGCCCACTCGTTAGCCATGGTCATCGTGATACCCTTTACCGCAGACTTGCTGGCGGTGTAGCTGGGCACCCTTATGCCGCCCTGGTAGGAAAGCATACTTGCGATGGAGATTATCTTTCCGCCGCTTTCCTGCTTGATGAACTGCCTTGCAGCTGCCTGCGACAGGAAGAACAGTGTACGGCAGTTGATGTTCATAACGCTGTCCCAGTTCTCGACCGAGAAATCAATGCTGTCTTCACGCTTGATTATGCCTGCGTTGTTCACCAGTATATCAAGTCTGCCGAACTTTTCCACAGCGGTATTGATTATAGTTTCTACAGGATCAAGAGTGGAAAGATCGGCGATAACGAACTGAAAATTCTCCTCACCGAGCATTTCCTGAGTTGCAGTGCTTGCGCAGCGGGAAACTCCCAGTACCTTGGCCCCAGCCTCAACGAAAGCCTTTGAGATGCCCTGGCCCAATCCTGTGTCACTGCCTGTGACCACAGCGACTTTGCCGCTTAAACTGAACATATCAAGTATCATAAGATTACCTCCATAAAACCATTTAAGTAAATATATCAACTAATAATATTGTAAAGCGAAAGGCAAATAAAAGCGATAACCTATCCGTGTATTTTTATGGACGAAACGGACATCTGCAATGACCTTGCTTTCAAAAAATGCGCAAAAAAATATACCTAGAAGACACCGAGCATTCGCAGCAGCGTGACATATATGAAAATGGTCACAGTGCTGACAAGGCTCGTCCAGACCACCAGCTGGCCTGCCAGTTCGTCGTCGGCGCCCATCTCCTTGGCCATTATAGCCGAAGCCACTGCCACAGGAGTACCGAAGACCCCCATGTACACGGCAAAATGCTCACCTGAAAGACCGAGCATATCCCGCAAAAGCAGTGCTGTGCCGATACCGATGACAGGCACGGCCACCGTCCTTACCGCAGTGCCGAAGATTATCTCTTTTTTCAGCCTTGAAACTGCGGAAAACTCGAACTTTCCGCCAAGGACGATAAGTGCAAAGGGGGTGCATACGGACTTGATATTTTCAAGGGTCTTAAAAAGCGGTGTGATATCGCTGAGCCTGAAAGCTATGCCTAAATGCTCGAATATGCTGCGTATGCCCAGTGCGGCCAGGCCTGCAAAAGTTCCGAGGATAAGTGGGTTTTTAAGCACCCCTGTTATCATCTTGCGAACATCTGCTTTCTGCTTTTGTTCACTGCCGTTGAACATCACCAGCGTGACAACGCCCAGTATATTGAACAGCGGCACACAGAAGGCAGACATGACACCTGCGGCTGCAGCGCCTTTATCTCCGAAGAGAGCAGCTGCCAGCGGTATGCCTATGATAGCATAATTTGAACGGAAGACCGCCTGTATCAGCGAGCCCCGTTTTGCACTTTCTTTTGTGAAAGCACAGCATATGACAACCGCTGCAAGAAATATTAAAAATACGGCTGTCATGCCATAGAGAACAAAGGCAATATTCACATCGCCGAGATGTTCTATCTTATAGACATTACAGAACAGCATGACAGGCAGCAGCACCCTGAAGGTCAGCTTATTGCCCACATCAAGGAATGGTGCGGTGAGCATACCTCTGCGCTTAAGTATATAGCCCAGCAGTATGAGAAAAACTATGGGCAGCACAGCATTTGCTGCAAACAAAAATGCATCTGTCATCAGAATTCAAGTTTGGGATAGTAGTCTTTCAGGTACTCAGCTGTGGCAGCGGTCATTCGGGAGAAAAGCTCTCTCCCCTGAGATACGCTCAGGCTGCTGCACAAGGGCTGGTTCATGAAAGCCTCGAATATCCTGTCCAGATCTCTTGCCTTGATACCGTAGTAGGTGTTCTCGATGTTTATCGCATTCCTGAACACCAGTGCATTTACGTCCTCAGGCAGCGGTCTTGAAGTTATGGGCTTAAGGCTGTTGTGGGCGAAAACGCAGTTTGTTTCCACCACTGAACCGAGGGGCATCTGGGGCATCTGGCCTACATTGACCACATTTGCATTGGATACCTTAGCCGGTATCAGACCCAGCAGTGCTTTCATCAGCTCAACTACTTCCTCATCACTGCTCTCTACCTTTACAGGTTCTTCGCCGTCTGCAAGCCTGTGGGAACGGGCTATCTTGTCAAGCCTGTCCTGCTTGCGGTAGGAAACTGTTGTCAGGTGATACAGCCAGCTTTCCGCAGCAGCTTCATCACTGATATACCAGTTGTTGTTCATGAATTCTACCAGGTGCCTGTCACCTGCTGCGGCAAGCACACCGAAACGTCTGAACAGATCCATTTTGACCTTGTTGCCGTAACGGAAGGGGTCATCACGGAAATCAGAGGGGTCTGTGCCCTCACGTTCACAGTAGCCGCTTTCGTAGAATTTATCTATAAATTCGGGCAGCAGAGCCAGCAG
The DNA here is from genome assembly GCF_017464355.1 of Ruminococcus sp. Taxonomy (GTDB): domain Bacteria; phylum Bacillota; class Clostridia; order Oscillospirales; family Ruminococcaceae; genus Hominimerdicola. Next base: position 33,813 of record NZ_JAFUAG010000041.1, on the reverse strand, counting down.
GTCGGTGCCCTTGTAGTTTGCTTCGGTTATCCATGTAAAGTGGTTCACACCGCAGGCATCGATTATGATATCCTGTCTGGCAGGACGTTCGATGCCAAGCATTTCCTTGGCGGCGCAGCAGAGAAATTCCTGTGCATGGAATACCTCATGGCAGCAGCCAAAGGCTTTTATCTCGGGGAAAACATCGTACAGCGTCTTTGTGCAGGCGGTCATGGGGTTGGTAAGATTTATTACCCATGCCTCGGGACAATGGGCTTTTATCTCACGGGCAAAGCCTTCGTAGATAGGCACTGTCCTCATGGCACGCAGCACACCTCCGGGGCCTACCGTGTCGCCCACCGACTGATAAATGCCGTATTCTTCGGGAAGATGAACATCAGCTTCCATTTCATCAAAGGTACCGGGAAGAATGGAGCATATGACGAAATCAGCGCCGTCCAGTGCTTCACCTATCTCGGGATAGACCTTATAATCCCACTTGGAAATGGTGTTTTGTGACTCGTTTATCCTGTCACCTATACGCTTGTTCAGCTCTGCGGCAGGCAGGTCGATATCATAAAGACCTATCTCTCCGCAAAGGCCCTCTGCCAGTGCAAGGTCCTTCATGAACACCCTTGCCCAGGCCTTGGACCCTCCGCCAATATATGCAATTTTTATCCTTTTCATTTTTACCCCCTGTATCAGTTTTCAAGACGTTTTACCTCGGTATAGCACAGCAGAAAAGGTGCCACACCCTTGGCGTCATTTTTTACCACTGGCTCGGAAATGTAATACTCATAGCTGCCGTCGCGGCGCCTGTTGTCTTCGGGACCAAGTCCTGCCACCAGACATATGCCGCCCAGCTCAAGGCTGCCCTCCTCCGAAACAGCAAGGTACTTGCTGCATATGCCGTCAAAGGTCTTTCGTCCAAGGTCTGCATACTTTTTATCAAGCACACCAAGTCTTGCGCCCTTCAGCATAGCATATGCTATCATGCTGCTGCCGCTTGTTTCAAGGTAGTTGCCTTCGGCAGAAGTTTTATCCACTACCTGATAGTACATACCTGTTTCGGGATCTGCATACTTTGCTATGCCCGATATCACATCACGGAAGATACCGCAGAGCTGATCTTTGTTATCAGCGTTGTCGATGATCTCGATGATATCAGCCAGCGCTACCGTGAACCAGCCTATGGCACGGAGCCAGAAATTTTCTGAAAGGCCTGTGTCGCTGTCTGCCCAGAAGGCTTTTCGCGAGCAGTCACAGCCGTGATACAGAAGTCCCTTTTCTTCATCGAACATCAGCCTGCGCACATTGCTTATCTGGGACATGGTGTCGGTGTAGTCACCGCCGCCGTATTCTTTCTGATAAAGCACATAGAACACCTGCGCCATGTATATGCCGTCAAGCCATATCTGATCGGGGTAGATCTTCTTGTGCCAGAAGTTGCCCGTATCTGTGCGGGGCTGTTCTGCCAGCTGGCCGCGGAGAAGTTCTATGGCCTTGCGGTATTTCTCCTTGCCCGTTTTCCTGTAAAGCTCAAACAGCACCCTTCCCTCGTTGATGTCATCGAGGTTGTATTTTTCAGCAGAATATCCGAGGATACTGCCGTCTTCACGAACGTAGTAGTCAATGAAGTTTTCTGCAAACTCAGCATAGCGGGTGTCCCCTGTGATATCACTGTAGTTCATCAGCGCTGTCATCATGCAGCCGTCGATGTAGTTCCAGTGGGCGGGCTTGCCCTGCCTGATGTTCTCTATGTTCCACAGGGGCTTGTCAGGTGTCGAGCCTTCAAGGAGCCTATTTATATAGCTGTCTATTTTTTTGTACATTACATTCATTCCTTGTTCATTTCGCCTACGTTGTGCGCCATGATGAGTTCCCCATGGCAGCCGACAGCTTCGATATTTTTAATGGTGAGCTTTCTCACGTTATCAAAGTACAGGCCTGCCCTGCACATCTCCTCAGCGTTGTTGCGCATAGCGGGAACACCTGGTTCAGCGTCGGGGTCATAGGTGAACTTTATGTTCTCCACTGTGATATCCTCAATGGGCATTTCGGGAAGTCCGTCGCAGTAGCAGGCAGCTACATGGCAGTTAAGACATTCCATATCACGGAATACGAACTTGCCCAGATAAGGTGTCCTGTCATCAACAGGCAGTGCCTCACGGGTGGTGTTGTATTCTGAATATCTGTCGGGGTCACAGCAGTTGTACCACATATTTATGACAATGGGTGTCAGCACCCCGTCCATTTTTATATTCTCAAAAAGCACGCCGTCGATCACAGCGTCCTTGCCTCTGCCCCGGCGGGTCTTGATACGCAGACCTCTGTCGGTGTGGTTGAATATGCAGCGGTTAACAGTGAGATTTCTCACGCCGCCTGCCATTTCACTGCCCAAGGTTATAGCCCCGTGGCCGAACTGCATTATGCAGTTGCGGATAGTGTGGCGGTTAGCGGGCTGCCTGAACTTTCTGCCTATCTCTATCTTGCCTGACTTGATAGCTATGCAGTCATCGCCCACACTGAACCTGCACCCGATGATATCCACCGTATCGCAGGCCTCGGGGTCGAGTGCGTCGGTGTTGGGGCTGTCCTTGGGGGCATTTACGCTCAGGTCAAGGAAAGAGAGCCCTGTGGAGAAATAGGGGTGCAGCTGCCATGAAGCAGCATTTCGGGCGGTTATGCCGTGTACTGTCACCAGCCTGCAGCGGTTGAAAAAGAGAAGTCTCGGTCTGGGGACATCTCTGTTCTTGACGTCCTGCCACCAGCTGCTGTTCTGGGCATTGCCGTCCACGGTGCCTCTGCCGACTATCTTGATATCCTCGGCATATTCAGCAAAAAGCAGAGCCTGGTGCATGGGTACCGCATTGCCCTCCCAGGTACCGAAGTGTATCTCCTCACCTGTGACAAGGTCATTCACCACCCCGGGGATAACGGGATACTTTGCTGTATCAATGCTTCCCAGCAGAACTGCCTTTTCCGACAGTTCAAGGGTCATGTGGCTTTTGAGTGTCAGGGGTGCGGTGCAGTAGGTACCCTCGGGGAAGTAAAGTCTTCCCCCTGCAGGCAGGCAGTTTATAGCTGTCTGTATGCTGAGGGTATCATCGGTAACACCGTCGCCCTTAGCCCCGAAGGCTTTAACATCCACAGCATAGGTCTCGGCAGCTGTCTTGAATTTGAAGCTGTCATAACCTGTGACCTCCAGCTGATATTCGGTCTTCGGCCTAAGTCCGAAAAGGGAAAACACATTGGTGTGCGCCGAGAACTGTTCCTGTCCGTTCAGAAGGACTTTGTATTCTTTTTCACTGTAATAAGCGCTGTCGTTCTCCAGCTCGAAGCAGGCGCTGACAGAGCCTATGAATAATGCTTTTATCATTTTAAGTATCTCATTTCTTTACGGGGGACAGCGCGCCTGCGTCCCTCAGGATATTTATGAAAGTGTTCTTTATCTTTATCAGCAGCATATCGAAGGCCAGGTAGAGTATGCCGAATAGCACAGGCTCAACGCCCAGCATGGCTTCTGCCTGAGAGGGGTCAGCCCCCGCATTCACTCCGAAAAGTCTGTTGATAACATAATAGGTCTGAAATACGCAGAACAATACTACAGCAGAATAGATGACGTTGATGAAGATAGACCAGTACTGCCGCACCGTTACCATCTGCCACTTGTCGTAGGCACGCTCGGTGGGTTCAAAGCTGCGCAGTATCTTGTTGACCATGAGGTCGGTGACTACACCGAGACCTATGGCAAGTACCGCCAGCAGATCCAGCCCATGGACATAAAGTCCCAGACCCCACAGGAAGAAGTAGCATACCGCCCCTGCGAACCAGAATTTCACGAAAGTGATCTTCAGCCAGGCAGGTATGCGAAGCTTGCCCATTGAGGTGTATTTTCTTATCTCGTCATCAGAGACCTTAGGTGCATTCTTTGAGTTTACCAGCCTGTCAACCGCATCGGTCTTCAGCTTGTAGTACCCTGCACCCTTGTTCTCAGTCTTCTTGTTTTTCTTGTTCTTAGCCATATTATCAGACCCTTTGGTTCTCTCAGTTGTCTTCGCCCGAAATATCTATCGCTGCCATACTGCCGTTGCCTTCTACCTCGATAGAAGTGTTTATCCTGCGTATCGCCTTGGAATAGAAAGGCAGCAGTGCCAGCAGTGCGGCTGTTACGCCGATGAATACAACGTGCAGCGTAACGATAGTGCGGGCTGTGTTTATGTACTCCGAAGAAGCGTCTATGACTATGGTGTTTTCCGCGCGGGTGGTGGCATCTACTATTCTTGTGATGTACACCGCGTCCACACATACCAGCAATGCCAGCATGAAGAACAGAAGTCCCAGCATTAACTTGTTGGCTTTCTGTCTGCGCGGGAAGGACCTGAGAAAGACCACGAATGCCAGTATGGAGAACAGCATCGCTGCAAACTCACACTGACCCATATTCGCACCGTTTATCCTTGCGGTAGTGTTCGCAATGGAAGAAAGGTTCAGCGAATAGATGAAAAACGCAGCCAGCAGTGCCGCCAGAGGTATCCTCTGGGGTGAACGCTTCAGCGAGACCATGGATTTTCTTATGACCTCTTTTATACCGCCATTTTTCTTAGCGGACTTATTATTCGCCATCTGTGTTCCCCCTATCTGATAGCATTTGTGGTAGCCTTGTCGAAGAAGTGCTTCTTGTTAAAGGATACCTGCACCTGATCGCCTGCTTTGTATGTACTCCAGTCACGGAACTTGCAGGTGATCTTATGGCTGCCTACGCTGCCGTTTACCAGTGTGTTCTGACCCAAGTTCTCGTTGGAGAAAACGTCAACGGTGATATACCCGCCCTCGACTACATTTTCGGGACGGACCCCCATGGTAACAGTCTTGCCCTCATAGGGTGCCAGCACCTGCTGCTCCTGCTCGGTCAGTTCAACGGCGAAATCTTCACATACAGCGAAGCCTTTCTCGATGACCACGTCAAACAAGTTCATGGGAGGAAGCCCGATGAAGCTTGCAACGAACAGGTTGGCGGGAGTATCGTAAAGCTCCAGCGGGGTACCTATCTGCTGTACATGACCCATGGACATACAGACTATCCTGTCTGCCAGAGTAAGAGCCTCTGTCTGGTCATGGGTAACATAGAGCATAGTTGCGTTGAGGCGCTTATGGAGAAGAAGTATCTCGCGCCTTGTGGCTGCCCTCAGCTTAGCGTCCAGGTTGGAAAGGGGCTCATCGAAGAGGAACACCTTGGGTTTGCGCACTATGGCACGTCCCATGGCAACTCTCTGCCTCTGTCCGCCCGAAAGTTGTGCAGGCTTTTTATTGAGCTGTGCGGTGAGGTCAAGTATCTCAGCCGCAGCCAGCACTTTCTGGTGTATCTCGTTCTTGTTCTCCTTGCGGAGCATGAGTGAGAAAGCCATGTTCTCATAAATGGTCATATGACCGTAGAGCGCATAGTTCTGGAATACCATGGCGATATCCCTGTCCTTGGGGGGCATCTGGGTAACGTCCTTGCCGTCGATGATGAGCTTGCCCTTGGAGATGTCCTCCAGGCCTGCCACCATACGCAGTGTTGTGGACTTGCCGCAGCCCGAAGGTCCTACCAGGACTATAAGCTCGCCGTCCTTGACGTCCAGGTCAAAATCATATACCGCCTGCACCTTGTTATCATAGATCTTTTCAAGGTGCTGTAATTTAAGATCACTCATCGTCTGTTCCCTCTTTGCCTTGGTTTTCAAGTTCAGCCAGATAGCTGTTGAGCGTGGTGGTCTTCATTATACCGATGACCCCTGCGCAGCAAAGCAGCACCGCAGAAGCTATCAGGCACACCGCCACATATCTGAACTGCCCGCCTGACATGACCACTGCGCTTTTGGCATCAGCCACGGGGTTAGCTGCCTTGTGTGCTTTCAGGGGCAGGTAGAATATCCTTGCGACCTGAAGCACACCAAGCACTATCGAGGTACAGGCATATCCGAGTTTGTAATTCTTTATGCCCTCGGAGGAAAGAAAAGCCGCGAGCATGAATACGAGATCGTAGACTATGGAAGCACCTATAAAAAGCTTGTAATAGTAGCTTCCTACATCTGAGCTATATATACTGACAAAGTAGAGCGCATTCATGGCGATCGACAGCAGTATAAGGTTTGCGGACAGCTTGTTTTTTGTAAAACGCAGCCTGTCTTTTCTGATAGCTGCATCATTCTTCAACGGCATATCACACACTCCTTCCCTTGCCTATCGCCTGCTGCTCTGCCTTCATCACGATAACTTTCAAAACTAAATTGAATATCAGCAGCAGTGCTGCGAGTATAAGAAAACCGAATACCGCATAGCTGATATCGAACCAGAATGTGTCCTCGGGTCCTATGTAAAGGGTGCCCCAGTCCTTTGAGAACGCTTTGAGCGCTTCAAAATCCACGTTGTTCTGAAACTGTGCCTTGTAATCCATTATCTGAGGCACAGACCAGACAGTCACACCGATGGCAGATACTGCGAACAGACCTGTTGCGATGTAGTTTCCTGTATAGTATTTTCTTCTGACATTTGTGTTCGTAATGAACAGTGCAAGTGTGATAACGATGAGCCCTATGCTCACCCTTGTGAAAGCTTTGTTGAACCCGAACATATCGTAGTACACCCTTGAACCTGCTACTGAGGTCTGGTCAAGGTCATAGTCGGGATAGAGAATAGTTCTTGCGAGAGCGTCGTAGAGATCAGTAGATATACCCAGCGAATATACAAATACCAGCGCAGCCGATATCAGTGCCAGCATACATACTATCTTCTGTAAAAGCATTTGTTTTTTGTACATAAGGACCTTCCTTTATGTTATAAGGGCTCGCTGTATCGGGCACCTTTGCGGCGCCCGATACTTCTGCCCGAATTTAACATGGTCAACCCATGCGGTCATATCAACCGTTGAGAGTATTGTAGAAATCGGTAAGTCTGTGCCATGCTTCGTTTCTTCTGGTCAGGTAAGTTGTGCCGCCCCAGCCGCCGTCTGCTACGGTATCAGATACCTTCTTGGCAGTTGCTGCTGCGTCGGAGCCTGTCTCACCTGTGAAGCCCTTGGCGATGATATCAACGAACAGGTTGGACTGTTCCTTGCCCATACCGAAGCTGCCCGAAGCGCTCAGTGCTGTCAGCTCATTGATGGAGTTGGTTTCTGCAACTTCCTGAGGAAGAACAGTAGGAACAGATGTGTACCAGGAGTTGTCAGCCAGTGCCAGCTCAGGATGCTTGATAGTGCCCAGTGCGATAGCGTTGGAGATGTGGCCTGCGCCCTCCTTGCCTACTTCGTGTGTACACTGATACTCGAATGCCTGGCTCTTTACGAAGCTCAGGGTAGAACCGATGTAGTAACGTGCATAGTTGGTGTAGTTACCGTTCTGCAGTTCCCACAGATCATTGTAGGATTCATCGGAGATAACAGGCCAGTCCTTGCCGTTGAAGGAGAAGGTTTCAACATTGCCTGAAGCGTCCTTCTTGATGAAATCATCAGGGCCGTAGGACATGAGTATCTGACCCTCGGGGCTGTAAGCGTAGTCGATAAGTCTCAGGCAAGCGTTCAGCTTGTTCACGTCCTCGCCGACACCTGATACGGAAATTCCCCAACCGTCGGTCTTTACAGATCTCCAGGACTCGGTAAATCTCATGTACTTCTCTTCGCCGTCGTTCCACTTAGCAACGGGAACCATAACTGCCATGTACTTCTCACCTGCAGCATTGTCAAGTGCAGTTGCGTTATAAGCGGTCTGGGTCTGGTTGTAGTCGTAGTGCATGAAGCCGTTGTCGTCAGACAGATACTTCTCGGTGTTTACATCTTCCTGGTTGATGAAAGCCTGGGAGATAAGACCCTCAGAAGCCATATCATGCATCTTGGAGAGAGCCTCATAGGTCTCAACTTCGTTTCTGCAGTCGTGCAGCTCGCCGTCGGTACCTACATACAGGTAGTCAAGTCTGGACTCCATACCTCTTACACCGAAGAGAGAACCTGCGAAACGGTAGATATCAACTCTTCTCTGGTTGTTTGCATCTTCTCTGGAGAACAGGCCCTGTACGCTGTCGGTGCCATTGAGTGTCTGGGGATTGGAGACCACACATCTCAGCAGGGCTACCAGCTCGTCAGCATCATAAGCTGCGTTCTGGCCGATGAACAGGTCAGCACGGTCTGTGCCGTAGTAGCCGTCATAGGTCTTGTCGATGTATTCACGGAGCATATTAACAGCTTCAACACCGTCCATAGAACCCTCTGCGTTCATCTTGTCAACTATGTTGCCGTAAGCGTCATAGTTCTTGGAGACAGTTTCAACACCTGTGCCGTCAGCATTTACTACCTCTATCTCAATAGCGCCTGTGGTAGGCATATAGGGTGAGTAAACAGGGTCAGCTGTCTTGCCGCTCTTATCTGCAGAGAACTCACCTTCGCCGTTGAGCAGAGTTTCTACCCAGTCAGTTCTCATCAGGGGCATACGCTCGATATCGTCAACACCGTCGAAGTAGGGCGAGAAATAGATAGCGCCTGCATTGGGTCCCGCTGCCGCACCTGTGATAGACAGCCTTACGATGGGGTTAGCATCAAGATAGTTCTTGAAGTTGGGCATCTGATCCAGATGCTCTGCCAGATTTACCAGCTTGCCCTGCTGACCGTTCTCGGAGAGCAGTGTAGCGGTACCGCTGAGCATATCTACCTGATCCAGCTGAGCGTCCCAGTACTGATACTCGTCAGCAGCGCTGTTACCCTGATACTTGTCCTCGATCTTGATGCCGAGCAGCTCTTCAACAGCCTGCCAGGTGGGCTTCAGGTCGCCTGAGTTATAGGTCTTGCCGTCAGCCAGTGTGATGCCCTCGCCTGCCAGATCAGCAGTGAAGCTCATACCTGTCTTGTCGCTGTTATAGCCGCAGGCCATGCGAAGTACAGTACCCTCAGCAACAGGAAGTATCTCCGAGGTATCCACAGTTTCATTGGGATCGCCCTTGCTGCTGTCGCTGCCGCCGCTTGCCTTGCTGCTGTCATTACTGCTGCTTCCGCCGCAGGCTGCCATACATGAGGCTGCCATAATGATAGACAGCAGCGCAGCTGTCAGTCTTGTTCTTTTCATATTGATCCTCCTTAGTATTCCGTTTTCTTTCCGGCTTTCCGCCTTATTTTCTATATCAACCGCTTCTCGCGTTTGACTACTCTTTCACACCGCCGACGTTCACACCCTTGGCGAAGTATTTCTGTATGAAGGGATAGATCACCAGTATGGGGATTATGGAGCAGACTATCAGCGCATAGATGACCGAGTCGGGAGCGTAGCTATGGCTGAGCTGCCAGTTGGTAGTAAGTTCGGGGTCTGAGTATTCCTCCAGCCTTAACCTCATGTACACCTGCAGAGGCTGTTCGTTCGTGCTGGAGATCATCTGTCTAGCCCAGAAGTAGCCGTTCCACCTTGATATTGCAAAGAACAGTGCTACCGTTGCCAGTATGGATTTGCTCATAGGCAGGTATACCTTCCAGAGTACCTGCATCTCTGTTGCGCCGTCAACGACGGCGGCTTCTTCTATCTCTGAGGGCACACCCTCAAATGCGTTTCTCAGGAGTATGATGTTCATCGCCTGCATACCCATGGCGATAACTACCAGCCACTTGTCGTCCATGATACCTACTCCCTGGAACACACGCTTGGTAGCCAGGTAATTGAGGTACTGGGGTACCAGACCTGCGCTGAACCACATGGTGAATACCAGGAAGAAGTTGAAGCCCTTGCGGAACATGAGCCTTTTCTTGGAGAGGGCATATGCACCGAAGATAGACAGCACCATTTCCCAGATAGTACCGTAGAATGTCAGGAACAGGGTGTTTGTGTAAGCGTTCCAGAAGACGTTATCGTTGAACACATCTTTGAAAGCGTCGAACTGAATGTTCTTCGGGAACAGGACTATGGTGGAGTCCCTTACCTCCACATACCCGCTGATAGCAGAGGATATGGTGTAGAGGAAGGGGTACAGGCAGCCGACCGCGAACATGGTCAGCAGCAGGTAGCTAAGAAGTTTGAATATAAGCTCCGAAATTTCCAGTTTTCTTCTCATAAAAGGACCTCTTTAGTAAAGTGATACATCGGAAGCCTTGCGTGATATGGTGTTTGCGCCGATGACCAGCAGCATTCCGATAATGTTATTCATCATTTCCGCCGCTGACGCCAGACCTTTCAGCGAACCCGCGATACCGTTGCGCTGTGCAAAGGTGGAGACCACATCTGCGGTAACATAGGTATTGGGGTTGTAGAGCAGCAGAACTTTTTCATAACCGATATTCAGCAGCGAGCCTATCCTTGTTATCAGCATGATAACTATGGTGGAGAGGATAGAGGGCAGCACCACATATCTCATCTGTGCCAGCTTGCCTGCGCCGTCTATCTGGGCGGCCTCATAGCTGGTGGGCGAGATAGCGATTATCGCCGCAAAGAAAACTATGCTGTCGTAGCCTGCACTTTCCCAGATACCTGATATCTGGTATATCGCCCTGAAGAAAGAGGGGTTGTTCAGCATACCCGCATAGGCGGTCTCTGCTGAGATAAAGCCCATGTTGGAGAGCAGCTGGGAAATGACACCGGGCTGCATTCCCGAGGAATCAGAGCCCTGCTTTACAAGCATCATTACCAGCGAAGTCATAACGACCGTTGACATGAACTTGGGCAGGTAGGTAAGCACCTGATAAACGCTTCTTGCAATGTTCGAGCGTATCTCGTTGAAGAACAGTGCTATGATTATAGGCATGGGGAAACCGAACAGCAAGCCGTAGAAGCTGAGCAGGAAGGTATTCCTGAAAGCTCTCCAGAACTGTGATGACAGCTCTGTGTTGCCCGTGCCCACAAGCAGTGTCCTGAAATAGGAGAAGCCCGAGTAGTACTGGTCTGCCACAGGCTTGGCGTCCTCTGTCAGCTTGAAGCTTCCCAGCAGTTCATACATGGGGAAATATCTCCACAGCAGGAAGACGAGTATCATCGGTACCAGCATCAGGTAAAGCCGCCAGTCCTTAGCCACCGTCCGCGCCACATTCAGCCAGTGGTGCTTTTCCACATCGTCCCTGACCTGCTGTTCAGGGTTTTCGATGTATGTACCGCTTTCTTCATCAAAGATAAGAAAGTCAGCAGCATTGATCTTCATTTCGTAAAACCTCCCGAAAAATAATCTCACATCTGTACATCGCCGCAGCCCGTATCATCTGCCTGCTGTCTGCGGCGCTCGCTCTGGGTACGGATAAGGTAGTGGAGCTGGTCTTCAAACAGACCGTCTATCCTCCGTGCCAGCTGAACAGCCACCAGCGTGAACAGAAGTGTCAGCGAATCAGCTGCGAACAGCTTGACAAGATCTCCCACCGTTCCGCCGAAGATGAGCATCACCAGCCATCTTCCCAGCTGAGCCGAGATGTAAGCTGCAAGGGTGAACATCAGTGTAAGCAGCGAGCTGTTCCTCACCTGCTCTTTATCCCATCTGCGGAACATCAGCAGTGCCGCAAGCGCCAGGCAGGTGCCTGCACAGTAGACTATCATCTGCTTCACATCAGCCCCCAGCGCCAGGCACATTGCCAAGCCGCCGCCCGCTGCGTGTACCGCCGCGGACTTTCCCCAGCGCATCAGCACTATAGTGACCACTGTGAGCGTCGGTGAAAGCGCGTAGACCTCCTGCGGGAACCACACCCTCGCCGCCCTGGCTATCAGCACCTCGGATACTGCGAGTATCAGCATTATCAGCCCAAGGTCAATGGCCTTGTATTGTTTCAAAGATAAGTTCATAGCATCGTTCCCCTAACAGATCCGACATTGTCCTGTGACCGCTTTGTGCAGACGGACAGCTAAAATAATATAAAAATTTTCAAATCGGTGCGATTTCTTTATATATTTTAACCGAAAGCAGAGCGTTTTTACAAGTCTTATTCAAGACTGTTTATGGACAATTCGGAGAATTAAAAAATCTAACCAAAAAAATTGCAAAAAATAAATTCACAAAACCACATCAAATTGAATATCCGCTTTGTCTGGTTTGACAAAAAATAATCAATCTTTCCGCCGTTTTTGCCCGACATTTTGCCAAAAGCCCGTTATTTCGCGTTCATATTTATGCTTTGACAAACCATGCAAATTCGGCACTGCTGTTTTGTGAATGTCTGTTTTGTCCCGTAGGCTGTGGGGTGATATCGTTTTCACGATATCCGTGGCCCCCCCCTGTTTGTCGGGAAATAGTGATGTAAAAAAACGTACAGCTGCATTATGCTGCCCTGTGCTTTGCACGAGCCTCGGCAGCTCATGCAGCTGATATCTTAAAATATACAAGAATATTAAATCGCCTGCCGTACAGGCCGTGACCGTTTAGTCCTCCAGTGTCCTGAGGTATTCGTCCATAGCCTCAGCCACCTGCTTGGAGTAGTTCACAGCTTCTACCACTGTTCTTGCACCAAGCACCACATCGCCTGCGGCAAATATGCCGTCACGGGTGGTCTTGCCGTAGGTGTTTGTCACCAGCAGTCCCCTGTCGTTGACATCTATTCCCTTGGTGGTGGAAACTATCCTGTCCTTAGGACCCTGGGATACAGCGATTATTGTTGAGGCAGCGGGGTAAAGCTTTTCCGAGCCCTCGACGATATGCTTGCTGCCGTCTTCGTTTTCTTCCACGGTAACGAAGATCGTGCCCTCGTCGGTTATCTCCACAGGCTGGGCGCAGGTCACAAACTCCACGCCGTCTATCTGAGCGAACTCGACTTCTGTAACGCTGGCAGCGATTTTCTCCGAACGGGAGAATATAGTCACCTTTTTGCAGCCGTGGCGGAGTGCCGTTCTCGCCACGTCGATAGCCGAGTTGCCTGCGCCGATAACGTTCAGGCTGTCCCCGAGGGTGTAAACATCGGGGTTGGTAAGGTAGTTGATGGCAAAATGTACATTGCCAAGGCTCTCGCCCTTGATATGGAGGGTGTTGGGGCGCCACACACCCGTTCCGATAAATATGGCCCGGTAGCCGTCACGGAGCATATCGTCCACCGTGATAGTTATACCTATAGCGGTATTAGGCCTTATCTTCACGCCCAGGGAGATGAGCAGCCGTTTGTACCTCTCGATAAGCTCCTTTGGAAGACGGAACTCGGGTATGCCGTATCTGAGTACGCCGCCTATCTTCTCACGGGATTCAAAAATGGTTATATCATAACCCTTCACCGCCAGAAGTATGGCTATGGTCAGCCCTGCGGGACCTCCGCCTATGACACCCACACGCTTGCCGTTCTTCTTTATCTCGCCGAAATCCAGTTTGTCAAAATAGGTGTCGCTTATGTAGTTCTCAATATTGCTGAAATGCACAGGGGCACCCTTTCGCCCAAGAACACAGTGGCCTTCGCACTGGTTCTCGTGGTTGCATATAAGCGAACATATAACGCTCATGGGGTTGTTCTCGAAGAGCATTGCACCCGCTGCGTCAATGTCGCCTCCGAGAAAAGTCTGTATCACCTCGGGGATATTTGTGCTTATGGGGCAGCCCTCCCTGCACATGGGTCTTTTACAGTTAAGACATCTTCTTGCCTCATTGATCACGTTGAAAGCCATATTTATCATACTCCTTTTTTGTCGTCTGCTAAAGTTTCACAGTGACAGCCTGCCGATCTGTTAGGGGATCTTTACTGTCTGGATATATAGCATTTATGGTACCACAAAAAAGTTCTTCCGTCAACGCTGATATTGCTCTTCTCAGGCCTTCTGTGCCTTAAAGCGCTTGGCGGCATAGTTCTTGGGCGAGCAGCCGAAATTTTTCTTGAAGACTCTGGAAAAATACAGCGAGTCCGAATAGCCGCAGATATAAGCTATCTCCGAGATGTTCTGCTCTACCGTTTCCGAAGAACAGAGGAGTTTTTCTGCCATTTGTATGCGCAGGTTAGTCAGGTAATTGTGGGGCGTCATGCCCATTTCGCTCTTGAAAAGCTTGCGCAGGTAGTCGTAGCTGAAGGGTATCGTATGGAGATACTTGTCCAGCTCGTAGTCGCAGTCTGTAAAATTCTGCATGATGTTGGATTTTATCTCGTCCACCACATCACGCAGAGGTTTGGTGTTGCGGAAAGCAATGACATAATTCACGATGAGATTTCCGAAAGCCGCAACTATCAGCTGTTTGCTGTCCATTTCGCTGTTGAAGAAATAGAAGGCATCGCTGAAAGTTCCCATGATATGCTGCTCACTGTCATCAGAGATAAGCAGCGGTTCCTTGAAAGGGAAAGTCGCATCGGTGATATTTATGTGGATATTCGTGAAGCCCTCATCGCTGTTGTTAGCATGGAGAACATGGGGCGGTATTATCACCAGATCGCCCTTTGTGTAAGGCATGGTGTAATCTTCAAACTCAAACCTGCCGCCCCCACCTGTGCAGTACACCAGTTCCCACTCATCATGGAAATGCTGCTTGCAGGTGAAGGTGGTCATATTTCTTCCGACATATACGATTATGTTCATGTCATCACCCTTTCTGAAAACATCGTAACTTTATCATTGACCGTCTTTTCTGAAAAAGGCGGTAAGCTTATCTTTTTCTGTTTCCGTGAGTTTTCTGCCCCAGGGCACACGGCCTTTCGGGATATCTCCCCATTCGGCAAAACGGGCTGTTTTGTCGCGGGAGGTATCGTTCCACTTATCAAAGCCCTCAGCGGAGATATGCCTGCCGTAACCGCAGTTTATGAAGCTGCATTTGCCGTAGTCCCGCCAGGGCCTTGCCAGGTATACCGAACCGTCAGCCACCCTGTCTTCACAGGTGAAGCGGCAGCTGTCAAATATAAAGCCCGTGTCCTGACTTTCAGCGTGGGCAGGTGCAGCAGTGTATCCGCCCCCGCGGACGTCGTACACCGAACGTATCTCGCAGTTTTCAAACAAAGCATCGCCGCAGCCGAAGATGAAATCCACATTGCCAGCTATAAGGCAGTTTTTAAAGACCTGTGTCATGCTGCCGCACCTGCGCAGGCTGTCTTTGAGGAAGCCCTCATACCTTGCGATAAGGTCATCGGGCAGCGGCCCGCAGAAGACGGTATCCTGGGTGGAAATAAAGCTGCAGTTCTCTGCCAGAAAATCATCTGCGCATATAGTCAGTGCGACCTCCTGTCCCTTGACCTCGGGGCTGCCTGCGCTGTTGATGACAGCAAGTTCCTTCATGCTGACACCCTCTGCCAGCACCGCCGCGGTGTAGGTGCGGAAGGTGTTATACTCCACTCCGTTTTCGTCAAGCTTGTTGGCATAGTCGTCCCGTACTATCCTGGTCTTATCAGCTCCCTGCCCCACTATCTCGATGTGGGGGGAGGTTATCTCAAGCTTCACTTTATACTCCCCTGCGGCCAGCACGAACCTTGTTCCCGCAGCCGCATTTTTCATTGCCGCTGACAGGTCATCGGCAGGAGATAAAAATATCTCTTTCATCTTCTTTGCGTTCACTTCTTCTTCCATGAATTGTAAAATGCTTTATTCGGACATTTTCGACTATCACGATTTGAAACTATCTGCGGTTTTGTGCAGGTACATTACCTTTTTGACACCGCATATTAAGCTTTTGATACCTTATATAAAACAAAATAACGATTACATTTGATTATATAAAAATATTATCACGATAATATTTTCTAGCGCTTATCAAATATTGCGATATATGCCCATTTTGGCTGTTATACAAGTCATTTTTTGATTTTTTTAGAGTATATCACCATGTTATTTTAAAGTCAAGAGTTTTGACAAAACAAATTACAAATTCAAATTATTTTTGGCCATTCTTACGGTTAAATAATGCAAAATTTGTGAAATTTAGCATATAATGGAAACGATTACAAGAAAATTAAACTTCTGAACCTCCGTTTTACACCGACTGACCAATATTCATTTCACGGTCATTTCAAGCCGTTTTCACGGGGCTAAAGGAGTGCCGAAACGTCTTTAAATTTGTCCGTTTTGTCCATAAAATAAAGTCCGCGAGCATACCGCTATGCTCACGGACTTTAATATTCTTATGCTAAGTTCTCATCTTGAACGTAGGCAGAACCTCTCCGTTACATCAGGTCGGATCCTCCTGTGCCTCACGATCAAGCACATGGACATACCAACGGTAGTTAATTCCGCTGACCGTAGTCCCATAGAGATAAGTATCGCCAACGCTTACGGGGTATAGCTTGCCGTCCTCTACACGGGCTATGCTCTCGTCAGCTATGGAGAATGTGACTGTCTGGTCATCGCAGTCATAGGGATAAAGATAATATTTTATCTCAACACCCTCTGTATCATCTGTATAAATGTAATAGTAATTGGTGTTGGAGCCTAAATAGGTGGGTTCGGTCCTGTCCACATTTACACGGCAGCTTGCGGATACACCCGAGGGTGCGGTAGCAGTGATGATCGCCAGACCCTTTGACTTGCACTCGACAACGCCGTTTTCAACGGTGGCCACATCGGGAGCGCTGCTTGTCCAGGTCAATGAGCCTGCTGCTGTATCGGGGAAAACTGTGGCAGTAAGCTCAAAGCTGTCGCCGCTGTACTTGTTGACTATACTGTTTGAAAGGGATACGCTCCTGGCTTCTTCGGGAACAACAGTTATCTCCATTGAAGCAGAAGCCTTTTCGCCCGAGGATACAGTTATCACAGCAGTGCCCAGACCCATGGCCTCATATTCGCCCAGGTCATTTACACGGATAACTTCTTCATTGTCACTGTACCAGGTAAGCTCGCTGTCCTCCAGCTCCTCGGGTATTATCTCAGCGCTGAACCTGCCCCTTGCAGCTATCTTCAGGCTTTCGGGGACATTGCTGAGTATTATGCCTTCAGGCTCGGGCAAATGCACATTTACTGTCAGCGTATCGGTGATACCGCCTGCCGCCTTAAGGATGATGACAGCTGTACCCTCGCCTACTGCGGTAACTGCACCGTTCTCATCAACTTCTGCCACATTTTTGTCACTGCTCGACCACTTCACTATATCCACCGCGTCATCTGGTGTTATGGTATATGTAAGGGACGTTGTTTCTCCGACATACATATCAAATTCTTCCGAAGTCGAAGTTTCATCATCGGTAGTTTCTTCATCAGCGGCTATATCCACTGTATCGGGCAGCTTTTCCTGAGGTATAGGCCTTATGCTCTTGACATGGGCTGCTACCAGCATTATATCTGTAACATCAACGCTGCCGTCGCTGTTTACGTCAGCACGGGCAAGACTCTCCCCTTCCAGGGCTCGCAGGTTCTTCACATGGGCAGCTGTCATGGTGACATCGGTGACGTTTATATCGCCGTTCATGTCAACGTCGCCCTTTGATACTATGTAGTTATCGAGGAAGTCATCATCGTCATCATCGGGTTGCTGAGGGGGCTGAGGCGGCTGATCGTCAGGTGACTTCACAAACACCTCGGGCTCAACGTATTCTACACTGATATGGTGTTCCTTGGCGAACTTGTCCGCCGCTGAGCCCTCGGGGGTGCAGAAGGTCAGGTAGACCAGCTGTATGGTGTTGCCCTCAAAGTCCCAGGTATACCAGCCCGACTTGCCGAAATCATCTGCTATCTCCTCAACGGTTTCGGGGATATACACCTTGATATTATTTGTATACCGCTGCATACAGCCGTCGCCTATGCTCCTGACCCCTGTGCCTATCCAGACCTCTTCAAGGCTGTCAAACCCGTTGAGCATATTATCACCGATAGCTGTTATCTCGTCGTCGATGAAGATTTTCTTCACATATTTTTCTGCCAATCCCCACCTTGTGGAGCTGTAGTACCAGCCGTCATCATCTTTGACCTCGCCCAGCTGTCCCTTGCCCTCAATGGTCATGACACCGTCCTTATCCACTGTCCAGCGTATGTCTTCGCTGAGGGAGTTAAAGGTCTTTGAAGTCAGCTCACCCGTTTTGGTATCTATAGTGTAGATATCCACGCTGTTATCCGATGAAGCGCAGAACAGTACCTTATCACCGTCAACTACAGGCTGGCAATCGGAGAATGCAGCACCTGCCACAAATTCCTCCGTCAGCTTATTGCCCTCGTTGTCGATGAAGATATAGTGCAGTTTATTCTCGCTGAGGACATCGTAATTTCCCGATTTTTCTACAGAATCAAAGAATTCCTGCCTCTGCTGTTCTTCCAGCGCGGCTTTCTCTTCCTCGGTGGGCTCTTCGGTATCAGAACTGTATTTCTCATTTTCAGTCCATGAAACCATAAAACAGTTGTCGTTTATCTTAGTCAGCTTCTGCCCTCCGAAAGACACATCATCGGTGTAGTCTGTCAGCCATATGAGCTTTGTGGCTTCTGTGCTGAGATCAAGTTTCGGGGTAACGGTAAGGTAGATATTGTACGGCGACTCATTCTCGGTACCGTAGGTAGACTGGTCAATGGAGATGCCCAGGCCAAGGACGTTGTCCTTGCCCACAGCCATACCGTCTACCGAGGCTTTGCAGGCTATGGCCCAGGCAGAGGTATGCTTTCCGCCGTATTCCAGCACTACAGCATTTTCCTCGCCCCGTGAAAAGCCCCAGCTGGTCACTTCGCTGTGCAGGTCGCCCTGGTCGTAGCGGGAAAGCAGCGTACACCTTGAGCCCTCACTCTGCTGGAGCATATAAAGGTCACTGCCGTCCATTTCGATAAACTGTACAAAGGAATGCCAGAAATCTTCATCGACTACCCTTGGGGTCATGGTATCTTCTTCTATGCCTATAAACAGCAGACCCTGATGTCCCTGTCCCACGCTGTCGTCCACAAAGCCCTCGTGGCCTGTGCTGAGGTAGAGTGTGTTGCGGTACTCGCACATCTCAGCACCGCCCAGGTCGAAGGGGTAGCGCACCTCGCAGCCTGTGCCGCAGGTGACGCTGGCAGCCCCCAGCCTGTTCCAGTTTTTGTCATACTTTATCACTCTTATGACTTCTGTATCCTGAGTCTGTTCGGTGTTGTACTGTCCCTCGGCCAGGTAGTAGGCATCAAAGCCCGCATAAAAGCCGCCCCAGACAGGCAGCTCCATGTCAATGGTTTTGCCGTCAACAAAGTTCAGCTGTTTGTCATAATTTTCCACATAGACCTTGCCGTTCTTGTATGCGACTCTCATATAGCCGTTCTTAGTGACCGCCAGCCTGTTCTTCGGGAAATATGTGTCCGAAAGATTGGACACAGGCGAAGGATAGCTGTATGCTGCCGCAGATATGGTTCCCATACTGCCCGGCGCAGCCGTCAGCGCCATGGTCAGCGCACACAATGCACCAAGTACTTTTTTCATGTCAGATTACCCCCTGTTTTTCTCCTCAGCAGGAATATTTTCTGTTTCTTTAAGCTTCCCGCCTGAGGAATATTCGTCACTCTGAACAAAATGCCCGCCTTATTTTGGCAGATTTTCCATTCCACTCTTATTATATTGTGAGCATATCACTCACCAAAGCTGATATCAATACGCATACCGTTGAGGCACATCAGGCAAAATACTCATCTACCTCAGCAAAGGCCTTTTCCAGTATCATTCTCACATCTGCTCCATAGATATCAAGACCCTCCGCCTTAAAGCAGACGCAGTCTTCAATACCGTAAAAGCCCTGCGCCAGCGCCTTAACATAGCCGTAGCCGTATTCCTCAGCAAAGATACCGCCCCCTGCGGTGGTAACATAGAAAAGCTTCTTCACGGCGCAAAGCCCCACAGGTCTTCCTTCGTCGGTATAGGCAAAGGTCAGGCCGACCACATTGATGTGTTCAAAATACTGCTTCAACGCCGCAGGGAAAGACAGATCCCAGAAAGGTGCCGCTATAACGATGATATCCGCTGCTGCGAACTGCCTTGCATAACCGAATATCTCCCCCGAGAACTCCCCTGCACCGCAAGCCTTGTCTCTTTCAGCCAGATATGCCTCATCTGTCACGGGAAAAAGTGTTTCACAAAGCTTTACCTGCTCGACATCGCCCTCCAGCTTCTCCAGCAGATGTGCTGCCAGCTTAGCCGTCCTTGACTCTTTCCTCACAGTTGCATCGATGTAAAGTATTTTCATTGCCAGACCTCCTTAGCAGTCATTTTTTATATTATAACACATCTTTTCCTAAATGTCACCACCTTTGAACAATTTTTTTGTGAATTTTTACGAGAGAAGTTGTCTTCTGCCCTTGCAATTATAATTAAAGTATGGTACAATGAAGTTAGTTGTATATATAGTATACCCTGAAGGGAGAAACTTATGACAGATATATACTTGAAATACAATCTTATCACGCTGATGATACTTTCAGCGCTGGCTGTAATGATGTTTCTTAACCGCAAGGAAAAGATACCTGCGGTGAACCTGTTCTCGCTGGGCATAACACTGCTGCTGTCCCTGACGGTACTGGACAGCGTAAGCTTCTGGACGCAGTCGGTCATACCCGACACCTTTGAAGAGCTGAACGACCTTATCAAGATACGGACGCTGGCGGATACCACCGCTTACATATTCCGCCCCCTTATCATTATGATAGAAGTCTTTCTGGTCATACCGGAAAAGAAATACCGCCTGCTATGCTCTGTGCCCGCCATAATGAACACAGCGGTGTACAGCACCTCATATTTCGGGAGCAATGTGACTTTCTTTATCGGCTGGCACAACGACTGGCACGGCGGACCACTGAGTATCACAGTTTATGTGGTGCAGATATTTTATCTGCTGTTGCTGCTGTTTTTCTCTGTCAGGTACTTCACCCAGAAGAATATCAAGCGAAGCATAATAATACTTACCATATTCCTCCAATCTGTGACCATAGCGATAACTGAGCATATGGATATACTGACAAATCAGGTGAACACCGTTACAGCACTGTGCATACTGGAATACTATATCTATCTTTCCTCTATCTATCAGCAGGAGATGAAGGATATGATAACCCAGAAGGAGCTGGAGATAACCCGCGGCGAACTGCTGATACTGCGAAACCAGATACAGCCTCACTTCATCTACAATTCGCTGAGCATAATACGTTCCATGGCAAAGCGTGACAGCGCCAAAGCGGTAAGCTGCATAGATGATTTCTCTGAATACCTCAGGGCGCACATAAACGCTATCAAGAATGACGATATGGTGCCCTTTGCGGAGGAGCTGGAAAATGTCAGCATTTACCTTTCGCTGGTGCAGGTGGATTATTCAAGAAAGGTAGAGATAAGATACGACCTTAACGTGACAAACTTCACCATACCTCCCCTGCTGCTGGAGCCTATCGTGGAAAATGCGGTGGAGCATGGCATAAGCCGCAGCGGCGGCAGGCTGACCATTGCCACTGATGAAATTGACGGCGTTGTGACGGTATCTATATCGGACAACGGCACAGCGGCGGCAGATGAGGGCGAAAAGAAAGCCCTGCACACAGGCATAGGCCTGGCCAATACAAGACGTCGGCTGGAGATGCAGTGCGGCGGCACCCTTGAAATGAATACAACGGAAAACGGGACTACTGTTACCATGACTATCCCGCAGAACAGAAAGGAGCAACCATGAAAATACTTGTTGCAGATGACCACACCTTTATCGTTGATGACCTAATAGATGAGCTGAAAAAGATCTATCCCGATGCGGAATGCATGGGCACCAGCGACCCAAAGCAGGTGCTGAGCCTGTTCGATGAGAACAAGTTCGATGTGGTATTCATGGATATAATGATGCCGGGCACCAACGACATAACCCTGGCCAAGAAGATACTGGAGAGCAATCCCCGCACCAACATAATCTACATAACAGGCTACAGCGAATATGCCCTTGAAAGCTATGAGACCTTCGCCAGCGCATTTCTGGTAAAGCCCATAAGCTCCAAAAAGCTGAGGAACGCACTGGAAAATCTCAGGCACCCGATCTCAAATATAACCGATGAGATGATAGAGGCCGAGTATTCAGGCGAAGCTGTGATAGGCAAGAAGATAACCAAGTACCGCGAGGAAAGGAACATCTCCCGCAAGGAGTTGGGGGAGCTTATGCACGTTACCGAGTCTACCATTTCCCGCTGGGAAAACGGCAAGCGTATACCCGATATAGTCACTTTCCTGAAACTGGCACAGGTGCTGGCGGTAGACCCCAGCAAGCTCATGGAACACTGAGATCACCCGAGAGGAGGAAATGCCCATGGCTGAAAGAGATAAGCTTCACACAGGTGAACTTTACCTGCCCCACGATGACTCCGTAATGGAGGAACAGCTGAAATGTCTGGACAGGCTTTACGAATTCAACAGCACCCGCCCCACCGAGCTGGACAGGCGGCAGGAGCTTCTCAGAGAAATGTTCGCCGAGATAGGTGAGGGCTGCTACATTGAGCCGCCCCTGCACAGCAATTTCGGCGGAAAGCACTGTCACTTCGGCAAGAAGATATATGCAAACTTCAACCTTACTTTAGTGGACGACACACACATCTATGTTGGTGACTACACCATGTTCGCCCCGAATGTGGTAGTGGCCTCCGCAGGGCACCCCATAGACCCCGACCTGCGCCGCGAGGGACTGCAGTACAATATGCCCGTACACATCGGCAAAAACTGCTGGATAGGCGCAGGGGTGCTGATAATGCCAGGGGTGACTATCGGGGATAATGTGGTCATCGGTGCAGGCAGTGTGGTGACTAAGGATATACCTTCCAATATGCTGGCTTTCGGGAATCCCTGCAGAGTTCAGCGGCAGATAGGCGAGCATGACAGAGAGTATTACTTCAAGGACAGAAAAGTCCCGCAGGAACTTAAAGACCTGCTCATAGGCAAATAAGGCTGATACAGCCCGCATAAAATACAAAAGCTTGCCCCGCACGCAAAGCGGGACAAGCTTTTTCTATACCATTCTTACCACCAGCGTGGCCATGAATTCTCCGTTTTTTATCTCAGCGAAGACCTCGCCGCCCATGAGGGACATGAGCCTTTTGCAGATGAAAAGCCCCAGGCCGTTGCCGCGGATATTATCAGCGTTGGTGCCGCGGTGGAAGCTTTCAAATATCTGGGTGAGCTCTTTTTCCTCAAGGGAACAGCCCGTGTTTGCCACAGTGATGAGCTCGCAGCCGTCCATGCGGTCAAAGCTGAGTCTTATCTCCCTGCCGTCACCGTACTTCACAGCATTCTCGATAAGGTTCTGCAGACATTCCCCCAGCCTGTCAGCGTCGCAGGACAGCAGGCAGTTGTCATAGCTTCCTATATCGAAGGCGGTGCTTGAAGCACTCAGCTGGGGTGCATAGCGGGCTGCCACACGTTCCACCACGTCGCTGAGGAATACCTCACCCACATTCACCTCGAACTCCATGAAATCCTCACCGGCAGCCTTGGTTATCTGGTTGACGTATGCCTCTATCTCGTTCACACGCTTGTCAATGCTCTCTGCTGCATGGAGCCGCTTTTCCTCCTCCTGATAAAGCCCCTTGGCCAGCGCCTTGGAGTTGAGCTTTATGGCGAAAAGCGGGGTCTTGATATCATGTGAGAGGGACAGCAGCAGCAGTTTTTTGTCCCGCTGCATGGAAAGCTCCCGCTGGCGGTCCTGCTCTATCTTCTCCTTAAGCAGATTTACGCCCCAGGTGAATTTCCCGAAAAACCTGCTCTTCTCCTCGGGTATATCCACAGCAAGGTTGCCCCTTGCCAGTTCGTTGGGAACATCGTTGAGCCTGCCAAAGGGCACTATGATATGCTTTCTTACGTAAAGCAGAAGCCCCGTCACCAGCAAAAACAATATCAGCAGAACTATGTTTACTGCCGCAACAGCCGTCTTATCAAGACCGCTGTTATATTCCACACGGTAAAGGGTCCCCCCTGTTTCCACTATAAGGTACTGTTCATCGGTATGGTAAAGATCCTCCCCCGAATAAACCCCTTTTATGTGAGGATACTGCGACAGATCACAGCTGCCTGTTTCGGCCATATCCTCCGCCGCACGCTTGGCTTCGACACGGTACAGCCCCGAAGGACCCATGTTTCTGCTGAAAAGAACGTAATTGAGCGCCACAGTCAGCAGTACGAACAGCACTGTCACGGCAGCGCAGATCTTCCTGAATGTGTTCATATGAACTTATACCCCACTCCCCAGACGGTCAGCAGGCGCCCGGCATTTTTCGGGTCGTCGCCAAGTTTCTGCCGAAGACGGTTTATATGCACATGAAGGGTCTGCAGCTCCGAGTCGCTGTCGCTGCCCCATACGGTGTTGAACAGGTACTCCTTTTTCAGCGCCTTGCCCTGATTTTCGATGAGCAGTGCCAGCAGGTCGAATTCCTTGGCGGTAAGCTCGGCAGGCTTGTCATCTATGACCGCAGTGCGGTCTGCCAGATTAAGGGTCACACCGTCCGCGGATATCATGCTGCGCTGGTACCGCCGCTTGAATATGCCCTTTATCTTCGCTATGAGTATGTCCACATCAAAGGGCTTTTCAATGTAGTCATCAGCCCCCAGGTCAAGGCCGTTGAGCTTGTCCTCCTTGTTGTTACGGGCGCTGACTATGAGTATGGGCGTATCCGCACTTTCTCTCAGCTTTGAGCATACCCCGAAGCCGTTCAGGTCAGGCAGATTTATGTCCAGCACCACCAGCCTTGCGCCGTATCTTTCAAAAAGCTGTACTGCCCTTTCACCGCTGTCCACCGCCGAGACCACATAGCCCTCGGCCCGCAGAAAATCTGTCAGCAGCGAAGAAAGCTCCTTATCATCTTCAACTATAAGTATATCCGTCACACGCTCACCTCCTGTAAGTACGCTTATTCTTCTATCCTGACTGCACCGGTCTCCACCCACGCAGGCTTGAAGCCGCTGTTCAGTGCTATGTTGTTTGAGTGTATATTAGCTGTCGCAATGCCGTAGAAAGGCACATCGCCCTGCTCCATTATCCTGTTTTTTATCAGCGTCACAAGATATGCGCCAATTCCCATTGAACGGTATTCGGGCAGGACATCTATGCCTATCTGCTGCCAGTGGGGGGCGTCCTCGGAACAGCCTGACATACCCATTATCTTGTCGCCGTCCATGGCCATTGCCACCATTCTGTCGGGGCGCACGGGACAGGGTTCGGGGTAGGCTATGGCATTTGGGAAGCGCTTATCACCGTAGAACGGTGCTATCTCATCGCCGTAAAGCCACTTCACCTCAAAGCGCTTTTCCACCTCGGTCTTTTTGCAGGGCAGGAACATATGGTGGGTAGGCTGAAGTTCGTAGCCGTACTTTTTAAGTTCTTCGTTTATCTTTGTCATGTAGCCGAACTCAAACAGATAATGCCCCCTTACGTCTTTGACCAGTTCTTTCAGGAAGTCCTGCAGGCACTCATCAGCTGTTATGACCGTGCAGCCCCCGGTTGTTACCATATCAAGAACCGGCTTTTCACGGGAATATATCCTTCTCCCCTCATTCCAGGCAGATACTGTTACCTTGTTCTCTCCGCCCCGCAGGTCATCGGGGGTACAGTTGTACTCCAGCGCCAGCTGCGCAAGCAGCCTTTCATAGTATTCCTTGAACATATTTGTCTCCTTTCCTGTAAGACGCCAACAGGGCAGGTACCCTTGCGGCACTGCCCATGGCGGATCGTATTTTCTTTATTACCAGCCCTGCTCAATGAGCCAGTTGTTCAGATCTCTTTCTCTGTCACGGAGTTCTTTTTCGCCGACCTCAAAGTGGCCTGTTATCTTCTCGCCGACTATGCCGCCGTCAACTATGTACAGCACCCTGCTGCACTTGGCTGCGACCTTCGGGTCATGGGTGACACACATGATAGTCGTGCCTTCACGGTTGAGGGACAGCAGTTCGTTCATGACATCATCGGAGCTGGCACGGTTCAGCGCCCCTGTGGGCTCATCGGCAAATATCATCTTCGGTGAATTTATCATGCTGCGGCAGATACAAGCCCTTTGCAGCTGACCTCCCGATACCTCGTTGATATCGTTGCTTCCAACCTCACCAATACCCAGCCTTCGCATGAGGGCAAGGCCGCGCTCGACTGTCTGCTTTCGGCTCTCCCTGATCTTCTTTGCTTTTACCGCAGGCAGGATAATATTGTCAAGCACCGTCAGGTTCTTCATCATGTACATCTGCTGGAAGATAAAGCCCATTTCGTTCAGCCGCAGTTCCGCCAGGCGGTCATCATCCAGGGCAGTTATCTCCTGTCCCGCGAAGATCACGCTGCCCGCCGTCACCCTGTCCATGCCCGATACACAGTACAGCAGGGTGCTTTTGCCCGAGCCCGAAGGTCCCATTACCGCCACCATTTCCCCTTTGACGATAGTCAGGTCGATATTTTTCAGCACATTGTTCTGCCGTTTGTTGACGATATAGGTCTTGCAGAGGCTTCTGGTCTCAAGAACTGTTTCCATAAAGATGATCTCCTTATTCTATGCTTGCGGTATCCGCGGACTTGATAGTTCCGGTATAAAGGGCTGTCAGCAGCGAACCGATGACCGTTACCCCAAGAACTATGGCAGGGGCTGTCACAAATATCTCAACGAGATCGTGGTCGCATTTGATAGTGATAACATCGCCTATCAGGGTGCATATCCTGCTCATCATCACATCAGACAAAGGAAGCACCACTGCCGAGGCTGCTATGCAGGCTATGACAGCAGCTATCATGAACCTGAGTGCGTGCTGCCTTATTATGCTGCCGCTGCGGATACCTACGGCCTTCATCAGCGCTATCTCACTTTTCTCCTTTGAGATGAACGAGCGTTCCATAAGCACTACTATCAGCGCTGTCACGATGACGGTCAATATCATCATCATCATCTTGATAGTGTTAAGTGTATCAGACATTCCTGTCAGTGTCTTTATCATTTCAGAAGAAGTCATGACCTTGTCTGTATCAAGTATATCCTTTATCTTTTCGATATTCTTTTCTATCTGTGCCTTGTCGGGTGAACCCTTGAAATGTATCTGTATACCCAGGCAGTTATCAAAGGCTCCTCTCTCAGTGTACAGGCCTTTTCTCATATACACCGCATGGTTGCTGAAGGTAGAGTGCAGACCTGTGATGATATACTCTTTTTCACCGTTTTCAAAGTCTATGGTGATATGGTCGCCTATCTTTGCGCCAAGTTCATCAAGCACGCTCTTGGAAACGGCTACCTCATCGTCCTTTCTGGGAACATAGCCTTCCTCCATAGAAAGCTCGCCGTCGATATTGCCCAAAGAATAGCACATTCCGACCTTCGCTGTCTTATCACCGTGATCGGCATAATAGCCATTTCTTACACTCATTACAGCACATTCAGCGGGCATACCGTTTTCTTCCAGCATTTTCTCTGTCTTTTCCACAAGTTCCTCAGGCCTTTGCTCCCCCGAAAATAAAGGTGCCAGATAATCAACGTCCAGTATGTGGACTTCACTGTCAGCCACATCGAAAAGGGGCAGCAGCTTATCACTTTTAAGTGTCAGCGCAAAGCTTGACATAAGTGTTATCATCAGCACGCAAAGGGCGAACACTGTGGAGATTATGGCAAACTGCTTAGGTGCGCTCAGCACATCGTTGAGTGCCATAAAGCCTGTGGAGGGCAGCTTTGACTTGCCGAGGGCAAGTATGCTCTTTTTACCGAAGCGCTCACCTGTCTGACCACTTCTGACAGCGTCGATAGGAGAAAGCTTCTTCACCCTGCGGGTGCAGCCGTAGCAGAACAGCATTATAACAAGTATAACAGCTGCCACGCTTGCAGCACCCAGCAGACTTCCCCGTGAACTGCCCAGCACCATGTTCTCCGAAACGGTATCCAGCATCATATTTGTAAGCGGTATCGAGCAGACAAAGCCCACCAGCGAACCTATGACTGCTATGGCCAGATACTTGACTATATAAAGCCGGCGTATATCCCTGTTCTTTATGCCCACTGCCTTCATCACGCCTATCTCGCGGAATTCCTCACTGATAGTAAAGCCTATGGTGAAGCGAAGCACGATGAACGCGGTTATCATAAGCACCACGCTGATGACCAGCATTATATAAGCCGCAAACATATCATAGAGATACAGTTCTTTCATATCTTCCCTGGTGGCGCAGTATACGTCTCTGTCCTCCAGATGATCAATCACTGCCTGCGGGTCATCGGTGCTTACATAGATCATGCTGCTCTTGACAGGCGAAAAAGCTGCTATCTTGTTTTTTACGAGATCAAGATCTTCCTTATCGATCAAAAGATATGGAGCTGAATAACTATCATGTCCCGTGATGGCACCCTTGAAACGCCCCGAATAGGTAAGCTCCAGCTTGACGTCATCGGCCGTAAGCTCGACCTTGTCACCCTCTTTTATATCAAGCCCGCCCTGCAGAAATGGTGCAGTGACATAAAAGCAGCCTTTTTCCACATTGCTGATGACATTGTTATCCTCATCATAATAGTTCAGCGCCATTTCCTCATCGGAAAGCAGGTTACAGTTGGAGATAAAGTTTGTAAGCTTTTTGCCGTGGAGCGAAAAGCATTTTGAGTCCATAACAACAGTGTATTCCTCTACTTTTATCTCTCTGACTTCAGGCAGTTCTCTGAGTTCATCTGCAAGCTCATCTGCCTCATCACACTCCACCACCAGCTCAGGCACCCCGGCAATGTCAAAATAATAGTCGATACCGCCTGTTACCGCCGCGATGTTGTTCACACTGGCCGCTGCGAACATCGAACAAAGTATGATGAACAGCAGCAGTATGACGTTCATTGTCTTCTTGCGTTTAAGATCTTTTTTCAGTATGCTCCAAAACATAGTCTTTCGCTCCTTTTCACAGTTTATGTGTTTTTCTATGTTTTGAGTATATCATAACAATTCTTAACAAGTCTTTAAATCCATGAATACCTATAACTCTAATACGGCGAAAACACGCACCAAAAGTTCTGCAAAAACACCTGAAAGCGTGTCAGTTGGTCGTATTTTTGGTTGTATGATCGGGCTTTCTCAGTGCACTCATCGCCGTCTTTAGTTCGGTGACATCTTTGTGAATGTATATCTCTGCTGTGACAGCATAGTTGGCGTGTCCGATTATCTTCTGAAGCGCATCCGGACGCATACCGGCTCTTGCGGACAAGCTGCCAAAAGTGTGTCGTGTGCTGTGTGGGGTCAAATGCCGTTTATTCTTATCTAACATATTCATGTCTGCCAGACAAGCATAAAAAACCTCGTTTCTGAATTGGTTTACCTGCATATTCCATAGCGGTTCGTGCTCCCGGGCGCCTTTGCACCATTCGCTGAAAAATGTTTTTATTTCGGGGATCTCAGGCGGAAACGGTATCACACGTTTTTTGCCTGCGTCGGTCTTCTCACCCGTGACAAGATACCCCTCATCGAAATTGATATCAGCAGGCGTTATCATCAGCATTTCGCCGATGCGGAAACCCATATAGATCATCGCAAGGATAGCTTGCGCTCTTTTATCGTCGCTATGCTGCCAAAGTACAGCTATCTGTTCGTCTGTGAAGATAAGCTTTTCTTTCTTCTCGAACTTCGGCAGTCTTACAAGTTCGCCGTAATTTTTGTTGATAATGTCATTTTCCATAGCGTATTTGCACAGCATACTCGCCATCGCCCTGATAGTATTTGCGGCAGACTTGGAAGTGCAGCCGTTCACGATCTGCTGAAAGTGAGCTGTCTTTATGGCCGACATTTTGATTTTCCCGATAGGCTCAAATCGTTTCCACATATACGTGTACAGTCTAACGCTGTCGAGTCCGACGTGTTCGAAATGTACCTTCGACCAGAGGTCGTATATGTCTGCCAATGTAGCATTGTATAGCTTTGGTCTGCCGTTGCGCATATAGTCCTCCAGGGCAGCCTGTGCACTCTTCATATCGGGGTAAGCCCCTACATATACCCTGCCCGTTCCCGTGGCTGTAGAGGGCGCTCTGACCACATACGGACGTTTTTTACAACGCTTATCTTTAGTGATAGTACCTGTACCCGTAGCCCGTTTATGTGTTCGGCTTTTCCGAACAGTTGCTGTCTGCTTTTTACCACAGATGTTACAGTAAATGCTGCCGTCGGGAATTGATACGCCGCACTTGATACAGATCATAGTATCACTCCTTTTTCACACGCTCACAGCCCGCCGCTGCGGGCGGTGCGTTTTATTCGCTCATCATATAATCAAAATGCCTGCGATAGCGCTTCGGGATATTTATACCCACCATGAAGCCCAGCTGTGCCAGCACATCTGATATGACCGCAAAGCCGTCTTTATAGAAAGCCGTTATCCTGCGCTGTTTGTCCGATATGCCCTTGTAATCGGGCGGGCAGACGAATGTCCAGTCAGCACCGTCCTCGTCAAGCACAATGCGGAAGTACTTGTCTATATCGGTACTCGGAAAACCCGCTTTCGCCAACAGTATGTGATGTTCCATAGCTTCATCTATCTGGGAAATTATCGCCGTCCCGCCGTCAAAGCTGATAAGCACCAGCATGGGCTCTTTCTCGGCAATGGCAGCATTCACTTCATTCTCTGAGGGGTATTTTATTATGGTCATTTTTGGCTCCTTTCTGCTTATCTACAACAGCCTGCCTATCTCACCCGCACTTCTCACCTCGATATTCTGCGGGGCACCGCCTGACATTTTGCGGTAGATGATCCTGCCGTCAGCCTTGCTGATATTTACAATGCCCAACTTGCGGTTATCGGGAGTATAAAGGTGTATCCTCAGCCTGTCGGGGGTGTCCTCACGCTGGGTGCGAAGCCCTGCCATCGCTTCGGAAGCTGTTCGCTCTATCTGCGCTGCTGTATCCAGCGGGGTGACTGCCGCCTGCGTCGGTCGAGCATTCTGTGGTGCGGTCGGTGTCTGCGGCGGTGTGTTCTGACGTGGTGCGGGCGCAGGCTCTATGCTCCTGTCGATATCGGGTATCTCTGTGACCCCGTTCATCAGCAGCGACTGCCTGTACTGCTCGGCTTCGGGCACATCTGTCCACTCCACCGTCTTGTCGAAATTCTGCCTGACCACTCGCTTTATCTCGTCCAGACTTACATGGAAAAACTCACGCCTGCCGTTGATGCGGTTGACCTTCTTGTCCTCAAAGGCATTGTGAAGTGCCGCTTCCAGTCCCGGGGCGTCCTCAGTGAATATCAGCGCATGGACATCAAACTTGAAGGGTACCGAAGCTCCGCTGAGTTCATCGATCCTGTCCAGCGGTTCAAGCCTGCGGGTCATGCCTATTTTGTAGACGTCCCGCCCGAAAGCACCTATATTTGAAATAACATACACATATCCCGCACGGATATTCGCCTGACGATAGTCCACATCAGCTATGGCACGCTCGGTCTCCCCCAGCTGACGTTCCAGCTCATTCTTCTTTGCGATAAGGTCAGCATTCTGCGGGTCACGGGCAAGCTGCCCCTGCAATGTCTCCAGTGCATTGCGGTAGTGGCTCTGCTCCTTCTCCAGCTTTTTGCGGGCTTCTTCTATCTCTTTCTGAGCTTTGGCTTCTTCACGCTGCTGCTCTTTCAGCTCCCGCAGGCGTTCCTTTTCCTCTGCCTTTTTCTGCTGAAAATCCAGTGCAAGACATAGCTCGTCCATTTTAAGGTTCACATATTGGGGCGTTATAGCGACCTTCATTATTGCCCCAAGCTTGGTTATCTGGTCGGCTGTCTTGGAAATGCGCTCTTTCGATTTCGGAAAGTTCGCCACGCTGACATGGTCAACTATCTCGTCACACTCAACGTTGAAAGCACGAAGCAGCAGTTTCTGCATATCCTTGACCATTTTCCTGCCCTGTGCCGCATTGCCGTTGACAGTCCAGCTCATATCTCCGAAACAAGCCTGACCGTTTTTGATGAGCGTTTTCTGCGCATCACGGCAGGCTTTAAGGCGGTCCTTGTAAAGGTCTGAATTGGCAAAAACATAGGTCGGGCGATACATGGAATAGCTCTGGAGGTCAAGCTCCTCATCAAGCCCGACTATCTGCGCCTGCCTGGCACTTATCTCCCGACTCAGCTGAGCTATCTGCGCAGCCATAGCCTGAGCCTGCTGCTGCTGACCCGCAAGCTGCTGCTGACCAGTGCCTATCTGAGCATTGAGCGCCCGCAGCTGTTCGGCAGCATTGTATATATTCTGCTGCTGCGGCGAAAGCATCGCCCTTAAACGATCTACTTCCATCTGAAGCTCCTGCTCACGCTTGCTTGGTCCGAATAGTGCCATATTTTATTCCTCCTTCAAAGTATTTATAACACCTCGATCGTCTGAAGGGGTCTTAAACCGCCTTTATAACTTGCTGTACAAGCCCGACGATACGGCAGTTCGCAAGCTCCTCACCCTCGATGATACGGGGCGGGTATTCGGGGTTGAACGAGGTAAGCTCCAGGCGCTCGCCGTCAAAGTTCACCCGCTTGACCACCGCCTCGTCACCTATCATGACCACAGCTATCCTGCCGTTGTCAACACTCTCCTGCCTGCGGACGACTATGCGGTCACCGTCCTCTATCTTCGGGTACATGGACTGTCCCCTGACCGTGATGCAGATGGTGTCTGCCACATCAAAATCATTCTCTATATAAAGCGGGATATACTCGATGATGTCACTGCTCGCATACGCTCCGAAGCCTGCGGCTACGCTCCCGAAAACGGGTATCATGTGTATCTTCTCGGCGGGGAGAATGACAGCGCTCGGCTCATCTTTCTTTTCGTCCTCCCAGCCCATGAGGTAGGCAGGGGTTGTTTTTAGTGCTTTAGCAAAAGCAACTATCTTTGACTGCGGAAGGTCATTGCCGCCCTTTTCTATCTTATTAATAGATGACCGTGATTTATAGCCCGTGATCTGAGCGAGTTCATCTTGCGTAAGACCCAGCTTTTCACGGCATTCTTTTATTCGTTCTCCTACTTTCAACATAGGATATCACCTGCTTTCAGATATATTATAGCATAATGTTTCTCATATGTCAACAATATTTTATAAAAGTGCCAAAAATAGTTGATAATACTTCAACAAATATTTCAGGCGAATTTTGTGCAAAGATACAAAAGTGTAATTTAAAATTATTTTTTTCTATATTTTTGTTGACAATTTTTCAACATGGTGCTATACTGATGTTGTTGAAGATAATTCAACAGTATTTTTGGAGGTGATAGTATGACAGACACTGAAAGGCTCGAAGCGCTCATAAAAAAGAGCGGCTACAAGTACGGCTTTATCGCCGAAAAGCTGGGCATTTCCTATCAGGCGCTCAGGAACAAGCTCGACAATAAGAGCGAGTTTCTTCCCACCGAGATAGAGGCAATGTGCAAACTGCTGAACATCACAGCACTTCAGGACAAAAATGATATTTTTTTTTGCTCTGTTTGTTGAAGAATGTTCTATACAAAGAAAGCGAGGTGCCCAAATGAAACTAATGAAGATCCTGACCGTCAACGAAGCCTGCCGCATACTGACCGAACACGGCTTTTCGGTCAGTCCTGCACATCTGGGGGCGGGCTTGCAGCAGGGTGTCTACCCTTTCGGGGTCGCCATTCAGATGAAGCAGTGGGTCTATGAGATCTACGACACACTGCTCTACAAGTGGATAGACGAACGCAGTGCTGAGCGTGAGGAGGTGTCCGCATGAAAAAGAGCATAGACCAGGCGACAACGGCGGTGATGCTGTGGTTTGCGGCATTCTCGGCGGGGCTTATCGTCGGGGCGGAATGCTCCCCTGCCGTGGGGCTGCTGATAATGGCGGCGGCGACACTGGTGCTGGCAGTAAAGCTTGCGGCAAGCGGCCGCGAAGAGAGTCAGCAGCGGCAGCTGTACAAGCTCCGCCAGAGCGACGCCAGACAGATAGAGGAGGCGATGAGGCATGATTAGTCCGATTAGCCCTTATGTGTTCGCCGCCATAGGTGCGGTGCTTGCTGTGAGGATAATCCTCGGGGCGCTGGACGATGAGACCGAAAGGGGTGAGGAAGATGATAAGAACTAAAGTCGAGAAGTTCGGCGGCGGTGTGATGCAGG
>NZ_JAFUAG010000040.1 GCF_017464355.1 Ruminococcus sp. | reverse complement strand
GGGAGCTTTGGCTCAAGCCTTTCGCGAAAGGCTTGCGGGAGTTTGAGGGCAGAGCCCTCAATCACCAAGGAGCAAAGCAACGACCACAACAAACATTAAGAGCGAGGCAAACGTCGGGAAAGCAATAAGAACAGCGAACCACCGCAAATGACAAAAACGCGGGCGGGCGCAAACTTCCGAGCGTGAGCGATGTTTCACCCTATAACAAAACCCGAGGCGGGTAACGACCGCCCGCGTGCAATTTTCGGCGGAGCGACGAAAATTGCGCCCCGACAGGGGCACTTTAATTCATAATTCTGAATTCATAATTCATAATTGTTGACAGGGGTGAAAGCTTACAGTTCTCGGTGGGACGGCGAAAATTGTGCCATGACAGGGGCGCGGGGCTTGTGTTGTGGACAATGTATCTGCGGGGTCAAAATAATTTATTTTTGGAGGATATTATGTTAGGCAAGCTGCTTTCCAGGGAAGAGTGTGCGGAGTGCAGGTTATGCTGTTGTTTTGACAGCTATGACCTTTGGGAGACACCTGTGATAAACAGGGCGACCCATGATGCTATACTGGAAAAATTCAAGCCGGATCAGGATTTTCTGGAATTGGAGGGGTACTATCTTCTTAAAATGCAGAAAGAGCCTGACCGTGACTTGTACTACTGCTCGCTGCTGGATCACGGCAGGGGGTGTATCATGGGAAAGGAAAAGCCCTTTGACTGCCGCATATGGCCCCTGAGGGTCATGGACCTGAAAGGTACCAGGGTGATAGTGCTTTCGCCTGTATGCCCTTTGGTACAGACACGGCCTTTATGCGAGATACAGGCGGTGGCAAAGGAGCTGGCGCCTGAGATATTCAGGTATGCAAGGGAGAACCCTGCGGCGGTGAAGAAATACATCAGCGGGTACCCCATTATGCTGACAGAGGAGTGAGAACGATGAACGAGATAGATGTGGCCTGCCCTTTATGCGGTGATGTGAACCGTGTGGACAGGGGGCTGGCGGCGGCAGTATGCCAGAGCTGCGGTGCGGCTTTTGCGGTGCCTGTTATGAAAGAAGACTATGTTCCCGAGACTGAGGACAGCGGGCTGCCGCCTTTCAGCATAAGGTCGGGGGTACTGGAAAGGTACAACGGCAGCGACCCTGTGGTATATGTGCCTGAGGGCGTTACTGCCATTGGCGGACAGGCTTTCAAAGACAGACAGGGTGTACACAGGGTCGTTCTGCCTGAGGGCGTTACTGAGATACAGGGCGCAGGCGGCGGAATGTGGGGAGCATTTTTCGGGTGCTGCTCACTGGAGTCCATAGAACTGCCGAAGAGCCTGACCAGGATAGGCGCGAACGCATTCAACGGGTGCAGCAGGCTGGCCAAGGCCATTATACCCGACGGGGTGAGCCAGATAGGCGCAGGGGCTTTCAACGGCTGCGCCGAACTTATGGAGGTCAAGCTGCCCAAGGCGCTGAGGGAGCTTGCCAACGACATTTTCCGAGGGTGTACGGCACTGACGGAGATAAGGCTCAACGGCAACATAAAGACCATTGGCAGCTATGCCTTTGCGGATTGCAGGGAGCTGAGGGCGCTGACGATACCTCCCGGAGTGAAGACCATAGGGGCCTATGCTTTCTCGGGGTGTTTCGGGCTGACAGAGCTGCTGCTGCCAGGTACGGTAATATCGCTGGGGGCTTCGGCTTTTGCGGATTGCAGGAACCTTTCGGTGATGACAGTGCCTGCTTCCATAGAGGTCTTTGAGAACGACGGCTCGGGGATACGGACCTTTGCGGGATGTTCACAGCTGCGCAGGGTGAACCTGGGAAAGCTGCCCCAGGATTTCATGGATATTTTTGCCACTACACCGTGGCTGGACGAATATCTTGTAAAGCAGGGGCTGTGCAGGCACTGCGGGGGGCACTTCAAAGGGGTGTTCAGCAAGGTGTGCGTAAACTGCGGGCTGAAGAAGGACTATTGATATTCGGGGCGGAGAAAGATCATGAGTGGGAAAGTTAACGAAACGATATCATTGTTTATAGGCAAACTATCTGAGGCTACGGGATACAGGTACTTGAAGAGCAGCAGATCACTGAAGAAAACGATCGGTCAGATCATATTTGAGGTCATATTTTTTTCGTCAAAATGGAATGATGATAATTATATCGGGATAAATGCTGAATTTCGGGTATCATACAAAAAATTCGGTGCTGTATCGACCATACACAGTATAGTAGCCAGCAGAAGTTTTCAGCCTGACAAGGAATATTGGTATGATATTTCAAGCAAGGATAAGTTTGATGAGATACTGAAATTTTTTGAAGGGGAGCTTCGGGCAACAGTTATAGATCTGTCTGACAGATTTGATAAGGATCCCGAAGATGCGTGTCGGTATCTTCTTGAAGAAAAGTTCAGCGAGTACCATTTGCTTTTCGATTTTCTTACAGATGTTCTTGGGGAAGAAAGAGTAATGTACCGGGTGAATGGATTTATAGAGCAATTAGACGAGTCGGACAGGCAGCAGATCGCTGATTATAAAAAAGGTATCAGAAACAAGACCTGGATGTTAAACAGATCTAATATGCGGTTCGTTGTGGATAATGGATATATATAGATCACGATATATCTCGGGAAGACTTTTGTAAAAAGGGAGAAAGATCATCAGATGACAAGGCGGGGCGGCAGGGCTGTTCCCGCTTTTGGTTTTGGGTACGGTCGTGGAAGGAGGAGAGCGTTATGGACATACGGCATGAGCTGGAAAAGCTTGGTGATGAGAAGTACAGGGAATTTCAGCGGGGGCTGATACCTGATGTGGCGGGGGAAAGGTTTCTCGGAGTAAGGACCCCTGAGATACGCAGGCTGGCGAAAGTTCTGCTGAAGGAGGGGCAGGCAGAGGGATTTCTGGAAAGGCTGCCCCACGAGTTATTTGACGAAGACCAGCTCCACGGGCTGATACTCAGCGAGATGAAGGGGTTTGAGAAAGTGCTGGGGGAAGTGGAGAGATTTCTGCCCTATGTGAACAACTGGGCGACCTGCGACCAGCTTAGGCCGAAGGCTTTCAAGGGGGAGCAGAAAAGGCTCCTGCCGAGGATAGAGGCATGGCTGGACAGCGGAGAGTGCTACAAGGTGCGCTTTGGCATGGAGATGCTGATGCTGCATTTTCTGGGGGAGCATTTTTCGGAGAGGCACCTCAGGCGGGTGGCTGAGATCAAGTCGGGAGAATACTATGTGAAGATGATGCAGGCCTGGTTTTTCGCGGAGGCGCTGGCGCTGAGGTATGAGGAGGCTTTGCCTTACATAGCAAAGGGTCGGCTGGAGGTATGGGTGAACAACAAGGCGGTGCAGAAGGCCTGCGAAAGTCTTAAGATATCTGCGGACAGGAAAGCTGTTCTGCGGGGGTACAGGCGGAAAATAACCAAATGAGAGGTCTGCGGGACGGGAGATTTTCTACAAAGAGGATATTGACATCGGCCGCGGGATATGGTAAAATAATATCTGTTAAATGATATGACCCAAGGCAAGGACGCTGTAATTATTATGATTACGGCGTCTTTGTCTTTTTTTGACGGAGGTGAGGGGCAATGAGCGCCCTTATAGATGTTTTGCTGGTGGAGAGCGAACCTAAAAAGCTGAAAAGATATAAGTCCATGAGCCTGTGGAAAGAACTGGGGTTCCGTGTGACGGCGGCGGCTTCCTCGGGGGAGGGGCTGAGAAAGCTGAGAGAGGGGAGCTTCGGGCTGATAGTAACGGTGAACAGGCTGCCTGAGGCTGACGCAGAGGAAATGCTGGAAAAGAGGGGCAATGCGGCGGCCATAGTTATAGTCCCCAGAAACAGCGGGGAGAGCGTGGGCAGGTACTTCGGGCTGGGGGCCTGCGATGTCATAGCGGAGCCGCCCTCACGTTCACGGCTGAGGAGGGCTTTGATGAGGGCTCACAGGCTGGTGAAGAAAGGCGAGGTCAGCGAGGAATACCTGCGGGCGGCAGAGAAGGCTTTCGGGGCTTTGAAGTGGGCGGACGAAAGCTTCAAGTTAAGGCTGAGGGACTTTATCGAGAGGAGCGAGGGCGAGGCTGTGACCACAAGTTCGGCGGCGGAGAGCCTGAGCTTCAACAAGGATTATTTCGGCAAGCTTTTCAAGCAGGAGACGGGAGTGAGCTTCAACTGTTTCTACAACAATTTCCGCATTGAGTATGCCAAGGAGCTGCTGGATTCAAGCGTGCTGAGGGTCTGCGAGATAAGCGAGCTGCTGGGGTATTCGACGGTGGACTATTTCACCTCGGTATTCAGGCGGCAGACGGGGCTGACGCCCTCGGGCTGGCGGGGACGCTGAAAAAGCTATATAACGGCAAAAACGGCACATCTGCCTGAGCAGATATGCCGTTTTATTATTTTCTCGTAACGACCTAGATAATGAATTTTTTTGCCTTATTGACTATACTACGGTCATTTTCATAGGCCAGCACCTGTCCGCAGCGGTCTATCTCGACCCAGCGTATCTCGGCTATCTCGTCCTCCTGGGGACGGTAATCGGTATTCTTGGCTCTTCCGATAAAGTACACAACTATTTTCTGGGTGTCCTTTCTGGGGGAATAGGACACTATCTCACGGAAAGTGGTATCAAGGTTGACTTCGATACCTGTTTCTTCCAGTATCTCACGCTTGGCAGTTTCTTCCTCGGTCTCGTCGCCTTCGACGTGGCCTTTCGGAAACGACCAATGCCCGCTGTTGATGTGCTTTATGAGCAGAATTTCCGTATTGCCGTGATACTTGCGGTACACTATGGCGCCACAGGATTTTTCATGCAGCATATGGTGTTTGCTTCCTTCCTAATAAGATATATCAAGTTTATTATAACACATCTGCTCCGATTTGTCCAGTACCAACGGCAAATAAATTCACGGGGGGAGGGGGGACACAAAAGATCCCCCTGCTTTTGGGCAGGGGGACGGGTCCGTTATTCTGCGGGGGTTTGCAGGGCGGTGAAGACAGCGTCGGAGAGGTCGTATTCCTTTTCGCCGATGACAGCGCCGCTTTCAAAGTTATAGTAGGTGATATAGAACTTATAGCCGCCCAGGTAGGTGACATCGAAGTCGATCTCGCCTGCGTCTTTCAGCAGGGTACCGTCGGCAAGCTCGGTATCGGCCAGGACATCGGCCAGGGGCGTACACTGTATACGGGTGCCGTCGAAGTAGAGTATGCTTACCATGGGATAGCGCTCGGCATAGGCGCCGGCGATATTGAAGGACATTATGCCGCCGTCATCGAGGGCGATATGCTTGCTGTTGCCGTTCAGCTCATCGTAGAAGCCGAAATTCTCGTCGTAGTTCCAGGTCACGCCGCCGTCATTGGTGGAGTAGACCTTGAAGTACATATGGCCTGCGCCGCCGAAGGAGGGTATCATGACATAGCCGAGTCCTGGGCCGTTGGCATTGGCAAGACCCATATCCAGCAGTCCGCTGAAGGTGAAGCCTTCCTCAAACTTAGATGTTATAACTATGGAGGCGAGGTTCTGCTCATGGACAGATATCTCGGGCTCGGCTTCGGTGACAGTGGTAGTCTCGGTCTCGGTCTCCTCGGGCTCTGAGTCATCGGCGGGAGCCTCGGTAACGGTGACTTCTTCCTCGGGGGTGGGCTCTTCGGGCTCGGCTGTTTCAGCGGGAGCCTCTGTATCCTGTACTGCGGCGGTGGTGGTAGTATCAGGTTCGGACGAGGAGTCCTCCACCTGACCGCAGGCTGTAAAAGCTGCACAGATGAGTGCAGAAAGAGTGAGCATAGCTATAAGTTTTTTCATTTTTGTTTCCTCCGTTCAGTCTGGCTTTGGTATATGTCTGCCTTATTGGTCTTCATATTTTAACATTTACTATTGTAGCACCATTTACTGCATAAGTCAATTACTATTTGATGTCAAATTATACAATATTCTCTTACATAATTTGTGCGAAAATTTATTGGTTATTTGGGATATTCCCTTGAATTCGGGGGAGCAATATTGTATAATATAGATAATGACTGCCGTGGATAATATTTTTATATAGGGAAGTCTATTACACTATCGTAACATTTATTACAGAGAGAATCGTGTTTTTACGGACGGCCCCATGCACGGCGGGCAGGGGTCTGCGGCAGAGAACTTTCTGCCGTACAGCAAGCTTTAAAATCTTTGGCGGAGGCGACAGTGATATCCGCCATTTTTCAGGGAGTGAAGGGTAATGAAAAAGATACTTTTCTGTGACGGCTGGGAGTTCTCGCTGAACAAGCTCGGCACGGAGTATGAAGATGCCCGCGGGTGGCAGAGGGTGGATATACCCCATGACTGGCTCATTTACGATGCCAGGGATCTGTACAGGAATTCCACGGGCTGGTACAGGAGGAAGCTTTTCTGTTCGGCTGACGGTATGCGCAGGTCGCTGAGGTTCGAGGGCGTATACATGAACAGCAAGGTATACGTCAACGGCAGGCCGGCGGGCGAATGGAAGTACGGGTACTCGACCTTTGAGTTTGACATAACAGACCTTCTGCAGGATGGCGAGAACGACATAGCTGTAAGGGTAGATCATCAGGCGCCCAACTCGCGGTGGTATTCGGGGGCAGGCATTTACCGCAAGGTATGGCTGAATGAGTATGCGCCCCAGCACATTGCGGCGGACGGTGTTTACGTTTCGGCGGACATTGACGGCAATGTGGTCATCAGTGTGGAGGTGGAACGTCCCGAAAACGAAACGGTGGACAGCCTTTCGCTGAAAGCAGTGGTATACGAGGGCGGTGCGGGCGGCCGCAAGTCGCTGGCAGAGACCTTTTATTCCTGCACGGCGGTGGACAGCAGCGTAATGCCGCCAACTGTTGTACGCAAGGGCTGCAAGTATTCGGTGAACGTACTTAAGCTGAAGATAGACTCTCCCCTGCTTTGGGACATCACCGACCCCAATCTGTACCACTACTGTGTGGCGCTGTTCAGGGGCGATGAGATCATCGACACGGCGGAGGGCAGGTTCGGTTTCCGCAAGGCGGAGATGACCTGTGACAAGGGATTTTTCCTGAACGAGAGGCACGTCAAGATACACGGAGCCTGTATGCACCACGACATGGGCGCACTGGGTTCGGCGGTGAACAGGTATGCCATAAAGCGTCAGCTGGAAAAGCTGAGGGAAATGGGAGTGAATGCCATACGCACCAGCCACAATCCGCCCTCGGTGGAGCTGCTGGAGCTGGCGGACGAGATGGGCATGATGATACTGGACGAAGCCTTTGATATGTGGGAGCTGCAGAAGACCGACTACGATTACGGCAGGTTCTTCCCTGAGTGGCACGAAAGAGATGTGGCAAGCTGGGTGCGCCGTGACCGCAACCACCCCTGTGTCATCGGGTGGAGCATAGGCAACGAGATATACGACACCCATGCAGGCGAGCGCGGGCAGGAGATCACCTCGCGGCTGCGTATGCTGGTGGCCGTCCACGACCCCAGGGGCAACGGCTTCATCACCATAGGCTCGAACTACATGGCCGGGGAGA
The DNA here is from genome assembly GCF_017464355.1 of Ruminococcus sp. Classification (GTDB taxonomy): domain Bacteria; phylum Bacillota; class Clostridia; order Oscillospirales; family Ruminococcaceae; genus Hominimerdicola. The sequence goes on along the minus strand of NZ_JAFUAG010000040.1, from coordinate 4,053 downwards.
ATGCCCAGAAGTGTGCGGACATACTGAAAATACCAGGGTACAACTATGCTGAGAGGCTTTACGATGAACACCATGCTGCCCACCCTGACTGGGCTGTCTACGGCAGCGAGACTTCATCGGTGGTGCAGAGCAGGGGGATATATCATTTTCCCAGGTCGCAGTCTATAGTGAGTGAAGATGACGAGCAGGCTTCTTCGCTGGGAAACAGCGCCCCCGGCTGGGCGGCAAGGACCTGGGAGGCCTGCATAATACCTGACAGGGACGCTGAATACTGTGCGGGGCAGTTCATCTGGACGGGCTTCGACTACATAGGCGAGCCTACACCCTATGCCACAAAGAACAGCTACTTCGGCCAATATGACACCGCAGGCTTTGCCAAGGACAGCGCTTATGTTTTCCGCAGTGCGTGGACAAGCTGGAAGAATGCGCCCTTTGTACACATTTTCCCCTACTGGGACTTCAACGAGGGGGAGATGATAGACATAAGGGTGGCTTCAAATGCGCCTAAGGTGGCCTTGTTCTTCAACGGGGAGAAGATAGCGGAGCAGGACTTTGACAGGAAGACCTGCAAACAGCTGACGCTGGACGCAGCACTTCCCTACTGCAAGGGCGAGCTGCTGGCCATAGCCTATGACGACAAGGGCAGCGAGCTTTGCCGTGATGTACAGCGAAGCTTCGGGGACACGGCTAAGATAAGGCTGAGCCCTGACAAGACGGAGCTGAAGGCTGACGGTCGGGACATGATATTCCTGGATATATCGGCCTATGACAAGGACGGGAACTTTGTGGCCAACGCCAACGACCGTGTGACAGTGAATGTCAGCGGGGCGGGCAGGCTGGTGGGACTGGACAACGGCGACTCCACCGACTACGACCAGTACAAGGGCATATCCCGCAGGCTGTTCAGCGGCAAGCTGCTGGCCATGATAGCGGCAAAGAACGTCGGCGGGGACATCAGGGTGAAAGTGACCTCGGCGGGACTGCCTGACAGCGAGATATTGCTGAGTGCTGTGGAGATAGGCCCTGAAGAATTTATATCACCCGGGTATCCTTTCGGGGACGAATGCAGGGCCTGCGAGAACGACTTTGGTCTGCCTGAGGACGAGAAGGCCATACGCAAGATAGAGCTGACGGGGGCGCAGAAGAATTTCACGGCGGACAGGCGGGAGCTGACCTTTAAGGTGAAGATACTGCCCGAAAATGCCACGCTGAGGGACATAGTTTTCAGGCTGACGACGGTGACGGGCATAGACTCGAACCTGGGGCGGATAAAGTGCTTTGACGAGAACACGGTAACGGTGGAATGCTTTGGCGACGGCGAGATGTATCTGAGGGCGCAGGCAAAGAACGGCACGGACAAGTACCATGTCATATCGGCGGTAAAGCTTACGGCTGAGGGGCTGGGAAATGCCCACAACGACCCCTACAAGATGGTAATGGGCGGGCTGTACTCGCTGGAAGGCGGAAGAGTCACCCACGGCATACAGAAGGGTGTGAACCTGCGTGAGGGTGCATGGTGCGGCTTTGAGAACGTGGATTTCGGGGAGATAGGCGCTGACACGGTGACTATACCCATATTTGCGAACTACTCGACCCCTGTGCGGATACAGCTATGGGACGGCACCCCTGAGGACGGCGAGCTGCTGGGCGACTGGGAATACTTCAAGAAGCCCATATGGCTGGTATATCAGGAGGAAACATTCAAGCTGAAAAAGGTACTGAGGGGCATACACACCATAAGTGTGACCTCGGAGTTCAGCCTGGACATACAGGGTTTTGTATTTGAGAAGCGTGCCAAGGAGACCGCCGAGCTTATGGCGGCAGGCGCTGAGAACATTTACGGTGACAAGTTCACCAGAGAAGCGGAGGCTGTGACGGGCATAGGCAACAATGTGAACCTGTGCTACGGTGTGTTCGATTTCAGCGGAGGTGCGCCCGAGAAGCTCATCATCAGGGGCAGGTCGAAGCTGGCGGTGAACAGCATACATCTGCTTTTCAAGGGTGAGGACGGCAGCGAAAAGCGCATACTTGCGGAGTTTGCGGGGGCTGAGGACTACACCGATAGAGAGTTCCCCGTTGAGGGCATAAGCGGAAAGGGCACGGTGGAATTTGTTTTCCTGCCGGGCAGCGATTTTGATTTTTACTCGTTCAGGTTTTTATAATTCATAATTGTGGTGACAGTGCGGCGGGGGCGATGCCAACGCAGTTGCATCTGCCCCCGCCCTACTGCGGGGATAAAAAGACCTCCTCTTATCGGGTGATAAGGGGAGGTTTTTTGTTATGTGGTGGAGGGGTGTTTTTTCAGGGCTAAATCGTGGAAATAGTATGAAAGAACAAATAGGATATTTACAATATAAATGGTTACACCAAATATTTCATGCCAAAAATTCCACCCTCTCCAAGTTACCACAGAGATAACGGAAAAGATGACAACCGAAGCCGAAATTATATTATTTTGTTTTTTTGTTATTATGATATTCAATAACCAAACTATGTACAGACCCAACCCTACTAAAGACCCTATATATACACCCGAAAAAATACCACCTGAAACAGCAAATATTATTGATGATACGAATATGCATTTGTTTTTCTGAGTTATTACCAATACAGCTGACACTATGTAGAGCATAATAAATAAAGCAAAGTAAATTTCCCAGAGCTTTCCTAAAAGTACATATATTGCATAACAACATATGATAATTATTGCAAGTATTCGTGAGGGCTTGGATACAACATTGACCTCATTTTCCCTGACCCTTACCTTGCCGGATTTTTTTTGGGGGGCGGGCTGCATTACTGCGCCGCAGAGGCCGCAGACCTTGGCGCCTCGGAGGTCTATGATCTTATCGGGTTCTTTTCCGCAATTAGGGCAATACATACGGTCTCCTCCTTTGGGTCAGTAGCTGAAATATTTGAACATTGCACCGAACTGTATGAGGTTTTTAGTTATGTGGTGGAGTGGTGTTTTTTCAGGTACAAAATGTGCGAGATAAAAATGAAAGAAGCCTTTAGTCGCAATATGCATGAGAGTAACATTGCCAACAGCAAAGCACCATCTCTGCAACCATATATGACCATTGTACAGCCTATGGCAAGTACATTGCAAACTACAGCAAAATACGACAGCAACACTTTTTGTTTTTTTACACTCAACCAAAAGAACACATATGATAATATTTCCGCAATAAGGAACAGAATATCATAAGTCCAGTAAAAATAGTATGATTCTGTGAAAACAATCCTGAGATTCACAAATAGCACCAAACCATACAAGATACCAAAAATAGAAAAAATGATTGTAGATACTCTAAGCAGTTTAGGATTTTTCTGTGTAATAAGCGGTATTACAGGTAAAAAAGTAAATAACTCTAACACACAATCCAGAAGGATCAATCCAAGTCCTCTACCGCCAAAGCTGAACTTATATCCTAGATTTACCACATAGAATATAATTGCAATTATCGCCATTACCCTTGCAGGACGTGATATACTGTTGCGTTTTACCTCCTTGTTGTAAGCCATTTCTGCCGCCATATCCCGTGACATCACTGCGCCGCAGAGGCCGCAGACCTTGGCGCCTCGGAGGTCTATGATCTTATCGGGTTCTTTTCCGCAATTGGGGCAATACATACGGTCTCCTCCTTTGGGTCAGTAGCTGAAATTTTTGAACATTGCACCGAACTGTATGAGGAACCAGACCACCGAGATGATGGCGGGGAGAATGGCGCAGATGAAATAGATAGTGCCTGAGCGCTTTCTGCCTGTGTTGAGGTTGAGGGCGCTGATAAGCAGACCGATAGGTGAAAAAGCTATGCAGATGAATATGAGCAGGCCGCTTACGGGGTCGGGCTCATTATAGGTCATGGCGGGAGTGTTGAGGGGGCTGTTATCGACCTCAGTGTGGCAGTTTACGCATATCACAGCATTATCGTCCATTTGCGCACCGCAGTTTTTACAGAATTTCATATTTATCTCTCCTTTTTTCAACATTTTCAACAATGTCGTGCTTATTAAATTTTACATCAAAAAAAAAAAAAAAAAATAAATTGC
>NZ_JAFUAG010000039.1 GCF_017464355.1 Ruminococcus sp. | reverse complement strand
TTTGATAGATTTATCATGCGGTAAATCTATGTTATGGGGTATTAACAATCGTTTCCAATTGGTATCCCCCACCGAAAGGCAGATTGCTCACGTGTTACTCACCCGTCCGCCACTAGCTCGAGAGTGCAAGCACTCTTTCGCACGTTCGACTTGCATGTGTTAAGCGTGCCGCCAGCGTTCGTCCTGAGCCAGGATCAAACTCTTAATAAAGTTGTATCCCATCAGCATTTCTGCTGTTTAGAATCTCAGTTTCGTTTCACTGAACGTTTTGCATTTTTTAGTCTTTGCTTGACTTGAATACTTTAATTACTCAAAGTATTTTCAAGGGTTTTCGTATTCTCGGTTGTTCAATTTTCAAGATGCCTTTTCGTTGCCTGTCTTTTGTCAGACAACTCCTTTATTATACCACACTTTCTTCTGTTTGTCAACCCCTTTTTGGAAGGTTTTTGAAAAAAGTTTTTCGTGGTATCTGTCGTTCAGTTTTTCATCTCTGTCAGACAGCTTAATTATTATACCTCGTTTAGCCCCAAAAGTCAACCCCTTTTTCGACTTTTATTTTAAACAAATGGTTAATATTCCAAGAAATTTTTCTTTGCATTATTCTGTATTAAGTTCAGCTTATCTGAATTATTATTTTGATTAGACAAAACTAATAATTGATGCTCGCTGATATTATATTATTTTATGCATAAAGCTATTGCAATTGGAAAATATTGATGTTATAATGGTTTTGTATACATTTTTAAAGAAAAGGAGGCAGGACAAAATGAGACCCCGCTATGTATCTGAGGACGGCTTCGCCATAAACCAGAAAAAACCGAGATCAAAATACACCAAGCGCCGCAAAAAGCCCAAGAAACTCATCAATATCATCTTTTCACAGAAGACCACCATTATCCTGCTGCTCCTTATGCAGTTTCTTCAGATATTCCTGGCCTTTACTTATCTGAGTTCAAACTACACCTACCTATCGGTATTTTTCTCGACTATCGGCATAGGCGTGGCTATATATATAGTCAACACCGACCGCAACCCTGCCTACAAGCTGGCATGGCTGGTACCTCTGCTGATATTCCCCGTGTTCACTACTATACTATATATCATACTGAGCAATCAGCCCTACAAGCGCAAGGTATCTAATGCTTATGTTGAGAAAAACCTTGATACTCGGGACTTTCTTCCCGAGGACACCGAGCTTACCGATAAGATAAAACAAGATGATCCCGAGCTTTACAGGCTTATACGTTACCTTGATGACAGTGCGGGCTTTCCTGCCTACTGCTGCGAGGACATAACCTACTTTCCTCTTGGTGAAGATAAGTTTGAAGCTATGGTCCGTGAACTTAAAAGTGCAGAGAAATTTATCTTTATGGAATACTTTATAGTTGACGACGGCGAGATGTGGGGCGAGATACTCGATATCCTCATTGAAAAGGCCTTTGCAGGGGTCGAGGTAAAGCTTATAGTTGACGGCATGGGCTCACAGTTCACTATGCCTGCCCGTGACATCAAGGCCATTGAAAAAGCAGGCGGACGTGTGCTTATCTTCAACCGCTTCCGCCCCATGATGTCCACCATACAGAACAACCGCGACCACCGCAAGATACTGGTAGTTGACGGAAATGTGGGCTTTACGGGCGGTGTAAATATTGCGGACGAATACATCAACCGCCTTATCCGCTTCGGCCACTGGAAGGACACTGCTGTTATGCTGAGGGGGCAGTCTGTATGGAACCTGACAATGATGTTCATACAGATGTGGGAGGTCATCTCACAGGAAAGCATAGTCTACAACAGGTACAGACCATCTGAACCCACCGAAAAGCCCGAAACACAGGGCATTGTGGTTCCCTACAGCGATACTCCCCTTGATTCGGAAAAAATAGGCAGAATGGTATATCTTTCCATGATAAACAATGCGAAGAAATATGTTTATATCACCACCCCCTATTTTATTCCCGATAACGAGATACTTTCCGCCCTTGACCTGGCGGCGAAATCAGGGGTCGATGTGCGCATAATAACTCCCCATATCCCCGATAAATGGTACATTCAGTGCATTACCCGTTCCTATTATCTGGAACTTCTTAACATGGGTGTAAAGGTTTATGAGTATGTGCCGGGGTTCATTCACGCGAAGAATACCCTTTCCGATGACAAGCGGGCTGTGGTGGGCACCATAAATTTCGATTACCGCAGCCTTTACCTGCATTTTGAAGACGCTGTGTTTATGCAGGACACCTCATGTATCCCCGATATAAAGGAGGATTTTGACGATCTGTTCCTTAACAGGTGCCACCGCATAACCTATGAGGATATCAGGAACCTGAGCTTTGCCAGCCGTTTCTGTTCCATAATACTGCGTATTTTCGCGCCTATGCTTTAAGGGGGGACATCATGCAGCTGTACAGAAAACCTGAATTTTCAAAAAAGAAGATCATCATCTTGCTGGCAGTTATACTGCTGCTGACGGTGTTCTGCATTTTTCAGAACAAGCACCTTACTGTAGATGAATATACCTATAAAAACAGCAAGGTCAGCGGTGAGGCTGACGGCTTCAGGATAGTGCAGATATCCGACCTGCACAACGCAGAGTTCGGCAGGGACAACAAGCGCCTGGTTGAAAAGATCGCTGAGCAGGAGCCTGATATCATCGTATTTACGGGAGATATCGTTGACAGCAACCACACCGACCTTGATGTGGCAGTGAAGCTTTGTCAGGAGGCGGCAAAGATATCGCCCTGCTTTTACATCTCGGGAAACCACGAGATGTGGCTCAGCGACAGCGATCTGAAATATTTATATGACGGCATGGAAGCCGCAGGGGTCACTATCCTCGAAAACGAAACTGTTTTCCCCGTAAAAGGCATTTCCATGACGGGTCTTGCAGACAATGCCCTTTACAACGGCACCCTTGCAAAGCTCTCTGAAAATGTTGACCCGAATGACCTGCACATCGTCCTGGCCCACGAGCCCCAGTATTTAGAGGAAGAATATGTGCTTTCCTCCCCTGACCTGATAATCACGGGTCATGCCCACGGCGGGCAGGTGCGGCTGCCATTTATCGGCGGCATAGTCGCCCCCGACCAAGGCTTCTTCCCCGAATACACCGCAGGCGAATACAAAAGCGGTGATACCACCATGTACGTCAGCCGAGGACTTGGCAACAGCGTGATACCTGTGCGAATTTTCAACTATCCCGAGATAAATGTGTTGAATATCCAAAAAGAAAACTGACCGAGGAGCGTTTCGGTAAAAAATAACTCCCAATTTTGAAGTGTATTGCTGATGATACAGAATGGCTTTTTCGTATTGTTTCCCCCGCCTTCGGCGGGGGAAACAATACACAACCAAATCGGGATAAAAATAAAAAAATGCCTTTCCGTATCTTATCGGAAAGGCATTTATTATTAATGTCAGATATCTATCTTGGAATAAAGTCCCGAACCCAGCATTGAATCCTCGGGCTTTGGCTTCTTGTACTCCTTCTCGAAGCTGGTGGTGAAATCAAAGCCTGTGCTCTGAGGACGTCTGCCGCCCTTTCTTCCGCCGCCGTTTCTTCTGTTGCCGCCCTTGCCGCCTCTTCTGAAATCTCTCCTGTCGCCGCCGCGTCTGGGATTAGTGGAGCTGATTATTACCTTTCTGTAAGGCTCTTCGCCCTTGGATTGTGAGGTAACGCCCTCTATCTCGGAAACTGCTGCGTGGATTATCCTTCTCTCATAAGGGTTCATAGGCTCCAGTGCGGAAGACCTGCCGCTTTTCTTGACATTGTTGGCTATCTTGGCAGCCAGCTCTTCAAGCTGCTTCTTTCTTCTCTCACGGAAACCGTTGGAATCGGTAGTGATCCTGAAATACTCTCTGTCCACCTTGTTGCATACCAGTGATGCCAGATACTGTAAAGAATCCAGCAGTTCACCCTTGGCACCGATCATATCTGCAAAGCCGTCGCCGTTTATCTCCAGCGAAATGCCGTTTTCTATCTCAGTAACCTCGATAGTGATATTCTCGACGCCCATACCTGTCAGAACTCTCTTGATGTACTTTACGGTAATATCAGTTTTTGTCTCAGTGTACTCCGCCTCGACTCTTGCATCGCCCTTTACTTTACCGAAAAGGGACTTCTTAGGCTCTTCGATCACTGTAAATGTGATCTTATCCTCGCTCACACCAAACTCCTGCACTGCCAGAGCCTTTGCCTCCTCCACCGTGGGGGCAGTAAATTCCTGTTTCATAAGTCAAGCTCTCCTCTCGTATAAAATCTATCTCATCAGGCCTTATCCTGTGAAATTCATCAGTTATATTTCTTTGCCATTTTTTCCCGCGCCCTGCGAAGCTTTTCCCGCTGTTCATCGGTGAGTTCCTTTTCGTCCTCGTCCATTTCCTCAGCGGCACGTTTTCTTGCTTCGTTGATCTTCTGGCGCTGTTCCTGTTTTATCTCGTTCTTGCTCTTCTTCTTGGGCTCCTCATAATCATCGCCGCCCGCCTGCTTTCTTATCTCAGCGGGATCCTTGCCTGCTGCCACCAGCTGAGCCTCAGCCATTTTCTGCATGAGGGTCTGCTTGCCGCTGGCTTTCTGCTTGGCGATATCCTGCTGAACAAGTTCAGCAACGTGCTCGGGAGTATATATCTTGTTCAGCACGATAGTCTGGAACAGGCTGAACAGTGAGGAGAAGCACCAGTACATACCCAGACCTATAGGATATTTGAAGGTGATCCACAGGGAGAACACGGGCATGAAGTAGAGCATAGCCGTGGTCGAGCCTGTCATCTTGGCCATATCGGGGTTGTTCTTCTTCTGGTAGTGCTGGGAAACTATAGTGACCAGCAGCTGCAGCAGGAAGCTGAGTACAGGTACAAGACAGCTTATCTTGTTATCCTTCCAGGAAGGGGTAGTTCCCAGATAGATGCCGAACATACTGTAGTTGAAGTCTTCCGAGAAAGTCTTCACGTCCTTGGAGATGACCTCCAGAACATCGGAATAGTCACCTGCTGACTTATCCTGTGCGAACACGAAGGTCATCAGCTCGGGTCTGCCCTCGATAAGGTTCTGTGCGAAATACTTGTCGTTTGTAATAAAAGTATCTATATCATTATGGAGCTTTATGACCTCCATAATGTTATCCATGCCGCCCTCCTTATCAAAGCTCTTGGCGGACTTGGGATACTTATCTTCATCTTCAAAGAGCTTTTCCAGCTCCTCATAGGGGTCCTTGCCGTCAGCCTCATAGCCTTCTATCAGCTCTGCAAGGGTGGTCTTGTTATCCTTGACCTCAGCGCTTACGATATGCACCTGCTTTATCATCTGGTTGGAAGCCTTAACGTCGTCCTTATCCAGATTTGAAACGTAGGTAAGGGGGCCGTAGATAACAGGTATCATGGCGAAGAGTATTATCATCATCACCAGCATAGGCAGACAGCTTGCCATGGGGTTAACGCCCGCCTCGCTGTACAGTGCCATCTGTTCTTCCTGGAGCTTCTGCTTGTTCTTGCCGTACTTCTTTTCCAGCTGTTCGAGCTTTGGCTTGAGCATGGACATCCTCGCCGTGCTCTTCTGCTGTTTGATGTTCATAGGGAACACCAGCAGCCTTGTAATGAACGTAAATACCAGCAGGGCTACGCCGTAATTCTTGAATACGTAGTAGCAGCCCTTCATTATCCACCCCAGAGGGATAGCAATAATATTGAACAATTTTATTCCTCTTTTCCTCGTTCCGACAGCGTATCTTTCCGCCGCCCCGAATTCATTTTACTCAAATTACCTTACTTATTATTTCTCTTTATACGGAAATAATCTATCGTCACCTTATCGGGTACGGGGTCTATCCCGCCCAGTGACCAGGGATTGCACCTTAACAGCCGCCAGGCCGTCAGCACTATGCCCAGGAAAAACCCGTGCTTTTCCAGCGAGTTCAGCGCGTAGCAGGAGCAGGTGGGGTAATACTTGCACTGTGCGGGCAGCATGGGGCTGATAAACTTTCGGTAGAACTTTATCGGCAGCCTTGCCAGCCATGCCAGTGGTGACATAATCTATCCCTTACCTTTTTTCTTTCCCTTTTCAAAAGCGCCGTTCTGCGCCGCTTTTTCCATCTCAGGTATCAGCTTTTTGCTGATGAAGCTCTCTATCTCCGCCGAGGTCCTCTCAGCGGCGTCATGCCTGCCCACGAATACTATATCATATCCCATTGGGAACTGCGTTTCGTTCAGCCTGTAGGCCGCCCTTACTATACGCTTTACCCTGTTGCGGCAGACTGCGTTTCCCAGCTTTTTTCCCGCTGTGATACCGAGCCTGTTATAAGGCGTGCCATTGGGATAAAAATATGCACACACATATCCGCAAACAGCATACCTTCCGCTTCGGTAGCACCTCTGGAAGGCCTTGTTATCTTTTATGACCTGTGTGAACAGCATACCTATCTCCTCTGACTTATACCAAACGACACCCTGATATCACAAGCTGTATGCCGTTTACTATACCTTTGTATATAAATATAATATTAATTTTTAAAAAATTTTAATTTGCCCATAAAAAGATAAAGACCTTATACCAAGCAAAAAGCGGTAAGACTTTTTGCCGGTATACGGTCATCACTTTCTCTTAGTGGGTAAGTCTTGCTCTGCCCCTTGCTCTTCTGCGGGCAAGTACCTTTCTGCCGTTAGCAGTAGCCATTCTCTTTCTGAAGCCGTGGACTTTCTTCCTCTGGAGCTTCTTAGGCTGATATGTTCTCTTCATCTCTGTTTCACTCTCCTTTTACACTTCCCGAACCGCGGTATTCAACTGTACCCTTTAAAGGACTGACCGTTGAATACCCTCGGAAAAATTTCCTAAAACTTGTCTTTTAGACATAGCCCTTGTAATTTAACATTATACCTTATCTACATATAGTTTGTCAAGACTGTTCATATTTTTTTTATATAATTTTAGTTTTTTCTTATAATTTATCACCCTGAAAATAATCTCCCAATTTTGAAGTGCATTGCTGATGATACAGAATGGCTTTTTTTCGTATTGTTTCCCCCGCCTGCGGCGGGGGAAACAATACGCAACCAAATTGGGATAAAATAATTTACAGCACTGCGGGGAGTAATGATATAATATCTATTTTACAGAAATTGCCTCTGCTGTCCGCACAAGTCCCTCTGCGGACGAAAAGTGCAACAAAGTAAAATTTTTATTAACTGCTATGCCCGAGACCTCCGCTATGGCCTGCCTGCCCCGAAATATTCCCCTTGCAGGGCGGCCTTATATAATACTATTATATATATAGGGGGTCTTGAAATTTTTTTTGTAATGTGATATAATAATTTATATATTTGTGCCCATTTGTATAATTGGTAATATATGTAAGTTTTGCATTTATATATGAGAAAAAAGATATGTCGGTCTTTTTGGCCTGCTTTGGCGGGGCAAAGGGGCGGACGAGTGCGCCCTGTATAGGGTACGGGGCATAGGCGTTCTATATTTTAAGGAGGAAGAAAAAATTGATGGACTCGTTTGATGAGATATTTGGTGAGGTGCTGAGATACTGTCATCGTCTGACGGGCAGTGATGTAAGTGCCGATGTGCGTATAAGCGAAAGCGGCTACAGAATGTGGATAGAGGTATTGAAGCCCTACAAGCTGGAAAACAACGTAGCCTATCTGCTGGCAAAGAACGACTTCATAAAGAATACCACCATGAATACCTACGGCGAGACTATAACCAGGGCTTTTGAGGAAGTCATCGGTTTTCCCGTTAAGGTTGAGATAATGATATCAGGCGACAGCGAGGAAGATAAGCGGGAGGAGCTGGGGCTCAATGAGCAGCCTGCGGCTTTCTCGGGGGAGGCTAAGGAGAGCTTCACCTTTGAGAACTTCATCAGGGGCAGCTCCAACGAGCTGGCATACGCTTTCTGCAAGGCTGTGGCCGAAAAGTATGATAAGGAAAATCACAGCGCTGATGACATCGACCCCAACAAGGTCTTCAACCCGCTGATAATCTACGGTGACTCAGGTCTGGGCAAGACCCACCTTATGAAGGCTATCGAGAGCGAGGTAAGCAAAAAGCACCCCGAGCTGAAAATAATATACACCACGGGCGAAGCCTTCATCAATGAACTGGTAAGGGCGCTGGAATTCAAGGAGACCGTGGATTTCCATGAGAAGTACCGCAATGCAGACCTGCTGCTGGTTGACGATATCCAGATAATAGCAGGCAAGGAAAGAATGCAGGACGAGTTCTTCCATACTTTCAATGACCTTTACAATGCGGGCAAGCAGATAGTTCTCACATCTGATGTGCTGCCCTCAAAGATAACAAAGCTGCAGGACAGGATCTCTACAAGGCTGAGCCTTGGTGTGCAGGCAGACGTCCAGGTGCCTGACTTTGAGACCAGAATGGCTATCATAAACCGCAAGGCCGAACTGCTGGGGCTGAAGCTTTCAGAGAACGTGGTAAGGCTCATCGCCGAGAAGCTGAAGACAAATATCCGTCAGCTGGAAGGTACCGTAAAGCAGATAAAGGCACTGACGGTGTACACCAACGAGTCACCCTCTGTTTCCATGGCACAGAGAGTTATAAAGGAAGTCATCATATCCAATCAGCCCTCCGAGATAACCGTGGACAGGATAATTGCTGAGGTGGCCAATGCCTTTGATGTGACACCCGAGGATATCAAATCGAACCACAGGCATTCAAATATATCTATCGCAAGAAAGATAACCATATATGTACTTAAAGAGGTAAAGGGCATGACCTATGTGCAGATAGGCGATGCGCTGAACAAGAACCATTCCACCATGACCATTCATTACCGTGATGTGGCAAAGCTGCTCAAAAACAACAAGGAAATGAAAGAGACCGTGGACGACATCATAAAAAATCTCAAAGAGAAATGATGTTATGCAGTTTAATATAGCTGCGCTTAACATATTAATTTTTCTCGGAGTTATCAACATTTTCAACAGACTTTTCAACATTAAGGCTGTTTTGGCATAGGCTGAAACTTCGGGGGAATGAGGTAAAATGTCGGCGGGTTTTCAAAGAAGTTGAGGTCTGTCGGAATTTGTTTTCAAAGGCAGAAAGTTGAAAATAATTTCAAGGCGCATTTTTCAACAAGTTTTGCACAAGTTTTTTCGTTTTCAACACACAAGTTTTAAACATTTCAACAAGCCAAATTTTTTCAAGAATTTTTCCACAGAGGCAAGTTGAAAAAAAAGCTGTCCCAAACCGACTTATATGTCTGTCAGGAGAAGTTTAAACAAAATCAACAGACCCTAATACTAATACTGAATATAAGTGTTATGTTATGTTTTCTTTTTGCACAGAAAAATGCTTCGACGTTATTTCTGACAGTTGAAAACTCAGGACGTTAATTGAAAGGATGATAATATGAAATTTATCTGTTCAAAATCATCACTGTATGATGCTATAGTGAACGTGTCAAAGGCAGTGTCTGAAAGATCTACCCTGCCCTCGCTGGAGGGTATAAAATTCAGCCTGGCAGATTCTCTGCTGGAGATGACAGGCTATAATCTGGAAATGGGTATAAGAACAGTCATCTCTGTAAGAAGTGAAGATAAGGGCAGCTGCATAATGAATGCAAGACTGTTCTCAGAGATGATAAAGAAAATGGATACCGATGAGATAATGATAGATGTTTCCGAAAGCTATCAGGTGACTATCTCGGGCAGCGCCACAAAGACGACCTTCAATATGTTCGCGGCTTCCGCAGAGGATTATCCCGACCTGCCCGAAAAGGACAGTGAGACCCAGATACCCATTGCCCAGCCTGTGCTGAAAAATATGATAGCACAGACAAAGTTCGCTGTGGCCATGACAGATGACAAGCCCATACTCAAGGGCGAGCTTTTCGATATAGAGAACAATACCCTTACCCTGGTAGCTATCGACGGCTACAGAATGGCTGTGAGATATGAGCCTGTGAAGTATGACGAGCCCATAAAGTTTGTGGTGCCCTCAAAGTCCCTTTCGGAGATACAGAGCCTGCTCAGCGACAATGAAGATGACACCGTGTATATCCACCCGTCGAGAAAGCACATAATCTTCGATATAGGCGGATATGTGGTGTATTCAAGGCTGCTGGAGGGTGACTTCCACCCCTATCAGTCCGCTATACCAAAGACCTCAAATACCGATGTGGTAGTTGACAGGAAAGAACTGATATCCACCCTTGAAAGAGCGATGCTGCTTATAAATGATCGTTCTCCCTCACCTGTAAGGTGCTATTTTGAGAACGACCATGTAAAGATAAACTGCGTGGCTGCACTGGGCAAGATATCCGATGAGATAAGCGCTGATGTTTCAGGCCCCGTTATCGAGATAGGCTTCAAGTGCAAATACCTGCTGGACCCCCTCAAGGTCATCGAGGACGAAAAGGTCAAGCTGAAAATGGGCGGCAGCCTGCTGGCCATGAAGATAGTTCCCTGTGACGGCGAAAAGTATACCTATCTGGTACTGCCTGTCCGTCTGCCGAGAGAATAAGCATGGTCATAAGGAAGACAGCTGCGTTGATGGCAGCAGCGGCGGCAGCAGCAGTCATGCTGTGCAGCTGCGGCAGCAAGGCCGAGGAAAAGCCTGATGCAGATCAGACATCTGTTACAGAGGAAAATAAAAGCGGCATAGCAACACAGACCGCCGAAGATGTGAAAAAATATATCATCGGCAACGGATACTGCGATGAAAGCGGGATATATTCCGATGAACTTGATAATACAGCTTCGGTCATGTGCGTTACCGATAACAAGGTGGGCATAATGTTCATCGATGATAAAGATGACACCGACGCGCTTGAACGGGATGTGGGTATGCTTTATGACGATGATGAGCTGAAGCAGAAAATGCTGGCTGATGTATATGCGTTTATTGAAAACGACTCGGGTGATCTGTACAGGCTATCGGTCAGGGCAGATAATACCCTGCTGGATATAACAGCACCAAAGGTCTGCAAAAATGAGGCCGTGAAGATAGCCTCCGACCTGGGGTATTACAACGAAGAAGAAGCTGACAAGGAATGATAATGCTATAAAGCAGGTGAAGATACCATGACATACAAACAGCAGGAGGTAAAGATAACCTCCGAATTCATAAAGCTGGACCAGCTGCTGAAATTCGCGGGCATCGTGGAAACAGGCGGCATAGGCAAGGAGATAATCCTTGAAGAGAGGATAAAGGTAAACGGCGAAGTCTGCACCATGCGTGGCAAGAAGATACGTCCCGGGGATAAGGTGCAGATAGATGAGATAAAGACCGAACTGGTTATAAAATAATGTTCATTACAGAGCTTACCGTAAACGGATTTAAAAACCTCAAAGGCATAGATATCAGGCCCCATGAGAAAATAAATATCTTCTGCGGGAAAAATGCCCAGGGCAAGACAAATCTCATAGAAGCCATATGGCTGTGCAGCGGTGCCAGAAGCTTTCGGGGCACCAAGGACAGACGCATGATAGGCGATGATGAGCAGGTCATGGATATCGGGCTGAAATTTCAAAACAGTTTCCGTGAGCAGGAGATCCGTTTTAAAATGGCAAAACCGAATATCAAGGAAAAAACTGTCACCCTGAACGGTGTTAAGCTTAAAGCGCCCTCAAAGCTGTTCGGTGAGCTCAACTGTGTCGTATTCACCCCTGAGGATCTGGAGCTTTCAAAGGGCTCCCCCGAAAACAGGCGGCAGTTTACCGACCTTTCGGTATCCCAGATAAAAAATACCTACAGCGCCGTTACCTATAAGTACGACGCCCTCATTGAACGCAGGAACCTGCTGCTGAAAAGCATAAACTACGGCAGGTCAAAGCGCAGTGAGATGGAGATGTGGGATATACAGCTGGCGCAGATGGGTGCATTCATCTCGCTGCACAGGTATAATTATATCAAGAAGCTCTCGGCTTACGCAAAAATGCTGTACGAGGAGATATCGGGGGGCAGGGAGAAGCTTGATATAAGTTATTATTCCACGGTGTACAGCAGTGATATGCTGGATATCGCCAAGGATTACACAGGGCTTCTCAAAGATAGATACTTTGAGGTGCTTAAAAACAATATCGAAGATGACCTGCGGGCAGGCTTTACCCAGAAAGGCGTCCACCGTGATGACGTTATCTGCAGGATAAACGGAAATCCCGTGAGAGAAGACGCTTCTCAGGGGCAGCACCGTTCTGTGGCGCTGATAATGAAGCTTTCCCAGGCCTATATACTGAATGAAGAAATTGACGATCATCCCGTGATACTGCTGGACGATGTCCTCAGCGAGCTTGACCCTTCGAGGCAGAAGTTCGTCATATCAAAGATACATGATATGCAGGTGTTCATCACCTGCTGTGATATGAATATACCCTTTGATGAAAAACAGCACGGGAAGATATTCAACATAGAAGCGGGTCAGATAAAGAAAAAATGACAGACCCCGTAAGGAACAAAAGAGAACAGCGTAAGGTAAATATATGCCTGTAGCAAGGTGCAGAGATATTTCAACTGACAGCCCTTGTGCTGATACTGATGTTTACCTTTGGCTGTCCGGTACTGTTAAAGTGAGGAGATAATAATGGATAATACAGATATAGTCAGGTGTCCCAACGGACATCTTTATCCTGCGCACCTGCACAGGTGCTGCCCGTATTGCAGGAGGTATGAGGATACCTCGGAAAAACTGAGGATACAGCATAACTCCTTAGTGCAGGGGCAGAAGCGGGAGCTGCATATAAATACAAGACGGGAAAATCTCAGCCTGTGGCTGGATAAGAACTGCTCAGGCCTCGTATATGTTTTTGCGTGGCTGAAGGATAAGTTCCAGTCAGCACCTACCAGGACTGAAAGACAAAAAAAATACTGGGATCTTTACAGATAGGCTGCTGGGATAAGGAAAATATGTCATCATATTACATAAAAAAATAGATGAAAATGATCCATGCGGTAAAGGCTTTATAAGGGCAATATCTGTAAAATGAGGTGTATTGATGTATCTGCACATAGGGAACGACTTCATAGTCAACAGCAGGAATGTGGTGGGGATATTCGATATCGAGAACAGCTCCACCTCGGCCATTACCAGAGATTATCTGGCGGCGGCTGAAAAGAACAGGCGCGTGATCTACTGCACCTACGAGCTGCCAAAAAGCTTTGTGGTGTGCTTTGATGAAAATACTCTGGAGGAAAGGGTGTACATAAGCCAGCTGAGCTGTGCCACTCTGCTAAAAAGGTCTAAAAAGGCTGCTTTTAAGGAGTTTTCTCTATGAAGATAGTAAACTGGGCAAAAAAGCATAAGCTGCTCATAATAGGGATAATACTCTATGTGGCGGTGTACTTTATCAGCTTGAAATTCCCTGTGTGGAGGGAGAAGCATTATTACTACAAAGCCTTATACGGCAAAATGGTAGAAAAAGTAAATGACAATGATACATCTGACCTGATGAGGCTGTATATGCCGAATATCATGCCGGGTAACAGGATACTTAAGTTCATACCCCTTGAATTTCTGTTTTACGGTATAGCAGATATCATGGCACCTATACATTTCGGTGTGTTCTTCTCGGTATGCCTGATAACCTACGGTGTGCTGCTGGTAGATAAGCTGCTTGAAAAATTCAAAACAGAGGATAACGGCAGGTTCGAGATGCTGGTGATAAGCTATCTCTTTGAGAATGTCATATTCTATCCCCTGGCATTTGGCGTAAGGTATATGGACGATATACTGATGAAGTCGGTGGACAGGTTCGGTGAGATGACGAACGGCAGTCACAGCACAGCTATGAACTTTGTGTTCATTATCTGTTTTCTTGTGATAATAGCAGTGCTGATATTTGTGTTTTTCCTGCCGTCGGTGGTGAACCTGTTTTCATGCGTGGTCTACTGGCTGGGCTGCCGTCCCTTAGGGTGGCTGCTGAAAGGTGCAGATTCTCTCATGGATAAGCTTCTGCCGAATATGGCAGGTGAGATAATGACCGCGGTGATAGCTTTACTGCTGCTGCTGGCATTCAATATGGCTTTCTGTAAGCTTCTGGAAAAATGCCAGATGCTTTCCATAAAGCCCCTGCGGTGGCTTTTCGGGAAGTTCAGGAAGAAAAGACCCTCAGCAGATGAGGAAAGCACTGATGCTGAAATAAATTAAACAAAATAATTATTATGACTATCGGGATACCCAATAAACGGTATTTGATATATGATACCCTAGTCAGCAGGAGGTTGTAAATATTGGATAACGATAATATCAAAGAGATCAAGGAAGTCGAGATCGAAAATACCGAGTCTATCTCGCAGATCGACAAAAGCAACAACTACGATGAAAACCAGATAGAGGTACTGGAGGGTCTGGAGCCTGTAAGGGTAAGACCCGGTATGTACATCGGTTCCACAGGCCCCAAGGGTCTGCACCACCTGGTATATGAGATCGTGGACAATGCCATCGACGAAGCGCTGGCTGGTTATTGTACCGAGATAATCGTGGATATCCTCCCCGGGGACGTTATCAGAGTTGTGGATAACGGACGAGGCATACCTACAGGTATACACCCCAAGGAGGGGATCTCGGCGGCAACAGTCGTTTATACCGTGCTGCACGCAGGCGGAAAGTTCGGCGGAGGCGGCGGATATAAGGTGGCAGGCGGTCTGCACGGTGTTGGTGCATCGGTAGTTAATGCGCTGTCCGAGTATCTGGAGCTGACGGTGTATGACGGCAGCCATGTCCACTTCCAGCGCTTTGACAGAGGTCATTACAGCGAACCTCTCAAGGTCATAGGCGATACCGACAGGACAGGTACCGAGGTCAAGTTCAAGCCCGACCCCGAGATCTTTCAGGAGACTACTACCTTCGATTATGAGGTGCTGCTGAAAAGACTGCGTGAACAGGCTTTCCTCAATGCAGGCATCAAGATAATCTTCTCAGACCTGAGAAATGCCGAGAAGCCTGTATCCGAGGTACTTCATTACGAGGGCGGCATACGTCAGTTCGTTGAGCATATCCACAAGACCAGAGGCGTTGAGCCCCTTTCCGAAGATGTTATATACATCAACGGTGTGGAAGATGATATGTTCGCTGAGATCGCACTTCAGTACAACGATACCTATAACGAGATAATACTTTCCTTTGCAAACAACATACATACCCCCGACGGCGGTTCCCATGAAATGGCTTTCAAGAGTGCCCTGACCAAGATACTCAATGATTACGGCAAGGCACATAACCTCATCAAGGATAACGATGACGCACTTATGGGCGAGGACTGCAGAGAGGGTCTGACGGCTATAGTTTCAGTAAAGCTGACTAACTGCGAGTTTGAGGGACAGACCAAGGGCAGACTCGGTAATCCCGAGGTAAGGCCTTTCGTTGACAAGATGCTCAAGGAAAAACTGAGGAATTACCTGGAGGAGAACCCTGCGGTAGCAAAGGCTATCTTCGATAAGTCCCTGCAGGCGCAGAAGGCAAGAGAAGCCGCCAAGAGAGCAAGAGAGCTGACCAGAAGAAAATCCGTGCTGGAAAGCGCTTCCCTGCCGGGCAAGCTGGCTGACTGCTCTGAAAGAGATATGTCCATGACCGAGATATACATCGTCGAGGGTGACTCGGCGGGCGGTTCTGCCAAGGAGGGCCGTGACAGACGCTATCAGGCCATACTCCCCCTCTGGGGCAAAATGCTGAACGTTGAAAAAGCCCGTATCGACAGAGTATACGGCAACGACAAGCTCATGCCTGTGGTAACAGCGCTGGGTACCTCTATCGGTGAGGATTTCGACCTGAGCAAGCTGAGATACGGCAAGGTCATCATCATGGCCGATGCCGATGTGGACGGCTCCCATATCAGGACACTGCTGCTCACATTCTTCTTCCGCTTCATGAGACCCCTCATAGAGGAAGAACACGTTTACCTTGCACAGCCTCCCCTCTTCAAGGTGGAGAGAAACAAGAAGGTAAGATATGCCTTTACCGATGAGGAGAGAGATAAGTACATCGCTGAACTTTCCGAGGGCGGCAAGGTCAAGGTAGCGGTGCAGAGATACAAGGGTCTTGGTGAGATGGACCCCGAACAGCTCTGGGAAACTACCATGGATCCCGAGCGCAGAACGATGATAAAGGTCACTATGGAGGACGCTGTAAAGGCGGACGAGATATTCACTATACTCATGGGCGACAAGGTAGGTCCCCGTAAGGAATTTATCGAGAAGAACGCGGAGTATGTTAAAAATCTGGACGTTTAAGCTAGTAAGGAGCAGATCCTATGGAAATTGATATATCCCAGAACAGCGGAAGCCTTGATGAGGCTGAAAAGACAGGAAATGTAAGCAGCAGAGAGCTTTTCGGCAAGGAGGAAACTGCGGCAGATGAAGAAAAGGAATTCGTGCCCGCAGGCGAACCGCTGACCAGCTTTGAATACAATGTGAAAAATGATGAGGAGGAAGAAGCCTTCACCGTTTTTCAGAAAAAATATGTCTATAAGCGCAACTGGATAGTTACGGGATTGTTCGCGGTGGTGGCACTGATGTTCGCTGTGTCCATTATCAAGGACCCCTCGGGCTACCTTAACTGGGTGCTTTGCTTTATCAGCCTTGTGATGATATTCACTACCTGGTTCAATACCTTCAGGGTGAAGAAATACCTGATGAAAGCGCTTGCTTCCCTTGAAGACGACAAGTACCGCTTTACACTGTATGATGACTGCTTCAAGATAGAAACTGTCTTCACCGAGGAGGAAATGGCGGCAGAGGACTTTGTTCCCGTTAAGCCCCGTATAGTCAGGTTTGAAGATATCTCCCTGAACATCATCGAGAATTCAAGGCTGTTCATCATAATCCTCAGAAAGGAAACTATCTATGTGCTGTCAAAGCGTGTGATAGAGGAAAAGGATCAGACACTGCTGAGAGATAAGCTGAAAGAAGTTCTGGGTGAGGACTACGAGACTAAGGAGTTGTAATATGAATGAGATAAAGAACAAGTTAAGGAAAAGCGGCGTGATATGGCTTATCGGCGGGCTTATGTTCGTTGTTATCGCAGTCCTTATGATGATAGCCGATGCGGATTATATATTTCACGGCGAGATCACCGATCTTAACTCAGTGATCGAAAACGGCGAGGATATGCCGTATGATAGAGATTCTCTTTCCTCGACCTATGTGACATATACGCTGTATATGCCCCTTGATGCCTACGGATATGAGACATATATCCCAATTATCGGCAGTAAGACTTATAACTACGCTGTCGTTGATGAAAGCGGTATGATACTTTCGGTAAAGGTCAAGGATAAGAAGATAATGGAGCAGCTCGAAAGTCTGAGCGGTGATAAAAATGATACCATGACCGTAACAGGCAGACTTTCAAAGAATGGTAGCAATATGACCCATTTTCTCAAAGATAATTACAGCACTTTTGCACAGAATGAAGGCCTTGAGCTTACTCAGTATGTTATAGATACCACAGCAACAAGAGGCCATACAGCATTTCTTTACTGCTTCGGTATAGTTATGGGAATAGCAAGTCTCATAATATTCATTTCAAGAGTTATAAGGCTGCGCCGAATATAAGTTCAGCACATAATAAATAAACGATGAGGTATAACATTACCTTTGAATAAAAGGAGTTGATCAAGTGGACGAATATAATCTTATCGATCAGGACGTCGAACACATAATGAAAGAGTCTTTCTTGCAGTATTCGATGGCAGTTATCGTTTCGAGAGCATTGCCTGATGTAAGAGATGGCCTTAAGCCTGTTCACAGAAGAATTTTATATACTATGCATGAGAACGGTCTTACCCCCGACCAGGCATACCGTAAGTGCGCCGATACCGTAGGTTCGGTGCTGGGTAGATATCACCCCCACGGCGATGCTTCGGTTTATGATGCACTGGTAAGACTTGCCCAGAGTTTCTCGCTGAGATACCCGCTGGTAGACGGCCACGGCAACTTCGGTTCCGTTGACGGCGACCCGCCTGCTGCTTACCGTTATACCGAGGCTAAAATGGCCAAGATGGCTGTTAATATGCTCACGGATATCAAAAAGGATACGGTAGACTTCCAGCCCAACTACGATGACAGACTGCAGGAACCTGTGGTGCTGCCCTCACGTTTCCCGAACATACTGTGCAACGGCGCTGTGGGTATTGCCGTTGGTATGGCTACGAATATACCGCCCCATAACCTCCATGAGGTCATCGAGGGCATGAAGATAGTTATGCAGAACCCCGACTGTACCCTTGACGAGCTTATGCAGGCTATAAAGGGACCCGACTTCCCTACAGGCGGTATAATCATGGGCAGAAGCGGCATAAGGGCTGCCTACGGCACAGGCCGCGGCAAGATAATACTGCGCTCAAAGACCTCTATCGAGGAGATAAAGGGCAGAAACTGCATTATCGTTACCGAGATACCCTACATGGTAAACAAGGCCAGACTTGTGGAGTCCATTGCGGGTCTGGTAAAGGAGAAGAGAGTTGACGGCATACATGACCTGCGTGATGAAACAGGCAGAGATGGTATGCGTATTGTCATAGAACTGAAAAAGGACGCTAATCCTCAGGTGGTGCTGAACAAGCTGTTCACCTACACCCAGCTGCAGGACAGCGTGGGCGTTATCCTGCTGGCGCTGGTAAACGGCGTGCCCAAGGTGCTTACCCTTAAGCAGATACTCCAGGAATACATCGATTTCCAGGTAAGCGTTATCCGCAGAAGGACCGAGTTTGACCTTAAAAAGGCCAAGGAAAGAGAGCATATCTTACAGGGTCTTGTTATAGCCCTGGATAATATCGACGAGGTCATCGAGATAATGAAGACCTCGAAGAATGTTCCCGAGGCTAAGCAGAAGCTGTGTACAAGGTTCGGACTTTCTGATATCCAGGCTGAACATATCGCACAGATGACCCTGGGCCGTCTGACAGGTATGGAAAGACAGAAGATAATGGACGAGTTGGCTGAGATAACCGCTAAGGTGGCTGACTTTGAAGATATCCTCGCAAATCACCAGAGAGTGCTGGATATAATCATCGAAGAGGTAGAGGCTATCCAGGAGAAGTTTGGTGACGAGAGAAGAACTCAGATAGAAAATGTCAGCGGCGAAGTTGACATAGAAGACCTTATCCCTGTGGAGGAAAGCGTGGTAACTTATACCAACGTGGGCTACATAAAGCGTATGCCCATAAGCGTATACAAGGCGCAGAACCGCGGCGGCAAGGGCGTAACGGGCATGAAGCAGCGTGAGGACGACTGCGTCACCGAGATGAGCGTTTGCTCTTCGCATGATAATATACTCTTTATCACTACCAAGGGTCAGGCCTATAAGATGAAGTGCTACGAACTTCCCGAGGGCTCAAAGGCTTCCCGCGGCGTGAATATCAAAAATCTGCTGGAACTCAGCGATGACAACCTCGTGGCCGCCATGATAAAGGTGGAGGATTTCGATGAGGACAAGTTCATCGTTATGGTGACAAAGCGCGGCAAGATCAAGAGGACTCCCCTTTCGGCTTACAAGAATGTCCGCAAACACGGGCTCATTGCTATCGGCCTTGATGAGGGCGACGAGATAGCAGGCGTAAGGCTGACAGGTGGCAATAACGAACTGCTCATAGCTACCCACAACGGCATGGCTATACGCATAAGTGAAAATGACGTAAGAGTTATGTCCAGAACTGCCCACGGTGTAAGAGCTATCAAGCTCAAGGAAAATGACTATGTCGTTTCCATGGCTCGTATCCGTGAGGGCGCTACTGTGCTGACAGTCAGCGAAAACGGCCTGGGCAGAAGAGTTGCCCTGGATAACTACCCCGTCCGCCACAGAGGCGGCAGCGGCGTGCTGAACTATAAGAACGGCAGAGTCTGCGGTATCAAGGTAGTTGACGATGAGGACGATATCATCATGATATCCTCCGACGGTATAGTGATCAGACTCAGAGCCTGCGATATCAGCATTATGGGAAGATATTCCAGAGGCGTAAGACTCATGAAGGTAACAGGCGATAATAAGGTAGTCACCTTTACCCGTACCGAGCATGACGACGAAGCCGAGATAGCTGAGGTCGAAAAGGCCAGCGAAGAGGATATCCTCAAAGCACAGGAAGAAGAAAAAGCCGAAGTCCTCGAAGCCGATACCGAAGCCGAAGACTGATAAACAACCCCACCGACAGGGGTGGAGTTCACCGAAAGCTTATGTATTTTATCGGGGGAAACCTTTCTGAAGAAAGGTTATCCCCCGAACCCCTTTCCAAAGACTTTTATATTTTGGGGCGAAAGGGTGCTATTCTATGATAGAACAGTATGTGGCGGATATTCACCGTACTACTATAGTACAGCACCCTTTCGCCCCAAAACGTAAAAAGTTTTAGGGAGGGGGTCTGGGGGAAGACCCTTTTTCAAAAGGGTCTCCCCCAGTAAAATACACGAACTTTTGGAGAACTCCGCCCTTGTCGGTGGTTTGTTTAGCGGACATTTGGTGTCGGGTCAGGGAGATCGGGCATTTTCTCACTTTATGTCGTGGATTTTTCTGACGGGGAATAGTATGATAACATATGAAAGGAGGTCACGGGATGGATCAGGTAAAGACAGGGAGATTTCTGAGAGAGCTGAGGAAAGAGAGGGGCATGACCCAGGAGCAGCTGGCAGAGAAGTTCGGGGTAACGGCGAGGACGGTGAGCCGCTGGGAGAACGGGAACAATATGCCTGACATAAGTCTGCTGATAGAGCTTGCAGATCATTACGATGTAGACATACGTCAGCTGATAGACGGAGAAAGGAAAAGTGAGAGCATGGACACAGAGTTAAAGGAAACGCTGGTAAAGGTAGCGGAGTACACGGAAGAGGAAAAAAATAGGATAACGACTTCCCTGCTGGTGGACATAGTTATAGCGGCGGCGGGATTTCTGGTGCTGTTTGTGATAACGGCGCTGCGGGACAGCCCTGCATTTGTGGGCAGGATAAAGGACGGCACCGCAGAGCTTATCGCCATAACGGACTTTGCGGTGATGTGCGGGGGAGTTATCAACATTCTTCAATTGAAAGGCAAAATAAACAAGGGCAATGAAAAACGTCTGCTGAGGGTAGGCATTGTAACGGCCGGTGTGGTGCTGGCAGCAGCTATAGTTATGATAGTGCTGATGATGTGGAAAATATTCAGCTGAGGCAGTTAATAATTTTGTATCTTCTTTTATAGAAAATGTTAAAAATGTGCTTGACAAAGCAGGAAAAATGCGGTATTATATTATTGTATATAAATGGTTGAAAGTATAAAAACATATGTTTATATATAATAAAGTAGACCGAAAGGAGGGAATTTCGCCGCTGTAGAACGGCGAAAGACTATATGCCTAATTGTCCCGAATGTAATTTTCCCTATGAGGAGGGTCAGAAGTTCTGCAACACCTGCGGCTGCAAGCTGCCCGTTATAATAAAGCAGAAGATATGTCCCGTATGCGGAAACACCCTGCTCGAAAATACAAAGGTGTGCAACATCTGCGGAACACCCGTGAGCGCACCCGAGGATACCACTGCGGCAGAGGAGCTGGCAAGACAGCAGGAGCTTCTGAAAAACCCCACCATGGACGAGGTAGAGATACCTGTTATAACTGATGAGATGCTGGGTCTGACGGAAGAGCAGCCCAACAAGGCTGATATGCCCACTATGGACAGCATTTTCATGCCCGGTCAGCAGCCCGCACAGCCCAAGCCTCAGCCTAAGCCTGTGCAGATAGCTAAACCTCAGCCTGCACCTCAGCAGCCTGTTATCGACCAGATGAATGGCCGTCCCCAGATGAACGGACAGCCCCAGGCACCGCAGATGCAGAATAATTTCCGGCAGCAAAATCAGTATCAGCAGCCTGCACAGCCTGCACAGCCTGTGAACAACCAGTTCGCACCTCAGCAGAACCAGTTTGCGCAGAACCCCCAGCCTCAGGCACCGCAGAACAATTTTGCCCAGCCCCAGGCTGTTATACCCCAGGGCAACGGCGGCTATCAGCAGCCTAATATGCCTCAGAACAACCCCTATCCCCAGAACAATATGCCCATGAACAACATGGGTCAGCAGAATATGCCCCAGGGCAATCAGCCCCAGAATGGTGTCACCCCCGGGAAGAAACCCGGCAATATCCTGCCGATAATACTTATCGTCGCTATCATAATTGTTATACTGGTTGACGTTTTTGTGGTGTTCAGGAAGAACATCTTCGGAGACAAGGATACAAAGAAGAGCGCAGCTGTTATTACAGTTGCTGATGATTTTACAGAAGACTGATATTTATCGGAGCATGAAAATGCTCCGATTTTCATATAGAATGGAGGTAAGACATTGTTCTATATTGACAGAATGGGCTGCAGCTGCAAGCATGACGGAAGCTTCGTGCTGAACCGCCCCAGGGGGTATGAGGGCTATCTCATGCTGTTTGTCAAGACCAAAGCGGTCTTTGAAATCGAGGGTGAGACTTACAACATCGAGCCGAATACTTTTCTGATATACAACAAAAATTCTCCCCAGCTTTACAGAGCCTGCGAGAGCGAGTATATAAACGACTGGATTCAGTTTGAGTGCAGCGAGGACATAACCTCGGGGATAGATATAAAGTTCGACAGGCCGATATATATCGGAGAGTCCATAGATGTGGCAAGATATTTCCAGCTCATCGCCGATTGCTACTACAGGCGCAACAACCTGCAGACCGCAGGGTTTCTCATCAAAGCGCTGCTGTCAGAGGTGTTTTCTGAAAACGGCAAGCAGGAGGAATCGGGCATAGCCCATTACCGTGAGCTGCTTGATCTGCGCAGGAAGATCTATGCCCAGCCCTCGGAGGACTGGAGCGTTGAAAAAATGGCCCAGCAGATAAGTGTCAGCGAACCCTACCTGCATTTGCTTTACAAGAAGGCCTTCGGTGTCACCTGCAACGCGGACGTCATAAACAGCCGCATAGAGTCGGCTAAGCATTATCTAGCCTACACCGACCGAACGGTGGAAGAAGTAGCCTTCACCTGCGGCTACAAGAACGCAGTGCATTTCTCAAGACAGTTCAAACAAGCCGCAGGGGTCTCCCCCAGCGAGTGGCGCAAGAACAACACTATCGTATAAGAAAAGCGGTCTTCCTATAAGGCGATTCTCATAAAAAACGTATGTATTCTACTGGGGGAAACCCTTTTGAAAAAGGGTTATCCCCCAGACCCCCTTCCTAAAACTTTTTACGTTTTGGGGCGAAAGGGTGCCATTCTACAGTAGACCATGATTTGCGGACATAAGCCGCACTACTATAGAACAGCACCCTTTCGCCCCAAAATATAAAAGTCTTTGGAAAGGGGTTCGGGGGATAACCTTTCTTCAGAAAGGTTTCCCCCGATAAAATATATATGCTTCTTTATGAGAACCACCCTTACAGAAAGACCGCTTTTCTTATGTGGCATTGTTGTTTTTGATGGTTATGGTGTATTCGATGACGTCTTCTTTGTCAACACGTTTTGCTGTGGCATCGACGCCTGCCATTTTCATGACTTCCAGGGCTTTATTGACCGAGTTGAAGAACAGCCGCACGTCTTTGAGCATAACGGAGCGTTTTTCGTAGCTGGATCTTCTGGCGGCTTCCCTTTCGAGTTTGGTTATGTACTTTTCAAGAGCGTCCACCGTCCAGCCGCCTTCAATGGCTTTCGCGAGGACTTCCCGTCGGAGGTCTTCGTCGGCTATCCGCAGGAGGGTGCGGGCGTGGCGCTCGGTGAGGTCGTGTTCGCAGATAAGCTTCTGTTCATCACGGGTGAGTTTTAAGAGCCGCAGCTTGTTGGCTATGGTAGACTGCGCCATGCCCAGCCTCATGGCGGCCTCCTCGCGGGTGACTTTCCCGCTGTCCAGCAGTGCACTGATAGCGGCGGCTTCTTCAAAGCAGTTCAGGTCGCTGCGCTGGATATTTTCCAGAAGTGCCAGTACCGCCGAGCGCCCTCTGTCCGCTTTAATGATAATGCAGGGCACGGTTTTCAGGCCTGCCAGCTTTGCGGCTCGCAGGCGCCGTTCTCCCGAAACAAGTTCAAAACCGTTTTCTGCACGACGGATAGTCAGGGGCTGGATTACCCCGTTGGCGGAAATGCTTTTTGCTAAAGCAGTAAGCTCGTCTGCTGCAAAATGCCTGCGGGGCTGGTCGGGGTTCGGGGCTAAGTCCCCTACCCCGATGTCAACTACTCTGCCCAGTTCACGGAGTTCTTCCTCTGCCGCGGGCTGAATGTCTATAAAAGTTTTTGAGATAAAATCTGTCAGCTTGTTCATATTGGACCTCCTTTTTATTCAAGCATAGCACAATCCTGCGGAAAAATCCATGGGGATATGCTTTGAGATCATCGTGAAATTACATCACGCTTCGGGGGTATATTTTTTAAGCTGACAGAATTCTTTTTATAACGCAGAGTTTTTGTCGCAATATAATGTTCCACGTGGAACACAGAAAATGCTCTACAGAAAAATGTTCCACGTGGAACAAAGAAATTTTCAAAACCCCTTTTCAAATGAGAAAAAATGTAGTATAATAGAAAGGAAGAGTTCATCAACTGAAACGAAATGAGGAGATAATATGGGTAAGATAATTGCCGTTTCAAATCAGAAAGGCGGCGTGGGAAAATCAACTACGGTATGCAATCTGGCAGCGGTTTTTGGTGCCAGGGGCGAAAAGGTACTTATTATAGATTTTGACCCTCAGGGCAATACGACCACAAGCTATGGTATACAGAAACGCAGCATACGCAATACAGTGTATGATGTGCTTATGGGGGACTGCGCGTTGTTTGAAGCCGTGTGTGCTACGGCTTTCAGGGGAGTTTCGGTGGTGCCCACTACCCAGGACCTGGCAGGTGCGGCAGTACAGCTGATGACCATGGACAACAGAGCCGACCAGCTGAAAGACAAACTCAGTGAGGCGAAACAATTCTACGATCATATTTTTATAGATTGTCCCCCGACCCTTGATATGCTGACCATTAATGCGTTGGTGGCAGCGGACTCGGTGCTGATACCGCTGCAGTGTGAATTTCTTTCGCTGGAGGGCCTGGTGGAACTGCATAACACCATTGACCGTGTAAAGCAGACCTGGAACAAGGGGCTCATCATCGAGGGCATACTGTTTACCATGTGCGTTGACAGGTACAAGATAACAGGACAGATAATGAACGAGGTGAAGAAGCACTTTCCGAAAGAAGTTTTCAACACCACAATACCGAGAAATGTGGCACTTTCCGAGGCGCCCAGCTTTGGCCAGCCTGCCATTTACTATGATAAAAAGGCAAAGGGCTCAAAGGCCTACGAGGAGCTTGCCAAGGAAATGATAAAGCGTGATAAAAAGCGTAAAAACAAGTAATGTTCCACGTGGAACACTGTAAAGTCAACAAGGAGAATGATAAATGGCAAAGAAAAACAGAATGGGTTCGGGACTTGATATGCTGTTTGCAGAAAACACCAGACCGGCAGAAACTGCACCTCAGCAGGAAAGTGCGGACAGCGTGACCATGGTCAAGATAACGCTGCTGGAGCCCAACAAGGAGCAGCCGAGAGGCAAGTTCGATGACGAAAAGCTTGCTGAACTGGCTGACAGTATAAAGGAAAACGGCGTGCTGCAGCCCATACTTGCCCGTCCGCTGGATAACGGCGGCTACCAGATAGTGGCAGGTGAGCGCAGGTGGCGGGCTTCAAGGCTGGCGGGTTTGAGCGAAGTTCCCGTGTACATAAAGGAGCTTGATGACAGGCAGACCATGCAGATGGCTCTTATCGAGAATATCCAGCGGCAGGATCTGTCGCCTGTGGAGGAAGCCCTGGCTTACAAAAATCTCATGGACAGCTACGACATGACCCAGCAGCAGCTGGCTCAGGCGGTAGGAAAGTCACGTTCGGCGGTGGCAAACTCGCTGCGTCTGCTGGAGCTTGATGAGAACGTGCGTGACATGGTGGACAAGGGCGAGATAAGCTTCGGCCATGCCAAGGTGCTTTCGGGTCTTGAAAAAAACAGGCAGGCGGAATTTGCAAAAAAAGTTCAGCAGGAGGGGCTTTCGGTAAGGCAGCTTGAAGATGCCCTGAAAGATGCGGAACGTCTGGCAGAAAAACAGCTTGAGACCGACAGGCAGGCTATCCGCAAGCGCTCGGTGAAAAAGGAAAGACCTTTCCTGAAAGAGTTTGAAATGGCGGTGAATGCCAACTCAGATGTCAAGGTAAAGGCAAAGTCCGACAGCAGCGGGGGAGTAAGGGTAGAACTGAAAGTTCCAAAAGAAACAGATGCGGAAGAACTTCTGAAAAAGCTGGCCGAAATTTTGGCTAAATAGCGGTATTGACAAAAAGGCAACAGTGGAGTATAATATATTGTTGTCGGATATTGTGTAAAAATAAGGATAGAAGGACAGGTTATGAATTTAAAAAAGATAGCAAATGCAAAAAATATAGTTTGTCTGGCTGTGGTGCTGGCACTTGGTGTCGGCGTGGCAGTTTCGCGGAATAAGGACGGCAAGAATGTCGATGTGAAGAAGGATAGTTCTTCCAGCAAGGCCGCTGCAAGTTCTGTGGCTGAAAGCAGCGAGGATAAGGAAGAAAAGTCTGACCGCGAAAAAATCATTCTTGCGGCAGAGATACCCGAACTCAGCTGCGGTGCCATTGATTTTGACGGAAATGTGGTGTTCGCTGAACCCTCGGGCAGCTACTCTTTTATGGAGAACGGCTCCAGCGCCAGCGGCATTAGCCTGCAGGACGACAGCGGTGCTGAGATAGTCTTCATGGAGGAGGACGGCAAGCTTTCCATACTGAGAGATAAGCAGCCCGCCGCAGGCTTTGTTTACAACAAACACATGATAACCCTTAAGGACGGCAAGCTGTTCATCGACAACAGCCCCGTTGAGTACACAGCTGCTAATTTCTCAGCCTACAGGCTGAATGATGAGTATGTGCTTGAATGCACTGCAAAGGGCAAGTACAGACTGAAAAATTCCAAGGGTGAATATGTGAATGAGTGCGAGCTGAAAGAAAACTCGGGCTCTCAATTAAAGATAACCGCCGATGACAACGGCTTCTATTCAGAGGGCGTTAACGACGGATTTTTCTACAACGTTTATAAACTCAACGGCGACCTGCTGATAACTTCCTGGAGCAATGTGCTTTACATCAACGGACAGGAGCTGGTGCCCTACGGCTACAGCGAGAAATACCCCGATATGGAAGCTGTCGATGCTGACAAGGCAAGCCTTGAACCTATGCGCCCCCCTGTGGATTACGGCGCTGTTTCCACACAGAATGACGGCATAAGCGACCTTACTGCCGAGATGCTTGGTTATGTCAACGAACTGAGAGTGCAGTACGATATGGAGCCTGTTTACGGCCTCGATGAGCTGGATAAGGCAAGCGCTGTAAGGGCTGAGGAGCTGGCTCAGAATTTCAGCCACACCCGCCCCGATGAAAAGGAGAGCCCCTATACCTCCGCACTGGGCAAGGCAGGCCTGAGCTGGTGGCACTGCGGCGAGAATATCGCTAAGGGCGGCGAGTCCGCTAAGGACGTCTTCGATACCTGGATAAGCTCCAAGGATCACCGCGCAGTTATCCTCGACCCCGATATGAAGTACCTCTCACTCGCAAACTTCTCCGACGGTACCGATAATTATTGGGAACTGCTGATGTTCAACGACTCATACGTTCCCGCAGCTGAATAAAAAAAAGCCCCCGTACATACGGCGGGGACACAAAAACAAGCTTATATATTTTATCGGGGGAAACCTTTCTGAAGAAAGGTTATCCCCCGAACCCCTTTCCAAAGACTTTTATATTTTGGGGCGAAAGGGTGCTGTTCTATAGTAGTGCGGCTTATGTCCGTAAATCATGGTCTACTGTAGAATGGCACCCTTTCGCCCCAAAACGTAAAAAGTTTTAGGAAGGGGGTCTGGGGGATAACCCTTTTTCAAAAGGGTTTCCCCCAGTAGAACATACAAGCTTGTTTTTTTATCCCGCCGTATGTACGGGGGAATTGAATTTATTCATAGCGCAGGGCGTCTATGGGGTTGAGGTTTGCGGCTTTGATGGAGGGGATAAGTCCGAAGACTATACCAACGACCATGGAGAAAGCCACTGAAACGATGATAGCGGGAGTTGAGATAGAAACGGGGACTTCCGCTATTTTAGCGATGACCTTTGAGAAGCCTATGCCGATAAGCACACCGAGGATACCGCCGATAGTGGTAAGCACGGAGGCTTCGGTGAGGAACTGGGCGAGGATACGCTTTTTCCTTGCGCCGAGAGCCTTTTTAAGGCCGATCTCACGAGTACGCTCGGTAACGGAAACGAGCATTATGTTCATAACGCCGATACCGCCGACCAGCAGGGATATACCTGCTATCCAGATGAGCATATTGTTGGTGGACTTGGAAAGGTCCTGGAGCTGTTTAGCCTGCTCCAGCAGACTTTCGCTCTTGTATTCAAGGGTATTGTTTGCACCCTCTGCATTCTGTTCAGCACCTGCATTCTGCTTGAGGATATTCTCGTTGAGTATATCTGCGGTCTTTTTGCCTGCACCTGTCATGCTGTCGGTGTCCTTGGCACGGACAACACAGTTCTGGGGTTCGTCGTAGCGGAAGCATATGCCCCAGTCGTTGGTGGGGATAAAGAGCAGTCCGCTGGAGGTCTGGTTGTAGGTGTAGTAATCATCTACAGAGTTGATAATAGGTTCAAAACCCGAGCGCTTGCTTGCCACACCGATAATGGTGAAAGGCTCGCCGCCTATCTCAATGGTCTTGCCGATGGGATCAACGTCCTCAAAGATACCGCGCTGCATATTGGTATCTATGATAGCCACCTTCGAGAAATTATCAAAATGCTTCCGGGTGAAGTTTATGCCCTGGGCTATCTCGTAGCCCAGTGTGGTGAAATAGTCCTCGTCTATACCGTAGATTATAGCCGAGTTTATCATCTTGTTGAGGTAATACAGGTTTTCGGGAGAACGCCTTGTGCGGTAGAGGGTGCAGCTTTCTACCTCCTTGAGGTCTGTTATCCTCTTTTTGCTTTCCTCGGAAATTACCCTGATGTTGTCGGGTACATCTGTCCAGCTGAAATCAGGTTCAGTGTCGCCTGTATACAGCGAGATGTTTACCGTGTTGTTGCCCGAGCCTATCAGGTTGTTTTTTATCTGCTCGTTGGTACCCTCAATGGTGGAAACTATGGCGATTATCGCCGCTATACCTATGATGATACCCAGCATTGTCAGAAACGAACGTATCTTATGGCTCAGAATACCTTGAAGTGAGAGCCTTATGTTTTCGATCATACCGACCCTCCTCAATAATAGAAATCTACATTTTCGGGCATTAGCGCCGTGGAAGTCTCACGGGTCTTCACGCCCTCTTTTACATCTTTGCCAAAGGGGAAGCATATCTTGTCATCAGAGTTAAGGCCGCCCTTGACCTCGATATACCTGTCCTCCATGACCTGGCCGACCTTGATATACTGCTTTTTCAGCAGGCCGTTTTCATCGGCTTTCATTATGTAATAGTCGCCGCCCTCCTGATGAACGTAGTGCAGTGGGATATATACCGAATTGGACTCCTTCTTGTCAGCCTTCTGGGAAGAATCCATAGTTACCTCTACCCAGTCGTAAATGGAGAACTGATCTGCGCCGTCTATCATCTTGGCATGGATAAGGTAGGTGGAAGAATTGGGATTCTCGCCCCAGCCCATGCCCTGGTATGCCAGGGGCTCGTCTTCAAGCTTTGTCACCTCGGCGGTGCCGTAGGCATTGCTGTTCCAGGA
The DNA here is from genome assembly GCF_017464355.1 of Ruminococcus sp. Classification (GTDB taxonomy): domain Bacteria; phylum Bacillota; class Clostridia; order Oscillospirales; family Ruminococcaceae; genus Hominimerdicola. Next base: position 28,093 of record NZ_JAFUAG010000039.1, on the reverse strand, counting down.
ATGAACATCTATGTGAGAACCTATAGCCACGCTTTCAAGGTTCATCTCACTGACGGTGCAAAGCACCTCAGTGCCGCCCTCGCCCTCGATGACAGCAAAAGCCTTGTCATCAGGTGAGGGTTCGCTGTAGAGGTCTTCCTCGCTCAGCTCTTCCTCGGTGTCTTCCTCACCCGAGGCTTTGCCTATCTTCTTGACATAGCCGTCTATCTCCGCATAAAGCTTGCCGTCGCGCTTGCGCTTCTTGGCTGTTTCCAGCTCGAAGTTTGCAGTTTTCAGGGCGATCTCCAGCTGCTTTATCTCAGACTCCTGCTCGGTTATCAGGTTCTTGATAGCTTCGCGGGAATATACATAGTCGTTGCTGTTGGGGTCTATGTAATAATCATCGGGGTCGTATTCGGGATAATCGGGGATATCCAGCTCGTCCTCCTCGGGGGTGGGCTGCAGGTCTGTGATATTAAATTCATCGGGAACAGCTGCCTTGTACCTTTCGCTGGTGGGGTTAGTAAAGCTGAGCTTTCCGTAAAGCTTCACCGAGGTATCTATGGAAGCCTGACCCATTTCGTCAATGGTGATACCGTCAGATACCTTCCAGCTTTCCAGCTCATTCAGGATATAGTTGGTCTCGGTGGGAACTATTATCCACTTGTACAGATATTGCAGTTCCTCATCAAAAACGCAGACCTCCACGCACTTCTTCTCGCCGACTACCCTTACCATGAATTCCTTGGATATCTCAGCCTCCTGAGTGCAGTTGACTATGTAGGGTGCTTCGGGGGTGCCGCTGCCCTCGGTGGGTGCAAAGTCTGCCCCCACCACATCGCTTACCACCCCTGTGGGAGGCGGTATGAGAGCCGCAGGGTCTTCCATGTCGGGAAACTCTGACATATCGGGCATTTCGGGCATCTCAGGCTCTTCAAAGTCGTAATCGGGAAAATCATATTCGGGCATGGTCGGCGCATCTTCGGAAGGCTTGTATCTGCGGATATTCTCCAGCTCCTTTTTGGCCATTTTGATATCCTGCTCGGCTATCTTCACACGGTTCTCTTTCTGTGCCAGCTCCAGTTCAACAACTGTCATGTCGTATTCAAGGATAGGGTCGCCTTTCTTGACCTCCTGTCCCTCTTCAACAAATACAGTTTTTACCAGTTTTTCAGTGTCTATAAAAACTCTCTGGGAATTTGAAGCCACTATCTGACCCTCGTTGAAGTTCATGGAGTAATCGAACCAATCCGAAGGCACCATCATCATGTTAACGGGTACTACATCAACTACAGTGGACTTTTTCTTATTATCCATATATTTCCTGTAGCCAAAATATCCTCCGCCTACTACAGCCACGCAGAGAAGGAATACTATCAGTTTTTTCATTCTTCATTCTCCTCCTTTTTAACACGGCTGTTGAAAGCGCCGCTGTGCAGTTCGCCGTCACGGATATACATTACCCGCTTGGCGTGTTCGGCTATCTCGGGTTCATGGGTTATCATAACTATGGTAACGCCGTCCTTGTTCAGCTCTTCAAAAAGCTCCATTACATCGTCGCCCGACTTTGTATCCAGCGCACCCGTAGGCTCATCGGCCAGCAGGAGCTTTGGCTTGTTTACTATGGCCCTTGCTATGGCGACCCTCTGCTTCTGTCCGCCTGAAAGCTGGGTGGGGTTGAAGTTCATCCTCTCCTCAAGACCGACCCTTTTCAGCGCCTCCTTGGCCATCTCACGGCGCTTGCGCTTTGAGTAGCCTGCGTACAGCAGGGGCAGCTCAACATTTTCCAGCGCCGACTGCCTGGGCAGCAGGTTGAAGTTCTGGAAAACGAAGCCTATTTTTGAGTTCCTTATATCGGAAAGCTGCTTGTCGTTGCATTTCATAATATCGGCACCGTCAAAGATGAAGCTTCCCTTGGTCTGCTTATCAAGACAGCCGATAATATTCATCAGTGTGGACTTGCCCGAGCCCGAAGGACCCATTATGGCCACATACTCACCGTCATCAACGCTCAGGGTGATATCCTTGAGTACAGGCACAGGTTCCTTGCCCTGGAGGTAGTCCTTGAAAATATTGTTAAGTTCAAATACCATACCGCCAGCACCTCTTAGTTCTTGTAGTGTTCCTTCAGGAAGCTGTCAAGCTCCTGGGGGCTCATGGCATTGAATTCTTCCTCGGATATACCGTAGAGATCCTCATAGGTCAGGTCGGGGGTATCGTCTGCGGCAGGTGCTTCACCCTCAGCGGGTTCTTCGCCCTCGGCTGGAGCCTCACCCTCAGCAGGTGCTTCGCCGCCCTCGTAGTCGAATATGTATTCGCCTGTGTTTTCATCTATGCTGCCGCGGATAAAGTTGCCCTCAGCGTCCATTTCAATAATGCCGCCGTCAGGGGAGGTTATAGTAGAGTTGCCCTCAGCGTCGGACTCAATATAGTTGCCGTCAGGGTCGGTAAAGGAGAAGCTTCCGTCATCGTTCATGACAAAGTCGCCGTCGTCCATGCCGCCCATTTCAGCTTCGCCGCCGCCCATCTCTTCTCCGTACATCTCGCCGCCCATTTCATCACCAAGCTCATTCTCGGGGATATCCTTGTCGGAGAAGTTTGTGGTGGTCGCAAGACCCTCCTTGATATAATCAGCGGGGTAAGCTATGTAGTCATCGGTGGAAAGCCCGTCGATTATCTCGCAGTCGCCGTAATCATCGTCCTTCCGGCCTATCTTTACATAGCGCTTCTCGATGAGATCCTTGTCTTCATCCTTTGCCCATACATAGGACTTGTCGCCTTCCTTAAGGATAAAGTCGGTGTACAGCCATATGCCTGTCTTTTCTATATCGCTGCCGCTGTCGGTATCGATGAGTATGTGCTGACCCAGCATGAAGCCGTCCAGGCTCTCGGGCTCCACATAGAAAGCGTACTTTGAAGATGTGGACATCTCGTCGCTGTCGCTGTACATTCCGTAGATATTGTTGTTTTCCTGCTGAGGTGAGGTGTCTATCTCGGAAACTGTGCCCTTTACCTCAGTATCATTTACCCTGCTCCTGAGAGTGACCTCAGCCCCCTGCATTATAGAGCCGCTGTTCTGCTCATTGAATACGCCCTTTACGCGCATATCGCCCTCAGCTGTCAGCTTCATGATGACATCGGGGTCTTCATTTGCACCGAACATATCCGACATGGAAACGGAGGACGAGGGGTCCTTTACGTCCTTGACAGTGCCGTCTATGGGCGCTACCACATAAGCGTTGTTCAGGGAAGTTTCCAGCTTGTTTATCTCAACGTTCTTAGCTTTGATATCATACTGGCTCCTGGCATTGTCGCTCTGCAGCTGGAGTATCTGGTTGGTGTAGGATACGGCCGCATCGGCGCTGGCCTTTTTCTTTTCTTCCTCATACTGCTTTATCTGGGTCTCGTTGGTGGCAATGTCGTTTTCCAGCCTTTCGACCTCCAGCTTGGCAGTATCTATCTCGATCTGTATGGCCTCGGTATCGTAGGTCAGCAGCTTGTCGCCTTTCTTGACATTGTCGCCGTCTGCCACAAGTATCTCGTCAACTGTCTTGGTGGAGTCGTACTTGACATCAACAGACTTCTGGGCAACAATAACGCCCGAAAAGCTGTTGGAGAAAAGATCGGCACTGGTGACGGTGTTGATGTTTGCCACCTTCTGGATATAGACCTTGTCTGAACCCGTTGCTTCGTCGCTGCCGTAGTTCTTATAAAGATACCAGCCGCCGAAGCCTACGCCGCCCAGCACCACAAGGGTGGCGACCGCTTTGCCTATTGAGCTTGCTTTTGACATAAAAAATGTTCCTCCTAAAAAAATTCACCAATAAACAAAAAGTCTGCACGGATACATAAAAACAGGGCGCATGACACACCCCAAAAATATATGTATTTTACAGACGATCTCTTTGTATTTATATGTCTGCTGTCCGAACTTTTTGTCTACACAAAATATATATCTGTACTTATATTATAGTACAAAAAAAAGTATCTGTCAATGGAAGTCGTGTGAAATTAAGAAAAAATTACTCTATACCACAGGATTAATTAAGAACTTAACAAGGTATTTGGAAAATAATAGTATAAAAATGGAAAAATATATCAACTACACAATAAAATAATTATATTTACAAATTTTCTTGAATAAAATATTAATAAAAATATTGACAAATTCGTGAACGTATGATATACTTTACCTATGTACACTTTAGCTTTATTAATTTATAAAAGTATATGCTACAGCTGACGATGATGAGCCTATGACATCGGTTGCTGTAAGATACAGGTAAAACAGCAGAGGGTGAATTATTTATGACAGAACTTGAAAAGATGGATCTGGCTGAATGTTATATAAACAGATACTTCGAGTTTGCTGACGGCGTTGAAGTCAGCAAGGAGAACAAGGAGTATCTGAAAATTTACATAAGAGATGTTTCTGAGGCGGAGAAGGAATTCAATTTCAAGGGCAAGCGCAACAAGACCATGGTATATGTGCTTGCAGGTGCGCTGATATTCGCGCTGCTGCTGCTGGCGGCATTCCATTCGGGGCTGCAGTTCATAGTACCCGGGGTGGGCTTTGTGCTGGTCATGATAGGCGGCTTTTCCATGGCGAACAAGTATTACAACCAGAAGCTTACCGAGGTAAAGGACCACCAGAAGGAAGTCAACGAGGGCATAACCGAGCAGATAGAGCTTCTTGACGGCAGGATAAAGCAGCTGGAAAAGCAGCGTGACGATTATCTTTCGGCGCTGAGGAAGAAGATAGACTTCATGGAGCTGGATATGGACTACATGAACAATATCGGCAAGATAAAGGAGTTCCTGGTAAGCGGCGAAGCCGAGACCTGTGAGGAAGCGGTGGAGATATTCGAGCAGAGCCTGCTTATGCAGCAGATGACGGGTATCATGACAGCCAGCGTACACACAGGCGGACCCATGGACATCGAGAAGAACAAGGAGCGTTTCGGCGACCCTACCGAGCAGATAGGCAAAAAGCCCCAGGCCAAGAAGAGTCTGTTCGGCAGAAAAAGTAAATAATAACAGTATATCATATGGGCGGGACGGTGAGCGTTTCGCCCGTTTTTTTGTGAGGTGTTTTTATGTATACAGTAAAGGATATCTATGACTTTGTGGAAGAGCTGGCGCCTTTCTGCCTGCAGGAGGGCTACGACAACAGCGGGCTTTGCGTGGGCAATATGTCCATGCCCGCAGACAGGATACTGCTCTCGCTGGACTGCACCATCGATGTGGCAAGGGAGGCCGCAGCAGAGGGCTTTCAGCTGGTAGTTACCCACCACCCTGTTATTTTCAGGGGGATAAAGCAGCTTGACCCCGAAAGCGTTGCAGGTACACTGGTACGCGGGGGAGTGGGGGTGCTTTCTGCCCATACAAATTTAGACAGCACCGTGATGAACAAGGTGCTGTGCGATACCCTGGGACTTATTCCCCGGGAGCCCATAGCCGTTGAGCATGGGGCGGAAATGGGCTGTATCTGCGGGCATGGGGGCATAACAGCGGCGGAGCTTGCAAAGCTCTGCAAGGATAAGCTGGGCTGCCCCGTGGTGAGATACGACAAGGCCTCAAAGGACAAGCCCCTCAAGAGGATAGCAGTATGCTCAGGCAGCGGCGGCAGCTTTCTGGGGGAGGTGCTTGCCAAGGGCTGCGACGGATTCATCACGGGCGATGTGAAGCATGATATCTTCATAGATGCCTACAACGCAGGCCTGACGGTCTTTGATGCGGGGCATTATTATACCGAGAATATTTTCTGTAAATACATGGAAAATGCGCTGAAAGAAAAGTTCCCCGGGGCTGAGGTGCGCATAGCTAAGGCTTCGGGCGATGTGGTGGAGTGGGCTTAGCATACGATAAATACGGGAATATTCCTGATTGACATTTTATGGGGAAAATAGTATAATAAGCTTGTATCTGCAAAAAACAGGGGGGTGCTTTAATGGGGGATAAACTGCGGCTTCGCGCAAGGCTGCTGGCTGCGGCAGTGATAGTTCTGCTGCTGGCGGCCGCAGGCTGTATCGTCCTGTTGAAGCCCCCCGTTCTTGTTATAAGCGAGGTATGTGCTGTAAACGATGGCAGCGATGAACAGGCTGCCCTGCGGGACAGCAGCGGGGACCTCTGTGACTGGGTGGAGCTATACAACCCCAACAGCAAGCCTGTTAAGCTTAACAGGTATACCCTCTGCCGTGAGGAAAAGGCGGAATGCGCTGTCAGCGGGGGAGAGATACCTGCGGGGGGCTACGCACTGGTCTACTGCACCAAGGACGGCTTTGAGGACAAAAGCATACCTCAGGTGGATCTCAAGATACCCAAGGGCGAAAGCTGCACCCTTACCCTGAAATGCGGCAGCAAGGTCATTGACAGCATTACCACCGAGCCTACCTCAAAGGGCAGCACTGTCTGTGCAGGCGAGGAAGGCGCCTACATAACCACCCCGACCCCCTGTGCTGCCAATGCGGAGGCTTTCTATGCTTCGCAGGTGGTATTTTCGGAGGAAAGCGGCTTCCGTGAAAAGGGCTTTGAGCTGGAGATGACAGCCCTCAACTCCGAGATGATAATGTACACCCTTGACGGCACCGACCCCAGAACTTCCCTTACAGCAAGAAAATATGTTTCTCCCGTTAAGGTGGAGGACAGGGCGGGTCAGCCCAATGTGCTTTCCGCCAAAGACCCCATGGAGATACAGCTGGAATATCATGAGGGCAAGGTCTTCGCCCCAGAGGACAATAACGTGGATAAAGGCACCGTTGTGCGTGCCTGCGCAAAAAACAGTGAGGGGGACTGGGGCAGTGTAAGCACTGCCACCTACTTTGTTGGACTTGCCCCCGCTGACCATAACGGCCTGCCTGTCATCTCGCTGGTGACAGACCCCGATGCTTTGTATGACAGCGAAACAGGCATTTATACACGGGGCAAGGTCTATGAGGAATATTACGCCGATCACCCCGACCACCTGTACAACGGTTCTATCCCCGCAAACTACAATCAGCGGGGGAGGGAATGGGAGAGAGAATGCACCCTGCAGTTCTTTGAGAGCGACGGCAGCCTTAAGCTTAGCCAGGACGCAGGCATGAGGATACAGGGCGGCTGGTCGCGGGCGGATTACCAGAAATCCTTCAGGTTTTATGCCAGGAGCGACTACGGCAAGGACAGCTTCGACTATTGCTTCTGGGAGGGGCTGGAAACTGCTGAGGGTCAGGAAAATGACAGCTTTTCCACCCTTGTGCTGCGCAACGGCGGCAACGACTCAAACTTCCTGAAATACAAGGATATACTCATGCAGGACATGGCAGGCTGCCTTGCGCCCCCTACCCAGACGGGCAGACCCTGTGTGCTGTTCATTGACGGCGAATACTGGGGGCTTTACACCCTGCAGGAGGATCTTTCGCAGGAGTATTTTGCCAGACACTACGGTGTCAGCGAGGACAGCGTGGCCATTTACAAAAACGGAGAGCTGGACAAAGGCCTGGCGGTGGACGAGCTGAGCTTTGATAACTTGCGGGAATTCATCATCGGCAGAGATATGAGCGATGATGAAAACTACAGCCATGTATGTGATCTGCTGGATATAGACAACTTCATCGACTACTGCGCCATGGAGATGTACATCTTCAACGATGACTGGCCCCAGAACAACTACGGCTGCTGGCGCAGCAATGACGGCAGCACCTACGGTGACGGCAAGTGGAGGTTCTTCCTGTTCGATACGGAGTCCTGTGCCTGCCACTACCATATGGAAAAGGCCGATATATACTACTTTGAATACTTAAACAGCAAAAGCGACAAGCCCCTGACCAAAATGATACTCCAGCTGATGAAGAACAAGGAGTTCAGGCAAAGGCTGATAACACGGCTGGCGGATATGGGCAACATTGTCTACACAAAGGAAAGGCTTGCTGAGTTTGAGGAGAAGTATGAGGTCTACCTGGCGGAAATGCCCGCCTATTACCTGCGTTTTCCCACCCTGCGCAACGTAAAGTCTTCTTCCGTTCCCATGCAGAACAGAATGCATTCTTTCTTTAACGGCAGAATGCAGAGGCTCTCAGATGATATTCAGGTAAGATATTTTCTCCATTCCCCCTATACCGTGGAAATATCGGGGGAGGGCATCAGCCTCAACGGGCTGGAGATAGGTAAAAAGTTTGAAGGCAAGTATTTCAGAGACAGCGAGCTGACCCTGACCGCCGAAAACGATGATACCGAATGGGAGATGACCTCAAACGGCAAAACAGAAAGCATAACAGGAAACTCACTGACAGTAACAATAACAGGAGATACGGAAATAAAAGTAGTAAAATAACAGCTGCCCCCTCAGGGCGGTGCGCATAAAGATAGTCATGTGTTCTACTGGGGGAAACCCTTTTGAAAAAGGGTTATCCCCCAGACCCCCTTCCTAAAACTTCTATTTTGGGTGGGCGAAAGGTCACTGTTCTATGATAGAACAACGAATGTTTGACACTTGCTATACTTCGCAAGTGCAGTGACTTTTCGCCCACCCAATATAAAAAGTCTTTGGAAAGGGGCTTGGGGGATAACCTTTCTTCAGAAAGGTTTCCCCCAATAAAATGCACGACTATTTTTTTGCGCACCGCCCTGAGGAGGCAGCTGTTTTTTATGCGTTTATGGTATACAGTTCGGGGTGGAGTTTCAGTATCTCCAGCATATGGCCTATGTTGCCTTCGCCTGCGTACTTCTTCATATCGAAGAAGTCTTCGGTCAGGGGCAGCCATTCCAGGTCATTCTCATCGCCGCTGACTTCCGTAGGGGCGGCAAGCTGTCCCGACCACACCTCGACGTAGCAGCCGTCAAGGGGGTAGTCAAAGGTCATCAGCCGCACGAGAGATATCTGTTCGGCGGTAATGGAGGTCTCTTCAAAAAGCTCGCGGTAGGCAGCATGGCAGCCGTCCTCGCCCTCCTCTATCTTTCCGCCTACAAGGTTGTACAGCCCCTTGTAGGGGTCCTTGCGGCGCTTGCACATCAGCCATTCATCGCCCTTGGGTGAAAGCACTATCATGCAGTTGTAGCCCTGCACCTTTTTTTCAGCGGACATGGCTCACTTCCTTACAAAGTGGAGTATCTTCGATGAGAAGTCACCGCTGATACCGTCAACGCCCCATATCTTGGCCACGTTTATGCCTGCGTTCATCAGGGCTGCACCCGAGATGAGCTTATCGGGCTCGCTTTCTTCATAGTAGTAAGCCTCGGGGTCAAGACCCTTGAGCATTATCCTGCGGGAACGCATATTGGGTCTGCCGAGGACCTGCACGAATTCAAACAGAGCCTCGCTCTTGTCCTTGGCAACGAACATCCAGGCGTCCCAGGTGTTGTCCTCGAACATATTGCCTATGCGGTAGTGATCGCCTGTGCGCACCAGAGGATTGAACTTCTTGAATTCCTCTATCTGGGCGGGTATCATGTCCCTGTCCTGCTGAGGTATGCGGGTGACATCAAGCTCATAGCCGAAGGTGCCGACCATTGCCACATGGCCCCTGGTCTTGAAAGGTGTGTTCCTGCCCACGGTGTGGTTGGGGCAGTCAGAGACATGGGCGCCCATGGCGGAACAGGGATAGCACATGGAGGTGCCGTGCTGTATCTTCAGCCTTTCGATAGCGTCAGTGTCATCAGAGCACCAGATCTGAGGTGAGTAGTAAAGCATACCCGCATCGAACCTGGCGCCGCCGCCCGAGCAGTTCTCAAGAAGTATGTGGGGATAATCGGTGGTCAGCCTGTTCATCAGGTCGTATACGCCCAGCACATATCTGTGCCACAGCTCTCTCTGCCTTTCCTTTGGCAGGAAGTTTGAGCCTACCTCCGTCAGCTGGCGGTTCATATCCCACTTGATGTATTCGATGTTGGCATTGTCAAGTATCCTGCGCATCATGCCGTAAACGTAGTCCCTTACCTCTTTCTGGGAATAGTCCAGCACATACTGCTCACGGCAGAGGGTCATGGGTCTGCCCTTGACCTGGATAGCCCATTCGGGGTGGGCGCGGAAAAGCTCTGAATCGGGAGATACCATTTCAGGCTCGAACCAGATACCGAACTTCATGCCCAGCTTGTTGACTTCCTCCACCAGATGCTTAAGGCCGCCCTCAAGCTTTTTCTCGTAAACGAACCAGTCGCCCAGGGAAGAATTGTCGCTGTCACGGTGGCCGAACCAGCCGTCGTCCATTACCAGCATCTCAATGCCCAGCTTTGAAGCTTCCCTGGCAATGTCGATGAGCTTTTCGGTGCTGAAATTGAAATAGGTAGCCTCCCAGTTGTTGATAAGTATGGGACGGCGCTTGTCCTTGTATTCACCTCTGATAAGGTTCTCGCGGTAGAGGTCGTGGAAGGTGCGGGACATCTTGCCGATACCCTCATCTGAATGCACCATTACCACCTCAGGTGCAGTGAAAGTTTCGCCCTGCTCCAGCAGCCACTCAAAGTCCAGGGGGTTGATACCCATAACAAAGCGGGTCTTCTTGTGCTGGGTGACTTCTGCCTGGGCGAAGAAATTGCCCGAGTAAACAAAGTTGAAGCCGAAGACCTCACCCATGTCCTCATCAGCGTTGGGTGCGCAGAGAGCCACAAAGGGGTTGTTCTGGTGAGAGGACTCGCCCCTGCATGAATCTATGCTCTGCTTGCCGTGGTGCAGGGGTGCCCTTTCGATGTGCCTTTCCCTGGCCCAGGAACCGTTGAGCGTTATCATATCCATTTTGTCGGTGTCAAAGTCAACGCAGGCAGAAAGTGCCCTGGTCAGCTTAACGGGCTTGTCGCCCACATTGGTAAACCTTACCGAACGGGTGATGACATCAAGCTCCTCGAACACCGAGTATACCAGCACAGCCTCTATCTGCGCATGGGAGTCCTTCATGGTTATCTCCAGGGTCTGCGCAGGGCTTTTCTCCGTGGAGAAGGTGGCAGGCATACCCTCCAGTGCGGGCTTGCCGTCGAATATCCTGTGGCTGACATAGCGCAGGTCACAGGTGGACATACCCTCGCTGTCGGATATCTTCATGGCGCACTCACGGTAATCGCCTAGGCCGAAGCAGGGGTATTCAAAAGGTGTCGCATCAAGGTAGACCGCACGGTCACGGTCGTTCTCGGCGGGGGTAAAGGGGCTCTCATCGAACCTCATAAGGTAGCCAAGATCCTCATCGGGAACAGCCTTGCCGTAGTAAACATGGCCTAAATATTCGCCCTCGATGACCTTGAGCATATAATCAGTGTTTTTGGCGCGCAGCTTGAAAGAGCGCTCCTTCTCATTGTAAAAAATACTCATAGATATTTCCTCCGAATTATTATGTGTGTATGGGAAAATTCTTTCCACTATTGTACCAGAAAACCCCGATTTTTTCAAGTTTGAAAACGATTAACGCAATAAATAAAATTGTGAACTTTTTGTAAAGTGACCCGCTGTCTTCCAAAAAGAGCTTTGCAGGGCTTTTCCGAACTGTCACCGTTGTTACCGAATGATTACAGCACCCCCGTGAAGTAAAAGTGACGGAAGTCTTTTGAAGTACATTTTTTAGGACGGCCGTGTAACCGAAAGATTACACTGCGGTTACATTATTGGGAGAAAAATGGGACGCTGTTGAAAGTTCGGAAAAGTTTTCAACATTCAAAACCCGCTTATCAAGTTTATACACCATGTTTTCAACTGTTTCAACAGAGTTTTCAACATTTTTGTTGTTTAAAAGATGTGTTTTCAACTGTCCAAAAAAATACTTGTTACCGTTTTTTAACCGTTTGTAACAAAGTTTGGGAACAAGTGTTTGCAAATGTCATATTTTCTGCCAAAAAGCCCGAAATATCCATATTACAGCCCGAACAGCAATATAGTTTGTATCATGGCGTAAACAAAAAATCAGCTTAATTATTGTGAAAAATGTCGAGAAAAATGACTTAACAAGATGTTTACAAATTCGTGAAAATGTGATATAATATCTTTGTTACAGAACATTTATCAAAGTGTCAATGATTTGACCGTGTAACGCACATTTTTTCTGGCGGGCGCCGCCATAGAGGAGGAATATAGAATGGAAGATCGTATGCAGACCATACAGTCGGGCAAAAACAAAAAGGTGCAGATCGGTGTTATACCCGGTCACTATGCTACCAACCACTCCCACGTTAATTACTATGTGGATATGACATCTATAAAGACCAGCACTAAAATGGCCAGAGAGGCTGCACAGGAGCTGGGCAGCACCTATGTCAACACCCACATCGACACTATAATCTGCCTTGAGGGTACTGAGATACTGGGTGCGTTCCTGGCAGAATATCTGTCCCAGGCAGGTATCAACAACGGTGAGGATATCAACCTGATAACCCCCGAGCTGAATGCAGTTAACCAGATGATCTTCCGTGACAATACACAGAAGAAGATCTGGGGCAAGCAGGTGCTGCTGCTGATATCCAGCGCTTCCACTGGCAAGAGCATAGGCAGGGCTGTTGACTGCCTGCAATACTACAGCGGCAAGCTGGCAGCTATCGGCGCTATTTTCTCGGCTATAGACAAGTACGAGGATATGGAGGTACACTCCCTGTTCACCGACAAGGATCTGCCCAACTATGAAACTTTCCCCGCAGCCGAATGCCCCATGTGCAAAAACGGCAGGAAGATAGATGCGCTGATAAACTCTTTCGGCTACTCGAAGTTATAATTCATAATTATTGGCAGGGACGACAGTTTTCTGTTCTGCCGTGGGTAAGCCGAATAAAATAATGTGAAAAAATGCGTTCGTGGTATATTCCACGGACGCATTTTCTTTTATATCCCAATTTGGTTGTGTATTGTTTCCCCCGCCGAAGGCGGGGGAAACAATACGAAAAAAAGCCATTCTGTATCATCAGCAATACAATTCAAAATTGGGAGTCTTTTATATACATATGCAATAAAAACGGCGGGGCTATGCGCCCCGCCCTGCAAACATATTTGCGGCAGAACAGAAAATATCCGCCCCTGTCAATAATTATGGATCAATAAGCTTTTCCCCAGAGTACCATCTGCTTGGCGGGCTTGCCGCAGCATACGCAGACATCGCTCAGGTTCTCCTGCTCAAAAGGTATGCAGCGTGAGCCGACACCTGTCAGCTCCTTGACCTTGTCTTCGCATTCCTCGTCGCCGCACCACATAGCCTTGACAAAGCCGTCGCCCTTTTCTTCAAGAGCCTTTACGATCTCATCGGTGGTCTTGCAGGCGTAGGTGCGTCTTTCACGGTTCTCAAGAGCCTTTTGGAAAATGCCCTCGCGTACTGCTTCAAGCTTGGCATTTACTGTTTCTACCAGCTCTGTCAGAGGTGTGAAGGTCTTCTCACGGTCGTGCCTTGTTACGATAACGCACTGGCCGTTCTCGATGTCCTTGGGGCCTAACTCTATGCGGACAGGCACACCCTTCATCTCATACTCAGCAAACTTCCATCCGGGGGACTGGTCGCTGTCATCAAGCTTAACACGGATACCTGCTGCCTTCAGCTGCTCGTATACCTCATTGGCCTTTTCCAGCACACCCTCCTTGAACTGCTGAACAGGCACGATAACTGCCTGTACAGGTGCAACAGCAGGGGGCAGCACAAGGCCGTTGTCATCTCCGTGGGTCATTATGATAGCACCGATAAGTCTGGTGGTAACGCCCCAGGAAGTCTGGTGGGGGAATGCCAGCTTGTTGTCACGGCCTGTGAACTGAATGTTGAAAGCCTTTGCAAAGCCGTCGCCGAAGTAGTGTGAAGTACCTGCCTGCAGCGCCTTGCCGTCGTGCATAAGTGCCTCGATAGCGTAGGTAGCCTCAGCACCTGCGAACTTGTCGCTGTCGGTCTTTCTGCCCTTTACTACAGGCATAGCCAGCTCCTTCTCGCAGAAGTCTGCATAGCAGTTGAGCATACGCTCTGTCTCCTCGATAGCCTCCTCAGCTGTTTCGTGTATGGTGTGACCCTCCTGCCACAGGAACTCACGGGATCTCAGGAAAGGTCTGGTGGTCTTTTCCCATCTTACAACGCTTACCCACTGGTTGTACAGCTTGGGCAGGTCGCGGTAGCTGTGAACTATGTTTGCATAATGCTCGCAGAACAGTGTCTCGGAGGTAGGTCTTACGCACAGCCTGTCCTCCAGCTTTTCGCTGCCGCCGTGTGTCACCCATGCTACCTCGGGCGCAAAGCCCTCAACGTGATCCTTCTCCTTCTGCAGCAGGCTCTCGGGAATGAACATAGGCATACAAACATTCTCGTGACCCAGCTCTTTAAATCTGGTGTCCAGAAGACGCTGTATATGCTCCCAGATAGCATAGCCGTAAGGTCTTATTACCATGCAGCCCTTAACGCTTGTGTAAGCTATCAGCTCAGCCTTTGTGCAGATGTCGGTGTACCACTTTGCGAAATCCTCGTCCATGGAGGTTATCGCATCGACCATTTTCTTATTCTTTGCCATTTTCTTCAACTCCTGTTATATCAAGGCTTTTTTCAGCCTGTTTATTCTTTTTCTTTTTCCCGAAATTCAGCGCATATATATCCTCATGGTATATCTTGTAATTCGGGTCGAACTCTTCTTCCGAGGAAGCTTCAAAAGCGCTGTGTACCTCGTATTCACGGGAAGGATCTCCCTCGGTATCATCGTTTGCAAGACCCCGTTTTTCTATCTTGTCAGCAAGGGCGGGGTTCTTCTTTTCAATGAGCTTTGCAAGCTTCGGTGTCACCAGGCAAGCTATAACTATCAGCCCCATTATTATTATACAGCTGACGGCCAGCCCGCCAAGCCTGCTTAGTAATTCGGTGTTCATGGTTATTCCTCGTTTTTCATATTCTGCCATTCCTCACGGGTGATGGCATAAACATCTGTCAGGCACTCGTCATCTTCATAGCTTTTAAAAAAGTGTGCGCCATAAGACACAGCTGTCTTGGCGGAGGGCACATTATCATGCTTCATGTAAGAATACAGCACCCGAAAGGGAGTGTTCTCAAAAGCCATATCACGCACTGCGCAGGCGGCTTCCTTTGCATAGCCCTGCCTCTGCATGTCACGGCGGATATGATAGCCTATCTCAGGGCGAATACTGCCGTTTATATTCTGCATGGTCAGACCGCAGTCGCCTATCAGCCTGCCATTTTCTTTAAGACATACCGCCCACAGCCCGAAGCCGAAAATGCGGTATCTTTCAAGATTTTTCTCTATCCAGCCCTGCACCGTTTCTTCATCGAAAGCGTGTGGGTAATGCCGCATATTATCGCTGTCGCCAAGCACGGCATACAGTGCGTCAAAGTCGTCAGCACGCATTTCACGCAGGTGCAGTCTTTCGGTAAATATCTCCATAGATCAGAACCTGAAATACAAAAACGGATTGAACGAGTTGCCTGCCAGATATGCCACCGATACTATGAGCAGCACCGCACATTCGGCGGGTTCGCAGAAGTTTGAGTAGAGAGCAGGCCTGCTTTTTGAAAAGCGCTCGCCTATCTTTTTGATAAGTGGTGTTGAGCAGATAACTGCCAGCAGGAAGAGTATGCCGTTCTGTGACAGCCAGAAGGTCGTCTGCCTGTTCCAAAGGGGCAGCCCGCCCAGGCCGAACATATTCTTCAGGTTCTGCAGCAGCGCCGAGGTATCTTCATAAGCAAAAATGCCCCAGCCTATGACTATCAGCAGCAGCGCATATATATGCTGTATCACCTTCGGGGACTTTTTCAGCGCAGCCAGCAGGAAATTCTTTTCCAGCAGCAGTATGCAGCCGAAGTAAACGCCCCACATCATGAAATTCCAGTTGGCGCCGTGCCAGAAGCCTGTCAGGAACCACACCACCATGATGTTGACGCACTGCCTTGCCTTGCCCTTGCGGTTGCCGCCCAGGGGGATATAGACGTAGTCCCTGAACCAGCTTGACAGTGATATGTGCCACCTTCTCCAGAACTCGGTGATAGAGTCGGAGATGTATGGATAATTGAAGTTCTCCAGAAAGTCAAAGCCGAACATTTTGCCCAGGCCTATGGCCATATCGGAGTACCCCGAGAAATCAAAATATATCTGGAAGGTGTAGGCTATTATGCCCACCCAGCTTGCCGTCACGCTCAGGTCGCTCTGGGAAGAGTGGGATATGGTATCAAAAAGCTCGCCCACCGCATTGGCTATGATGACCTTTTTGCCCAGCCCCACGCAGAAGCGCTTTACACCTGCGGCGAACTTGTCAAGGCTCTCCTGCCTGTTGACCAGCTGCTCGGCCACGTCCACATACCGCACTATAGGCCCTGCTATCAGCTGGGGGAAAAGTGCCACATATGTCCCCAGATGGAGTATGTTCTTCTGGCACTTTACGTTGCCTCGGTAAACGTCGATAACGTAGGAAAGGGTCTGGAAGCTGTAGAAGCTTATGCCTATGGGCAGTGCCAGCCCCAGGGGCTTTATGTCCGCCCCCGAAATGCCGTTTATGGTGTTTATGAAGAAGTCCGTATACTTGAAGAACAGCAGCAGGCCTAAGTTCCACACCACCGCAGTCAGCATGGCTGTCAGCGGCAGCTTGCTGTTTTTCTTGTGTTCGGGAAGACGGCTCTTGTCCGCCAGTATGCCCGTGAAGTATGCCACTATGATAGAGGCGCACATAAGCAGGCTGTACAGCGGCTCGCCCCAGGCATAGAATACCAGGCTGAACACGAACAGCACCGCGTTCTGGGCAGTTCGGGCATATTTCCCGCAGACCTTCGTCAGCGAAAAATAAGTCAGCAGCACCAGCGGCAGAAAGCCGAAAAGGAAGGTCGTACTTGAAAAAAGCATTAACCTATGATCTCCTTAGCCTTTGCGCTGTCGCCTGATACGCAGAAGTAAACGAAGTTGTCCTTGACTACCAGCACAGCGTCCTCCAGCTTGGGAGCCTGTTCGGGCTTGTAGTCGGTAAAGGTGTTCTTCTGGTTGGTAAGTCTGGTTTCAAGGGAAGCCTTGATAGTATCAGCCATATTGTCGTTGGCCTCAAAGCAGGCTATCTCCTCGGGGGTAGCGCCTGTGGAGCTTACATATACCTTAGCGGTCTTGTAAGCGTCGGGAGCAACGCCCAGTATCTTTTCTATCTTGCCGCTGTCGAACTCTACCAGCTCGTCCTCAAAAGCTATGTCGCTCTTGAGCTTGTCAGCGGTGGCAGCAGCATCGGCAGCCTTTGTGTCGGTCTGTGCAGCAGAGGTATCGCCGCCCTTGTCGTCAGCCTTCTCATCTCCGCAGGAAGCGCAGGCGCAGGTCACGGCCAGTGCCGCCAGGATAATGCACAGTGTTTTCTTGAATTTCATTTTACTCACCCTTCTTGATATTTAACTAATTTTGCCTTGGTCTGTCAGGTATTGTCGATTATATAATTCTGCCAGTACAGGCAGTAATCTGCTGTCATATGGATACCGTCGGGAGAAGCCTCCTCGGGAAGATATCCGTTCTCATCTGCCACCGCCTCGGAGCAGTCCAGGTAATGCACGCCCAGCTGGTCTGCCACCTTTTCAATAGAAGCTGTAAAGGTGCGGGCATTCTCGTTGTTGACCGCATCGCCGTCATAGTCCTGGGACTCAGCCAGGGGAAGTATGCCTATGAGGTATATCTCGGCATTGGGCTGATAGCTTTGTATGGTCTTTACCATTTCGGTGTAGTGCTCTTCAAATACATCTATATAAGGCCAGCCCATCTCATTTGTACCGAAGCTTATATAAACTCGCCCGAAATCCTTGCCGCTGAGGGCCTGCTGCAGTGTGCCCACGCTGCCGTCCCCCTGCACTATATCGCCCGAGGTCAGCACCGTATCTATATTAAGTCCCACGGCGCATATGAAAGTAGCCTGGGGCTTGTCCGTGCTGTTCATCATACCGACGGTACGGCTGTCACCGATGAACACTGCATCGCTCAGGTCGTCCGCCGTATCCTTTGCGGTGGCATAGGGGTGCTCGTCCTCGCTGTAGTATGGCTCGAAGGAATCTGTAGCCGCAGCCTCCTCAGAGCTGTCCTCCCGTGAGCTTTCCTCTGCCGCAGAGCTGCTCTTGTCCGTCCGGGAAGATGAGGCGCTGACCTTCCCCTCTGCCACCGCAGCCTTTGCGTGGTCCTTAGCTTCCCTCACCGCCGCGAACACCGACCACCCTACCGTGAATACCATGCAGGCAAGGCACAGGGTTGTTACCATATTCTGTTGGGCTTTAACACGCCTCTTTCTTATTGCCGAATTACTGTGTTCCATAATAGTACCTTTCCTCTGCACATAACTAGATAAGTATATCATACCATATTTCCACAGCTTTTTCAAGTACAATCCGTAAATTTCTTTGCCCCTGCGGGCATTAAAAAGGCGGGTGTAGTTACCCGCCTGTGAAAACTATCAATCAAGCATTTCGTGGAGTTTGTTTGCCAGCTTTGAAACGGGCAGACCCACCACGTTGAAGAAGTCGCCTTCTATCTTATCGACCAGCAGCGTACCCTCCCCCTGGATACCGTAGGCGCCTGCCTTATCCATAGGCTCGCCTGTGGCCACATAGTCATCTATCTCCTCATCGGTCAGCTGCCTGAACCACACCTTAGTGGTCTCGGTGAAGGTCTCGATATGTCCGTTATGGCTGACAGAAACACCTGTATCCACCGTATGCACCCTGCCCGAGAGCAGCTTCAGCATACGCTTTGCATCAGCCTCGTCCTTGGGCTTGCCGAGTATCTCGCCGTCAGCGGTGGTCACAACGGTGTCGCAGCCGATGACCACAGCCTTCTGATACACCTGGGATATGCAGGCGCACTTCTGATAAGAAAGGTACCCGGGAACATCGCGGGTATTCATCGCCTCGGGGACAGCCTCGCCGCAGTCAGCAGGTATCACCCTGAAGCTCGGGCATATCAGCTGCATGAGTTCCTTTCTTCTCGGTGAAGCCGAAGCAAGTATCACATCATATTCCATCATCAGGTTTTTAATGTTCAATCAAATTACCTCCGTAAACCTTACCACTCGCTGTACCCGCTGCTGTAGTCACTGTAGCCGCTGCTGTAATCGCTGTAGCCCGTATCAGCCGACCACTGGTCGTCGGGCTGCCACTGGGTCTCGGGCTCAGGTGTCCACTCCTGCACGGGGGGTGCAGTTTCCGTCCACTGCTGGGTATTATCGGTGTAGGCGCTCTGGTCGCCGTAGTCGCTGTGATCCGTCTGGGCGGGAGCCTCTGTCACAACAGGCTCGGTATACTCTGCCTCGCTGCTGTCGGAAGAAGTATCCTCCTCGGGGGCTGCTGCGGAATTTGCCGCAGGCTGCGAAAGCTCCAGCTTTGCGTCAACATAGTAATGGGTGAGTATCTGGTCATAGGTCCAGCCGTTCTCTGCGTAATAGTGGGCGCCCCACTGGGACATACCCACGCCGTGTCCCCAGCCGCAGGAGGTAAAGGTGAACTCACCGTCCTTATACTTTATGGTGATAGCGTTGGATTTGAGCCCCATCATATTGCAGAGCTGGTTGCCTGTGAGCTTGCAGTTCTCTCTGCCGTCAATGGTGACAGTATCTATATATACCACGCTGTAGGCTCTGTCAATGGTGAACCACTTGGTCTGATCCTCCGAAAGGGCAATGCCGAAGCGGCTCTCCAGCATATTCTTGACCTCTGCGCGGCTGTACTTTTTCTCTATGCCCCAGTTGACGTCCTGGTCATCGTAAATGCTCTCAACGCACTTGAGGTAGGGGTAATCCATTCCCCAGATATCACCTGCGGTGGTGGTATAGCCTGCGCTGGAAGCGGAGTAGACGGCATTGATCACCTGGCCGTCGTAGTGCATGGCCTGACCTTCAACTGCATTCACGCAGCCCTCCAGCTTGGAGGAATAGCCGTACCTCAGGCCGATGGTAGGTGTAAGCCCGTGTTCCTGGTTGAATCTCAGGTGAGAGTACGCAGCGACTATCTGCGCCTTGATAGCGTTCTCGTCCCAGCTGTCGCCTATCTCGTTGTTCACCATAAGGCAGAGCAGCTCATGGCCGTTCAGCACCAATGTGGAGCCCGAGTTCTCGTCATGCACCCTGAAATATTCTCCTGCCACGCTTCTGGTAGCGGTCAGGTTCATGGGGGCATTTTTCTCGGGGTAGTATATCAGTGTATCCTGTTCGGGGAAGGGAACAGTGAAGTCGTTGGGGTCGGTTATCTCGGCGCTGTTGACCTTTACGCCCTTGGACTTTGTCTCAGCCGCTGACACATCGTATTCGCCTATAGCCGCCTTTTTGAATTTGGGAAACTCCATTTTCTGCATGGTAGGCTCAGGCAGCACCAGGTCACTGCTGAACTCCCGCTGCACCATGGCAAGGGCAGAAGCACTGGCTTTGTTTATCCTGGCATTCTTTATCTCAACTTCCTTCGAGACCACCTCAGCGGCCGCCCTGACAGGCTGCTGCTTCTCCACCTGTTTGGCGGGGTTGAAAGCACTGTCGGTCAGCATCATAAGTCCGCACCCGCCTGTGACAGCGATACCCGTCACCAGCAGCCGCAGATGTGCCGCTATTCGCTTTGCCTTGGAAGGTCTTTCGTTAGTAGTCCTGTTCATTTACAACTTACCTCAAACGTGATTGATTTTTTGGACATTTGGGCGCAAAACGCCCTACAAAGTATAGTTTACCAAATAAAGAGAAAAAGTCAAGACAAAACCTGTGTCTGTCTTGACTTTTCGTATGTCTTACCAAATGTTGCACAAAAACCGTGCCGCGAACTTATGCACTTTACCAGTTCTTAAAATACCTCTGGCCGTCTACCTCAAGGCACAGCTGAAGTGTTTCAAACCATGCTGCTGTAGAACCGCCGCAGTATCTGGGAGCGTAGTAATAAGTTGCGCCGTTGGTATTGTCCTCACCTGCAAGGGCCCTTGCAGCACAATCTCTTGTATTCTGCGTGGGAACTGTGGTGCCGTTGTAATAGCCGTAGATAGCATCAAACTGTGCGGGCGCTGTTAGCACTGCCGAGATAGAGTCGGGGAACTGGCTGGATCTTACCCTGTTGATGATAACGTTGGCAACAGCTATCTTGCTGGCCTCGGAACAATTGCCTACCTCACCCTGGAGAACGTAGCACAGCATCTCGAACTCTTCATCAGTGTATTCGATGACGCCCTTCTTGCTCTCTTTCTTTACAGTGAGGTCAGTCTTATCCTCGGACTTTTCGTCCTTCTTCTCTTCAGACTTTTTCTCTTCGTCCTTTTTCTCTTCGGACTTTTCTTCTTTGGTGTTGTTTTCGGGGTTCTTACCGGTGAAGCCCTCTGCGGCAGCATAGCCCTTGATCTCGCCATGTCTTACAGAATACCACACACCGTCATCGGTACAGCCGTCAACAACGACCCTTGTGTCGGGATCAAGCACTTCGATGACCTCAGCACCCTTATCGGGATCCTTCCTCAGGCTCACGGTATCTTTCGTGTAGAGGAAAGTTTTGGCTATCTGCTTGATCTTGTCTGCGTTTTTGTCTTCGGTCTCAGCCTGGACCTTTTCTGATTTTTTCTCCGCGGCTGAAGTGGTTGCCTCTTTTACGGGAGCTGACTCAGTCACCTTAGTTGCTTCGGGGGCTGAAACTTCCGCAAATTCATACTCGTTGATACTTGCCTTTCTCCATGTGACAGTATCAAGTGCGGTATACGCACCTTCATCTCTCGCTGTGTCGGTGGTGTTTACATTCGCAGCCTTTGTTTCCCTGTCAGCCTTTACCTCTGTCTGAGTCTTCTGACCCAGAAGTCCGCAAACGCTTATAGTGCCCACCGTAAGTACGCACAGAGCGCCGCTTCCCAGCATCGTGCCGACCTTTCTCACGGACGGCTTTGCGGATATCCGCTTGGCTGCCCTTGATCTTTTCTGCTTCATTTTTTATCACATTACCTTTCCGAAAGCCCCTTGCGAGACTTCCTGTCCGCAGCCGTGAGAGCTGCTGCGGAACTTTATATTTTAAACCGACGGATATCGGTTTAATAGCATAAAGTCAATTATACCCGAAGGTAGATTTTTTGCCCGAAGGCTAGTATTCCCAGCCGTTGTAGACAGTGGTGTTGCCGTAGGTGTCTACCCAGGCCTGGGGGAGGTATATGTCATCATCGGCCTTGGCCTTATATGACTCGGTGATGAGCTTCACATCGTCGTCAGAAGTAAGCTTCTTCGCCACGATGACCCATCTCATGTCGTCCAGCAGCTTTGAGCAGGTGGACAGTGTGATATACTTGTCGTCCTCGGTACATCTGATACTGTCATTTGCGTACCAGGATCTTCTTGTGATCTCGTTGTACCAGTCATCGAACTTGTAATCTTCATTGAAATCTCTGTAGCCTATGTATTCCCAGAGGCTGCCGTTATCGTCGCTTGCATTGGTGTTTATCATAAAGCAGCTCACGATAGCGTACTTACAGCCGCTTTCGTACACGGTATTGAACTCGATAATGGGGTGTTCCTTCAGGAAATCCACGCCCTGCTCATACTCGGAGAGGTGAGTGAAGCTTGTGCCTACCCAGCCCATATGGTGTCCGAATATGGTGATATTATCGGTCTGTCCGTCCTCGTTCATGGTGCTCCATGCATCGGCGAAGATACTGCCTGACTCATAGTAGTTCCTGTCCAGGTCCTTGTAAAGGTACTCATCATTGTCCTTGCCCTGGAGAACGGGGAAGTTTATGAACTCATCGTCATAGTAATCGGTGAAGCCGGGTATCTTTATCCAGCCCACCACGTCTTTATTGCGGTCGAGCAGTTCCTTGGCCCACTTCTGCACCTCACGCTTCTTGTGGGTGTCCTCGGGGGTGGATATGTCTATATCCTTATTGCCCGTGTTGACCTCGTACTCAACGCTGTCATCGAACTGGGGCTCATACTGCTCCACAACGCCCTGTATGTAGGACCTTTCACCCTCACCCGAGGTACCGAGATAATCTCTCAGCTGGCCGACAGACATCACGAACAGTACCACCGAAGCCATGAACACGGCCTTTCGGACTACCTCGCTGCTCTTGTCGCCCTTCCAGGGAATGAAGTATTTTATAAAACTAACAACGGGATTTGAAGTTTCTCTCTCGCTGAAGTCGGAAGTTTCTTTTGACATTGCCATATATATCCTTCTCCTTGACCTTCTCATCTTTCTCTCTGTCAAGCAACTGTCAGTATTCCCAGCCCTTGTAGACCTTGTTGTTGCCGTAAAGGTCACGCCAGTACTTAGGGAAATATATCTCCTTATCAGGTCTGTCCTTATAGGATTTTACGATAAGGTCTATATTGTCATCAGGCGTCAGCTTCTTGGCGACTATCACCCATCTCAGGTCGCTCAGCAGTTTCGAGCAGGTCGAAAGGGTTATGTACTTATCCTCTGCTGTACACTTGATATCATTTGAGTACCAGGACCTCTTGGTTATCTGGTCGTACCAGTCCTCAAACTTGTTGTAATCGTCATTGAAATCTCTGCAGCCCACATAAGGCCACAGGTCGCCGCCGTCGTCCTTTGCTTCGGTATTTATTATGAAGCAGCTGACTATGGCATACTTGCACCCGTTCTCATATATCGAGTTGAATTCGATAATGGGGTAATCCTTCAGGAAATCCACACCCTTTTCGTACTCCGAAAGATGTGTGAAGCTGGTGCCCACATAGCCCATATGGTGCCCGAAGACAGTGATGTTGTCCGTCTGTCCCGTGTCGTCCATGTGGCTTGCGCTGTCTATGAATATGCTGCCTGATTCGTAATATTCTCTGTCCAGGTTCTTGTAGAGGTAATCATCGTTATCCTCACCCTGCAGCACAGGGAAATTCACATACTCCTTGCCCTCGTAATCGGTAAAGCCGGGTATCTTTATCCAGCCCACCACATCGGGGTTGCGCTTCAGCAGGGGCTTTGCCCAGTCCTGAATAGTCTTCTTGGTCTGTGAAGCTTCGGGGTTCGCAGCATCATAATCGTCGCTGCCGTTGTTGACATCGTAGCTGACATTGCTGTCGAACTTCGGTTCATACTCGTCAACTACCTGCTGTATGTAAGACTTCTGCTCCTCCTTGGAAGCACCGAGGTAATCGCTCAGCTGATCCAGTGACATGGAAAAAAGCACTATGGAAGTGCAGAAGATCAACTTGCGGAGGACTTCGCCGCTTTTGTCACCTTTCCAGGGGACAAAGTATTTTGCAAATCTCACAAAGAAATTTGATGTATCCCTCTCGGTGAGATTAGCGGTCTCGTTTGACATTGCCATATTTATGATCTCCTTGACTTAACGGGTATCCCGCAGACCTCGCATATCATCTGCAAGGCTTTAAGTGTTGCAAGTCTTCTGATAAGTTCTCTGTCAAGTTTCTCATATTCTTCATAAAGCCTCAGCTCTCTGCATATCTCTTTATCCTTGTACCTTGCCGAGATATACACCGTGCCCACAGGCTTCTGCTCAGTTCCCCCGCCGGGGCCTGCAAGACCTGTGATGCCCACCGCGCAGTCAGTGCCGAACATTTTTGCGGCACCCAGGCTCATCTCGCCTGCGACCTCCTTTGAATACACCGTGTATTCCCTGAGGGTCTTCGCGCTGACGCCGAGCAGCTTCATCTTTACTTCCTCGGTATAGGTGCAGACACCGCCGTAAAACATACCCGATGCTCCGCTTACCGAAGTGACAGCTTCAGCCACCATACCGCCCGTACAGCTCTCGGCTGTGGACATAGTGACGGAATTGTCTAACATATATTTTACTACACCCTCTGTAATAATGTCAATACTTTCTGTTACCACTTTGTTATCTTCCGCAAAATTCATCAGAGAAACCCCACTTTTTACTGGCATATCACACAAAAAAAACGCCCTGTTTTTGAACATATTATAAACGCGGGTATCAATTCAAACTAATGACACAGGTAATATCTTCCAATTTTGGTTACGATTTAGTTACATATATCAGCAACATCTGTTTGATTTTTCGGACATTTGCTTTTTGCCGAAATGCGCAATTTCGGGGAAACCACCTGCTTCATCACCATATTTTCACAAATTATCGGTACAATAAAGCGTACACAAATCTTAAAAATTGAAAACAATGTAACCTGTGTGTAACCAAGATCTGCCATTGTCACTTTGTACAAATTGAGAGGATTTTTGTACAGTTTGCGATATGTCTGATTATATAAAAATATGAAACAATATCTGACCCTTAAACCGACTTACCTGTTCCTGATAAGTGTGACTGTAGTTTCCTCCACAGCCTTCTGTATGTAGGGCTCAAAGTCGAAGCTTGCCTGAGCCTTTTCCACCTCGGCAAGGCTGGGGCGGGTCTTGGGGTGCTTGGGTGTGAATACCGTGCAGCAGTCCTCATAGGGGAGTATTGAAGTCTCAAAAGTGCCTATTTTACGGGCTATCTCCACTATATCCGATTTATCCATGCCAACGCAGGGCCTGAAAACGGGCATACGGCAGGCAGCATCGGTGCAGCACATAGCGTACATGGTCTGGCTGGCCACCTGCCCCAGGCTCTCGCCTGTTATCAGCGCCTGGATATCCCCGTCCTTTTCGCATATGCGCTGGGCTATCTCCATCATCAGGCGGCGCATGAGTATGGTGAACAGCTCCTCGGGGCAGTTGGCTTTCAGCTTCAGCTGTATCTCGGTGAAAGGCACGCAGAAGAACTTGATATCACCGCAGTAAGCGGTCATCAGGTTTGCCAGCTTTTCAACTTTCATTCTCGCTCTGTCAGAGGTATAGGGCGGCGCCTCGAAGTGTATGGCCTCGACCACGGCGCCGCGCCTTGCCATCATGTAGCCTGCCACAGGTGAATCTATACCGCCCGAAAGCAGCAGCATGGCACGTCCGCTGGAACCTACAGGTATGCCGCCTGCACCGTCTACAGGGTCTGAATGGATATAAGCGTAGTCCTCGCGGACCTCCACCGTCACCGTCACCTGAGGGTCGTGAACATCGACCTTAAGATGAGGGAACCTGTCCAGTATGGCACCGCCCAGCTCGGTGCATATCTCGGGGGACTTCATGGGGAACTTCTTGTCCGAGCGCCTTGCGTTCACCTTGAAGGTCCTTGCACCCTCCAGCACCTCAGCCAGATATTCGGGGGCTTCCTTGCTGATGGCATTGATATCCTTTTCCACCGCACCGCTGCGGCAAAGCTTTACAATGCCGAATATCTTTGAGAGCCTGTCCTCAAACTCGTCAACATCGGGGTCTTCACCCAGGGGCTCAACGTAAAGGGTGGACTGTGACTTTGTCACCTTGAACTCGCCTGCGCTCTGCAGCCTGCGCTTTATGGTCTTTATCATCATGCTCTCGAAAGTGCTTTTGTTAAGGCCTTTCAGAGCGATCTCGCCGTACTTGCAAAGAATTATTTCCTTCATTATAACTGCTCCTCCGTAAAATATTTGTCGATGTAAGTCAGCGGGCGGAAAATTTTTTCGTCCTCCCGCAGCAATTTCCCTTTATATATTAATATAGTATGAAACATTCGTTCATATATGGGCAAGCTCCTGCTGTGCCGCAGCAATGCCCTCCATAAGCCCGATGATATCTTCCTCGGTGGTCTCGGGGGAAAAGCTTATGCGCAGGGTGCTGTCCATGTTCCGCACAGGTATTTTAAATTCTGCCAGCACCCCGCTTTTCTTGCCCTTTGAGCAGGCAGAACCGCTGGAAACGAAGATATCACGCTTTTCCAGATAATGCAGCAGCACCTCCGATTTAAGCCCCTCCACCGCTATGCTTGTGACATAGGGGGACTTTTCCGCACCTTGATAATTAACGGATATACCGCCGTTTTCCGCACATTTCTCCAAAAGGAGAGCTTCCAGCTTTTTCGCCTTTTCGAGCCTTGCGGGAATATCCGCCGAAAGCTGCTTTACCGCTTCACCGAAGCCGCATATCAGCGGAACGGACTCAGTGCCCGAGCGCATGGCTTTTTCCTGACCGCCGCCAAGCAGCAGGGCAGGCAGATGAAGTCCCTTGCGGATATAGAGAGCGCCTATGCCCTTGGGGCCGCAGATCTTGTGAGCGCTCAGGGAGATAAGGTCAGCCCCGAGGGTCTTCACTTTCACGGGAAGCTTCATGTAACCCTGCACGCAGTCGCAGTGGGTGATGACCTTGGGAAAGCGCCTGTGTATGGCTGCAAAAGCCTTGGCTACGGGGAGTACTGCACCTGTCTCGTTGTTGACCAGCATGGCGCTCACCAGGAAAGTATCCTCGTTTACGGCATTAGCTATACCCTCGGCAGAGATCATGCCGTTCTCATCGGGGGAAATGCGAACGACCTCGCAGCCCAGCCTTTCGAGTTCGTCCATAGGGCGGGCGGTGGCGGGGTGTTCCACGGTGGTGGTGACGACGCGGTGCTTGCGTTTTCCCTGGGACTTAAAGGCACCAAAAATTGCGGTGTTGCTGCTTTCGGTAGCCCCCGAGGTAAAGAATATCTCATCGGGCGAACAGCCGAGGCTTTCAGCGATAGCATTGCGGGCATCGCTCACGAGAAGTTCAGCATCGACACCGCAGCGATGAAGGCTGGAGGGGTTGCCGAAGACATCAAGGCCTTTCATGACCCCGGCTTTAGCGGCATCGGAGGGTCTGGTAGTGGCAGCATTATCAAGATATATCAAAGCGCTCAATCCTTTCTGCGGTATAACATAACCTTTATTATAACATAAATGGGGGTATAATTCAAGCTATTTATATGAACAGCTTGACATAGCAGCGGGGGAGGTGGTATAATAAGCGTAGAAAAAAGCAAAGCAAGCTTGTGGAGAATGCCAAGGAAGGGAGCTTTGGCTCAAGCCTTTCGCGAAAGGCTTGCGGGGAGTTTGAGGGGCAGAGCCCCTCAATCACCAAGGTGCAAAGCAACGACCATAACAAACATTAAGAGCAAAGCAAGCTTCCGACCAAAAAAGCGGGCGGTCGCCAACTTCCGAGCGTGAGCGTTGTTGTACCCTATAACAAAACCCGATGCGGATAACGACCGCCCGCGTGCAATTTTCGGCGCAGCGACGAAAATTGCGCCCCGACAGGGGCAACTGCCCCTCCCTTGGGAGGGGTTGGGGTGGGGCGTTTGCGCAGGAACTTGCGTTAATGTGGACATTTCTGCGGTACACCCTGCTGCGTTAAAAGGCTTTCTGTCTGTAGGGACTGCGCTGCGACCGCCGAAATCGCTTCGCTGGTCGGCTGGTTGACGCGGGCGGTCGTTGTTCCGA